>NZ_NTMH01000024.1 GCF_002307475.1 Pantoea allii | reverse complement strand
AGATTCGTTTCCAGATTGAAAGCGTAAAGCTCCTCATCAAGCCGTTCCGGCGTGTAGTCTTCGGGCAGCGGCCAGTTAATACCCGTACGGCGAAAACGCTTGAACATTTTATGCGTAGCGGAAGTGCTGATGTTCAGTTGCTCAGCGATTTCACGGTAGGTCAGGGCGTCGTTAAACCGCAGGCTGAGTGCTGTAGTGATCCAGGGTCTGCTGATGTAAGGCGTGTTTCTGTCCACGGTAGTGTCCATGTTCGTGAAAGTGTCCATGGTAGGAAACACGGGCAGAAATGGAAGACGGTGTGGATGTGACGCTTACTTTCATTTCGCTGATGGCCCGTTCCAGATGCCACCAGTTGAATCCCTCGCTGGCGTCATGGTTGTCTTCGGCAATATCCATCGCCGCTGCGATTTCTTCCCGCGTCAGCGCCGGGTCAACGCTTAGGAAGTCATCAGTCAGCCAGAAGGTGCCGCAGCACAGCTCGTCATCCCCGATGGCATCGAGGCGCGCCTTAAATTCACGTACCGTCATTTCTCTCATGTCGTTGTCCGGCGGGGCTTCCCCGCCGCCTCCTGTCAGCCACCGTAGTGCCCGACGTTGTTAATAATCCAGTCCGGCCCGGTCACGCTGACGTGACCGTCCTCATTCTCTTCTCCCCACTCCAGCGGGCTGCTCAGGCTGGGCATGATTTGCTCCTCAGTCAGTGGTTGCACGGCCTCACCTGCGCCGTGCCGCCACAACAGCCGGGCGAAAAGCGGAGCAGTCACGGGAGGACGCGCAAGCCGCATGCGCCGCCGGAGCGGACTGAATGTCCCGCGCACGGCGGGGAACGGGTGAGCACGACGCCCCTGACGGCGACGCGGCCCGGCTAACGTGAAGGCACGGTGCAGGCCCTGGAAAAAGGAAGAGAACACTTCATGAGTAAGGGAGGCGCTCCGGTGCCAGGCGAAGCGGGACGCCGGAAAAAAGCGGAGCGCAGCGACATCCTTCGTCGCTGAAGCACAGAAAGTTTCTGGTTGAGCCTGTCTTTGAATGCTAAATTTCCCGGATCGAACCGGGTCAAGACAGGGAAATGACGATGTTAAAGGCGCTTGTGACAGGAAAATTTAGTCTGGCGAAAACATTCTGGGGATGGGGATTCGGTGGAACCGCGCTGATTGTGGCCATCAGCAAGGCGGGTGTATATGCAGGCCATTACTGGGTGATCCCGGTGAGTCATGTACTGCAGGCCCTGCTTTCACTGGCGGTGCTGTCCGGCCTGACGTTCATCCTTAAGGAGAAGCACTCCTTTCTGAGTGTCTTACTCGGCGGCATCGCTTTTGCCATTTTTCTGGCGCACTTCATCCTGAGCGCAATATTTGCCGTGCGCTTTTCGTCAGTGATTTTTTTCTGATTACCGGCAGGCTTTAAAATGAGATGGAATGCTTCAGTTAAAAAACCTGCACAGTGTATCTGTTCTAGATGACATTCAGGAGCGGCGTCTTACCCCGGTCCTCTCAGGAGAGGGCTGCAGATGAAGCCGGTAACGCCCTCTTACAGACTGACAAATTTTTTGAGTACCACTGCACGGTACGTTGTTTATCATGAATGTGCTGTGAGTTTCCAGAAGCCTCATAAGAGTAGTCACTTGTCCTTTTTGCCCGGTTATCCGGGCTTTTTTAACTCCCCTCACTGAGTTTCCTGAGTTCCGACATCGCCTGACGGACCATCCAGAAGCCGGGCGAGTAAAACACGCGGCCCAGCTTTTCTGCCACGGCAGGGGTGACAGTCAGTCTGTCCCGCATAATAAGCCTGACCTCATGCACCTGCCCTGTTCAACGTTCACACAGCCAGATAATACCGCCCTTAAAAGGTGAGCCGGCAACGCTCGCCGCAGAACATGGCTGAGGCGTACCGCAGCGGAGCGAGGAACGAACAGCCGTGTCGAGGAAGCGTCATTTCACTTATGTCAGCAACGACTGCTTACGCGCTCCCCTGACTGAAACTGCCTGACAAAAAAATTATTAGCCTGCTCAGTAAGATAAGCGTCCCCTGAATTGCCAGGTGTCCGGTTCCCCTTGCCATGCGACTCCGGCTCAATAATACTGTTTTTATATACAGCATTATTAAGGGGGGATTTATCATGTCAGAATCATTCACTGCCGCACCGGCTTCAGGCCATTCAGTCCGGAGAACGGCGCCATGAAAGCGACATACTCCCGGGGTGGGCTGACGATATTCAGGCCTGCCGATATCCGTCCCGTGTTGCGCATCCCGCTGTTTGTTGAACGCTGCGCGGCCGGTTTCCCCTCCCCAGCAACCGACTATGTCGAGGCCGAGCTGGACCTGAACGAGCTCTGCATCACCCACCGGGCCGCCACGTTTTTCGTACGCGCCAGCGGCAGCAGCATGGAAGACCTGGGGCTGTATGACGGGGACGTGATGGTCGTCGATCGCGCGAAAGAAGCCACGCACGGTGACATCGTCATCGCGGAGGTCAGCGGGGAGTTCACCGTCAAGCGCCTGCAGCTGCAGCCACAGATTGCGCTGCACCCGATGAACCCAGCCTATCCGGTGATTTATCCGGAGGAGCTGCACCTGCTGGGCGTGGTCACCTGGTTCTTCCACAATACCGAGGCGCGCCGGAGGTAGATATGGCGATGTTTGGTCTGGCTGACGTCAACAGCTTCTATGCGTCCTGTGAGGCCCTTTTCCGGCCTGATTTGCGGGGAAAACCTGTCGTCGTCCTTTCGAACAACGATGGCTGCGTCATAGCAAGAAGCAAAGCGGCCAAAGCCCTGGGCATAAAAATGGGGGTGCCGTGGTTTCAGTTAAAAGCGCTGGATTTCCCTGAAAAGGTTCACATTTTCAGCTCAAACTACGCCCTTTATCATTCATTATCGGTCAGGATCATGTCAACGCTGGAGGAAATGGTCCCTCGCGCAGAACAGTACTCAATCGATGAATGCTTCCTTGACCTGACCGGCATCGATGGCTGTGAGGACTTTGAGCACTTCGGTCACCGGCTGCGTGCTCATGTGCTGGCCAGAACCGGCCTGACCATCGGGATCGGCAGCGGCCCCAGTAAAACTTTAGCAAAATCAGCCCAGTGGGCCTCCAAAGAGTGGCCCCAGTTTAAGGGCGTGCTGGCGCTGACGCCCGGTAACCCGAAACGGACCGAGGCGCTGCTGATGCGCCAGCCCGTTGAGGAAATCTGGGGTGTTGGCAGGCGCATCGGCAAAAAGCTGAACCTGCTCGGCATCACCAACGCGCTCGAGCTGGCACGCACGCATCCCACTTTTATCCGCAAGAACTTTTCGGTGGTGCTGGAAAGGACGGTGCGCGAGCTGAACGGTGAGGCGTGCATTCCCCTGGAGGAGATGCCGCCGGCAAAGCAGCAGATTGTCTGCAGCCGCAGTTTCGGTTCACGCATTACCACCAAAGTGGCCATGCAGCAGGCACTCTGCCAGTACGCAACTCGCGCCGCCGAGAAGCTCCGGGGTGAACGCCAGTACTGCAGGCACATCAGCGTGTTTGTCCGGACGTCGCCGCATGCGGTCGGCGAGACGTTCTACGGCAACACTGCCGGGGAAAACCTCACCCTGCCCACGCAGGACACGCGGGACATTATCGGCGTGGCCATGCGCGCGCTGGACCGCATCTGGATTGATGGCCACCGGTACATGAAGGCCGGCGTCATGCTTGACGACTTCACCCCTCACGGCGTCAGCCAGCTGAACCTGTTTGACGACAACCGGCCGCGGGCCAACAGCGCACAACTGATGCAGGTGCTGGACGGCATCAATCAGTCAGGACTGGGACGGGTATGGTTTGCGGGTCAGGGAATTGATACCGAATGGAAGATGAAGCGGGACATGCTGTCACCTGCGTGGACGACGCGCTGGAGCGATATACCGGTTGCCCGGGTAATCTGAACCAGCGCACAGAGAAGGTGACTGTGCGAACGTCATTCAGACTTCATATCATCAGGACTGAACCGGTGGAACCCTTATTTTGAGTGTAACTCATCAATAAGTACAATCCTGTCACCTGTGGGGGAGATTACATTCAGGTTTTCGTCGGCGGCGCTTCGTAAATCTTCCATGCTCTGTACCACAGATGCCACCGTCATGACTGACGAGAAGCGTAAGAACTGATCATTATTCCCTGCCACTGCGGGTACAGCGGGAAAGAAAATGGATGCCGTCGGCTCGCCGAGAATATCGCGGATGCGTGACAGTTTCTCGTCCGTCAGCGAGGCCGCAAATGCCCGCTGTCTTTCCCCACTCAGCTCTTTCACGCTGATCGTGACTTCCACCCTGTTGGCCGGTTTAGACGGCCGAAGTTTAGAGAGGTCCCGCAGATCTTCCTGCAGCGTTTTGTCCATAAGCACGACGGTCATGAGTTTGCCTGCTTCAAACACGAGCTGGTATTCCACCCAGTAAATCAGCTTTGATTGCACTCTTTAACCGATGTGTAGATACCGACTGTGCCCGTATGCGGCACAGGCACCGCGGCGGACTCCTCTGCCCCGGCATCACTGACATTCCTGTAGAGCTGTCCGTTAAAGATACAGTAATCGGCCATGCCGTATTCCATATCTAGGTCTTTGGTCTGGAAATACTGGCCATTGTGGCTGCGGTCAAACCCTTCGTGGGTAATGTTAACCGGCCGGATATCGCTGAAGCTGCTCATGGTGCCTGCCTTGATTATTAATTTTCAGACTGTCGTTAAGCTGCGCGCAGAGGTTCATCGGAAACTTAAGCTCAAGTTTCAGCGCTGCTGCTTGTTCTTTTTCCAGGTATCATTGGCCAGAAAAGCTGATCGGGTGATAAAAACGCCCCAAAACAGCTGGAGTACCACTTTGGCAATCACACTTTCAATAATCCCTAACAAAAGTGGAGCTATACACGCCATTCCTAGTAAAAAACCCCATTCAGCCGCACTTTTTCTATCTTTTCCGGTGAGCTTTCTGAGTCCAATAAATCCCGCAATCATAAAAAACAATCTGTTCATAATGGCCTCACAGATTTAACAAATTCCCAGTTCTTTTGAAGGGTTTGTTTGTTGGCAAACATTTATCTTATTAAGAGATGACTTTTATTCGTTTTCTTTAAGCCATCCATCTACTAGATGATTGATGACATCGGTTATTGACGTTCCTTTTCTTGCACAAGCGGCTTTGAACCTTATATGCTTTTCCTCATCAAAGTTAACGTTTACCCGTTTAACTTTTCCTGACACAACAGGTTGTGTGACTATCCTTTTGAGATCTCTGTTTTCACCAAAAGTCATTTTTTTATTACTGCTATGAGCCTTTTCAAGCGCCATGTAAATCTCCACGGTACGATCTGACTAAATGAATGAGCTTTTGAGCTTTTGAGCTTTTGAGCTTTTGAGCTTTTGAGCTTTTGAGCTTTTGAGCTTTTGAGCTTTTGAGCTTTTGAGTGTAAACTCATTTACTCAAATGTATTAAGTATCTCTTTAGTAAGGATTTCTACCTCACCCTTAGCTGCGCCATCGTTAGATTCAAACACACTGTCCCCGTCGAGGATAGATTTTACATACACTTGGCGCTGAGTTATTGCCGTGCGAAAACCTTTCACCCCGGTATCCTTAATGCTTTCTTTAAGCACATTAAGCATGGTTGCCTGCTCAATTTTTCGGGTGATCAGAAAACGGGCTTCAACTTTTCGGCTGTATGCTTGAGCTTCAAGAACTGTGACAACACTACCTGCAGCAGAGAAATCTAAAGGGCTAGGTGTCACAGGTATAATTACAAGATCGCTTACCATCACCGCAGCAGAGGTGATTACGGATAGCGAACCAGCTCCGTCAACGATAACGTAATCATATTCAGCGAGGTCTTTACGAATTCCGTATACGTCTTTTTCAGATGCTGCTGTGAACACATCAAAAGTTGCTTTGTCAGACTTACTCCAATTTGTAAGGCTCATCTGTGGGTCGGTATCAACTACAGCAATGTTGTATCCACTTCTGGCCATCGCAGTACTGACGTTGATCACAGCAGTTGTCTTACCCGACCCACCTTTAGGATTCAAAAAAGAAATAACCTTCATATCATCAAAACCCTATGTCAAAACTAAAATGGAACTATGAGTAAATGAGTATATGGGTATTAAGTACGTTTGCAAAGCGGTTTTACACATTTACACAAAGGAGTAAATATGTAAATGAGTATTTACTCACAAAAACATTTACTCATTTGAATACCAACTGGGAAGGTGGGAATGAGCATTTACCCATATGAGTAAAAACTCAAAATAATTGAAGATAAAAGATTAAAGCAGGGAGTAAGCAAGGGGACTAAAAGTCCCAGTGTTTCTAATTCGCCCATATTGATGAGCACACGTCATCTTCTTTGTTTTTTAAGCGGATATCGATCTGTTGGCGAGCCCAATTTGTGCCAGAAGCGGACACTATAGGAAGCTATCTTTTGCCGGATTCGGTAAAACCCCGATTCTACCGAATCGTCCCACTGCAATTACACTAAAGATTTATTTAAGAATTATCCCGACAGGCATATCTTCATTCACATCTTGTAACGATGTGAAGGTGCATACGATGAACGTGAATTTAAAAGACATAGCAGGTAATTGGGACAAAGGTGTTGTTCTCGACAAACACAGCAAGTACAGCGTCGTGACAGGGCAGAACGAGTTCGGGCATAACGTTTATGACACCGTCCGAACAGACGTGGGTGAGGCTTTATTTCAGCTTAAATACCGTTCGGACTGGAATCAGGTTCAGCCGCTGGCCCAGTGCCTATATGATAACGCCTATCCCCTCTTTGAAGATGTCGGTTTTATCGTTCCTATGGCCGCGTCTAACGTCCGGGCGCGTCAACCCGTAAACGAAGTGGCGCTGGCGCAGTTAGCCGGTGTTCCCTGTTTCACGACTATGCTGCTCAAGGCTGCTGGCGGCGTATCGCTCAAGAATCTTGATACTAAAGAGCAAAAAGTTGCCGCTATTACTGACAGCTTTTCCTGTGAAGAGATTATCGAGAATGAGGGGCGGTGGAATGTTTTAGTGATTGATGACCTCTACCACACCGGCGCATCAATGGAGGCTGCTTGTGCGGCACTACGCGGCTATAATAAAATTGATAATATCTACGTCGCGGCGCTAACCTGGAGATAATCATGACGACGACAGTGTTCGTTGCTGGCTCAATAACCATCAAGAAACTCGATCCGCTTATCGTTGAGCGTTTAAAAAAAATTGTTGGTAAGAATTTTGATGTTGTTGTCGGTGACGCGTCTGGCGTTGATTCTTCCGTACAGCTTGAACTTAAACAACTGGGTTACAGTGCCGCAACGGTGTTTACCAGTGATCCCCAACCACGGCACAATTTCGGTTCGTGGCCCGTGGAGCTCGTCAAATCAGACTATCGCCCCGGTACCCGTGAGTTCTACACAGCTAAAGATATCAAGATGGCAGAAGCAGCAGACTGTGGCCTCATGGTCTGGGACACAAAAAGTCCAGGCACATTAAGCAACGTCATTGAGCTGCTTTCGAAAAAGAAAAATTCAGCTGTTTTCATCAATAAGACAAGAGAGTTTGTTCTTATTAAAGAACCCAAAGATATTGATAAGCTGATTAGCTTCATGTCGCCATCATCCCTTGAAAAAGTTGAAGGGAAGATAAAACTGTCCGAAAGGCTTGCGCAGCTGAATAATGAGCAGATGGCTCTAATCTGACGTGAAGATCTTCTTTACTGTAGTCAAAGCCGCCGCCAGGCGGTTTTTTTACGCCCTTCTGCCGCCGTTCGGTAAAACGCCCATATTACCGAAGGCTTGCTGTCACTTAGGGTAAGCCCAGTTCGGCGTGATAATTAATGAGAGTTGTGAACCGGTATTCCATGCTGTTAAGAATATTTCGGTCATTCTTACGCACGGCTTTGATATATTTTTCAACATAGTGAGTAAACATGGTCGTGATATGTTCCTCTTTACCCACAAGTTTTCTACCTGCCTGCTTGGTTCTGAGAACAAAGTCTTCATTACTGATATGCGCCGCATCTCGGATAAGAACAGCCTTTTGGTAATCAAGCCCCATGCCTTTATTTCTTCGATCTCGTGACCTGTTTACTTCGAGAATAAAACTTTCATCGTGCTGGATGTTGGAACGCACAGGTATGGCAAAAGTCAGTCCGTTGAGTTCAATTTTTACAATGCCATGCCCCCGCGTTTTCTTCTCTCCGGCAGCATCATATAGCATCCACTCTCTTTCTTTGTTATCAAAATCAAGGGCTTGAATCAATACAGGATTATCAACATAAAATGAGTCGTCTAACTTTTTCAGTTCCATGATTGTCCTTCGTTAGATACAAAAAAACCCCGACTAGCGTCGAGGTTTTTAGGGTAGTTAATACAAGGAATTTAGGTTTTTAACGTGGGGATGTTCCTACCGCCACAATAATAACAGGAATTTAAGTTTTTTACGTGGGGATGTTCCTACCGCCACTAACTACGCTGTTAAGGTTACAGGACTCAAATGAATCCGTCAATATCTACTACTCATCCTGCATAACGGCCCTTCATCCCCGAGCACGTTCTGCGGCCATTCGGTAAAACCCGCATATTACCGAATCGTTCCGCTGCGGCGCTCATCACTATATATTGTGCCTTTCTCAGCTGGGGACCATACCAGATATAGTGGTCGGGCAGTCAGCGCCGGAGCAGGCCGCGCCGGTTGCCCCGCTGCGCCGTTCGGTAAAACTCCGGCGGTGGCGGGTTTCCCCGAATACGATTTACCGCCAGCAGAGTTTTTCTTCTTGCTTTTTTGCACATGACACAATGGCGAGGTGATATTAGACAATGACATTTTGACCTGCCCCCAGGATTAGATACAAAGCTCAGTTAGTAATGTCGGATCCTTCACTCTCAGAATTACCCTTTCTCCAGCTCGCTGCAAATTCAGACGGCGTCTGATAATTCAGCGTGGAGTGCGGGCGACATTCGTTATAATCCTGACGCCATTCGCTGATGGTTTTCCTGGCATGATTGACGTCGCTGAACCAGTGTTCATTCAGGCATTCATCGCGAAAGCGTCCGTTAAAACTCTCAATAAATCCGTTCTGCGTCGGCTTGCCGGGCTGGATAAGTCGCAGCTCCACTCCATGCTCAAAGGCCCACTGATCGAGCGCGCGGCAGGTAAACTCCGGGCCCTGATCGGTTCTTATCGTAGCCGGATAGCCGCGAAACAGCGCAATGCTGTCCAGAATACGCGTGACCTGCACGCCTGAAATCCCGAAGGCAACAGTGACCGTCAGGCATTCCTTTGTGAAGTCATCGACGCAGGTAAGGCACTTGATCCTGCGACCAGTAGCCAGCGCATCCATGACGAAATCCATCGACCAGGTCATGTTGGGCGCCGCCGGGCGGAGCAGCGGCAGACGTTCTGTTGCAAGCCCTTTACGACGACGTCTGCGTTTAACGCCCAGCCCGTTCAGATGATAAAGGCGGTACACGCGCTTGTGATTAACCAGAAGCCCTTCACGGCGCAGTAACTGCCATATGCGGCGGTAGCCAAAACGCCTGCGCTCCAGTGCCAGTTCAGTAATGCGCCCTGATAAATGGGCATCAGCCGCCGGACGCTGAGCGTCATAGCGGCAGGTCGACAGGGACAAACCTGTGAGTCTGCAGGCACGACGTTGCGACAGACCGGTCGCATCACACATCAACACCACGACTTCGCGCTTCTGGTCTGTCGTCAGTACTTTCGCCCAAGAGCCACCTGAAGCGCCTCCTTATCCAGCATGGCCTCGGCGAGCAGCTTCTTGAGTCTGGCGTTCTCTTCCTCAAGCGACTTCAGGCGCTTAACCTCAGGCACCTCCATGCCGCCATACTTCTTACGCCAGGTATAAAACGTGGCGTCGGAAATGGCGTGCTTACGGCAGAGTTCACGGGCAGAAACTCCGGCTTCAGCCTCGCGGAGAATACTGATGATCTGTTCGTCGGAAAAACGCTTCTTCATGGGGATGTCCTCATGTGGCTTATGAAGACATTACTAACATCGCGGTGTATTAATCAACGGGGAGCAGGTCAATTTTGACATGCAGCCCGATGTCCGCTTCACGCCCTAAGACATTCGACAAGCTTTTTATGGCTTCAGTAAGGGCGAGTGTCGCGCTTCGAGAGCCAGCAAATATTTCGCTTCGCTCATAGCGGACAACGATATGAGAAAACTTCATCGGAACACTACTAGCAGACTCTGCAAAACGAAAAAAGGCGGGGTGGTGAACCCCTCCTTTATTCAAGTTCCTTCAGCCCTTATGAGCGTCCGGTCAGTTGCTTGATTACAACGATAATGCTTAAACTGACATGCACTATCTGCAATGCCAGCAGGACAGTACCTAGCGTTATCACTTAGCAGCCTCCTTTACAGGAGGGCGCTACCCACCGCTTATGCCCTTGAACTTCCCTCGCGGTGTGTATCAATTACGAGTCGATACATGCAGCACCCATAGAGTGGGGGGCAAACCGGACGGCTCCACCCGTTGCCGGTTGGGATAATCCTTTAAGATTCACCCAGAGGTACTGCATCAACACGTACTGACATTATAAAAGCATTATAAGGCTGACGCTATGTTGACGTGACCGTCAGTAGTGCTAAAATTGCAATACGAGTCGATACATGCAGTACCCAGTTCACTGGTATGGCTTCCAACCATACATCGAACTGAAAATTAACCTGGTCTCCAAACCAGGTTTTTTTTCGCCTGAACTACTCAAAAAGAAATTCATAACGCCGCTATTATAACACGTCCCACATTCCTACGTAGCCGCAGAAATGTAACCTTAAAGGCCATAATCAGTTCATGCCTCTAGTCAGTAAAAGTTAGAGCGAAAAAAAATTTTTTAAATCTCACTTCCTACTCAGTTTCCTACAAGGTCACCAGAAGCCTAAGGCTTGAATCCAATCTGAGGCTTTAATAGTGACCAATTAAATTCTTCGCTTTAAAATACTAAGCAATTAAATAGTGCGCTATAAAAAAGCCACATCAGTTCCCTGTAGTGAGTTTCACGGGAAAAATAATATCTGATAGATATTATTATAAAGAATATAAAATCAATAGTTAATGTTACTTAAGCAATAATATATATAATAAATTAATTCATTGCTATAGAAGCTCAGAAAGTACACTTACAGCCAATTTAAATAGCCAATAAATATATAGCCAATTTAAACCGCCTACTGGTATTATTAACCTGTAAAAACTGACAGGCCAATTAAGGTATACCTCCTGAATCTTCCCCCCTGGCACCATTCACGACAGTACTATGACATTTTGCAGGCTGGGCCTCCGGGCAGGATAACTGCAGCCTTTATTTAGGGGTAAATACGCTTTCTTTTCTCAGCCTATAAACCACAATTCATCCCTGACGTTTCCGGTCAGCCTCAGTCGCTCAGGCCCCGTTCGCCAGTGTCTCAGGGGAGGGCAGATAAGATAGATATGTTAAGATAGCCGGGTTTACATGGGACACGAGTGAGCGGGTGTGATTTATGGATATATCAGTGTCACTGGAAGAACTCGGCCATCGCATCTGCATTTTGGGGCCCTCCAACAGCGGTAAATCCACGCTGGCCAGCGCGATAGCAGCCAAAACATCTCTGCCTTTAATCCATCTGGACCAACTCCATCACCAGCCGGGTACAAAATGGATCCCCAGGAAATCAGAAGATTTTCACCGATTACATACCGAAGCCGTGAACACGGAAAAATGGGTGATGGATGGTAATTACACGAAGTGCTTACAACAGCGACTTGCGCGTGCCACTGGGCTGATACTGCTGGATGTTCCGATGCCTCTGGCACTGCTGCGATATATAAAGCGGTGCTATTCGTCGATTCCCAGAATCGGTGGTCTTTATACCGGAAAGGACAGCGTGACCTGGGAAATGCTCAAATACATCACGCTGACTGCGCCTAAAAACCAGCTCCGTCACAGAGAGCTTTTCTGCAACAGCACTCTTCCCAAACTGATGCTGAAGTCATCCCGTGATATTAATGCCTGCTGTCAGCAATGGGGGCTGGAATTACTCCGCTGAAAGTAATACACAGCAGTACGCCTCGTCTTTTGCAGGCCCCGGTTAAAAACGATGTAAGTTCACGGCAGCAACAGTACACCATTTCTGTGCTTCACCGGCATCCGGTGACTTTTTACGCAGGCCGTGGTATTTCATGTTGAGCCGGACGGTGCGTGACATTTTCCCCCGGGACGTTGTTCTGCAACTGCGCCGTCCGGTCCTTCCCGTGAATCCCGTGCGGGACGACTTTCACTGGATTAGAATTTTACTCGACAGCCTTTTCTTCACAGCGTACCGAAACGGCCGGGCAGAGGTGCACATCCTGAAACGCGGGGTATTGGCTGTCAGGTTTTTTTAAGAATAGCCACTGCGTCGGTTCCGGACATGTGAAACTGCACCCTGTGTCGTGCCGCCACGTCCAGCGCAAACACCTTCGTATAGATCTCCGTCGACTTCAGGCTCTTGTGGCCCATCAGGCTCTGCAGCGCCTTGAGCGGGATCCCAGCGTAAAGCATGTGCATAGCGTAGCTGTGCCGGAAAGTGTGTGGCGTCACCGGCACCGAGAACGACACGCCATCTGCCGCTGCGGCTGCCACGGCTTCATTAATCCAGGTCCTGACGGTGCGGTCGGTCACCGTCCAGAGGCGAACCTTTTCCGTCCGGCCGGTGTCAGGGTTACGACGTTCTACCGGAATGCGCAGCGTGGCCACCATCATCTCCAGCTGGGCGATATACTGCGGATCGGACAGCGGAACCAGCCGGTGAGGGACCACGCCGGACGGCGCACGACCCGGCCCACGGGCGGCCTTTTCACCCCGCTGCTTCAGCGTGGCCAGCTGCACAAACGGATGGGGGGGCGTCAGGGTGAAGTCGGCCCGTGTCAGGGCCAGCGCCTCGTTGATGCGCGCACCGGTGTTCCACATGGTGGTCAGCAGCATTTTTCGGTGCAGGTCCGGCACATAGTGCAGCAGGGCGCTGACCTCCGGCGCCAGCAGATATTTGGGTAAGTCTTCAATCAGCGCCGCCATCTGTCGCAGCGCCAGCGCAGCCGGATAATCAATGGCAACCGGGAGGTGGGCTGTGTCTTGATGATGAATATAGGATACTGGCAAATTCACAGCTGTCTCCGGTAAGCATTAATGAGAATTTTCATAAGCGCGGCACTAAGGCTCGTAGCGTAAGTCGCTCATTACGTCTAAAAGCGAGCTGTATGTTTCGGCGACATAAGAATCCATGCAGTCAAGTTCATAACAGGCCGCTTTCATCTTCTCGCCAAACAGCCGTGTATTAATGAGGGAAATGCCGGTCAGACTTGGCTCTCCTTCCCTGGTCCGGTCATACCGGAACGCCGTTGAACCAGAATCAATGGCAATCAGTTCCTTGATGACGGCGTCCGTATTACTGTGATTGGCGCGCGGGAAAGAAGGATCAACCTTTCTGACCAGTTTTCTGGCGTGGTCCCACAGAACGTTAAGATCGTGAACGGCCTTTGGCCCTTTAACATCCGGGTCATCTATCTGCAGCAGGCAAAGCGAGATAATTCGCTTGAGGGCCAGTTCGACATGATGCCGGTAAAGGAAAACAACAGGGTAGACAAGCACATCCTGATCCCGTCCTTTGGTATCTATATGCTCTATAAGAAGTTCAGCAGCACGCCGATATCCGGCCGCATAAGTTGCACCGTGATCTCGAGACCACTCATTCAGACACGCGTTATTGTGCCAGTCGTCATCTCCGGCAAACAGCTCCGACACAGATTCCTTTTTCATCAATGATTAGCCTTAATTTCATCAGCCAGCGCCACAAATCCCTCGTGCTCGGTCTGCAGGTACCGGCCGTAGACGCACGCATCCCGAGCCGAGAGTCCACCAGGGTTGCCGTCAAAATACCGCTTCAGCAAGTCCATCGCATGCTCAAAGGTGTCCAGGCCTTGCTCGTGATCGCCGGACACGCCAGCGTCGGTCAGCTCGAGGCGAAACTTGGCGTACTGCACTTTCAGAAACGCCAGCGCGGTGTCTTTTGCAAACGCCGCGTCCCGTTTTTCGGAGGTGGCGACGGCATAACGGATCTTCTCCAGGGCAAAGACGAAATCATCACGCTGCTTCATTGATTCAAACATGACAGTTCTACAGAGGATTATGTGGGCACTACTGATAATGAATGTTACTTAATACGTGAGGTATCATCAGTCTCCAATCTTTAACTCACGTTACTTTAAGTAACTATTATTAAAATCCTGCTTATATTCCCGCACCGCAATTACCGGAAGCCTGTGGTTGCCGGATCCGACTTTTTCCGTATCGGGCAGTAACCGGAAGGGTAGCACGGCGGCGGGGCGGGCGGAAGCGGGGTTTTCCGGGCGGCTTTACGCTGACGCATCCTGTATGTTGTGGCAGTAGCAGCGACTTCAGGCACAATATATGGGGTGCTGAGCAGAAAACCACCACTGGTGAGGTAAAGATCCGGTTCCGCCTTTTTTCGGATCTCAGCGCAGAAAAGAGAAAGAGGGAAATGTGAACGCTGATTTATGACATGATGTCATATCGACTTAATGCGTGCTTTTTCATTAGTGCTGATGCATTCTTTATCTAATTCAACAGCATCCTGGAAAAAAACATCATGCTCAGTCAACTGACATTACGGTTTCCGAAAAAACTTATTGAGGGGCTCAAGTCCCGCGCATCCGCCGAGGACACCTCGGTTAACGCCCTGACCGAACGCCTGCTCCACGGCGCGCTGAAGTCCGCCCCGCCGGATGACGCCTTTTTTGCCCTGCAGGCCGATCCGGGCGGCACGCGGGAAACGCTCTACCGGAAGGTGGTCCGTGGGGAAACCTTCGGCCGGCAGTCCCTGAAGCCGGCCGAGCTGCGCTGGCTGTTTGTGCAGGCGCACGCGGCCTGCCAGACCGGCAGCGCGTTCATGAGCTGGTCCTCGATGGAGAGCCTGCTGGGCATCACCTTTGATGCCCTGGTTTATGCCACGGAAAACGGTATACCTGTCGATACTTATTACATCAACCGGGCCTTCGATCTCGCCGGCATTGACTACCCGGCCGAAACGGACGCCTTTATGGCGGCCGTGCCGCACGGCGTGGACACCACCTGGGCCGAGTTTCTGCTGCGCCCGCTCTCCTCGGGCGCCCTGAACCTGGAGGCTTTTCCGGATGAAGCGATCGCCCGCATCTGCACGCCGGCGCGCCTGAAAGCCGTTTTCCCGCTGGTCGTCAGGGCGCAGCGGCCTGACGGGGAAAGCCTGAAGGCCTGGGCCGCGGCCACCGGGCTGGTCACGGACGACCTCATCCTGACAGCGGAGGTTGCCGACGTTATCCTGCACGCCGAAATTCGCGGAAACCGGCAGCCGCAGCTGCCCGGGCAGGCCTGGCAGGTGCCCCAGTTCAGCCTGTTCGTGACGGCAGGGCGGGTGTCGCTGGCGCTGGGCTGGGAGGTGTTCAGCGCGCTGGTCCGCTACATGCAGGCACGCGCCTGGCAGGGAAGCACGGACACCTGGAGCGCCCGTGACAGCCTGGTGTCCCTGTACATGCCGCGGGGTAAAGGCAGCAGAGCTGTTCTCGGACTGGACGGCACACACATTGCCATGACGACGGAAGAATATCTGGCGCTGGAGACGGGACTTCTGGCGGCAGTGGCAGCGCCGGAGACGGCCCCGGTGCTGGCGGAACTGCGCTGTATATACGGAGACTTATAAAATGGATAACAGAAGCAGCATCACCCACGCGGGTGAAGAGGCTCCCATACGGCGGCCTGAAGATGACCTCTATGGATTCGTGAACGTGGCAGCAGGCCTTTCGCGCAGTATTCATGCGCTTGATACCAATTACAGCACTGTTATAGGTATTGAGGGTCAGTGGGGGGCCGGAAAAACAAGCCTGCTCAATCTGCTGCTCAAGACCCTGTATCAGAACAAATCCCCGAATACGCACATTCTCCGTATTGCTCCCTGGATGACCGCGCAAGGTACAAGTCCGGCTGATTCACTGCTGATGCCCGTCGCTGCTATTCTCCGTGAAGAAGAGGAGAAACGTCAGCCTTTGGCAAAGAGTTTCTGGCAAAAAAAGCTAAGTAGCTTCCGGAGAAAGCGAAACTCTGGGGCTGCCCTTGATATGCTCAATTATCTCCGGCAGACCTCCGGGAAGCTTGCACCTCTGGCTGATTTTTTCGGGAACTTCGTTCCGGGTATGGGCATGGCAGCGAAAGGGATGGAGACGCTGGCAAAGCTCGATCTGTCCGGGCGGAGGCAGACTGCTGCCGACCTGCATGCCAGCCTTGATAAAAAGATCCGGCAGTTTGACCTTAAATTTATCGTCATCATTGATGACCTTGACCGGCTTGAGCCGGCACAGGCTGTCGAAGTTCTGCGTCTGGTTCGTTCGGTGGCTGACTTTTCCCGTTTTCGCTATGTAATGTGTTATGACCGTGAGGTCCTGGTTCAGGCCATCCAGCACCATTTACAGATCAGCGACGGCGTCCTTTATCTGCAGAAAATTATCCAGTTGTCCTTCCGCCTGCCCCGTCCAGAGACCTTCGATCTGAGGCGGGAGCTCAGAACCGGGGCCGCGGCCCTGTACAGGGAAATTAACGGCAATGGTCTTGATGCCGGTTCGGAATCGGAACTTGCTTACGCAGTAGACGTTTACGGTGAGATGCTGACAACACCGCGTGAGGTGAACCAGATACTGAATGCCCTCCGTTTCTGCTATCCCGGCCTGCGCGACTACGTTTATTTTCCCGATCTCTGTTTTCTTCAGATACTGCGTGTAGTTAGTCCCGGCCTGCATGACTGGTCTGAACACTATCTGACAGAGCGGGCAGTTATCCAAACAGGGGACGGCAGCCTCAGTATCGGTCAGCAGGAAAACCTGTGCACTCAGCTTAAGGCTCATCTGAGCCACTTTCCTGAGACCCTTGCACGGTATGGCTCAACGCTTGGCCGCTGGCTTCCGGGTATCAGCGGATACTCAAACGGTAAATGCCGTATCTTTGGACAGGTCCAGGATGAGGAGTCCTCCACTGCTTTGCGTCGTCTTGGTAGCCTGATTTACTGGCGCTACTACTTCTCCTTCTCAGCCCCCCAGAACGTCCTGTCGGAAGCAGACATTCTCGACATTCTGCACAAAGCCGGCACAGACCGGCAGGCACTGGAAAATCGCCTCTTAGAGAGCATCAGCAGTAAAGGGATCACTTCCCGAACGTGGTTTGAGCATATCATCACTCGCCTGACACCCCGTGTAACAGCAGCCGCCAGTTATGAGCAGCTTATGGGGCTGATCAGCTTCTTTTTCAGCAACGGTGATCGTGTGAAAAAGGCTTTCATGGAGCGTCATGCATCCTTCTTCATGCATGATTCCGGCGCAGACAGACTTGTGATTAATCTTGTGGCTCAGGTACTGGAAAGAGATCGAGAGAGCAGTCTCGGTGAACTGAAATATCTGTTCGAAACCGGTACTGCAGTGTTCTGGATCGCTGGCTTCATGCGGGACTTGCTCATACTCCACGGACTGTCGGGTGACAGGCCGATGCCTGAAAATGAGACGTACTTTACTCATAATGAACTTGAAAATCTTCGCTGTGGTCTCGTCACGCGCCTTGACAGCGATGCGGTCAAATCTCTCTTACTCGGTCATGTTGACCTGCTTGGTTATCTGTATGCATGGCAGCAGATAGACAGTAAATTGCCGATACAGAGCTGGACTCATGACGTCAGCACTACTGATGAGAATTTTCTGCTGCTTCTGCTCAGACTGCGATCAACTGTTATCAGTACTGACAGAGCACGTTACTATAAGCTTGACCTGGCTGAGGTCAGTCAGTTCCTGCTGGATGAGGAAGCCATTAAAGACAGGCTTGACCGGACAGAGAAAAGGGGATGTTACCAAGATGAAGTTCGTATGATAAGGGAAGCCATAAGTCAGAAACGATACTGGTGATTTGCACTGCTGACGCTCCGCAAAAGTATGCGGAGCAGATCTTACTTATTTTTAATGCAGTCTGCTCATGCCTGACGGATAAAACCACTACTCAATAAGTACCTGCAACGGCTGTTCTTTCTCTACCGGCTTTTAATCCCTTAACGTCAGGTTGATACCTGACGAGCCGGGGACTTAAACATAAAACCACAGAGGAGCCTGCGTACTGGTAGAAACAGGCCTACGACAGTCCTGATAGCCTGTCAGCCGCTGGTTCTGCCGAATTAATCCCCTTTTTACGCATTCCCTGAGGAGCAACCGGTCCAAAACGGGCAACAGCGTCACCGTAAAAATCGATGCTTACATCACTCACCGATATAAGCTCCCCATTGAGCGGATCATTATCATGCATGAGCCAGAAGGTGGTGAATATTGTTCCATCAGGATAGCGGTAAATACCAAGACTACTGAAATAATCAGCCCTGACAAGCAGGCAGAAATCCGGACCGGATCTGCTGAATGCGTGAAGGTTACAGTTATTGACCCTAAAGGGACTGTAATTACTGATGGCCGGCGTCCGGGGATTATAAATTTTTAGCGCAGGATGTAAGGCTGTATTCATTTCCAGCTCACGCAGTGCGTCAAAAAACCCGGCTCCCGAAACGATCAGATTATAATCATCACCGTCAGAAGTCAGCTGGTCTGTCTGCTGAATAATGACGCTGATATCATTTGTTTTGTGATGATAGTTTGCGTCAGTTTCAGCCAGCATTTCACGGATTATGCACAAAAGCCCCCCCACGGCTTGGCTGACCGGCATCAGGCCGTCCGGCAAGCCGTCACGACCGGTGATGAGCATTTCTCTAGGCACGTTCATAGCACAACGCAGACGTTTTCCTGTGCTGTAAAGAGCTTTATCGTGGAAAACCTTTACACCGGACAGAAGGAAATCGGATTTCAGTTCTGAAATAAGACTGGCCGAAAGATCTCTGTCAGTCTGCCTGAAAATACTGACGGCCACAGGGGTCGCGAGAATTTTTTTCGTTCTAGCGGCCTCAATTGTTTCTATGTAAGCATCAATCAGTTCATTGAACGAAGAAGCGCGATGGGGATATTCAGCCGCATCAATTAACTGTCCGGAATAGGGCTGGGTCATATCAGGCTTAAGCCGGCGTAGAATAAAAACAAGCTGATTACTGACTGAAGGAGTAAACACTCCGGCATCGGTCGCATTGAGGATTTCACGGCTGACGGTGCCGGGGTGAGAGCTTAAGGTCAACGCCAGCTCGGCAAAAGCAGGATAAAGACTGCGCAGATCTTCATATACGCCAGTGTAAATGCGTCCAAGAATGAAATACTGCTCTTTTCTGCCCGCGAGTTTCTGTGTCAGGCCCGACATGACCTCATACCATGATTTCTGGTCATTACGGTCACCACTTTCGAGACGGATGATAATGTCGATGACATCAGACATTCTCCCGATGTTATGAGACATTATATCATGCGATCCTGACGGATATACGATGCGATTTCCGATAAGATTTGAAATTATATTGGAGTGGAGCGCATTTTTTCCGGTATTTGCATTCGCGGCAATATAGGCTGCGGTTATCAGCCGGAGGTCAGTGACAGCATTCCGGCAGGATACGGACAAAAGAGCCTCTTTATCATAAGGTTCACCGTTCAGCAGGTAAGCGCTATTTTCCAAAGCTTCCTGCGGGCGAAAACCGTCAGGTGTCAGTAAAACGCTCTGCCACTGATATTCAGCCTGCCACGCCAGATCAAGCCGTGTCAGGCTGAACCAGAGATTGAGATGATCGCTGGCATTGTCAGCAGCGAAACTGTCGTCATTGTTCACGGCAGCAAGCACCAGTTGAGGGGCGATGAGGAGATGTTCCCTCAGACACTGCTGGTATACCTCCTGATTGAGGCCGTTTTTCCGTTGTATATGCAGCGCCATCAGCCAGCCCTCATGCACTCCGATAAATTCCGCAATTAACTCCCTGTGACGCTGAGCCTGGCTGGCCGAAGAGTCAGTTGAGGTTACCGCCATCCAGTCGGTGAGACAGTGCCAGAACTCTGCCTCTGTTTAAAAGTCATGACCACGTCAGCCATAATGCGATCTTCAAAACGGTCAAACAGAGATGAAGGGATGCGCATGACCCGACTGAAGTACTGTCCGGTGCTGCCGACCGACTTAACGGCTTCGCGCCCCAGACGCACAAGTTCATAATGGAACGATCGAGTAAAAGCATGGTTCCAGGAACCTCCTCCGCATTCATCAAGATAATTACCGTCCGGATATTGAAAGCTTTCCCTGAGCCTCTTATAGGTTATAAGCAGTCTGTCCACCGCACTCTCAAAAGCACCCAGATTTCTGTCCTCAAGCGCGTCATAAATTTCGCCAAAAAATTCGCGAGGAAATCCGGCGTAATTCTTCTTTCTGGCACTTCGTTTTATGACAAAACACCGGCGAAAAAAATATGCCCATATGGCGGAATACGCAATGTTCTGCGACGCCAAAATAATGATATTCCCATTTTCACGGGGGCCTGTCGGAAGAATAGTTACAGATGCGCTGTCGCCATTCACTGGCTTCAGTAGACGGAGGAGGAATTTTAACGGCCAGATATAAATATCACTGATAACCTCCTGTCTGTTTATTTTCAGTTTCAGCAACTTATTCACATCGCTTTCAGACCTGAGTCCGAAGCGCATTATCCGGATACCTCTGTCCGTCTCGCCCTCTAACTGCGCTCCGGGATAAGCGAGCCAGTTTTCCCTGAGAGAGTCCGTTACATATTGCATCATTGCTCTTGAATGAAAATATTTAAGCATGATTCCGTTTCGTTTTTCATCATCCAGCACGTTGAGACTCTGTATAAAGAACCAGACTGAAAGTGCAATGTTGAGCGTCATCCAGAAAAATGCGACCACAGAAAATGCTTTAATTAAATAAGCGTCACCGCTGGCAGAAAGCAACCCACCGATGAGAATGAAAGCGGAAAGTGACAAACCACTCAGCCCTGCAAACATATACCCCGAATAAACCTGATAGGCAGACTGTATATGCTCACGGGTCGATTTTTTCTGTAAAATAACGCTTATCAGACCAACAACAAGGGGAAAAACAACACCAATAACGGTCAGTTGCCCCCCAAGCAGGCCCGACTGCCAACTGACCAGGTCTTTCATGCCTGTCAGGTGTTGAAGGGCGAAAGACTTGAACATTGTGCGAAAAAAGATGGCGACAGACAGCGCGCTAAGCGCGGTCCCCCAAAGAAGCAGCATAGCCAGAAGATAATGCGTTGAACACCAGACAATGACACGCTCAAAAGAGTTCCATCTTAGTTCCCTGTGTTCAGAGTTATTCCTGAGATTCGCCCTGACGTCTTTACTGAGCTTACGTCTGAGGTTCCGAAATAAAATTCCGCGCATTTAGTCTCCTTTACTGACCCCTGTCATCAACACGAAGGGTTAAATGAGGGTAGGATTCTACAATAAACCTTCTGAAATACGAGTTATTAGGGAAATCATTAAGCAAGTGATCAAGGTTCCAGTGCTTTTAAATTCTGAAAAAAGTTAATCCCGGAATTTAGAAAGAGCTTTGACTGAAAATCAGCTATTTTGAGTATACTCAAAATGACCGCCAAAAGACCTTAATAAAGAAGGGGTGATACATGCCGGTGACAAAAACGAAAACTTTTTCGGGAAGGGTGGAACGCGTTGTACATGTGGCCACTGTCAATGACGTAAACCTGATGCTGTATGGGGTTATGCTTGCGGGAGAACCGGAATGGTTGCGCTTCTGCACGACCGGGGTTGAGCATGCAGAGAAAATTGCGTTTCTCAGCCCGGACGCTCTCGTTGAAATCAGGGTAGGGAAAGACATAAATATCCAGGGGACGACGTACAGGGAATTTCACTCCCTGAGTTAAAGGTCTCGGCCGAACCTTAAAACAGCTTATGAGGTTGCAATGAAACCCTTCAGCCTTTTAGTGAACCATCCACTGGATGAAACTTATCTCAGTCCCCCGGGCGACACATATACGGAAGGTGAACTTCCTGAAGAGGAGACTGAGGTGCGTCAAGCGCTTACAGCCATGTACGTTCTGACAAACCGCCTGATGAACATCGGCTTATGTGACCGTCTGTTCAGAACCCGTAAATACTCGTCAGCCAGCGGTTCGGCGACAGAGGCGCAGCGGCAGCTGATGGCGCTCGTGAACAGTACGCCCCTTCATAAAGCCGCGCTGAGACGGATTGTGAGCGTCATGCCCGAAGACAACGGCGGCCGGGAAGCGCTCATGGATTATTTAGGTTAAGAGGAATGGACCGTTAAACCCATGCAGATTGCGCGTATTTATCTTCGCGTCAGTACCGATGAACAGGAACTGACGCGACAGAACAGCATTATTGAGGATGCACGGGGCAGGGGTTTTTATGTCGCCGGCGTCTATAAAGAGAAAGCTTCCGGTGCCAGATCTGACCGCCCTGAACTCCAGCGCATGATTGCCGACCTGCAGCCCGGTGAGGTGGTTGTGGCAGAGAAGATTGACCGCATCAGCCGTCTTCCCCTTAATGAGGCCGAGCAACTGATTGGCTCGATAAAAGCCAGAGGGGCTAAGCTGGCCATCCCCGGCATAGTGGATCTGTCCGAACTGGCCGTCAACCAGGACGGCGTGGCCAGAATCGTGCTTGAGTCAGTTCAGGACATGTTGCTTAAGGTAGCCCTTCAGACCGCACGTGACGATTACGAAACCCGTCGCGAAAGGCAGCGGCAGGGCGTGGAGCTTGCAAAGGCTTCGGGTAAGTACAAAGGGCGCAGACCGGAACCCAAAACACACGAACGTATCATTGCCCTTCGCGAGTCCGGTATGACAATTGCGCGCACAGCAACGCTTGCAGGATGCAGCGTGAGTCAGGTAAAGCGCATATGGGCCATCTACAGGGCTCAGAAATTCGGTCAATAGCGGTATGAGTTAATGTGCAAAGCCAGTATTCATGATGCCTGGGATGCCGTAAGTCCGGACTTTTTCAGGCCACATCTCACAGAATACTGCTGCAAACCAGTAGGAAACAGATGTCTGCTGTTCCCTGTAATGACGCTGCCGCCCGCCAGAAATACACTGGCGGGCAGGTATTTTCAGCCAAATAATTCTTCAATGAATTCGTCGAATGAATCAGCAACAGACACAAGCTCCTTTTCATCCATAAGAAAAACGAAAATCTCACCGAAAGAATCTCCCTCTTTCAGTGACAACAGGAAACTGTTACCCCCCTCATCATAAGCGAAAGGCACCATTTTTCGTAAATCGCCGAAAGACTCTGTAAGATCCCCGTAAAGCTCCTCTATAGGCCGCTCACCGTATTTAACAGAGTTAAACCCTCCCAGCATAAAAAAGTTTCCATCCTCATTATTGAGGGGATATCCGCCATTGTTTTTCAGATAAAAATCCTGAAATGACTGGGGAAGACGATTGCCGAAAAGCGCATTGAAGGATGCCATTTCCTCTCGGGTTAGCTTCTGTTCTGAATCTGAAAGATACATCAGCAATTTTCTCCTGCAGTTTTGCGTACCCTGTTGCGGGCCGGGAAAGTATAGGACCTGCCTGTGGCGGCCTTGTACTGGCTGACGCCGCCCGCGTGATTAATATTCTGATGAGCGCCCCTTTTAACAAGCTGCATAGTGCCGGTATTTGTCTCAGGGTTGTAATCGTCGAGATGGTGCCAGACATAGCCACTTGGTGTCGTTTTCTGGTTGAGGCCCGCCTTGTAGTTAGCTGCCTCAAAGTCTTTCAGATAATCCCCCGTATATTCAATAGGCACAATGGGATTAACACCTTCCCGGAGGTTATACAGAGCGTTACTGTCTTTATAATCGAGCCCGCCTGCCGGTGTCTTAACAACACCATGGTAACCAAGCCCTTCCAGCTTAGCTATGGGATCAAAAGCCAGCCCCAGGGGATCGATCCAGATCAGGGGGTTGGGAGCATACTGATAAAGATTCCAGCCGCCCGCCAGCCCTATCGGGTCCTGCACCATGAACCGGCCTGTCTGCGGATCATAATAGCGGAACAGGTTGTAATGCAGGCCTGTTTCAGCGTCCGCATACTGCCCGGCGTAGCGAAGCGGCTGATGTGAAAGAGACGGCAGTGAAGACAGGCGGTAAAAACCTTCTGTCTGACGTCTGACCTCACCGAAGCTGCCGTACTGGCCGCTCCAGCTCAGCTTCCCTGACGCATCCGTCACTTCAAGCGGTGCACCGTTCAGGTCGGTGCTGAACCACAGTACAGCGCCCCGTGTTTCATTCTGCTGATGGTCAATGCGCGCCAGTGGACTCCAGGTCTCTGCAGGGTCATACACGTAAGAGCTGCACGTTCCGTCAGGATGTTGCTCCTGCAGCAGATGCCATCCCTGCCACAGGAAGCGGGTTTCCGCCTTACCCCGCGCGGTGGTAACCGTCTTGAGTGTGCGCCGGCCCAGCGCATCGTAGTGATAGTGTGCTTCAAAAGCTCCTTCCGGCCCCGTTCCACGTGCCGAGATCAGCCGGTTGTCCGCGTCATACTCATAGTACTGCTCATCCGTCCCGCGCCTGCGGCGGATAATGTTGCCCCATGCGTCATAGGACATGAACAGGTTCTGCCACTGTTCCAGCCGGTTATCCCGAACGGCGTCTGCAGGTTCTTCTGTTTCGTCAGGCAGCAGGTTGTCAGCCATGTCGTACCGGAACGCATCGCTGCGGTGTCCCTGTCTGGCCTCGTAGTGCTTCAGCAGGCGTCCCACGGCATCGTAACCGTACTGTACCTCCCCGCGCAGCGTGTCGCTGACGCCGGCAAGTTCATCCCGCGAGGTATAGCGGAAAGCGCGTGACAGGATCTCCTGTTCCGGCAGGGTCGCGCCTGAGGCAATGAGGCTGCGCTGCAGTATCCGCCGGCCGTTGCTGTCATATTCCCGTCGCTGCTCTCTGGCCCCCTGCGTCCGGGACAGTTCGCGGTGCAGCCGGTCACGGGTAAATTCGGTGATCGTCTGCCTGCCGAAGCGAATGGCGCTGACGTGCCCGGAGCCGTAATGCAGCCAGCTCAGTTGCTGACCGCCGGGCAGGGTGAGTCTGGTCAGATTACCGAGGGCATCCCGCTCATATTCAAGCTGGCCGTTCCCCCCCGACTCCTGCGTAATCCAGCCCGCGGCGTCGCGCGTCAGGACAATATCATCGCCCGTCAGGCCTTTGTCTGCCCCTTCAGCGGTAGGGGTGCACGTCAGACGAATGAGCTGCCCACCAGAATCACGGTGGTAACGATACTCCGCATCGCGTGTCATGCGCGCCATCAGACGGCCACTGTCGTCATAGCTGAACAGCTGCACCCGCTGTGGCATTCCTCCGTCAGCTGCGGGACGACCGTGCTCATACAGCGCCCCTGGCATTCCCCGCTCATCCCAGCGCCACAGCCGATCTGTTTCATCCGGACGCACCTCCCGCAGGAGACGACCGGCAGGATCATACGTAAACCGGTAAGTCCCCCCGTTGCCGTTATCCAGCTGCAGCAGATTTCCGCGAGGGTCATAGTGCCAGCGGCGTACCCGTCCGATACGGTCGCTGACACTGACCGGCAGGCCCAGCGCGTTGTACTGCCAGCGAATTTCCTCTTCCAGCGCGTCCCGCCAGGCGGCAAGCCGGCCGTGCGCATCCCAGCGCAGCGTTTCCCGCGTTCCGTCCGGCCTGATAACGGCTGTCAGCTGTCCGGCGCTGTTCCATTCCCGCCGGGTGACGTTCTCTTCCGCATCCGTGCTGGTAATGAGCTGCCCGAAACGGTCATAACTGAAGCGGGTTACGCTGCCGGAACAGTCGGTGCGGCCTGTCAGCAGCCCCTGCCGGTTCCATTCCAGCCTGACCACACCCCCGACAGCATCGGTGATGAAATCCGGCAACAGGTCTGTATCGTCCGGATAGTGGTAACTGGTGATATGGTTCAGGACGTCAGTTTCCGACAGCAGTCGGTCATAAAGGTCATACGTCGCTGACGTATGCGAGCCGTCAGGATAGTCCGTGCGGACAATACGGTCCGTCAGGCGGTACCAGTGATAACACGTCCGCCGTCCGGCCGGGTCAGTTTCCTCCGTCATGCGCCCGTAGCGGTCCCAGCGGGTCCGGCGAATGGCACCGCCTGGCAGGATGACATCGCAAAGTGCCCCGTCTTGATACACGAACGTCGTCTGCAGACCATCGAAGTCCGTATAGCGGGCGACGTTATCATCGTCGTCCAGCAGCCAGTGCGCCTCGCTCCCGTCGTCGCGCAGAGCCCGACGCGTACCCTGCCCGAAATCGTATTCAAAGCTGAGTCGCTCTCCCGCGCTGTGCCTGAAGGCAACCACGCGCGGCAGTCCGCTTATTTCCTGCCAGCGGTACTCACACAGTAACCCGTCAGCATCCTCATGGGCGGTCATCAGGCCGTCCTGCCACTGAAAACGACGCGTTACCCGTCCGCCACGTCCTGTCACGCTGACCAGCTGATCCACGGCATCATAGTCGTAGCGTACCAGGCTGGTGCCGTCATCCAGAAAAACCTCACGAAGGCGGCCACCGGCATAACGGCATGACACGCGCTGACCGGCGCTGTCGGTGAGTGCGCTGAGGGTATGGTCATCATTCCATTCAAATCGGACAGCATTGCCGCAGGGCTCTGACAGCCGGTCGGGCAGGGCGGGAGCATCATCACGCAGCGGCGGGAAGTGCCAGCGCTCCCCGCTGATGTCATAGACAGACCAGGAGTCGTCGCTGTGATGCTCCAGCCAGCGATGTTCAGTTTCGCAGTATGTCCGCATGCCTTTCGGCACGACAGGAAAAGCAACGTAGTCCCCGGAGGGTGCACGCCATACCAGCCCGTCCTGGTAGCGTTCCAGCCGCGTCTCCCAGAACAGGCTCCAGCCGCAGCCCAGCACACTGTCAGCGGGATTACCGCTGCGCCAGTAACGCTGCCAGCGAACCGGCAGGCGTGAGGGCAGCACAAAGTCAAGCTCGTCATCCCCGTTCAGGAATTTCTGGCCGCTGACAATATCTACCGGCCGGGCAATGATTCCGGCCGCAGAAACTGCAGTCATCAGAGCACCGAAGCGGCATGCAATGCGTTTAAGTTTGTTAATTCCGGGCAGTTTTCTGAGCAGCTTTGCCAGTGCGCCGGCTTTGCCGGCTGCTCCACCCCAGCCGCCGGCCAGACCGGCAAAAAGCAGCGTAAGGTCAGAGGCTTTATAGAGCCATTCCGGCACCTCGGAGGTGATGTCAAGCGTCTGCTCGGCATCACCGCCAATGAGCACATTCTGTGAGCCGCTCATGACTTTTGCGCCACAGGTTACCCTGTCACCCAGCCGGACAGCGGGCAGGCCGTTAATGAATACGCGGGATGAACCTTCCGCCATCTGCTGTGCACCGTCCTCCGAACAGCTTACCGTGCTGGAGGTGGCTATCGCCGCCGGCCTGCCGTTGATAAAGACATCCGCTGAACCGGTCAGGACAGCACCGGTGGGCGACATGTCCGCCGCCCCCGCATCTGCAATACTGTCGCGGGCAGCGGTGGCAAGCTCTCCGGTAAGATAACCCACGGCCAGGCTGGCACCGACGAGCAGGACGCCCACGCCGAGGCAGGACGCACCCAGCCCCGCCACCATAAGTGCACCTGCTGCAATACCGCCTGCGGCCGCAAGCAGTCCGCCAACTACTGTGCCCAGGATCATTCCTGCAAGCGCATGAGAATGTCCGGTGGTGTCCCCGACCCTTGCCGCCTGAAACATCTGCTTCTCCTCCTTCAGCCGTGCAGGCGAAATGACAGCAGCAGGTTGTTCAGGACATCACGGTCAGGATCAGTCAGCGGACCGTCCGCGCTGACGGTGAAGACCAGCACCTGTGTGTCCGGCAGGACAAACACCGCCTGACGCTGCGATACGCGCTTTCCGCCGCGCAGGTAAGTGGCTTCAACCACTTCTCCTTGTCCCAGATCATTTCCGGTCACGGCAGTATCCCGTGATAGGAGCTTCCAGCCCTTCAGGTGCTGTGCCATCAGGGCCGTCTGACGGGTGACATAGTCAGACAGGTTTTCACCTTCTTCCGTGCGGTCACGGGACAGGTTAAGAGGCGGCTGCCCGGGCGCGGTGAATACGTTAACGGTCCTGTCCTGGTAACCGGCTGGCAGCGTGAGCATACCTTCAGTAAACAGGCAGTCATGAGGTGAGAGATTCATCCTTCTGCTTCCTTTGCATAAGAAAGTCTTAAGGCTGACATATCCGGCAAAAAATAACCAGCTCAGGGATGTGAGTCAACACGCAGTTTAAAACCGGCAACTTCGCCAAAAACGGAACACCAGTATTCAGATGTGAAGGCGTTTCAACGGGCAGGAAAGTCAGGCATTTCAGACTCACCGACAGCATTCCAGTACCACCAGTTTCCCCGACCATATTCCCTGTCGTAGTAGGCGGTCTTCTCCTGCTTACGCAGCAGGTACTCAGGCGTGTTCATCCCGAAGACCTCCATAGGCAGCGCATCCACCCCGGGAACGTCCTTCAGCACGAAATCCGGGAAAACATTTTCCTCACCGTCGTAGCGCAGCGGCTTGATGAAGGCGCGTTTTTCCTGCCAGAGCCGGTCTTCGACCATTCCTTCATAGCCTGAATCCAGCGGAATAAAGCGCGGGCTGACCGTCATCAGCGCCACGTCGATGACAGCACTGCAGCTGGACGGCCGGTTGCGCCCGTCTACGTGCCTGAACGTCGTTTCGGGCGGCTCCTTTTCCGCGATGACCACGACCTTCATGCCCCGGCGCCAGTCGCCCAGCTCGCGGCCAAAGCTCCTCTCCAGGCGCAGGCGCACGTCCTCCGGCAGCACCAGGTCAGGGAATCCGAAAAACAGGCCCAGCGGCAGCGTGGTCTGCAGCCGTGCTTCAGCAGCCTCATTCCAGCTGGCCAGCACGGACACCACGATGAGCCGCCGTTTGTTCTTTTCGGCTACTCTCAGGTGTTCCCAGTTTGAAATAACCTGCGGCGTGCCCTTGGTGGCCATGAGCAGCAGCGACTCCTCCAGTGGCACGCGGCCGACGCGTATCCGGCCCGCCGTCTGCTGGAGGCGCCAGCTCACCCAGCCGGGCGTGCGTTTCTTTTTGTCGAAAGCCGGGTGCCAGACATTGATACCGGACTGTTCCCACAGCAGGTGAAGCAGGCCCAGCAGACGCATCGAGGGACGGCGCTTACGCTTAACCGGTTCATCACCGGACACGTCTTCTGCCGGTTTTAACTCTGTCGGTGTCTTTTTCTGCAGGCCAGTGGGCAGCCTGACCACGATGGTGCCGTCCGCAGCGGTGCGGACCGCATCCCCCTGATAAATCTCGGCCTGCCGTTCGTCTGACCACACAGAGTAAAAACGGCAGTCCGGCTTGTGTTCATTGCCGGTAAATGCATATGAAGAGAGCCAGCATCGTTCAGTCTCCTGAGAGTAATGCACCTTCAGGCGGCGTTTTACGGGGTCGCTCTCTGCCGGCAGGCAGCTGCAGGTGACCACCGTGGTCTTTTTGTTGTCGCGGGCATGCTTCAGCCAGCGCTGCCACACAGGCGTTTCGTTCTGCTGAAAAGCTTCAGACGCCTCCTGCCGGCCCCGCTGACCGGTGAAGTAAACCGGATAAAATTTTTTCTTCGTCATATACAGCCCACCGTACCGGCAATATTAATTATATTTTTATTAACGGCTGCACTGTACAGGCGATGATTCCGCCCAGAGCCGGTTAAATTAATCCTGATACTGCTTACTCACTGACAAACTGTCTCTGACAACCAGCGAATTTTCGGCATTACGCTTTTCCGCCGACGAGGTGTAATTAAAAGAGCCCGTCTGCACGCCGTTATTTCCTGTCACGATAAATTTGTTATGCATAATACTGTACTGCGCGTCTGTTCTGACCTGGATACCTGAACAGGCCAGCTCATTAACCAGCGACCAGCGGTCATGACTTTTCTTTTCGTCGGCCACCACTCTTACAGGTACGCCGCGCCGTGAGAGCTGTACAAGCGCCTCTGCCACAGGCTCACTGGTAAATTCGTCCGCAGCCACGTCAGCAGAACCCGTAGCTGAGCGTATGAAGTCGATGATGAGTTCCTGAGCAGTACCGCCCGGTGAAAAACCCGCCTGCAGGTCAGTTCCGGAACAGGAAAAAAAAGGCAGTGTAAAAATAATAAGACAGAAAGATTTTGTTTTTTCATTTTTTATTCACCCTGTTTAATTAAAGATTAATAATACATCTGATGCGATCAACAAATAAACAATATCTTTTCAAATTTAAATAATTTTAATAACCTCTAACAATTACCGACTGAAGTAATGAATCCCCGTTCCGATAATCCGAACAACAGATACGGGGAGGTTAATATGAACCAGTTTCATGAAATTAATTTACTGACATCACGTGGTGATATTAATGGTGCACTGTCGCTGATAAATGGCTGGAGCGAAAGCGTTGCACGTAAGATCATGAAAAAGGCCGGATACCCGGTCCCTTCAGACAGAGGGCGTGCTTTCTGGTTGTGGGTCCAGCAGACGCTGATGCAGGCCGCCCGGGAAAAGCGCTGCGGATACCAGCACCGGTTCTCATATTCCTTCAACCGTATACGGACAGAGGCAGAAACTCACTACGAAGACTATGCGAGGATGATGGCTGAACTGAGCGCAAAAAGTGAACCTGAATCCCTCTCAGAAAGTCAGCACCCCGCGCAGGGAAGTGTAGTGTCCGTCGATACAGCTCCGGAAGCAGGCATCAGGGTCTCTGGCCCTGCAGAAGGAGTGGAAAACTCTGACCGGAACGCTCAGCCAGCGGCGACTGCTTCCGTTAATATACTCCAGTTCGGGAAGGTCACTGGTTGCATCGTAACGCACAAGACTGAAAATCGAAGAATCAACAGTATGCGGTTTCATGTTAAGGCGAATCCCCTCCTGTCATTTCCAGGATTTAACAAATGCTCCCAGGATTTAACAAATCAGGCCTGTTCTCGTTTGTCTGCGTCACGGATCATTTTAAACGTTGCAGTTATTTCACTCATCAAAATTCTCCTGGTTTATGGCAAATCCCGTGCCATGACCGCTCACTTATTTAAGGCAAGGTATGACAAAAACAGACTGGTTAATGAGATTCAGGCGCTGTCGCCCTATGGACACGCTGGAGACCGTGTACGAACACCTGAAATACGAAGGCGATCCAAAAGAAGACTATGCCATGACCTCAGCATACGATCACCGTAAAGCCGAACTGACAGTGGGCAAGCTGTTTGACCGCGTGCCGGTTCATGTCTGGAGATTAGTAAACTGATCAAACTAAACGCTTCTGAGCAGGCCTTTACCGAAAACGGGAATCGCATTCGCAAATTTTTTGCGTGTGCGATTTTCGTTGAACAAGCCGGAGGCGCGTTAGGAAGCCACTTATCCACATATTAATTGGATAGATCAATTCTTTTAAGTTCTATAAAGATCATATGGAGATCATTAAAGATCACCAATAGTATAAATAATTGATTTATATGATATTAAATGCTTTTAAGGTATCTACTTTCATGCAAAAGGTATCTACTAGCATGAAAAAGGTATTTACATTCATGTGAAAGGTATTTAATTTCATGCGACAAAGGTATTCACTTTCATGTAATCCCCCTTTTGCTTTTAGAAAATTAAAATTATGAAAAAAGATAATAATATCATTGATATAAGCAACCCGTTTGCCATTGTTAGAAAAGACTCAGACACAGTTTATCTACTGGAGCCAAACAGTAGTAAGACTGTGCAACCCGTGGCTTTACTGAGGCTTAGCGTTTTCACACCGGTTGCTCCTAAGGAAAAGGGAAAACGGGACTTTTTGATAGATGCGTCTGATGAACTATCCAGCTTGGAAGTTGCGCAGAGAGAAGGGTATACGGATATAAAAATTCAGGGCGCGAAACTAAGCATGTCTACAGATTTTAAGACATGGTTAGGGATAATAATGGCATTTTCTACCTACGGCTATAGTGCCGAGACTATACGTTTACCGTTCACTGAGTTTGCAAAAATGTGTGGTATCAAATCTTCTGATCTCAATGCTCGTTCACGTAAACGACTTCATGATTCATTGTTCAACATATCCAGTGTCACACTGGCGTTCAGTAGCAAAGACGGTAAGAAATCCATGTTTTCACATTTGGTACAAAGCGCTGTACTGAATATGAATACTGATACTGTCGAAATCACAGCTGATAAGAATCTTTGGGAGCTTTATCGCTATGATCATAAGGTTCTTTTAGGCCTCAAAGCCCTTTCTGAACTATCACGAAAAGAAGCTGCGCAATCTTTGTATATCTACTTTGAAAGTATGCCTTCAGGGACGCTTTACATATCCATGAAACGTTTGCGAGAGAGACTCGCTATGGGTTCCCCTGTAAAGCTGCAGAATTCAATCATCAGACGTGCAATGGCTGATCTTGAAAGGATTGGCTATATCAATTTTTCAGAATTGAAAAAGGGACGAGAGATTCAGTTTGTTATTTTCAGCCGGTCACCAAAGCTACAAATTTCTCAGTGAGATCATGCTGACATACATGTTTAGTCTCTACTTACATGTAAAACACCCGATGTTTGAATGCTGTGCAGCCAAAGGACGTTAAAAGGTATCCACTTTCATGTAAAAGAGTGAATTAACGCTCTGTTTTACATGAAAGTAGATACCTTCCTATATGCCAGCTGGTTTTTATCATGCAAGTAGATACCTTTACATGGAAGTAACTACCTTTAAGTAAACCTGAGTAAGAGAAACATAAAAGGTTACTGGCCATATTTACTAGCAAGCTTACTGCGGCGGCTCCATCAGCTGCTCGATGGCAAACATGAGAGCGGGTTCAACCTGATCACTTCGTCCCAGACGTGCCCTTAACAAAAGTATAAGATCACGTTTGATTTCTTCGCGGCTGATTACGTCGCCATCACTCGCTTTCCTCAGACAAACCATGCCGGTGAGTCTGCACGCTTCCCGGTAAGTAGCCTGAACTGCGTCATCATCAACGTTCTGCATTGGATATCTCCTGCAGTGTCTCAGTTAGTTATGCGCGAAAGCGCATGAAGGCGCCAGCTGATGCCCGCCAGGGGAAACTGGCCACATGGCGCCGGTAGCCCGGCGAAGCCGGTTACGGTTTGATAGATTCTGCCTGTCGGGCACTTCGTCCTGCAAAGCCAAACCCGCTTTCCGCCGCACGAAAGCCACTGTACGCCGTCGGAGTGGTCACGACAAGGCGTAGCCGCAGTCGGGGCGTATCTCCGCGTCAGCGGGCCGTTAGGGCCGCTTACGGGCGTGTTCACTGTACCCTGAAGCGAGACTACTCAAAGCAACATCAGAGCCATTAGTTACAACACCCATTAATCAGCCACGCCTGTTCCGGCCCGAAGGGCCGGGCGGGGGCGGCTGGTCAGTGGGGGCGATGGGTTATCAGGTCCGGCTCCGGTCCCTGCTTGGAGGGGCACTTATGGTTCAGGACTGCGCGTTCTGCTGTTTACAGTGAACTAATGTATGCTGTAACTAAAATACTTGTATTTGGGGCCCGCGTCAGCGGGAGCTACTCCTGAATCTGAGCGGCGCGGCCGCTGCGAGCGAAGGCCTTTTCCACTTATCCACAATCTCGCGGGTGACAGAGATCATTCCGGCTTTATCGGAAGACCTTAAAACAGTGTTTAAGACTGTTTTGCAAATTATCGGATATCCGTTTGCTGCTTTCTGAGGTTATCCCGTTGCGGATTTTTGTGGATAAAAAGACGACGACGGGGTTTTGCGCGCGCTGCCGGCGCATGAACGACGTCGCGGCCGGCATGAAACGGGAATAGTAGCGAAGACGTGGCCGGAGCCTGAAAAAAAACCACGGCAAAAGCCCCGGTTAAGGGGCATGGTCTGTATGTCAGGTGTTAAGCGTCAGACGCGGGTGTCGTGTGTCTCAAACAGCTGCATCTGGAAGAGTTGCCGGATGGCCAGCTTCTCAAGACGGTCATCCGTGCAGTACAGCAGCTCGCCTGCGGGCAGCGTTTTACGCAGGTGTTTCATCATCTCAAACACCTGCACATCGCGAGGATGGTTGCTCAGACGGTTGGCCCGCTTGCGCATCGCCCCCTGCTGGCGGCGGTACTTCAGCGACTCGCTCCTCTTGCGATCGTACCAGCGACGTCGGGCGGCCTGTGGCGAGATGTCTTCATCCTCCCGCATCAGCCCTTCCGCTATCATCTGCCGGCGTTCCTCGCTCCTGCGCAGCGCCTTTTCCTGCTCTTTGGCCAGTCTGGCCATGTCCGCGCCCAGCATCCGGAAACCGGCATCGGTTATCCAGACGTACTTCGGCAGCCACTGCCCGGACTCGCGGTCCCACATTTTTTCTTCGGACACCGCGAGCACGCCATACCGGACCTGTTCGCTAATCAGGCGGGACATACGGCTCACCGTGACGGCCGTCTCCGGAATGACGTTTCCTTGTTCGTCTTTCGGACTGACCTCATAAGCCAGCCGCGACGTGCACATGCCGACAGAATGTTTGCCTTTGTCGCAGAAACTGATCAGAACCGGCCAGGTGCAGTCCAGCAGCCGGGCTTTTTCCGGTTTGAAATGGTTTTTACGCCCCGCCTTCTGGCGGTTCATCATGTAGTAAGGGTGCAGCGACACTCGCATTCGCAGCTCGCTGAGGCCGGTTTCCGGATCGGTTTTCACCAGCCGGTTGTAAAGGTAGCCGATCTGGCCACCTACCGGCTTATAGCGCGCCGGCCGGAACCATTGCGGATTTTCGCATTTCGCCCGAGTGGAGTGTTCGCCCCTGACGCGGCGGGTTTTACGCGGTTCGGCGGGAACGAGAAACGATGCCGTTTCACCGGCATCAACGCCCTGCCAGAAACGTACCTGTTCTTCGGTGCTGAGCTGACTCCAGTGCCGTGACGGGTTGCCCTGTTTCATGACAGCGCCTCCCTGTCAGACTGAGGCCGCTTTGTTCTCTGGCCACAGGTATGTCGCCGGTCTTCACTGACAACCTGACGTGTAAGCAGGAAAGCCGGAAAAAAGACGCGGGGAAGCCCACCGTCATTACTGCGGGTGTCACGCGCGAACAACAGAGTTTTGATGTGAAGAGGTATTGCCGGCCAGTTCAGCCGGAAAACAGACTTCAGCAACGTAACAGGAGCCAGGCCACACCCGGTCGGGGGGCAAATGCCGGCAGCAGAATGGTCACTGCTGCAACGTCTGGCTTCATACGGGGTCGGGCAGTTTAACCCGATTAAAATCTGGTCATTCACCCTGTCCCGGACTTATGGCGGGCAGGGCTTGTCTTATGAAATGCATGCGTTATAATCCTTCACAGGCGCTGCGCCTGCTTTTGGACCCCCTGATTCTGTCTCTTCCGCCAAGTTGATAACAGTTTCGGGGGGTTTTTGCATTCAGAGTCCGGCAATTGTCGTTCTCTGTACCCTGGACGTTTTAACGGATACGTCCCATCCGGATAAATCTTTCCCCGTACCGCGCATGTCCGGCCACAGGTTTCGCTCATCCCTATCATCAACCACCACAGTATTCTGATAAGGATCTGAATAGATCGCCGCCCGGCGAAGTCAGAAAAGCATACCCGCAGCAACCGGCTAAATCCAGCATTTAATAGGGTTTTAAGGTGTCGGATGGTTAAAAATAAACCGCCCTCGATCCAGACTATTCTCAAAATCACCTGCAGTCCTCAATTGACCTGAATACACGCGCATGGCGGTGCAGCGCACACTCAGGCCGGGAATGGGGTGTCGATGCCCGTAGGTTTTTTTTGAAAGGTTATGTACCGATGACAGCCTGGTTTCAGGACTGCATGAACTGTCAAAATATTGCCCTGACAGTTACAATATTTTAATGTTTACCTGTCAGACGGCACGGTTATTGGGGGAAAAGGAATGGACGCAACAATGCTCGCCCGTTCAATCGTATCGGGCGTAGTTTCAGTGCCAATGGACTTTTATCTGGGACTGGAGCGAACCTTTCAGGATTTGGATCTTTCTGACGGTGGCCGACGCATCCAGTCGCGCAATATGCACGACGACGTTCGCGTTGGCCGCGCTGTGTATAATGCCTTCAAAAACAGAAACGAAATTGCGAAAATCGTTAAGATCATCATTGATGATTCGCTGCAGTATCTGCCCGAACCCGCACTGCGTAAGGTTTATGACAAACTGATTGGCAGTGCTACGTCAATGACCAGCAGGACCGCTACACAACTGACGTTGTCTTCTTATCTCGGTTCAAAGGTCGTCAGTGGTGTCATGCTGTCATTCATGACGCGCGTTGCCCTCCGGGGACTGACCGGTGGCATGACTGGCGGCGTCATTGCTCAGGGCGTGATATCCCGTGCCTGTGAAGCCTCCAGACGGCTGCAGATGCAGAACCCTGAACTGTGGCGAAAGCTGCGGGTTAACGATTACGACATGCTCTATTTCATGTTTGAAGAACCCCTGCAGAACTTCATCAAAATGGGTGAAATGCTGCGTAAAAACCCCTCCGCCTCCAGAGAATTTATCAATGCTATCGAAAATTATTAGACTGCTTCGTAAGCTTATCGCCGAAGTGTCCGGCGGTCTGGTCTTAATGGCTATGGTGGTGGGAATATTTCTGGCGGCAACACTGAATGAAGGGGCCATGCGCATCATTGCTCCGCTGCTCGTTCTCGTCGGTGGACTGGTTGTTTACGGCCTGACCTATCTGATTGCAGAAAAGCCCGATCGCCGTTGACCGTGTCGTGATTAAGGCCATGATAACAAGCGAGCGACCTCATGAATGCAGATCCGATATTTAATGAACATCCTTTGCTTGCCGCCTGCGGAATATGTCGGATAGGGCGCGAGCACGGAGAATATGGAGCCAAAATCTGCACCTTTTCAGTCGGCCTGAGAAACGACCAAAAGGCCTGGATGAAACTGGCGCTGGACCATGACTCTGACAAATGGGTCGTGATTGTCCGCAAACGCCCTTTTCTTGAAGCATGGGCACAAAATGGTCGGGAACCTCAGCTTGCAAACGGCGATGAAACCGTGTGGCGAAAAGATTTCAAGTTTCATCGGTCTGAGAAATGCTTTTCGCCCGGATACGCTGACCCCGTTCCACTGGCGTTATGCGATGCACGTTATGAGCTGGATAAAGGGCTACCCGTCCTGAATACGAGTTTTACGGACGGAATAACGCGCACTATATGGCTACTGGCCAACGGTGCCGAAAGCCTACCTGTTAGCGTAACCTCAGAAAAAAGTGCCCGTCTGCTGTTCAGGGGAGCTGGCGACAGAAAAACTGAGCCGCTTTCCGTCACATTCCTGCATTCTCTGTGTACATAAAGCCGAATCACATAAGGTATTTCTCGCGTAAGCGGAGCATTTCGGACCACGATGAAAGCAGCTGGCGTGATAAATCTTAAAAGAGTGTCAGAACAAAGTTTACTGCGAATGTTAAATTGACGGTGCAGGTACAAAGTTCCCTAAAGATTCGCACACTGATGCCGAAATGATGCAAATATCTGTCCTCAATAAAGGCATCAATTGTGCGCGTAAAGAACTGCTGTTTTCACCCTCTGGCATTAGTGAGTCTGCTTACACTTTTGTTTGGCACGATACTGCTGGGCACGTGTTGGAAGGATTTCAGGTTGTATTCCAATTTTAAAAAGGAATTCTACAAAACCCATTCCTCAGAGAACTTAACATCAACAACTGCAGCAAATGCGCTAAACCATACCGGTTTGGTTTATGACCTAATAAATATGGACGTAACTAACCGGATCGTTGATGATGCGGTTGCTCAGCAAGCCCGCTACAAAGTTACACTCTATCTTGATGACGTAAAAGGTCACTGTCACACAGACCATACCGACGCAGGAAATGAGAAATTCGTTGCATGTGCAGGACATACCCTCGAAAAACATTTTTATTACAGTCCGGGTGGTCCTGTAACAGCGAATTATGCAGCAGATAATTCAGATTGCGACGCCAACACTTATTTAATGATGACTGCAGCATCCGAGGCAGGGATCGAGTCATGGGTGGTTTTTGCGCCCAGTCATGCTTTCTTTGCCTGGAAAGACAGTTTCGGAAATTACCGGTACTGGGAAACCACTACCGATAATAACCGAGGACAGTGGGCTGATTTCCGTGAGCCATTGTACAAAAAGGCTATCAGCCCGGCCTATTACCGTCCCCGCGACGGCAGATATGCAACGCAATTTTATCAGGCGATTATCTACACTGACTCACGTGAAAAAACGCCTCTGGACACGGGCCTCATCCCTTTACTAGATAACCATTTTGTCTCAGACATTTTGCTTTATAACAAAGCCCGTGCAGGAAAGCTTACCGATAAAGATGTTGCCTTTTTAAGATCCGGTTTGCAGGAAGATTTTACCTCAACCGACCGAACCAGGGCGCTTGCGATTTACTACCTTGCTCATGGAAACAAATCAAAAGCGGCCGCTTATCTTTCACGCATAAACTCTGAAGACTGTCAGACAAGTTGTGTTGAACTTTTATCTGAAACAAGCCCTTTAAAGCGCTTTATTACATATCCCTATTCATGGCTGGACAAGTTCTATGACAGGCATGATGCCTATTTTTCTCTTCTGGCTTACTACCTGTTCATGAGTGGAGTCTTTCTGGTGTTTATCGGATTGGTCACAGGGAGGATATGGTGGAAAACATTGGGTTCAGCGAAAAAGCAGACACCGGAAAATGCTATCCAGAGCAAATAATTAAAGGCAGGGATGGGGATTATCCGCCAGCTAATCCTGCCTGGAAATTTAACCTAAAGCTTGTGGTAAGCGAGACGATAACAGGAACTGAGACACTGTCTCAGCCTACTGATAAGTGTTGATATCTTTTATACCGGCAGTCACCGATTCAAGCTGCCGGTATTTTTTTATTTCCCCTCAGCCTTGTTGATAGCCTGCTGCATCACCGCTTCGCTGACCACGCCCGGTATCACGGTCGTATTCTCAACGTTAGCATTCTCTGCCGGCATGACGACAATCCCCGGCGTCCCCGTCAGCCCCAGCATCTCTGCCAGAGAATCATTGTTCGCAATAAGGCTGTCAGACCGGGCGTAACTCTCTGTGTTAACCGGCCCTGCCCCTGCAGACTTAGCATTGGTTTCAATGTCTTCAGGTGTCAGTTTTCCTTCGTTGTGGCCAGTCCGGTAAATGCCATTGTGATAGGTTATGTAGGCCTCTGCGCCCTTCTGGCGGTAAATGTCCAGACCACGCCGCGAAGCCTGGGTGGATTCCGGAAAGCGCGACGCGAATATCGTCCAGTCGCGAAACGCAAACCTGACGTCTGAATTACTGGCCATGACTTTCTCCATCACCGGCGACATCATGCTGCAGGCGATACATTCATAATCAAAAAACTCCGTCACAATGACTTTTGCGCCGGCCGGACCAGCAACAGGCACGCCGTCGAGCTGCATGAGCAGTCGGTGGGCTTTTACGGCAGCGTCGGCATAGGCCTTCTGCTTCATTTCGTTCTGACGCGCCTGCAGCTTCTTACTGACCTCGATCAGCACATCCGGATGCGCCACCAGGTAATCAGCGGCTATCTCGCCGATGCGGGCCTGCTGCGCCGGGGTAAAATCACCCGCTGCGGACGCATGCTGCTGTACCGGCGTCAAATCAGCAGGGGCAGCCGGTACGGCGCAGGTGAAGCCTGTGGCCAGCATCGCTGCGACCAGTTTTACGTGTTTTTTCATAAGTGTCCGTATGTCGCACACCGGCGACGACTTGGTTCATTGACCTGCCCCCGATAAGTGGGGCAGATGGAAGATAAAGGGCCTGGTGTGGTCTGGCCCAAAGGGTGATTAACGCTCTTTCTGGATGTTACGGGTCATTTCTGGCACAGGCTCAATGCGTTCGCGGCCGCGTGGTTCCGCAGGCAGGTTAAGCAGGTTCTGCCGTTCCATTTCACGGGCCGCACTGGCGACTGATCGCTCTGTCAGGCCATCCGGCATCCGTTGAGAAGGCTGCACGGACCGGTCATGTTCTTCAGTGACTTTCCGGATGACCGCAGCCGGAATGTTTCCGGCCCCCGTTTCACCTGCAGCGATTCGGATATCTGACGGCAGGCCACCGCCTGCAAGGGCGCTGATCACGGCTCTGACGATGCCGGCCTTATTCCCGTCCTGTGCAGGCATGGCACTGGCGGCCTGACGGACAAGTCCGGCATAGTCGGGCTCTTTTTCACCCGGCAGCGCCGGGATTTGCAGCCTGACGGCTTCCGCCACCCGTTCGAGCAACGCGGCACTGATGGCACCTTTTTCACCGGCTTCGGCTTCCGGAATACGGGCAAGTGCTTTCGCCGTCGCTTCCGCCGAAATCTGCTTCGCGAGGCTCTGCAGATCAGCCAGTGCCTTTTTTTCTGCCCTGTCTTCCGCTGGCCGGACTAACGACGCCGGAAACGCCTTGTCCAGGGCAGCAAGGGCAGCGCGCAGCGACGCCGTATCATCACGGACAGGGCCGTCAGCAGGCAGGTTTTTAAAAATATCCTGAAGCTCTGCCCGCACCAGACTGACCAGCGCCGCATCCGGACGTGAGGAGCGTTCCGGATGGCCACCGGCCACCTTAAGCAACTGCGCCGATGGCGTTTTCCGGCCGGTCTGCAGGACCACCCCCGTTTCCGGATGACTCCGCGCTGCTTCCATGCCCTGCACCAGAGATGTCACAATCAGCGTTTGTCCGTTACGGCTTTTCTGGAATACCGCCGCCTGCGCACCATCAGTGAACAGATCCCTCCCGGTCCCGCTAACCTTCAAACCCTTGTCAGGCTGAAGTGGATACAGGCTGACGCCTGCCGTTTTGCCGTTCCCGTCAAAGACCGGCAGGGCCAGATGGGGCGCAGGATACTTCCTGGTGGGCGGAATGATACGCGCGGTAACGGGATTGTGCTTCAGCCCCTGTTCACGCAGGAACGTCCGCCCGATTGCGGTTTTAGACAGAGATTTACCCATCCCCCATACGAGCCGCGCCTGGGCGCGTTCAGGCTGTGGATCGAGCGCATCGTGCGCCGTCTCCGGCTCCCGGTCCCTGTTCTGCAGCGTGTTCAGCCAGTCTGACAGACCGTCCGTGTAAATCTGCACGTGATCGACCGCGCGGGACAGGCTGATGTAAAACGCCCGCATTCCGCTCATGCGCTGACGCGCGCCCTCAGTCCCTTCAAGCGCAATGACGAAATCTGCACTGGCCCCCTGTGCACCGTAGCCGGTCACCGCCCACGCATAATCGAGATGTTGATCGGCAGTCACGGTACCCGGCTCTATCACCTTTTCACCGGCGGCATTCTTCAGCACCACCTCGCCGTTATCCCGCAGCGCCTGCACACGGTACTGCTCATGCGCCGCGTGGCCGGCCGCTTTCTGCGTTTTGTTCATCCGCACGCTGTCTCCCACCCGCAGTTCAATATGCTGGCGCTCGAAAACCTCGATTTCCGTCACGTTCAGCTCGGCGGGAGAATAAAAGTGTGTTCTGCCGCCTTCGTCCCGCAGGACGATCCGGTTTATCCCCGAATCAACCGCCGTCACGCTGAGATAGCTGTCGTTGACCTTTACCACCTGACCGGAACTCCAGGCCGAGGTGCGGTTGAAGTCATGACGCCCGCCCGTGATGCGCGACAGCACCGGCACCGTGACGGCCTTCTCACCCAGCTCCTTCAGTTCAGTCAGCCTGTCATGAATGCCCTGGTTAATGGCGCGACGGTCTTCGTTCAGCTGCGCGATGATGAGCGTCTTTTCCCGTGCAGCGGGCGTGCGGCCAGTCCAGTCCGCCACAATGGCCTCGACCGGTGCCTGGGTTTCGACAACAGACCGGGCGGGCAGAACCACCTGCTCTGATCGTGGCACCACCGAAGGAAGCACCTGCATGATTTTTTCAATGGCCGCGGCTCCCTTGTTCTCGATCGCGCTGTAAACCGCAGATTTCAGGTTTTCATCGCGCTGACGGACAATCTCTTTCATCACGGCCACGTCGATGGGGCTGCGCTCCTGAACCAGCCGGAAAGGCGCACCGCTCTCGGGAGAGGTAAACTGCGCGACGTCCCCGACCGAGACTGCCCGGCCCCCGCCTGATGAAATAGCCTGGTAAGCCGCCGCGGTGTCCTGGTTACCCAGCATCGATGACTCATCAATGAGGAAAAGCGAGTTCTCAAAACGGACGCTTTCGCCTTCCGCCGTGCGTTTCTGCCAGTCCACGATAAATGACTTCAGGGTCTGGGCCTCAATGCCGACGCTGCGCATCTCCTTCACCGCGCGGTGCGTGGGGGCCAGTCCGATAACCTGCGGTCGGGCATGTTCAGGCAGCGTATCAAGCGCCGACGTTACCGCCCGGAACTGAGTGGTTTTACCGGTGCCCGCATACCCCTGTATGGCAATAAACCGGTCTTTACTTCCGAGGATAAGGTGCGTCGCCTCACCCTGTCCGCCGGTCAGCCCGGCGGTGAGTGACGCAGGCACGGCCTCCATGAGCGGCGGCACGGCATTTTTTCCCGCCGCGATTTCAGCCACGATCGCCTTTTCCATCTCCCAGGTAGCGCGCGCCACATAGCGGCTCTCACCGTCAACCGACACGCGAATCAGGGCCTTGTCCGCCACCTGCTGTCGCAGCATCTGCTGCAGTCCGGGCGTGTCGGGCACAAAGCTCATGGCCTCCTTCAGCAGCGCAACCTCGGTGAAGGCCACGTCGCGCATCTGGGCCACGGCGCGCGTGAACGCCTTCTGCAGATCCGTCTGTACGGCACTTTTCAGCGCCGTCACGGCCTCCGTAGCGTCGTCCTTACCGCTCACTTCACGTACCAGCGACAGCGGCGTACGAACCGATCGCATCCGTTCAATACGGTCTTCCGCCCGGGCCTGCGGCTCGCCCGTGAAGATTTCCGCTTCATTCCCGCTGCGCGCCAGGGTGTTCATCATGTTCGCCGTCAGATCCCGTCCGTTGAGGCTGGCCAGCACCACGCCGCGATCGTTATCGAGGCTGCCGGGCGCGGCGACGTAGGCGTGGGTCAGGTACAGCGCGCGCCCGCTTTCGAGGGTCACGGGCTTTTTCTGGCCGTCGCGCAGGACGGTAATCTGCCCTTCACTGACGGACTCCACCGTCAGACGATCGCGCGCCTTCAGGCCAGCCTCTTTATCGCCGGTCACGGCAAACAGCTTCTCACCGGCAGAGACCGGCAGTGTCTCGCGGTCAAACAGCCGCCAGTCTCCCGTCAGGGTCCGGATATCCTGTATGCTGACCACCCCGTCAGTATCGATGAGCGACAGCTGGCGGGTGTCTTCGTGAACACGGTCAATGACGTAATGTCGCGTCTCATTTTTGTCCGAGCGATCTTCCAGCACCTGCCCGGGCCGGTAGGTGTTTACCAGACGACGGGTTTTGGCCGTGGTAAAAACCGGAATACGGGCCTCCACTGAGACCTCTTCCTGACCGAGTTTGCCGGCGTCTTTCAGCGCCGACCGGATGAGGCCGTTCAGTTGCTGCTGCTCACGTTCGCCTGCGACCGTCGCGCTCAGCGTCATCTCCGGCCCGCTCAGTTCGGCATAGCGCGTGGCCAGCGCCTGATAGCGGTCACGTTTGTCGGCAATACTGATGACGCGCGCTGCCAGTCCGGGCGACGGCTCGCTGAGTGACAGACGCGGGACGCCCGACTGCTCCAGGACAGACAGCGCACTTGTTGCGGCCGTGCGTCCCGCCCCGTCGAGGAACAGCAACTGGGCATTCTTCTCCAGCGCCTCGCCGGTCAGCACCAGCATCTCCTTGAGGCTCAGCTTCTCTGCGCCGTCTACCACGAGCGTACTCTGGGGCGCGAGGCTGAAGCCGTTGCCGAGTATCCGGCTGCGCTGCATCAGGCTGTCTTTCAGGATCGTGGATTTACCGAGTGACAGGGCGCGTTCGGCAGAGGCGGCCATGACCATCACGTCACGCCCGTGAGCGCGTGACGTTGTCACCAGCTGCTCTGCTGTTTCCCGCTGACGCAGCGCTGATGAAGGGGCGTTGAGGATGGCCACCGGTGCCAGCATCGCTTTCTCAAAGCGGGCGGGCACCGGCTCTTTCGGCGCGCGAAAGCTGGCCACCACGTTTTCTCTGGCCGCACTTCCCGCAACAGACTGCAGTGACAGTTCGTCAAGCAGGTGTATGCGGGAGGTGAATACGCCTTTGTCTGCATCCAGCGGCACCAGTTCGCCACTGCTGATCACCTTATCCAGGGCGCGTTTCAGATCGGGAATTTTCTCTTCATGCTGCCCTGCACTGAAGGCCGTTACCAGAAGATCGCCATACGTAAAACGGGTCTGGCTGTCGCTCAGCACGGAAATGGCTTCCCGGACGGCCTCCGTGGCATCGGTGCGCAGGGGGGCTTCAGGGCCTGACAGCACAACCTCACGCGCCCGGGCATCGCTGACGACCTGTTTGATGTCAAAGCCCAGATCGTCCATCTGCCGCTGCCAGCGCGCCTGCAGGCGGCTGCGTCCCCTTTCGGTTTCAGGTTTAACAATCGGCTCATTGCCGGGAGAAGATATGTCCCGCAATACCTGTCCTGTATCGACCGGCTCCGCTCTGTCCGGCGCTGCGGTGACGGTCTTTACAGTGGTACCTGTCTGCTCCGGTTCAGGCGCAGGCTTACCGGCGGAAACTGAGTCCGGATCGGCTTTCTGCTGAACGTCCGGATGCTTTTCAGTAGCATCGGATGCGCGGGGCTTGACCGTGTTTTCAGCGCTTTTGCCGATGGCCATTTCCGCCTGTCCGGATACTGGCTGCTGCTCACCGTCTTTCGCTTTCCCGACACGTTCTGGTGTAACCCCGTCAGGCCCGTGCCGTGTGACCTCTTCCTGACTCTTTGCCGGCAGGGTGTCATTTTCGCCGTAGCGGTCAAGCGACTGTTTACGCTGGCGCGTGTCGAGCGCGGCCACATCACGGCTTTTCAGGCTGGCATCTTCCCCCACGCTGCCATGAATTTCCCTGTGCCGTGAAGAGAACTCTTCCAGTACGGTTTCGGTAAAGCCTTTAACCTCCCAGAGGCCATGCGGTCCGCCGGTCAGCTCCGTTTCATAACCCAGCGCTTCGGTTTTTCCCTTCAGAGAACTGCGGTAAATCTGGCCAAACTTCACCTGGTGTTTGTAAATCGTCTCAATGAACCCGGTTCCGTGGATGTAGTCGGTGGACAGGGCTTTCCATTTGCCTTCATGTTCAGTGGCGTTCACCACAACGGCGTGGGTGTGAATCTGCGGATCGAGGTTGCGCGAGGTGTCATGCGTGAACAGCGCGGCCACCATCTTGCCGGTCGGTTCGATGCGGGTAATACCGTCTCGGGTGCTGCGCACGCTTATCAGGTTTTCAATCACCCCCAGCGCCTCTTTCACCGCCTCGTGATGTGCCTCCAGCAGGCGTTTGTCGCCTCCGGCCAGTATCAGCATGGAGATGCTTTTAGGGGCGGAAAACGTCAGGTCATGTCCCGGACGGTGGACGTGCGCGCCCTGCACCTCTTTGCCCAGCTCCGTTCCGTTGGGGAGCTTGCCGTGCAGCACGTCCGTAAACGTCTGCAGGTCAACCGGGCCTTCCAGGCCCAGCTCGCGCGCGCCCTCACCCAGCCACTGACTTTCCAGGTCATCGAGAAAATAGTAGTTATCTTTGCTGCTGTAGTAACTGGCAGCATCGGCGGCCGACGCCACCGGCGCAACGGTCATCATCGCTCATAATCTCCGTGGTCATGATGGTCGCCCATTTCCTGCCAGGCCTCGTAATCTTCACGGTGGCGCAGGATGTTTTTTTCATCGTCAGCCATGCGGTAGTTTGCCTGCCGGTACTGGTCCGCGTAGGCTTCCTCCCGGCTGTCATGCACGCCTTTACTGTGTCCCGCCGTCTGCACAGTGAGCTGCCCTGCATCATCTTTTTCCGCCACCATGTTCAGCTCTGGCGCTTCGCCCTGCGTACCCTCCTCAGCCGTCTCGGAGTCATCCGTGTTGGCAGGCAGATTTGCCCGGCGAGCCAGGATGTCGAGCGCACTGGTCGTTTTGACCGGTGGTTTAGGGGGTACGGGCGCGGCAACTACTTTTGCTGCCGGTACTGGTGCGGTTTTTTCTGCCGGCACGTCAGGCTCAGGACGGGCGACGGGCCTTACAGCCGGTGCAGATCGTGAAGCTGCTGCTCCACGACCGGGAAATGCCCGGACGTTATCAGGCAGCAGACTTCCAGCCAGAATCTCAGCAGGTTCCGCTGACGGGGCTTTTTGAGGGACGCGTACTGGGTGTTGCTCCGGTGCAGGCGGAGGCGGAGGCGTGACGCTGGCGGCAACAGGTGCAGGCTGCCTGACTTCCGCCCCTGACTCAGCAGCAACGGATGCCAGCGGCGGGTGTGTGGTTCCCTCCAGGATTTCATCGCCGGTCGGAAAGCGCAGCCCCAGCCCGACAGCGTCACGCTCGTTCTGGCTGATGATTTTTTCCAGCTCAGGACTGAGGTTGTCTTTGAAGTCACGCTCGATGAGCGCAGGATGATATTTCTTCTGTTCGCGGTACTTCAGGCTGAGCTTCACTACCGGATACTCGCCCGGCATACGCACGTAAAAGCGCAGGTTGGGCAGCTTCATGATCTGGTCGTAATCAACAACCGGTTCCCTGACTTTGTCCTTGCTGATGGAAATACCATCACGCTCCTGCGCTAGGCCAAAGCTGTTCTGCTCACGGGCTTCGCGCCGGCGCTGATGGCCCAGGTCCTCCTCGATCATCTTTGCCACCTCGGCGCTGGGTGAACGGCCGTAAAAGCGCGTGTTCAGCAGGTCAAAAATGGACTTGGCCATCTCGCGCCCGTAGACGTTAATCAGCTGGGGCATATTCTGAATACCCAGTACAAAACAGGCACCAAACTTACGGCCCTCGGCCAGTGTTTCGCCCAGATCCGGGAGTTTCTGCAGGCCCAGAATTTCATCGCCGATAATCCACACCCGTCGCTTGCTGTCCTCGCCCATGCTCTGAATAAACAGCGTGGCCAGCGAAAGCCACATCGTTATCAGCGGTCGGACAGATTTACGGTGACGGGCCGTGGTGGAAATAAACAGCCAGCTGTTGTCATACTGCTTCTCTGTCATCCATTCCCGGATGCTGAACTCGGGTTTACCCTCCTTGTCGAGCCCCTGCAGGTAACGCAGCGACTTGGCGTAGTTGGTCAGAACCGAGCGTATCGAGATGGCGGTTTTTTCAATTTTCTCCTCCACCAGGTTGGCGGAGGGCGTGTTTTTCAGGAATTCGCGCAGACTTTTCAGGTCAATGGACAGCAGGGTTTTCAGGAATTTTTCAATGTTGCGATTCGGGTCAGATGCAAACTGCATGGCCGTATCACTGAAGATGGTCCGTGATGAGGACACCCAGAACGGGTCCGAGTCGCCCTCAACCGGCATCAGCGCGGCCGTCATGTTCTCGTAATCCACGACCTCGCGGCCTTCACGCCACAGCACCCAGTTTTCGCAGCGTCTGTCATGCGTGTTCAGGATTTTGTCCACGCGTTCGTCGTAGTGCGTTTCGACAAACGTACCGCCCGAGTCGTAAATGATGGCGCGGTCACCCCGCTTGCGGATGTAATCAAGCAGCCAGCGGATAATGGTGGATTTCCCGACGTTGACGGTTCCGTGAATCAGGTAATTCATGATCTCGGCATTGCGGACCATGTGCAGCCCGGCCACCTGTAGATCCGACTTTTCCCCGGCCTTTTTCAGCAGCTGGTTAATAACTTTGAGGTTATCCGTAAGCTCCATTCCGGATATAAACTCATCCTCTGTTTCTTTTTTGCCTTTGTACCCCACATACCAGGCAATCAGGCAGTAAAGCAGGCATGCTGTGGTACCGCAGATCGTGGCCACAAAACGGAGGCTGGCCAGAAAGGCATTACCCATCCCCTGCATCCAGGCATCGGAGAGCAACTGGTCTGGCGTCATTTTAACCTTACACAGTTGCGTACCGTCTCCGCAGTGCCAGGTAATGTCCCAGGTCGCGGTAGCGCTGGCAGGACTGAGTCCCATCAGCGAATGCGTCGGCCATGCAGCCCAGTACCAGAAGCCATTTCGCATCACGTCATCGGGCGTAGTCAGCCAGAAAAGCAGCGCCGTAGAGGCAATAAACAGCAGTAACATCCAGTGGAAAATCCAGTTACTCACCTGCGCGAACATACGCAGGCGGTAAGCCATAATCTGGCCACCCTGGGTAAGGTTTTTAGGCGTAAAACTCATGAATGGCTCCGTTTGAGGCGTCAGAAATCCCTGCGCAGGGATGCAGTCGGGTCAGTGATGATTCAGATGAAAAGCGGTTTATGCAGCCAGTAAGGCCTGTTGAGACATGGAAGTGACGAAGGCCCGTGCTTTACTGGAAATTATGAGATCACCAGCCCATAGCCATGCCGGCAGTCATGCCCGCACCCTGTCCGGTATCCCAGGTAAGACTCACGCGCGCGCTTACCTGAGCGGCCAGACGACGCTGGTAGCCGGCAGCAATGGCCTGCTCGTCCCGGTATGTGCCGAATGCCATACCGAAGCTGTTGTCTACAGAGTTGATCAGATAAGGAATACCCGACATGGCCATCGCGGAAGCTATGCCCGCATTGGCCCGGCGTGAAAGCTGATGCACTTTGCTGTCTGTGTAGGTGTTTGCACTGCTCAGCGTTCGCCGGTCACCGTCATCCCTTGCCTGCCTTTCTGCAGAAAGCGCGCTGTCGGTATGCAGCAGAATGGCGCTCTCACGCTGGTCGGTATAGCCGTTTGCGCTGCTGAGCACGCGTGCATCACCCTGTGTACGGGCCTGCCGTTCATCCGACATCGCACTGTCGGTGTACTGATTTGCCGCCACTTCCCGCTGGTCAGTGTAGGAGTTTGCACTCTGCAGCATGCGCTGTTCGCCCTGAGTACGCGCCGTTCTTTCTTGTGAAAACAGGGTGTCGGTCCGGGTGCTGATGGCACGCTCGCGCGTGTCGGTATAGCTGTTTGCTGAGGTGAGGGTTTGTGCCTCACCCAGAATGCGCTGTGATTTTTCATCAGCAACAAGCCCGTCAGTCCTGCTGTTGATTGCCAGCTCTCTCGCATCGGTATAGCTGTTTGACGCGCCAATCGCCGCCGCTGTCTGACGGTCCGTATAATTGCCCGATTTGGCCAGCGTATCTGCCTCTCCTGAGAGACGCGCACTCTGCTGCGAAGCGGAGTAAGACTGCATTTTGCTGTTGAGAACCTGCTCTCTGGAATCTGTGTAGGCTTTCGCACTAGACAGCGTAGAGGCATCTCCGTCCTGTCGGGCCTGCTGCTCAGAGGCCATCATGCTGTCAGTACGGGTGTTGATCGCCTGTTCACGGTTTGTGGTAAAGGTTTCCGCACTGTTGAGTGTCGAGGCATCCCCTGCAGAACGGGCCTGCTGCTCCGTCGCAATCAGTCCGTCAGTACGGTTGTTGATGGCGGTTTCCCGTGTGTCCGTATAGCCTCTGGCGCTGCTGAGCGTTGCCGCATCACCGTCCTGCATTTGTCTGACGTTACTGGCATCCGTACCCGCTGTCCCTGCAGCAATATGCGTCAGACGTCGCTGGACGTTCTGACTGCCAAAAGACACCTCGTCTCCCTGTGAGGAAACGGAACCGTATCCCACAGATGTCCCACCGTTTGAGGCCTGTGCGCCCGAGCCAAAGACGAGGCTGTTAGCCCCCGTTGCGCTGGAACCGTTGCCGATAACGGTTCCGTTCAGCGCATTTTTCAGGGTGTTTCCTGAACCAATCTCAATACCGCCAGAGTCCGTGTCTCCACCGGTGTTGGTATTCCCGTCACCCAGCGTGATAGCGTACGGGCCCGTCTCTAAGGTATTTCCGTTGCCGGTAACGTTTGAAAAGGGTGAGGCAGTGACCTTGTTCGACGAGCCGAAAACGTTGATCTGGTTGCCGGAGATAGTATTGCTGTAACCAGTGGTGTTGTTTTCATCACCGCTGGAGTTATTGCCATTCCCGGTGATGGTTGAGTTATTCCCGGTAATGGATGAAGCAGTACCAAAGATATTATCTCCGTTCCCGCTCAGTGATGAGCCATTACCGAAGATATTGACGAACTGCCGGGTTCCGGTTTTGGCATTGTTCCCATCCCCGAATATGTTGCCGTAGCCTCCGGTGATGCTGTTGCTCTGCCCGAAAATCGACATATCTGAACCGTCTGTGAGGTTGGTGTCTCCGAAGACGGTGGTGGCATAGGAGTTTTTTAAATCATTATTAACGCCATAAATATCAATTTGAAAGTTCTGACAGCAGTCAGGGGTGCCGGTCACAGAATTACCGTCACCCGTGATAAGCGTGCTGGTGTAACCGGGACCGACAGTGTTGGCAGCATGCGCGCAAAAGCTTACGGCACTGATGATGATCAGTGCTATTTTAAAGTATGTGGCCTTCATTGAGATTCTCGTAAATGACTGATGAGGCTACAGGTGGGTCCGCTGCGAACGGACCCGCCACCCTTTCTCTGAGTGCAAAATTTATCTTTCAACAGAGGCTGTAGACTCAGAGCGGATTAATCCAGTGCGTCTGAGCAGCCATTCCCCCGCCATAACAGGCAGGCAGCAGGCGAACAGGATCAGATTCCAGCCGAGCAGCGTCAGAACAGACAAAACGGCACCGGCCGTAAGTGTCAGCAGTACCATCAGGAAAGGGATCATCCCCTGCGGCATCATGTCACTTTGCGCCGTGCGCACGGCCAGTTCATATGCAAACAGGGTGCTGTCAGACATGATGTACTGATGCAGTTGCATGCCAAAATGCCATAAAACCAATGCGCTCCAGGCGAGGAAAAGGGTAAACCAGGTTACAGCCGTGCGTAGAACGCCATTAAATTGCAGCATAAAAGCTCCTTGTTAAGGGATATGAGAGTCAGGACACGTCGGTGAAATTGAGAGTATGCAGCGCCCGCCGCAGACGCCGGGGCCGTTGAACCGGCGCGAGGAGGCGAAATGTCACCAGTTCAGCCATGCGGCACGAACGCACCGTTACAAAACACGGATGCTTTAATTCAGGAATGTCATCAGAAGGGGCGGCATACACCCGGTTGCCAGGAAAGAAGGTCTGTTATTTTCCTCGGGCGTATGCCTGTTTCGTGTCTTTTTGCAGAGTTCTCAGTGTCGGCGCTTAAACACACTGAAAGAACTCAGCAATGCTATACAGGTACTCAGGTTAAGGCAGGATACCTGCGACAGATTTTGCCAGTTGGGCTTCGAGTACAGGTTTGGCTTCATCGAATTTAAGGTTTACCTTGTTGGCGTTTGAAACCACACGCGTCTGATATTTCATTCGGTCACCCTGTTCGCTGCTGGTCTGCAATTTGATGCCAGATGTACCCTGTCGAAGAGCAGCTACGTTATCGGTGGTGACAGCCGCTTTACTGCGCTCTGAAATCTGTAGGTCGGTTACCATTGTGTAGTTAACGTCTTCTACCATCGCATCTGCGGCCATACCAATCAATCCTGCGGCAAGGCCAGCCCCCAGGACAGCGCCGCCTGAGTTACCGTTATAAGCTGTGATGCCGGCCCCCAGTGCTGCGCCAGCTGCGCCACCTTCATAACCGCTGTTCAGGAATCCCTGCGCTGCCCGCAAATCCATTTTATCTGCTTTCAGTACGTTGACCTGAATCCAGTAGTTGGCTGCATCCGGGCTTGAAGTGAGGGTATAGCCTTTCGCCTGAACATCCTGCCCTATAAGGCCGTACAGGTCGCCCATATCTTTATCTGAAGTATTGCGTACCTGCAGCCAAACGGTTTTATTACTTGACGGATCAAGCCAGACTGTCTGACTCATTTGCGTTTTTACATCAAGATTTCTTTTTTTGATCGCGGTACTCATCGCACCACACCCGGACAGCACAAGACATGCAGCAGCAATCGCCGCCACAAAGAGGGAACGCTTTTTCATTTCAGTATCCTTGTTAAACGAAAAAATGAGCATGAATGCCCGACAGAATTTCCCAGAGGAGTTTTTTTAGTCCTGTCACTTACTTTATTCAGAGGCAGGTGACATTGGTTTTATTTAAAGAACATCTGCTTGCTTATAATTATGCAGAGCATTGTGAGGATGTAATGGGGTTTTAATCAAGAAATGTTCTCATGACTTAAATCAAACTTAATAGTAAAAATAACAGATTTGTACTTTAGAAATAAAACCAACCGGGCGGGCGCCCGGTTTAAAAGGAAAAAGCTATTGAAAATGTGTTTAGAGCAGGTCACATCAGACTTAGATCTTCTTCAGCAATGCACTGACTTTTTCGAGTGCAACGCCTGCGCCCAAACGATTTATTTCTGAACTGACGATAATGTTAACAGAGAAAAAAAGCACCATCATTAATACTGGGATAGTAAGTACAGCCCAAGATACATAACTTGAAGCCAAGGCCGCAACGAACATTAGAAATGCAAAAACTGCAATTGTTCTTTGAACTATCTTCTTTAAGTGCAACAAAATGACGGATTTTTCACGAACATTTTTAGGAACAGCCATATATGTCATAAGGTTGTTATATACCATAAATGCAAAAAACAACCCTAAAATAAAGGTCGGAAGAAGAACTGCCCAACCGTCACTCAGAATATAATAGTAATACCCTATGATTGAATGCTGCTCGCGAGCCAAAGAAAGATAACCCAGAGCGTCCCCAACCAAACTGAGAGCGAATGCAAATGATGGAACTGCTAAACTTATTTTAAACAGGTGAGATGAAGAAGGAAGCAATCGATCACCCGAGCTGAAACTACTCATCAGCATCTCTACATCTGAATTAACATCTGCAACGGTTAAATTACTCATCTTACACCCCACCTGTTCAAACTTTTAAGAAGCACGCTTGTTCGATGCTCTAAGTTCTTCTATTTTACGTTTTAAATATTCAGATTGCGCATCGTCAATCTTGGGCTTTGCTTGGCTAATTTCTTCTTCAGCACGACCGATTTGTTGGCTTTTCACAGCACCCTGATGCTCATTTCTGAGTATATCACTGGATGCCTGAACAGTGCTTTTATTTTTGCTTATTTCTCCGTCAATTTGTCCAATTTTTCCCGTATTCTCAAAGTTTCTGTCTGCAAGCTTATCAGCAATATTTTGAGGACCACTCAAAGAACCAGCTTGTTGGTTGATACGGTCTACACCAGCCTGATAATCGCCGCTGATTAGAGACGTCCCAGCCTCCCGCCCGCCAACAACATTTCTTTCTGAACGCCCATGAATCGTGTTACCGCCGCTGCCATTATTTCCTGAAGCCTCAAGAGAGCCTGAAGGTGTTAGAGGCTGAGCTGCAACCTGCTCCGTTCTGCCAGCATAATTCTGCATGATTTCAGGTTCCAGACGTTCTTTCATGAACTCGGTGGCGGCTGCCTGAGCTGTGTTGACGTTGGTCAGTACGTGCTGTGCATCGCTTCCGTACTTAGCCGTAGTCCAGTCCACAAACTCCTGATTGTAATTGGCGTCCAAACTTGCGCTCTGGTTCTGAGCCAGCGTGGCCATACGGCTGAATTCCTGACTACGGGTACTGCTGTCCGTATACTGGTGATACTGACTTTTCGCATCATTAAGCGTGGCTGCAAACTGTTGCACTTTTGAATCTGACTCGTTGTTAGTATGGCTTCCAGACTCGCTCAGGCGGGTAGATGTGACCATGTCCATACCCTGACGAAATTCTTTCGCATCCTGGCTGTTCCTGTCGTTACGGTAGTCATGCCCCTCTGCATGGCTGTCCTGTGTGCCATGTGAGCTGCCAGAAGAGTGTCTCCAGTCGGCGTTCAGGTTCACTTCACCACCACCACTCAGGCCCGTTGCCCATTTACCCAGTTTGGTCGCGAACATGTCACCCGAATCATATTTACCGTAAATTTTGCCACCCGCACCAGCGCTTCCCTGGTTGGTGATGTCCATGAGTTTGTTATAGGCCTCTTGCTGTGAAATGTTGTGTGACTTCGCATAACTTTCAACGGCTGACTGCATCTGGCTGGCTCCACGTGAAACGTTAGAAGCCACGCTGTTATCACTTCCCTGCGTCATTGAGTCACTCGCACCACTCTGATGGCTTAACTGCTGCATCTGCTGATAACCGCTGGTTACGCTGTGATTGTAACCATCCAGTGCCGTCTGGGCTTCCTGCTGTGCCTGTCGAGACTGCTCGGAGAAGCCGCTGCTTGCCAGAGAACTCAGTTTAAGATTCACCGGCAGATTTGAAATGGCACCACTGGTGTCATAAACGTTATGCCCGTCAGCCGTCTGAGTATGTGTGGCACCATTGCTGGTCTGGAACGACTGCTGGCCGGACCGCTGCGCCATATTGGTATCAAACTTGTTGGCATTCACGTTATCCATCGACATATTGTTAAAGGACCAGTTGCCGTCTGCGGTCGTTGAAGCCTGACCGCTCGTTGTGAATGCTGCTGAACTCAGTACCCCACCTACCGCCTGCGAGGCAATGGAAGCCGCACCCTTTGTCAGAAAGAATGACAATACCGGTATCGACATGCTGAGGTAGCCTGCGATGTTGGCAGCATCTGAATGCTGAAGCGCCACCTGATCCATATTGGCCAGTACCAGCGGTGTCGCACCAGTTTTCGTCTGCAGATAGAAGTTGGCCAGTGAATTGAGTACGGCAAACATGACTGGCCACATCTGAAAGTACAGAAACCCGCCTGCATACATCTTCAACGTGTTAAGGCCGAATATGCTGTGGTTAACCAGCGACAGCACAATAACAAGCGGAAACAGTGCTATCAGAATCAGCATCATCAGTGACTGGAACATCGGCAGCGTCCGCGTGGCGATTACGCCGCCCGCCCCCCAACTGATACGCTGCTTGGTCAGGCTTGATTCTGTCGCGAGATTCAGCAGGTTCGACGTATCGGAGGAACGCGCCGCAAATCCTTTCCAGCCGTCACGGATAGCCGCATTAGTGATGTTATTGCGCATGATCTGCGATGCCGTGAGCCCGCCGGAATAGAAGAAACCGTAACTGTCGTTCATCGCATTGATCAGCATGGAATCCGCGTTCACTTTGTTCCCGAAAAGACGGGTTGCAACAGAGTGAAGGGTATCAGCACCAGGCACGATATCCCGGCTCACCAGTGTTTTGATGGACGCAGCAGCCTGCTGACAGGTCACAAACACCTTCCCGTTGCCCGTATTCTGGTAAAGCCCGCGCAACGGACTCGGCTGACTGGTGATAAGTGTCAGAGGGTCGCTGCTGTGCAACAGGTCGTTAACCGTGTATTTGTTGTTCAGCATAATATCGCCAATCACACAGTTCTCGACGTAATCGGGAAGCAACTGCGCCAGATCCGGATTGAGCGTCCGGAAATCGGACGACTGCGCAACAATCTGGGAGCCAAAGAGCATGCCGGTCTTGGTGTAGGTGAGTGAGTCAGGCCGCGCAAGGCTGTAATCATACAACTGAGCAACGGCAAATCCCGGTGCGGTCGTCAGCCCTGCGATAGCGGCCAGTCCGGCTGGCACATTATCGACCTCATAGACGGCGGCCGGATCGGTAATGTCATGAATCTGCACGCTGCGTTTTGGCACGAGCAGCACCGACGTAATGAGAAAGAACACGCCAAACCACTGCAGGAACACCATCGGATTTCGCGATTTAACAAAGCTGGCCATCACACCCAGCACCCCAAACAGGCCGACAATGCGTTTCAGCGTGTCATAGGTGTCTGAACCGATAATGGTCACCACACCGTTGAACACCTGCCGCCACATGTCACCGCCATAGATGGTCCAGACTTCAGTCATTGCCCGTTCCCCACTGGTAATTACTCTGGTAAGACGTTGAGATAATGGTTGAAACCTGCTGCTGCAGGTACTGCATGTTGCGGTCAATGCCGTCGAGCGCATTCTGGTCTGCAGTGGACTGGAGTTTCATCTGTGCGAGCAGCGACTGCGCAGTCAGGACGTTGCCCCGCAACTCTCCTGCGGCCTGTTCCGGATAGTTTCTGCCGGCGAGAGACTGACTTGCCTGCTTTACCAGCTCCTGCAGGTACTGAATCATCATGTCCTGCGCGATAAAGTCAGCCACCTGAACCAGGTAGGTCGGACTCATACCCATGCTGCGCGAGTTGGTCAGATATTTAAGTACCGGCACTGACGTCGTGTTGATAAAGCCTTTTTCCTGATCGGTCAGCGGTGAATCTGAACTGAGCTTTCCGTCAATCGACAGCATCAGCCTGCGCACCTGGGAAACCAGAGCGGCATCGCTGCTGATGTTCACTGTTGCGACCGTGGGGCCCAGGCAGAGATCCATTGTGTCGCAACCATAGATTTTCGCAGTTCCGCCGTTCATAAGAACCGTTATAACGTCGCGGTTATCCACCATCGGGGGGAGGATTGTCACCTGGCCCTGAGCGTTAAATACGATAGAACCGATGATGCTCATCACCAGTTCTTTGAGTTCATTGTTACCGTCGAACAAGTGATTGCGGCCCAGGGCGTCCCAGATAAGGTTTTTGTTTTTGAGCACCTGATCTTTCATCTGGTCAGAGGCGCGACTGGTGACGCTGTCGCCCTGCCCACCCACTGTACAACCCTGTCGTGAAGCGGCCCAGTCGGCAAAAATGTTACTTTCACCTGCAATGTCCTGACATATTTTCTGGTTTGAAACCTGCGTTACCGGCCAAAGCCCGCCGATGATGCCCTGAGCGGCCTGACAGGAACTCATGTTTGCAGAGTTAACATCCGAGGCGAGCTTTTGAAGAAAGTCTTTGGCCTGCTTGAGTTCCGGCACCATCGTCTGGAGCGCCAGATCGAAGGCATAGCCGGCAGCGTTACTCATGATCTGTTTCACGAAGCGCTGCAGTTCGGCGCCATTGATGAAAGAGAACGCCCCCAGGTAAGAGTCAATTCCGCCACAGCCCGCATTGAGCGTAGGCACCTGCATAGAAATAAGCTGAACCTGTTTAACCTGGTTACGCAGGTAAACCGAACCACCGGTAACATAGCCTGCGGCCTGTCCCTGCCATGCCTGTGCTCTTGAGACGTTACCGTCAAAGCCCAGACTGCCAAAGTAGCCGTTGAGATCGCCCTGCACGTCGGCCAGCGCAGGCGCGCTGATGAACAGTGCCACAGCGGTAGAAAGAAGGAACTGCCTGAGTTTCATGTAGTGACGCTCCGTAACAGGCTATGATGCCTGGTTGATTTAACGGCTCAAATAAAATCAACAGACAGCCAGCCGATAACAGGGATTAAGGGCCCATGCGTTGAGTCGTGGACTGTCGTTTTAAGGGAATGAGGAACTGAGAGTGAAAACAAGATACGAGATGCTTATTCTCGCCATCCTGATGGTGTGTGCGTTCAGCTATGTGTTTGTCTGCAGCTGGTATGACAATGATTACAAAGCCAGAAAACATGAGCAGCCTGCGCGTTCACGTGCAGATATCTCAGGCAGCTATGATCCTGAACTCCTGACTCATCGTCTGATTAACTTCGACAGGCGGGCCGGGATTGCGTCAGAAAAAAACGCAAATCTGGCATATGGCAATACGCAGGGCTGGCTCAGCGATGTTAAAAAACATTGCGACACAGCACTCAGCAATAAGGATTATCTGGCCTGTGCAAACCGCCTGCTGGGCAGGCACTTTTATTATTCACCTGTGCAGGCCGTTTCAGACGGCTGGGCAGGACATTACTCAGACTGCGATCTGAACGCTTATCTGTTGATCGATGCAATGCATGCGGCTGGCCGTGAGGCTGAAATTTTTTATGCCCCACATCATGCTTTCATCTCGTACAGAGATGAAAAGACGCATGAACCGCTGTACTGGGAAACAACCAGTCAATACAACACAGGACAGGCTGCTGATCTCAGACTGGATTTTTACCGCAAAACGCCCAGCCGTTTCTATTACACGCCTGAGTCCGCCGCCTATGCAGAAAACATCTATCCGGCACTGGTCATCGACAAGATCCCATCTGAAGAAAGACGCAAAGCGTTGCTGAACAGTCTTCGCCAGCAGTTTCCGGACAATCCTGCGGTGCAGGACGCCTGGTATGAGCAAAAATCTGTCATCACACGTGATGATGCACTGTCGCTGATTTCTGAACTGAAGACCGACATTACCTCCGTATCAAAAAGAATTCTGCTCATCAGGTATTTCAGCAACCACCTTGAGGAAGATAAAGCCCAACAACTGCTCAATGAGATTTCAGATGAAGACTGCAATAACGCCTGTCTGAAGCTTAAAAGTCAGCGCTCTGTAATATACCGTTTAGCGGGATGGAGCCTTGAGAGGCTAAATGCGTTAAATATCAGGCTGTCCCTGAGTGTCTTTTTCATCAGTATCAGGGATTCACTGATATTGTGCGGCATCATTCTGCTGGCTTACGCAACAGGCAAACTACTCCAAACATACTCCATAAGAATAGGTAAGAGAGATAATTTCCTTCCGCCACAATAGCAGGATATCCCCGCTGGCAAAAAACCCGTAATGCCGCAACCAGGCTGGCGGCCGCGATGAAACCATAGCGTCTCAGCCAGCCTGAAAGCGTCGGAAGCACACCGTAACTCTTACAGTCCAGCCAGAGGCACCACAACGGGATTAGCGCCAGCAGCCAACCCGAAAGGCTGAGCATTCTGACGTCCATCAGAAAACGTGCAACCTGTGGCGGTGGCAGGGGAGGCTCTGCGACCGCACTGAAAAAAAACAGCCAGCCAGTCCCCCCGGCCCACATCAAGGCACTAAAGAGTACGAACCTCTCTGCGCAGGTTGTGAATTTGCGTCTGCAGGCTATGTTCTCTGTCTTCATCATTTGTTCCTGTCGGCTTGAATCCGAGCAAGCCTGGTTCAATCCGGCTGGTTGAGGCCCTTTAATTAAAGGGATGTTCAGTCATAAATCCGTTACGGCGCAGCGTGATACTTATCAACGCACCACATCCCGCGCCCCCTGCAAGTGAAATCAGAAACAGCAGTGGAAAATCGCGAACCGCACAGATCAGTCCGGCATTCGCGCCAGCGCTCAGGATAAGGAGGCCACCTCCGGTCAATTCGCAGACAAGCCAGGCATAGAGTCCTGATGCGGCCAGAAATGAGGCACAGACAAGCAACAGCACGCTCTCAAGTCTGTTGAGCGTCAATGGTTCTTCAGTCATGTTTATCCCTGGGCGGCAATGCCGCTGCGTTACTGAGGGGTAACCGAGCCGCTGCTGGGAACCGGCCCCAGCGTGTCCGGAGGAAGGTGATCAATATCCGCTTCAATCATCTGTGACAGACGCTGGCTCATGGTGGCCATATCGGTATCACCCTGATAAAGCGGATAGGCCGTGTTGGTATTGACGTTGACCATAAACGTTGTCGGCGTGGCTATTGGCAGGCCATTACCGAAAAAGGTCAGGATTTCGCCGGCAATGGGTTCATTTGGACCGGCTTTACGAGGTATCAGCGCGACCGGAAAAGACGCGTCCCCATACCCGTCGAGCGAGTAGGGATACACTTTGATGCCCATTTCATCTGCCCAGGATTTCAGCTTGGGATCGAACTTTGCGCTGTACTGGCACCCACGCTGCATGAAGACCACCACAGCATAATCATTAATGTTGACCTGACGACCGTCAGCCAGTTGAACCATACTGGGTGGTCTGTTTACATGCCGCTGCGAGCCGGGTATACCCAGATCCGGCAACTGTGGGCCCTGCTTTGCTTTCATACGCTCAAGCGCGGCAATCTCATCAGCCACCGTCGCCTGCGCCACCACCGGTGCGAAAAGCATCATCATAACAAGCAGCTTTTTAAGCCTCATTATGACCTCCACGCCCACGCCCTGTGCGCCGGTAAACGATAATTTCATAAACGACTAACATCGCCGTCATACCGAGATAAAGGCTGCTGAGAATGACGAGAACATCGTGTGTGACGGTTACAGACCAGTTAAGTAACTGGCGAAGACAGTTACAGATAATGCCCGCCATAAACAGCGCGGCAATCAGCGGAAGTCGTTGCATCATTTACCTCGTTTATGACGGCGGCGGAAATGGTTAGCGTAGAAACTCGCAAGCACGGAAATCATCACGCTGGTTAAGTAGAGTTTCCGAAGCAGGTTGTTTTCCTGAAAAATCCAGGTTTCACGGCTTTCAGCAACCTTCACACATTTAGACGGGGGAGCCTCCGGTAGCTCAGGCCTTGCTGTCACGTCACTTCGGGACAGTGGAGGAAAGTCAGCTGGCACAGTGGGAGCAGGCTCGTCCTGCGACTGGCAGGTCCATACCTGACCGGCAGCTGCATCGCGCACCGCCTCTTCAGCCCAGTTCAGAAGCATCAGCCCTCCGCTTCCGGTCTTATTCGCGCAAAAAATGAAGAGTAAAAAGAAAAACATCGCCGGATGAATCACAAATGTCCGTAGCGTCAGGTTTGCCAGCCGCTGCACGGCCGTAAACCGTCCCTGCCACACGGGAGAGAGCAGTAACATAGGAAGTCCTCAGAAGTTGGGTTTAAAGCCGGTGGCTACGTTCAGAAACCGCTTCGCCAGGTCGTCCTGGGTCATAAAGCCGTAGGCCAGCGGCCGGTAATTCTTCGATTTAGGGTCAACCAGAAACAGTGCCGGAAAATGGGTTATTCCCATTCTGGCGGTCTGACCGGCGTCAGTCCGGCTGTCTGGCACCTGTGGAGAAACGGTGCCGTCCACGCTGACCGGTATCAGCGAGATATGCCGGAGTCTGGCAAAATCCGCCACTACACCAGCCATCTGCGCGTCAATCGGGTCCTGCCCGCGGTAGAAGTAGAAAAGGCCGTATTCGCCGGACAGTTTTTTAATGGCGTCGTTCTGCTCCTCCTGGTCCCGCGCCTGCTGCAACGGTGCCGTACTGTTGTAGTGCGGATGCTCCAGGTTGTAATCGAGGTCAGGATGATCAAGCTGCGCCACGGCAAACGACTGGCTGAACATCGAGGCCCGGTCGGTCCAGAACTTCTGCCAGCGCAGAAACGTCGCGGTATTTTCAGCTGAAGGATGCAGAATGGCGTTGTTAAGCGCCTCTTTCGTGTACCCCTTAAGAACATCAGCCTGCTCGGAAGGGGTTAACTTGCTGAAATCCGGCACACCGGGTTGAGGCGGTTTAACTTTCGGCGCGGGTGTTTCCGGCTTCTTTTTGGGCTCGTTATACCAGTGCCAGCCGGTAAATGGCGCAGCAGGTGTGATTACGGCGTCGGCACTCTGCGCATCATCTGCCAGTACCGGCGCAGCCCCTGCCATCAGCAGACAGGCAAGCAGCAGACGCTTCATTTTTTGCCTCCGTTTTGTGCCGCTGCCTGAGCAGCGATACGCTGTTTAGCCTGCTGAACCATCGAGGCCGAATCCGGGATTTTCTGGTTGGCCATGAGATCGCTGTAGAAGTCCTGGAAGTTAATCAGGTCAAAGTTAATGGACTGCAGCTCCGGCACAGTGATCCCGCGACAGTTCGGCGAATCGCCGCTGCCGAAATCCACGTGCAGCTGGTCACGCCGCCCCTGCTCCTGAATGATGCGGCTCAGCTTGCCGCCAAAGACGCAGTAAACCTGACTTTTCTGCACACAGACGCCCAGCACGGCGTGATCGCACTTGTCACCCACGTAAACCGTGACCTTTTTGGCCTTTGCCTTGCCGATGGCCATCTCCTCGCTGTTGCAGTTCGCCAGTCCGGAGCTGTTGCCCCAGCCGGTATCCACGCAGCAGTTAGAGAATCCTGCAACGGCCTTGCGACACGACATCGGCTGACCGGTAAAGGCACGGATGTCCGTCTGACTGCCTTTTTTTACGTCATCCCCTGCAGAGGCGAGACCGGCAAGCTTTGAAATCGACATATCAAAACCATTGTCCCCTGTGCCGTCCGTGTCGCTGCAGTCGCCGGAGCGGCAGAAATACTGGCCGCCACACAGCAGGCCCTGTGAGGTATAGGTGGTCTGACACTGGTAGGTGTCATTCTCATGCATGCAGGCACCCGCCTCTGACCGGGAGCAGCTTCGTCCGGCCAGCGTACAGTTGCGGTTGTTGATGAGCTGGTCGCAGTTGCCCGTGGAGTTCACCGGCACGACATAGGCGTCCGAGTACTGCCAGCAGTCGCTGTACTGGGTGTAATCCCGGCCGTTCTGGGTAATAGTGCGGTTCCCGCCCGGGTCTACGCACTGCGAGCCCGCGCTGCTGGTTGCCGTTGATTTGTCGAAAGGACAGCTTTCGGTCCAGACAACCTTTGACGATGTGGTGTCCCGTTCTGCCGTCATGGGGAGCGTAATTCGTGCTACGTACTTCCCGTTTGCCAGAGCCTTCTTCAGTCCATCGCGGTAACTGTCATTATGGCCAGAAGAATTCCACCGGAGCCTCATGGATATGACCTGCCCCTTACTGACATGCTGTGACGCAATGGAGAAAGCGCCTGAATTGTTGAGGTCGAATGTGATCGACTGTCCTAAAGACTGCATTGAAAAAGTAAATCCCCCACCGTGATAGTCGGGTGAGTCGGGCTGCTGAAAAACCCAGCTGCCGCTGTTCAGCGTTCCGTCGTCCGGGGCCGTGAAGTCATAACGTACCCACCAGTCCCCTTCGTTGTTGCCTGATGAGTTTCTCGCGTCCATCACAAACTGCGTGGTGTAGGTCTCTTTCGAGCCGGTAACCTGAATGCTTGCCGTACGGGCACAGGTCTGAATCTGATTCACGTCCCTGTCGCAGCTGTAGTTCTCAAAGACCGACTTCGATACAACCTTTTCGCTGCAGTTGGCGTTAGTGCCGTCAACGATACTGCCCCCGTTAGCCTCGGCGTTCTTGCCGTTCTGAATAAAGTCGGCGTTCGGATCAATCTTCGGCGACGGGTTTTTGGTGCTGGAATCATTCACCGCCTGACCGGCGTCATTCTGACTGAGTGACGTCTGACCTTTGTCGGCAATGCCGCCGTCTCCGCCCCGCACGCCGCCGTAGTTGCTGCTCTGCGAGGGGTTCGGGGTGTAACCAGGGATAACCGAGGACGGGTCCGTTCCACTGGCGGACGAGGTGCCCTGATTTTTATTATTCTGACCAAAGTTACTCGCATCATTGAAGGCATCACTGTTGGCATCAGCGTAAGCACCGCGTATGCCGGTGAGCAGCAGAAACGCCAGAAGACATAACCGTTTCATCGCCCCTTTTCCCCTTCTCTCAGCAGTTGCGCCGCGACGGAGCCACAATCGCCGAGCAGCTGAATCTCTTTCAGTGCCTGACGGAGTTCCAGGTTGCCGTAAATGACGTCGTAATTTTTCCCGCAGGTCACCACCAGTGCCGGTACCGCTTTGATGCCGTACTGCTGAAAAAGCGTCGGATCAATCTGCACACCGGCTTTCTTGTCCTTTTTGGAGAGTTCAACCATGACTTCCGCCGTCTTATGAAAGTCGTTGTTGAGCAGACCGCGAATGGTCGCCGGGATACCAAAACGCCGCGCATCCTGCAGCATGAGCACCAGACCGTCCTCCGGAATGCCCAGGCTCACGAAATACACCGCGCGCGGTACAGGGCGGTCCGCGCTGTTCTGCTCTGCCTGAGACGCGGCTATCTCGTTCTGGAACTGAGTCACGCGGTTTTGCTGCATGTCAGGCAGCGCAATGTTTGCGCCTTCCAGTTGCTTTTTAAACTGCTCCAGCTCCTGCTGCTGCTGTTTCATGTATGCCAGATTGTCACCTGATACGGTGGGCTGCTCCGCTGCGGACAAAGCACAGGCATAAAACAGCGCGGCGCTGATGATCAGTGCCCTCAGAGAAATGTTCATGATGAGTCCTTACAGATAAACGCAGTTGCGCTTTCGCCAGAGCAGCCAGCCGAAGTTCTTCTTCGTGGCCGGGGTGTTATGAGTGCTGCCCCACAGCTGCGTCGAGGTCCCGAACGGATGGCAGTCGCCGGGTTCGGGATACATGTTGACCATCTGATAGCGCCATCGCGATTTTGGGATGATCGGGGACGGATATTCATAGCAGACCGCCGTGTCGGCCCCGACCGTCTCCATTACCAGCCCCTCGCGGTGCAGCTTGAAGGCCATGCGTTCCGTCACCAGCAGGGACGCCTCCAGCGGTGAAAACTCGTTGCTGGTATAGCCCGTGAACGGGTACATCGAGCCCTGTGCACCTGCGCACCAGAAAAGCGGGTCCAGCGGCATGCCCGCCGTGGACGAAATGGAGTCCGCCGCACAGGCCCCCTGCGCAAGCAGGTTATTGAACAGCGCCACTTCCGGATTGATGATCATCGAGAGCGTACTGTCGTTCCACAAAGGATCGACTTCCGAGAGGTACGCAATATCCATGTCGCCGGTCTGCATACAGCCGGTACTGGTGATGATGTTCAGCCAGAACAGCAGCGGGTATTTATACCAGTGCACGTGATAGAAGGCCCCCGGCGCGGGCCTGTCACTCTGCCCTCCGGTCCCGGTGCCGGTGCGCCCCAGGTCGATTTTAAATCCGCCCATATTGACCATCACGCCCGGTTCGCGCGTGACGTCGGTGAGCGCCAGCGGCTCCCAGAAGCCGATGGCCAGCCCCAGACGGTAAAAGATGCCGTAGGGACAGAGCTGAATGGGCATAGACGGGTTCGGCGTGTCGGGGTGCGCGCCAGACGCCAGCTGAATACTGCCGAGCGTCATAGGGAACAGGCACTTCCAGCAGACATCACTGATGGGATTCACCCACCGTCCGTCACCGGCGTTACTCCCCCCAGCTATTGCAGGCCTGATGACCGTCACTGACAGCAGCAGGCACAGGACCAGTAATAATCGTTTCATTCGTCCGTCCTGTCCGACAGCGAACGAAGCCAGACACAGACCGGACCGTCGTCGGTGTCATGGATACTGCCGGTAAACCAGCCTTCTCCGGGCGGTTTAGCCGGAGTCCAGTCACTGCAGTCACCGGTTTTCCAGAATCGATTCATCTGCCGGTCCTCCACCTCATTTTCCATCCACGATGTCGCCGACTGCAGGCAGTGCGTCTTCAGCCAGTCATTAAATGCACCGGGCGGCGCAAACTCTCTGTCATCTGGTGGGGAATAATAATAAGGATGGGTCCAGTGGCCCCAGCGATCGCGCACGACTTCGTGCGCCGAAATTTCAGCGACATTATTCATAGAATGTATTCCGGTTACGGAGAGTGTCAGTTAGTCAGGCCTGCCCGCGAAATGCAGGCTGAGGCGTACCGCAGCAGGGCGAGAAACGAACAGCCTGCGTGCAGCGGGAAGGAAGGTTTCAGAGGCTCACGCGAAATGCTTTATGACCAGAAGGCTGGCAAAAAACACGCCCAGTACCAGGGTCATTACAATGCTGTACCTGTCCATAATCTGAACTCCGGTTTAAGAAGATTTTGTCAGCAGGCCGCAAAAGGTTCAGCCCGCATCAAATCCAGTAAGGCAGGATGAGTCAGACTCAGTGACTCCCTCCGCCACCGCAGTCGCCGCCGGCATCGGATGCGCTACAGCCTCCGTCATGCCCTCCACTGTCCGGGCCGCTCATCATTACGACCGACGTGATGCTGCTGTCATCACCTGCTTTACGGGTCAGAGACGTGTCTGTCTGCAAATCGGGTGCGCTTTTACCGAAAATTATCATCCAGAACATCCACAGCACGGTTGCGATACCCGCTGTCACCAGAAGGATCTTTGCCACAATCATGATTCATGACTCCTTAATGAGGCCTGCCCTGCCTTGTAGGGATAAACACGGAAGGCGCATCACCTCTGATAAAGCGAAGCTCCCGCCATCCAGTCATCGTCAGTCCCGACCTGATGTGAGGAGCGTGCTTTTTTTGATGGACAGGAAATAAAAGCCCAGCCGGTATAACCGTCGTTAACGCCATACTGCAGGATGCCTTTTTCAATCTGCTCTGCCACGGACCGCAGAAAATGCGGCAGCGTTTCAGGAGCTGTATGGTGCGTACCCTGCAGCAGAACCACCACTGCCTCTCTGTCAGGCATCGGCATGTAAGGACCGAAAACCTGCGTATAGGCCCCGGGCTGCGCTCTGCCCCCGGAAGAGTCGGGACCAAAAAATGAGGGGCTGTCTGCGGTGATATCAGACTCCATCTGCCAGCGTAAAACCCCCTCTTTGCCCAGTTTCCCGCCCGTAAATGTCCCTCTTTCCTTTCTGAGTGAGCGGGCAAGCTGGCGCAGGCCATCGGGTATTTCCCGCTGCAGCGTACCCGGCGAGCCCCAGCAGAGGATGCTGACCTGCTGCAGTGGCCATGCCTCCTGCAGCCAGCCCGAATGCACATCGCGCTGTGATATAAACGACCTCGGTGTAATGGCTGCCTCAGCTTCAGCATGCCGTGGTGCGTTTCGTCCGCCTGCGCGTAGTGCCAGCGCTCTGTTCGTTTGCTTACGTATGAATTTTCTTACGTATGAGGCCACCCACAGGGTTAAGGGAAGCCCACCCGCGACATACAGCACATCTAGTTTTTCCACCTGATGCCTCCCGGTTCATGGGTCAGATCTGGTGCGCCCCGAACGCAGCCTCTTCCGGGGGCCTCGTCGCATCATGGCAGGCCTGAAAGGCATCACCTTTCAGTGTGACGAACCAGCCAGCTGCCTCCGCAGCCCTCTGACAGGAAGCCGCCCAGCTGTGCGCATACCCCTCTTCTGACGCCTGGGTCTGCAGCTTTTCCTCATGCTCACTGTCCAGAAACGGCGTGAAATAGCGGTGACGGGCACCGACGACTTTCAGCCCCACCCTCAACTGCACGTCATCAGGAAGTATCACCTTAAGGCGCTCGTCTCTGCGCAACCTGTGGCCCTCATCCTCCAGCGCCCCGCCATAAGCGGCCAGCAGGTGCTGCCAGAGCCTCGCGTTCTCGCTCTGAGCCATACACGCCGCCATGTTCAGACTCCCCAGCGGATAACACCCGGTTTTCTCGACCGGAACGTCGTAAGTCACCTCCTGCTTCGGAGGCTGCAGCCGGGTATGCACAGCCTTCAGTACTTTCCCGATAAGCGTTCCTATAACGTAACCCGTCACCATTGTGAGCAGCACCGACCAGACCGTTACTCCATCAGGAAGAAAAGGTGCGTCCACAGCCTCGGGCAGTGAACCGGGCGGCTGTATCTGTAGAACGGGCATTCCCGTGACCGTTTGAGGCGAATCATACGCCGAAGTAACAGCCTGTCTGATGCCCTCTGCCAGGGCATGAGCCGCTTCATCCTTCATAGCTTCCACCCTTCTGCGACGCAGGATCGATAAACGACTCCAGGAGAAAACCGTCACGGCGAAGCACTGTTGCCACATCCGTTTCGTTCAGAGACGCCCAGACAATGTCTTTGCGCATTTTTCCGTTAAACGCCAGAAGGACCTGCAGCGCGGCACGGACAATCACTGACTCCGTGTAAAGCGGATGTTCTTCCGTCATGAGCCGCAGACCGGCCTTGTCGGCGTCATTCATACGCACCGTGGTCGCATGTCGCTTAACGTGTTCGGGTGTCGTTACATCCCGCATGTTGTGACTCATTTCAGTGCCACCTCCTCCACCCTGAGCGTGCGGCCGTCACGCGTGATGCGAACCGGGGTATGCTCAAAGCCAAATTTTGTTGTTAACGTGCCGTACTGATCAAAATAAACAGGCGCATCAAGCGCCAGACTGCTGTCGTGTATGTTGCCTTTGACCAGGATGACTTTGACGTTTTGTTGCCCTTTGATCTGTTTTGCCGCCCAGCCCATCTGCGCCGCATTGTCACCGTCGATGAAATAAAGCGTCTCACTGAAAGCCACCCTGTCCAGTGGATTGATTTTGTCACCGGCACGGGCAATGACGTTGCCGCGCATATCTGTGATGGTTTCCTTTACCGTGAAGGTCGGGTCAAAACTGTAAACCCTGTCTTTTATCGCGGGCGAAAGCCCTGCAACCGGCTTCGGGCGAACGGCATGGGCTTTGACTCTTGCCTCCGCTTCCCGCTGCAGCCTTGCCAGCTCTCCGCTGTCCTGCATTCCTTTGAGCCGCTGAGCGATAAAATCCAGCAGGTCAGGTTCGGATACCGGAAACAGATGGCCAACCGTGCCCAGGTCTTTTGCGGCGGCAGGCCACACAACGGCAATACTGAGCAGCAGCGCACCCAGCCTCGCTCTCATCGTGCCTCCTTCATCTGGCGGGCTATGTCGGCCTGAATCTCTGGCGTGATATCCTCCGCACCATTCACAACGGCCCCTTTCACCAGAATCAGGGCTGAATGGTGCTGTTGCCAGTCACTGAGACTGTTGTTCAGGGCTCTGCTGAAGCGGTTTGTCAGTACCTCAGCCGCTTCTTTTGTAAGGGGGTTGAGGGCGCTCTGTTGCCTGAATGCATCAATTGTCCCCTTCATATCAAACACCACCGTGGCAGGCCTTGCTGCACTGGCCACCAGAGCGCTGATACCGGCGCTGAGGAGCAGAATCAGTGCCCCTCCGGCGAGGTATCGCACCCCGGTTCGCCGCCAGAAGGGCTGCTCTGGGGGAAGAGGTGTGTCGTCAGACTTTTGTGAATTGCCAGACGACTGTCCGCCCTCACGGACGGGCAACGTATTTTCATCCTGCATCGTTATTTCCTCTGGTTAAGCCGCCGTGATCCCGGCCCAGCGCTCAAGTTCTTCCACCTCTTCCCTATACATATGCGGCTGGCACGCAAGCAGGTAAGCCGCCTCCTCACTGGTCGCCCCCAGTTTCTGAGCGTTCGTCATGAACTGGTAATCATCTCCGCGCGTACTGAACATGGCGCGCGTGATCGGATCAACAAACACGCGATGGAAAGAACTGTGTTCGCCACTGGAAATCATCACCGAACTGAACCCTGTGCTGCGCGCAGGCTGGAAGCCCCGTATGATCTGCGTCTCTGCTTCACTGAACTGATCGGGGTTGGCATTGAGGTAAGTTTTAAAAGCTTTGGCATCCTGCAACAGCGTGACCTTGGTTCCTGAGCAGTCCCATGCCGCAGCCGCAGCAGGTGGAGCCGCCTGGTCTTTTGTGCCGGTGAAGTCTTTTATACCCTGCGTGATGGTGATGAAAGCCCCCTTGTGGCGGCGCACCGTGCGGTAACCCGTATCAATAAATTTGGCGGCATGTGGGTTTGAGCCACTGAACAGTCGCCAGGCCTCGTCGATAATGGCCAGTTTTTTAAGATCACGCGGTGAGTGATACATCTTTTCCTGTATCGCCAGAATCAGTGAGTACAGGATGGCCGACAGCAGGTGTGGCTGGTTTTCCAGGCTCAGCAATTCAAGAACCGCAAAGCGGGTGTTTGCATCGAGCGTCGGGTTATCGGAGTTGAAGTATTCCCCGTTGGCTCCCCATGTGCACCAGCGGTCAAGCAGCAGTACCAGCTCGTTGATGCGGTTCATGATGGTAGGCTGCTCTGCGTAAATATCCTTCACCTCTGGCGACGTCATGTAATGAACCACGTCATCGATGCGGGCCTTGTTCTTCTTGGCCTCCCATGCGGCCACCACCCCTTTCAGCAGGATGGTTTCGCTGACCTTGTCCAGCGGCTCATTCGGACTGGCCAGCACGGTCAGCAGCCCCTGAATTCCCTCAGATGACTCCTTGATATCGGTGACGTTCGCAAAGGGATTAAAGCGCAGCGTGGCACCATCAAGATACGAACCGCCCGCCTGCCGGCAGAAGTTTTTATAACTGCCGCCCATATCGATAACCCAGCCAAATCCGCCGGAGTTAAGAACCTGCCGCAGGATTTCCTGAATAAAGAAACTTTTCCCTGCACCGGTTGTACCCGTCACGGCAACGTTAAAATTCGTTGAGCCGTTGTGTTCATAGAACATGTCAAAGAAAGCAAGCGCATTGCGAAAAGTGGGAAGCGGGCTGCCGGACTGAGCCATCTGCCGCTCTGCCACCACCGGCATAAGGTTCACTGCATTGAAGCTCTTGCAGCGCAGCGTGGCATTCATATGTTTCATGTCATCCCACAACCCCTCCTGCATCATGAACGGGAGCGTGGTCAGCCAGTTACGCAACTGCATATAGCGCGGGGCCGAAATTTCGAGGTCATTCTTACGGAAGACGTTTATCGCCGACAGTTCGCATTTCTGCTGTTCACTGTCGTTGTCAGGACAGAACAGCGTCAGGTTGAGGTTGAAGCTGCACATGGCGATTTCGTTGCTGGCCAGTCCCATACGCAGGTCGCGGAACTCCTGATAGGTCCGCTGGGTATTGGGAAAAAGCTTTCCGTAGGAGGAATTCGCCTTTTTTCCCAGATCCTGCTCTTTACGGAAAGCTTCGTTCTGACTCGCCACCTGGTCTTCAAGACAGACCGTCCAGCTCAGCATAAACGGGCAAGGAATGCCCAGGTCCGGATAGCGAATGTTCTGCAGGTTGTCTGCGACCTGCCACAGCGCGAACCTTTTCGGTACGGTCGTCAGTTGCATGTTGACGATACGGGAGCTGGCCACTCGGGAGTTACCCTCATCACCGACACGACGGTCAGTCGGTTTGCGTGCCGTGGTGAGGCGGAGATAGTCCGGGTGCACTTCCATTTCCGTGCTGTGATCTACGCACTGACGATGCAGTTCCTGCTCAGGATTCCACTGCACGTCATCACGGGTGACCTGCCCCGGACGGTAGTTGATCTGCTCACGTATGACGTTCAGAAATTCATCAGGCCCTATACGTGTCGTCTCCATATGGGCCGCCTGCAATGATACCTTCAGCGTTTCACGCAACTGAGAGACCGTGTCCATCGCCTTGATCCCGCCAGTACCTGGGTGCGCATACACCAGAAACACCCGGTAGTTACGCAGATAAAGCGGGTACTCACGATTGTTGGCGAGTCCCTTCAGCGCCGAGCGCTCCCAGAAAGCTTTAGTGATGGCGTTAAGGCGCGGGGCCATGTCCCCTTTCCACATGTCACGGCTGAGTCCCTGCTCCAGCATGTCGCCAACGCATTTGCTCGCGACCATCAGTACGGTGACCGGCGTTTTACGCGGCAGCTTTTTGCGGAGCAGGTCATCAAGCGCCTGCACCACCTGCTGATTGGCACCGGCCAGGGGGGCCACCTCAAGGATGAAGCCGACCGAGCGCGTATTGATAAAGAGTTCAGTCTTGTCATCAAACTCACGCCACGGCAGCAGGCTGGTAATTGAGGGATGGTTCATGCTGTCTTTCAGCATTTTACGCGCCGAACTGGCACCGCCCTCATGGCGGCTGCTGTCCAGAATGCCGGTGAGGTGATCGAGAACTTTAGCGAGCATGGCTGTCCTCCGACGGGGTCAAAAAGAGACATGAGGCGTTACCGAAAGACATCCAGTGCCGGTCACCTGTTGCGGATGACATAACCTGCGACGTCAGAAATGTTCCAGAGAAGGTTTTACCGTGGCCCGTCGAATCTACCGGGCAGGTATGCCACCGGATCATGGGAGCATCCATATAAATGCTCCAGGGATGAGTTTTGTATGCCTGGCCGTTCAGGGCTTCTGCACTTGCCACACTTTCAGGCATATGCTGCATCATGAAAGCCCCGTAACCACTGCCTCTGCCGCTGAGCAGGCTCACGCTTTCACATCTCTTCATGCTTAATCTCCCTGACTTATCACGCGATAGTCTTCATCCCAGCGCGATTTTTTCTTCACAAACTCCACAACGGCGGGCTGATGAAAGCTGTCTTCGCCGTCCACCCAGGGGGCAATCCAGAGGCGCTGCGTGGCATCCGGAATGCGTTTCGCATCTACATGGCCCGGCCCGCTGTAATCTGACGGCGTGATGCTGCCATCGGGTACAGACGTCGTTCTCACCGGGATGGTCGAGGCGCGCAGCGCATCGCTGCTCAGGTGCGAACGGCCTCCTGCACGGGGAGTAAATGCCGGAACGGTGACTTTACGATTCGGATCGATGGCGGGCTTCACATTGCCGGGCGTCGCCAGCGCCTCAGCGGCAGGCTTTGGGCCTGCTTCTCTGCTGGCCGTCAGGTCATCAAGACTTTTTCCCTTGTCTGCCAGGTGACTGGCTTCTGACATCGTCAGGCACTGGTCAGTCGCCGTTTTGTTGCAGTCAAAGTCGGAATTCATGCCGGCACAGCCGGTCAGCGCCGCGCACAGCAGTGCGCACGCAAACAGTTTTTGCATGGGAGTTACCTCAGTGGCGGCGGAGCCGCAGGTTAATCGTAGTGAGTAGAAACAAGAGTGGCAGGTGAGTCCTGCTCATGGGTGCCGGAGAAAAGCCCTGGTGTTGGTACCTTTCTTTTCATACCTGAAACGCTGGTTTTGATTACTGTAAGAATCTGCTCTTAGTTTTATAGGTTCTTCAACTTCACAGGAAACTGAAGTTTGTGCCACAGGCGATCTCTTCAGTTCTGAGCCGTATCCACAGGCATTCAGTGCGCTTTACCGAACCGGAAACACCGTTTGCCGCCGTGGTTTTAACGCGCTTGGACCATCCCTTTAACATGTCATTGTAAAGGTCAGTATCGTAGCCACTGAGGATGACCGAGCCTTTTAACGCCTTGAGCACGTCAATAAGACGGGCATGCTGAGCAGTGTCCATTTCATACCGGTAGTACGAACTGGCCATGACTCTGACCTCGTGCATGTAAGGGGGATCAACATAGTGCAGCGTGTCCGGCGTGTCATGGTCCAGCATGCACTGGATTGCCTCCCGTTTTTCCACCAGTACTCCCGCGAACCGTTCAGCCACTGCAATGAGGTTAGCGGGGGCCCATGACCACACAGCCTGCGCAGTCGCGTAGTTGCGGCGGCTATCAAGCCTGAAACCGGTCCTGCCTTTCGTCGCGCCGGCAGAGCCAAATCCCATCGTGGCGCGCACGATTGTCCGGCGAGCCTGCTCAACCGGTTCATCCGTATGTTCGTACGCTTCCTGGAATTCAACCCGTGAAAAGGGCGTCATCATGCATGCTTCTGCAAGCTGTCGGCTCATTTGCGGGTCGCGCAGGACCCGAAACAGATTCACGACATACTCATCAAGATCGTTGTAGACCTCGGCTTCGCTTCGCGGTTTCTGAAGCAGAACAGATGCCGCCCCGCCAAAGGGTTCGACATAACAACGGTGTGGGGGGAAATGTTCAATAATCCAGGGGGCGAGTCTGAATTTACCACCATGATACCGCATGACAGGATGTCTGATTGCAGCCATAGATTCCTTCCCGCGTAAAGCATTTTTAAACTTAAGCCGCCACTCCTCTTATCCTCAGCGCCTATGCCAACGCAGCCGGTCAGCTATGCTTCGACTGCATGAATGAGGCCCGAGGAGTACCTGTCGGGTCGGATTGATCATTGCTGGCGCTCAGGCACACTCGCTCTTTTTCTGCCCAGCGCACTGCCGCCCTGAGCGTCAGCCTGTGATTTAAAGTCACGTCTTCCTTCATCTCCAGCCAGGCTTCTGCACTGACAGGTTTATAACGTTCAAACTGTCTGTAAACACGTTCAGACCAGCTCTGAAAGACACGGTCAATCACCCAGGCGTAAGCAACAGACCATGTTCCCAACGTAATCATTACCGCCCCGACCAGATTTCCGCTGGTCGCTGATGAGGCTTTCACAACCGCCACAAACTCTGCCGGTAGCAGCACCAGACCAACAAGCGCGAGATAAAACCCGGGTCGTACCCACTGCGCAGGGTTGCCGCGTTTTTTCCAGTCTTCCAGGTCTGCCACTATCTGCCAGAACAGGCGCTGATTACTTGTTAACGTCAGGGATTCGCTGTTCCTCTTTCATGCCCGTTGCTGTCTGCTGAAGGCAGGGGTTGTTGCTCAATGCAGGGACCGTTCAGTGACTCTTTAACAGATTCAATGTCCGCCAGCAGCGCAGCCAGGGTTTTACTGTCTGCCTGTGACAGCCATGCTTTACGATACCGGATGCGGAGCGAACAGAGCCGTATCCGCGCTTCACGGGTATTGCGCATCGTCATGATGGCGATCCTCTGTGTCATGCCCCATTTTGCGTGATGCCAAAGCGAATGTTTCGCGGTTAAGAGCACTCAGTTCCTGCGATATCCATTGACCTACCCTGTGAGGGTCCAGACAGCAGCTTCGCGTGATGTCCTGCCTCAGTCTGGCAAAAGCCGCCTCGTCTGTGGGTTTGTATAAAACCAGTTCTTTCGCAATCAGATCAGACCATGTGTAATGGGGTGTCTTGGCTGTCTTTAGCCATGACACAAACTGCATCAGCATAGCAACCACCTGAAGCTGAAGAGTGTACGGACCTCCTCTGACCGTATAGACCAGTGCAAATAACGAAACCACGACAGTGACACTCCAGGCGGCCCAGATTCCAGTACGAACAGGTACCCTTTTTAACCACATGAAATTCATCCTTCGGAGACGCACAAGCTGTTTCCGCCGGGCTTTAAGAGTCTTTTCAGCCATTTTTTATCCCCTCATGCAGAAGCACTGACGCGTTCTCGAAAAAGCGCCTCAGCAAAACATGCCTGGTTCCTCAGTCGTTTTCTTTGTTTGTTCGCTCATAACAAATATCATTAACACACCAGTATTTACCGATGTCCCGACCGTCCGTTGTGAGAGTGGTTATCGGCTCCATCACAGCTATGCCGGGATCGGCATTCACACAGCCGCTGACTGTCACCACGTAACCACTGGTCATCACCAGCACAGAAACATCGTCATCGTGGTAAAAGAAGCCGTGACAGTTGTTTTTCACCATCGCCAGCGAGCCAATCTGTTGCAGTTTATTTTCACTTTTAGCATGGAGCATCATCGGCAACCCATACAGCACGCCTACCGTCAGCAACCCAAAAAACCCCGCGAGTAAGAGAAGTGAGCGCAGGATTTCATTGATCTTCGATGATCGGTTATCTGACACTTTACTGGTCGTCATATTCTGTCACTCCTTACCGCGTTATACCGCAGCTTACCTGTTAACTTCAGGGATTCACTGGCCATTCGCTGTTCCTCTTTCATGACCGCTGCTGTCTGCTGAAGGCAGGGTTCTGGCTCAATGCAGTGACCATTCAGTGACTGGTTAACAGATTCAATGGCCATCAGCAGCGCAGCCAGGGTGTTACTGTCGGCCTGTGACTGCCATGCTTTACGATACCGGATGCGGAGCGAGCAGAGCCGTATCCGCGCTTCACGGGTGCCGGGCGTCGTCATGATGGCGATCCTCTGTTTCATGGCCCATTTTGCGTAACGTGAAAGCGAACTCCCGACGGTTTAAAGCCTGTTGTTTGTCCCGAATTGCGCGTTCTTCCTCCTTTACCCATTCATCCAGTACCTTTGGGTCAAGGTGGCCATCCTTCAAAACACTTTGCTGCAGCCTGGCAAAAGCGTCCGGGTATGTGGGAAGGTACGAAACCAGTTCGTCTGCTATAAGGTCAGGCCAGTTATGCGGTTTCTTTCGCCACCGAAGCCATAACACACCCGATAAAACAACCGATGCCAGACCTGCCGTCAGGAGTACGGGACGGATTTGTTCCGAAAAAAAATCATCCAGATTGATTAACACGATAAAGACAGTAACAGCCCACACAGCAAGGGTTTCAACATGAGGTGGCTGTCTTTCCAGCCATCCAACATTCATCCAACGGATACGATTAAACTGTTTTCGCTGCCTGTTAAAAGTATCCTCATTCTGGTTCAGGTTCAGATTCACTTTCCCCTCCACTCATTTGAGAAACGGCAAGCAGACGCTGGTCTACCCAGCCCTCAGCCCTGCAGGTTGCCACGGCAGAAAACGTGTCTTCCGGTGTCCAGTTCAGCACTGCCGCGTTGTTTTCCGGCACACTCTTTACATCGTCGAGTTCACAGGAAGGCAAAACCGCCTTCCCGTAATGAACCGCCGTCACGACGATTTTTACCGGCAGACCACTCACAATGTGTGACGGAATGGCCCACTGAAAACTGACATCAGACTGTCCGGACACGGGGGCGGGTTGCTCACTGCTGCTGTCGCTGTTTGCCTCGCGCAGGCGGCTGTTGATCCACTCGCGATCGCTGGAAGACAAATCGTGCTGACTGAGTAACCAGACCAACGCAGCCGTTCCCACCCAGCCGGGACCACTGGCCTCTTTCTCCCTGATAATGGTCTGAAGCCGGGGTGAGGGCTGAGGCCCGTTGTTGTTAAGCAGAGACTGCCGGGCAGAGGGTGAAGGCCCGTATCCCGGAGACGTGCCGTTACCCCGGCCCGCTGAACTGCCGTTTCCTCCGGCAGATTTCGTGCCGCTGCCCGATTCTGGCCTGAAGCTTTTGTATGCGGGCGCGCTGCCCGTTGAGGAGGGCCGGTACGACGGACTGCGGGCGGCAAAGCCTGATGAAGATTTAAAAGATGATCGGGAAGAGAAACCGCCAGCCTTAACGGGCAGCGTCTGCAGAAGGCAAAGCGCGACAAGCGCCCCCCTGACGAGAATGTTCATTTCGCCTCCCAGTTTGCCTGCCCGTTCACGGTGATAATGCTCCGGTCTTTTGCAAGAGACTGAATGCGCAGAATCTCTCTCGGGCTCAGCGTCGCGGGGGGCCCGGCAGTTTCCAGTTTGTTGTAACAGTCGCCAATACAGCGCAACCGCCACAACAGCGCGCTGGCCTCATCGTGCTGCTCGCTGTAAAGACGACTGAGACTGGCGTGTGCCTTCGTATCATACGCAAGCCAGGCCTGAGCAAAAAAGGCAGCGGCACGGACGCTGTCTTTCTGCACCCACTGTCCCCGTTCCAGTACGTGGGCAGTTGTGGCCAGAAGACGCGCTGACGACCTGTCACCCGCCGAATGCGTGGCAAGATTAATCAGTTCTTCAGCGAGTTGGGGCATCCGGGATTGCAGCTCCTCCGGCGGGTCATTCCGCATGAACAGGTCAATGAAGGCTGCGGGAGAGCGCCGGTTTAACGCTGTGCGGTAAAGTGAAAGTGCGAGCTCCTGATACGCAGTATGGACTTCCTCTGAGCATGTCGCTCTGAACACTCCGGGATGGCAGTTTTTTTCCGCGTCCTTGTTCAGCTGCTGATAGGCCTGAAACGCATCAGGATTCTGTAGTGCTTTTGTCCGGTCTTCATCAAACTGCCTGTCACCATAATCACAGCCGGCCAGCATCATGACTGACAGCAGGGCGAGCACTCTGAAAAATTGTTTTTTCATTACAGCCCGCCCTCTACCGGCGTCTTCTTTCAAACATCAGCACGAATACGGCCGCGCCGAACGAGAGCACAACCCCTGTGCAGGGGCCCATATAAAGGAATGCTTTGCTGGCCACCTGAAGCTGACCCGCACGGGCAACCTCAACGAGCCATCCTGCCGGCACGATAAGCCAGGTAACGAGCCCTGCGAAAACCGGGGCCATACTTAATCCGCTACCTAAAGAAAGCACCTGTAAGCCCAGCGTGGCCCAGGCAAGAAGGTTCAGCATCCGCCACACCTGCCACGTTATGCCCCCGGACGGTCCCACCCCCATGCGAAGCATGATGTATACAGCGACCAGATTCAGGGTAACCACAAGAAAAGTAAGCAGAAAAACTATCAGGCGTGCATTCGAATTGTTCATATCCGGTTTCCTTGTCAGGTTCTGATGTGCTCAGGCCCGATCAAATGTCAGTTCAAACAGGGTGATAGCAGGAGCAACAACAGCCCCCATACAGGCAGATACACACAGTGCGGAATACAAAAAAGCGGAGGATGGCCACGCCCATATGATGAGTGAGTTAACGATGCAGACAATGAGCGACAGTGCCCATAAACCTGTCAGCGCCTGCACCGTAGTCAACAGCGTGTGTTTCCCTCTCCGGACCTGGACTCCCAGTGTCACCAGCGACGCCAGCACCATCATTCGCCAGACCGGCCAGCTGACAACGTCAACCTGACCAGTCTTAATCAGCCACGCCATGACGAGATTGTCTGTCAACAGCATGGCGACAAGGCCACACAGGTTGATCCCTTTACCGCGTGGCCACCGCCGCTTAAGCATCACGTTCATATCCTTTTCCTGTCCGGCTGTTCCGCCGCCCGCGCGGCAATATGAAAACGCATGTGGCTTTCCACCGGCACCCGCATCTGACGGTTCAGAATTTTGAACAGCAGCACCGCGCGGCTCATTCCGTCCGGCTCACACCAGATGGCCTCGATCCCCTCAAATGCGCCGTCCTGAATGATGACGCGGTCACCGTCTTCCGGCAGTTGCTTGTTCTGCGGCGCACCCTGCCAGCCCTTCTTCAGCTTTTCAATCACGCGCTCAGGTACAATGGCGGGCAGACCGCCAAAGCTGATGAGTGACGCAATGCCGCGTGTGGCCTTGATGGCGGTGGTATGCACCTTTTCCGGATCGAAACGCACAAAAATGTAGTTTGGGAAAAGAGGCTGCTCAGCGACACGACGTATTAAGCCGTTTTTCAGCCTGACCTCGGAAAACACCGGCAGCAGGGTTTCCACCCCCTGACTGGTCAGCTGCTGCTCCGCTTTTTTTTCCTGTCCAAATTTTGTCTGTGCCACATGCCAGTTTTCCATTCCCTGCTCCCTTAATTAATGGTGTCACCCAGTCTCAATTGGCTCGCCTGCTTAAGGACCTCGTTCGGGTCGGGGACTGTCGGGTTGCCATTGCCGGACGTGCCTGCCGTTGTGCTGGCGGCGGTCTGCTGCACCTGCGGCTGCGGTGCTTCTTTCTTCTCTTTTTCTGCGTCGGCCTCTTCGATGGTCTGAAGCCGGAAACCCTGCTGGAAGACCACGGTCACGGCATTGCCCGCACCAATGTCAATGACGGGGTGATACTGCTCTGCACGTTTGATGTAGTACTGACTCAGGGTTTCAGAGGCTTTGCTGGCACCGCCACCGAACCCCTGTTTGAGAATGTCGCCGGCACCGATGGTGGCCGTTCCCCCCAGCCCTACCATCGGCGTGGCCGCAGATTTGAAGCCATCCCCGAGGCCTGACAGGAAGCCTGCACCGCCCGCATTCATCAGAATCTGGCCGTTACGCATCACCGGTTTCCCGCGAATGCCGACCTTCCCCTGGAAGGACACGTGCCCCTCAAACGGCATATCGATGTGATCGCCGTTTTTCAGGATACAACTGATGTTTTTGGTCCGGACGTCACCGCGCTCGCTGGAGATATCCCCGTAGATTTCGCCGGTCACGCGGCACTTGTCCATGTTGTAGGTGCGGCCGTTCGGCATGGAGACGTCGCCGAGCAGCGTGATGACCACGGGCGAGGTGTTCTGCTGACCGGTCACACTGGCGTTGGCGTCTGCGCCCTCAATCATCACGGCCTCAGAAAACGAGCCTGACGGTATCCAGGGCAGCTTGTGAACGGGCTTTTTCAGCGAGGCATAGGTAAAGGTATCGCGCTGAAGTCCACCCGTGCGTGGCGGGATATTGCCGGGCGCATACCCCTGTCCCTGCACCGGATAGAACTGACTGCCCTGCCCCGCAGCGGGACCGCGTTGCGGGTCGGTAATACTCCACTGCGCCGGACCGGCAGGGCCATGCGCAACCGGGCCGCTGGCAGAGGTCTGGCTGGCGGTGCCGCTCCCCTGTCCGGGTCCGTTTACGGGCTTACTTTCCTGAGCCTGCCGCGTCTGCAGCTGTGTCAGCTGCTCCGTGAGGGTGCTCAGCTGCTTCTTGAGCTCCTCATTCTGCGTGACGAGGGTGTTTTTTATCGTGCCCAGGTCACGCTCCAGACCGGCTGTCTTCTCCTGCTGCTGCTGAAGGGCTGAGGTGTTCACGCCTTGCGTGAATGAGGTGTTGACCAGCCCGCCCGTCATATCCGGTGCCGGTTTGGCGGTGGGGTGCTCCAGCTCGGCCTGATGATGCGAATAAGCCCAGACACCGCCCCCGATGGCGACCATCACGGCAGCGGATACGCCTGCAATGGTCCACTGGCGGCGGCGCGTGGCGATGTTAATGTTACTCATCCCCGCCCTCCGTTCCGGTGGAGAAGACTACCCAGAGCAGCCCTTCACCACTGGCGTACAGGGTGTTTGTGGACAGCATCACCGCACGCACGCCCTTCTGCCAGAACTGCTTCTCGGCAAGCATGCGCGTCACGTAACCGGTGTTTTTCATGCGGTAGCGCACCACGCGCAGGTGAGAACCGACCAGCTGGCGCTCGGGCGTCAGCAGCACACCGGCGGGCGGATTGTAGGCCGGGCCCCGGCTGACCTTCATGTCGGTATAGCCGTCAGGCACACCCCTGTTCACGACGGTGCGGGCCAGGCTGACCAGCGTGGTCTGGAAAGGCTGGCTTTCCTCCCAGGCTTCCGCGTCCGGATTAGCCTTAACCGGCGCATCTGCCGGTATCAGTTCAATCGTGCGTCCGCTGCCGGGCCTGGGCGACACGTCCAGTGACAGGCTGATGCCGTTTGCGGTCTCGATAAATACAGTGAAGTCCCGTGTGGTGAGCGGGGCTATCAGCAGGGCACCATCGGCGGTTGTTTCTTTGGTGTACGCCCCTTCGGGACCGGTCACGCCGGTAATCAGCTCGCCATCGATGACGATTTTGTTCGGGCTGGTCGTGCTCATCTGCGCCTTCAGGTGCGCATTGTTTTCAAACGGCGTGCCGGTCGGTCCGGGCACGGCATACTGTGCGGCGGCAGGCAGCGAGGCCAGTGCACCGGCAACCGCCAGGGCGGCAAGAGTTATCTTCATGGTTCATTCCTGTTGCGGGCGGCGTTCAGGTTTCGTCCAGGGCACTTCGCGGAAGGCTGTCAGGCGGATAAGCCCGTCCACGTAGTGCACGCTGAGCCGGTAGGCTTTATTCGCATCCGGGAGTGGCAGTTTGCCGTTTGACGTACTGGCGTTGAGTACCCCCTGGACAGTGATGTCACCGGTGGTGGTATCGGTGGCTGCATCGTCGATGCGGAATACGGAGGTCACCCCGCTCTTCTTGATATAGTCAGCTTCGGCGGCAAGCTGCTTTTTCATGGTGTCCCGGTCTGCCGGGGGGACGAAGCTCAGCAGGGCGGTGTGCTGGGCATCCACGGTTTCCGGCGTGACGGACAGGCGGAGATTGACGAATGCCCTGACCAGCATGGCATTCAGGGCCGCGTCACCTCCGGATTCGTCAGAGAGAAAAGGCCGGTCAAAGCCCATCGGTATGGTGAGCGTTTTCTGGGTGTGATAGAAATGCCACGCCAGTGAACCGGTGATGACATTGCCGGCACCGAGCAGAAAGACCAGCAACAGCAGCCCCGCCAGCGTCGCGACAACCACACGGTTACGCTCATTCCCGACCTGATACTTCATAGCGTTCTCCAGTAAGTCAAAAAAGCGCCACCGTGCGGTGGCGCCGGGTTTACTGCATCCAGTGCCGGTTTGCTGAGTCAGGTACGCGCCGGAACTGCAACCGCAGAAGCACGGTCGGCAGATACCAGTAGAGAAGGTTCAGAAGCCACCAGGTGCCCTGGCCCTTCTTCAGATGGCGGATTAACAGCCACAGCGCACCGGCCACAAACAACATCACGATGAATATGTCGCAGAGCAGCCCGATACCGGCGCAGGCAATGACAACAATGGCCTCCTCGGTCGGGAGTCCCATCAGGCGTTTTTGTTGGTTGAGTGTTTCCGGAAACAGATACTGCTGAGCGTCCCCGTCCATGTCGGTTTAACCGGCGAGGGCGAAGAACGTTTTGGTGATGACAATCAGGAAGGCAAGACCACCGACGAAGTGCATCGGGTTACGCGTTTTCATGTAGAGGCCTGCAGAGAGGATGATTTCACAGATGTAAATCCCCCACTCCACCGTTGAGCCGTGACCAAACGTATCTTTGGCATCCTGCTTCTGCCCTGCCAGCAGGTCAGTTGCATGCCCGATGTGCGGCAGTGCAAAAACCAGAATGGCCATACAGACAAGAATGGCATTTGCGCGGTGCTGACGAAGATACGAAAAACCCCGACTGGCCATGACGGTCAGGACCGTCAGCGGCGCCTCACTGAACGTCGGACAGGCTTCCGCAGCCCCCTCCGTCAGAGCGGAGCCGGATGTGGCAACTTTCATGTATAAATCCCTCTGTTTGAGTTAAGGAAATGTCAACGCACGTAAACAGACGTAACGCGATGCAAGTGTACATTTTCTCAAAAAAAAAAAATCTGTGACACATGTCACACTTTTACAGGTTACTTTAATGAATTTTAAGATTAATCCTGAAAGCACCTGGCGTAGGCTTTTGCTCCTGACTAAGGACGCCTCGCAAGGAGGAACCAGAAGCATGAAAGTTAAAGAAAAAATGGGTGGCGGCAGAGGAAGGCCCCGCAAGTATGCTCAGGGGGAGGTCCAGTACCGGAAGCTGTGGCTGCCGGAAAATCTCCTGACGGAGCTGCGCGTCGCGGCGCGGGTTCGCGGATATACCACCAACGATGAAATTATCAGCCGGTTAATATTCTCTCTTCAGTTCTCTCCACGAAGGCCACTTATTAAAACCGATGAAGGCCAGCGGCTTATTGCGCTGGCAAGAATGTTCGATGAATTTATTCAGAGCAGACTGGACATCATTCGCCAGACGTATGCTGAAGACGAAAAAAAGAATGAGGATAAAAAAATCTTTATTCCCGGACAGAGGCGGGCATTCAGCAGCAGCTTTCCGGTTAACCTGCGGCGTGATATTGACATAAGCGCACGATTTAACAGGCGGAGCATGAACGATGAAATAATGCAGCGGCTGTTGGGCTCCCTGAATTATCTGACCGAACATCAGCTGCCGGAAAATGAAGAGGTTCACCGGTTACGGGAACTGGCCGTGCTTTTTGATGAATTTATTTATGAAAAAGTAGGGCGTGCAGAAAACCCCTTATCTTCAGGTTAACCTCTTCCCTTCCGAAATCCGGAACCGTGCTGAAAAAAGTTAAGGCGTGATTAGCTCGTCACGGGTGTGATACGTACCGTTTATTTTAAGCCCTGTCGGGCCTGAAGCATTTCAGGCTTAACGTTGTCACGCCGTGTTTCAGCACACTGAAAAGAGGATATATAACGGCGTAAACGACACAATAAACCTGTCGTTTGCGCCACAGGATAAATGGCATCCAGTCACGGCAGGGAGCGCTCTTATTTCACCGAAAGAAAGGTGAATGAAAAACACTTTCACATCCCCACTCAATACCTGATACCCACTCTGATATGAGGCTGATGATTTCAGTTAACCCCTGCACTCATCCAGCGCAGGGATAAAGCCATCATGGCAGCACTTACAGCAAAAGCATGAATGATACCGGCGAGAATTTAAATTTCACTCAGTCATTAACGAGTCGGGACTGAAGAAATATTGACATGCCTTTGACGCTATTCCTGTGCAAGAAAATGCTTACTGGATGCTTTGTCTTCAGCGTCATTAATTGCAGATAAATTCCTGTCCAGAAGTTCCTCCATTAACTCACTGGTGTTTTCTCCACGCATGTTCAGGTACATCTCTGACACCATTGCGATTAAAATACTCACCCCTTCCCTCGTGCCTGACACCTTGCGAATGAGGTCACGATTAAACCCTTCTAAATCAAACTTACCGCCCTCATCCTGGTGTTTTTTTACCATCAGTCCGAAACCAACCAGCTCATTCACCATCGATGAGAAGTTTATTTCACCGTGAGTGGCCCCGTTCTGGATTTCCATATCGACCATCTCCTGCACTTCCCTTTCTGTTTTTTCTTTGAAATAGATATTTCTTCTTCCCATCACTTTCCCCTGCGCTTCACCCGGCAACCTCGCCAGATGACAGCGAATAAATAACATTAAAATGGCCTGTTCAAAACCACGCGAACCGTGTAAAAGTCAGGTAGCTTCTTTTTATTATTCGGCCTGTTTTAACTGTGTGTCAATCCGGCACTTTATATTTTTTTTCAGTACGCTTTTTTTGGTGTGTCAATGCAGCACCTCACATCATTCTGGTGTGTGTTAATGCGGCACTTCCGTTGCAAAATTACCTTAAAAAGCCGCTTTAACGGGTGTGTTAATTGAGCACCACCACCTGAAATCAGGTGTGACAATCCGGCACCACGGGGCAATTTCAGGTGTGGCAATTCAGCACCATCCGCCCACTCAATGCATTTAAACTATTGATAAAAATGAACAACCACAATAAACACACATGGCAGTGCCTTTTATGGTGCCGGATTCACACACTGACCGGCACTGTAGCCCCACACTATCCAGCACTGCAATCACACACAATCAGGCACTATCATATCACTTAATCAGGCACTGTAATGTGTGCGGATTAACACACTATTTCATTCATACTTTAAAAAAAACAAAATAATTTAAGGCTAACTACATGTTTTAAAAAAACAAAACCGCAAGATGAAATCTTGCGTGGGGTGTGATGAAAGAGAAACTATAAAAGCGGCTAGTTGAATATGTGTCTTAAGTGGAATTTAAATAACCTCTGCCTGGTGCTGACTACAGGCAACAAGCGCAGAGTGCGCGTCTGTAACGAATTATCTTGCACAGGATGATCTGAGAAGGTATTTTTTGCGCAGACACAGCACGGCGCATTTTGCGCACGCACATGAGATCCCATAAATATGAAGTGGTTACCCGCCTCCGTCCTTTTTATCGCATTCACCGTTCAGGCTGAACCAGAAATGTGTTTCACGAAAGCCGGGCATGATTTCGGAATCGATCCGCGTTTACTCATGGCACATTCCATTCAGGAGTCGCGCATGCGTAATAACGCAATAAACAACAAAAGCGCACGAAAAAGCACTGACGTATGCAACATGCAAATCAACAGTTCAAACTTCAATGCTTTAAAGAAATTCAATATTACGCGGGAACGTTTACTGGCCGATCCGTGTATTTGCATTTATACCGGCGCATGGATCGAGGCGAGCAATTTCAAAAAGTATGGCAGAACGTGGGATACGGTCGGTATGTATAACACCGGACCGAACCCGAAGTTAATTAAACAGCGCAGAGAGTATGCCGCGATAATTAAAAGCATCTACCGCGTTCTGGTTGCGAGGGATGAAGTTTATGCGCGAATGAATAAAACCGGGCCTATTGAAAAATCGCCTTCTATAACGCTTAGCCGGATTGAGCCAGGCACGGCCCAAAAGTAAACCCCGGCGAACCGGGGTTTACTTTTTCAACTTTTCAGCTTCGCGAATTCCTCCGCCATCTTCCACAACGCCTGATTTAATTTTATGTCGCCGTCGATGCCGTTAACAGGTCGTGTGGTTGTACGCTTCCCTTTTTCAGTGCGTCCCGACAGGCCACCTTTTACCAGGTTCTCCTGCACGATATTAAAGGACGTCCACAGGTCGGTGCCTTTGTCATGCCAGCGGCGGGGGTGAATAATATTTTCGGCGGTCACCGGCGGTGCTTTGTCTTCATATTTGTATTCCAGCGCCAGCTGGCCCAGCAGCAGCCTTTCCGCCTTATCCAGCTGAATCCCCTTCATCATGCCGATATTATTTTCGACTTTTTCAAACACATCGAGAACCGAATACGCGCCTTCAATTACCTGGCTGACAATATCACCTTTGTGCGGCACGCTGATTTCACCAAATGTTTTCCAGCAGACCAGCCCGTTGGTGCAGACTTCGCGGAAAATACCGGGGATCATTTTATAACTGCTGGAACCGTCATGACTGTTCAGCAGAACAATTTCAGGTACTTCCTTGCCGCTGCCGTTATTTCCGCGACGCAGGCGGATCATGTGTTTGGTAAAATCCCGGCGGTTCTGGTCGCGCACGCGGGACTGTTTTGCATAGAAAGGTTCGAACCCTTCGGAGCGGAGTTTGTCGAGCAGGGTAATCGTCGGAATATACGTATAACGGTCTGAGCGCGACTCGTGTTTTTCAACGGAAAACGCGCTCGGGACGTACCGCATAAGCTCATCATTGGTGAGCGGGCGGTTTTCGCGAATGGATGTTTTTGGGGCATAACGGCTTGCAAAACTGACCATAGTGATTACCTCTAAGATACGTTGTTATTAAGCCGGGGTTGTCCCGGCATCGGGCGTTTGTCGCTCAGCGCGGCACTGAGGAATGCTTACCGGCGTTTTCCAGTGACCAGGCGATCAGTTTTCGGGTCTGCGCGTAATTGATCGCCGTGTAGCCCAGGTCGAATTCATAAAGGGCGTATGGCCAGCCCTCCCAGACATAAATTTTGCGTGGCTCACCGTCTTCTGACGGATCGATGATTTCGTCAAACAGCGCCAGTTCCTGCCAGGTCACTCCGCCTGGCCCGCAAAACGTGCCGTTGTCGATGATGAATTCGCTGAGATCCTGAAACTGATCCGCTGTCAGTCCTGTGTTGACTTTTGTCCCTTCAACCCGTGTTTCGGTAGATTCAGAAGCGGCGGTCTTGACGTTGTGTGTGTTCATGCTGGTTCTCCTCTGTCGGTTGCTGTTATCCATGTTTCGGTGAGTTCATCGCGGCGAAGGGCAAAGTGGCACCGGCCGGCGACCGGAACGGAGGCGTCACCGGAAGCCGCAGCGCAAGCGAGCCGGGTTTATGGCGAGTGCGAACGGGTGAGGAACGGCGAAGCGTACCGGAGTGGGAGGGCGACGGACTGTGCTACTGTCAGCCCTCCGCGCTGAACCACCGGAACAGAACAGCCGCACGGGATAACATGAGCATGAACACCTGCGGCACGACGGAACGGCGTGACGGCCTTACAGGGCGCCCGCGCCCGGTGAACGCACCGGCGACAGCCGGTTGCAGCCCTTGACCTCAGCCATCAGACCTTAGCCGGGAGGCCCGAAACGCGGCCCTTTGCGGTTCGGCGGAGACGGGCGGC
>NZ_NTMH01000023.1 GCF_002307475.1 Pantoea allii | reverse complement strand
GCCGCCCGTCTCCGCCGAACCGCAAAGGGCCGCGTTTCGGGCCTCCCGGCTAAGGTCTGATGGCTGAGGTCAAGGGCTGCAACCGGCTGTCGCCGGTGCGTTCACCGGGCGCGGGCGCCCTGTAAGGCCGTCACGCCGTTCCGTCGTGCCGCAGGTGTTCATGCTCATGTTATCCCGTGCGGCTGTTCTGTTCCGGTGGTTCAGCGCGGAGGGCTGACAGTAGCACAGTCCGTCGCCCTCCCACTCCGGTACGCTTCGCCGTTCCTCACCCGTTCGCACTCGCCATAAACCCGGCTCGCTTGCGCTGCGGCTTCCGGTGACGCCTCCGTTCCGGTCGCCAGCCGGTGCCACTTTGCCCTTCGCCGCGATGAACTCACCGAAACATGGATAACAGCAACCGACAGAGGAGAACCAGCATGAACTCACACAACGTCAACACCGCCGCTTCTGAATCTACCGAAACATGGGTGAAAAAAAAATTCGACGTGCTTCTGCCCGTGCGTACAGAGCGCCTGCTCACCCTGGCACAACTGGAAGGTAATCTGATGACGTACCGCGCGCTGGCTGCGCTGGATGCGGTTGGTCCGGATCATCTGGAAGACCTGTCTGCTGATGTCCGGTACGCGGCACAACGCATCACGACGATGCTTGATGAAGGCGATATCGGCACCCCGTCTGCGTATGAGCTGGCGACGTCCGTCCGGTCCCTCGCCATTGAAATAGTGCCAGCAGAGTGGGCCTGGGTGGACGGGCCTGACCTGCCATCCCTGAAATACCTTCAGGAAAATGCCCCGCTTCAGCGCGAAGCGTTGCGGCAGTCGTTTATCGAGGCGGCGCGTCCGTTTGGCCTTACCGTCAGCGGTCGCATGGAATTTCCCGACGACGATATCTATCCCGGCACGTACTGGTGTGACGCAGAAGTCTCCCTGGGCCTTGCGGACTCTCTCCCGGAGGCGATGGAGCTGCTGGTAAAGGCAGACCTGAGCGGGGACTGGAAGCAGGAGGAACACCGTGGGTACGGCTTTGAACCGCACATCGCCACCATTACCGATATTGCACACCGCGTGGTGCTTCGCGGCAATGCCCGCTCGCTGGAGTGGGGCGTTCCGGAAACCGATCCGGCTGCATTTGAGCGTATTGCGGCACAGAAACAGGCGCTGCGTGAGAAGGCCGCTTATGAGTCCGGCTGGGACAACTATGAGACGGCCCGCCAGCTACGCCAGAAGGCCGACATGCTCGACCTGACAAGCGTTCACGCCGTCTGGGCGAACCATCCGCACGTGGCGGAAGCGCTGCGGGAATATCAGCATCCGTCCACGCGTCTGGACGAAACCGAAATTATGGAGGGTATGGAGTTTTAGGCGCAAAAAAAGCAGGGTTGCCCCTGCTTTCTTCACGGCGGGTAGCTGGAACTGCCCGCCACATCAAAATCCCACTCGGAGCAACGAATATGAATTTTGACCCGCAAATCGTCGCACAGGCGGCGCTGTTTGTAAACGCACTGCGCAGCGGCCAGTCTGCTCACGTACCGGCCATGCCGTTCAGACTGTGGCCTGCCTTTATCCGCTGCGTCAGGATGATGATGAGGGCCAGCGCATGAGCCAGCAGAATCAGACCGAAAAAGGTGACCTGAAGCCCGTTACGGAGGGCGATATTGCGCGCGCGCTGGGCCAGTACTGCGTCATCACCCTGGACAACGGGGATGAAGCGTTTTACATCCACGGTCAGTTCATTCACAGCACGGAAGGGGCGAATGATGATCCTACCCTGAAGGAAATCGCCAGGCTGTCGGCCCGCGCGGAATGGCAGTCGCTGAACTGCATCGATCTGGCCGTACCGGAAGACGATGAATGGTGCTGGAATGACATTGTTGAGCAGCTCGCCCGCCGTGCGCCCTCAGAAGAAGTGAGGGCCACGGTGACTGTAACGGGTTGCGAAACGAAGCGGGGGAGGGGCGTGCATTTCTGCAGTCATCCGCTGCTGAGTGGCCAGAATGCGAACATGTGGTTTCCGGTGGCAGAGGCGGAGTCGTGGTTTGAAGCGGTTGAGCGCATTCTGGTCATGAACGGGCTTGCCGAGAACCTGTGCCGTCTGGAGCCGCTGCGAAAAGGCAGCGATTACAACGACTGGCGTGCCACCTATAACCGCAAAGTGCGTATCTGACGGGGCAGGGCCGGTTGTTTCCGGCCCTCCTCTCTCAAACTAAGGAGAAGTACCCCATGCTGAATAACACTCCATCCGTTGTGACAACGCCCACACAGGTTGCGAATCCGGGATCGCTGAAAATAGCCGACCTGGATGACCTGGCCGATTACGCGCTGCATCCGGTTCCGTGGGAAATAACCGACGTGACCTGTAGCGCTGCGGCGGCAGTCGTCACCTTCGCCCGTTGCACGGGGCTGGACAGTAAAAATGACCAGGCAGAAACGGCCATTACCGATCTGCTGGCAAATCTTATGCACCTGTGCAGCGCTAAAGATCTGCCGTTCTGCGAGCTGCTTATCCGCGCCGGTGAGCATTTCAGGGATGAAGCCGCAGGCTGATTCCGTGCCGTGCAGGGCGCAAACCCTGCAGGCCCTTCGGGCCGGGCAAAACCCGGTGCTGACGCACCGGCTCCCTCCCTCCGCGTGCTGTGACTTTGCGGGGCAGCTTCACCACTCTGATATGTAATGTGACCATTCTGGCCAGTATTCATGCCAGAACGGGTATGGCCGGGCGAGTTTATGGCCAGTTTCCTCTGTCTGATGAACCATTTTCGCCTTCTCAGAAGCCACGGCCGGGACATGGCCCCCTTCGGCTCCTGCCCTGGCGGGCAGTCGTCAGCCCCACTCCGACCGGCGGCGGAAAAGCTGCCGCCCGTCTCCGCCGAACCGCAAAGGGCCGCGTTTCGGGCCTCCCGGCTAAGGTCTGATGGCTGAGGTCAAGGGCTGCAACCGGCTGTCGCCGGTGCGTTCACCGGGCGCGGGCGCCCTGTAAGGCCGTCACGCCGTTCCGTCGTGCCGCAGGTGTTCATGCTCATGTTATCCCGTGCGGCTGTTCTGTTCCGGTGGTTCAGCGCGGAGGGCTGACAGTAGCACAGTCCGTCGCCCTCCCACTCCGGTACGCTTCGCCGTTCCTCACCCGTTCGCACTCGCCATAAACCCGGCTCGCTTGCGCTGCGGCTTCCGGTGACGCCTCCGTTCCGGTCGCC
>NZ_NTMH01000022.1 GCF_002307475.1 Pantoea allii | reverse complement strand
CTGCACGTTACTTCGGGCAGTTCTCTACTCAAAGAGAGTAGGACAAAAGCGAATGCTTTTGAACGCTGCAGAGCAGCGGCCCGAAGGGTGAATCACCGCGTGATTCATCAACTGCAAGGCATCAAATTGAAAGACCCGAGCATCAGCATAAAAGTGCCGGGAGTACCTGTTGCGTGCTGATATGGCTCAGTTGGTAGAGCGCACCCTTGGTAAGGGTGAGGTCCCCAGTTCGACTCTGGGTATCAGCACCAGTTATATATGGCTAGAGTTCGGCAAATAAAGAATTTGCCTGGCGGCTGTAGCGCGGTGGTCCCACCTGACCCCATGCCGAACTCAGAAGTGAAACGCCGTAGCGCCGATGGTAGTGTGGGGTCTCCCCATGCGAGAGTAGGGAACTGCCAGGCATCAAACAAAAAAGCCCTGAACGAAAGTTCAGGGCTTTTTTACGTCTGTTATTCGGTAAAAAGTCTCTGTTAAACGTATATGGGTCGCCACAGGCACTGATGATGTACTTAAAACGGCCGGGTGGCTCTCCCCTGACCCGTAAAATGGCCAATAAAAGCCATGTAACCGGCAAGAAGAAGGACTGCTGGCGCAATGAAGTATGATTGCGGACAGGCAACTCTGTCAGTTGAAGCGTTGTGTAATCAGCGTTAGCGAAGTGAGAATATACGGGGAATAGACGCGCTGTATGCAGTTGTCAGGCGCGGCAGAACAGCACCTCCGTATGACGGAGGTGCTGAGAGATGAAGCAGGGTCAGTGAATAACCTGAGACAGGAAAGCGCGGGTGCGCTCTGACCGGGGATTTGCAAAAAACTCCTGCGGCGGCGCAACTTCTACGATCTCACCGCGATCCATAAAGATCACTCTGTCGGCCACCGTACGCGCAAAGCCCATTTCATGTGTCACACACAACATCGTCATACCGTCTTCTGCCAGCCCAATCATCGTATCGAGTACTTCTTTCACCATCTCTGGATCCAGGGCAGATGTCGGCTCGTCAAACAACATGATCTTGGGTTTCATACATAACGAACGTGCGATAGCGACACGCTGCTGCTGTCCCCCAGACAGTTGACCTGGGAACTTATGTGCATGCTCTTCAATACGCACCCGCTTCAGGTAATGCATAGCAAGCTCTTCAGCCTCTTTTTTGGCAATCTTACGAACCCACATCGGTGCCAGCGTACAGTTTTGTAAAACGGTAAGATGAGGGAAAAGATTGAAGTGTTGAAACACCATACCGACCTCAGTACGAACTCGCTCGATATTGCGCACATCCTCATTCAAATGAATACCATCTACAACAATACGGCCCTTCTGATGCTCTTCAAGATGATTGATGCAGCGAATCGTGGTGGATTTACCTGAACCAGAGGGACCACACAACACGATACGTTCACGAGGTTTTACCTGCAGATTAATATCTTTCAGCACGTGAAATTGCCCGTACCACTTGTTCACATTTTCAAGCGAAATCATCGCATTGGTTGAATCAGTTATTATTTGTGTCATAGAAACCTCAGTGCGATTTGCGCCCGGTGTGAAAACGTTTTTCCAGATACTGGCTGTAACGCGACATGCTAAAACAGAAAATCCAGTAGACCAGCGCGGCAAAGACATAGCCTTCAGTAGACATGCCTAACCAGGCGGGATCGACGGTAGCCTGTTGCACGCTACTAAACAGATCGAACAAACCAATAATGATCACCAGGCTGGTATCTTTGAATAACGCAATAATGGTATTCACCAGTCCCGGAATAGTCAGCTTTAATGCCTGCGGCAGGATGACCAGCATCTGGGTCTTCCAGTATCCCAACGCCAATGATTCAGCGGCTTCAAACTGCCCTTTTGGTAACGCCTGTAACCCACCACGTACCACTTCGGCCACATAGGCCGACTGGAACAAAATGACGCCAACCAATGCGCGCACCAGTTTGTCGATGGTCGTCCCTTCTGCCATAAACAGCGGCAACATAACCGATGACATAAACAGCACCGTTATCAGCGGCACGCCACGCCAGAACTCAATAAAAATCACTGACAGCGTTCGTACCACCGGCATCCGGGAGCGTCGCCCCAGCGCCAGCAAAATACCCAGAGGTAATGCCCCCGCGATACCAACAGACGCGATGATTAACGTCAGCGTGAGTCCACCCCATTGACGGGTTTCGACCCGGTCGAGTCCTAAGAAGCCGCCGTACAACAGAAACCAGACAACGAGGGGATAACACACTGCCCAGGCGGCAATATAGCGCCCACGGTAAGGCAGACGTTTAACAAACATCGGAACGATAGACGCGAGCCCAATGATCAGCGCCAGATTGATGCGCCAGCGCAGTTCATGAGGATAGAGCCCATACATAAACTGACCGAAGCGGGCATGAATGAAGACCCAACATGCGCCCTCTTTGGTGCAGTCAGCCCGTGTTGTGCCAAACCAGTTCGCATCAAAGATCAGCCAGTTCAGAGCAGGTGGAATCACATGCCAGATAAGCCAGATACAGAACAGGGTCAATAAGGTATTAAACCAACCTGAAAACAGGTTCTTGCGTGCCCATCGCCATGCCCGATTCAACGGCGAGGAGGCTATCAGCGGTGTTTCATGTGCAGTGACAGACATAATTATCCCGTTCTCTTAACGCTCAACCAGCGCGATTTTGCGGTTGTAGAAGTTCATCAACATTGAAATCAGCAGGCTGATAATCAGGTAAACGCTCATGGTGATAGCAATGGTCTCAATGGCTTGTCCGGTCTGATTAAGGACCGTGCCGGCAAACAACGACACCATATCGGGATAACCAATTGCAGCAGCCAGTGAAGAGTTCTTCACAATATTCAGATACTGGCTGGTAAGGGGCGGAATAATTACGCGCATGGCCTGCGGGATAATGACCTGACGCAGCGTAACGGGATTCGGCAGCCCCAGCGAGCGGGCCGCTTCATGCTGCCCATAGGGCACGGCCTGGATACCTGAGCGAATCACTTCCGCAATAAAAGAGGAGGTATAGATCGACAGCGCCAACGTAAGGGCGGCCAGTTCAGGAATCATGACAAAGCCGCCCCTGAAGTTAAAACCGCGTAACTCAGGTATATCCCAGTGCATCGCTGCGCCAAAGCCCAGATGTGCAATGAAAGGGAACACCAATAACATCGCAATGGCGGCAGGCCAGGTGCGACGTAATTGACCGGTTTTAAGCTGATGCTGACGATTAAAACGGAACAGGCCGTAAATCGCTACAATAGCCAGTGCAAGGGCAATAACAAAAGGCCAGCTGCCCGGCGCATAGGTCGGCCAGGGTACGTACAGACCGCGGTTACTGACAAAGGCGAGATCAAAAGCGTTAAGCGCCTGACGTGGACCGGGCAGATTACGTAATACCGCAAAGTACCAAAAGAAAATCTGCAGCAAAGGGGGAATATTGCGGAAGGTTTCAATGTAGATATTGGCGATTTTACGCAGTAACCAGTTATCGGAAAGACGCGCCAGACCAATAAAAAAACCCAGTATTGAAGCAAAAACAATACAGAGTGCCGACACCAGTAACGTGTTAGTCAGGCCCACCAAAAAGACGCGTGCGTAGGTGTCACCTTCAGTGTAATCAATAAGATGCTGCACAATGCCGAAACCAGCATTGCGTTCCAGAAAACCAAAGCCGGAAGTAATACCGCGATTAGCGAGATTGATAACGGTGTTGTGGATGAGATAGCCCACCACAGCAAGTACGGTAATGATCGCAACTATCTGGTAAAGCCAGGCTCGAACCGTGGGATTACCGAACGAAAAATCCCTTTTCACGGTTGGGCGTTGTGACATGTTTAAACCTCAGTAACGAAAGCTTTGCTGGGGCACCGTAGAAAACGGTGCCCGACGGGTGAGGCGTGATTAACGTACCGGTGGTGCGTACTGAATGCCGCCTTTGTTCCAGAGCGCATTCTGACCACGGGCAATTTTCAGCGGGCTGTCTTTACCGACGTTACGATCAAAACTTTCCTGATAGTTACCAACCTGTTTAATGATGTTGTAGGCCCATTTGTTATCCAGCTTCAAATCCTTGCCAAAGTCACCTTCAGCGCCCAGCAGGTGCGCCATATCAGGTGTGGTAGGTTTAGCCGTCATCTCATCAACGTTTTTAGAGCTGATGCCCATTTCTTCTGCGTTCAGCATGGCGAAAAGCGACCATTTAACGATGGTGAACCAGTCATCATCACCGCGACGCACAACCGGGCCCAGTGGCTCTTTAGAGATCACTTCAGGTAAGACGATGAAGTCATCTGGTTTACCTAATTTAATGCGCAGGGCATACAGCTGAGACTGGTCAGATGCCAGCGTATCGCAGCGGCCACTATCCAGTGCTTTAGCGGATTCATCCGAGCGGTCAAAGGTGACCGGCGTGTACTGCATTTTGTTGGCTTTGAAGAAGTCAGCCACATTCAGCTCGGTATCAGTACCAGCCTGGATACAGACGGTCGCACCATCCAGCTCTTTCGCACTCTTCAGGCCGGCTTTCTTATGGGTCAGGAAGCCAATGCCATCGTAGTAGTTAACGCCGGTAAACATGAAGCCCATGCCGCCGTCACGTGATGAAGTCCAGGTGGTGTTACGAGAAAGAATATCGACTTCCCCTGACTGCAAAGCGGTAAAACGTTCTTTTGCGGTCAGCGGGGTATATTTCACTTTTGTTGCGTCACCAAACACGGCGGCGGCGGCTGCACGACAGATATCCACATCAAGGCCGGTAAATTTGCCGCTGGCATCTGCATAAGAGAAACCCGGCAGGCCATCGCTGATACCACATTGAACGAACCCTTTCTTTTTAATCGCATCAAGTGTGGTACCTGCATGAGCCTGCTGAGCAACGGCAAGCAGAGAAGCCGCAGCAACCAGAGTAGAGAGCATCATCTTTTTCATAAAGCATCCTGTGTGGCATGTCGTGTTGTGTTGTTATGTATTGCGCACTTTGATGTGCGTTCCTGTCTGTGGCGATCGGCCATCCACGACTTTGCAAAGCCAGTGCCAGGTTTGCATAATCCTGAAGTCACCTGAAAGATCGGGTAATAATCTGAATCATCTGGAGGGCTGCAATAATATGACGCACCAAAAGGAAGCATTTCGAGTCGAAGGGATCACATTTAGTGCAAATTGTTTCACTATTTAGCAACATTGTGAGCTGCATTGCAGGTGGTAGCTGTAAGCGATTTAGGTGTTGCGTAAAATGTTAATCAGGCTCACAAAAGGCTGTTATGACAGGGTTGAAAGGCAGGCGATCAGAAAAAGATGAGCGTGTAGCGGGAGACGGTTTAAAAAGGACGGCCTGTAAAAATCACGCTGGCGACTGCAACTACAGTTACCATATTTGACGCAACTGTTTCACAGGATTTAAAACAATTTGCGCGTTAGCGCACAAATAAAAACGCCAGCCCTGAGGCTGGCGAGATTAACGGTCTGAACTGAATCAGTTCATGCCGTATTTTTTCAGTTTCTTACGCAGCGTACCGCGGTTGATACCCATCATCAGGGCAGCACGGGTCTGGTTGCCACGGGTATACTGCATCACCATGTCCAACAGAGGCTGCTCGACTTCAGCCAAAACCAGCTCATACAGGTCACTCACATCCTGACCATTCAGTTGAGCAAAATAGTTCTTCAGTGCCTGTTTAACCGAATCACGCAAAGGTTTTTGAGTTACCTGATCCTGTGAGTTAACGGTAGAAACGGTCAGTACGTCAGAATTTACGCGTTGTTCGAACATAGTTCTTTCAGCTCTTTATTTCGTTACGCAAGATTTTCGAAGTATGCCTCCAACGCCTCCAGCTGTTCGCTGGCATCCTCAATGGCGTTGAATGTGCGCCGAAACTGGTCATTTGGGGCATGTTCCTGGAGATACCAGGAGACGTGCTTTCGCGCTATACGGTATCCCTTGCCTGAACCGTAAAAGTCGTGCAGCTCACGTATATGCGAAACAAGCAAACGCTTGACCTCTGCCAGTGGCAGCGGGGCAAGCAGCTCCCCAGTGTCCAGATAATGCTGGATTTCCCGGAAGATCCACGGTCTTCCCTGAGCAGCGCGTCCTATCATCAGAGCATCGGCTCCGGTGTAGTCGAGCACTGCTCTGGCTTTATGCGGGTCAGTTATGTCTCCATTCGCGATAATCGGAATAGAAACACTCTGCTTAACTGTCCGAATACTGTCGTATTCAGCGTCTCCGTTGAACAGGCAGGCACGAGTGCGGCCATGTATCGTCAAAGCCTGAATGCCACAGCGTTCAGCCAATTGGGCAATCGCGACACAGTTTCTGTTTTCTGGATCCCATCCGGTACGAATTTTTAATGTTACCGGAACATCAACGGCATTCACCACGGCAGAGAGAATAGACTCCACTACTGTGGGATACTGCAATAAGGCGGAACCCGCCATTTTGCGGTTCACCTTTTTTGCCGGGCAACCCATATTAATATCAATAACCTGTGCACCAGCATCGACATTAATACGCGCAGCCTGGGCCATCTCACTGGGATCGCACCCTGCAATCTGGACGGCACGAATGCCGGGTTCATCACTATGCACCATGCGTAAACGAGATTTGTCACTGGCCCAGACTTCGGGATTCGATGACAACATCTCAGAAACCGCCATTCCTGCACCCATCTCGTGACAAAGCGTTCTGAAAGGCCTGTCAGTAATACCGGCCATCGGCGCTGCAATCAGTCGATTTCTCAGTTGGAGGTTTCCAATGCGCATGAAGTCGTAATGCCATACTGTATCTGCAAGGCGGCGTATATTACGCATTTTTTTAGGAAGATGAAAGGCCAAACTTTGAACAATTCATAAGAAAACGGCTTTTGCCCTCATCGTATCACGAATATATGAATTAATTTATCTATAAATCAATGGTTTAAACATTTGTGTTTATTTTGTGAACAAAGGTTTTTCCGACGAAGATTCGGCATTTGCCAGATAAAAAACGTCACATACCGTGATTAACGATACAAGCAACGGCTTAAGCGACGGCAAAAGCTGTGCTGCTGAGTGTTACAGCCTTCGGTGCTGTCGGTAACGGCTGTAAGCGAAACGCGGAACCGACAGCACAGACATTCAGGCAGTCCTGTCGAACTGGCAGGACTGCTTCTGTGACGGGCAACGTCTTAAAGACTAGGCGGTTTTGACGCCCGTAATACGACACCACTCTTCCTTGACCGCAACAGGATCGAGTGCAAAGTGCGCCACGTAGGCTTCACAGACGCTCTCGGCCTGGCTCTCTAGCACGCCGGATAGACCAAGATGCCCGCCCGATTTAGGCAGCACGCTGATAAGCGGTGCCAACTCACGTAGCGGCCCGGCAAGGATATTAGCCACCACAACATCGGCCTGAAGGTTTTCCGGCTGCTGGTGCGGCAGGAACAGCGATAAACGATCGGCAACGCCATTACGCTCTGCATTGTCACGGCTGGCCTGGATCGCCTGAGGATCGATATCAATACCGATCGCCTGCGCCGCGCCGAGCTTAAGCGCCGCGATCGCAAGTATTCCTGAACCGCAGCCAAAATCGATCACGGTTTTACCGGCCAGATCCAGACCATCGAGCCAGGTCAGGCAAAGCGAGGTGGTAGGGTGAGTACCGGTACCGAAAGCAAGTCCGGGATCGAGCATTACATTGACGGCATCCGGATCGGGCACATCGCGCCAGCTCGGGCAGATCCACAGGCGCTCACCAAAACGCATAGGATGGAAGTTTGCCATCCACTCACGTTCCCAGTCTTTGTCCTCGATCTGTTCGATCTTGTGACGGAAATTCTCACCAAGAAGAGGATGCTGAGAAAGTTCAGCAATTACGCCCTCCATGTCGCTTTCCGCGTCGAATAACCCGATAACGTCGGTATCGCCCCACAGGCGCGTTTCGCCCGGCATAGGTTCATAGACCGGTGTATCGTGCGTATCCTGGAAGGTGACAGATACGGCACCTGTTTCCATTAACGCATCGCTTAGTTCTTCAGCGTTTGCGCCAGAACTGTTAATTTTGATTTGAATCCACGGCATAACGTCTCTCTTAATTCAGTGTTGTGGTGCGCTGACCGCATGCGGTAAACGCCCAAACAGGTTGCCGACCAGGAACGCCAGCAGACTTAACAATAATGAAGGCACAATGGGATGAAAACCCCACAGTTGCAGACCCAGGGTCGCCAGAACGGCATAGCAGCCTCCGCCCACCACCATGCCGCTGAGCGCACCGACCGCATTGGCGCGCGCCCAATATAAACCCAGAACCAGTGGCCAGAGGAAAACCGCTTCCAGACCGCCAAAAGCCAGCAGGTTGAGCCAGATAATCATGTCTGGCGGATGCCAGGCGACGAAAAGCAGTATGATCCCGAGCAAAAAGGTCACCGTTCCCGATAAAATCCGCAGGCGTGGCTCATTATCACTTTGCTGCGGGGCGATGCGCAGATACAGGTCTTTGACCAGCGTAGCGGAGGCCTGCAACAGCTGGGCGTTGATGGTGGACATAATCGCCGCCATCGGTGCCGCTAAAAACAGCCCTGCAGCCAGAGGCGGTAACACGGTGATCATCAGTGTGGGGATAACGCTGTCCGGCACGGTCAGATTCGGTAATATCGCCCGACCGAGTGCGCCAGCCAGGTGCATCCCCAGCATCAGGAGCACAACGACAATGGTGCCAAGAATAATGGCCCGATGCAGCGCTTTACTGTCCTTATAAGAGATACAGCGCACCGCCGTATGGGGCAGGCCGATGACGCCAAAGCAGACCAGCACAATAAACGAGCTCAGGAACGTCGGCGTAATAATATCGCCCGGGCCCTCAGGAGACAGCAGTTTGGGGTCGATCGCGTGCAGCTTGTCTACGGCCGAATGAATACCGCCAGCGTGATGAATGACGGCAAACAGCAGTAAGAAGGTGCCTATCAGCATCACAATGCCCTGCATCGCATCATTGAGGACACTGGCACGGAAGCCGCCAAAGGCGGTATAGAGTGCGATAGTGCCACCAAAAATAAGCAGTCCGGTGTCGTAAGGGATGCCGGCAGCGGTTTCCAGCAGACGTGCGCCACCAATAAACTGCACGGCCATCGCGCCCACAAAGGCAATCAGTAGGCTCAGGCTGGCTAACCAGACCAGCAGTGTGCTGCCATAGCGTGCGTAGAGCATATCGTTGAGTGTTACCGCATTGTGCTTGCGCGCCAGAATGGCAAACTTTTTACCCAGTACGCCCAACGACAGCCAGACCGCGGGAACCTGCACCATTGCCAGCAACACCCAGCCCAAACCGTATTTATAGGCCGCACCCGGGCCGCCTATAAACGAGCTGGCGCTGATATAGGTGGTCGTGATGGTCATTGCCAGGACAAATCCGCCCATTGAGCGGCTGCCCAGGAAATACTCGGTCAGAAAGTTGCCTTTGCGTTGTTTACGCATCGCAAATACGGACAAGCCCGCAATGACGGCCAAATAAGCCAGTAGCGGAAGAATGATTTCAGTGTTCATTGTCATCCTCCAGCGACATATTCCGGAAGACCTTACGCACCATCATCCAGCATAAAAAAATGAACAGCAGAGGAGCAAAAATACAGGAGAGCTCAAACCAGCGCGGCAAGCCGGTTATGCCCATCGCATTTCCCCCTAACCAGGCCGAACTGCCCCAGACGGCTAACCATGCCAGTGTCAGATAGAGTGACCAGCGAGCTTCTTTGTGAGCCTGTAAATAACGCGCGTCCATAGTGTGACCTTAACGCCTGCGGGAAAAGAAAAAGGCCGGAATATCCGGCCTCAAACTGACTCAGCGTTGCGATTACTTCTCGTGCAGGCCGAGCTTTTTCTCCAGATAGTGGATATTGGTTCCACCCTGCTGGAAGTTCTCATCGGACATGATTCGCATCTGCAGTTCGATGTTGGTTTTAATCCCGTCGATAATCAGCTCCGCCAGGGCATTTTTCATACGTGCAATGGCGATATCACGGGTTTCACCGTAGGTGATTAACTTGCCGATCATGGAGTCATAATAAGGCGGCACGCTGTAGCCGGCATAAATATGGGACTCCCAACGTACGCCAAAACCACCCGGCGCATGAAAGCGGGTAATCTTACCAGGACTTGGCAGGAAGCTCACCGGATCTTCTGCGTTGATACGGCACTCGACCGCATGACCACGAATGACCACGTCTTCCTGTTTAATCGACAGCGGTTGACCCGCAGCAATGCGCAACTGCTCTTTAATCAGATCAACGCCCGTGATCATCTCGGTAACCGGATGCTCAACCTGAATACGGGTGTTCATTTCAATGAAATAGAACTCGCCGTTTTCGTACAGGAACTCAAAGGTACCTGCACCGCGATAGCCGATATCAATACAGGCGCGGGTACAACGCTCACCGATAAATCCACGTAATTCTGGCGTGATGCCCGGTGCTGGCGCTTCTTCCACCACTTTCTGGTGACGACGCTGCATCGAACAGTCACGTTCGCCCAGATAGATGGCATTGCCCTGACCGTCTGCCAGTACCTGAATCTCAATGTGGCGAGGATTCTCCAGATACTTTTCCATGTAAACCATGTCGTTGTTGAAAGCCGCTTTGGCTTCCGCTTTCGTCATGTTGATGGACTGTTCCAGATCTTTATCGCTGCGCACAACGCGCATGCCGCGACCGCCGCCGCCGCCAGAGGCTTTGATGATGACCGGATAGCCGATGCGCTTGGCGAAGGCACGGTTCTTTTCCATGTCATCGGTCAGTGAGCCATCGGAGCCGGGAACGGTAGGCACACCGGCTTTCTTCATCGCCGTAATCGCGGACACTTTATCGCCCATCAGGCGAATGGTGTCGGCTTTTGGACCAACAAAGATAAAGCCAGAGCGTTCAACCTGCTCGGCGAAATCGGCATTCTCAGAAAGGAAGCCGTAACCGGGGTGAATCGCCACCGCGCCGGTGATCTCGGCGGCAGAAATCAGCGCCGGGATATTAAGGTAACTTTTGACCGACTGCGCCGGGCCGATGCAAACCGTTTCGTCTGCCAGCAGCACGTGCTTAAGGTCACGATCCGCGCTTGAGTGAACCGCAACAGTCTTAATGCCCAGTTCTTTACAGGCACGCAGAATGCGCAGCGCAATCTCACCGCGGTTAGCAATAACAATTTTATCCAGCATGGTTCGCCCCGTTATTCGATGACAACAAGTGGCTCGTCAAATTCTACCGGCTGACCACTTTCCACCAGAATGGCTTTAACTACGCCAGATTTATCGGCTTCAATCTGGTTCATCATTTTCATGGCTTCAACAATGCACAGCGTGTCACCTGCATTGACTTTCTGGCCCACTTCCACAAATGCTTTCGCATCCGGGCTTGGTGTGCGATAGAAGGTCCCTACCATAGGTGAACGTACGATGTGGCCACTGATTTCAGCAGGCGCGGCTTCTGCGACGGCGGCAACAGGTGCGACGGCGTTCGCCAGAGCAGGCTGCTGAGCGATGGGCGCAGCATAAGCCTGTTGCATCATCGGATAACCAGTATTTGCAGGTGCACGACTGATACGAACAGACTCTTCGCCTTCGGAGATCTCCAGCTCAGAAATGCCAGATTCTTCAACCAGTTCGATCAGTTTTTTAATTTTACGAATATCCATGAATGGGGTTCCGTACTCAGTTTGATTAATTAGTATGAGACAGGCGCTTCACTGCCGTTTGTAATGCCCACGAGTAACCGTCAGCGCCAAGCCCACAAATGACGCCAGCAGAGACATCAGAAAAATAGGAGTGATGGCGAAAAGGCTCGCGGCTGTGCACATTTGACAGGTGAACTTCAATAAATGGAATGTTCACCGCTAACAGAGCATCACGCATTGCTACGCTGGTATGCGTAAACGCGGCAGGATTGATAATGATATAATCCACATTGCCTTTTGCCTCATGAATGCGATCAATGAGCTGATACTCAGCATTGGATTGCAAATGGCTTAACCTTACATTCAACTGGTCTGCCTGATGGCTCAGACTGGAAACAATCTGATCCAGGGTAACATCCCCGTATTTATCAGGCTCACGCGTCCCTAACAGGTTAAGGTTGGGACCGTTCAAAAGCAGAATATGTAATTTATCGGCCATCTTGCTGCCATCTCCCGCAATCATTGAGGCATCGCGTAAAATACCTTGCCGCTTTCCATTTGTCACCCGTCACAGTGAAAAAGAAGCGTCACATCGCAATAAAGCCGGGCATTATATCCGTTTCGTGGCATTTCGCAGCAAAATACTGGTCTTATCTGCGAAGTTGATCGGATGCGGCTCGCAGGCCGCATTTTTCGCAGACGATCGGCAATAAGAAGAGACTAGCGCGGCCACCATTTAATGAACTTTTTATAGCGCCAGGCTAACAATATCAGGGCTAAAAGCGCATAAATGATCGGTTGGGGAGACAGGATTTTTACCGACCACATATAGTGAATCGGCGCCAAAATAGCGACCAGATAGATAAAGTTATGCAAGGTTTGCCAGCGCCTGCCCAGTTTGCGCTGCATGCGTTGAAAAGAGGTGATCGCCAACGCCAGCAGAATAAACCAGCAAATAATGCCCAGTGTCAGATAAGGACGTGAAATCAATTCGCTTCCGAGCAGGCCGAGGTTATTCACGCCCAGCTCCAACAGGTAGTAACTGGTTAGATGCAGGCTTGCCCAGAAAAAAGTCCAGATACCCAACAGGCGACGGGTCCGAATGAGCAGCGGTTGCCTGGCCACGCGTGTTAACGGCGAGACAAGCAAGGTTGCTAACAGCAGTTTCAGCGCCATACGGCCGGTAAAATGCTGGATATCTTTGGCAGGATCGGCGCTGAGCCCTCCCTGCATCGCGGCCATAATCAAGTAAACCAGCGGTAAGAAAGCCGCCAGATGCAGTAGCACTTTAAGCCAGCCGATCTGCTTTATTGACAGGCGCACTCAATAATTCTCCCGCAAATCCATACCGCGATAGAGTGATGCAACCTGATCGGCATAACCGTTGAACAGTAATGTGGGCTGACGATCAACATTAAAAGCACTACCCGGACCAATAAAACGTTCGGTGGCCTGCGACCAGCGAGGATGATTCACATGCGGGTTCACGTTGGCATAGAAGCCGTACTCATTATCCGCAATCTGGTTCCATGTGGTAGGCGGCTGGTCGTGCGTCAGCGTAATTTTCACAATAGACTTAATGCCCTTAAAGCCATATTTCCAGGGTACGGTAAGCCGAATTGGCGCACCGTTCTGTGGCGGCAGGGCTTTACCGTAAACGCCCGTCGTCAGAATGGTCAGGGGATGCATGGCTTCATCCAGCCGTAAGCCTTCTACATAAGGATAATTTAGCCCACCCCCGATAAAGCGGTCCTTTTGACCCGGCATCTGATCGGGGGCATAAAGTGTCTGAAAAGCAACAAAGCGCGCTTTGCTGGTGGGTTCCGCCAGCTTCAGGAGTTTATTGAGTTCAAAACCTATCCACGGCACCACCATCGACCAGGCTTCAACGCAACGCATCCGGTAGATACGTTGCTCCATGGCAAAGCGTTTAAAAATATCATCCATGTCTAACGTCACGGGCTTTGCCACTTCGCCTTCTATCGTCAGCTTCCAGGGATCGGTTTTTAACGTTCCCGCGTTCGCTGCCGGATCGGCTTTATCCAGGCCAAATTCGTAGAAATTGTTATAGCCGGAAACCTTATCCGCAGGCGTTAACGGCAGGTTGGCCTGATATTGTGCGGGCTTGGTAAAGTCCAGCGCCCGACCCGCCGGCGCGGGCGGGCGGTCATTACCTTTGAACCAACTCAGAATATCGGCGTTGGCCATGCCCGGGACGCTGATTGCAGCAGCCCCCAGTCCCAGGGTCTGAAGCACCCGACGACGATTCATATTAAAGATGCTTTCTGGCGTTACATCTGCTTCGGTCAGGCGTTTTGTCGGCTTCATCGTCTCTTCTCCAGCTCGATTTTCACAATCAGCATGATGACTATTGCTTAAGCTGGCGAATTTTGCTGCAAAAATGTGAAATTTCCTGGCTGAAGCTTCCAATGAGAATGCGCTGAAAAAAGGATAATTAAGCGTTCTGGGCCTTTCTCAACGTTATACTGCGGCTTCGCGTATGACCTCGCTGTTGCCGGAAACAATTTGTGTTATTTTGCTCAAAATTCTTCCGGCTAACGTGCAGAGAGGCGGCGTGATCCGGCGGCAACCGTAGTGAAACAGGCACAGGGATGCGATTAACTACCAAACTTTCTGCATTTATTACATTTATTAGCGTACTGGCAATGGTTTTAATGCTGGTGGGCTGTGCTTTTAGTGTTTTCTGGCTCACCCATCAGCGTGTAGAAAATCGGGTACAGGTTTTGGCAACCGAAGTGGATAAAGTCCTGCTGAAACAGCCTCCCGAAGCGCTGGAAGCCTGGCTTACGCCGGTATTACCCGTGATTAACGCCGAACAGCTGTCCTTATATAATGGTCGGCAGACTGTTTTCACGCTTTCCCGCCATGAAAACCAAATGCTGCAGCATCAAAAAAATTGCTATATCCATTTTGATATTGCGCTGATGCACCAGCCGGGTATGCGATTGCAACTGACGATACTCGATCCCGCACAAACCTGGCTGCACTCTATTCCCGCGACATATACGCTTGCCGCGCTGCTGTTGGTCGTACTGATCGTGGCCGTTATGCTGTCCATTACTCATCGTTGGCTGGTACGTCAATGGCGCGGGATGGAGCAACTGGAAAGCCGCTCAGCATTAATACTTGGTGGAGAACGTCGGCATTGTCGGCAAAAGCATGCTGATGAGTGGCCGCCCAGAGCCAGCCGTGCGATCGACCTGTTACTGTCCGATTTACAGGAAGCGGGCGAGCAGCGCGTCCGCATCGATACGCTGATTCGAACCTTTGCGGCTCAGGATGGCCGGACGGGGCTGAATAACCGCCTTTTCTTCGATAGTCAGCTGGCAACGCTGCTTGAGGATCAGGAAGATGTCGGGACGCATGGCGTAGTCATGATGATACGTTTTCCTGAGCTCGACACCCACGATGATTCACTGGGGCCAGTGCTGGTCGAAGAGTACCTGTTTAACGTCGTCAACATGCTGTCCACGTTTGTCATGCGTTATCCTGGCGCACTTCTGGCGCGCTATTTTCGCAGTGATTTCGCGGTATTACTGCCGCATCGTAGCCTGAAAGAGGCAAACAGTATCGCTGATCACCTCATCAATGCGGTTGACGCGTTGCCGCCTATGCGCAAGGTTAACCGCGACGATTTTATTCACATCGGCATCAGTGCCTGGCACAGCGGACAGACGGTGCCGCAGGTCATGGAAAATGTCGAAATGGCCACGCGCCGCGCGACATTGTCAGGCGGCAATAACTGGTCTAATGGCGCAGGAAACCCTCTGGATGCAGGACGCGGCAGCGTTCGTTGGCGGACCTTGCTGGAAAATACCTTAAGTCGCGGCGGACCACGTTTATATCAGAAGCCTGCGGTGGACAAAGAGGGTAAGGTGCGACATCGCGTACTGCTCACGCGCATTTATGATGGGGACAAAGAGGTGCTGTCGGCTGAATATATGCCATTGGTGCAGCAGCTCGGCATGGCCGAAAGCTGGGACCGCCAGATGGTATTACGCGTTGCCGCCTTATCTGAACTGTGGCCAGAAGAGACACTGGTCATCCCCATTAATATCGACTCGCTGCTGAAACGTCCGTTTATTGTCTGGTTGTACAATATGTTGCTGCAGTGCCCAAAATCTCAAAGAAAGCGATTTTTATTTGAACTTGCGGAAGGGGATGTCTGTCAACACATCAGCGATTTGATTCCGATCTTCCACTCATTGCAGGCATTCGGCTGTCGTATCGCGGTTAATCAGGCCGGTCTGACGGTGGTCAGCAGTGCTTACATCCGGCAGTTACCGGTTGAATTAATCAAGCTGGATGCAGGACTGGTGCGCAACATTGAGCGGCGTACGGAAAACCAGCTGTTTGTGCGAAGCTTGCTGGACGTCTGTAAGCCCACCGGGACGCAGCTGTATGCCGCGGGCGTGCGCACCAATGCAGAGTGGCAAACCCTGGTAGGATTAGGAGTAGAAGGTGGACAGGGTGACTTTTTTTCACCTTCACAGCCGGTTAACAGTAACGTAAAAAAGTACTCCCAGCGTTACCGTTTTTAACCGTTTGACCGGTTTTACGTTCTTCGCCTCAGCTTTTGATGAATATGGAACGATAAACGTGCAGAATACGTCGCCTGAAATGTTAGATTTTATGTCGGAGTAAAGTTAAGAAAATTCTTTAACATGCTGCTCTGATGCCGTGATATCGCTGTTCCGCTCGTATGCGTAACAGGCTTAAATGATGTAAAACGAATGCCGTCTATTTTTTCACCGAAGCAGAACGTTTTTGCGCCTTGTGGCAGCTTCGTGTGGTTGGTAAAGTAAGCGGATTTTATTTTCCGCCTCCAGCTTGCAGGATTATCCTTTAGTATGTTTAAAAAATTTCGTGGCATGTTTTCAAATGACTTGTCCATTGACCTGGGTACCGCGAACACCCTGATTTATGTAAAAGGACAAGGCATCGTGCTGAACGAGCCTTCCGTGGTTGCTATCCGCCAGGATCGTGCAGGTTCACCGAAAAGCGTGGCGGCTGTGGGTCATGACGCCAAACAGATGCTTGGCCGTACGCCAGGCAATATCGCAGCTATTCGTCCAATGAAAGACGGCGTTATTGCCGATTTCTTTGTGACGGAAAAAATGTTGCAGCACTTCATCAAACAGGTTCACAGCAACAGCTTCATGCGCCCAAGTCCGCGCGTGCTGGTCTGCGTGCCTGTAGGCGCAACCCAGGTTGAACGCCGCGCGATTCGTGAATCGGCCCAAGGCGCGGGCGCACGTGAAGTTTTCCTGATTGAAGAGCCAATGGCGGCCGCGATTGGTGCAGGTTTACCGGTTTCTGAAGCCACCGGCTCAATGGTCGTGGATATCGGTGGTGGTACCACTGAAGTTGCCGTGATTTCCCTGAATGGCGTTGTGTACTCTTCATCCGTTCGTATCGGCGGTGACCGTTTTGACGAAGCCATTATTAATTATGTGCGCCGTAACTACGGTTCATTGATTGGTGAAGCGACAGCAGAACGTATCAAGCATGAAATCGGCTCGGCTTATCCGGGTGATGAAGTGCGTGAAATTGAAGTGCGTGGTCGTAACCTGGCGGAAGGTGTGCCACGCGGCTTTACACTCAACTCCAATGAAATTCTCGAAGCCCTGCAAGAGCCACTGACCGGTATCGTAAGTGCGGTAATGGTTGCGCTGGAACAGTGCCCACCGGAACTGGCGTCTGATATTTCTGAGCGCGGCATGGTCCTGACCGGTGGCGGCGCATTACTGCGTAACCTGGATCGCCTGCTGATGGAAGAAACGGGTATTCCTGTTGTCGTCGCTGAAGATCCACTGACCTGCGTTGCGCGCGGTGGCGGAAAAGCGTTGGAAATGATCGACATGCATGGCGGCGATTTATTCAGCGAAGAATAATTGCCTCAACCGGCTGGAATCGTTGTAACAGTGCGCAGGGAGTAGCGTGTAAACCGGCGCTGCACGCATCGGTATGATGTGACCAGCCCAGGAAAGTGCGGCTCGCCCGTACTTTCTTACCTTGTAGTCGAGGAACACGCAGATTATATGAAGCCGATTTTTAGCAGAGGGCCTTCTCTGCAATTGCGTCTATTTTTGGCGGTGATTGTGGCGATTGCCATTATCATCGCTGATAGTCGCGTGAGTTCATTTACTCAAATACGCAACTATCTGGACACGTCGGTCAGTCCGTTTTACTTCCTGGCCAATGGGCCGCGCCAGCTTCTTGATGGCGTGTCAGACACGCTGGCTTCTCGCCAGCAGCTCGAACTGGAAAATAAAGCGTTACGTCGAGAGCTTTTTCTGAAGAACAGCGACCTGCTTATGCTGGGGCAATACAAGCAGGAGAACGCGCGCCTGCGCGAGCTACTGGGTTCCCCGCTGCGTCAGGACGAGCATAAGATGGTGACTCAGGTTATCTCCACCGGTACCGATCCCTACACCGATCAAGTGGTTATCGATAAAGGCAGTGCTAACGGTGTTTACGAAGGCCAGCCGGTTATCAGTGATAAAGGTGTCGTGGGCCAGGTCATCGCCGTCGGCCAGTTTACCAGTCGTGTACTGCTGATTTGTGACGCATCACATGCGCTGCCTATCCAGGTACTGCGCAATGATATTCGTGTGATTGTGGCAGGCAACGGGTGTACGGAAGATCTGCAACTGGAACACTTGCCAGGCAATACCGATATTCGTGTCGGTGACGTACTGGTGACGTCGGGCTTAGGTGGGCGTTTCCCTGAAGGCTATCCGGTAGGGGTGGTTTCATCGGTTAAGGTCGATACCCAACGCGCGTACACGGTCATCCAGGCACATCCAACCGCGGGTCTGCAACGTCTGCGTTACCTGTTGCTACTGTGGGGCGCGGATCACAACGGTGATATGCCGATGGCACCTGACGAAGTCCACCGGGTCGCTAATGAACGCCTGATGCAGATGATGCCGCAGGTTCTGCCTCCCGCGGGTGAAATGGGCCCGCCTGCACCTGCTACCCAGACCACCACGCCTGCTTCTGGCAGTAGCGAAAGCAACCCACAAGGGTCCGCTTCCCGCTCACGCGGAGGCCAGAATTGAGTCGATATCGCAGCCAGGGACGATGGGTTATCTGGCTGTCCTTTCTTATGGCCTTTATTCTGCAAATCATGCCATGGCCGGAACAAATCTATATGTTCCGGCCTTCATGGTTATTGCTGATCCTGGTCTACTGGGTACTGGCGCTTCCGCACCGTGTTAATGTGGGAAGTGGGTTTCTGCTGGGCGCGATTATGGATTTAATCGCGGGTTCCACGCTTGGCGTTCGCGCGTTGGCGCTTAGCATCATCGCCTATCTGGTGGCGTTTAAATTCCAGTTATTCCGTAACTTAGCGTTGTGGCAGCAGGCGTTAATGGTTATGGTGCTGTCATTAGCAATGGATGTGATCGTCTTCTGGGCGGAGTTTCTGGTGATCAACGTCTCATTCCGCCCTGAAATTTTCTGGAGCAGTGTTGTCGACGGGATTCTCTGGCCGTGGCTATTCTTATTAATGAGAAAGATCCGCCGTCAGTTCGCTGTTCAATAAGGAAATTTATGGTAACCCTTTATCTGGCATCCGCGTCTCCCCGTCGACGCGAACTGCTGACTCAACTTGGTCTGAACTTTGAGCGCATCATCACTGACGTTGAAGAACAACGTCAGCCGCATGAATCGGCCGAGGTGTATGTCCGTCGCCTGGCGCATGACAAAGCAAAAGCCGGTACGCTGATTGCCCCGCATGACCTGCCTGTATTGGGCGCGGATACCATCGTCGTGCTCAACGGTGAGGTGCTGGAAAAACCGCACGATGCCGACCATGCCAGCGCGATGCTCAGTAAACTCTCAGGAAAAACCCATCAGGTCATGACGGCGATTGCTCTGGCTGACCGTCAGCAGGTACTGGATTGTCTGGTGGTCACCGAGGTGACTTTTCGTAACTTAACCCTGAGCGACATTACCGATTACATCGCGACAGGTGAACCTATGGATAAAGCCGGCGCTTACGGTATTCAGGGGAAGGGCGGAAACTTTGTGCGTAAAATCAATGGAAGTTATCACGCGGTGGTCGGATTGCCCTTGGTTGAGACAGCAGAGCTGATCGACCATTTTCAGTCACTGCGTGCCGTAAGGGGTTAACATGACGGCTGAGCTACTGGTTAACGTTACGCCTGCTGAAACGCGAGTCGCCTATATTGATGGCGGAATCCTGCAGGAAATCCATATCGAGCGTGAAGCCCGACGTGGCATTGTCGGCAATATTTACAAAGGACGCGTCAGCCGGGTGCTGCCTGGCATGCAGGCGGCATTTGTGGATATCGGACTGGATAAAGCCGCGTTTCTGCACGCTTCTGACATCATGCCGCACACCGAATGTGTTGCGGGCGATGAAAAGAAAAATTTTGTCGTACGGGATATCGCAGAACTGGTTCGCCAGGGACAGGATCTGGTGGTTCAGGTGGTGAAAGATCCGCTGGGCACCAAAGGCGCGCGACTGACGACGGATATCACATTGCCTTCCCGCTACCTGGTGTTCATGCCCGGGGCAGCGCATGTTGGCGTTTCTCAACGTATCGCCAGTGAAAAAGAGCGAGAGCGGCTGAAAGCCGTGGTAGCCGACTACTGTGACGATTTGGGCGGCTTTATTATCCGCACCGCAGCCGAAGGCATTGGTGAAGAAGAACTGGCACAGGATGCGGCCTTTCTGAAGCGCCTGTGGACCAAAGTCAGCGAACGAAAAAAACGTAATCAAACGCGTTGTCTGCTTTATGGTGAACTGGCGCTGGCACAACGTATTCTGCGTGATTTTGCTGGCGCAGCGCTGGACCGCATTCGTGTCGATTCGCGGCTGACCTGCGATTTGCTCAACGAGTTCACCAGTGAATACATTCCCGAGATGTCCAGCAAGCTTGAGCTTTACAACGGTAAGCAGCCTATCTTCGATCTGTTTGATGTTGAAAATGAGATTCAGCGCTCGCTGGAACGAAAAGTTGAACTCAAATCTGGCGGATACTTAATCATCGATCAAACTGAAGCGATGACGACGATAGACATCAATACGGGGGCATTTGTCGGGCACCGAAACCTTGATGAGACTATCTTTAATACCAATGTGGAAGCCACTCAGGCGATTGCACGTCAGCTAAGACTCCGTAATCTGGGGGGCATCATTATCATCGACTTTATCGATATGAGTAATGAGGACCACCGCCGTCGCGTGCTGCATTCGCTGGAAACGGCACTGAATAAAGATCGGGTTAAGACCGGTATCAGCGGCTTTTCAGCGTTAGGGCTGGTGGAAATGACCCGCAAGCGCACGCGCGAAAGTATTGAGCACGTGCTGTGTGAGGACTGTCCGGTTTGTAAAGGGCGCGGCACGCTGAAAACAGTTGAAACGGTGTGCTACGAAATCATGCGCGAAATTGTCCGCGTGCATCATGCTTATGACTCGGATCGATTCCTGGTGTACGTTTCGCCAACCGTCGGTGAGGCCTTGAAAACAGATGAGTCCCATGCGCTGGCCGAAGTCGAACTTTTCGTGGGTAAACAGGTGAAGGTGCACGTAGAAGCGCTCTACACTCAGGAACAGTTTGACGTGGTGATGATGTAATACTGGCTGGTCAGGCTCACCATGCCTGACTGCACATTTTGGGGTAAAATGTGAACCCATACCGCTATGTCATAAGACGCCGGGTATGAGCAGCAACCATCCGTCGTTAACGGTAGACAAGGAGAGGTGTGAGTGAGGCAGTTGCCAAGAATTATGTTACTGCTGCTCGCGACAGTCATTGTGATTGTGGCGCTGCTTGTCAGCGCGCTGCGTCTGGCGATGCCGCATCTTGACGCCTATCGTAGTCAGGTTCTTCAGTTCGTCTCCGACACCAGCGGTGTCAAGGTTAACGCCAGCCAACTCCGTGGAAAGTGGGAGAATTTTGGCCCCACGCTACAAATCCGCGACTTAAATGTCGATATGAAGGAGACCGGCTCGCTCTCCATCGCACGTATCACCGTTGCGCTGGATGTCTGGCAGTCACTGCTCCACTGGCGCTGGCAGTTCCGCGACCTGACCTTCTGGCAATTACATCTCGACAGCACTCAGCCTCTGCTGACCAGTGACAGCGACAAGCACAGCTTTAAGCTCACTCAGGTCAACGAACTGTTTTTGCGTCAGTTCGATCACTTTACTCTGCGTGACAGCACCATTCGCTTTATCACGCCATCCGGTCAGCATGCTGAACTGGCGATTCCTAACCTCACCTGGTTGAACGAAAACACCCGACATCGAGCAGAAGGTGAAGTCAGCCTGTCGAGCTTTACTGGACAACACGGCGTAGTGCAGGTTCGTCTTGATCTGAAAGACAGTAATGGCTTACTCAACGATGGTCGTATCTGGATGCAGGCCGATGATGTTGATATGCGTCCGTGGCTGGGTCGCTGGGTGCGGGATAACACCCGGCTTGACAGTGCCCGGTTCAGCCTGGCGGCCTGGGTTAATCTGCGTGATGGCGACGTCTATGCCGGCGATCTGCTGTTAAGTAAGGGCGGCGCAAGCTGGCAGGGCGAGAGCGGTCCCCACACGCTGAACGTTGATAACCTCACTGCCCACCTGTCGCGTTACAAAAATGGCTGGGTGGTCAATGTGCCGCAAACCAGGCTCAGTACAGACGGTAATGCCTGGCCTGCCGGTCATTTCTCACTCCTCTGGCAACCTCAGGACACGCAGATGCTGGGCAGCAACAGCGAGCCTGAGATTCGTGTACGTGCGACACAGCTGGCGCTGGACCACATCGCACCGTTGGTGCCGCTGTTTGCGCCCTTATCACCGGCATTGTTTGATAACTGGCGCGCATTACGACCGCGCGGCACCATTGACGGGCTGGCGCTGGATATTCCTGTCGATCAGCCTGAGCAGACGCGCTTTCAGGTTAAGTGGCGCGACTTCAGCTGGCAGTTCTGGAAACTGGTTCCCGGCATCAGCCATTTAAATGGCGAAGCGACAGGCAGCCTGAATAATGGGCAGGCCACGATTGCGATGGGCCAGGCCACGGTGCCCTATGGTGATATGTTCCAGGCACCGCTGGAGATCAAGCAGGTGACCGGCAGTATGAGCTGGTTGCGTGACCCGCACGGCCTGACCCTGGCAGGTCATAATCTTGATATCCAGGCGCGTTCACTTTGGGCACATGGCGACTTCCGTTATCAGCAGAACACCGATACGCAGCCTCAACTTGATATCCTGGCCGGTATTAACGTCAGCGATGCGGGCGATGCCTGGCGCTATTTCCCCACACCGCTGATGGGGCATTCGCTCACGCGCTACCTGAGCGGCGCGGTTAAAGGCGGCAAGGTGGAGAATGCCACGCTGCTGTTCAACGGCAATCCGGCGCTTTTTCCTTTTCAGCATAACGACGGCATGTTTCAGGTCTGGGTGCCTTTACGCCACGCAACCTATGGTTTCCAGCCCGGCTGGCCGGATATCAGCAACCTCGATATCGATCTTAACTTCCTGAATGATGGCCTGTGGATGCATGCGCCCCTGGCTAAACTGGGTGAAGTGGAGGCGCGTAATGTCAGCGCCACCATTCCTGATTACATGAAGGAAAAGCTGATTATCAACGGTGATATCAGCGGAGATGGTCAGCAAATTGGCGATTACTTCCAGCACACGCCACTCAAGTCCTCTCTGGGGGCGGCCCTTGAACAGTTACAGATTAAAGGTCTGACCAAAGGCCACCTTAAGCTTGATATTCCTCTGAATGGCAAGGACGTTCACGCCAGTGGTGATGTGGTGATGAATAACAATAGCCTGCATATCAAGCCGCTGAATACCACCATGACCCATCTGACTGGGCAGTTCCGTTATAACAACGGCAATCTTGAAAGCGATCAGATGCAGGCGGACTGGTTTGGTCAGCCCCTTAATGTCAGCTTTAGCACAAAAGAAAATCCCGATGATTTTGGCATTAACGTTAAGTTACTGGCTGACTGGCAACTGGCAAAAATCACCGGTATTCCGCCCCAGGTGGGCAGCCAACTGGCTGGGCATCTTCCCTGGCAGGGCGAGGTTAACGTCGCCTTACCGCATAAGGGCGGTGCGCATTACGACATCGCGCTGAAAGGTGACGGGAAGGAAGTAAGTAGTCGCTTACCTTCGCCACTGGATAAAAAAGCGGGCGAAAGCCTGCCTGTGGCCATCAACGCTAAAGGCGATTTAACGCACTTTGATCTCAGCGGTAGCGTAGATGAACGGCACAAATTTAACAGCCGCTGGCTGCTGGAGCCGGCCCTGCGCGTTGACCGTGGTATCTGGCTCAACGATACGAAGACAATACCGACGCTGCCAGATCATTCAGGCATGGTACTCAACTTACCTGCGCTGGATGGTGAGGCGTGGGCGGCACTGATGACGGCTGGCGAAGGTGGTGCGACCCGTTCAACCGGTGAGCATCAGGTGGGCGGTGCAACGCTTCCGGGCAATATTATCCTGCGTAGCCCTTCTGTGAGTCTGGCAGGCCAGCGCTGGCATAACGTTGATACCTCATTAACCCAGGACATGGGTGGAAAAAACCGGATTAACGTCAATGCTGACGAGCTAAGAGGGCAGTTAATCACCTCACCTTCAGCGCCGTGGCAAATAGCCCTGGATTACCTTTATTACAATCCAGACTGGGAGAGCACTGGCGATAAGAAAAGTGCGTCCGCCTCACCTCTGGGGCAAAAAAGCGATCAGATCGACTTTAGCCAGTGGCCTGCTTTACAACTGCAATGCGCTGAATGCTGGCTGATGGGGCAGAAGTATGGACGGGTCACGGCCCGGCTTCAGCCTAAAGGAAGTACGTTAGCACTTACTAACGGTTTAGTGGATACCGGCAGCTCGCGGCTGAACATTCAGGGCGAATGGGTTAACCGTCCAGGCGACCAGCGCACCTCTTTAAAAGGCACGCTGCAGGGCAGCAACATCAATAACGCGACCAACTGGTTTGGCGTGAATACGCCGCTGCGAGATGCGCCCTTCAAGATTGATTATGACCTGCACTGGCGCTCGGCACCGTGGCAGCCCGCGGCAGAAACGCTGAGCGGCACGCTGAAAACGCACTTTGGTAAAGGACAAATAAGCGATGTGGATACCGGCGCCGCCGGACAGATTCTGCGCCTGTTGAGCTTCGATGCCCTGTTACGCAAACTGCGTTTTGATTTCAGCGATACCTTTAACAAGGGGTTCTATTTCGACTCCATCAACGGCACCGCCTGGATTGAAAATGGGGTTGTGAGAACTGACAACCTGTTGGTTGACGGCCTGGAAGCGGATATCGCCATGCAGGGCAATATGGACCTGGTGAAACGCCGCATTGATATGGAAGCGATAGTCACGCCAGAAATTTCTGCGTCAGTGGGCGTGGCGGCTGCTTTTGCCATTAATCCGGTGGTGGGGGCGGCGGTATTTGCCGCCAGCAAGGTGCTGGGACCGCTCTGGAGTAAAATTTCAGTCCTGCGTTATCACATCAGCGGACCGCTGGATAAGCCTGAAATAGATGAAGTAATGCGTAAGCCACGCGAAACCTATAACAAGTGATATTTGACGGCGTAACATAATTGCCGCAGGCTATGATTATCCGAGCACATATTAAGTGAGACACGATGACTCTGAATCTGGTAAGTGAGCAGTTGCTAACTGCTAACAACATTAATCAGCAGGACCTTTTTTCCCTGTTAGGGCAGCTTTCAGAACGTCGTCTGGACTATGCCGATCTTTACTTCCAGTCCAGCTTCCATGAATCCTGGGTTCTGGAAGATAAAATCATTAAAGACGGGTCCTATCATATCGATCAGGGCGTGGGCGTGCGTGCCGTCAGCGGTGAGAAAACGGGTTTTGCCTATGCCGACCAAATCACGCTGAATGCCTTACGCTTATCCTCCGAAGCGGCACGAAGCATCGTGCGTGAACAGGGCAACGGCAAGGCTCAGACGCTGTCTGCCGTGGTTAACCGTTCTCTGTATGCGCCAGTCGATCCGCTCGGCAGCCTGAGTCGTGAGGACAAAATTGCGTTGCTACATCGTGTTGACCAGGTTGCACGTGCTGCCGATCCCCGCGTTCAGGAAGTGAATGCCAGCCTGACCGGCGTATATGAGCAGGTGCTGGTAGCCGCAACCGACGGTACTTTAGCTGCCGATGTGCGTCCGCTGGTTCGTCTGTCCATCAGTGTCCAGGTTGAAGACCAGGGCAAGCGTGAGCGCGGTTCAAGCGGCGGCGGCGCGCGTACCGGCTATGCATTTTTCCTGGCCGATGAGAATGGCGACGTGCGGGCCGATGCCTGGGCACGTGAGGCCGTACGCATGGCGCTGGTCAATCTGTCTGCTGTGGCTGCGCCGGCAGGCGCCTTGCCGGTTGTGCTGGGCGCAGGCTGGCCGGGCGTGCTGTTGCACGAAGCCGTAGGTCACGGTCTGGAAGGTGACTTTAATCGCCGTGGCACGTCAGTGTTTAGCGGCAAGATGGGCCAACTGGTTGCCTCTGATCTGTGTACCGTGGTTGATGACGGGACCATTGAGGGATTACGTGGGTCGCTGGCTATCGACGATGAAGGCGTTCCTGGACAGTACAATGTGCTGATCGAAAATGGCGTATTGAAAGGCTATATGCAGGATAAGCTGAATGCACGACTGATGGGGGTAAATCCTACCGGTAACGGTCGTCGCGAATCCTATGCGCACCTGCCGATGCCGCGCATGACGAACACCTATATGCTGGCCGGTAAATCCACGCCACAGGATATTATCGAAAGCGTAGAGTACGGTTTGTATGCGCCTAACTTTGGCGGCGGTCAGGTCGATATCACCTCTGGTAAGTTTGTGTTCTCAACGTCAGAAGCCTATCTGATTGAGAAAGGCAAAGTGACTAAACCAGTGAAAGGGGCGACCTTGATCGGCTCTGGTATCGAAGCGATGCAGCAAATCTCTATGGTCGGTAACGATCTGGCGCTGGATAAAGGCGTTGGCGTGTGTGGTAAAGAGGGACAGAGCCTGCCGGTTGGCGTGGGCCAGCCTACCCTGAAGCTGGATAAGCTCACTATCGGTGGCACCGCCTGACAGAGACAGAAAACCCGCCAGCTGGCGGGTTTTTAGCTTTTACGGTGCTGTTTGTACTGCTCGGCAACCTGCTCAAAATAGTGGGTCAAATAGTCGATACAGACCTGTACTTTCAGCGGCAGTTTGTCTTTTTCGGTATAGAGCGCATAAACCGGCCGTGGATCGGATTGGTACTGCGGGAACAAAATATCAATCTCGCCTTTCTTGATTTCATCCGCCACCCACATCATCGGTACATAGGCGATGCCATTGCCGGCCTTAAGCCAGCGGATCAGCGTCTGAGAATCATTGGTAACGAAACGTCCCTGTGGCGACAGACGGGTGACGATGCCTTCGGGGGCAATCAGCTCAAAATTGTTATCAGGTCTGACGCTGTATTCCAGCCAGGCAAATTTCGCGATATCGCCAGGTTTTTCCGGCGTCCCGTGCTGCGTCAGATAGTGTTTAGCGGCACAGACCACCATCGGCATCGCCCCAAGTCGGCGCGAGAACAGGCTGGAATCCTTTAATGCTCCCACCCGGATCACCACGTCCAGCCCGTCCGCAATCAAATCTGGCGCGGGAATGCCGGTCACCAGGTTGACACTCAATCCGGGATAATCACGCAGCATATCGCTGGTCATACCGGCCAGCACGTTCTGCGCCATGGTGGAAGAGCTGCCAATACGTAATATACCGATCGGCGTGTTATTAAAGGCATACAGCTGTTCATGAACCTGGTTAGCCTCTGCCAGCATGCGGCGGCAGCCCTGATAATAGATTTTACCGGCCTCAGTAAGTCCTATGCTGCGTGTACTGCGGTTAAGTAACTTAACCTGGAGCGCATCCTCGAGTTTGGCGACGATCTGGCTGATCGATGACACGCTAAGATGAAGCTGCCGTGCGGCCGCGGTGAAAGAACCCAGTTCTACCACCTTCGCGAATATCGACATACCTTTAAGTCGTTCCATTGTTTACTCTGGCTAAAAAGTGATTTAGATCACATTCAGTAGAAAACGTATAGTTAAGCGCGTTACTATAAGCCTACCGGGGTATGACCTGGCGACGCTTCATTACCTGAAAACACCCGATGATACGCTATTATTAAGCCAGCCGTAGTTCAGATGTGGCTTATGGCGCACTGGCGTTTGCGTCCTTCAGGCGGTGAATTATCCCGGCCGTATCGAACTAAGGATTTTTAATGAGTGTACTTCCGGTATTTGTCATGTTTGGGCTCTCTTTTCCGCCCATTTTCATCGAACTCATTGTTTCACTCATGCTGTTCTGGTTGGTGAAACGCGTGCTGACGCCCAGCGGTATCTACGATCTTGTCTGGCACCCGGCACTCTTCAATACAGCCCTTTACTGCTGTGTATTTTATTTGGTATCCCGTTTATTTGTTTGAGGTTTACGTGAACACGCTTATAAGAAAAATCGCGCGTTACGCCATCACCCTTTTGCTGGTCATCATCGCTGTCATTATCATATTCCGTGCCTGGGTGTTCTACACCGAATCGCCCTGGACGCGCGATGCACGATTTGCGGCCGATGTCGTTGCGATTTCACCTGATGTCACCGGGTTGATTACCGAAGTCCCCGTTCGCGATAACCAACTGGTAAAAAAAGGCGACACGCTGTTTGTGGTCGATCGCCCACGCTATCAAAAAGCCTTAGATGAAGCACAGGCCGACGTGGAATATTACCAGGCGCTGGTTAATGAAAAACGCCGAGAGGCCGGACGTCGAAACCGACTCGGCACGTCTGCGATGTCACGTGAAGCAATTGAACAATCCAACAACGATTTGCAAACCAGCGAACACCAACTGGCAAAATCTATCGCTACCCGCGATCTGGCGAAGATCGACCTGGAGCGCACCACCATCAAGGCCCCGGCAGATGGATGGGTAACTAACCTGAATGTCTACCAGGGCGAATTTATTACGCGTGGCTCAGTTGCCGTCGCGCTGGTACAGCAGCGCTCATTTTACGTGCTGGCCTATCTGGAAGAGACCAAACTGCACGGCGTACAACCCGGCTTCCGGGCTGAAATTACCCCGCTGGGCAGCAACGTGACGTTGCGCGGTACGGTTGACAGCATCGCGGCAGGCGTGACCAACAGCAGTAGCAGCGTTGACAGTAAAGGAATGGCAACGGTGCAGTCGAATCTGGAGTGGGTGCGCCTGGCGCAGCGCGTGCCGGTACGCATCCGTCTCGATCAGGAGCCGGGCAATCTTTATCCCGCCGGGACGACGGCCACCGTGGTCATCACCGGAGCACACGATCGTCAGCATACTGAGACCTCGCCCATCATGTCCTTCCTTAACCGTCTGCGTGAGTTTGGTTAAGAGGGCGATATGATTGAGTTCCTGCGTTTCCCGATAAAGCTGACCTTTGCGCTGGTTGCCGCGCTGATGATCGGCTTTCATCTTAACCTTGAAACCCCCCGCTGGGCGGTCATGACTGCGGGGATTGTGGCGGGCGGAACGGCGTTTGCGGCAGGCGGCGATCCCTATTCCGGTGCATTACGCTATCGCGGTATTCTTCGTATCATCGGGACGTTTATCGGTTGTATCGCCGCGCTGGTCATCATGATTGCGACCGTACGCGCGCCGGTCGTTATGCTGCTGCTATGTTGTATCTGGGCGGGTTTGTGCGTATGGCTGTCTTCACTGATTAAGGTAGAGAATTCCTATGCGCTCGGGCTGGCAGGCTACACCGCATTAATCATTGTCGTCACGGCAAATGCCAATAGTGGACTGACGCTGGTCCCGCAATATGCCGTGGAACGCTGTAGCGAAATCATATTGGGGATTCTGTGCGCCATTCTGGCCGATATGATTTTCTCGCCACGTTCGATTAAGAAAGTGATTGATGCCGAAGTCGAGTCGCTGCTGGTGGCGCATTACAGGTTGCTACAACTGTGTGTCGCGCATGAGGACAAAGAAGAAGTCGATAAAGCCTGGGGTGCGTTGGTGCGGCGTACCACGGCGCTCAGCAGCATGCGCAGTCAGTTAATGATGGAGTCTTCGCGCTGGCAGAATACCAGCCGCCGGCTGCAAATGCTGAATACTCTGTCATTGACGCTGATTACTCAGGCCGCCGAAACGTTCTTAATCCAAAACTCAAGGCCTGACTACATTCCTACTCAGTATCGCGTGCTGACCGGAAAAGAAGCCGCCACGGCAGAAGCTGTACACAAGCGTATGAAAACGCTGCGACGGTTAATCGCCGCCGGCAGTAAAACGGCACCAGAGACGCTGGAAAGCTGGGTTGAGGCCGCAACGGAATATCAGCTGCTGATTAACGGCATCAAAAGCAATGGCCGTATTACCGACCTGGAAGAGCGTATTCTTCAGCGCGAGGTGGTGATCCAGGCGCGTTCTGCGGAAACCCATCATGCGATGATTAACGGTATTCGCACCTTCGTGGCCACCGCCCTCGGTTCGTTGTTCTGGCTGTATACTGGCTGGACCTCAGGAAGCGGCTGCATGGTTATGCTGGGTGTGATTACGGCACTGGCGATGCGGATGCCCAATCCGCTGATGATGGCCAAAGACTTTGTTTACGGTATGACGGTGGCTGTGCCGCTGGGGGCGCTCTATTTTATGTATATTTTGCCCAATACCCAACAAAGCGCCACGCTGCTGTGCATTGCCATTGGCCTGTTAGGGTTTATTTCAGGCATGTTAATTCAGCGCCGACAGATCGGAACACTCGGTGCCATGGTCGGCACAATTAACGTCCTGGTGCTGGATAATCCGATGCAGTTCAACTTCACCGTGTTCATCGACAGTGCACTGGGACAGTGGATAGGCAGTTTTGTTGCGTTGATGGTCATCCTGTTAATTCGGGATAAATCCAAAGCGCGCACGGGACGTAAACTGCTTAACCGCTTCATGTATGCGGCGGTTTCGGCGATGACGACAAACCAGGCTCGCCGCCGTGAAAATCATCTTCCGGCGCTCTATCAGCAGCTCTTTTTGCTGCTTAACCTGTTCCCTGGGGATATTGATAAATATCGCATTGCGCTGACCTTAATTATTGGTCATCAACGCCTGCGCGCTGCAGATGTGCCGGTTAACGCCGATTTATCCGCCTATCACCGCCAGTTACGGCACACTGCCGATCGGGTTATCTCGGTGCGCAGTGATGAAAAGCGACGTTATTATTTTGAACGGTTACTCAAAGAGTTGGATGTCTATCAGCATAAGCTGGCGCACTATGACGCGCCGGACAGCGTGACCGAGCCGGTGAAGCGGCTGGCTGAGATGCTGACAAAATATCAAAACACGCTCGTCCAAATCTGAATTATGGCTGCCACAGGTGCTGGCGGCCATGATGCTGCCCCCTGTTACCTGACCTGTCATTTTTGCCATCTATACTTTCCTGACAGAAGACAAAACTGACAGGAGCAACCCAATGCATTCTCCACTGCAAGACAGCGAACTGTTCCAGACGGGCTATCTGGTAAACGGTCAGTGGCTGCAAACGGCGTCCACCTTTGACGTGACCAACCCTGCCACCGGTGAGCGCGTGGCTCAGGTAGCCAAAGCGGGTAAAACCGAAACGGAAGCAGCGATTAAGGCGGCACAAGAGGCCTTTCCAGCATGGCGTGCACAGACCGCGAAGGCGCGTTCAGAACTGCTTTACCGCTGGTACAGGTTGATCATTGAAAATAAACGCTGGCTGGCTGAGCTGATGACAACGGAGCAAGGTAAGCCGCTCAAGGAAGCAGAGGGCGAAGTGGAATACGCGGCGAGCTTTATTCAGTGGTTTGCCGAGCAGGCTAAACGCGCCAATGGTGAAATTATTCCGCCCGCCAAAGCGGGGTCGCGTATTCTGGCAACCCGTGAGCCGGTCGGCGTAGTCGCCGCTATCACGCCATGGAATTTCCCGATGGCGATGCTGACACGTAAGTTAGGTCCCGCGCTGGCAGCAGGATGCACAGGCATTATTAAACCTGCGAATAACACGCCGCTTTCCGCATTTGCCTTACTGGCGCTGGCAAAAAAAGCCGGTATCCCTGATGGCGTGCTTAATGGGGTGGCTGGCGACACACATGCCATTAGCGATGCCATTATGGCCAGCAAGGCCGTCCGTAAAATTTCCTTTACCGGTTCAACGGCGGTAGGGAAAACGCTCATGCGTAACGCTGCAGAGACGATGAAAAAAGTCTCGATGGAGCTGGGCGGCAACGCACCCTATATCGTGTTTGAGGATGCGGATATTGATGCGGCCGTGCAGGGCGCCATTGCTAACAAATTCCGTAATGCCGGTCAGGTTTGCGTCAGCGTTAACCGTTTTTTCATCCACAGTGCGGTCTACGAACGTTTTACCACTCAGCTTGCAGCAGAAGTGGACAAGCTCAAGGTCGGAAACGGGATGGAGGACGGTGTGATTGTCGGTCCGTTGATTGAAACCTCAGCACTGGAAAAAGTTGAAGAGCATGTCAAGGATGCGGTGGCTCAGGGCGGCAAGGTGCTGGCTGGCGGCAAGGGACATGCGCTGGGAGGAAACTTCTGGCAACCCACCGTCATCGGCGATGCACATGAAGGGATGAAGCTGGCCCAGGAAGAAACGTTTGGCCCAGTGGCAGCCTGCTTCCGCTTTGATGATGAAGAAGAGGTGATCCGTCGCGCCAACCAGACTGAATATGGCCTGGCGGCCTATTTTTACACGCAAAACCTGCAGCGTGTATTCCGGGTATCTTCGGCGCTGGAGAGCGGAATGATTGGCATTAATGAATGTGCTGTCTCGACAGAGCTGGCACCCTTTGGCGGCGTGAAAGAATCGGGCCTGGGACGTGAAGGATCGGTGCTGGGGATGGATGAGTACCTGGAGGTCAAAGCGCTGCACCTCGGCGGTTTAAGCTAGATGAATATCCGGGCGGCCTCAGGTCGCCCAGAGCCGGATAACGGGAGTCGTCAGTATGAGAGTCGAGCGTTTTGATTTTAATGAGATTGTCGATCAGGCCCATTTCTTACGCCAGTTCTGCGATCGCTTCGCCCTGAAAGCGCGGTTTATCTGCGATCTCGATGGGCTCTGGGACGTCATTGTCAGCCAGGGGCTACCCATGCCGTTAAAAATTGAATTTGTGAATCTTGGCCAGGGGCAAAAACGCCGCTATGGCGCTTTAATTCTGTTGTTCGACGAGGCTGAAGAAGAGCTGGAAGGACAGCTCCAGTTTAACGTCGTATAACCTATCGCTCGATAGCATGTCACCACGTTAAGACATCCTCAGCGTTCGGTGGGTTAACCGGTCGCCGGAAGCGTGCAGCTACGGCAGAAAATCGACATTTCTCGACAGCCCTCGCAACCTCTTGTTTGGTTTCTCTTCAAATTTTTAGAGCGTGATAACCTGCGCCCGTTATGGTCTGGTCAGGTTAAATGAAAAGAAAAAAAAGCCCACTCACGCCCCACGATGCGACATTCCGGCAGTTTCTGTCTCAGCCCGCCATCGCGCGTGATTTTATGGAACTGCATCTTCCAGCGGAGTTTCTCGCTATTTGCGATCTGAGCACGCTGAAGCTGGAGTCAGGATCTTTTGTTGAAGAGGATCTACGTCAGTATTTTAGTGATGTGCTTTACAGCTTAAAAACCACGCGCCGCGATGAGGGATATATCCATGTGCTGATTGAACATCAGTCTTCTCCGGACAGGCATATGGCATTCAGGATGATGCGCTATGCAATAGCGGCCATGCAGCGCCATCTTGATGCGGGATATAAAACGATCCCACTCGTGATACCGGTTTTATTCTACAGTGGTAAACGTAGTCCTTACCCTTTCAGTACCCGATGGCTGGACGAATTCACAACGCCTGCGCTCGCCGCTAAGCTGTACGGTAGCGCCTTCCCGCTGGTGGATGTTACCGTCATACCGGATGATGATATTGTCGGTCATCGCAGCATGGCCGCGCTGACATTACTGCAGAAGCATATCCATCAACGCGATCTGGCTGAGCTGATTGATAAACTGGCCCCTGTTTTACTCACCGGATATCTTTCTTCATCACAGGTTATATCGTTGGTACACTATATCGTGCAGGCGGGCGAAGCGTCTGATGCCGACGCTTTTTTACGTAATTTGGCACAGCGAGTGCCGCAACACGGGGACGCACTAATGACCATTGCCCAGCAACTTGAGCAGAAAGGCATTGAGAAAGGCCTCGAGCAAGGTATTCAGCTCGGTGAACAACGTGGTCTTGAGAAAGGACGCAGTGAGGGTGAACGTGCCGCCGCACTTAAAATCGCTCACACCATGCTGAAAAGTGGACTCGATCGCAGCACCGTTATCACAATGACAGGGCTGTCCGATGAGGATCTGACACAGCTTTCTCACTAACGTTTCTCTCTGTTAGCCGCTGGCGTACTGAGCCTATCGGCGGTCATGAACGGCTTTCCGCCACCGCCTCGCGATATCTGCCTACTGACATCCCTGAACACCGCGATAACCCCTTTTATGCTGCCAGAACGGCTTCGTGTTCCCGGCATGATCGTGACAAATGCCGGACTTTCTCTGTTTGACGGACATAAAAAAAGCCCCGGCGAGCGGGGCTAAAGGGTTCGTCATACTTAAGACGAGGAACTATTTATACAGCTGCGCGGTGATGTGATAGCTGTCACCGGTGTTCGCTTCGATAATTTTATAAGCGCTGGCACCTTGTTCATCTGCCTTCTGAGACAGCTGTGAACGGTAGTCGACAGGGGCACCTGCAACGCCACTGATGCTTACGGTTCCCACAGGTTGCAAGTTCTGCGTTTGGTCTGCTGTCACGAGTTGCGCTGCGGAAGCGCCAAAAGTCATTACGGAGAGCAGACTAACAGTTGTGATGGTTGCTTTGATTTTCATGATTTTTCCTCATTTATATCAACAACCTGCGGAATGAATAACATAGAGCGGGTCGTCGATCTTGTCAGGGGCGGCCGCCTGGCCGCGGATAGCTTATTTGTACAGTTCAGCGGTGACGTGGAAGGTATCGTCACGGTTGTTCTCAATGACGCGGTAGTGGCCTGCACCTTGTGCATCGGCTTTCTGCGACAGTACCTGGCGAATATTGGTCTGGTCGCCGTTGATACCACTCACGCTAATTGTTTGATTCAGCGGCTGCAGGTTCATATCCTGCGCCTGTTGATTCGTTACCATGCTGGCGGCGTTAGCACCAAAAGAGAGCAGTGAAGCCAGGCTCAGCGCGGCAATCGTTAATTGGGTTTTCATGATTCATTCTCCGGTAATAATGTTTAACCAGCGAACGCGTGGATAGCAGCTGGTTACCTGTCAGTACCAACGATTTTATTTGTACAGCTCAGCGGTCGCGTGATAGTTGCCATCGTTGTAGGCCTCAATAACACGGAAGGCTTTTGCACCTTGCTGATCGGCTTTATCGCTCAGTTGCTGTCTGATATCGGATGGCGCACCGGCCACACCACTGACACTGACTGTGCCGACAGATTGCAGATTCTGTGCTTGCGAAGCAGAGATATAATCTGCTGCTGAAGCGCCGAATGACAGGGCAGATAAAATGCTTAAGGCAGCGATGGTAGTTTTAATTTTCATAAAAGATGTCCTCGTCGTGGTTGTTCTTCTTTTTTATTAGTGTGATTCACATCACGAAAGTAAGTATAGGACTAATAACGGAAGAAATTAATACCTGCCTAATAATGTTTTGTTGACTCAATTTAACCTTATGGGATTTTTTTATAACCAAAAGTTATTAAAATTGGTGAAAAACCTATCTCAGGCAGGTAATTACGCATAAAAACAGTAAGATGCGTGACTTTAACTTTTAGTGCGAAAAATCATGGTCGATCTGGCTGCTTAACTATTTTGGTCTGGGTGATAGCGCCACTATTTGAATGTAAAGCAGTGTAAAATAGCGCGTAATGGTAAGTGGCATAAAAGGTATGACCAATATTTCTTGTTCTGAAAGCATCACGGCTTAATGTTAATTCATTGAAAAGTAATGTATTTGGCGAGCGATGGTCTGGAGAAGGGATGAAAGAGAAAGGGCAGGGTAAACCGGCAGTGTGCTGCCGGTCAGGCGTAACGACTACAACTCTTGTTCAAACAGCACAAGGATCGCGTCGTGAAGTTGTTTGACGGTAAAGGCGCGTGCTGGGGTAATAAAGATAGTGTCATCACCAGCAATGGTGCCAAGGATACCTTCGGACTTACCCAGAGAATCCAGCAGGCGAGCAATCAACTGTGCGGCACCAGGACTGGTATGGATCACCACCAGCGCGTCATTGTAGTCAATGTCCAGAACCAGATTCTTCAGAGGGCTGGTCGTGGTAGGCACCCCGAGTTCGGCGGGTAAACAGTACACCATTTCCATTTTGGCATTGCGGGTGCGCACCGCGCCAAACTTTGTCAGCATCCGAGAAACTTTAGACTGGTTGATGTTCTCAAAGCCGTCTTCCTGCAGCGCCTGAACAATTTCGCCCTGAGAACTGAATTTTTCTTCTTTTAATAAAGCCTTGAAGGCTTTGATCAGATCGTCTTGTTTCGATGGGTTTCGCATAAGTTACCAGTAAACGTAAGAAAAACCGCGGTTCGGGTCGCAGTAAAGTCATTATTATGCATATAAATGAATTTTTATGCAATCGGTTGTTAATTGTACGAAGCGGTATCCATCGCGGGCGGCGATAATAGCAAAGAATTTACTCAGACCAAAACCCAGCTCACAGCCTGAAAAGGCAAAGGTTGCAAAGGTGTTATATTATTGATGAGGTAAGAAAATAAAAATGTACACTGCCGTTCTCTGTCTGCCGACGTCAAGATTGTCGGTCTCAGGTTATATCGATCACACTCTGGAGGGTTACCGGGTGGAAAGGCTGCATTTGTGAATGTCACTTACCCAAGGTAATGCTGACGGGACGAACAGGTCTGCCATCTGACTGCAATCCGGCGTGAGGAAGATAGTGAGATGATTACGTGCGTTTTTAATCCGGAGATTAAGTGCGTAAGCACGTAAAATAGTCGCGGATGCGCGTCATCGCCTGAGCAGTTGATTTAGGTCTGACACAGATGGAATTTCTGCTTTTCTCTGCCCCATCTTAATAAGGAGTTATGAATGAAAGTTGCCGTACTCGGTGCCGCTGGTGGCATAGGCCAGGCGCTAGCACTTCTACTCAAAACCCAGCTTCCCGCAGGTTCAGAACTTTCTCTCTACGACATTGCTCCCGTTACACCGGGCGTTGCGGTCGATCTTAGCCACATTCCTACCGCGGTTAAGGTCAAGGGTTTCAGTGGAGAAGATGCCACCCCCGCTTTAAAAGGTGCTGATGTCGTGCTTATCTCCGCCGGGGTTGCACGCAAACCCGGTATGGATCGCGCCGATCTGTTTAACGTCAATGCCGGCATTGTGCGTAATCTCATTGAGCAGGTTGCCACTACGGCACCTAAAGCGTTGATTGGGGTGATCACCAACCCTGTTAACACCACAGTGGCGATTGCGGCTGAGGTGCTGAAGAAACACGGTGTTTATGACAAGAATCGTCTGTTTGGCGTAACGACGCTGGACATTATTCGCGCCAACACCTTTGTGGCTGAACTCAAAGGTAAAAAACCTGGCGAAGTAGAAGTCCCGGTGATCGGTGGGCACTCTGGTGTCACTATTCTGCCGTTACTGTCTCAGGTTCCTGGCGTCACCTTCAGCGAGCAGGAAGTCGCAGATCTCACCAAACGTATCCAGAATGCCGGTACAGAAGTGGTGGAAGCGAAGGCCGGCGGGGGTTCAGCAACGTTATCTATGGGGCAGGCCGCCGCACGTTTTGGTCTGTCACTGGTCCGTGCTTTAAACGGCGAAGCGAATGTTGTGGAGTGTGCCTACGTTGAAGGCGAGGGTGAGCATGCCCGTTTCTTCTCGCAACCGCTGCTGTTGGGTAAGAACGGTATCGCGGAGCATAAAGCTATCGGTGCGCTGAGTCCGTTTGAGCAGCAGGCGCTGGAAGGCATGTTGGAAACCCTGAAAAAAGATATCGCCCAGGGCGAAGCGTTTGTGAAGCAATAATATTACCGCCCGAACAGGAAAACGCCCGGTCTGACCGGGCGTTTTTTATTTTACAGCCCGCCTGATCTGAAGGTCCGTGTTGTTGGTGCCCCCGTCCCGGCAGCGCTTTTTCTGCTTAAGGTTTCGACACGCATCTGGAACGGTGGGAACGGCATTTCAATGCCATGTTCGGCAAAGCCATGCAGGATAAGCTGATGTAATTCATGGCGAAGCGGCATGCGATGGCCCATCTCGGCCGCATGCACACGCAGTTCAAACAACTGTATGCCCTGTTGCAAATCCACCAGGAAGACTTCCGGCGGTGGTGTATCCAGGACATAGCTGCAACGTTCAGCCGCCAGTTTCAGCAAGGTAGTCACCTCCTCGCTGCTTACCTGCGCAGGCGCAGGGATGGTCAGCACCACGCGGGTGACGGAGTCTGACAGCGACCAGTTAACGAACTGTTCTGTGATAAAGGCCTTATTGGGCACAATAATCTCTTTGCGATCCCAGTCGGTAATTGTGGTGGCACGGGTGTTAATGCGCGTAATACTGCCAGTCAGATCGCGAATAGTGACGGTATCGCCGATACGAATGGGTTTTTCAAACAGGATAATCAGACCGGAGATAAAATTTGCAAAAATCTCCTGCAGGCCAAATCCCAGGCCAACACCCAGGCCGGTCACCAGCCATTGTAGCTTCGACCATTCAATCCCAATCAATGAGAAGCCCAGCAAGCCACCAATCAGCAACAACAGATATTTAGTCAGTGTGGTGATGGCATAACCTGTGCCTGGCGACAAATCAAGATGCTGCAACAGCGCCAGCTCAAGCAGGGCGGGCATATTACGCACCAACTGCGTAGTAATCACGAACACCAGAATGGCGATCAGGACGGCACCCAACGTAATAGGTTGAATGCTTTCCACGCCCTGTACGGAGGTGTTCACATCCCATAAGCGGATATTCTCAAGGAAACCAAACGCAGAATGGATTTCTGACCACAGGACAATAAATGAGACCAGTGCAATTAGCGTCAGAATCGAACGCACCAGACGCAGTGACTGGGCGCTGATTGCATCTAAATCGATCACGGGCTCTTCAATTTCAATGACGTCAGTGTTTTGCGCCTGATCTTTTTCTTCTTCATTACGTGCGCGGTTGGCCAGCATGTCGGCCCGACGCTGACGTGCGCGATCGAAACCCAACCTGCGCCGTTGAATCAGCATCCAGCGGCGGATGATATGGTAAATAACCAGCAGGAAAAACCAGATTGCCACGGAGGTTTCCAGACGCGCCAGCAGCGCCTGAGCCGTTTCAAGGTAGCCAATCATTGAGGCCAGCGCCGCCAGCAACGGAATGGCGATCATGATATTCCACAGCAGGCGGTTAATCATATTTTCGCCGTTACCTTCTTTATCAAGGTAAAGCGGAATACCCGCTCGCTTCAGGCTCACCGTGACAATACTCAGGGCACCGCAGATTAAAATAAAACACAGCCGGCCAAGCGTTGCTGAAAACAGGCGATCGTCAAGGTTGTCAAAAGTTATCAGCAGCATGATCAAGGGCACGATCAGGCCAATACTCAATGAGTAGTAGCGCATCGCGCGTGCCACGCGCACCTGCGGCCAGCGGAAGTGCACGATAAACAGGCCGTTAGAACGGGCAAACTGGGCGCTGACCATGAATATCCACAGCAGAGGCAGGGTAGCTGTGATGCCATCGCCAATGGCCACAGCGACAGGATAGGGCCAGGCATTTTGCAGGCCGTATCCCAGGGTTGCCCAAAGCACGGGAAGCGGAAGCGCCACCAGAATCGACCAGAACACGGTTCGGATGGTCAGGCGGAAGCGATCCTGAGTGACCTTGCCGACCTTGCTGGCTGAGCGCTCAAGAAAAGCATTGAAGTGACGACGTGTGCTAAGGCTAAAACCGACCAGCAGCACTGCACCCAGAATGGGTAAGACGGTGCTGCGACTGGTAAACATCATCGCCAGGGCTTTGCCAAGCTGCCCCAGCGTATCCAGGGTCAGCAAATGGGACAGGCCTTTCGCCACGTCCAGAGGATAGCTTAATGAAATAGGGCTAACATCAGCCGTCCAGAATAGATAGCGATGCGTGGCATCTTTAACTTCGGTTAACGCATCCTGAAGCTGAGTATTGGCAACCTTGAGTTTGGTGATTTCCAGAATCAGCGTATCGCAGCCAGAAATCAGGGAATTCAGCAGTTCTCGTTGCGTTTTTAGCTGTGCATCCAGAATACGCTTTTGGTCACTGGTAAAAGGTTGCCCGTCTGCCTGATGCGCTTTACGCAGTGCGTTCTGACGTTCAAGCAGATCTTCATAATGCAGGCGCTGGACGCGCAGCTGTGCCATTTCATTGTCGATCTGCTGCGACTTCGGCATATCAGGTAAACGCGCAACCTGCGCGCGAAGCGCATCACCGAGTAAGTTAGAGGCGCCCAGCCATTGAGACTGCTCCCGTAACGTCGACAGCGCCTGACGTACCTGGATAATTTGATTCGTCGCGAGGCGCTGTTGCGACGCGACCAGATCCATGCGCTGCGCCTGCTGGTTCAGCGCACCAGATAAATCGCGGTTAACACGAAACTGCTCGCTAATCGCGGGCGGTAAATCGCCGCTGTTTTCCGCCAGCTGTTCCGTCCGTGCCAGCGCGGTTTCCGCCTCGCGCTGACGTTGCTCGTTCAACTGATTACGCAAAGCCTGCAGATAATTATCGAGCTGGGTCACTTTGCGCTGATGCACTTCGGCGCGCATGCGAGCCAGCTCCTGACGATTATTTGCTGACAGCTGCGCCAGCTCATACTCATCCACTTTGGCTTTGTTCGCGGCATTTTCTGCCTGGCGTGCCATTAGCTGGGCCTGACCGGCCGGTGTGGCAGCGCTGCCCGCGCTTTGTAAGCGCCGCTCACTCTCGGTTAACGCACGGCGCGCTTCTGTTTGCTGCTGCGGCAGCTGCGACAAGGAGTCACTGATCTCCCTGGCGCGGTCCTGCTCCTGCTGCGCCTGGCGTCCTTCTTCGATCAACTGACTGCTGATTTGCAGGATCTCTTGTTCCAGCTCCGCGCTGCTCATGGTGCTGCGCACGCTCTTAGCGTTGTCGTTAAGCGTGGCGATCTGCTGCCTCAGCTCACGGGCAAGGCGCGGGAAGTCATCAATAACCTGCTGGTACTGTTGCGCGCGTTCGATAGCATCATCGCGTTCAGAAAGCGAGGCCAGGGCGGCCTCCAGCGACTGGATTTGCTCGGTTTGCGCGGCGGAATTTTTCGCTGCTTTGACCTCTTCCAACTGCTGTTTGAGTTGGCTGGCATCAGGCAGAGTGGCGGCTAGCGTGGCGGTGCTGAGCCAGAGGCTCAGCAGCAGACAAAAGATCGAACGCACGAACATAGGTTCTACTCGACAGCGTCAGGCGCGGTAGTCGTCAGTGGAAGGGCGATCGCCATAGGCTGGCCCAACCGAACTTTAGTTTCGGCCTCAAGGCTTTCTGCCAGTTTGATCCTGCCAGGCGCAAACAGATTGATAACGGTTGAACCCAGTTTGAAGCGGCCCATTTCCTGACCTTTAAGTAATACGACGGCACCGTCATGATCGGCTGCCGGGTAATGCCAGCGTTTGATAATCCCTTCGCGTGGCGGCGTCACTGTGCCCGCCCAAACCGTTTCAATGCTGCCGACAATGGTGGCACCCACCAGAATTTGCACCATAGGTCCCATATCGGTCTCAAAGTAACAAATTACGCGCTCGTTACGGGCAAAGAGATTAGGGATATTGCGCGCGGTCAGCGGATTAACGGAGTAAAGATCGCCGGGCACGTAGATCATTTCCCGCAGGATACCGTTACATGGCATGTGTACGCGGTGATAATCGCGCGGGGCCAGATAGGTGGTGGCGAATGCGCCATCACGAAACTGGGCGGCCATTTGCTCATTACCGGCCAGCAGGGCATCAATCGTGTAATAGTGGCCTTTCGCCTGGAAAATCTGGTCGCCTTCAATACATCCGAGCTGGCTTATTGCGCCATCAGCAGGCAGGACGATCAGGCTGGCATCGGTATCGATCGGGCGTGCATCGTCTTTCAACGGGCGCACAAAAAAATCGTTAAAGGTGCGGTAACTGGCTGTATCAGGTTTACGCGCTTCCGCCATATCGACGTTGTAGTACCAGACAAAACCATCAATGACCAGTTTTGTCAGCCAGCCGCCGCGACGGCTTGCTCCCCAACCTGCAAGTTCAGTCAGCCATTTTTTTGGGAGAATGTGATTCAAGCCGAGTTTAAAACGATCAAACACCCTAGCCTCCTGGCTATCTTTCATAACATTGACAAAAAGGGAGCGGATTGTAACAGCGCCCCAGTCAGATGGCGAATACGTCGTTACGGGCCTTAATCTTCACTCTCAGCGAAGTTTTTCCGGCTTTTCATTTGTGCCATGCTTTCCAGAATACGGTGGTAGTTATAGAAGCGAGATTGATCGATTTTTCCGTTTTCAACGGCTTCACGAATCGCACAGCCCGGATCGGTGTCATGTTTGCAGTCACGAAACTTACAATCACCTAAGAATGCACGGAATTCGACAAATCCACGCGTGATTTGTTCCGGCTCAAGATGCCACAAACCAAACTCACGTACGCCGGGAGAATCAATAACGTCCCCGCCTTCTGGAAAATGATAAAGCCGGGATGCGGTGGTCGTGTGTTGACCCAGCCCGGATACGTCAGAAACGTCGTTAGTCAGAATGGCCGTGTCTTTCTGTTGGTCGAAGCCGAGCAGGGCATTCAGCAGACTGGATTTGCCTACGCCAGACTGACCCGCAAAGATGCTTATCCGGTCAGTCAACGCATTCTGCAGCGCATTCAGGCCATCTTTCGCATGGCTGGAAACCATCAAGACGCGATAACCAATCTTGCGGTAAATCTCCATCTGCTCATCAACCAATGCACGCGCGTTGTCATCCAGCAGATCGATTTTGTTCAGCACCAGCAGGGGCTCAATATCCAGCGTTTCGCTGGCCACCAGGTAGCGATCGATAATGTTCAATGACAGCTCTGGCAGAATGGCTGACACGATAATAATTTGATCGATGTTCGCGGCAATGGGTTTCACGCCGTCATAGAAGTCGGGACGCGTCAGAACGCTGGTACGCTCATGCACAGCCTCAACAATACCTTTGCCGCCGTTTAACGCGGGACGCCACACCACGCGATCGCCTGTGACCAGTGAGCGGATCGTGCGGCGAATATTACAACGGTGCGTCAGGCCTGCACTGTCCTCGACATCGGCATGCATGCCAAATCGGCTGACCACCACGCCTTCTGCGTCCTGCCCGAACATATTATCGTCCGCTTCCGGGCGCATTTTGCGCTGGTTTAAACGGCGATCGTGGTTAGCGCTGACGCGACGTTGTTGACCTTTCGACAGTTTATTTTTACTCACTCACCCTCACTGGTTTAGCTGGATTTCGCCCTGGGGGGCAAAACGTCTATGATACACCTTATTCACGATGAATGACGACTCAGCAACCACAGGTAACAGCATGGCAACTGGAAACGAAAATAATCTAATTTGGATTGACCTTGAAATGACCGGACTCGATCCGGAACGCGATCGCATTATTGAGATTGCCACTATCGTTACCGACGCCGACCTTAACATTCTGGCAGAAGGTCCGGTCATGGCGGTTCATCAGTCAGATGCGCAGCTGGGCTTGATGGACGAATGGAACGTCCGTACACATACTCATAGCGGTTTAGTGGAACGAGTGAAGGCCAGCAAGATTGACGATCGCGCAGCAGAAAAGGCGACCATCGAATTCCTGCAGCAGTGGGTGCCAGCCAATACGTCCCCGATTTGCGGCAACAGCATTGGGCAGGATCGCCGTTTCCTGTTTAAGTACATGCCGGAGCTGGAAGCCTATTTCCATTACCGTTATCTGGATGTCAGCACGCTGAAAGAACTGGCTCGTCGCTGGAAGCCAGACATTCTTCCGGGTTTCAAAAAGAGCGGATCGCACCAGGCTTTAGATGATATTCGCGAGTCTGTTGCCGAGCTGGCGTACTACCGCCAACACTTTTTGCAGCTTTAAACCGCAAAGGGTGCGCAGGAAATCGCCAGGTTGCTGCAATTATCAGCAAACGCATCAAAAGCGCAAAATTTTGCTGTAAGCATCTTGCAGCAGCAGCGATTTCTCGTATAATGCGCACCCCGTACCGGTGAAGAATTTATTACGGTACAAGGCGCGGGAATAGCTCAGTTGGTAGAGCACGACCTTGCCAAGGTCGGGGTCGCGAGTTCGAGTCTCGTTTCCCGCTCCAAATTATGTTTAGCAGTACCCTCTATGCGGGAATAGCTCAGTTGGTAGAGCACGACCTTGCCAAGGTCGGGGTCGCGAGTTCGAGTCTCGTTTCCCGCTCCAAAATGTGTTTAGTAGTGCCCTTCTATGCGGGAATAGCTCAGTTGGTAGAGCACGACCTTGCCAAGGTCGGGGTCGCGAGTTCGAGTCTCGTTTCCCGCTCCAGTTTTTTGTCACTTACTTCGTCTCAGTGTTACAGGCTGAATGAAGATCTTCAGCACGACAATCAGAGTTATCCACAGCAGGCAGGTTACTGTCCACGCCACTTTTGCCATTCCGTAAAACTTTTTTAAACAGAGTTATCCACAGCTTTATGGATTAAGCCAGACGCTAGCCTTATTTGCAAAATAACACAAATTTTATTTAACTTAATGATATATAAAGAATTAATAATATTTCATTATGTTATTTGATTCTGTCACTTGTGTTATTACGATTGAATGACAAGGTATTTTTATTTTTATTCACAGGATGTGGAAATCTATAGCTTGCGAACGTTGCGCAATCAAGCATCACGGGGTAATCCCTTCTCAACAGCCCTGACCAGCCTTTTCTGCTGCGCGGGTTGAACGTCAATCTCATCGCGTTTCCGCTTAACCTGTTGTTGAGTAATAGCCCATTGAATATGCTCATCCAGCAAATCACTTTCACCTCGTCGCTGTTCAAGTACGGTGAGGATCTCAGTGCTCCAGGGCGCATTGCCCAGCGCCACCGCAATATTGCGTGACCAGCGCTGATAGCCGATACGGCGGATGGGAGAGCCTTCAGTAATCCGCAGGAATTTGGCTTCATCCCACTGAAACAGCGCCGTTAGCTCTGGCGCATGCAGTGCTGCACGAGGTGAAAAATCCTCTTCATCTGTCAACTGTCCATAACGGTTCCAGGGACAGATGAGCTGGCAGTCATCACAACCATAAATCCGGTGCCCCATTAGTGGTCGCAACGCTTCGGGGATGGCACCTTCAAGTTCAATCGTCAGATAGGAGATGCAGCGTCGGGCGTCCACCGTATAGGGCGCGACAATGGCCCCTGTCGGGCAAATGGTCATGCAGGCCACGCAGCGTCCACATTGTTCTTCCTGAGGTGTGTCGACGGGAAGGGGCAGGTCAATCAGCAGTTCACCCAGGAAAAACCATGAGCCCGCTTCCCGGTTCAGAATGAGCGAGTGCTTGCCAGTCCAGCCTAATCCCGCCTTCACCGCCAGAGGACGCTCAAGCAGGGGGGCAGAATCAACAAACGGCCGAAAATGGCTTTCGCCGCAGTGGGCCTGAATCATTTCTCCAAGCTTTTTCAGTCGATTGCGCAATACTTTGTGGTAATCACGGCCCAGCGCATAGCGGCTGACATAACCTAACTGGGGATTTTTCAGTGTGCTGGCGAAAGCGGCTTTGGCAGGCAGATAGTTCATGCGAACGCTGATAACCCGAAGCGTACCGGGTAGCAGTTCATGCGGACGGGCACGCATCATTCCGTGGCGTGCCATCCATTCCATCTCGCCATGGTACTGCTTGTCCAGCCAGGCCTGCAGGCGCGGCTCTTCAGCGCTGAGATCGGTGTCGGCAATGCCGACCTGCTGAAAGCCCAGATCGCGTCCCCACTGTTTAATGTGTTGAGCGAGTTGATCAAGATCGAGAGGGTATGACATGACTAACCAGAATTCGAAGAGAAACGCCGACAGCTTACCACACTCTGTCTGGCCTGCGCAGGCACTGGCGCAACTTGAGCGTGAGGGGGCAGATGCACTCGGCATCACCCTGTATGAACTGATGTTACGTGCGGGTCAGGCGGTCTATGAGCATATTCGTGCGCACTGGCCGGATGCAGAGCACTGGCTGGTTTTGTGTGGACCCGGCAATAACGGGGGCGACGGTTACGTCGTTGCGAGGCTGGCACAGGCCGCAGGCAAACAGGTAACGCTGCTGGCCTGCGAAGGCAGCAAATCCTTGCCCGAAGAAGCAGAAACCGCCAGAAGCAGCTGGCTTGAAGCGGGCGGTGAGATCCATGCGCCTCATGCGGTCTGGCCCGAAAAGGTCGATATTATCGTCGATGCGTTACTGGGGACGGGAATCAGCCGTGCGCCCGGCGACCCTTTTTCCACCCTGATAGACCAGGCAAACGTGCATGCCGCGCCGGTGATGGCGGTGGACATTCCTTCCGGCCTGTCTGCAGCAACGGGAAATACGCCGGGAAGCGTCATGAATGCCACGCACACGTTAAGCGTTATTGCGCTGAAACCCGGGCAGCTTACCGGCAAAGCCCGTGACTGTATTGGATCGCTTTACCTTGCCGACCTGGGATTACAGGGTTTTCTGGCGGTACAGCAGCCGCCCATGGCCCGCTACGATGCGCGTTTCCTGTCTCACTGGCTGACACCGCGTAAGGCGACATCCCATAAAGGCGATCAGGGCCGTTTGCTGGTGATTGGCGGCGACAGCGGGACGGCAGGCGCTATTCGGATGTCGGCAGAAGCCGCACTGCGCACGGGAAGTGGATTGGTGCGAGTACTTACTCACAAAGATAATATTCTCCCCATCCTGACTGCGCGCCCTGAGATCATGGTGGATGCGTTAACCGAGGCGCGACTGGATGAAGCACTCGCGTGGGCTGACGTTATCGCAATTGGGCCGGGGCTGGGACAGCGGGAATGGGGCAAAAAGGCACTCGAAAAGGTTAAAAGCACTGAAAAGCCCATGCTTTGGGATGCAGATGCACTTAACTTGCTGGCAATAAGCGCGGAGAAACGTCAGAATCGCATTATAACGCCGCATCCTGGTGAGGCTGCTCGCTTACTGGGCGTCAAAACCAGCGAAATTGAAAGTGACCGCTTACAAGCTGCTCGGGATCTGGCGAAACGCTATGGTGGTGTGGCTGTCTTAAAAGGTGCGGGCACGATTATCGCCAGTGAAAGCGGGCAAATGGCTTTTGCCGATGTGGGTAATGCCGGGATGGCATCGGGTGGTATGGGTGATGTGCTCACCGGTATTATTGCCTCGTTAATGGGACAAAAATTGGCGCTGTTTGATGCTGCCTGTGCAGGTTGCGTTGTTCACGGTGCTGCCGCTGATACGTTGGCTGAGCAGCGGGGCACGCGCGGCATGCTGGCATCAGACTTATTTGATCTGCTGTGGCAGTTTGTTAATCCAGAGATGAATCAAGAAGCATGAAGAGCTGTGTTATACCTTTGCCCAATGAGGCGGCAACACTCGAACTGGGTGCTCAACTGGCGCATGCCTGCGGCAATGCGGCGGTGATCTATCTTTATGGCGACCTCGGCGCGGGGAAGACCACATTCAGCCGCGGTTTCTTGCAGGCATCCGGTCACGCGGGCAATGTGAAAAGCCCGACCTATACCCTGGTTGAGCCTTATGCTCTGGAGGGGCGTTCCGTCTATCATTTCGATCTCTATCGCCTTGCCGATCCAGAAGAGCTGGAATTCATGGGCATTCGTGACTACTTCACGAATGACGCTATTTGTCTGGTCGAATGGCCTCAGCAGGGCGCAGGCATTTTGCCACCGCCGGATGTCGCGCTGACGCTGCGTTACGTCAATGAGGCACGTGAAGCCGAGTTGGTAGCGCATTCCGCGCTGGGGCAGCGCTGGGTTGAACAGATTGAACAAGGCAGGGCGCAGGCATGATGTCATGGATGAAAATGCTTGTACTGGCAGGATTGCTACTTATCGCCAGGCCTCTTTTTGCGGCGAATCTGTCTGATATTCAGGTATCAAACGGTGGAAATCAGGCCACGGTGACGCTGAGTTTTTCCGGTCAGCCGATTTACGCCTATTTTCCATTGCACAATCCCGATCGCGTGGTGCTGGATATTCGCCAAAGCGGTGTCATTAAAGGCTTACCGCTGACGTTTAGTGGCGATAACATCGTTAAGCGCATTCGTACCAGTACCCCGAAAGATAAACAAAGCATACGGTTGGTCTTTGAGCTGACTCAGTCGGGAAAAACCCGTGCCGTCACGCAACGTAATGGTAATAACTACAGCGTGGTTTTCACCATTCAGGGCAAACGTCCTGCCGTCACACGCAGTGCGCCTGTTGTCACGACGGAAGCACAGCCATCGCGTGCGCGGGAAACCGCCGCCAGCAATCCGTTTAACGCTAATCCGGTGACCACGGTAACCAACACTAACAGCACCGCCCGTCCGGGTGGTGTGGCCAACCGGGATGATACGGTGATCGTGGCGATTGATGCCGGTCACGGCGGTCAGGACCCTGGGGCGATAGGCCAGCATGGGCTTAAAGAGAAAAACGTCACCATCGCCATCGCGCGCAAACTGAAAGTGCTGTTAAACGACGACCCGATGTTTAAAGGCGTTTTAACCCGTGATGGCGACTACTTTATCTCCGTGATGGGCCGCTCGGATGTTGCGCGTAAAGCAAATGCTAACGTACTGGTGTCGATTCACGCCGATGCGGCACCGAGTCATGCAGCAACGGGAGCCTCGGTCTGGGTATTATCCAACCGTCGTGCCAACAGTGAAATGGCCAACTGGCTGGAACAGAAAGAGAAACAGTCTGAGCTCTTAGGTGGAGCCGGTGATTTGCTGGCGAACAGCCAGGCCGATCCTTACCTGAGTCAGGCCGTACTGGATTTGCAGTTTGGTCACTCGCAGCGCGTCGGCTACGACATCGCCACAAAGGTCATACAGCAACTGCGTGGCGTGACGTCCTTACACAAGCGTTTACCTGAGCATGCCAGCCTTGGCGTGTTACGTTCGCCGGATATTCCTTCGCTTCTGGTGGAAACCGGTTTTATCAGTAATGCCTCGGAGGAGCGACTGCTCGGCAGTAGCGCACACCAGGATAAGATTGCTCAGTCGATATATAAAGGACTGCGCGCTTATTTCCTGGCGCACCCGCTACAATCGGTCCCAAAGGAGGAAAACCGGCCGCTGGATACGCCGCCAGCGGTCAGCGTAGCCAGTAATCCGGCGACCGGCGAGACGCAGTATACGGGGGCTATTCAGCGTCATACCGTGACGCGCGGCGAAACGCTCTCAGGGATTGCAGCGAAATATGGCGTCAGCATGGCCACCTTGCGGCAAATGAATACCCTGAAGCGGGATGTGGTCTGGGTCGGTCAGCGGTTGAAAGTGCCTGCCAGTGCCGTGGCAAGCCGCACTGCGCCCGCTTCGCCAGTGGCGCGCCGTCCGGTGCGACATAAAGTGGTGCGCGGTGACTCGCTGAGCAGTATCGCCGCCCATTATGGCGTCAGCCCAAAATCGATTCTCCAGGCGAATAACCTGAAATCCACCAACGTGATGTTGGGTCAGAATCTGAAAATCCCTGCATCCTGATTGTTAGCCCGGCCTCTGCGCCGGGTTGCCAGCCACAAGGATATCCAGCATGCCAATACAAATTTTGCCGCCGCAACTTGCTAACCAGATTGCCGCCGGAGAAGTGGTTGAGCGTCCCGCATCGGTTGTCAAAGAGCTGGTGGAAAACAGCCTTGATGCAGGTGCAACGCGCATTGATGTGGATATTGAGAAGGGCGGCGCAAAACTGATTCGTATCCGCGATAACGGCTGTGGGATTGCAAAGAACGAACTGGCCATGGCGCTGGCTCGCCATGCCACCAGTAAAATTGCTTCGCTGGACGATCTTGAAGCCATCATGAGTCTGGGCTTTCGCGGTGAAGCCTTAGCCAGTATCAGTTCGGTTTCTCGCCTGACCCTGACATCGCGCACGGCCGAACAAACCGAAGCCTGGCAGGCCTACGCCGAAGGGCGTGATATGGCGGTTACCGTTAAACCCGCCGCCCATCCTTGTGGCTCTACGCTGGAAGTGCTCGACCTGTTTTACAACACGCCGGCTCGTCGCAAATTTATGCGCACCGAAAAAACCGAATTTGGTCATATTGATGAAGTGATCCGACGCATCGCGCTGGCGCGCTTTGATGTTGCTATCTCATTGAGCCATAACGGCAAACTGATGCGTCAGTACCGGGCTGTCAACGATGAAGGGCAACGTGAGCGTCGGCTGGGGGCGATTTGCGGCACGACATTTATGCAGCATGCGCTTCGCATTGAGTGGCAGCATGATGATCTGGCGTTACGCGGCTGGGTTGCCGATCCGGCCGGGTCGCGTCAGGTGAGCGATATACAGTACTGTTATGTGAATGGTCGCATGATGCGTGACAAGCTGATTAATCATGCCATTCGCCAGGCGTTTCAGAGCCAGCTGCAGGATGACCAACAACCTGCCTACGTGTTGTATTTAGAGATAGATCCTCATCAGGTGGATGTGAATGTGCATCCGGCAAAACACGAAGTGCGCTTTCATCAGTCGCGTCTGGTGCACGACTTCATCTATCAGGGCGTGATGAGTGTGTTGCAGGAAAGTGCCTCGCCCGTCCTGCCGACGTTGCAGGCGGAAGAACCGTCTCCGCGCTGGCAGCAAGAAAACCGTCAGGCGGCGGGCGGCAACCATTTTAGCCAGCCGGCTGTCACGGCGAAGGCTGCCGGGCCATCGGCATCGGCAGCTCCCGCCTGGCAAAGCAAAGAGCCGGGATACAGTCAGCGCGAAGGCCGGGTTTACCAGCAACTGCTGAAAACGCCTGCCAGTGCACCTGCAGCAAAAAGTGCAGAGCCTGCGGCACGTGCGCCAGTCAGTGCCGCACCGCCTTTGGCGGCCCATTCCCATAGCTTTGGTCGTGTGTTAACCGTGCTTGACGGGCAATATGCCCTGCTTGAACAGGACCAGAGTTTACTGCTGATGGCGCTGCCTGTGGCGACCCGCTGGTTAAAGCAGGCACAGCTAGAACCCCGCGAAAGTGGGCTGAAATCACAGCCGCTGTTGATTCCGGTGCGCTTAAAAATCGCCCCTGCCGAACGCAAAGCAGCCCAGGAAAATCTGAGCCTGCTTAATCAGATGGGCATTGATTTACACCCTGAGGGTGACCACATTATTTTGCGGGCGGTGCCTTTACCGTTACGAACACAAAATTTACAAATCTTGATTCCTGAACTGTTAGGCTATCTCGCCCGGCAGCAAGAGAACTCTGCTACGCAACTGGCCCAGTGGCTGGCGCGACGTGAAGATGCAGAGCCTCAAAACTGGAATCACTCCCAGGCGATTACCCTGTTGGCTGAGCTTGAAAGGCTTTGTCCGCAGTTACTTAAATCGCCACCTTCTGGCTTAGTACAAGCCATCGAGATTGAGAGCGCGGTAAACGCGTTGAAGCATGAGTGAACTGAACCAGGCTGGCCGGCCTAAGGCAATATTTTTGATGGGGCCTACAGCGTCAGGTAAAACCGCACTTGCGATTGAACTGCGCAAACTCTTGCCTGTAGAGCTTATCAGCGTTGATTCGGCTTTGATTTATCGTCAGATGGATGTCGGTACGGCAAAACCTTCTGCTGAAGAGCTGGCACAGGCGCCTCATCGTTTGCTGGACATTCGCGATCCGGCTGAAGCCTATTCGGCGGCAGAGTTTCGACGTGATGCGTTAGCAGAAATGGCGGATATCGTTCAGCATGGACGAATTCCGTTGCTTGTTGGTGGAACTATGCTCTACTTCAAGGCGTTACTTGAAGGATTGTCGCCGCTGCCCTCGGCCGATCCGGAGGTTCGTCAAAAAATAGAGCAAATGGCGAATGAAAGAGGCTGGGAAGCTTTACATCGTCAACTTTGCGAAATTGATCCGGTCGCAGGCAGTCGTATTCATCCGAATGATCCGCAGAGACTTTCGCGAGCACTGGAAGTTTTTTTTATTTCGGGTAAAACTTTAACGGAACTGACAAAAATTTCTGGTGAAGCGTTACCCTACGATGTCCATCAGTTTGCTATCGCCCCCGCGAGTCGCGAGCTGTTGCATCAGCGCATCGCATTGCGTTTTGAGCAGATGTTGGCGTCAGGATTTGAAGCGGAGTCTCGGGCCCTGTTTGCACGAGGTGATTTGCATACGGATATGCCTTCCATTCGTTGTGTTGGCTATCGCCAGATGTGGTCTTATTTAGTTGGCGAGATCGATTACGACGAAATGGTTTATCGGGGAGTTTGCGCAACCCGGCAACTCGCTAAACGCCAGATGACCTGGTTACGTGGTTGGGAGAATATTCACTGGCTAGACAGTGATGAACCTCACTTAGCGCGTGATACAGTACTGAAGGTTGTTAGTGCGAAGCATGGGTGATTGTGTACAATTGGCAAGTTACGTGCGCAAATTTTTACGCAGTTTTTTTCAGAACCACTGTGTTCTACAAGCAACAAACAACAAGCATATAAGGAAAAGATAGAATGGCTAAGGGGCAATCATTACAAGACCCGTTTCTGAACGCACTGCGTCGTGAACGTGTTCCGGTTTCGATTTATTTGGTCAACGGTATTAAGCTGCAAGGTCAGATTGAATCCTTTGATCAGTTCGTAATTTTGTTGAAAAACACGGTAAGTCAGATGGTTTATAAACATGCCATTTCTACCGTTGTGCCTTCACGCCCGGTTTCTCACCATAGCAATAATCCTGGCGGTGGCAGCAGCAATAATTACCATCATAGCGGCAGCAGCACTTCTGCTCAGTCGCAGCCACAACAAGACGGTGATAACGCAGAGTAAAGCGGCACCGTTTCACCAGGATCGGAAAGCGTCATGCTTTCCGTCCTGGTCTTTTTATATAAGCGAGGTTATAGCTTGTTTGACCGTTATGATGCCGGTGAGCAGGCCGTACTGGTACACATCTGGTTCTCCCAAGACAAAGAGCTGGAAGATTTACAGGAATTCGAAACCCTGGTGTCTTCTGCTGGCGTTGAAGCACTGCAGGTTATTACCGGCAGTCGTAAAGCGCCACATCCCAAGTATTTTGTCGGTGAAGGAAAGGCCGTTGAAATTGCCGATGCGGTAAAAACAAGTGGAGCATCGGTCGTCCTTTTCGATCATGCCTTAACGCCCGCTCAGGAACGTAATCTTGAGCGCCTGTGCGAGTGCCGTGTTATCGACCGCACTGGCCTTATTCTTGATATCTTTGCCCAACGCGCGCGTACCCATGAAGGTAAATTGCAGGTTGAGCTGGCGCAGTTGCGTCACCTTGCAACACGTCTGGTACGTGGCTGGACTCACCTTGAACGCCAGAAGGGCGGTATCGGCCTGCGTGGCCCGGGTGAAACCCAGTTAGAAACTGACCGCCGTTTGCTGCGTGGGCGCATTAGCCAAATTTTGTCGCGTCTTGAACGTGTTGAGAAACAGCGCGAGCAGGGACGACAGGCGCGTGCCAAAGCCGATGTGCCGACCGTTTCACTGGTGGGCTACACCAACGCCGGTAAATCTACCCTCTTCAATGCCATCACGTCTGCCAATGTCTATGCCGCGGATCAACTCTTTGCAACGCTGGACCCGACGCTACGTCGGCTGAACGTTGCCGATGTGGGCGAAGTGGTGTTGGCCGATACCGTCGGTTTTATTCGCCATCTTCCGCACGACCTGGTTGCCGCCTTTAAAGCCACTCTGCAAGAGACGCGTCAGGCCACACTGCTGATGCACGTCATCGATGCTGCCGATGTGCGGGTTAACGAAAATATCGATGCGGTTAATGAGGTGCTGGAAGAAATCGAAGCTGATGAAATCCCCACGCTATTGATCATGAATAAGATCGATGTGCTGGACGGTTTCGAGCCACGCATTGACCGTGATGAAGACAATATGCCGGTTCGCGTGTGGCTGTCCGCGCAGTCCGGTGTCGGTATTCCCTTATTATGGCAGGCGCTTTCCGAGCGACTGTCAGGTGAGATTGCGCAGTATGATTTACGTCTGCCACCGGATGCGGGTCGCTTACGCAGCCGCTTCTACCAGTTGCAGGCGATTGAAAAAGAGTGGAATGAAGAAGACGGCAGTGTTGGTTTGCATGTGCGAATGCCGATTATTGACTGGCGCCGCTTATGCAAGCAGGAGCCGTCGCTGACCAGTTATATTGTTTGATATTGCCAAATCGAACTTACTCTGAGGATTTTATGTTGTCGTGCGGTGTGGGTTGATTCATCTCTGACTGCGATTTTGCTTACGGTCAGGCAAGGAGCACAACCCGCGCTGTGACAATATCAAATACAACGGGTAAGCCGCTAAAACTATAAATGGAGTAATGACATGGCGTGGAATCAGCCCGGAAATAACGGACAGGACCGCGACCCGTGGGGAAGCAGCAATAATCAAGGCGGCAACTCTGGGGGGAATAAGGGAGGTAAGGAATCTGGGCCTCCTGATCTGGATGATATCTTCCGTAAACTGAGCAAAAAGCTCGGCGGATTCGGTGGTGGCAAAAAAGGTGATAACGGTCAGCGCAGTGCCGGCGGTAGCGGCAAAATTTTTGGCATCGTCGCCGTGGCGGCCATCGTCATCTGGGCCGCGAGCGGATTTTACACCATTAAAGAAGCGGAGCGCGGCGTCGTTACTCGCTTTGGTAAGTTCAGCCACCTGGTCGAGCCCGGCCTGAACTGGAAACCGACCTTTATCGATCAGGTTCGTGCCGTCAATGTCGAGGCCGTTCGCGAACTGGCCGCGTCTGGCGTGATGCTGACCTCGGATGAAAATGTCGTGCGCGTTGAAATGAACGTGCAGTATCGCGTAACCGATCCTGAACGCTATCTGTTTGCTGTGACCAGTGCTGATGACAGCCTGCGCCAGGCCACCGACAGCGCCCTGCGCGGCGTGATTGGCCGTTCTACCATGGATCGTATTTTGACTGAAGGTCGTACGGTCGTGCGTAGCGAAACGCAACGTGAAATCGACGAAACCATTCGTCCGTACGATATGGGCATCACGGTGCTTGACGTCAACTTCCAGGCGGCACGTCCACCGGAAGAAGTGAAGTCTGCCTTTGACGATGCGATTGCCGCACGTGAAAACCGTGAGCAATACGTACGTGAAGCCGAAGCCTATGCCAACGAAGTTCAGCCGCGTGCGAACGGTCGGGCACAACGTGTTCTGGAAGAAGCGCGCGCTTATAAAGAGCGTACGGTTCTGGAAGCTCAGGGTGAAGTGGCGCGTTTTGCCAAGATTTTACCTGAATACAAAGCTGCGCCAGAAATCACTAAAGAGCGCCTGTACATTGAGACCATGGAGCGCGTACTGAGCCATACACGGAAAGTGCTGGTAAGCGACCGTGGTAATAACCTCATGGTCCTGCCTCTTGATCAACTGATGCGTGGCGGTCAGTCTTCATCCGCGAAAAGTGGACAGAAAAGCAGCTCAACATTGCCATCGCTTGGCGATCGCAGTGCCAGCCGCAGTGACACCTCGTCATACAGTCCAGACAGCATCATGGATCAGCGTCGGGCTAATGCTCAGCGCAACGATACCCAGCGCGAAGGGAGAGAGTAATCAATGCGTAAGCCAGTAATTGTACTAATCATTATCGCGTTGGTGGCACTTTATGCGTCGCTGTTCGTGGTACAGGAAGGTGAGCGAGGCATTGTTCTGCGCTTTGGTAAAGTGTTGCGCGACGGCGAAAACAAACCGCAGGTGTTTGCGCCGGGTCTGCATTTCAAGATTCCGTTTATCGAAACGGTGAAAACGCTTGATGCGCGTATCCAGACCATGGACAACCAGGCCGATCGCTTTGTGACCAAAGAGAAGAAAGACCTGATCGTGGACTCTTACATTAAGTGGCGCATCAGCGATTTCAGTCGTTACTACCTGGCGACCGGCGGTGGTGATGTTTCTCAGGCCGAAGTGCTGCTGAAACGCAAATTCAGTGACCGTTTACGTTCAGAGATGGGACGTCTTGATGTCAAAGACATCGTGACCGATTCCCGTGGGCGTTTAACCACCGATGTCCGTGATGCGTTGAATACCGGCACGGCGGGGGGCGACGATGAAGTGGCCACGCCTGCAGCGGATAATGCTATCGCCAGTGCGGCCGCGCGTGTCGAGCGTGAAACCAACAGCAGTGAGCCTGCGCCAAATCCAAACAGTATGGCGGCGTTAGGCATTCAGGTGGTTGATGTGCGGATTAAACAGATCAATCTGCCAACAGAAGTGTCAGATGCGATCTTTAACCGTATGCGTGCAGAACGTGAAGCCGTTGCACGAAGCCAGCGTTCGCAGGGTCAGGAAGAGGCCGAAAAACTTCGTGCTCAGGCCGATTACCAGGTTACCCGTACGCTTGCAGAAGCACAGCGTGAGGCATTGATTACCCGCGGTGATGGTGATGCAGAAGCTGCGAAGCTGTTTGCCAACGCATTCAGTCAGGACCCGGATTTCTATGCGTTTATCCGCAGCCTGCGCGCGTATGAAAACAGCTTCAATGACAATCAGGATGTGATGGTACTGAGCCCGGATAGCGACTTCTTCCGCTACATGAAGGCACCTTCTAACGCCACGCGTTAAGAACTGATATAACTAACAGGCCGACAATGTTGTCGGCCTTTTTTTTGGATGCAGTATGAACGTGAATATCTGGATGGCACTGGCGTTAGTGCTGGTGCTTGAGGGCTTGGGGCCGATGTTTATGCCACGGCTGTGGCGACGGGTGATTTTGAGCATGACGCAGCTACCCGATCGCCTGTTACATCGGTTTGGCGGTGGCTTAGTGGTGGCAGGTATGGTGATCTATTGTATGTTGCGGCTGCATGGCGAGCTGTAATGGGTCAGTATCGCCGTCTGAATGGTATCTCAGCCTTGTTTTTACCCCTGGATGTTGTAGTGATCAAAACCCAGGCAAAAAAGCGCGCAATCGTATGCTAAAAGTGCTGAAAACCGCAAAATCAGATGGTAGAATCCTTTTTTAAGCAATCGGTGATTTTGAGAAATGGGTAAGAACGTCGTCGTACTGGGCACCCAATGGGGTGACGAAGGTAAAGGTAAGATTGTAGACCTTCTGACTGAGCGCGCTAATTACGTTGTGCGTTATCAAGGCGGCCACAATGCGGGCCATACACTTGTCATCAACGGTGAAAAAACCGTACTCCACTTAATCCCTTCTGGCATTCTGCGCGACAACGTGACCAGCATTATTGGTAACGGTGTGGTGCTTTCACCTGAAGCTCTGATGAAAGAGATGAAAGGCCTGGAAGCGCGTGGGATTCCGGTACGCGAACGTCTGCTGATTTCTGAAGCCTGTCCGTTAATCCTGCAATACCATGTGGCCATGGATATGGCGCGTGAAAAAGCGCGCGGTGCGAAAGCCATTGGTACAACAGGCCGCGGTATTGGGCCGGCTTATGAAGACAAAGTTGCCCGTCGTGCACTGCGCGTCAGCGACCTGTTTAATAAAGAAACCTTCGCCGCCAAGCTGAAAGAAGTCATGGATCTCTATAACTTCCAGCTGGTGCATTACTACAAAGAAGAAGCCGTTGACTACGACAAAGTGCTGAGTGATGTGATGGCGGTTGCCGACATTCTCACCGGTATGGTCGTTGACGTTTCTGAACTGCTGGACGTGGCGCGCAAGCGTGGCGATCTGATTATGTTCGAAGGCGCGCAAGGGACACTGCTGGATATTGACCACGGTACTTATCCCTATGTCACGTCCTCTAATACCACTGCAGGTGGCGTTGCGACCGGCTCAGGTATTGGTCCACGCTATGTGGATTACGTGCTGGGTATCGTTAAAGCGTATTCAACGCGTGTGGGTGCAGGTCCGTTCCCGACTGAGTTATTCGATGAAACCGGTGAGTTCCTTTGCAAGCAGGGTAACGAATTTGGTGCCACAACTGGCCGCCGTCGTCGCACAGGCTGGCTGGATGCGGTCGCGGTACGCCGTGCCGTGCAGATCAACTCGCTCTCCGGCTTCTGTATGACCAAGCTGGACGTACTGGACGGTCTGAAAGAAGTGAAAATTTGTGTGGCTTACCGCATGCCTGACGGCAGCGAAGTCACCACCACGCCGCTGGCAGCGGAAAACTGGGAAGGCATTGAGCCGATCTATGAAACCATGCCGGGCTGGAGCGAAACCACTTTTGGTGTCAAAACGCTGGAAGGCCTGCCTCAGGCCGCGCGTAACTACATTAAACGCGTAGAAGACGTGACGGGTGTACCGATTGATATTATTTCAACAGGTCCCGATCGCAGCGAAACGATGATTCTGCGCGATCCTTTCAACGCCTAATCATCCTGTGGCCGGACATTGTCCGGCCTTTGTTTTTTATGTTATTTAATGCCACTAAATGCCCCTTCGCTTGTCAAACCTTTCACTGGCTGAAAAAAATACACAGCCGTCATCAGTCTGGTTTATCATCGTAGCTCGATACGTAAGAGCCAGTTCAATATTGAAATAAAAAGCAGGACGGGCGAGCATAGACGTGCCACCGGATGATTGACTGAGGTCACTGTGCAGCTAACAAGTTTTACCGATTACGGCCTGCGGGCGCTGATCTATATGGCCACCTTGCCTGAAGGCAGGCTGACCAATATTTCTGAAGTCACCGATACGTATGGCGTATCGCGTAATCATATGGTCAAAATTATCAATCAGCTTAGTCGTGCAGGGTTTGTCTCGGCCATCCGGGGCAAAAACGGTGGTATTCGGCTGGGAATGCGCGCCAGCGACATCGTGATTGGTGAAGTGGTACGCAAAATGGAGCCACTACAGTTAGTCGATTGCACGACCTGTTCCATCGCGCCTGCCTGCCGCCTCAAAAAGGCCTTACATGATGCCGTGCAGCTGTTTTTACAGGAGCTGGATGGCTATACGCTGGCAGATTTAGTGGAAGGTAATACACCTTTATATGAAATTATATTGTCCGAACCGCCGGTGGCAATGAATATTAAATGACATCGGAGGAACCCTAATGTCAAAAGATCCTTTTCTGGACAGAGAAGCTGAAAAGTACGAAAACCCTATTCCGAGCCGTGAATTTATTCTGGCTCTGTTAGAAAAACGAGAAAAACCCGCCAGCCGTGAAGAGCTGGCACAAGAGATGAACCTGCAGGAAGAAGAGCACCTCGAAGCCTTGCGCCGTCGTCTACGTGCGATGGAACGTGACGGTCAGTTAGTTTTTACCCGCCGCCAGTGTTATGCCCTGCCAGAACGTCTCGATCTGCTTCGTGGAAAAGTCATTGGTCACCGTGATGGCTATGGCTTTCTCCGTGCAGAAGGACAAAAGGATGACCTCTACCTGTCGGCTGAACAGATGAAATTCTGTATGCATGGCGATGTGATTCTCGCTCAGCCACTGGGTGCCGATCGCAAAGGTCGTCGTGAAGCCCGCGTGGTGCGGGTGCAGGAACCGCGTAACAATCAGATCGTCGGCCGCTATTTTACGGACGCAGGTGTCGGTTTTGTGGTGCCAGACGACAGTCGTCTCAGCTTCGACATCCTGATTGGCCCTGAAGAAACCATGAATGCCCGTATGGGCTCCGTGGTGGTGGTCGAACTGTTGCAGCGTCCCACGCGTCGCTCGAAGGCGATTGGCAAAATCGCCGAGATTCTGGGCGATGACATGGGCACCAGCCTCGCGGTCGATATGGCACTGCGCACCCATGAGATTCCACACAACTGGCCGCCAGAAGTTGAGGCGCAGGTTGGCAAACTGAATGAAGAAGTACCAGAATCGGCGAAAAAAGGCCGCGTTGACCTGCGCGATCTGCCGTTAGTGACCATTGATGGCGAAGATGCGCGTGACTTTGATGATGCGGTCTACTGCGAGAAAAAACGCGGTGGCGGCTGGCGGCTGTGGGTTGCCATTGCGGATGTGAGTTACTACGTGCGCCCCGGTACACCGCTGGATAACGAAGCGCAGCAGCGCGGTACCTCGGTGTATTTCCCTTCGCAGGTCGTTCCGATGCTGCCAGAAGTGCTGTCGAACGGTTTGTGTTCACTGAATCCACAGGTCGATCGCCTGTGTATGGTGTGCGAAATGACCGTGTCGTCAAAAGGTAAGCTTACCGGCTTTAAACATTACGAAGCGGTGATGAATTCCCACGCACGTCTGACCTACAACAAAGTCTGGAATATCCTGCAGGGCAATCCGGAACTGCGCGAGCAATACGCGCCGCTGGTGAAAGATCTGCAGGAACTGCACAACATGTATCAGGTGTTGGAAACCGCGCGTGAAGAGCGCGGCGGAATCTCATTTGAAACCGAAGAAGCGAAATTTATTTTTAACGCGGAACGTCGCATCGAACGCGTCGAGCGTACCTCGCGTAATGATGCTCACAAGCTGATTGAAGAGTGCATGATTCTGGCGAACATCGCCTCCGCGCGTTTCGTTGAGAAGCACCAGGAGCCGGCGCTGTTCCGCGATCACGATCGTCCAAGCGATGACAGCATCAAGAGCTTCCGCACCGTGTTGAATGAGCTGGGCCTGAGCTTACCGGGCGGTAATAAACCACAACCGATCGATTATGCCGCGCTGCTGAAGCAGGTTGCCGATCGTCCGGATGCGGAAATGCTGCAAACTATGCTGCTGCGCTCCATGAAACAGGCGGTGTACGATCCAGAAAACCGCGGCCACTTTGGTCTGGCGCTGTCCTCTTATGCCCACTTTACCTCGCCAATCCGCCGCTATCCGGATTTATTGCTGCATCGCGCCATCAAGTATCTGCTGGCAAAAGAGCAGGGCGAAGTGAAAGGGCTGACCACGGAAACCGGCGGTTACCACTACGACATGCAGCAAATGCTGCAGCTGGGCCAGCACTGTTCCCTGACCGAGCGCCGTGCCGATGAAGCGACCCGCGACGTTGCGGACTGGCTGAAGTGCGACTTTATGCAGGATCAGGTGGGCAACGTCTTCAATGGCGTGATCTCCAGCGTAACCGGGTTCGGCTTCTTTGTGCGCCTTAGCGATCTGTTTATCGACGGGCTGGTTCACGTCTCGACGCTGGACAACGATTACTATCGTTTCGATCCCGTAGGACAGCGACTGATTGGTGAATCCGGCGGTCGTACCTATCGTCTCGGTGATACCGTTGAAGTGCGGGTCGAAGCGGTCCATATGGACGAGCGTAAAATCGACTTTGCGCTGGTGTCCAGTAAGCGCCAGGTTCGTGGTGAAGGCAAAACCGAACGGGATAAGGCGAAGCGTGATGGCAAAGCGCCGACAAAACATCGTCGCCAGGCCAGCCGTAAAACCAATTTCGAGCCGGATTCAGCCTTCCGCAACAGCAGCAGTAAGCCTGCCGAGGCCCGGACTGAGAAAAAAAGTAAAAAAGTTTCAGAGAAAACCCGTAAAATCGCCGCCGCCACTAAGGCCAGGCGTGCCGCGAAGAAGGCGAAGCCTGCCTGATGCGCACATCAGCCCCTGCAAGCGCGCAGGGGCTGTTATCCATTCATTTCCAACCACTGAGCAGATTGATGAGCGAAATTATTTTTGGTATCCATGCCGTGCAGGCACTGCTGGAACGCGATCCTCAGCGTTTCCAGGACGTCTTTATTCTCAAAGGCCGCGACGATCGTCGCCTGCAACCGCTGGTGACCGCGTTAGAAGCTCAAGGGATCGTGATTCAGCTGGCCGACCGTAAATGGCTGGACAGCCAGGTAGAAGGCGGCGTGCATCAGGGGATTGTGGCGCGGGTGAAGCCCGGCCGCCAGTATCAGGAAGGGGATCTGCCCGACCTGTTACAGAGCCTGGAGAAGCCATTCCTGCTGGTGCTGGACGGCGTTACCGATCCGCACAACCTCGGTGCCTGCTTACGTAGCGCCGATGCTGCCGGTGTCCATGCCGTGATTGTTCCCAAAGATCGCTCCGCACCGCTGAACGCGACCGCGAAAAAAGTCGCCAGTGGTGCTGCCGAAAACGTTCCCCTGATCAGGGTGACGAACCTGGCGCGCACCTTACGCCTGTTGCAGGAATATAACATCTGGGTTGTCGGCACCGCCGGCGAAGCAGACCATACCGTTTACCAAAGCAAGATGACCGGCCCGATGGCGCTGGTGATGGGCGCAGAAGGTGAAGGTATGCGCCGCCTGACACGTGAGCATTGTGATGAGTTGATCAGCATTCCGATGGCCGGAAGCGTTTCATCCCTCAATGTCTCAGTCGCCACTGGCGTGTGTCTGTTTGAAGCGGTACGTCAGCGCAACGCGTGATCGCTGCCGCAAATTCGTTTCTCTGTCAGGTCATAATGGTAACGCACCTTACATACTAAGTGGGTGACATCCGCGAGGAGCCGTTATGACCTGGACAACGCACACCGTTTTCAATCAACCTTTTCCCCTCAGTAACAGCAACCTGTTTCTGTCCGATGTTCCCCTCTGTGACGCACTGTTACGTGAAGGCGGCGGATGGGACAGTGAATGGCTGGCGTCGGTGGGCAGGCAACTGGGCAGCGCCGAATCCCTGGAGCTGGGCAGGCTCGCCAATGCCTGTCCGCCGGAACTCCATCGTTACGACGCTCGCGGTGTCAGGCTGGATGACGTCCGCTTTCATCCGGCCTGGCATTTACTGATGCAGGGCCTTTGCGCCAGCCGCCTGCATAACCTTAGCTGGCAGCCCGACGTACTACCCAATGCCAGTGTGGCCCGTGCGGCCCGGTTTATTCTACATGCCCAGGTCGAGGCCGGGACGCTCTGCCCGGTGACCATGACCCACGCTGCGATTCCCTTGCTACAGCGCTATCTGCCTGCCCATTTTGAATCCTGGATCGATCCTTTACTCAGCGATCATTATGATACGCATGCGGTTTCGGGCGATCAAAAGCGTGGACTGCTGATTGGCATGGGCATGACCGAAAAGCAGGGCGGCAGCGATGTGCTGACCAATACGACGCGTGCGGAGCCTCTTAATGGGCGCGGAAGTGGCGAAGCGTATCGAATCGTCGGCCACAAATGGTTTTTCTCTGTGCCACAAAGTGATGCGCATGTGATTCTTGCGCAAACCCAACAGGGGCTAAGCGCCTTCTTTTTACCCCGCTTACTGCCGGATGGATCTCGTAACGCCATTTTCATTGAGCGGCTAAAAGACAAGCTCGGTAACCGATCCAACGCCAGCAGCGAGGTTGAGTTCAAAGAGGCGACCGGCTGGCTGCTGGGCGACGAGGGAGACGGCGTGCGCCTGATCCTCAAGATGGCGGGCATGACGCGTTTTGACTGCGCGTTGGGCAGCCACGGCCAAATGCGCCGCGCCTTTTCCGTCGCGCTTTATCACACGCATCAGCGTCAGGTTATGGGGAAAAATCTGGTGGATCAGCCGCTGATGCGGCAAGTGCTGGCACGTCAGGCTTTGCAGTTAGAAGGGCAAACGGCACTGCTGATGCGGCTGGCACGCGCGTGGTCCTCGCCGGGCGATGCACATGAGGCGGCGTTTGCCCGGTTATTTACCCCAGCGGCAAAATACGTGATTTGCAAAGCGGGCTCGCCCTTTATCGCCGAGTCGATGGAGATGCTGGGCGGTGCAGGCTACTGCGAAGAGAGTGAACTGCCTCGCCTCTATCGTGACATCCCGGTAAACAGCATCTGGGAAGGATCGGGCAACGTGATGTGCCTGGACGTCCTGCGGGTTTTGACCAAACAGGGCGGCATGCTGGACATGCTCAAACAGGAATTTGACGCAGTGAAAGGATGTAATCGCCATTTCGATCGCAGTTGGCGACAGTTAGCCCTGGGCCTGAGGAAAATTGATGAGGTTCAGGCCCGCGAACTCAGCGAAAATCTGCTGCATCTGGCAACGGCAACGCAGCTGTTGAAGCATGCCGAGCCCTTGCTGGCGGATGCGTGGTGCAGTCAGTGGCTCGACAGGCGCGGTATGCGCTTACTCGAGGGCCCACTGACTGACCGGTTACTGGCGCGCGCCAGCGGCAGGTGAGGCGCCATACAGGATAGCGGTCGTGTACCAGATGCCTGGCGTGATCGTCTCATCAACCATCAGAATCTGATAGTAAACGGCACCGGCCTGGTTGGCGCGCGCGGCAATGGCGCGCTCCGCGTCATCGGGCGAGCCGCGTACGCTGGCGCTAATGGTACCCAGCTTCGGTAAACCGTAACTTTGGGCACGGGTAATGGACTGCGCCTCGCCAGTCGGCGCGGGCGGGGCTTTTGGCGTATCCTGGAACAGCGAGCAGCCACTTAAAAACAGACTTAACGTCAGTAACAGAGCGTAACGCATAGCAGATTCCTGGCAGTCATGTTAACAGGACAAGTGTAAGCCACTGGCTCGCAATCATCACGACTTGATTGAGAACACGCTGACTAACTGTGTCAAATGATGACCTTTGTCACTCAGGCTCTGCGCCGTCTGTTCTGCCTGTGCCACCAACTCGCTATTTTGATGCGTCGCCTGGCTAATCTGGTTCATCGCCAGGTTAACCTGACCAATGCCCGCCGACTGTTGTTGCGCGGCCACGTTAATTTCACCCATCAATGCCTGTACCTGCTCAATATGCGTCACGATATTACTCATCGCATCCCGGGTTTGCTCGGATAACGTATGACCTTCCGCGACGTGACGTATCGAGGTCGCAATCAGCGTATCGATTTCTTTTGCTGCCTGAGCCGAACGCTGTGCCAGCGCGCGCACCTCGGCGGCCACCACGGCAAATCCGCGACCGTGTTCACCTGCACGCGCGGCTTCAACGGCGGCATTCAGGGCCAGAATATTGGTCTGGAACGCAATGGACTCAATGACATGAGTAATGTCAGCAATGCTCTGCGACGATACGTTAATCGCCGACATGGTACTGACCGAGCGCGTCACCGTCTGGTTGCCGTTATTCACGATACCGCTGGCTTCGGCGACCAGAGACATCGCCTGACGCAGGCTATCGGCGGTGTGCTCAACGGTTGCACCAAACTGCTCCATGCTGGCCGATGTCTCTTCGACACTGCTGGCCTGGCGTCCAATCTGCGCACTAATGTTGTGGCTGCTGGCCGCAATCGTATCCGTGCCGTCGCTGATCTCCTGCGCGGCGCTGCGAACCTGAGCGACAATTTTCTCCAGACCTTCGCCAATACCGTTGATCGCGTTAATCAACTGGCCAACTTCGTCATGGCGCCTGGTGTCCAGGTGCTCCAGCAAATTACCGGCGGCATACTGCTCGGCTAAGTGAATAACCTGTTGCAATGGGCGCGTGATGGCGCGGCGGCTGTACCAGACAAAGCAGGGGGCAAACAGCAACACCAGAATCAGTCCGGTGATAAGAAACATATTTCGGCTGTGAATAACCGGTGCCAGCAGGCTGTCACGGTTAACTTCACCGACCACAATCCAGTTCCAGCCGGGCAACTGTTGCCAGGCCAGCATCCTGGCTTCACCGTCGATCTCGGCTTGCTGCACGCCCTCGGGCTGGGTCAGCAGCTGCTTCATGACGCTATCCTGCCAGTCTGGACGTTTGCCTTCGTTCTGTTTATCAAACAGATACTGACCTTGCGCTGCGCCCGGCGAGCCGTTTAGCACATAAAAATGTCCGCTATCGCCAAGACGGCGAGCCAGCACTTTTTCGCGAATCAGGCCATACTGTTTGTCGATCTGTACGCCGACAAATAAAATCGCGATGACGGTGCCGCTGTCGTCTTTTATCGGTTGGTACTGGGTGATGTAGCGGTGGTCAAATAAGGTGGCCAGTCCGCGGTAGGTTTCCCCCTTCGTCACGCTTTTCCAGGCGGCACTGGCGCGGTCCAGTTGGGTACCGATCGCCCGGCTACCATCCTGCTTTTTCAGTGAGGTTGAAATCCGGATGAAATTATCACCATCACGGACAAAGATGGTGGCGACTGCCGCGGTGCGATCTGTAAAATCATCAACGGCAGTCTGATCAAGGTTAAGGGTTTTAAGTCCGGCGCGCAGCGTCGGGGTGGAAAACTCACCAACCTGAATACGTGAGGTTTCATCACGGCTGAAGCGCTTAGGTAAAAAGCTGACGAAGAGCTGAGTGTAGTTGCCCACTTCCTGGGTCAGCGTCGCATTAAACATGGACGTCATTTCAGTGATGCCCTGCACCTGATTGACCATGTCATCTACGGCAAGACTTTCCAGCTGGCGTGAAGCATTCTGGCTTTGAATAAGTGTCAAAGCCAACAACAAAACGCCTACACTGAAGGACGTTATGACGCACAGCTTCACTCCGAGGCTAGTGCGGCTAAGAGAGAAACGTTTCATAGAATACCTTTGTTTTCTTGTCAAATATGCATTAACAACGGCAGCGCAGCGGAAATGTTTAGTTAAGAAATTATTACTATTGTAATGTTGAAAACCCTCACCCGGCTTATGTTTGCTGGCGAGGCGTCCTAATCAGCCCCTGTTTCAGGAGACAAAATGATAGAACTCACCACGGAAAGGTTTGCAGGTATTGAATGTCTGCATGCGGCACCTGCGGGCCAGCGCCAGCAGCGACTGCCAACGGTAGTGTTTTATCATGGCTTTACCTCGTCGAAAGAGGTGTACGCCTACTTTGCTGTGGCACTGGCACAGGCGGGATTTCGTGCGCTAATGCCCGACGCCGATATGCACGGCGCGCGCTACAATGGCGATGCCGACACGCGGTTTACGCATTTTTGGGACATTCTTAAACAGAACATCGATGAATTCCCGTTGATAGAAACGGCGTTGCGCGCCGACGATCTGATTGCCGGTGAACGTCTTGCCGTGGCGGGCGCGTCCATGGGCGGCATGACGGCGCTGGGCATTATGGCGCGCTATCCGCATATTCACAGCGTCGCCTGTATGATGGGTTCCGGCTATTTTATGCAGCTCAGCCAGACGCTTTTCCCTCCCGTCACGGTGACGAGCGAAGAGCAGAAAGCCCTGTTCACGAAACGCATGGCTCCGCTGGCGGAGTATGATCCTTCAAGCCGTCTGCCGAATCTTGCGAACCGGCCGCTCCTGTTATGGCACGGCGAGGCTGACGAAGTGGTGCCTTTCGCGGAAACCCAGCGGCTGGATCGCGCTCTGCGCGAACAGGGGCTTGATGCTCATCTGATCACCTTGTCTGAAAAGCATATCGGCCACAAAATCACGCCGTCGGGCCTGACCGCGCTGGTCAGCTTTTTTAAGCGTCAGCTGTAGCCGTCAACGCCATCACCTCCTGCGTCTGCCACGGTTTATTGCCCTGTTCCCGCTTTCCGCACAAAAGGGCGGGGAACAGGGCGATTTCTGGCCATTTACATGAAATCCCCGCTTGAGTTTGTCCGGCGTCGCCAGTATGATTACGCGTCAATTTTTCAGCTGCATTCAGAGGTGTGTGTCATTTCAATGATTCACAACCTATAACGTTCCTTGCTTCCGTGGGCCGCAGCTGACCCTGACAGGAGGCTGAATAATCCGTAAGGAGCAATTTCGATGCGTCATTACGAAATCGTATTTATGGTTCATCCTGACCAGAGCGAACAGGTTCCGGGCATGATCGAGCGTTACACTGGTGCTATCACTGGTGCAGAGGGCACGATCCACCGTCTGGAAGACTGGGGCCGTCGTCAGCTGGCTTACCCGATCAACAAACTGCACAAAGCACACTACGTTCTGCTGAACGTAGAAGCGCCGCAGGAAGCGATCGATGAGCTGGAAACGAACTTCCGCTTCAACGACGCCGTTATCCGTAGCATGGTTATGCGCGTTAAAAACGCGGTAACTGAAGCATCACCGATGGTTAAAGCGAAAGACGAGCGTCGTGAGCGCCGCGAAGATTTTGCTAACGAATCCGCTGATGACTCAGATGCTGGGGATTCTGAAGAGTAATCCATCGTGACGGTTAATCGGCTGCGCTTGTCTGGCACTGTGTGTAAGACGCCAGTTCGGAAAATTAGCCCGTCAGGAATTCCGCACTGTCAGTTCGTGCTTGAGCACAACTCGGTGCAGGAGGAGGCCGGATTTCACCGGCAAGCCTGGTGTCGAATGCCTGTTATTATTAGCGGCAGCGCCCATCAGGTGATTACTCAACATATAACGGTCGGCACGCAACTCATTCTCGAAGGCTTTATCAGCTGCCATCAGGCGCGAAATGGTCAGAGTAAAATGGTGTTACATGCCGAGCAGATTGAATTGATAGATTCTGGAGACTAGCCAAATGGCACGTTATTTCCGTCGTCGCAAGTTCTGCCGTTTCACCGCGGAAGGCGTTCAAGAGATCGATTATAAAGATATCGCAACGCTGAAAAACTACATCACTGAAAGCGGCAAGATTGTACCAAGCCGTATCACTGGTACTCGCGCAAAATACCAGCGTCAGCTGGCTCGTGCTATCAAGCGCGCGCGTTACCTGTCTCTGCTGCCGTACACTGATCGTCATCAGTAATCGGCAACTGTCCATTAACGACTTTAAGAGGATAAGGTAATGCAAGTTATTCTGCTTGATAAAGTAGCAAACCTGGGCAGCCTGGGTGATCAGGTTAACGTTAAAGCGGGCTACGCTCGTAACTTCCTGGTTCCACAGGGTAAAGCTGTTCCTGCTACCAAGAAAAACGTTGAATTCTTCGAAGCACGCCGTGCAGAACTGGAAGCCAAACTGGCTGACGTTCTGGCAGCATCAAATGCGCGCGCAGAAAAAATCAACGCACTGGGCACCGTTACCATCACGTCTAAAGCAGGCGATGAAGGTAAACTGTTCGGTTCCATCGGTACTCGCGACATCGCTGACGCTGTAACTGCAGCTGGCGTTGACGTGGCTAAGAGCGAAGTTCGTTTACCGAACGGCGTTCTGCGCACCACCGGTGAGCACGAAGTGGACTTCCAGGTTCACAGCGAAGTATTCGCGAAACTGATCGTGAACGTAGTAGCAGGTTAATTTTATTAATCTGCCGCACCTGAACGCCGACACTTGTGTCGGCGTTTTTGTTTTAAGCCCTGAATAACCTTCCTTTTGCCCGCTTGCCGCACCGCACAAGCATCGACATGTTCAACACAGAATGCAGCGCTATTTTATTGTTGGCCAACCGGGTGCCAAATCTCTGTCTCTGTCTCTGTCTCTGTCTCTGTCTCTGTCTCTGTCTCTGTTCCTGTAGCCGGAACGCTGCGCCCGGCGCGCTTTCCTGCCGAGGCTGAAATCATCCTGTCTTTACTTGCGCTGCGGGTCTGCGTGGGAAGCGTGCTGGTAAAGAACATCAAACAACCGTGTTAGCGCCCATCCAGTGGCGTTTCGCCACCGGTTGTCGCTTATTCCACGCGCAGAAAGCTGCCGTCTGGCTGGCGGGTAAACAGCACCGGGCCGTTCGTACCATCCAGCGTTAATCCTGTTACCACACCTTTCGCATCCCGACGTACTTTCACCTGTTGACCTTCTTTCAGCGTACTGAGCGGCTGACCGTTGCCCTCCACGCGCGCCATCGCAAACACGTCATTAACCGGGAGGTTATTGTCGCGGAACAGCTGCGCCAGCGTCTGCCCGGAGGCGATTTGGTAGCTACGCCAGTCGCCCTGCGAATCGGCTTTTGCCTCCGGCTGGGAGGTGGATTTAGCGGGTTTGTTATCATAAATGTCCGCCTGCATCGGTACCTCTTTTTCAGCCGAGGGGGTAACGGGACGCTCTACCGGATACTGCGGTGTGCTGGACGGCCAGAGGAAGGCCAGCAACAGGATGAATACGGCAATCACAATTCCACGGCGGTGCAACGCCGGCAACGGGTCCATCCAGCGAATATCGTCTGTAAAATGCCAGAGGCGATACAGCCAGTTTGGCAGGCGAGACGGGACGTCTGAAGTCATATCGGGTTCCTCCGCTCCGGCACCTTGCGGCTGCTTTCGTTGCGGCAGTCGAGCTTGTAACCGGGTTAACATACGCCGTGCGAGCATCCTGCGGCGACGAGGGGCAATCTGGCCCATATTTTCTCTCTTTCTTATTGTGCCACTGATAAGGGGAAACGTGTCACTTATACAGTATGGGCAATGTGGACGCGAAGTGCCTGCCAGCATTGATAAATTTGACCTGCGTATTGTTTCTCTTTCGCCAGCAAAAGTCATCTACGACGCTGCGGATTTTACGCCAGCGGCCTGCGCTGCTATGCTGCCCGTCTTACTATATCCGAGAGTGAAAGGAACGAAGATGACTACCCCTTCTTTCGACAGCGTCGAAGCACAAGCAAGTTACGGTATTGGTTTACAGGTTGGCCAGCAGCTGCTGGAGTCTGGTCTGCAGGGGCTGCAGCCAGAAGCACTGCTCGCGGGCCTGCGCGACGCGCTGGAAGGGAACTCACCCGCGGTGCCTGTTGATGTGGTTCACCGCGCGCTGCGTGAAGTTCATGAGCGGGCTGAAAGCGTGCGTCGTGAGCGCGTGGAAGCGATGGCCGCAGAAGGCCAGGCTTTCCTGCAGCAGCATGCCCAGCGTGAAGGCGTCAGCAGCACCGAGTCAGGTTTACAGTTCAGCGTGATTACCCAGGGCGAAGGCGCGATTCCTTCCCGTCAGGACCGCGTACGTGTGCACTATACCGGCAAACTGATTGACGGCACCGTATTCGACAGCTCCGTTGCCCGTGGCGAACCCGCTGAATTCCCGGTGACTGGCGTGATTGCAGGCTGGATCGAAGCGCTGACGCTGATGCCTGTTGGCTCTAAGTGGGAACTGGTGATCCCGCACGACCTCGCTTACGGTGAGCGCGGTGCCGGTGCTTCCATTCCGCCGTTCAGCACCCTGATTTTTGAAGTTGAACTGCTGGAAATCCTGTAAAGGATAAGGGCGGCACCGTGCCGCCCTTAGGTATTTTACTGTTGTAGATTTACCTGCCAGATAGCAAATCCCGTCTCGTCATTCCCTGTTGCCTTCATCGGATATTGCGCATACTGCTGAATAAAGCGAGTTGCTTTATCGCCAGGTGCGGTCTCAAAACGAATATCAAGAGGCTGTGCGCTATGTATCGCGGCCAGTCGCCAGTTATGATCGGCCTGCGGACGGACCTCGCCATTCTTTTTGGTTTCTGCACTGATATAAGCCGCCAGTATTGCGCGATTTTCATCCGGCGAGGCAAAAGCAATGTACTTATCGCCTGTTCCGGCAAATTTTCCGCTGTAGGCACGGTAGTTATTGGTCGCCACCAGGAAGGTCGCTTTAGGATCGACAGGTTTCCCCTGCCAGCGCAGATCTTTAATGCGTGAAGCATCAGGATGGATCAGTTTGCACTCTTCGTCGTAACGGGCCGGTTGTGTCACATCAATTTGATAGCTGACACCGTCGATAACGTCGAAGTTATAGGTGCGAAAATCCCAGTTGATCAACGGCTGCGTCCGGCTGCTGGCAGGATCGATCTGATTAAACTGGCCCGCAGAGCATTCCAGCCACTCTTTCACCTGTTCGCCGCTGACTTTCATCACCACCAGGGTGTTGGGATACAAATAGAGGTCGGCCGCATTACGGAACGTCAGGTTGCCTTTCTCGACCTCCACATAGCTGGCAGGATCGTTCTTGCGCCCGCCGGCTTTAAAGGGGGCCGCCGCTGACAGCACCGGCAGCTTCGCCAGGTCGGGATCGCCCTGAATAAAATGTTCAACATAGGCACGCTGCGCATTATTCACAATCTGTACGGTCGGATCGTCCTGAACCAGTGACAGATAGCTGTACATCACATCAGCCGATTTGCCGATGGGCTGAGCTACAAATTCGCGGGTAGCATGATGATCGTCTTTCAGAACCTTAACCAGTGCGGGATCTTCAGCGGCCAGCGATTTTTTATGGGCGGTGTCATAGATGGGGCGCGCCTGTGCTGTACCGCCAGTGACCTGCCAGCGACCATCACCGTTGTTTAGCACCAGATCTACCACACCCAAATGATCGCCCCACATGCCTGGCATCACCGCAGGAATACCGTTTAGTGTGCCTTTCTCGATATCCGCACCTTTGATCCCGGCAAACTCCTTGCCCGGGAACACGGCATGCGCATGACCAAACATAATGGCATCAATGCCTGCAACCTCGCTGAGGTAGTAGACAGAGTTTTCGGCCATCGCCTGATAGGGTTCGCTGCTCAGGCCCGAGTGGGCAAGGGCGATAACCACATCCGCGCCTTTTGCTCGCATTTCTGGCACGTAGCGGCGTGCGGTTTCAGTGATGTCATCTACCCGAACGTTGTTCTGCAGGTTAGTTTTATCCCACACCATAATCTGCGGGGGAACAAAGCCGATATAGCCTACCTGCAAAGTATGCGTTTTCCCGTCACGATCGGTCACGCGAGTGGGTTTAATCAGATAAGGGGTAAAAAGCGGCTTGCCGCTTTTAAGATCGATGACGTTTGCATTGACATAGGGGAAACGCGCGCCCGCCAGTGCCTTGTGCAGATAGGGCAGGCCGTAGTTGAATTCATGGTTGCCCAGCGTACCCACGCTATAGTCCAGTGTGTTCATGGCTTTATAGACCGGATGAACATCGCCCTGTTTAAGTCCTTTGGCTGCCATATAGTCGCCCAAGGGACTGCCCTGAATAAGGTCGCCATTGTCCACTAATACGCTGTTGGTGACTTCCTGACGTGCTGCATGGATCAGCGACGCCGTGCGCACCAGACCGTATTTTTCTGTGGGCGTATCTTTGTAATAGTCGAAGTCCATCATATTACTGTGCAGATCGGTTGTTTCCAGCACGCGCAAATCCACGGTGGCTCCCTGTACTGCAACTGAAACGCTCAACGCCAGTAACATCATTCCCGCCTTAAACATGCTCTCTCCCAAAGCTAAAAGATCAAGGCTACAAAAATAATGTAAAAGTCTGATGAAAGGGCAGATTAAATCGTGATGGATGTAACGTTTTGAGCCTGCCATCCGTCGCGCTCGGGCCGTCGATCTCATCGCTTAAGCCGAATAAGATCGTTGCTATTTCTGTCTATTGTGTTGATATAGCTGAAAAATGATTCAGAATGTTTGCCTGAAATCAGCGGTAAGCATGAAGCTGCTAGACTGTACTCCAATGGGTATGACAGTTAACGCGTAGCATTCGCATACATGAGGTGAAAAATGTTAGAGCAAATAAGCCAACTGGCGCGTGAAGCAGGCGACGCGATTATGCAGGTCTACAACGGTTCTGTTCCGGCAGAGATTTCCCACAAAGCGGATGATTCTCCTGTCACGGCGGCAGACCTGGCCGCTCATGATGTGATTGTATCGGGCCTAAAACGGCTGACGCCGGATATCCCGGTCCTGTCAGAAGAAGATCCGCCTGGCTGGGATGTCCGCCAGCACTGGCAGCGCTACTGGCTGGTCGACCCGCTGGATGGCACCAAAGAATTTATCAAACGTAACGGTGAGTTTACCGTGAACATCGCATTGATTGAGCAGGGTAAGCCGGTCATGGGCGTGGTTTACGCGCCCGCACTGGGCGTGATGTATTCCGCCGCAGAGGGCAAAGCCTGGAAAGAAGAGAACGGAGAGCGACAGCAAATTCATGTGCTTGATGCGCGTCCGCCGTTAGTGGTGGTGAGTCGTTCACATAATGACGATGAAGAGATGCAGGAATACCTGAAGCAACTGGGTGAACACCAGACGGTTGCGACCGGTTCTTCCTTGAAGTTTTGCCTGGTGGCTGAAGGGAAAGCCCAACTCTATCCGCGTTTTGGGCCAACCAACATCTGGGATACGGGTGCGGGCCATGCCGTAGCCGCTGCTGCGGGTGCGCACGTACATGACTGGCAGGGAAGAACGCTGGACTACGCGCCGCGTGAGTCTTTCCTTAACCCGGGCTTTCGCGTTTCACTGTTTTGATGCAGTGCGGGAGGCATCAGCCTCCCGCCTTCATCTTTATCTACTCTTGCAACAGCGACCTTAATAAGGTCATCACCTGCTCAACCTCCTGCTGAGACAGGGCACCATCTTTAACGTATTTAACCTGGCCTGTTTTATCCAACACCACAATAGCCGAGCCGCCCTGCTGCAATTGCCAGGCGTGCTGCACGTTACCCTGGCTGTCGACAATAAACTGCGACCACGGATACTGCTGCTTATTACTGTGAATACTGCTGCGGACAAACATGCTGGTGCCGGGAATAGCATCATCGGTGTTAACAATCGTGGTGGTCTGATAGCGATCGTGAGGCAACCTGGCTGCCTTAATTGCTTCAACCAACGCAGCGTTCATCTCTTTCGCTGATGAGCGTCCGGCAATATGTTGTACCACCCGCACTTTTCCACTTAGCTGGGCGCTGTTCCAGTTTTTATAACTGAATTTTTCCTGCTGTAAAATCAGCTCGCCTTTATCATTAACGCCTACCGCCGGTACACGTTTTCCCAGCTCAATATCGTGAGCCAGTGCGCTGACGGGAATCAACAGTGATAAAGCCAGTGCTGCCAGAGTTACACGCATCATCATCCTCTCCAGTGATCAGACCAGTTAGTCATTCAACTGTAATAGTAAGCAGGGATGATGCGCCTGTCTCAAAAAGCTGTCAGCTTTGTTATCGACTACACAATTCCGTAACGAATGAAGGTTTATACTGAATAGTGAAAAGTAAATAACAGAGTATTCTGTAATGTTCTGTCAGAACGGTAAAAAAACTTATTTCTTATCGTGCGAAGTAAACAGAGTGTTCTATAGTTTATCTCGAATTCGCGCTTCATGGACCCGTACCGAATTTGGCAACGGTGAAGCGTGCTTAAAAATGAAGGAGTTAATCAGTATGAAAATCTTCCAGCGCTATAATCCACTACAGATAGCAAAATATGTTAAGACGCTGTTTAAAGGAAGGTTATACATCAAGGATGTTGGCGCATTCGAGTTTGATAAAGGTAAAGTCCTGATCCCACGGGTCAAAGACAAACAGCACCTGAGCGTGATGTCAGAAATTAACCGCCAGGTCGTTCGTCTCAAGCTAGAGTTCAACTAAAAAACAGGGCGCCGATGGCGCCCTTAGTCTTTCTATTCTTCGGTTTTTGCCACATTCAGCATCGGCGGTCGTTCATCAATCCGCGTTACCAGCAGCTGGTCAATTCGGTAGCTGTCGATATCCACCACTTCAAACTTGTAGCCTGCAAACTTCACAAAGTCCGTCCGTTTCGGGATCTTGCGCAGCATATACATCATAAAGCCGCCAATCGTTTCGTAGTTACCCGACTGCGGAAAATCATCGATATCCAGCACGCGCATAACATCATCAATTGGCGTACCGCCTTCCACCAGCCAGGAATTCTCGTCACGCGCGACAATTTGCTCTTCCATGCCCTGGCCTACAAGGTCGCCCATCAGCGTCGTCATGACATCGTTAAGTGTGATGATGCCGACCACCAGCGCATACTCGTTCATGATGACCGCGAAGTCATCGCCTGCCGTTTTAAAGCTTTCCAGCGCTTCAGACAACGTCAGGGTATCCGGTACGATAAGCGCAGAGCGGATTTGAACGCCGCTGTTCAGCGCCATGCTCTGATTACCCAGAACGCGCAGCAATAATTCTTTGGAATCAACGTAGCCGACAATGTGGTCAATATCGCCATTACAGACCAGGAATTTGGAGTGAGGATGTTGAGCGATTTTGGTTTTCAGGCTGACTTCATCTTCATGCAGATCGAACCAGACGATGTTTTCACGTGAGGTCATGGATGAAGGTACGGTACGGGATTCCAGTTCGAATACGTTTTCGATCAGCTCATGTTCCTGTTTGCGCAGTACACCGGCCAGCGCGCCTGCTTCCACAACCGCATAGATATCATCTGAGGTGATATCGTCTTTGCGCACCATCGGCAGTTTAAAGACGCGAAAGAACACGTTGGCCAGACCGTTAAACAACCACACCAGCGGGCGCATCACCAGCAAACAGAAGCGCATGGGATTGATAATCCGCAGAGCAATGGTTTCGGGCGCGATCATGCCTACCCGTTTCGGCGTTAAGTCGGCAAACAGAATAAACAGGCTGGTTACGATGGTGAACGAGCAGATAAAGCTGAGTTGTTCGGCAAGGTCATGTGACACAAAACGGTTGAACAGGCTGGAAAAGGCCGGCGAAAACGCTGCATCACCCACGATACCACCGAGGATAGCCACGGCATTCAGACCGATTTGCACCACGGTGAAGAACATGCCAGGGGTTTCCTGCATTTTCAAAACGCGCTGGGCGTTGATGTTGCCCTGGTCAGCAAGAAGTTTCAGCTTAATCTTGCGGGCGGCGGCCAACGAGATTTCCGACAGAGAGAAAAAAGCACTGATTACAATCAGTAGCAGAATGACAAGTAGGCTATCAAGCATATGAGATCCAAAGAGTTATTCACTTGTCATTTTTGGCCTGGGCAGCGTGCGGTTTATGCGCTCATTCCCTGTAGTGGCGACTTAAGGGGAGCTATCCGTGCCAAAAATGTCTGCGCCCATTCAACAATATCAGTGAGGTGCAGGGGCAGAAATGAAGACAGGCGGGATGCCTGCGGTGGGTGATTATAGCAGCAGCGACGATGCCGCCGCCAGAGGGCAAACGATGGCTTCCTGTGTCCGGTGCCATTGGCAGGCATCTGCTGGCACCTTGATGCGCTAGCGCGCATTAAACACCCTATCGGTGATATCAGAGCGGGTACGGAAAATCTTCAACGGATTCAGTTTCGGCTCCTTTGCGCCGAAGAAGGTAATCAGGAGCAGAAAACTTGTTCCTTTTGCTAACGAGGAGTTAGCGGCGGCAGTCATGGCTTATGGGGAGCGACTGAACCAGCCTGATATTCCACCCCAGGTTGATGAACTGCGAGGATACTTCCGGGCGCAGTTGACCATGAAGATAGTGAACTATGGCCTGAAAGCCAACGTCATTTTCGAGCTTATCCATGACAGTGATAACAAAACTCAGTCACGCTGAGCACGTCTGAAGCGCCACGCCTTGAAAGCAATGACCGGCGGCTGTGAGAAGGCTGCCACCGCCGCGCCACATGCCAGGCCTATGCCACCCGAAACGACTGACGGTGCCGAGCCAAAGGCAAGCAGTACGAGGAATACTGCCAGGCAGAGCAGCACAGCACAGGTGGCGATGATAAAGCGTCTCGCCAGATCATGAATGGCTTCGCCCAAGGTATCGCCAACGCGCTGCGTGTTTTTTTTGATTCTGCCCAGCTCACGAGGTGTAAAACCGGCATGCAAAAGCGTTTCTTCGCTGACTTTCATTTTCCCTCATACTGAATTTAAAAACCCTTAAAGGTCTGTATATCAGATTATAAACAGAACGGCGACACAGACCAGCACAGGACGAGGAGGCTCAACATGCCTGCCATGTTCTAAGTGTGGTTCGGGGTGATCTCCCATGCCTTTCATATGAATGTTGAGAGCGTCGCGTAGGCGCATCTAAGGGCGCTCATTGGGTTGTGGAGCGAGATTCCGAAAGAAAACATTCTCTACGAAGCATCTCTCAATCCGGGCATGAAGCCGGGCCAGGAAGACGCCACGGAATGCCTGCAGAGCGTTTTCGACGTGTTGATTACGCCGCCTGTCATCAATCGCCCGGTCAGCGGGCAAACTGCAATGACGCCCAGGACGTTACAACGCCGTTGTAACCTAAGTGGGTTTTGCCGACAATAATGCTCAATTTGGCTTAGATCTCGTTGTACACTGCCAGTTGGCAAAAAGTGCGGCTATGATGAGTGAGTTGCCGTCGCGATTGTATCGGTAACGAGGATTAACACGCGCCCTGTGGAATGGGGCAGGCATGACAGACAGGAGTACAAGTGCCACGATTTTATGTTTATTGCATGACGGGTTTGCTGCTCGTCGCGCCCGCCTTCGGGGCGGCACCGGTTCGACTACAGCTGGAAGGGCTAACCGGAGAACTGCAAAAAAACGTCAGGGCACGCCTGTCGACCATTAGCAGCGACGAAGTCACCAACGACGGCCGCTTTCGCTCTCGCGTCTCTTCGGCGATCAAAGAGGGACTGCGCGCGCTTGGCTATTATGAGCCGGATATCGACTTCGAATCGCGCCCCGCGCCTCCTCAGGGTGGCCGTCCGGTGTTAATCGCCCGTGTTACGCCTGGTCAGCCGATAAAAATTGCGGGCAGTACGATTGTCGTCACCGGTCAGGCGAAAAACGATGCGGATTATAAAAACTGGATTGCACAGGGACGGCCCAAAGTCGGGACGGTGCTTAACCACGGCCAGTACGATAAATTCAAAAGCGGCTTTACCAACCTTGCCCTGCGTAACGGCTATTTCGATGGTGAGTTTGAAAAAAGCCAGTTAGGTGTGTCTGTTGACCGCCATGAAGCCTTTTGGGATCTGGACTACAACAGCGGTCCGCGTTATCGCTTTGGCGATGTCACCTTTGAAGGCTCGCAGATCCGCGAAGCCTATTTGCAAAATTTAGTGCCCTTCAAAGAGGGGGATTACTACAGTTCCCGCGATCTGGCTGAACTTAACCGCCGTCTTTCCGCGACCGGCTGGTTCCAGTCAGTGGTGGTTGCGCCCGAGTTTAAGCAGGGCCGTAAAACCAAAGTTCTGCCCTTAAATGCCGTGGTGTCACCCCGCGCTAAAAATACCATTGAAGCCGGTGTCGGTTATTCGACGGATGTTGGACCGCGCCTGAAAGGAACGTGGAGAAAACCCTGGGTTAACGATCGGGGCCACAGTATGGCCGCCAGTGCCTATGTTTCCGCCCCCGAGCAGCAGGTCGATCTCAGTTACAAAGTCCCGTTGCTGAAAAGCCCACTGGAGCAGTACTACACCTTTTCCGGCGGCCTGAAACGCACCGATCTTAACGACACCAAAGCAGATACCAGTACGCTGGCGGTATCGCGCAACTGGGACAGCAGCAGCGGCTGGCAAAGAGCCCTTAACCTGCGCTGGAGCCTGGATCACTTTACGCAGGGTAACGTCACCAATACCACGATGCTGCTCTATCCCGGCGTCAGTCTGAACCGCACCCGTTCACGCGGCGGCTTAATGCCAACCTGGGGCGATTCGCAGCGTTATTCCGCAGATGTGTCCGATACCACATGGGGTTCGGATGTCGATTTCTTAATCCTGCAGGCGCAAAACGTCTGGATTCGCACGCTGGGTGAAAAGAACCGTTTTATCGCCCGCGGTACGGTGGGCTGGATTGAAACCAACGACTTTGACAAAGTGCCGCCGGATCTGCGCTTCTTCGCCGGTGGTGACCGCAGTATTCGCGGTTATAAATATAAAAACGTCTCTCCACGTGACAGTGACGGCAAGCTGACCGGCGCATCCAAAATGGTTACCGGCTCGCTGGAATATCAGTACAACGTCAGCGGCAAATGGTGGGGCGCGGTGTTTGTCGACTCAGGCGAGGCGGTCAATGACATTAAGCAAAGCAATGTAAAAACCGGTGCAGGTATTGGGGTGCGTTGGTCATCACCGGTGGGGCCCATTAAGTTTGATATTGCCCGCCCCATTGGGGATAGCGAGGAGCATGGTGTGCAATTTTACGTAGGGTTGGGGCCTGAACTATGAAGCGCTGGAAAAAGGTCCTGATTGGCTTTCTGATTTTTTTGGTTTTGCTGTTTGCGGGTTTGGCATTTTTAATTGGTACGACGCCGGGATTACATCTGGTGTTAAACGGCGCGTCGCGCTGGGTGCCGGGCTTGTCGATCAACAAAGTGGACGGCGGCTGGCGTAATCTTACCCTTAGTGGATTGCGCTATGAGATGCCTGGCGTCAGCGTTAATGCGGGCACTATCCATCTTGCTGTGGATCTCAACTGCCTGCTGCACTCGTCGGTCTGTGTTAACGATCTGACGCTGAAAGATATCAGTGTGGTGGTCGACAGCAAAAAGATGACGCCATCGACGGCACCCCCGGAAGAAGAGAGCGGCACCAGCAATCTCAGCACACCTTATCCGATCAGCCTGCGTCATGTGGGCCTGCACAACATCAGCGTGAAAGTCGATGAGAGCGCTATTTCGCTGGCGGATTTTACCACCGGCTTGCAGTGGCAGGATCGTGCCCTGACGCTGAATCCCACCCATATCCAAAGTTTGCTGATAGCGCTGCCTAAAGCGGCGCAGGTGGCTAAAGAGCAGGTGGTGCAACCCAAAGTACAACAGCCTCAGCCGGATGAGAAGCCGTTGGGCGAAACCTTACAGGCGCTGTTTGCAAAACCGCTGTTGCCCGCGCAGCCCGACTTTCAGCTACCGCTGGATATTGATGTACAGGAAATTCTGGGCGAGCAGCTACGCATCACCGGTGATACTGATATTTCGGTTAGCCGACTGCGGGTTAAGGCGAAAACGCTGGACCGCCATATGCAGTTGCAAACGCTGGAGGTTGACTCAAATCTGGGCAAGCTGAACGGCGCTGGTCAGGCTACGCTGGCTGACAACTGGCCCGTTGATTTTGCCCTGAACGGTGAGGTGAACGTTGACCCTGTCAAAGGGGAAAAACTCAGTTTGACCTTAAAGGGGGCGATGCGTGACGAGTTGAAACTGGCGCTGAACCTTTCCGGCCCGGTACGCGCACAGCTTGATGCCAGCGCTCAGCCCGCCGTGGCTGGTCTACCGCTGGCGTTAAACCTGACCAGTCCGCAGTTGCGCTGGCCGCTGGCCGGGGCGATTCAGTATCAGGCCGATAACCTTAACTATCAGTTCAAAGGCAAGGCGACAGACTATGTCATGTCTCTGCGCACCTCGGTCAAAGGGGAATCAGTGCCGCCTGCTACGGTCGCGCTGGATGGCAAAGGCAACGTACAACAGTTCAGTCTGGATAAGCTGCGTGTGGCGGCGTTGCAGGGCAACATCGATCTCACCGCGCTGGTGGACTGGAGCAAAGCCATCAGCTGGCGCAGTGAGTTGACGCTGGACGGCATCAATACCGCGCGCCAGTATCCTGACTGGCCGGCGAAACTGGACGGTAAGATTACCACCCGTGGCAGCCTGTATGGTGGCAGCTGGCAGGTGAGCGTACCGCAGCTGATGCTAAAAGGTAACGTTAAACAGAACGCGGTAAGCGCTGACGGCACCTTGCGGGGCAACAGCTACAACCAGTGGGATATTCCCGGCATCAAGATAGCGCTGGGACGTAATCATCTGGATGTAAAAGGCAGCCTGGCCGATACACTCAACCTGGATGCCAGCGTTGATGCTCCGCATCTCGATAATGCGCTGCCGGGGCTGGGCGGGGTGGTCAAAGGGGATATCAAGGCACGGGGAACGCTGAAAGCGCCACAACTGCTGGCCGATCTTACCGCCACCGGTTTACGCTGGCAGCAACTGCTTGTCCGCCGCATCACCCTGAAGAGTGATGTGCGCTCCAGCGAGCAAATCGCCGGTAAGCTGCAGTTGCGGGTTGAGCAGTTGACGCAGGATGCACTTAATATCAGCCTGCTGACGCTCAATGCCGATGGCGATGAAAAGCAGCACCAGCTCAAACTCAACGTGCAGGGCAAGCCGGTGTCAGGCCAGCTCGCGCTGACAGGCAGCTTCGACCGTCAGACCGAGCAGTGGAAGGGCAATCTGAACAATACGCGTTTTGATACGCCGGTGGGGGAATGGCGACTGACGCGCGCCATGGCGATCGACTATGTCAATCAGAAACAGACCGCCACCATTGGCCCGCACTGCTGGCAAAACCCCAATGCGCAACTCTGTGTGCCTGAACCCATAGAAGCCGGGCCAGATGGCCATGCTCATGTGGTGTTAAACCGTTTTGACCTTGCGATGTTAAAACCTTTCCTCACTAACCAGACACAGCTGAGCGGCGTGTTTAGCGGGGATGCCCGAGTAAACTGGACGGCGGACGGCAAACTGCCGACCGGCAGCCTGGCGCTGAAGGGCAACGGCGTTAAAGTCGCGCAGGATGTGCAGGGCAATACGCTGCCTGTCGCCTTTAACACGCTCAATATCAATGCCGCACTACGCGATGGACGGGCGCAGCTCGACTGGCTGATTCGTATCGTTAACAACGGTCAACTGGATGGCAATGTGCAGATCACCGATCCGCAACAGCGCCGAACGCTGGGCGGTAATGTGAATATCCGCAATATCTCTCTGGCAATAATCAATCCGGCGTTGATGCAGGGTGAAAGCATTAAAGGCAATCTGAACAGTAACCTACGCCTCGGCGGAACGGCACAGCAGCCCCAGGTCTTTGGTCAACTCGGCCTGAAAGATGTGAATGTGAAAGGCAACTTTATGCCGGTGGATTTAACCCGCGCCAGCCTCAACATGGTGTTCAACGGCATGAGCTCAACCCTGAATGGTCTGCTGCAGACCGCGCAGGGCAATATCAACCTCACGGGTGATGCGGACTGGAGCCAACTGGACAACTGGCGTGCACGTGTCGCCGCCAAAGGAAGTCGGGTACGGGTTACGGTGCCGCCAATGGTGCGGATGGATGTCTCGCCGGATGTGGTCTTTGAAGCCACGCCAGCCGCCTTTAACCTTGACGGCCGGGTGGATATTCCCTGGGCACGCATTACGGTACAAGAGGTGCCAGAGAGCGCGGTGGGCGTCTCCTCTGACGAGGTCATGCTGGATAAAAACCTTAAACCGATTGAGCCTCAAACCGCTTCAATACCGATTAACAGTAACCTGATTATCCATGTCGGCAACGACGTGCGCCTGTCCGCATTTGGCCTGAAAGCGCGACTGAATGGCGACCTGAAAATGGTACAGGATAAATCAGGTCTTGGGCTGAACGGACAGATCAACATTCCTTCCGGCCGTTTCCATGCCTATGGCCAGGATTTAATCGTACGCAAAGGCGAGCTGCAATTCGCCGGGCCACCGGATCAGCCTTACATCAACCTGGAGGCGATTCGTAATCCGGATGCGACGGAGGACAGCGTGACGGCAGGCCTGCGCGTTACCGGACTGGCGGACGAGCCGAAAGTTGAAGTGTTCTCGGACCCGGCGATGTCACAGCAGGAAGCCCTTTCTTACCTGTTACGGGGTCAGGGACTGAAGAGCGACGGTGACGGTAATGCACTAACTTCAGCGTTAGTGGGGTTAGGGGTTGCACAAAGTGGTCAGGTTGTGGGTAAAATCGGCGAGACATTCGGCGTCAGTAACCTTGCTCTTGATACCACCGGCGTTGGCGACAGTCAGCAGGTGCAGGTCAGTGGCTATGTACTGCCGGGTCTACAAGTAAAATACGGAGTGGGCATCTTTGATTCACTGGCAACGTTAACCTTACGTTACCGCCTGATGCCTAAACTCTATTTGGAAGCCGTGTCCGGTGTGGATCAGGCTCTTGATTTGCTTTATCAGTTTGAGTTTTAGCAATGCGAATAATTGTCTATGGCAGTTTACGGCGCAAACAGGGAAACAGTCACTGGATGACACACGCGCAATGGTTGGGTGACCATCAGATTGAGGGCTATGAACTCTACAGTCTTGGTCACTATCCCGGCGTGGTTAATGGCGAAGGAAAGGTATATTGCGAAGTATACCGGATTGATGCCTCCATCCTCGCCGAGTTAGATGCGCTTCGTACTAAAGGTGGAGAATACAAACGTCATCTGATTCAGACGCCGTTCGGTAGCGCATGGCTTTATGTCTATCAACGTTCAGTCTCAGGACGCCAGCGTATTATGAGTGGTGACTGGCTGAAGCGTGATGAGGAGTCGAAAGCCTGAATAAAAACACCGTCCAGTTGGACGGTGTTTTTATTTGTTCAGCTGAGATGAATCACGCAGCCAGGAAACAGAATTACTTCTTAGCCGCACGCTCGAAAGAAGAGATGATTTCGGCTTTTGCCGCTTCAGCGTTATCCCAGCCGTCAACCTTAACCCATTTGCCTTTTTCCAGATCTTTGTAGTGCTCAAAGAAGTGGGTGATCTGCGCACGCAGCAGTTCTGGCAGGTCGTTCACATCTTTAATGTGATCGTACTCTTTGGTGAGCTTGGTGTGCGGAACGGCAACCAGTTTGGCATCTTCACCTGACTCGTCGGTCATTTTCAACACGCCAACTGGGCGGCAACGGATGACTGAGCCTGGCTCCAGTGGGTACTGGGTTGGTACCAGCACGTCGACCGGATCACCATCCAGCGACAGGGTATGGTTGATGTAACCATAGTTGCACGGATAGAACATCGCAGTGGACATGAAGCGATCCACAAACAGGGCACCAGACTCTTTATCAACTTCATATTTGATCGGATCGGCATTGGCCGGGATCTCAATAATTACGTAGATATCTTCTGGCAGGTCTTTACCTGCTGGCACCTGGTTCAAACTCATCGGGTATTCCTTTAGTCGTCGTATGTTGAGTGTCGGTTATTATAGCCAACTGACTGTGAAAGTCCGCCCCCTTTTTGGCGTTTCAGAATGCTCCTCAACGCTATTTGGCGGTGATAAACAAGGAAACAATGCCCGCAGCAATCAGTGGCCCTACCGGGACGCCACGGAAAAACGCCACACCAATCACCGTCCCCATTAACAATCCGCCAATAACGGAAGGCTGTACGCTCATAAAACTCACGCCACGTCCGCCCAGCCAGGCGACAAAAATGCCCACCAGAATCGCCACAATCGACTGCCAGCTGGCAAAGGACTTCAGCAGTGATGACGCAGGCAGCGAACCGCTCGCCAGCGGTGCCATGACCGCCACCGTAAGAATGATAATGCCTAATGTAATGCCCTGTTTTTCCACGTAAGGAAAGAACTGTGCCAGCGGAGTCAGTTTAATGGCCAGCAGAATCAATATAGAAAGGGTTACGGCGGTGTTGTGAACAAAGTAACTCAGCACGGCAAGGCCGATTAAAATAAGCGTGGAGGCATAAGCAGCCATGATTTTTTCCTGCAGGTAAATGAAAACGTCGGCGAATAGCCAGTAACGAACTGACATTAATCAACAATCGTCGGGGTTAGCGCAACTGCCTTTGTTTAAAGATTGCAGCATCAGCGTTTGATCGCGCACCAGCGCAATGCCCTGTGTGCCGAGCGCAACGGACCCCAGTGTGCCCTGGGTGCTGAGCTGGCTGCGGCTGGCGGCCAGCCAGGCATCACGATAGCTGAGCCAGGCCCGCTGTGCCGCACGCAATTTATCCTTGGGTTCACCGCTTAATTTTTTCATCAGTAAACCGTACTGGGTGTTCATTTCCTTATCCCAGCCTTTCATGGCGCTGTCATTACACTGCACCATTGCAAGCGTGGTGCTGGCTTTATTAAGGCACTGATTTAGCTGAAGATCGATATCGGACTGCTGCGCGAATGCGCCTCCGCAGTTAACCACCAGCGCCAGTATTAACCCTCTCTTCATGCTTTTCCTCTTTGGCTTACCCACATAACCGGTCAGTTTCATTAACAGGTTAACGGTAATAGAGATGTTAATCATCTATTGACGTTAAAGTTTAGCCAGGTCATTGCCGATACTTTCTCCGTTTAAGGGTTGTCGAAATTATTTCGCCTTTTACTACTCATACGGAAACGATCAAGATGAAACAGTTATCACTGCGCACGGGGTTGCTGGCGTTGCTGGCGTTCATGACATTGCTGCTGTTGGCGGTGAGTGTGATGGGCATTGTGGCAATTAATAAGGGGAATCGTTCGCTGGATGTGGTTAACCGCATTCAGGGGATTGAGTTAAACAGCTTGTATCAAAGTAATGCCGATTTAATGCGCGCACGTGCCAGTGCTGCGCTGGCAGTGCGTAAAATTGAGATTGGTTTACTGGATGAGGGAGCAAGCATCACCAAAACCGCGCAGGCGGATGTGGTGGCATCTCAACAGAATCTTAAGCGTTTTGTTGATGCCGGTACGGTGACTGCCGAAGGGAAGATTATGGCTGATGCGATTGCATCAAGCTATAAGGACTACCTTGATCAGGGCATCCTGCCGATGATGAAGGCGCTGGATAAACAGTACAACGATGAATACTACCAGTTGCTGGAAGGCAAACTGGAGCCGCTGTCAGTGAAATACAGCAATGCGGTAGAAACCTTCGGTAAAAAAGCCGATGAAATTACGCATGCACAGTTGGCTGAAGCCCAGCGTAACGAAATCATGATGAAGGTGCTGATTGCCATCGCCGTGCTGCTGTCACTGCTGCTTCTGGTGCTGGCCTGGGTACTGTTACGCCGTATGCTGCTGACGCCGTTAAACAACGCGATTACTCACCTGGAGCAGATTGCGGCGGGCGATTTGTCCCAGGCTTTACCGCTGGCGGGCAATAATGAACTGGGCCGACTGAATAATGCGCTGGCAGGCATGCAGCACGCGCTGCGTGAATCGGTTAATCAGGTCCGTGAAGCCGGCCTGAAGATCGATATCGGCAGCCGTGAACTGGCGGCAGGCAACGTGCATCTTTCTCAACGTACGGAAGAGTCCGCTGCATCGCTGGAGCAAACGGCTGCCAGCATGGAGCAGTTGACGGCCACCGTCCGTCTCAACGCCAGTAACGCCCAACAGGCACATCAGCTGGCTAACGCCGTGTCTGACAGTGCCGATCGCGGTGCGGAAGTGGTGAATTACGTGATGGAAAAAATGCATGAAATCACCGACAGCGCTAACCGCATCGGCGATATCCTGAGCGTGATTGACGGCATTGCTTTCCAGACCAACATCCTTGCCCTGAACGCGGCGGTTGAAGCGGCACGCGCCGGAGAACAGGGGCGCGGTTTTGCCGTCGTCGCCAACGAAGTCCGTACGCTGGCGCAGCGCAGTGCCAGTGCGGCCAAAGAGATTCGTACGCTGATCAGCGACTCACAAACGCGGGTCAAAGAGGGCAGTGAAATGGCGACGCGCGCGGGCGAAACAATGGATGAGATCGCTGGTGAAGTCATGCGGGTTACGGCGCTGATGAAAGAGATTTCCATGGCCTCAGAAGAACAGAGTCGTGGTATCGATCAGGTCAATCATGCAGTGACGCAAATGGATGAAGCAGCGCAGCAGAACGCGGCGCTGGTGGAACAGGCAACCGCCGCGACCCATTCACTGGAGTCGCAGTCAGAGCAGTTACAGGCTGCGATGGCACAGTTCAGGCTACAGCAGTCGTAAACCAAAAAGGGCGCGAATATCGCGCCCTTCGTCTTTAGCCCTGACGGCAGTCGGGGAACTCACCCAGGAAACGCTCCACGTCCTCTACCATGGCGGTGTTGCCACAGTAGAACGGACAACGCTGGTGCAACGTGACCGGTGGAATATCCAGAATACGGTTTTGACCGTCGCTGGCTTTACCGCCAGCCTGCTCAGCCAGGAATGCCATTGGGTTGCACTCATACAGCAGGCGCAGTTTACCCTTAGGATGGCTGGCAGTGCTTGGATAGAGATAGATGCCGCCCTTCAGCAGGTTGCGGTGAAAATCCGCCACCAGAGAACCGATATAACGTGAGGTGTAAGGACGATGAGTCGCCACGTCCTCTTCCTGACAGAATTTCAGGTATTTTTTCACGCCCTGCGGGAAACGAATGTAGTTACCTTCGTTAATGGAATAGGTGTAACCCACGTCCGGATAGGTCATACGTTCATGGCTCAGGCAGAACACACCCAAAGACGGATCGTAAGTAAACGCATGTACGCCACAACCGGTGGTGTACACCATCATGGTGGATGAGCCGTAAACCACGTAACCGGCGGCAACCTGCTTATTACCCGGCTGCATAAAGTCGGCTTCGACAACCGGCGTACCCGGTTCGCTAACGCGACGATAGATAGAGAAAATGGTGCCGACGGAGACGTTAACATCGATGTTCGACGACCCATCAAGCGGGTCCATCAAGACGACGTATTTACCGTTTTCTTCGCCTTCAAAGATCACAAACTCATCTTCTTCTTCAGAGGCGATACCGGCAACGATGCCACGTGCTTTCAGTGCTGCTTTGAGTTTTTCATTGGCGAACAGATCCAGTTTCATCTGCTGCTCACCCTGAATATTCTCAACGCCGCTGGCACCAAGAATATCGACCAGACCGGCTTTGTTAATATCACGGTGAATAATTTTAGCGCCCAGCTTAATGGCTGAGATAAGCGCCGTCAGTTCACCTGTGGCGTGCGGAAAGTCGTGTTGCTTCTCGACGATAAATTCGCCCAACGTTTTCATAACACATTCCCTGAATCATCGATGGAGTGGCAGCGGCCTACTTAACTGCCCGTGGATGCGTACGCAGTTTAGCCGATTGAACTTTAAAAACCATAGTCCTAATCCGTTTCTTCCGTGTGCAAGCAAGGTTACACTGTGCGCCGAACTTTTGAGTTATGGACTTCGTTATGCGCATTCACATCCTTGGGATATGTGGCACTTTTATGGGCGGACTGGCCATGCTGGCCCGCTCGCTTGGCCATCAGGTGACAGGCTCAGATGCCAACGTCTATCCACCGATGAGCACCTTACTTGAGCAGCAAGGTATAGCATTAACAGAGGGTTACGACGCAAGTCAGCTTGATCCTGTACCGGACCTGGTCATTATCGGCAACGCCATGACGCGCGGGAATCCCTGTGTGGAAGCGGTGCTGGAACGTAATATTCCTTACCTCTCAGGCCCACAGTGGCTGCACGATTTTGTGCTGCGCGACCGTTGGGTGCTGGCCGTGGCGGGTACCCACGGTAAAACCACCACGGCAGGCATGGCAGCGTGGATTCTTGAGGCCTGTGGCCTGGAACCAGGCTTTATTATTGGTGGTGTGCCCGGCAACTTCGATGTTTCTGCAAAATTAGGAAAAAGCCCATTCTTTGTAATTGAGGCGGATGAATACGACTGCGCGTTTTTTGATAAGCGTTCCAAATTCGTCCATTACTGCCCCCGCACGCTGATCCTGAATAACCTGGAATTCGATCATGCCGATATTTTTGACGATCTGCGGGCGATCCAGAAACAGTTTCATCATCTGGTGCGCATTGTACCAGGCCAGGGCAAGATCCTGCTGCCAGAGCACGATCCTAATCTGAAACAGGTGATGGCAATGGGCTGCTGGAGTGAACAGGAACACGTCGGCGATGGCGGTCACTGGCAGGCGAAAAAACTGACCCCGGATGCATCACGCTGGGAAGTTCTGCTTGATGGCGAGAACGTTGGCGAAGTGAACTGGGCGCTGGTGGGCGAGCACAACATGCACAATGGCCTGATGGCCATTGCGGCAGCGCGCCACGTCGGCGTGAAGCCGGAAGACGCCAGCCAGGCGCTGGGCAGCTTTATCAATGCCCGTCGTCGCCTTGAACTGCGCGGTGAGGTAAACGGCATCAAAATTTATGATGACTTTGCCCACCATCCTACCGCGATTCTTGCCACGCTCAGCGCACTGCGCAGTAAAGTGGGCGGCACCGCGCGTATTCTGGCGGTACTGGAACCGCGTTCAAACACCATGAAAATGGGCGTGAATAAAAACGAGCTTGCGCCATCACTGGCACGCGCCGACGAAGTGTTTCTGTTCCAGCCGGGACATATTCCGTGGCAGGTGGCGGATGTTGCAGATGCCTGCATGCAGCCTGCTCACTGTAGCGCGGATATTGATACGCTGGTTGAGATGATCGCAAAAACGGCTCAGCCGGGGGATTCTGTGCTGGTCATGAGCAACGGGGGCTTTGGTGGGATTCATCAAAAGCTGCTGGATCGTCTGGACCGCTAATCGCTAGCGGATCATTTCCTCTCCCTCTGATGGGAGAAGAAAACCCTGCGGCTGGGCGTTGCTCAGCCGCAAATACCAGGAAAGGTCAGACGGTTTCTGCTAACTCACGCAGGTACTGAAAAATCTGACGCGCGGATTTCGGCGGTTTGTTGCCCGCTTTTTCCTTCTGCGCATTACGAATCATACTACGTAGCTGCTGGCGGTCCGCCTGCGGATAAAGGGCAATCACGTCTGTCATCGCCTCATCACCTTCATCAATCAGGCGATCGCGCAGCATTTCCAGTTTGTGAAACAGGGCGACCTGCTGATTATGGCGGTTCTTAAGTTTGTCGAGCGCAATGCGGATCGGCTCAACATCTATACTGCGCAACAGCTTACCGATGAGCTGTAACTGACGGCGGCGGCCTTCTTTCTTAATGCGCTGTGCCAGTTCAATCTCGTTACGTAAACGCTCATCCAGCGGGATTTTATCCAGCGAGTTTTTACCCAGGTCGACCAGTTCGGCACCCAGGCGTTTTAGCTCTTCCGCATCGCGTTTTATTTCGCTCTTACTAACCCAAATAATCTCTTCTTCGTCTTCTTCGTGATTATCGGGTACATCGTCGAGCCACTCATCAGGCTGCTTTGTCATATCTGGCTCCAAAAAAAAGAGGCTAATCCTACCAGTTTATCGGGTGACTGCGAAATTGTTCTCTGACTCTGATAGACTCAAATTATTCAACCATAAGATTAGACGGCAGGTCGATGAACGTATCAACTCAAGTTGCAGAACAGCGAAAAGCACTGGAACAGGCAATTGCACAGGCGCTTGAACTGGCAAAAGCAAGTACAGATGGCGCGGAAGTCGCGGTGAGCAAGACCACCGGTATCGGTGTGAGCACTCGCTACGGCGAAGTAGAAAACGTCGAATTCAACAGTGACGGCGCACTGGGCATCACCGTTTATCATCAAAACCGCAAAGGCAGTGCTTCATCGACCGATCTTAGCCCGGATGCGATTAAACGGACCGTGCAGGCGGCGATTGATATCGCACGTTACACGTCACCCGATCCCTTTGCCGGACCGGCGGATGCCGAGTTGCTGGCCTACCAGGCTCCGGATCTTGACCTCTATCATCCGTGGGAGATCGATGCCGATTATGCCATCAAACTGGCGGCGCAGGCAGAGCAGGCGGCGTTACAGGCAGACAAGCGCATCACCAATACCGAAGGCGGCAGCTTTAACAGTCACGTCGGTATCAAAGTATTTGGCAACAGCCATGGCATGTTACAGAGCTACTGCTCCAGCCGCCATTCGCTGTCCAGCTGCGTGATTGCTGAGCAGAACGGCAATATGGAGCGTGACTATGCTTACACCATTGGTCGTGCCATCGAAGATTTAAAAAGCCCTGACTGGGTTGGTGCGGAATGCGCGCGTCGGACGCTGTCGCGCCTTGCGCCACGTAAGCTCGACACCATGAAAGCACCGGTGATCTTTGCACCCGAAGTGGCGACCGGCCTGTTTGGGCATCTGGTCGGTGCCATCAGCGGCAGCAGCGTTTATCGCAAATCCACCTTTTTGCTGGATGCCATGGGCAAACAGATTCTGCCGGAGTGGCTCACCATCCAGGAGCAGCCGCACCTGTTAAAAGGATTAGCATCGACGCCGTTTGACAGCGAAGGCGTGCGTACTGAGGCTCGCGACATCATCAAAGATGGCGTGCTGCAGACCTGGTTGCTGACCAGCTATTCAGCGCGCAAGCTGGGCTTAACCAGCACCGGTCACGCGGGCGGTATTCACAACTGGCGCATCGCCGGTCAGGGACACAGCTTCAACGATCTGCTGAAGCAGATGGGAACCGGCCTGGTGGTGACCGAGTTGATGGGACAGGGCGTCAGCGCGATCACCGGTGACTATTCACGCGGCGCGGCGGGCTTCTGGGTTGAAAACGGTGAAATCCAGTATCCGGTAAGCGAAATTACCATTGCTGGCAACTTAGGCGACATGTGGCGAAACATCGTCACCGTGGGCGATGACATCGAAACCCGCAGCAATATTCAGTGCGGCTCGGTCTTACTCCCCGAAATGTATATTGCCGGACAGTAAAATCTCTTTTAAGTTGTTTATGCGATAGCAAGCGGAGGGCATCGACCCTCCGTTTTTTATAAAAAGCATTCCCACAATAAAAAGGAAGCTGAGCATGCGTAAAGAGCTTATGTCGTTGTTCGCTGTAGCCGTCTTATCCGTTAGCGTTACCGCCGGTGCTGCCTCTCTTGAGCACGATATGAAAGATATGTCGGGTATCTACAAGTCACTGGACGGGGCGAAAAGCGCCGATCAGCTGCACAAAATGTTGAGTGATTTGCGTGCCAAAGCCGAGGATGCCAAAAAAGGCACCCCGGATAAACTGGAAGGCAAAGCACCTGACAGCCCGGAAATGAAAGACTTCCATAAAGGCATGGATGACCTGATTGCCCAGATTGATAAAGCCGATGCACTGGCGAAGCAGGGCAAACTGGATGAAGCCAAAGCAGAAGCGCAAAAACTGGCTGCGATCCGTAACGAAAACCACAAGAAGTTCCGCTAACAATGTTGATAACCCCGGCGCGGCCGGGGTTAGTTATTCAGGCATCCTCATCGCCGCCTGGCGTAGCCTGAATGATTTCTACCTGATGGGCTTTCAGTAAATTTTGCAGGGCCGCTGCGGGCAGTTTATCCGTAAACAGCGCGGTCGCCTGCTTTATGCTGCCCATTTCTACTGCTGCCGAGGCCTGAAACTTGGTGTGGTCTGCCGCTAACAAAATATGTCGCGCGTGCGTCATCATGGTTTGCGCCACACAGGCTTCATTGACATCAAATTCCAGTAGCGCACCATCACTTTCAATCGCGCCCATGCTGGTGACCAGATAATCCGCGCGAAAACCGGCGACAAAAGCGGTGGTGACCGGGCCGATAATGCCACCGTTGTGCGGGCGGAGCGTGCCGCCCGGCACCATGACTTCAAACTGCGGGCATTTATACAGAATATGGGCAACCCGCAGGCTGTTGGTAATGATGCGCAGATGCTTGTGGTTCAACAGCGCCCGGGCGACGTGTTCAACCGTGGTGCCAATAGTGATAAATACCGTTGAGCCATCAGGAATATAGTCCGCAATCGCGTCAGCAATGGCGCGTTTTTCTTCCGTCTGCGAGACTTCCCGCTGTTCAAAAGCGGTATTCACTACGCTGGATGCACGCCCTGCGCCACCGTGATGGCGCGTGATTAATCCCTGATCGCTAAGCTTGCGAATATCACGGCGTACCGTTTGTGTGGAAACGTCGAGCAGCAAGGCAAGTTCATCAATATTCATGTAGCCACGTTCGGCGATCAGCCTGAGTAAACGATCGTGGCGGGGATTACCGGTTACGTCCGTAAGGATCATGGGTTGTTCTCTGAATACCACCATGGCTCACAGTTTATACATTAACTGACATAAAAGAACAGGTCTGATCATAATCCGGAATCCCCGCGCGTCCGCCCGGCCGGGTACATTTTAGTGCGGCCACCGCGCTGGCAAAACGTACCGCCTCGGCGACTGCGCCGTTCTGTGCCAGCCTGAAGGCCAGCGCGCCATGAAAGACATCACCCGCGCCGGTGGTATCGACCACCTTCACCTCGAAAGCCGGCTGATGCTGCAGTGTGCCAGCTTCCAGCCAGACACAGCCCTGCACGCCCTGCGTCACATAGACATGACCATTTGTGAGCAGTTGTGCTTTTTTCAACGCCGCCGTTTCTCCCTCCAGACCGGTAAGACGTTGCAGACCAGGAGCTGAAAATGCCGCATGATCGCTTAACGCCACCAGCTCACCAATGTCCTGCGGGGTCACATCCCCATCCAGAATCGTTGGGACGCCCTGTTGACGTGCCAGGATAAATGCGCGCTTTGCACCCTGATGCCAGCGAACATCTGCCAGCACTGCATCCCATTGAGAAAAGTCGATTTTTGTTAACCAGTCTGCGCATTCCGGTAAGTCCGGGCTAGGGTAGTTGGCAATCATGCGTTCCCCTTCGGCATCCACAAGAATCGCGGATTGCGAAGAGCGGGCGGCTTCATAAATCTTTGTATAGCGGGTGTTTACGCCGTACTGATTTAATTCAGACAGCAGCCTTTTACCGGTGTCGTCGTCACCCACGCGACCAATAAAATCCACCTCTGCGCCCAGCTTTGCGGCAGCAACCGCCGCGGTTGCCGCCGGACCGCCGCCCACTTCCCGATAGTTGTTTGCCACATATTTTCCGCCCTGATGCGGCAACGTATCCAGATACCAAATGCGATCTAATACGGCGATCCCTACACAAGCAATACGTGTCATGACCCTTCCTCCCTTTTTTTCAGTGCTGTCATTTTAATTTCATCAAATGTTTTAAAAGTGACACCTGTCAATTTTTTGACCATAAATTACAAATATGATCGAAAATAGACAGTAAATATCATCCATTATGACAAAATATGACAATCACAGGGTTTGGGAGAGCGCTATGTCGGTAATTGCTTTTATTGGGTTGGGGCAAATGGGCGGGCCGATGGCAAGCAATCTGCTTAAGCAAGGCCATCAGCTCAACGTCTTTGATGTGGATCGTCAGGCGGTCGCGCGGCTGGCCGACAAGGGTGCCCGGGCGGCCGTCTCCGCAGCCGAGGCGGCAACAGGCGCCGAGTTTGCGATCACCATGCTGCCCAACGGCGACGTAGTGCGTGATGTGCTGTTTGGCGACCAGGGGATTTGCACCACGCTGTCACCCAATGCGCTGGTGATTGATATGTCGACGATCCATCCGCTGCAAACCGATCAGCTGATCGGCGAAATGACCGCTCGCGGTTTCAGCATGATGGACGTGCCCGTGGGGCGCACATCTGACCACGCAATAGCCGGAACGCTGCTGCTGCTGGCGGGTGGCACGCCACAACAGATTGAGCGGGCAAGGCCGGTGTTAATGGCGATGGGTGATGCGCTGATCCCTGCCGGCGTGCCTGGCATGGGGATTCGCGTCAAGCTGATCAACAACTACATGAGCATCGCGCTGAATGCGCTTTCTGCGGAAGCGGCGGTGCTGTGTGAAGGATTAGGACTGTCGTTTGACGTCGCGCTGCAGGTGATGAACGGCACGCCTGCGGGCAAAGGGCATTTCACCACGACCTGGCCCAACAAGGTCCTGAAAGGGGATTGTTCACCGGCCTTTATGATCGATCTGGCCCACAAGGACTTAGGGATTGCGCTGGATGTCGCCAACCAACTGCATGTACCGATGCCGCTTGGCGCGGCCTCACGTGAAGTTTACAACCAGGCCCGCGCTGCCGGACGCGGACGCGAGGACTGGACCGCCATTCTCGAACATGTTCGCGCCAGCGCGGGCCTTACCACTTCCAACACATTGTGACGCTTACTCAGAGGAAAGAAGCATGACTCATTACACCCTTAACGATATCACCCGACCTTCAGGTGGTTTCGCCATGCTCGCAGTCGATCAGCGTGAGGCGATGCGTTTGATGTTCGCCGCCGCTGGCGCGTCACTTCCGGTCAGCGATCGCGTGCTGACCGAGTTTAAAGTCAATGCCGCCACTGTTTTATCGCCCTATGCCTCGGCGATCCTGGTCGATCAACAGTTTTGTTTTCAGCAAATCGTCGAACGGCAAGCGGTTGCCCCCGGCTGCGGCCTGATCGTCGCGGCAGATGAATTTATTCCAGGCAATGGCATCCCGGTAGACAGCGTGGTGATCGATAAAAACGTCGATCCGGCGGCGGTAAAGCGTGACGGCGCGAAGGCGCTCAAGCTGCTGGTGCTGTGGCGCAGTGATGAAGATCCGCAGCAGCGTCTTGACATGGTTAAGGCCTTCAACGCGCGCTGCCACAGCCATGGACTGCGCAGCATTATCGAACCGGTGGTGAGACCGCCGCGTCGTGGCGATCGCTTTGATCGCGAGCAGGCGATCCTCGATGCCGCCACAGAATTAGGCAACAGCGGAGCGGATCTCTACAAGGTGGAAATGCCGCTGTTTGGCAAAGGCACACAGTCTGATCTGCTGGCGGCAGCGCAAAAGCTCAACGATCGGATCGCCATGCCGTGGGTCATCCTCTCGTCGGGCATTGATGAAAAATTGTTCCCGCGCGCCGTCCGGGTGGCCATGCAGGCGGGCGCATCGGGCTTCCTGGCCGGGCGTGCCGTCTGGTCTTCCGTCATCGGATTACCTGACACCGACCTGATGTTACGGGATGTTTCCGTCCCCAGGCTGCAACGGCTGGGCGAGATCGTAGATGAAATGATGGCTAAACGTTAAGAGGGCAAAAGCACATGAAATGGTTTAACACATTGAGCCACAACCGCTGGCTCGAACAGGAAACGGACCGAATTCTCGACTTTGGTAAAAACGCAGCGGTCCCCACTGGATTTGGCTGGCTGGGAAATACCGGCCAGGTAAAACCTGATATGGGTACGCACCTGTGGATTACCGCACGCATGCTGCATGTCTATGCCGTGGCCGCCTCAATGGGCCGCCCGGGGGCTTACTCACTGGTCGAACACGGTATTAACGCCCTGAATGGCGCGCTGCGCGATAAAAAGTACGGCGGCTGGTACGCCTGCGTAAACGATGAAGGTGTTGTCGATGCCTCCAAGCAGGGTTATCAGCACTTTTTCGTGCTACTGGGCGCGGCCAGCGCGGTCACGACGGGGCATCCTGCTGCCCGTCAGTTGCTGAATGACGCTATCGACGTGATCGAGCGGTACTTCTGGAGTGAAGACGAGCAGATGTGCCTGGAGTCCTGGGATGAAGCCTTCAGCAAGACAGAAGACTACCGTGGCGGCAACGCCAATATGCACGCCGTGGAAGCCTTCCTGATTGTCTATGACGTCACGCACGATAAGAAATGGCTGGACCGCGCCCTGCGTGTCACCTCGGTGATCATTCACGACGTCGCGCGCAACGGTGAGTACCGGGTCAATGAGCACTTCGATACTGACTGGAATCCCCTGCGCGATTACAACAAAGAGAATCCGGCTCACCGCTTCCGGGCTTACGGCGGTACGCCTGGACACTGGATTGAGTGGGGACGCCTGATGCTGCATCTGCATGCTGCGCTGGAGGCGCGCTTCGAAACGCCGCCGGCCTGGCTTATTGAAGATGCGAAGGGGTTATTCCACGCCACCATTCGCGATGCCTGGGCGCCGGATGGCGCAGACGGCTTTGTTTACACCGTCGATTGGGAGGGCAAGCCTGTGGTAAGTGAAAGAGTGCGCTGGCCCGTGGTCGAGGCAATGGGCACGGCTTACGCCTTATATACCGTTACGGGTGAAGCGCAATACGAAGCCTGGTACCAGAAATGGTGGGATTACTGCATCACCTACATGATGGATTTCGAGAACGGCTCATGGTGGCAAGAGCTGGATTGCGAAAACAAGGTGACCACCAAAGTGTGGGACGGCAAACAGGATATCTATCACCTGTTGCATTGCCTGGTGATCCCGCGCCTTCCACTGGCTCCGGGCCTGGCACCGGCTGTGGCGGCAGGCTTACTGGACTGTAACGCGAAATAATCCCTAAAAAACCTAAAAACGGGAGTACCAGCTATGCACAGCAGCGGACAAACCCTTGTTCTTCGTGCCGGAGACTATCAGGCAAAAATCGTTACCGTGGGTGCCGGCCTGGCTGAATTGAGGCACGCTGACCACCACCTGGTGCTCCCACATCCGCCTGAAATCATGCCGCTGGCGCATATGGGCAAAGTGCTTATTCCCTGGCCCAATCGCATCGCGAAGGGAACCTGGCGTCATAACGGCAATCTGCTTCAGCTCCCAATCAACGACCACGAAGGGGGCACCGCCATTCACGGCTTGCTGGCCTGGCGTGACTGGCAGATTACCAAACAGACGGACAGCGAGGCGACCTTAACGGTATTTCTGCCGCCCAGTTACGGCTACCCATTTGCATTGCTGTCGCAGGCCACTTACCGACTTGATGCCGCGCAGGGCCTACAGGTCACTCTCAGCAGCCAGAATGTGGGCAATCAACCCGCGCCTTACGGAGTTGGCTCGCATCCTTATCTGACCTGCAACATGACCCAGGTCGATGACTGCCTGCTTACGCTGCCCGCGGCGATTGCTGAAGGGGATTTTCTTACCCCGCGTCGGCTGGCATCGACGCAGATCGACTGCAGTGTGAACACCCGCACGGCCGGACGCGAATGGGCGGTGCGATTAACCTGCCCACACCAATCACTTTCGGTTTTCTTACGCAGCCATCAACCCTGGCTGCAAATTTACAGCGGCGAAAAACTTGGCCGCACTGGCCTGGCCGCTGAACCGATGAGTTGTCCACCTGATGCGTTCAACTCTGGCATTGATGTGATTTTTCTTGCGCCGCAGGCGCGCCATCACATGACGTTCACGATTGGCTGTGATCGGCTCAAATAACGCCAAACCTTACCTTCTTTATCCTACAACACAGAGGTCAGAATGCACTTACAACATCCTGAGACGGCAGGCGTAACGCTTACTGCCGCCGGTTACGGCTTTTCACTGACTTATCAAAACCGACAGATTATGAGCCACAGCAAGGAAAAACCCTGTTTGTGGATTGGCAACGGCAAGGCCGATATCGATATGTTTCGCGGCAATTTCAGCATCAAAGACCGGCTGAATGAAAAGCTGGCGCTCACAGAGGCGGTGATTACCACCCAGGACACCGGCTGGACGGTACGCTTCTCACGCGGCGAGGTGTTCAGTGCCACGCTGACGATTGGCACGGATGAAAAAGGCCGCCTTCAGCTTGCGCTGACAAATGATTCTGGCGGGCTTAATCGTATCTGGCTGAGGTTGTCAGCGCAGGCAGACGATCACATCTACGGCTGTGGCGAGCAATTCTCCTGTTTTGATCTGCGAGGTAAACCTTTCCCACTCTGGACCAGCGAACAGGGCGTCGGGCGCAATAAAAAAAGCGCGGTGACCTGGCAGGCTGACTGTGCCGAGAATGCCGGGGGGGATTACTACTGGACCTTCTTCCCGCAGCCGACGTTTGTCAGCAGCCAGAAGTACTACTGCCACGTGGATAACAGCGGCTACATGAATTTTGACTTCAGTGCCGCGGATTACCACGAACTGGCTTTCTGGGAAAATAACGCCACATTACGTTTTGAGTGCGCTGACACTTATATTGCTCTGCTGGAAAAAATGAGTGCCCTGTTGGGTCGTCAGCCGGAACTGCCTGACTGGGTTTACGATGGCATCACGCTGGGTATTCAGGGTGGCACCGAGGTATGCCAGCAGAAGCTGGACAGAATGCGGCAGGCGGGCGTGAAAGTGAACGGTATCTGGGCGCAGGACTGGTCCGGCATCCGAATGACCTCCTTCGGCAAGCGCGTGATGTGGAACTGGCAGTGGGACAGCGCGCGTTATCCCCATCTGGACGCGCGTATTCAGCAGTGGAAAGCGGAAGGCGTACAGTTCCTGTCGTATATCAATCCTTATGTGGCCAGCGACCGCAGTCTGTGCGAAGAGGCCGCCCGCAAGGGTTATCTGACCAAAGATGCGGCAGGGCAGGATTACCACGTCGAATTTGGCGAGTTTTATGCGGGCGTGGTCGATCTCACCAATCCGGAGGCATATCAGTGGTTCAAAGGCGTGATCAAAGATAATTTGATTGCCCTGGGCTGTCGCGGCTGGATGGCGGATTTTGGCGAGTACCTGCCGACGGACACCCACCTGCACAACGGCGTCAGTGCCGAAATTATGCATAACGCCTGGCCGGCGCTATGGGCGAAGTGCAACTATGAGGCGCTGGAAGAAACCGGCAAACTCGGTGACGTTCTGTTCTTTATGCGCGCGGGTTATACCGGCAGCCAGAAGTACTCCGTGATGATGTGGGCCGGTGATCAAAATGTGGACTGGAGCCTGGACGATGGCCTGGCCTCGGTGGTGCCTGCCGCCTTGTCACTGGCGATGAGTGGTCACGGTTTGCATCACAGCGATATCGGTGGCTACACCACGCTGTATGGGATGCAACGTAGTAAAGAACTCCTGCTTCGCTGGTGTGACTTCAATACCTTTACCCCGATGATGCGCACCCATGAAGGGAACCGTCCCGGTGATAACTGGCAGTTCGATAGCGATGAAGAAACCATTGCCCACTTTGCCCGCATGTCCACGATCTTCACCACGTTAAAACCCTATCTCAAACAGGCTGTCGCGCAGAACGCCCGCGCCGGGTTGCCCGTTATGCGTCCGTTATTTCTGCACTATGAAGCGGATGCCCGCACCTATGCGCTGAAATACCAATATCTGTTGGGGCGTGACCTGCTGGTTGCGCCGGTCTATGAAGAAGGCCGCCGCGACTGGTCGCTCTACCTGCCCGAAGACCACTGGGTCAACATGTGGACCGGTGAAAGGGTTAACGGCGGTGACATCACCGTCGCCGCCCCGCTGGGCAAACCGCCGGTGTTTTATCGTGCCGACAGCGAATGGCAGCCATTGTTTGCTTCATTAGGGTTAACAGGCAGCCAAACATTGCCACAGTAGCGGGAGAAAAGATTATGGACTTCTTTACTCTGTTTACACCGGAAGGGCTGGAAATCACCACCGATGTGGTCTGGATCATTATTGCCATTATGTTCCTGTACACCTTTATCGGCATCTGTGCGGGGTTTGGCGGTGCACTGGTTACCATGCCGCTGGTAACCTTACTGCTGCCGGTCAAAATGGCGGCCCCGATGTCGGTCATCGTGGGTACGGCAACCGCGCTGTATGCCGCCTGGCTGTCGCGCAAAGAAACCAACTGGAAGTCAGCCCTGGTGCTGATCCTGTTCTCGTTTGCCGGTATCCCGTTGGGGATCTACGCGCTGTCCAATTTCCCGGATTACATCATGAAAACCGGACTGGGCACCTTCCTGATTCTGTATTCGTTCTACAGCCTGTTTATTCCTCGTCTGCCTGTGTATGACAAAAACTGGATTGTGGTGCCAACGGGCGTGATTGCCGGGGCGCTGGGATCGGCTTTTGCCACCAACGGCCCACCGGTGGTGATCTACGGCATGTTAAGGAATCTGGCACCGGCGGCTTTTCGCGGCACACTCAATGCGTTTTTCACCGCGAATAACATCGCCATTATTGGCGGCCTGACCACCAGCGGCATGTTAACAATCTCAACAATCAAGCTGGTGATGTTCTGCATTCCCACCATGATCCTGGGATCGTTAGTGGGCCAGTACGTGCACCAGCGCATTTCCGTCAGTGCTTTCCGCCTGATGGTGTTTCTCCTGCTGATTGCCTCCGGCTCCATGCTGATTAAGGGCGCGCTGGCTATCCCCGCATGGTGGGTGCTGGTGCCGTCGTTTGGCTTGCTGGCCGTGATGCAGCTGCTGTTTGGCAAAAAAGTGGCGGCTATCCGGGCTGACATTGCGCAGCAGAACCCGTCTAACCCATCCTGAAAAAAGCAGCCTCACTGACTTTCTCAGTGGGGCTGCGGAGATAACTCATGAGCCAGCAACCCCTTCCTTCCGGCAATGAACCGGCAACATTACGTTTGCCCTTTAAAGAGAAAGTCGCCTATGGCATGGGCGATCTGGGTTCAAACATTTTGTTAGATATCGGTACGCTCTATCTACTGAAGTTTTATACCGACGTGCTGGAGCTGCCGGGCACCTACGGCGGAATCATCTTTCTGGTTGCCAAGTTTTTTACTGCCTTTACCGATATGGGCACCGGCATCATGCTGGATTCGCGGCGCAGGATTGGCCCGAAAGGCAAGTTCCGCCCCTTTGTGCTGTATGCCGCGTTTCCGGTGACCCTGTTGGCTATCGCCAATTTTGTTGGAACGCCGTTCGACATGACCGGCAAAACGATAGTGGCAACCGTGCTCTTCATGCTCTACGGCCTGTTCTTCAGCATGATGAACTGCTCCTACGGGGCGATGGTGCCGGCCATGACGAAAAACCCTAACGAACGGGCCTCGCTGGCCGCATGGCGACAGGGCGGCGCAACGCTGGGCCTGCTGATCTGTACGGTGGGTTTTGTCCCGGTGATGAACCTGATTGAAGGGAATGCGCAACTGGGCTACATCGTAGCCGCCACGTTGTTTTCGGCGTTTGGGCTGTTTTTCATGTGGTGGTGCTACGCGGGCGTAAAAGAACGCTATGTCGACAGTGCGCCAGCCAACCCGACCCAAAAGCCTGGCCTGTTAGCCTCTTTTCGGGCGATAGCCGGTAACCGGCCGCTGTTTATCTTGTGCATTGCCAACCTCTGCACGCTGGGGGCATTTAACGTCAAGCTGGCGATTCAGGTGTATTACACGCAGTACGTCCTCAACGATCCCGTTCTGCTTTCCTGGATGGGGTTTTTCAGCATGGGATGCATTTTTATCGGCGTGTTCATGATGCCGGGCGCGGTGCGGCGCTTTGGCAAGAAAAAAGTGTATATCGGTGGATTAGTGATTTGGGTTGTCGGTGACCTGCTCAACTATTTTATCGGTGGCGGTTCGGTCAGTTTTGTCGCCTGGTCCTGCCTGGCTTTTTTTGGCTCTGCCTTTGTGAACAGCCTCAACTGGGCGCTGGTGTCCGATACCGTAGAGTACGGCGAATGGCGGACGGGCGTCCGTTCTGAAGGCACGGTTTATACCGGCTTTACCTTCTTCCGTAAGGTATCCCAGGCGCTGGCTGGCTTCTTCCCCGGCTGGATGCTGACGCAAATCGGCTATGTCCCCAACGTCATTCAGTCTGCTGCCACTGTCGAGGGCTTAAAGCAGCTGATGTTTATTTATCCCGGCGCGCTGGCGGTCACCACGATTGTGGCAATGGGCTGCTTCTACAACCTCAATGAAAAAATGTACGTCCGTATCATTGAAGAGATTGATGCCCGTAAACGTCAGCGCTGATTTGGCTCTGTGACTGCGCCGGTCGCGGCGCTAAAAGGATCACTTATGAATACAGGCTCCGATCCCCTCACGCTGAAACTCCCTCTGCGCGAGAAGTTTGCTTACGGCCTCGGTGATTTTGGCTCCAACCTGATGCTGACTATTGGGACGCTTTATTTACTCAAGTTCTACACCGATGAGCTGGGCATGCCAGCCTGGTACGGCGGCGTGATTTTCCTGGTGGCCAAATTCTTCACCGCCGTCACGGATATGTTCACCGGCATTGTGCTGGATTCACGCCGCCATATTGGCACCAGGGGCAAATTCAGGCCGTTTATTCTCTGTTTCTCACTGCCGGTAGCGCTGGTGGCGGCGGCACAGTTTGTTGCTAACGACTTTAGCCTGACGGTAAAGACCACGATCGCGACGGCGCTGTTTATGATGTTCGGCCTGTTTTACAGCCTGATGAACTGTTCGTATGGGGCCATGGTGCCGGCTATCACCAAAAATCCCACTGAGCGCGCTCATCTTGCCGCCTGGCGACAAGGTGGGGCAACGTTGGGATTGCTGGTGTGTACCGTATGCTTTATGCCAATCCAGTCGCTGTTTGTCGGCAAAAGCGCGTTGGGCTATCAGGTGGCTGCTGCGCTCTTTGTGACCTGCGGAATGCTGTGCATGGCCTGCTGTTACCGCGGCGTCAAAGAGCGCTATGTGGAGGTCACGCCAGCCCATCATAAACCCGGCGTAGCAACGGCATTTCGCGCTATCTTCCACAATCCACCGTTACGCGTCCTGTGCCTGGCGAACCTGTGTACCCTGGCGGCGTTTAACATCAAACTGGCCATCCAGGTGTATTACACCCAGTACGTCCTGAATGATGTGCATCTGCTCGCCTGGATGGGCTTTTTCAGTATGGGCTGTATCCTGGTCGGGGTGCTGCTGGTGCCCACAGCGGTAAAACAGTTCGGTAAAAAACAGGTCTACCTGGGTGGGTTACTCCTGTGGGCCGTGGGCGATCTGTGTAACTTTCTCTGGGGGAACAGCTCTCTGCTGTTCGTCATGTTCTCCTGCGTGGCATTTTTCGGCACGGCGTTCGTCAACAGCCTTAACTGGGCGCTGGTACCGGATACCGTAGAATACGGCGAGTGGAAAACCGGTATTCGGGCAGAAGGTGCCTGTTACACCGGCTACACCTTCTTTCGTAAAATTTCTGCCGCGCTGGCGGGATTTTTGCCCGGCCTGATGCTGACGCAGATAGGCTACGTGCCGAACACCGTACAAAGTAGCGCTACGCTGGCGGGGTTAAGGCAGTTGATCTTTATCTGGCCCTGCACGCTGGCGATTGTCGCGGCGCTGATCATGGGGTTCTGCTACAGGCTCAACGAAGCCCGTTTCGCCCTGATCGTGGCCGCCATTGGCCGACGTAAAAAGCATCGTCTCCAGCCTGCTGTCGACAACCCCGGCGTGAAGCGATTAACAAAACCCTCGAACGCGGCGTCATAAGTTTCTCTGTTAACCCGATCCTCAGGGTTGCTGTTTGTTGGTTTTGTGACGGCTGACCAGCAACCCAAATTTCCGCTTATCCCTCCCGTGCCGTCTTGCCCGTTTTACATCCGATTATTAACTCTCTGTTTCTGTTAACAAAAAAAACATTCCGGCCAGGTGGTAGCTGAAGTTTGCGCTACCGATCGCTCACGGGTGCAGGATTTCCACTTTGAAACGGAAAAAGTCCTTCTCCACAGCCGTCCCGTCGCTGGTTAGTTTGGGATCGCGCTAAACGCGTAACGGTAAGCAGACGATGAGTATGTGTAATGGAGCGGTAGCGATGAATGCGTCACAAGACGAACAGCAAACTATTCAGGCCCTGGCGGATCGCGTGATGTCGCAGATTGGGGCGCTTTTTGCTGAGCGATCCATCCAGCCGAATGCCGTGCAGATCCAGATGCTGGCTTCGCATGTGCGGGCCATGGCATTGCGATCCGTGACCGGGGAAAGTCTGCCAGAGGTTGAGGCTGACCTGTTTGATGAAATCTCCAGGGAGTCGATGGCGCTGGCGCAGCAGGTGGTGGATCTGTTTGGCAATTTACCACCAGAAGAAGCCTGGCTGCTCTCCGTCCACTTTGAAGTAGCGAAGAACGACTAATTTTCCAACCATGAGAGGAACAGACATATGGTAACCGTAGTGATTGGCGATCGTTTAGGTAAAGGACAGAAAGTCGCGGCTGGCGTAGAGAAAGCGGGTGGCCGTGCGGTGGTCGTGCCCGGTGTCGCGGCGGACATGAAGCTGGGCGATGTCATGAAAGCAGAGGCGGCGGATTTTGGTATCTCCTTTTGCGGCAGCGGCGGTGCAGGTGCGATTACGGCGCAAAACAAATATGGCTATAAGGCCAAGCACGGCATGCGCTCCGTTGACGAAGGCGTGACCGCCATTAATGAAGGGGCCAACGTGCTGGGCTTTGGCTTTATGGACAAAGAAGAGCTGGGTGAACGTCTGGTTCAGGCCTGGCGCAAAAAACACGGTGGATAAGGAATGAAAGAGACCTTTACAACCTCGGTTGCCGTAAGCGGTAAGGGCGATACCAAAGCGAAAGCCTTTGCAGATGCGCTTAGCCGGGTACAGCACGAAGTCCTGCGCAACGCCAATAAGATTCTGCTGCGCATTGAACCGCAGGACGTAAAGGTGGTGCGTGCGCTGGAACGCGTCACAACTGAAAAATTCCTTTTCTTTTTCCTGGCACGTGAGCGCAGGCACTTCAGCGTCGACCTGGAGGTCACCATCAATGTGACCTGCCTGGACGGTGACAAAGTCGACTTCACCCGCGTGTAAACCTCGCCTCAAACAACTTATATAAGGAAAGAGGATGTTTCTCATCATTTTGCTCAAGTCGTTAATTATCGGCGGCCTTGTGGGCGTCGGTGTGGGTGCAGGTGCCGCCCGCATGTTCCATGCGCCGACGACACAAGGTATGGGCGCATTTCGCACACTGGGTGAACTCAACTCCTGTGAAGGCGATCCTGCCTCTCACTTCTCTTTTGGGTTGGGGTTCTTCTTTAATGCCTGGGCTTCCTCTGTGGCGGCTGGCGCGTTCACCCAGGATGTGGATCACCGCATCATCCCCAACTGGGGCGCGGCGGCAATCATGGTCAAAAACCGCAATGTCGCGCAAACGCTGCACGATCCTAAAAAGATGGCTATCGCCTGCGGCATCATCGGCATGGTGGTGGTGGCTTTCCTTAACTCGACCGCCTCTGCTGTGCCAGCGGCCCTGCAGGTCACGGCGGTGAAGGTTCTGGTACCGGCCGCCAATCTGCTGGTTAACACGGTTATGCCGGTGATCTTCTGGCTGGCGGCGATTGATGCCGGTAAAAAATCGGGCTTCTGGGCCACCATCTTTGGCGGTCTGGCACAGCTGATTATGGGCAATGCCGTACCGGGCCTGGTGCTGGGCATTTTGATTGGTAAAGGGGTTGAAGAGAGCGGCTGGAACAAAGTGACCAAAGTCATGATGAGCGCCATCGTCGCCTTGTTTGTCCTCAGCGCCTTCTTCCGCGGTTTCGATATGAAGATGCTGCAATCCTTCCAGCTTGGCATTCCTGGCTGGCTCGACAGTATTCATAACAGCCTGAGCGGCAAATAACGGAGCGTCTGCAATGGAAGAATCAAACAAAGGTTTCTGGTATGCCGACTGGTCGTTCCCGATTTTTGTCGGTTTGCTCTCCTCCGGCGTGTTTGCCGGAACCCATATGTACTACCTGTACGGCATCGGGGCTTTCAACGAGGTGGCCTTCGTCTCTATGTTACGCGCGGGCATTGATACGGGGGTTTATGGTGCGGTTGCCGCTTTCGGTGCCAGCTTTTTGTTCGCCCGTATCATCGAAGGATCGCTTGTCGGGATTCTGGATATCGGTGGGGCGATTCAGACCGGCGTCGGGCTGGGCGTGCCCGCGCTGCTGCTGGGTGCGGGTTTTGTCTTCCCGGTTGCGAATTTTGCGGCTTCGCTGGTCACCGGCCTGGTTATTGGCGTGGCGATAGGTTACGTCATCATTCTGGCGCGTAAATTCACCATTAATCAAAGCAACAGTACCTATGGTGCGGACGTGATGATGGGCGCGGGCAATGCATCAGGACGCTTTCTGGGGCCGCTGATTATTCTGGCTGCCATGGGTGCCTCGATCCCGATTGGCCTTGGCTCACTGCTGGGCGCGCTGGTGTTCTATCTGTGGAATAAACCGATCACCGGCGGGGCGATCCTCGGCGCGATGATCCTTGGGGCGATTTTTCCGGTCGCGATCTGATCGCGGCGATGCCCGATCGGTTCAGGCCGATCGGGCGAGCCAAAGGAGGTTTCTATGTACGATCTGATTCTGCGTCGGGCACGTTTGCCAGATGACAGTCTGATCGATATCGCCATACGCGACGGTAAAATTGCCGAGGTGGGTGAGGTGAGCGGCAGGGCAACAGTGGAAAAAACACTGGCGGCGGACTGTTATCTTAGCGCTGGCTGGATCGATTCGCATGTGCACTGCTACGCTAACTCGCCGATCTATCACGATCACCCTGACCACGTCGGTGTGGCGTGCGGTGTAACCTGCGTTGTGGATGCCGGCAGTACAGGGGCAGACGACATCGATGATTTCTGGCAGATCACGCGGGCGGCCACCACCCAGGTCTACGCCCTGCTGAACATCGCCCGCACCGGCATTGTCACCCAAAATGAACTGGCGGATATGACGCAGATTGATCGCCCGGCCATAGCCGATGCGGTGCGGCGTCATCCTGACTTTATTCTGGGGTTCAAAGCCCGAATGAGCAGCAGTGTGGTGGGCGAAAACGGCATCACGCCGCTGGTACTGGCAAAGGCGATTCAGCAGGAAAATGGCAACCTGCCCCTGATGGTACACATTGGTAACACTCCCCCGAACCTGGATGAAATCGCCGCGTTACTGACCTCCGGTGACATCATCACCCATTGTTACAACGGCAAGCCGAACCGCATTCTGACGCCCGACGGGCAGCTCCGTGCGGCGGTGAAAAATGCGCTGGCGCGGGACGTGCGCCTTGATGTCGGCCACGGCAGTGCCAGCTTCAGCTTTGAGGTGGCACGCGCGGCGATAGCGCAGGGCATTCTGCCGCACAGCATCAGTTCGGATATTTACTGCCGCAATCGCCTGAACGGACCGGTTTATACCCTGGCGCACGTGATGTCGAAATTTTTCAATGTGGGGATGACGCTGCCGCAGATTATTGCCTGCGTAACTCACCAGGCGGCCAGCGGGCTGAGATTGCACAGCAAAGGCAGTATCCAACCCGGCTATGACGCCGACTTTACCCTGTTCAGCGTGGCGCAGGAACCCGTGTCATTTGTGGATGCGGAAGGGCTGACCGAACAGGGCGATCGCCAACTTATTCCACTGGCGGCGATCGTCGCTGGTGAGTGCTGGATGACGGAAGAAGGGAAAAAACACAATGTCTTCACTGTATGAGAAATATGGCCTGAAACAGGTCATTAATGCCTCTGGGCGCATGACCATTCTTGGCGTGTCCACACCGGCCCGCGACGTGGTTGAGACGGTTGAGTACGGCCTGGAGCACTATTTTGAAGTCAAGGATCTGGTCGATAAGACCGGCGCTTACATTGCCAGGCTGCTGCAGGTAGAAAATGCGCTGGTGGTATCCTGTGCCTCAGCGGGCATCGCCCAGAGCGTGGCGGCGGTGATTGTAAAAGACGATGACTGGCTGCTGGATAACCTGCACACGGCACCGCTAACCGTAGCGCATGACATCGTGGTGCCGAAAGGCCATAACGTGAATTACGGCGCGCCCGTCGGCAGCATGATCGCGCTGGGCGGCGGTCGGGTTGTGGAGGCCGGCTACAGTAATGAGTGCTCTCCACAGCAGCTTGCCGCCGCGATCACCGCCCAGACGGCGGCCATTCTCTATGTGAAGTCGCATCATTGCGTGCAAAAGAGCCACCTGAGCGTCGCGCAGGCGGCAGAGGTGGCACGTAAGCATGGCGTGCCGCTTATCGTGGATGCCGCCGCAGAAGAAGATCTGCAGTGTTATTACCAGGCGGGTGCCGACCTGGTCATTTACAGCGGAGCCAAAGCCATCGAAGGCCCTACCAGCGGCCTGGTTATCGGAAAACACCAGCTTGTTGAGTGGGTGAAGCGCCAGAGCAACGGCATTGGTCGCACCATGAAAGTCGGTAAAGAGGGCATTCTGGGACTGACGCAGGCGATTGAGTCCTACCTGACCCAGCCAAAAACCACCGGCGCGCAGATGGTGGAAAAAATGACGCCTTTTATCAACAACCTCAACGGGCTGAACGGCGTGAGCGCCCGCGTTGTGTGGGATGCCGCCGGACGTGACATTGCCCGTGCAGAAATTCACTTTGATGAACGCGCGATCGGGCACCAAACCGGCGACCTGGTGCAGGCCCTGAAAAACGGCGATATCGCCATTTACTTCCGTGGCTACAAGGCCAACGAAGGCATTATTGAGGCCGACGTGCGCAGCGTCAGTGCTGACCAGCTGCATATTATTTTCACCCGCATTCAGGCGCTGTTAACAGGAGAAAAATAGCATGACGCTCACCCCAAATTTTTATCAGGACCGCCTGTGCCTTAACGTGCTGGCAGGCTCAAAAGAGAATGCCCGCGCTATCTGGCAGGCCGCAGAAGGGCACGTCCTGGTTGGCGTATTATCAAAAAATTACACCAGCAACGACGCCGCTATTGCGGATATGCGCGAATACGCCGCGCTGATTGATAACGCGCTGTCCATCGGTTTGGGGGCGGGCGATCCTCGTATGTCGCAAAGGGTGAGTGAGATTGCAGCGGTGCTGCAGCCGCAGCACGTCAATCAGGTGTTCACCGGCGTGGGCACCAGTCGTGCGCTGCTCGGTCAGTCACAGACGGTGGTCAACGGGCTGATTTCGCCCACCGGAACGCCGGGTAAAGTGAAGATTTCCACCGGGCCGCTCAGCTCACAGGCCAGCGACGGCATTGTGCCGGTCGATACCGCGATTGCGCTCCTGAAAGACATGGGCGGCAGTTCCGTGAAGTACTTCCCGATGGGTGGGCTGGCGACGGCAGAGGAGTTCCGCGCTGTCGCCGAAGCCTGTGCGAAGCAGGATTTTTGGCTGGAACCCACGGGCGGGATTGATCTGCAAAACGTCGGGCCGATCCTGCGCATTGCCCTGGATGCTGGCGTAAGCAAAGTCATTCCCCATGTTTACAGTTCGATCATCGACAGCGCCAGTGGCGAAACCCGCGTAGAAGACGTGCGTCAGCTACTGGCCATCTGTAAAGGTCTGCTGGACTGAGTCCAGGCCTGTGCGCCGCTTCATGGACGTGATGACGGCGCACAGGCATGATAACGCTGCCGTCTGTTTTTGGCAGTCTGGCGTTTACCTCGTCCTTGTTAATGACTGCAGCAGGTAACCCAACGTGAGATTTCCTAATCAGCGCCTTGCGCAACTGTTTGACGCGTTGAAAAACGAAACGCTGCCCCAGGATGAACTGGCGCGGCGCTTCGCTGTATCAACGCGCACCGTACGAACGGATATCACCGCGCTTAACGCCTTGCTACAGGAGCATGGGGCGCAGTTTGTGTTGAATCGCGGGGCGGGTTACCAGCTTAAAATTAGCGATGTGCAGCGTTTTAACGTGCTGCAACAGCAAACGCGCGCACCGTTGCGGGTGCCGCGTACTTCACACGACCGAATCCGCTACCTGCTGGTGCGCTTTCTGACCGCTGCTTATTCGTTGAAGCTGGAAAACCTGGCGGAGGAGTGGTTTGTCAGCCGTGCCACGCTGCAAAATGATATGGCCGACGTGCGCGACTGGCTCGGGCGTTATCAGTTGAGCATTGAAAGTAAACCCCATCACGGCATGAAACTGTTTGGCAGTGAAGTGGCGATTCGCACTTGCTTAACCGATCTGCTGATTCAGATCGAGCAAGAGCAGCCGGACAGCCCATTGATTGTGCCGGAATCGCTGGAAAACGGCCTGCTGGACACTCTGCAGCCGCTGCTGCAAAGCAGCTTTACCCAGCACAATATCCGCCTTAGCGATGAAGGCGAGCGCTATTTGCGCTTTTACTGCGCGGTGGCGATACGTCGTATCAATGAAGGCTACCCATTGAGCGATCCCCAGGCGGAAGAGATCGGTGATGACGTGCGCGAGTCGGCGCAAACCCTGATTCATGCGCTGCGGCCGCTGATCGCAAAACCCATTTCTCCGGCGGAAGAGAGCTGGCTGCGGGTAAATATCGCCGCCCGACGTATTCAGGACATTGCCCCCAGCGCCATTAATGCGGACGATGCGGATGCGCTGGTTGATTACCTGCTCAGTTTTATTAACACCCATTACTATTACAATCTCCAGAACGATCCACAGCTACGGGCCGATCTGCTGACCCACATTAAAACCATGATCACGCGGGTGCGTTACCAGATCCATATCCCTAATCCGCTGTTAAGCAACATTAAACAGCATTATCCGATGGCCTATGACGTGACCCTGGCGGCGGTGTCCAGCTGGGGCAAATATTCGCCCTATACCATCAGCGAAAACGAAATTGGCTTTCTGGTGCTCCACATCGGCGTCGGGCTGGAGCGCCATTATGATGTGGGCTATCAGCGTCGCCCTCAGGTACTGCTGGTGTGCGACAGCGGCAACTCAACGCTCCGCATGATAGAAGCCATGCTGATGCGCAACTATCCGCAGTTGCAGGTCACTCAGTGCCTGTCGCAGCGTGAATATGAAGCCCGTCAGCGCATCGAAGAAGATTTTGTGATTTCCACCACGCGGCTGAGTGAAAAAGAGAAACCGGTTGTCGTGGTGGCGCCTTTCCCCACGGAATTTCAGCTGGAGCAGATAGGTAAGCTGGTGCTGGTCGATCGCACCCGACCCTATATGTTGGAGAAATTTTTTGATGCCCGTCATTTCAGGATTATCGACGAGCCGATGACTCAGTCTGCGCTGTTCCGGTTATTGTGCCATCAGCTGGAAGCGGAAGGCGTGGTGGACGACGCGTTTTATGCCTCCGTCGAGGAGCGTGAAGCCATCGTCAGCACCATGTTGGGTGAGGGCATTGCGCTACCGCACTCGCTGGGCCTGATGGCGAAAAAAACGGTCGTCTATACCGTTCTGGCCCCGCAAGGTATTCCCTGGGGAGACGATACGGCTTACGTGATATTCCTGCTGGCGATCAGCAAAAACGAGTATGAAGAAGCGATGGCTATCTACGACCTGTTTGTAACGTTTATGCGCGAGCGGGCCATGACGCGTTTACGTGACAGCAGCGACTTTGCCTGTTTTAAAACCGTCGCGCTGGACTGCCTGAGTCGACTGTAAACATCAGGGGATCGTTCTCGTCAGGTTAATTTTTCTTTGCCAGCAGGCGGGGGATTTCGCGCAGGCACCAGGCTTTTGCTTCCCCCATGCTGTCACGCCGCCATGCCATGATGATATCGACCTCGCGGGAATACTCCGGGCTGACCACCCGCAAGCGTCCCTCTGCAATGTCCTGTTCCACCATGTTATAAGGCATCGTTGCAACGCCCAAACCGGCCAGAAGCGCGCGACGTTTATCATCCATCGTACTGACGGTCAGGCGCTGTTGCTTATCCAGCAGTTGCACGGTCAGAACCGGGCGCTCACGGGCCGTATCCGCCACGGCAATACCGCGATATTTCACCCGCGTGACTTCTGAAAGCGGCTCAGGTTCGTCGTGGATCGGATGGTCCGGGCTGGCAACGTAAACGCTGATGATGCTGTAAAGTTTGCGGGTGTTAATCTCGGTAGAGGCGCGGAAATGCATATCCGGTGCAATCACGATATCGGCCCGCCCCTGTTCCAGCCTTTCCCATGCCCCCGCCAGGACTTCTGTCATGATGGAAATCTGCGTGTTGGCCTTGTCAGCCAGCTTAGTGACTAACGGAAACAGCGCATCGGTGGGGATTAATGCTTCCGTGACGATGGTCAGCTGGGTTTCCCAGCCGCGCGCCAGTGCCTCGGCATCGGTAGTGAGTTTATCGGCGGCTTCCAGCAAAACCCGACCGCGCTCAAGCAGCATTCTTCCTACATTGGTGAACTTGGTACGGTGGCCTGAGCGGTCAAACAGGACCACATCCAGCTCTTCTTCCAGTTTCTGCATGGTGTAGCTGAGCGCCGAGGGCACGCGCCCTAACTCATCGGCGGCGGCGGCAAAGCTGCCACGGCGATCGATAGCATCCATGACACGTAATGCTTCGAGGGTTAACGCACGATCTTTAGCCATCCCGGTTCTCTGTCAGGAAATTTGAATATGCCGGGCAGATTAACTGGCTAACAATCCGGCGTCCAGACTTTTACCATAAAGGAATCATACCCGTCGTCGATCCTTGCCGACGGATGCAGGAGGTAAAGAATGATTACGACACGCAGTGCATCCGCTTGTGGTCAGGCCGATTACGGTTGGTTACAGGCGCGCTACAGTTTCTCTTTTGGCCACTATTTCGACCCCAAATTGATGGGTTATGCCTCCTTACGCGTTTTAAATCAGGAAGTTCTGGCACCTGGCGCGGCTTTTCAGCCGCGCACCTATCCACAGGTGGATGTGCTGAACATCGTTTTGCAGGGAGAGGCGGAATACCGTGACAGCGAAGGCAATCACATCACCGTGAGGGAAGGTGAGGCGCTGCTCCTCTCCGCGCAGCCTGGCGTGAGCTATAGCGAACTTAACCCGAGTAAAGATCGCCCGTTAACGCGCATGCAGCTCTGGCTGGCAGCCTGCCCGGAACGTGAAAACCCGCGTATGCAGAAAATCACCCTGTCTGGCGGAACGCGTTCACAGTTGCTGGCTTCCCCCGATGGCAGCGACAACAGCCTTCAGTTGCGACAGCAGGTCTGGATTCATCAGCTTGAGCTGGCAGCAGGGGAACAACACCTGGTGCCGCTACAGGGCGCGCGCGCCTATCTGCAATCCATCCACGGCGCGTTAGAGGCCTCAGCGGGTGCTGCACATCATGAACAGTTGGGCTGTGGCGATGGGGCATTTTTGCAGGAAGAGCAGCAGCTGTGGCTGTCGGCAATAACGCCGACCCGCGCGCTGGTGATTGATATCCCGGTCTGATGCTTCTCGGGTAATGCTAGCGGATAACACCGCTGGCGGAGCGCGGTATTCAGCCGCACGGTGAGCCGGTTAACGTTTGTTTGCCATATAAAAAAAGCCGCAACCCGAAAGGGTGCGGCTTTTCTGTGTGCGGCAGCAGCAGGTCTGGACAGCGGCTAACGCAGCGTTATTTCACCATCGTGAAGGCGGTAGTGACGTGTTTCACGCCGCTGACCCGGCTGGCAATATCTGCGGCGGCTTTGGCTTCGTCTGGCGTCACCAGGCCTAACAGGAACACTTCACCGTTTTCCGTGGTGACTTTCACACTTGACGATTTCACCTGATCGCTGCCCAGCAGCTGCGAACGGATCTTGGTGGTGATCCAGGTGTCAGACGATGAGGTGCCAAGGCTGACTTTCGGCCCAATCCGAATTTCGTTATACACTTCGGTTGCGCCGTCAACGCCCATGGTGATCTGTTTCGCGCGGTTGGCAATGTCCTGACTGGGTGCCTGACCGGTTAACAGCACTTTGCCCTGATAGGCGGTGGCAATGACGCGGGCATCGGTTTTGATTTGCTGATCTTTTGCCAGCGCGTTGCTGACGCGTAATTCCAGCGTGCCATCATCAACCTGCGTCCCGACAGAGCGGGGATCGGTGGCGGTTTTGGTCGCAACAGCGGCGCTACCAGCAACCACCGCGACGCAGCCTTGCAGCAGCATGGCGGTTAAAACAATGGCTACAGCGTTCAATGCTTTCATTGGTGCTCCTTCCGTCATTCCTGGTGGGGAAACAAGGTGTTATCAATCAGATCGCACAAACAGTTGAGTGTTAACATATGCATCTCCTGAATGCGAGCACTGCGATGTGAAGGAATACGAATTTCCACATCCTGCGGTCCCAGCAATCCGGCTAATTCGCCCCCATCATAACCGGTAAGCGCAACGATAGTCATATCGCGCGTGACGGCGGCTTCAACCGCCTTCACGATGTCACGTGTATTTCCTCGGGTAGAGATGGCCAGCAGCACGTCGCCGGTTTGTCCCAGCGCACGCACCTGTTTGGCATAGATCTCGTCATGCAGGCGATCGTTACTGATTGCCGTCAGCATCACGTTGTCCGCACTTAATGCCAGTGCGGGCAGGCTGGGGCGTTCGGTTTCAAAGCGGTTGATCATGCTGGCGGCAAAGTGCTGAGCATTGGCTGACGACGCGCCATTACCACAGCTCAGTATCTTGTTACCGTTAAGAAGTGACTGCACCATCGTCATCGCTGCCCGCGAAATGGCATCGGGTAACGCCTCTGCAGCTGCGATTTGAGTTTGAATACTTTCGGTAAAACACGCTTTAATTCTTTCCTGCACACGACCACCTGGTTCTAAACGTCTGCATTAAAGGCATTCGGCAACCATTCAAGCGCCGTGCCGGTAATGGCAATGATGTCGAAACGGCAATTCACTGTTTCAAAACTGCCGCCGCGTTGCGCCAGCCACAGAGAGGCGGCACGCAGCAGCTTGTGTTGTTTCTGTCGGGTAATGCTGGCCAGACTGCCGCCGAATCGGGCGTTACGTCGGTAACGCACTTCGACAAACACCCAACATTGTCTGTCTCGCATTATCAGGTCAAGTTCACCTGCGCGATAGTAAACATTGCTGGCGACCCATGTTAACCCCGCCCGCTCAAGATAGCGGCGGGCGAGTTGTTCATGCTCGGCCCCCGTACGGCGGCGGTTTAGCTGGCCGGTACGATATTGCCCTGGCGATACTGGTTCCATGTCAACTTCCTGTTGATCACACAATCAGTGGTGGCGCTCAGCTTACCGGTATTGCCGTCGAGCGAGAAGCCCGGTACCTGACGCATCTGGTTGAAGTGGTTAGCCAGCGTCCAGGCGTCAATCCCCATTGCGTACAGGCGCACCAGCGAATAGTCGTTATTAAACGATTTTGCGGCCTGCTGCATCAACGCCGGGTTAGCGCCAGACAGCAGAGGAATATCACTGAACTGCAGTCCTTCCATTTCCAGTCGGAAATCCGGGCCTGCTCCCGCCTGCGCGCTGCGCGAACTGGCATAGAGCGCAACGTTACTGCGGCTACCGGTACGCATGCTGATCATCGGTTTAATCAGTTGCAGTTCATCCTGAGTCGAGACGATGTAGGCGGCATCTATCGCACCGCCACTGCTGGCTGCCGGAGCAGTAGTTTGAGGTGCCGGAATATTCAGCCCTGCAATGGATACGCTTTGCGGCTGAGAAGACGATGGCATGACAACCGGCGTACCGCTCATGCTGATCCCGGCACCGCTGTTAATGCCTTGCTTGAGCTCTGAAACAGAACCAAAGCGCTGCTGAAGCACGGTGCTGCCACCCAGCGACTGCCACTCTTTCGTAAAGGCTGCCGTCACACGATCACCCAGACCATTACGCGGAACTAACAGCAGCGGCTGACGTTTACCCTGATCCCAGATGTGGTGCGCAGCATCGCGCGCTTCATCTTCAGGCGACAGCGCAAAATAGCACATATTGGGGTGGTTCTGGATGTGCTCTGGCTCGTTCAGGGCCAGTACGTTCAGCGGTGTCTGGCTGTTCGCGACGGATTCAACATTGTTTTTCAGGAGCGGTCCGACGACCAGTGTGGCACCGTCCTGCTGGGCCTGCTGCATCACCTGCGCGACAGGCTGGCTGCTGGTGTCATAAACCTTCACCTGGGCATTGCTGGCCGGTTCGGCAGCGGGCTGTTGCTGCTGTTGGGGCTGCTGTTGCGTTGTGGCCGGTTGCTGCCCGTTGCTGGTCTGCTGCGTTGCCGCAGGATTTGCTGACGGGCTGACGACCGCGTTCGCATCAGCAGGCTGCTGCTGATTCATCGCGATAGGATCTTGTGCACTGCCCGGCGTCGCCTGTGGGGCGGTCGCAAGGGTACCGTTTTTCGCATCGTTGAACCCTTTCTGGATAGCACTGGCGAACATTTGCGCCTGACCGTTCAAGGGCAGCAGCAGCGCGATAGTGCTGGTCGAGGCTTTAGTGAAGTTCTGCGCCTGGCTCAGTTGGGTCGGTAGGGTTTTTGCCGCAGGGTTATCCGGATAGCGCGTCTGCCAGTCTTTGATAGCTGACTTCAGCATAGTGGCATCCTGGGCATTAGCATGCCAGGTCGTCAGCAGATCCAGCCAGCCCTGCAGAATGTTTTCATCGGCATTAATCACCAGCGAATTCATATCCTGCTGCGACAGTTGGGTCAGCGCCTGCCAGGTTGCATCAATATTCTTTTGGCGGTCATCACCTTTCAGCAATGGCTCCTGCGCAATATAGGCGCGAAGCAGGGCCAGGGATGTTTTACCCTGCGCACTGGCAATCTGTAAACCGAAGTAGCGGGCCAGCTGATCCTGAGACAGCTCACTGGTTTTCACCTGACTCAGGACCTGTTGAGCATCGGCAATCTTTTGCTGTCCAATCTGCGACTGGGCCTTCAACAGCAGTAATTCTTGCTGCTGTTTATCGGAAAGCTGAGCAGGCAGTTCATCGATGGCCTGCGCAGCCTGAGGATATTTTCCTTCTTTCAGCAGGGCGCGGATTGCGAGTAATTGCCAGTCGGTCTTGCTATCATCGCTGCTTTGCTGCACCTGCTGCAGATAGTAGGCAGAATTATTGGTAACGGGTCCCTGAATATCTACGGACTGGCTTTTGGGGCCCTGGCCGCTACACGCGGCTAAAATCAGACCAGCAAGAAGGACAGGCACAAAGCGTCCTGCTTTATGACGAACGATTTTTGAAGGAAGCATACTGTATCCAGTGATGTTTTTTTCAAGATGCTCAATATTAAATCGGCAATTCGGATGAAACAATGAAACAACTCGATCGGGCAGACATTTCCGCCAGCACGCTCTACATCGTGCCAACCCCAATAGGTAATTTGGCTGACATTACCCAGCGGGCGCTAGCGGTACTTTCCAGCGTCGATCTGGTCGCAGCGGAAGATACACGTCATACCGGACTGTTGCTACAACATTTCGCCATCAATGCGCGACTCTTCGCACTTCATGACCACAACGAACAGCAGAAAGCAGAAATCTTGCTAACCAGGCTGCAACAGGGAGAAAGCATAGCTCTGGTTTCGGATGCTGGCACGCCGTTAATCAACGATCCAGGTTATCACCTGGTTCGCCGTTGCCGTGAGGCCGGGATTCGCATCGTTCCTTTACCTGGTGCCTGTGCAGCGATAACAGCATTAAGCGCAGCGGGATTGCCGTCTGATCGTTTCTGTTACGAAGGGTTTCTGCCCGCCAAAACCAAGGCGCGTTGTGATGCCCTGCGGGCGCTGGCTGAGGAGCCGCGCACCCTGATTTTTTATGAGTCCACGCACCGCTTGCTGGACAGCCTTCAGGACATGGTGACGGAACTGGGTGCCGACCGCTATGTGGTGCTGGCGCGCGAGTTGACGAAAACCTGGGAAAACCTGAATGGTGCGCCGGTGGGCGAGCTCCTGGCCTGGGTGAAAGAGGATGAAAATCGCCGTAAAGGTGAGATGGTGCTGATTGTTGAAGGCCATCATCCTGACGAAGAGGCGCTTCCCGCGGAAGCCCTGCGCACGCTGGCGCTGTTACAGCAGGAACTGCCGTTGAAAAAGGCAGCAGCGCTGACGGCGGAGATCCACGGGGTGAAAAAGAATGCGCTCTATAAATACGCGCTGGAGCAACAGGCATAAGCCTGACGCGTTGCCTGCGCGCCGGGCGTGACAGCGCGAGCTAAACCCTCTATAATGCGCGCCGAAGCTGACCAGACAGTCGCCGCTTCGTCGTCGTCCTTCTCTGAAGGAGACGGGCGAAGGGGAGGAAAGTCCGGGCTCCATAGGGCAGGGTGCCAGGTAACGCCTGGGGGGGAAACCCACGACCAGTGCAACAGAGAGCAAACCGCCGATGGCCCAGTAATGGGATCAGGTAAGGGTGAAAGGGTGCGGTAAGAGCGCACCGCGCGGCTGGTAACAGTCCGTGGCACGGTAAACTCCACCCGGAGCAAGGCCAAATAGGGGTTCACATGGTACGGCCCGTACTGAACCCGGGTAGGCTGCTTGAGCCAGTGAGCGATTGCTGGCCTAGATGAATGACTGTCCACGACAGAACCCGGCTTATCGGTCAGTTTCGACTTCTTAATGCAAACCCCGCGCAAGCGGGGTTTTTGCTTTGTGGGGTGGTGTGGTGCAGTGCAGAAAGGCGATGAATGACTGTCCACGACGCTGTTCATAAAAGCACGCGGCTTACCGGTCAGTTCCGCCGTCTTAATGCAAACCTCACGCAAGCGGGGTTTTTGCTTTGTGGGGTGAGAAGGCGATGAATGACTGTCCACGACGCTGTTCATAAAAGTACGCGGCTTACCGGTCAGTTCCGCCGTCATAATGCAAAGCCCGCGCAGGCGGGGTTTTTGCGTTGTGGCACCTTAACCTGATAAATACCTGTTCATCACGTTAAGAAGACAAAGGCCCTTTCGCTGAATGCTTTCACTTCTCAGGCAAATCCCATGCAATTAATTGCTGCCGCGCTATACGCTCATCCCACATGTTGACGTGATACCTGTCATCTGTTTGAGAGGCAAAGGTTTCTCTCAGCTATAGTTGAAGGCGGCTTACCGGCAGCAATCAGCTCACCATTTTGCCGCACATGGCGCGAATTCATTGAATGAGTATTAAAAAAACAGGTGGATCATGGTTACAAGAAGGACTTTACTGACTTATTCCGGGGCTTTTGCTGCCTTATCTGCATTAGGCATTTCCCCTGGCGCTATCGCAGCAGGTGTTCTCAAAATGGGTGATAGCAAAGCATTTAACTTTGAAACCTTAATTGCCCAGGCCAAAGCGCTGGCGGCTAAACCTTACGAAAAGCCCACTGAATTCGACCCGTCATTGTTATCCAACATAACCTATGACGCCTACATGAAAACGGTCTACAAACCGGACTATGCGCTGTTTAAAAACGCCGGACGGTTTCCTGTTACCTTTTTTATGGTCAACGGCTTACACCGTATGCCGGTGAAAATGCACGTTGTTGAAAATAACGCCGCGCGCGAAATCATACAAAATATTGATTACTTCACCACCACGGACAAAACCGTCAAGCTGCCTCCGCTTAAAGGTAACGTGTTTTCAGGATTCCGGGTGCTGGCCAGTCAGGATACGTTAAAAACGAACCCACAAAACGACTGGATATCCTTTATGGGGGCTTCCTACTTCCGCGCCATCGGCGAACTGGGCCAGTTTGGATTATCCGCGCGTGGCATCGCCCTGAATACCGTTCAGCCCGGCATGGATGAAGAGTTTCCTGACTTTACGGATTTCTGGTTTGAAGCGCCTAAAGATGACAGCAAAAACCTGACCGTCTATGCGCTGCTCAACGGGCCGAGCATCACCGGTGCCTATAAATTTATCCTGCACCGCAGCAAAGGTGTGGTGCAGGATGTCGAATGTACGCTGTTCCTGCGTAAAGACGTTCAGCGTTTCGGGATTGCCCCTCTGACCTCAATGTACTGGTTTTCAAAAACGGTCAAAGGCGCAGGCACAGACTGGCGTCCGGAAGTGCACGATTCAGACGGCCTGGCGATGTGGACCGGCAACGGCGAACATATCTGGCGACCACTCAACAATCCTTTACGCGTGGTGACGTCGAGCTTTAACGACGAGAATCCGCGAGGATTTGGTTTGCTCCAGAAGGACAGAGCGTTCGACAGCTACCTTGATGCGGCTCACTATGAGCGGCGGCCCGATCTCTGGGTGGAGCCCATCGGCAAATGGGGCAAAGGCTCGGTGCTGCTGGTGGAAATCCCGACTGACGATGAAATCTATGACAACATCGTGGCCATGTGGGTGCCAGAATCACCGGCTAAAGCGGGCGAACAGCATCACTTCCATTATCGACTGCACTGGCTGGCCGATGAGCCTTATCCTTCCACCCTGGCGCGTTGTGGTGCGACCCGACTGGGCAGGGGCGGTGTGCCGGGTTCCGACCGTCCGCATGACAGCCGTAAGTTTGCCGTCGAGTTCCGTGGCGATGTGCTCAACCATCTGCCGTCAGGCGTGTCGCCAGAAGCCGTCCTTTCTGCGTCGCGTGGCACGTTTGAGAACGTGCTCGTGTCTAAATTGCCGGACGATTCAGGCAACTGGCTGGCACAGTTTGATTTGGTGGCGGGGGACGGTGATCCGGTAGAGCTTAAGCTCTATCTGAAAGCACAGGGCAACGTGGTGTCGGAAACCTGGTGCTACCAGTACCATCCGTTCAACTCGCCGGCAAAGCCCTGGCCAACGGCGTGTGAAACGAAATAAAGCAAAGGCAGCCCAACCTCAGGTTGGGCTGCTTGTTATGATCCCTGGTGCTGGTTTTCTAATTAATTATAAACAAACGTCAACGCTGCGGTGGCATTGGCTACGCCGGGTGTCAGGTCCCCGGTTCTGATATAGCGTGGTGTCACCTGGAAAGAGAGATTACTGGCATCCGATGCGGTTTTGATCAGGTTTCTGCCCGGCGCACCGCCATACCTTGCCGGATAGCTGAGCTGAACCGGTGTCGTACTGCTATTGAGTAAAAGCTCAACCCCCACGCCTTGCGCATCTGATTCACCGGTTAAGTTCAGGGTGGTGGTCGTATTTGCCGGATTCGTTAAGTCACTGAAAATAGCCTCAACGATAACATTATCATCGCACTGCAAATTAATGGTTACCGGTTCACCAGCATATACGCTGTTAATATTAGGCAGTTGCTGCGTTCCCACGGCGCCCATATTCGCGACAAGGCTGCGCGTCATAATGTCACAGCCTTTGTTATTCACGGCCAGTGAGCTGATATTGGCATTCACCGGCACGGGATAAGCACCGCTGAGTAAGTCTCTCATTTGTGCTCTGCCAGCGCTAAACGTGATGCTGTAAACGTTGGGGGAAATGATTTCGCCTGTCGTGACAAATTTGTATTGCAAGGTGGTCTGGACATTGGAAATACCCAAAAGCGATGTAGAAGTGAGTTTGGTTTCCGCAGAGCCAATGGGTAACATGCCGAGACTGGATGCGCCAGAAATCGTATTAGGTACCATTCTGGCTTTTAATACGACCCCAATGCCGGTGATGCCTGTTCTGTATATTGAATGATTACCCGAGCCATCATTGTAGCTGATACCGGTGGGGGAAAGATTGCTGGTGTCATACCAGCCATATTGCCATGTGCCTACCCGATGTGTTTGCCCACATGCGTTTGTATTCCAGCCGCTTAAATCAACGCCTGCCGAAGAAGGTGCTTGATTACTCATATTGACTGAAATGGCGGGCACGGTTATCTCACAGGAACTGTCTGTCTCATAGGCGTAAACCGACGGGTGAGCGCTAACCAGAATAATAAAAATCAGGATGATCAACTTATTCATAGAAACCTGCTTTATTAACACGTTTAATCGTATTCAAGGTTAAAAGTTGCGGTGGCATTAGCCATGCCGGGCTTAACCGCTGCGGTTGATTTATATCGAGAGTAAAACTTCAGCTCTGCGTCTGAATTGGGTATCAGTGAATAATGTGCTGAAGCAAAATTTAACGGGATCGGGTTTTTCTCTTTATCCAGAATTTCAATGCCGATGCCACTGGCTGATTCATTCATTTCAGTGAGCCTCAGCAACGAACTGTCTGCCAGATCGGGCGTGCCCTCGAAAGTGACTTTAACGCCAGAGGCCAGCGACGAGCAGTTACGTAAATAAATACTGAAAGGCACCAGTTCTGACGTTAACTGGCCCGCAGTAAAATCACGACTTGCCACCGTACCCATGTCAACCGACAACTCTCTGGCGTTGCTGTCCACCACACAACCATTTTCTGAAATAATGCCATTTATCTGAAGGATAATATCGTAGGCATGTGTGGATGAATAACAACAGAGTAAGGGGAGAAGAAGTAAAATTCTGATCATTCGCACCTCAGATGTTTTTTGATAATAATGCCGTTTGATGTGATGTTGGCAAGATCGAAGCGCAGATTACAGCGTTGATCCTGACGGCTTCCCCAGCTTGCCGTGAGTGTTCCACTTTCCGGTATACCTGAAAGGAAGACGTTGCCGTTGTCGCCGACAATGCTGCTAATCGCAGGGTCTTTTACTGTCACAAGCGTACCCAGCGGCAGGGCTTTACCGTTTTTCGTCAGCGTAAATAACGCCTGAAGCCCTTTCCTGACATCATATTTAGCGCGCGTCAGCGCACCCTGAGTCGGCACCGTATTTTTAACCGCTTCCTCCAGTGTAATATCTGGCGGCAGTGTTGACTGGTCGAGCGCAATGCGGTTATTTCTGTATGCGGTGGCGTAAGGAAGATAGGTATATCCGCGCCAGTCGGTCTTAACGCCCGTTCTGTTTTCAACGGATAATCCTGAGGCACCTGCTGCATCCACGAGTATATTGGTGTCCCCCAGCGCCTGACCAAAAGTTATTCCCTCCTGGTGAATAATGACACCGCCATCAATCCCAATACTCGCCTGACGATAGTGTTTACTGTAACTGTAATTTGATGTGACGGCGTTATAGGCTCCGTTGTAGGTCAGACCGGCACTCCCGCCGTAGGCCTGGCCATTATTGCTGTAAGATTGTTGAAGGTTATAACTGAGGTTTCTGTTTTCCAGCGCCACCCCGTTAATTCCCGTCGAATGGGTATAATTCCCTTTCGCATCATAGTGTGTTCCAGCCGTTGCCCAGGCCCGGCGTGCAGTGTGAGGGGCGGAATTCCGGGTAAATTTATCCAGCGGCAAAGAAAATAATAAAGATATGCGTTTATCCGTTTCCATTTGCCATGGATTACGGTTATAGCTCAAAGCCAGTCCTGCGGTAATGTCGTAAAGTGTGGTATTAAAACCGGCCTGCAACGTCGTGTTTTTCTTTCCCATGTTCCAGTATGTTTGTTCTAAACCGGTGAGATAGACAGACCCGAATTCACCCAGATCCTGAGATAAACTGGCCTGAAGTTGACCTTTACGGGCAAAGCGTAGGTTATAAGTTGTATCAAGATTCAACGAGCCATCTGTATTGAAACCACGACCGTCAATTTTTTTCCATGTGGTATCACTAAAATTATAAAATCCGTCAGTGGTAAAGCGATAGCTTAATAATTGGAACGTTGTGCCAGAGGTGTTCAGCGATTTCGCATACTGAAACTTATAGGCGTTTCCGGCATGCTGACTTTTATCGGCTAACGTACTCTGGGCATGGGTTGCATCAACCGAAATTGCGCCCATAAAGCCCAGGTTCATGCCTAAGCCCAATGACCAGGCTTTATAATTATCGCTTAACTGACCACCGCCATAGAAAGACATTCCATAGGGTAAACCTGCAATAAGCGTGGCCTGAAAAAACTCCGGTGAATCTTGCATCGTCAGACCACGGTATTTCCCGGAGGTCAGGCTGTATTTGATGCTACCTTCTCGTTGTAATACCGGCAGAGAAGAGTAAGGCATGGTGTAAGACTGAACTTGCCCATCACTTTCTGTAATGTTGACCGTCAGATCGCCGCTGCTTCCCGTGGCGTAGAGATCGGTTAATTCAAAGGGCCCTGGAGGAACGTAGGTTTCATAAACAACATAGTTATTTTGTTTCACCGTCACTCTGGCATTGGTTTTCGCTATGCCTCTGACCACGGGTGCAAAGCCTCGACGGCTGTCAGGCAGCATCGCCTCATCCGACGAAATTTGCAGACCTCTGAAATTGAAGGTGTCATAGATCGCATTGGACGTGCTGTATTCACCTATTGTTATGATGCTGTCGAAGTCTAACAGCGGACGTTGTAAGTAAGTGCGGATGTTTTTCCATTCGCTGTTACGCGAATCGTGGGTTTCATTAAACGTCCAGGTTGAATTATTTCTTAAGCGCCAGGCACCGAGGTTGGCACCGCTATCCAGGGCCAGAAAATGATTTTCCGCGTCATAGTGATTGACCTTGCCGGTTGAGCCGCTGTATCGATAGTTAAGCAGTAACGCTGGGATACCGTGATCCCACCGCGTTTTGGGTATGTGCCCTCGCGCGGTATTGAAAAGCACGGATTGTGGCGCGCTAATCTCAACTTTTAGCTTCTCTGGCACAAAATTAACATGAGAACCTGGTATGTCATCTTCTATGAAAATACAGGCGCCGGGTTTAGTTATGTCACGGGTATTAATCCCGACAGCGACCAGGATTTTCTCATCGAAACATGGAACAATGTTCTTACCTTTCTCAATAAAGTTTATTTCCGCCGAAGTGGCATAATCGCTGTTCAGATAGATATCAACTAAATAAATACCGGGCGCGATAACATTGCCATTTTGAAAGTTTTCCAGATCGGCTACAGATGAGACTGTTGAATCAATCAGCCCAGGATTAAATTTATAGTTGGCGGTGGCCTGAAAGGGGAAATGTATCAGAACAATCAATGCCAGTTTTCCATAACATTTCATCTTAATCTCCGGTTTTCAATTTATCTGACATGCACGACAGGCTCCATACCGCCGTAATCGTTAATAACCTGATAAGTCATCTCCTTTGCCGGAGCAATATCAATGCTTGTCTTACCAAAAGGCGCAAGTGTGATGCTTCTTGTTTCAAGAAATTGATTTTTGCTCTTTATATTGGCGACATTGATATAATAAGGCGTTGGGTTATTAAAGGTGACCAGGCTGTCTTGTCGGGTGGTTTGCAGTTTTTTAATGGCTTCGCTGCTACTTAATGGAAGATTGTTGGGGCGATAAAATAGTTTTAGCCGACTGACGATGGCAAACTGTAGGCTGCTGCTATCAGGTTCGGTGTTATTATTTTGCGATGGTATCGCTTTGACATTAAGCCAGTATAAGGTTTCACGATCGGACGGGCGCTTTTCGCCAGAAAAAATGATGCGTAACAGGTTTTCTTTATTGGGCTGAATAATGAATAGTGGTGGTGTAAGAACAAAATCATTGCTTTTGTTGCTGGCGTCATCTTCAACCCATGACTGAATTAAATAGACTGCGGCTGTATCCGTATTGGTGACAGAAAGCGATGCTTGTTTAGCATTTTCATTATAAATAACGCGGGTAGCGCCTACACCAATACCGCCTGCATTAACGCTCAGACTGGCACATAACAAGGCCATATAAAGTACAAATCTGATGATGTACATGTTTACCCTTACTTGAAGAGAATAATGGCAGGGTTTCCCCTGCCAGTGTTATCAGGCATAAGTGATAGTAAAATTGGCAGAGCTGTCGACGGAACCCACGGTGACCGTGTCTGAAACCGATATCATGTCTGCTTTAAAGGTATAGATATTGGTACTGCCGGACAGTGCTTCTGCTGGCGTAGCCGTACCGAGGGTGATCTCGGCATTGTTATTATCAACAAGATAGACGCCAACCCCTGCCGCGGTTCCGGTTGACTGAAGTGCATTTTGGGTTGCATCTTTTACGCCGTCAAACGTCACCGCTGCTGTGCTCGACGTGCCATCACACTGCTCTAAAATAATTTTAAAGGCTTTAGGATTTTGCGCCTTCGTTCCTGCGGTATCACCAAAGGTGCTGGCTTTGACCTGACCGAGTTGTACGGTTTGGTAGGCAGTATCACTGGAAACGACACAGGCTGTATTAACGACTTCACCTAGAAAATTAACGGTGCCACCATTGACTGTTGCGGCATGACCCAGGGTATTTACGCCCATAAATAACATGGCAACAGAACTGATAAGTAACTTGTTTTTCATTTAAGAATTCCTTTTATATAATGAACTTTGACAGAATGTAACTAACTAATGAAATTTTAAAATATTGCTAATTGCCTCCTTTTCCTTATTGCCATTCTTCTGCTTTTTATCATGACGGGAGCAGTTGATGCTGAAAGGCATATGCCTAGTGACCCGAAAGAATATCTCTGCAAATGAGCAATCCATTCACATTGCAGTTATCTAATCCATGTTCTTTTAGTATTTTCCTTTTAAGTCCATAAAGATATTTCAAAGAAAGATTATATTTCATTGCAATTTCACGCATTCCTTTACCCTTGCAAATCATATAAATGATCTGGTATTCAATCTTTGAGGTGTATCTTTTTATCACGTCGCTTTCTTTTACGTTCTGCAGAACGTCAATAAGATCCTCTTTTGTGATCTTTTTTGAAACAATTCGCGGATATTTTTCCTGCGTATCGTGGCAAACCAAAAAATCAGCAATAATAATAACTCTGGGTCCATGCGCCTTCTGGTTTGAAAGATAGTTTCTACGTTTAATATGATCCTGGATCGACACGATGAGAAGATCGTTTTTATCAGGATGGAACGTTGTAAACCTGTTTGTGTTAATGAATGCTTTATCACAATGTAACCCACGTAAGCTTGTTTCCAGGCCGATGAGAAAATAGCTGTCATCGGAAATAAAATACGTTTTCATTCATTACCTTGATGACATTATCTCTTGTTTGAGTGTTTTACTAACTGTGTAAATAGTGCCTCATCACTTTTTTTTCATCATTCTAAGTTGGTTTTTTTTATTGTCCACACTCAGGTTTTTCTCTTTTTTCCTAACAAATGAAATTTAGCCTGTCTTTGTTTTTTGTTTTAAGAGAATATAAATTAGCTTATTTAATAAATAACCTTTGTTAGTTAACTTTATGTTTTTATTGTTTTCATCATATTGATTTCATTGAATAAAAATAATTTACAGTTTAATCAAAAACTTATATTCACAATGCGTTACGGATATATGACTGCGCTTTAAATGAACACTGGTCTATAATATTGTCATTTTGTGATTTTTGAAGATAATCTATTGCTTATGTTCGGTATTTTTTAAAATAAAGGTTGATGCTGATAAATATTATTCTAACTTGATCAGAATATATGTTGGTTTCGTAGAAAACTCCTGGAAATGTTAAAGTCAGCTTTATGCCTGTTTTACCTATCAATATGAATTTATCAATGGAAAAAAACATTATTTACTGACGGTGTTTTTTAATCATCCTCTAAGCATCAGGCATCTTTTCTCTCAGTATTATCTTTTCATTCACATTGAGTTGCGATGATTTATAAGAAAGCGCAACAATCTAATAGCATCTTATGCGATATAACCCTTTGCTCTCTTTATGATGACGTGTGTTCCTTTTATTCTTGTCATCGTTACTCTGTATGATAAATGCGCACTTTGCCCTGACAGGGCGAGGGGCGAGAAGCAATGACGTTATGAAAGCCTTGTTGATGCCGATGCGGGCCCCTTTTTTATACACAGTAACTTGCCTCCGACAACGGAGAGGAGCTTTAACGGGGTGGGAAGAGAATGGACGTTTTGAGATCTGTCAGCGCAGGGGACGTATCACTCTGCTGTAATGCGTTGTGCTTCCCCCTTATCATTTATGACTGTATTTTGCTGTTTGCCTGTTTGCCTGTTTGCCTGTTTGCCTGCTTGCCTGCTTGTCTGCTTGTCTGCTTGTCTGCTTGTCTGCTTGTCTGCTTGTCTGCTTGTCTGCTTGTCTGCTTGTCTGCTTGTCTGCTTGTCTGCTTGTCTCTCTACCATCACTCTATCTGTCCTGACAGCTCCTGGCTGCCAGGAACGATCCCTTCGGCAGCGGATAAATCACAGGAGGGACATGTGCGAATAGTATGCGCGAGCCAGTCTTAATGATGCGTTTCAGTATGAGATTAAAAATCCACCAGGAAAGGCGACATTCATTTTTATTTCTATGGTTAAGACTTACTCAAAAAAGAGGCTTTTAGGTTGCGCTGTATTTATTTTAAGCAGCGCCTTAAAACGATGAGTATATAGCATTTTTATTGCGCAGTTTGGCCGTGTTTAATATTTTAATAGCCTTTCAGCCAATATTGATCATTATCATGATTTTTCGCGGAATCTCATATCTCAGTGACAATTGTGAGAAACAGCACAACCTTTTTTTTATTGATCATTAAGATTCGTAGCGGATAAAAAGGATGTAAAGGAAAGTCATTATGTATAGATATACGCAACCACGAACGTGTTGGTTAACATTTTATCAGTCAACGCCAGACAGTATTGCCAACCCGTTGTGGAATCCTCGCTTTAATGCTGCTTCTTTTGTAAAACCATCTTCTGCCTCTTCTGTTCGTCAGCCGTGTTCTTCTGCGTCAGACGCGGTGTTATCGCCCGCCTTTTCATATCCTGCCGCTGCCCATTCCTTGTTAAATCAACTGCATAAACGCCTGCTGATAAAGCACGTTGTGAAGCGAAAGCGTTAAGCGCGTTGCACTTCCTGATTTTACGATTGCATTTCTCTTCGGGGAATTGTGCTGGATACGTTTTGCCTGAAAAAGGAGTTTATATGAATAACAATGATAATGTTTCCGTCACCCTGGATGAAATTTATGCCGCTAAAGAAAGGCTAACTGGAAAAGTGTATAAAACCGGCATGCCACGTTCAAACTATCTTAGCGAACGCTGCGGCGGGGAAATATTCCTTAAATTTGAAAACATGCAGCGAACGGGCTCATTTAAAATCCGTGGCGCGTTCAATAAAATGAGTTCGCTGACAGAAGAAGAAAAACGTCAGGGCGTTGTCGCCTGCTCAGCCGGTAACCATGCACAGGGCGTTTCACTGTCGTGCGCCATGCTGAATATTGACGGTAAAGTCGTGATGCCTAAAGGTGCACCAAAATCCAAAGAGGCGGCGACGCGGGATTACTCCGCTGAAGTGGTCATCTACGGTGACAACTTTAATGACACCATGACCAAGGTGGATGAAATTGTCGCCAACGAAGGCCGTATATTTATTCCTCCTTATGATGATGTGAAAATCATTGCCGGACAGGGCACCATCGGTCTGGAAATCCTTGAAGATCTCTACGATGTCGATAACGTCATCGTTCCCGTGGGCGGCGGCGGGCTGATTGCCGGTATCGCCACTGCGATTAAGTCTATTAATCCCACAATTACCGTCATCGGCGTGCAGTCTGAAAACGTACACGGTATGGCAGCCTCCTTTTTTGCTGATACCATAACGCGCCATCGTCTTACCGGGACTCTTGCGGACGGCTGCGATGTCGCCCGTCCGGGCGATCTTACCTTCGCGATTGTGAGAGAATGGGTCGATGAGATGGTGTTAGTAAGTGAAGACGACATTCGTAAAAGTATGATTGCATTGATCCAGCGAAACAAAGTGGTTACGGAAGGGGCCGGCGCGTTGGCCTGCGCCGCGCTGTTGAGCGGCAAAGTTGACCACTACATCCAGGGGCGGAAAACCGTGTGCATTATCTCAGGTGGCAATATCGATTTGTCCCGGGTTTCCCAGATTACAGGTTTCGCTGACGCATAAAGGATAAGTTATGAGTAATTCTGAAAATATTCTCGACCAGGAAAAAGCGTCGACCTGGCGTAAGTCCGATACCACATGGACACTGGGTCTGTTTGGTACGGCCATTGGCGCTGGCGTGCTTTTTTTCCCCATCCGGGCCGGTTACGGTGGCCTGATTCCTATTTTGATCATGCTGGTACTCGCCTATCCCATCGCGTTTTACTGCCATCGGGCGTTGGCCCGGCTGTGCCTGTCAGGCAGCAACGTTTCGGGCAATATTACTGAAACTGTGGAAGAGCATTTCGGAAAAACCGGCGGGGTGGTCATTACCTTTCTCTATTTTTTTGCGATTTGTCCGCTGCTCTGGATCTATGGCGTCACCATCACCAATACCTTTATGGCATTTTGGCAATATCAGTTACAGCTGCCGGTACTGAATCGCGGCGTGGTAGCGCTGTTTCTGCTGTTGTTGATGGCTTTTGTCATCTGGTTTGGCAAAGACCTGATGGTAAAAGTGATGAGCTGGCTGGTGTTTCCGTTTATCGCCAGCCTGGTGGTGATTTCGCTCTCGCTGATCCCGTACTGGAATTCCGCCGTGATTGATCAGGTCAGCCTGAGTGATATCACCTTTACCGGCCACGATGGCATTCTGGTCACCGTATGGTTAGGCATTTCCATTATGGTGTTCTCGTTCAATTTCTCGCCGATTGTTTCTTCTTTTGTGGTTTCCAAGCGTGAAGAGTACGAGCCGGAAATGGGCCGGACCTATACCGAAAACAAGTGCAGCCAGATTATCTCGCTCGCCAGCATGTTGATGGTGGCCGTGGTGATGTTCTTTGCCTTTAGCTGTCTGTTTACCTTATCACCGCAAGACATGGCGGACGCTAAAGCACAAAATATCCCCGTGCTCTCCTATCTGGCAAACCACTTTTCATCCATGTCTGGTGAGAAGTCCACCTTCTCTACGGTGCTGGAATACAGCGCGTCGGTGATCGCCTTAGTCGCTATTTTCAAATCGTTCTTTGGGCACTATCTGGGCACGCTGGAAGGGTTGAATGGGCTGATTATTAAGTTCCGCTATAAGGGCGATAAAGACGCCGTGTCCAGCCGCAAACTGAATACGCTGAGCATGATCTTTATTATGGGATCAACCTGGCTTGTGGCTTACCTCAACCCCAATATCCTTGACCTGATTGAGGCAATGGGTGCGCCGATTATCGCCTCGCTGCTCTGCCTGTTACCGATGTTTGCTATCCGCAAAGTCCCGGCGCTGGCAAAATATAAAGGCCGGGTTGATAACGTCTTTGTTGCCGCGATCGGCTTACTCACTATTTTAAATATTGTGTATAAGTTTTTCTGACGGTCATTTCCCCTCGGTTTGACCTGACGTGCGCAGTCTGCCAGCGCACGTCAGGTCCTTTCACATCCCGGTTTATCTTCACCTGAGCGGCGTTCTGCTGCTAACCGCGACCGTGCGGCTCATCCCAGTTAAAAGCAGGCCCTACAGAGATGACACCATGCGGGTTGATGGTTTTATGGCTGCAGTAGTAGTGATGGCGAATATGGGGCAGGTTTACCGTGTCGGCAATCCCGGGCATTTGGTAGATATCACGCAGAAAACCGCTCAGATTCAGGTAGTCGCTAATACGGTGACGGTCACATTTAAAATGGGTGACGTAAACCGGATCGAAGCGCACCAGCGTGGTCCATAAACGTAAGTCAGCCTCGGTTATCCTGTCGCCGGTCAGATAACGATGCTGTCCTAAGATCTGCTCAAGACGAGACAGGGAATGGAACAGGGCGCTAACCGCTTCGTCATAAGCGGACTGCGAGGTGGCGAAACCGGTTTTATAGACGCCGTTGTTAACGGTGTCGTAGATCCAGCCGTTAAGCTCATCAATCTTTTCACGCAGCTCAACCGGGTAATAATCCCCCGCACGTGCACCCACGGCATCGAATGCACTGTTAAACATGCGAATGATATCGGCAGACTCATTACTGACGATGGTGTTCTGCTGTTTATCCCATAACACCGGCACGGTAACGCGACCGCTGTAGTCCTCATCCGCATGTAAATAGAGCTGATAGAGAAATTCATTTTGATGCAGTTTGTCTCCGGTTGCATCCGGGAAACTGTCATCAAACGTCCAGCCGTTTTCCAGCATCAGCGGATGAACCACTGACACATCAATCATGCTATCCAGGCCTTTAAGCTGACGCATCAGCAAGGTGCGGTGTGCCCACGGACAGGCAAGCGAGACATAAAGATGATAGCGATCGCGTTCTGCCGTAAACCCGGCTTTGCCACCTGGGCCTGCGCTGCCGTCGGGCGTCACCCAGTTACGCCATGCGGATTCTGAGCGCTTAAAGCGCCCACCGGTTGATTTGGTGTCATACCAGGTGTCATGCCAGACACCGTCAATTAACTGGCCCATGTTGTCTCCAATACAAAGGATAAGAAGAAAATCTCTCGCTCTAACCATAGGTGGTTATGGGTGACTTCGACAGCACACCACGTGCGTTGCCGGATATTTTGCTGAACAGCCTCAATAACGGCTATATGGCAAACGCGTCAGAGGCGTATTTGAGGACAGAATACCTTATGATTGGCCCCTCTTCGGCCTGAACCCGATAAGCCGTCCAGCACGCCTGTCCCGTTGGAAGAGGCAATAAAAGAAGGAAAGCGTAATGAAAGCGGTGCTCTTTGGTTATCACGAAATGGCCTGTACCGGCCTGAAGGCATTAATGGATGCCGGTTTCACGGTCAGTGCCTTGTTTACCCATGCGGACCCCGCTGCCGGTACGCAGTTTTACGGTTCTGTCGCCCGCCTGGCTGAAGGTTACAACATCCCGGTTTTTATCACAGAGGATGTCAACACCGCGGAATGGCAAGCCCGGATTGCCGACTTTGAGGCGGACTACCTGTTCTGCTTTTCCTACCGTCAGGTGCTCAGCGAGGCCATTCTGTCGTCGGTAAAAAAAGGGGCTTATAACGTGCATGCTGCCTTATTGCCTGCTTACCGTGGCCGCGCCCATCTCAACTGGGTGATTATCAAAGGGGAGACGCAAACCGGCGTCACGCTGCACCGTATGATCAAACGCCCTGATGCCGGTCCGATTCTGGCGCAGAAGGCCGTTGACATTCATCCGCAGGACAATGCCCTGGCGCTGCATACCCGATTAGTCGCGACCACCGGGGAGATGCTACCGGGCTGGCTCAAGGCGCTGGTGGCGGGCCAACTCGCTGAAATCCCCCAGGACGAACGCGCAGCCAGCTGTTTTGGAAGCCGTAAACCGGAAGACGGACAACTCAACTGGCACGACAGCGCCAGCGATAACCATAATCTGATTCGTGCGCTGGCATTCCCCTGGCCTGGGGCTTTCAGCGTTAATGGGTCACAACGATTTACCGTCTGGGAAAGCCGGGTTATTGAGGCGGATAACGTCAGTCAGCCTGGTGAGGTGGTTTCAGTCAATCCGTTGGTTATTGGCTGTGGGCAGGGGCAACTTGAGATTCTGCAGGGGCAGTCTGTGGGCGGCGAATCCGTCCCAGGCAGCACGCTGGCAGGCCAGCTCGGGCTGATTGTCGGGCAGCATTTGACGCGCTGAAGGCGTCAAATGCTGCGTCAGGCGATTATCCGAGCGCCTGTCCGCAAAGATAACCTACTGATGCAGACAGGCCCATCGCCAACAGGCTCCAGAAGCAAATCCGCGTGACGCTTTTTCTTACTGGCGCGTCCCCGGCCCGGGCCGCCGTCGCGCCAAGCAGCGCCAGCGCCAGGAGCGCCGAGGCCGCAATGGCGGGTAAGGCGAAAGGCCCGGTGATGAGCATCGCGATGGCGAACGGTAAAATACTGCCTGATGCGAAACTGATTGCTGAAAACAGGGCGGCCTGAAGCGGTTTCGCGCTGCTGAAGGCCGTGATGCCCAGTTCATCTCTGGCGTGCGCGGCCAACGCATCATGGGCCATCAGTTGCTCTGCCACCTGATGTGCCAGCTCAGGAGACAGGCCGCGCGCCCTGTAAATAGCCGCAAGCTCCATGGTTTCAGCCGCAAAATCGGCCTCCAGTTCGGCTTTTTCCTGCAGCAGAGACGCTTTTTCTGTATCGGACTGTGAGGACACCGAGACGTATTCTCCCGTTGCCATCGACATCGCCCCTCCGACGATGCCTGCCAGCCCGGCGAGCAACACGTTATGATGGCTACTGCTGGCAGAAACCACCCCGGCCAGCAGGCTGGCGGTGGATACGATGCCATCATTCGCGCCCAGCACGGCGGCCCGCAGCCATCCGGCGTGTGCAATTTTGTGTGATTCACTATGTAGCATCCGGTCTTCCAGTGATAAGCGATTCGTTTAACAAGGAGGGCGACAGCCTGCATGCATGTCCTTTGCTATTTTTCATAGCGGGATAGCAGGATATGAAGCACGCCCATCGCGCCATGGCTGTAAAAATAAATCTCTACAAAGGTGGTCAGGAATTTATGCCAGTGCAATACCTTACGCGTCAAATCAGGTGTGGCGAGCGACGTACTGTTAAATAAAAACCATAGCCCACCAGAACAGGCGACCGCGATCAACGCGATAACCCCCAGGCCTTGCACCGTCGCGGCTATGCCACCGCCATGTGCCTGGGGGAGTTTCAGGCCGGTCAGCTGTACGACATCGTTTCGAATACCCCGAAAATCCAGCATGAGCCAGGCGAAGTACCAGCGAAAACCCCGCTGAACCCGCATCCAGATGAGCATGATACCGCCCGCAGCGATCAGCAACAGTCCTGAGAGAATATGTAGCCAGGTTATCAGCGTCTCCAGGCTATGCCCGCCGAGCGCTTCACGTGCGGTGAAATTGGAATTAATGATCTGCGAAAGGATCAGCACGGCGACCAAAAGATGAAGCCGTCGAAAAAAGGGCGCATCGTGATGGGGAAGCCACTGACCATAAGACACTTTCATAGCGTTGCCAAAAAGAAGAGAGACGGAACGCTATATTTCCATGAGTAGATTAGGCTTACCTTAAGCAGGGCGCGGAGGTGTTATCCCGCTCAACCAGAAAATCTGCGCGCGTAAGACAGCATGTTATCTGTTCGGGCGGTCCAGTGAGGGCAATTTGGCAGGGGAAGGGCATAAAAAAACGCACCGGAAGAAAGCACCCGGTGCGTTCAGATAACGCGAGGCGTCGGGCGTCAGTTAGCGCGCCAGAGCACCCTGTGGTTTTTTGCCGATCAGGCGGTCAATACTGTACGCACCAGGACCCACTAAACCTAACACCAGGAAGCCCCCTGCGATAGACAGGTTTTTCATGAACATCAGCTGGTTAACGCCTTCTGCGAAGTTACTGTGAAACAGAAACGCGGTCAGAATAGTAAAGCCAGCGGTAAACAGCGCAGTAAAGCGGGTCAGGAAGCCAAACATAATGGCCAGGCCGCCGCCAAACTCCAGCAGAATAACCAGTGGCAGTATGAAACCCGGCACGCCCATCGCTTCCATGTACTGCTGAGTGCCAGCATAACCGGTAATTTTGCCCCAGCCAGAAACGATAAACAGGATAGTCATCAGGATACGGGCGGCCAACAAACCACTGTCTTCGAATTTTTTCATCATAAGCTCCAATGCTAAAAGTTTGCAAGGCGACGCTGCCCGCAGTGAATATTCCCGTTAACCGCATGATGGCGATTAGCCGGGCTGATAGCTGGAGATGATAGTAGCGAGGGGTTACAGTTGTAAGCAATATAAACTGTCGATGTTATTCAGTAAATTTGATAAAAAGCAAAAGCCAGCCGCAATCGGGCTGGCTTTGGGGGATTCAACGCGGGGGAAGAGCGGATTTCACCATGCGCCACGTACTCCACAGACCGAAGCCCCGTTTCGCCCAGCGGAGCAGGCGATTAGGGCTGCGAATGGAATAAATGGCTAACGCACTACTGCCAATGGCCAGATAACGTTTCAAACTTAAAAACGTAAACCAGCCACGGTCGTAAGAGGCCGTGATCTCCAGCCAGCCACGCCGCGCCGCGCTCAGATCCAGGCGTTGCTGCTGAACCTGCTTTAGCAGTTCATCGATGCGCGCTTGACGCTCACGGCAACTCATTAGTGGTTATCCTCGAGCAGATCACGATCGTTAGCCAGTTCTTTGCGCGTATGGCGCAATAGCGTGGACTGACGTGACTTACGCAGTGTCCATAGCCCAAAGATCAGCGCCAGCAAGAACAGCACGCCGGTGGTGATGGCAATGGCCATTAAACGGTACTGCGCATCAACTGCCCAGATAATCAGCACCATCAGGCTCATCAGGCCAAAAGCAGTGAAAAGCATGGTCAGGCCAAGCATCAACAGCATCTGGATCAGATTGGCCTTCTCTTCTTCCAGCTCGACCACTGCAAGACGAACGCGTGTTTCGACCATACTGACCAGCGTGGTAACAATACGCTGACCAATGTTGATGACCCCTTTGGCCGGTCCGTGGTTCTGCTGTGAATCCGTCATGATTAACGACGCGAGATCAGCATACCGATGGCAACGCCAATCGCCGCACCGATACCTACGCCGTGCCATGGGTTGTCACGCACGTAACCATCCGCTTTTTGTGCGGCTTCACGCGTGGTGGCCGCCAGGCGCTCACCGGATTCACCTAAACGCTCGCGGGAGCTGTCCAGCGCAACGCGCGCTTTGTGACGGAGTTTATCCAGTTCACCTTTTGATTTTTCAGTTCCGCTGCTCAGGACTTCTTCCAGCGTATCCGCCAGGTTTTTCAGTTCAGCACGCAAATATTCCGATGATGTGTCTTTAGACATAAAATACTCCTTTAACATCAGTAGATTGAATCCGATTAATAGGGCTCCGCCTGTAACTTCTTAAGCTCCTGGCGTGCTTCTTCCAGCTTGTGTTCGCGTTTCGCAATCTTGTCCTTGTCATGACCTTCGTCGCGCTCTTCCTTGAGTTCGCGCTCACGCTCAGCCACTTTCTGCTTCTGAGCGTTAATTTTTTCCAGATGTGAGGCTTTAAGCTTTTTATCGGTACATCCTGCCCGCACTTCGGTCAGGGCGCGCTCCAGGCCGTTTACACGGCGCTGGTTGTTATGCTTCTGAGCCATCTCGATTTCGCGCTGAATATCCTGCTCTTTTTGCTGACACAGCGACTGTGCTGCCATCAACGAGCCTGAAAGAGAAAACAGCACCATTCCCAGCAGTAATTTGTGTTTCATTAGGCTTTGTACCTTCCATTGTTGCCTGACTTAATTCAACGCGGTGCACAAGCATTCCGCACTGCGTTGATAACCAGCCTTAGTTTAAGCATAGACATCAGGTGGAAAAAGTCCAAAGATCACCGATATACAGAAAAACGCTCAGCACACCTTGTCGGTGAGATGAGCGATAAGAAAGGAATACGGACTAGGCGAGAGAAAGGTGAGGCATCGGGTCGTGTTGAGCGACGATAAACCCCTCTGGCAGCAGGCGACGCAGCACTTTCTGCGCGGCCAGACTCTGCTCTTCATTATCAAAATGGATAATCAGCGCATCGCCAGAGGGCGTGATGCTTTTGATACGAATGCCCTGAGCGCTCAGCTGTTGATACAGATAGAAGCCATCGGGCATCGGCGCACCTGCATGTGAAACGCGAATCTGTACCACGTTTTCATGACGCATCAGGTTGGGCACCATGCTGATAGCAATCAGCGCAAATGCGCCACCAATTAACCAGGGAAGCCAGCGTTTAGGAATGACCTGTAACAGTTTCATGAGCCCTCACCACGCTGGTTTGCCCGGCGCTTACGCCACAGCACAATCAGCGAGCCTACCAGCCCAATCACCAGTAACGCCAACGGCAACATCATCAGGAAAAACATCAGTTCATCTTCGTAACGGCGGAAGATGGGGGTTTTACCTAAGGCAAAGCCCAGGACGGTAAGGATGACGACCCATAAGAAGCCGCTCATCCAGTTAAAAAACTGGAAACGGGCATTACTTAAACCAGAAAGCCCGGCAATCGTCGGCAGCAGGGTGCGCACAAAAGCAATAAAACGACCAATCAGCAGTGCCGATAAGCCGTGGCGGTGAAACAGATTATGGGCGCGCTGATGATAGCGGGCAGGAAGGTGCGATAACCAGTTTTGAACCGTCGGCGTGTTCCCCAGCCAGCGGCCCTGAATATAGCTGACCCAGCACCCCAGGCTGGCACCGGTCGTGAGGACCAGAATGGTCAGCGGGAAGCCCATGGTCCCTTTGGCAATCAGCACGCCCACCAGAATCAGCAAGCTGTCGCCAGGCAGAAAAGCGGCAGGCAATAAGCCGTTTTCCAGAAAAAGGATCATAAATAAAACGCCGTAAATCGCCCATACCAGCGTTGGATCAGAAAGCGTTTCATAATCCTGTTGCCACAAGGCATGCAGCAGCGCTTGCAAAATTTCCATCAATCGTTCCTGAACATCATCGTTAATCATGTCCCACAGGGACCTCAGCGCAGACTGACATTTGTTATATATTTTGAGAGCGTCGTCTGAGCAAGCGTTTCTGGATCCTTCCAGAACTGATTGTTAAATCAGCGATTTGATAAGCCCTTATCGCAAAAGGTAAGAAAAGGGTGATAACTGTAACAAAAATCATGCATCGGAGACAGAACTACTCCTAAACGAACAGGAGTTTTACCCTCTGTATCACGATGTAAAAAGGAGTTTTACATGTCCTGACACTATTGCAGATTAACTGACTGTTATTAAGTCAGGTTAACGCGGAATCGTGTCTGCATCCGGAAGCACAACCGGATTTTCGCTAAACATGTAACGGTCGACGTTGAACTCAAAATCGTCGGCGGTGGCGTTAAATAACATCTGCTTGGTATTTTCGAGATGTTGCCACATTGCCAGCTTACTGGCGGCGGGATCTTTGCGTATTAAGGCTTTCAGAATCTGATCGTGATCGTCACACCAGCTTACGATACTGCGCTGATCGATATGCTCATGCAGCTTAAGCCAGTAGGGATTGTGCAAGCGGTGCAGCCACATCTTTTCTACAATCGCGGCCAGGGCGCTGTTTTGCGTCGACTGGGCGATGCGAACGTGGAATTTCATATCCCATTCCGAATCCCTGAAATGGTCCTCCTGACGGGCTTTCTCCTGAATCGCCATTAAATCGACGATATCTTTGCGCGTCACCTGGGTTGCCGCGAACTCTGCCACGTTACTTTCGATAAGCTGGCGGGCCTGCAACAGCTCGAAAGGCCCAAAGGCGGCAAACTCTAACTGGCTGCTGCTTTCGGCAACCCGGTTTTGCTGCTGGCTGGAAATGACATGAATGCCCGACCCTTTGCGCACCTCAACGTAGCCTTCGACTTCCAGCATAATAATGGCTTCGCGCACCACCGTGCGGCTGACTTCCATCTCTTCAGCGATCAGGCGTTCTGCGGGCAGTTTCTCACCCACCTGATAAACCCCGTTTTCAATGCGGCGTTTTAACTCGCTGGCCAGCTGTTGATAAAGTCGACGAGATTCAGTGAGGTCCATGACACCGTCCAAGGTAACGATCAGATAAGATAAGTTGTTATACCACTTTGCGGTAAGAGATGAAAAGGGCTGGCGCAGGCCAGCCCGCAGGATTAGCTACGTACCGTCGCAGCCGCAGAAGGAGAAGGTGGTGTCTGAAGCTCAGATATGGGCTGATTTTTTAGCACTGTCCAGATGACGATGGCGCCCAGCAAATCGAACACGGCCAGCGCGGCAAACAGGGGGCTAAAGCCTAATGTATCGGCCAACGCACCGACGACCAGCGCAAACAGGGTACTGGCTGTCCAGGCTGCCATGCCGGTCAGGCCGTTGGCGGTGGCAACTTCGTTACGGCCAAACACATCGGAAGACAGGGTAATCAGCGCACCAGACAGCGCCTGGTGGGCAAAGCCGCCGACGCACAGCAGCGCGATAGCAATATAAGGGCTGGTAAATAAACCGATGGTGCCTGGACCTATCATCAAAACGGCACCCATGGTGACCACCATTTTGCGTGACACAATCAGGTTAACCCCAAACCAGCGCTGAAACAGCGGTGGCAGGTAGCCGCCCAGGATACAACCAAAGTCAGCAAACAGCATCGGCATCCAGGCAAAAAGCGCGATCTCTTTAAGGTTGAAACCATAAACCTTAAACATAAAAAGCGGAATCCAGGCGTTAAAGGTGCCCCATGCGGGTTCTGCCAGGAAACGTGGCAGGGCGATCCCCCAGAACTGACGATTACGCAGAATCTGCAGTGCCGACATTTTGGTGCTGTTGCCGGTTTGATGCTGAAGCTCCTGACCGGAGATGATGTAGTGGCGCTCTTCTTCACTCAGCTTTTTCTGTTGCTTAGGATGTTTATAAAACACCAGCCAGCAGAGCGCCCAAATCATGCTCAGCACGCCCGAGATAATGAACGCCATCTGCCAGCTGTGCGCGACAATCGCCCAGACCACCAGGGGAGGCGCCAGCATCGCACCGATTGACGAGCCGACGTTAAAGTAGCCTACCGCCACGGAGCGCTCTTTAGCGGGGAACCACTCGCTACTGGCTTTGAGTCCGGCAGGGATCATCGCCGCTTCTGCGGCACCCACTGCACCGCGTGCCAACGCCAGACCGCCCCAGCTTCCCGCCAGCGCTGTCGCGGCGCAAAAGATCGCCCACAGTACAGCAAATACCGCATAGCCCACTTTGGTACCTAATAAATCAAGAACATAACCCGCTACAGGCTGCATTACGGTGTAGCAGGCAGAGTACGCCGCCACAATATAGGAGTACTGCTGGGTGGTGATATGCAGTTCTGTTTGTAGCGTTGGCGCTGCCACGGCAATCGTGTTACGCGTCAGATAGCCGAGCACCGTTCCGAGCGTGACCAGGCCAATCATATACCAGCGTAATCCTTTGATCTTACGCATTCTGTACCTCTTCCAGTTGTTTGTGCGGTCTTACCGCTGTTGTTATCTGGAGCGGGACATCTCGTGATACAGCTCTGCTCACGCCCGCCGGTCCTGCACCAGCGACCGTTATCTGCCTTGCCTTGTGTAAGAAATTTGTTACCTTGCGGTAAAGCGAGAGCCTAACTTGTTATACAACTTTAAAAGTTGAAAGCCATCACAAAAACCCGCAATAGCTTGTGGGATACTGCAAACAGATGAGATCACAGCCAGTTAGCGCGCTGCAGGCGACAATAAGGTCCATATGGGATGTGATCATCTTGCTTAAATGTGACCTGAGTCGTAAAAAAACCTGCAGTCAGCCAAAATTGGTATGATAACTTTGAGTCATTCAGGGGTAATCCCATAAGGAAGCTTTGTATGTCGCGTTTCATGACCGAGGATTTTTTGCTGGACACTGAGTTCGCCCGTCGTCTTTATCACGGCTACGCCAAAGATCAGCCCGTCTACGATTATCACTGCCATTTACCGCCGCAGCAGATTGCTGAAAACTATCGTTTTGCCAACCTTTACGATATCTGGCTGAAAGGCGATCACTATAAGTGGCGGGCCATGCGGGCTAACGGTGTGGCAGAGGCGCTGTGCACTGGCGACGCCAGCGATCGGGATAAATTCAATGCCTGGGCGCGAACGGTACCGCAAACCATCGGCAATCCGCTTTATCACTGGACGCATCTGGAATTACGTCGTCCCTTTGGCATTACCGGCGTGCTGCTGTCCGAAAAAACGGCCGATGAGATCTGGCAGCGCTGCAACGATTTACTGGCGCAGGACGATTTCACTGCGCGCGGCATCATGCAGCAGATGAACGTTAAGATGGTCGGGACCACCGACGATCCGCTGGACGATCTGACACATCACCGCGTACTGGCAGAAGACAGCAGCTTCAAGGTAAAGGTGCTGCCAAGCTGGCGTCCGGACAAAGCCTTTAATATCGAAGCCGACACCTTCCTGCCGTGGATTGAAAAACTGGAAAGCCTGACCGATATCAGCGTGCAGCGCTTTGATGATTTACGTCAGGCGCTGAGCAAACGTCTGGATCACTTTGCGGCACACGGCTGCAAGATTTCCGACCATGCGCTGGATGTGGTGTGTTATGCCGATGCGGATGAAACCACGCTGGACAGCATTCTGGCGCATCGTCGCGGCGGCGCAAAGCCGGATGCGCAGGCTATCGCCCAGTTTAAAACCGCAGTGCTGGTATGGCTTGGTGGGGAATATGCTCGTCGTGGATGGGTGCAGCAGTACCATATTGGAGCGTTGCGCAATACCAACCAACGCCAGTTCCAGCTGCTGGGCGCAGATGTGGGCTTTGACTCCATCAACGATCAGCCTGTTGCCGAACCTCTGGCCCGCTTACTTGGCGCGCAAAACCTCAATAACGCCTTGCCTAAAACTGTCCTCTACTGTCTGAATCCGCGGGATAATGAAGTGCTGGCAACCATGGCCGGAAATTTCCAGGGCGAGGGCCAGGCAGGGAAAATGCAGTTTGGTTCCGCCTGGTGGTTTAACGATCAACTGGATGGCATGCAGCGCCAGATGACGCAGCTGGCGCAAATTGGCCTGCTGAGCCGCTTCGTCGGGATGTTAACCGACAGCCGCAGCTTCCTTTCTTATACCCGTCATGAATATTTCCGTCGGCTGCTGTGCCAGATGATTGGCCGCTGGGTCGAACAGGGCGAAGCGCCTGCAGATGAAGCGCTGTTGGGCCAGATGGTACAAAACATTTGCTTCAACAATGCCCGTGACTATTTTGGCATTGAGCTGGGAGCCTGACCATGAAGCGGCTGAACCGCCACGACTTTCCCGGCGCGGTCTACCACGATCGCGTGATTCAGTTCGGTGAAGGTAACTTTCTGCGTGCCTTTATCGACTGGCAACTTGACTGGCTCAATGAACATCAGGGCACAGACGCCGGTGTGGTGGTGGTCAGGCCGCGTAATCGCGACGTCAGCGACAATCTGAATCAGCAGGACGGTCTGTATACCACGCTGATTCGCGGGCTGAACGCACAGGGGGAACAGGTGAGCGAAAGCCGCCTGATCCGCAGCCTGAACCGTGAGATTCAGCCTTACCAGCAGTTTGACGATTTTATGGCGCTGGCTCATCAGCCCGAGATGCGGTTTGTGTTCTCCAATACCACCGAAGCCGGCATCGCATTTACCGAAACCGATCGGTTAAGCGATCGGCCTGCATCCAGCTTTCCGGGCAAGCTGACGCAACTGCTTTGGGCGCGTTACCAGCATTTCGCAGGGAATAAAGAGAAAGGCTGGCTCATCGTGCCTTGTGAGTTGGTCGATCACAATGGCGATATGCTGCGCACTCTGGTGCTGCGCTATGCCGATCTCTGACAACTGCCCCAGGCGTTTCAACGCTGGGTTGATACGTGCTGTGCGTTCTATAACACGCTGGTGGATCGGATTGTGACCGGCTTTCCGTCCGACAGCGCCGCGCTTGAAGATCAACTGGGGTACCAGGACCGTTTTCTGGTGGCCGGGGAAGTCTATTACCAGTTTGTGCTTCAGGGACCCACGGCGCTGTTTGACGAACTGAAGCTTGCCGCACTGACGCCGCAGGTCCGCCACGTTGACGATATCGCCCCGTACAAAGCCCAAAAGGTGGCCATTCTGAACGGTGCCCACACCGCAATGGTGCCGGTCGCCTGTCTTGCGGGGCTTGAGAGCGTAGGAGAGGCGATGGACGATGAGCAAATATCTGCTTATGTCGATGCGCTGCTGCGCAAAGAGATTATTCCCACGTTGGATCTGCCAGCCGATGAGCTCAACGCTTTTGCCGACGCGGTGTTGCGCCGCTTCCGCAATCCGTTTATTCGCCATGCACTGCTTTCCATCGCCCTGAACAGCATGACCAAGTTCCGTACACGTTTGTTGCAACCTTTGCTGATGTCGCATGCGAAAACAGGGCAGTGGCCACAGCACCTGACGTTTGCGCTGGCAGCCCTGATTGCGTTTTATCGCGGGGAATCGGCGGATAAAAGCTGGCCTCTGCAGGATGAGCCGCACTGGCTGGAACGCTACTCAGAGGGCTGGGCCGCCGTGGCGGCAGAGCAAATCTCGCCTTTAGCGTTGGTCAGTCGCGTATTAAGTGATGCTCAGCACTGGGGACAAGATTTAACACAGCAACCCGGCCTGGCCGAAACGGTCAGCCAGCACCTGCAACGCATCCTCGCGCACGGTATACGTGACGCGCTGAGCCAACGGAGATAACCATGCAAGACGCCATAAAAATTCATCCGCAGGACAATGTTGCCGTGGCGTTGCATGATATGGAAGCCGACACCACGATTGAACTCGCCGCCCAGCCCGTCACGTTGCTTCAGGACGTGGGACGGGGGCACAAGTTTGCCTTGCGCGCCATCGGCAAAGACGAGTTGATCATAAAATATGGGTTGCCGATTGCGCATGCGACTCAGGCCGTTGGGGCAGGGGAGCTGATTCATTCCCACAATGCCCGCACCAATCTCAGTGACCTTGATCACTACGACTATGTGCCTGAGCAGATGGCTTTAACCACCCAGCCGGGCGACCGTGAGGTGCAGCTTTACCGCCGTGCCAATGGTGAGGTCGGCATCCGCAACGAGCTGTGGATCTTACCGACCGTAGGCTGCGTAAACGGGATTGCGCGACAGATTTTACAGCGCTTTCTGAAGGAGACGCAGGATGCAGCCGGTACAGACGGCGCTTTTCTGTTTAGTCACACCTTTGGCTGTTCGCAGTTAGGGCAGGATCATGACAACACCCGCACCATGCTACAAAACATGGTTCGCCATCCGAATGCGGGCGCGGTATTAGTGATAGGCCTGGGCTGCGAGAACAATCAGGTGGATGTGTTTCGTGAAACGCTGGGCGCATTTGAAAGCGATCGCGTTGAGTTTATGGTGTGCCAGCAACATGACGATGAAGTCGAAGCCGGACTGGAACGGCTGCATGCGCTCTATGAAAAAATGCGTCACGACCGCCGTTCACCGGGCACACTCAGCGAGCTTAAGTTCGGTCTGGAATGTGGCGGCTCTGATGGATTTTCGGGCATTACGGCCAATCCGCTGCTGGGCCGCTTTTCCGATCAGATGATCGCCAACGGCGGGACAACGGTGCTGACGGAAGTGCCTGAAATGTTTGGTGCCGAACGTATTCTGATGGGCCGTTGCCGGGATCGGGCCACCTTCGACAAAACCGTGTCGATGATTAACGACTTCAAACAGTACTTTATCGATCATCATCAGCCCATCTATGAAAACCCGTCACCGGGTAATAAAGCAGGCGGTATTACCACGCTGGAAGAGAAGTCACTCGGCTGTACACAAAAAGCGGGGCAAAGTCAGGTGGTGGACGTACTCAAGTATGGCGAACGTCTCACCGCACCGGGCCTTAACCTGTTGAGCGCGCCGGGGAACGATGCGGTGGCGACCAGTGCGCTGGCGGGTGCGGGCTGTCATATGGTGCTGTTCAGCACCGGGCGCGGCACGCCGTACGGCGGATTTGTCCCCACGGTCAAGCTGGCCACCAATACGCCGCTGGCTGAAAAGAAACCGCACTGGATTGATTTTAACGCCGGAAGACTGCTCGATGGTATGAGCATGGACGCGCTGTTAGCCGACTTTGTTGACACCATTGTGGCGATTGCCAACGGGCAGTTAACCAACAATGAAAAAAATGATTTTCGTGAACTGGCTATTTTTAAAAGCGGCGTGACGCTGTAAACGGAAGGGCGGCATGGCTGCCGCCCTTAGTTTTATGACGCAACCGCGCCGACTGACATCAGGTTACGCATGAACTGGGCCGCATGGATTTCGTATAGCAGGCTGCCTGGGCCTCATATCTTGTGATCCATAGGCTTAGGCCGCTAAACAGACTTCAATACGTTTTTCTCCTCGCCCGCAACGGGTCACTGACGCCGTCTTCGTGCATCCCATAAGAGAGATGCCTGAAAGCCACCCACGCTAAGCGGCACAATCTACGAACCTGCCTGCTCACTTTTCTCCTGTGGATTCTGTCTGTCCGGTTTAGCGGGCTTCACTCGCAAAATTAACGGCAGGCGCTCACCTGACCCGTCTTTTTAACGGCGACAGATTTTACAGCCGAAACGACTTTCATCCTGCTGGGTGTGCACGTGCACATTTCATCTTATTGTGAGATCTCGATCGCAGACTGCTGGTTGATTAATGATGTGCACGTGCACATAATGAAAAACAGGGAGGATAATATGAAAATAACCGGTTTAAACGTTTATGACGTCGATCTTCGCGCCCGGCAACCGGGTCATAACCTGATTATCGTGGAGATTGAAACGGACGAAGGGATTTCCGGTATCGGCGAAGTCGCGATGAGCTACGGCGTCGGTGCCAAGTCCGTTATTCCCGTGCTTGAGTCGCTGACAAAGACTTACCTTACAGGCCGCTCACCTTTTGATTCAGAACTGATTTTCCAACAGTGTTTTGATAAGTCCTACTGGGCGCGCGGCCGATCGCTGGCGATATATGGCGCGATGAGTGCAATCGATATCGCCCTGTGGGATATCAAAGGTAAGGCACTCAATCTGCCGGTTTACCAACTGTTGGGGGGAAAATGCCGTGACAGGATTCCGCTCTATGCAAACCACTGGTATTTCGATGCCTGGCGACCAGAAGAGTTCGCTGAACGGGCGCTGCGGGTGGTAAACGAGGGCTATAAAGGGCTGAAATTTGATCCCTTTAAAATGTCGCCAACGGGAGAAAAGTCTACGCCCGATCGTCCCGTCAGCAAAGCATGGGGAAATATGGCCATCGCAAGGGTTAAAGCGGTGCGTGAAGCCGTTGGCGATGACATTGATATCATGCTCGATCTTCATGGCTGCCTGAATGTGTCCGACGCGGTTAAATGGGGGAAACAACTGGAAGCGTTCTCTCCTTATTTTTACGAAGAACCGACCGATACGCTGCTGATAAACGCCTCAGCAGAAGTCAAACTCAAGGTGGATATTCCGCTGGCCGGCGGTGAGCGTTTATATACCCGTTATGATTTTGCGCCTTTCATTGAAAACCGTATCTTCGAACTGATTCAGCCCGATATGGGACTGGCAGGCGGTTTTACCGAAATGAAAAAAATCGCTGCCTTTGCAGAAACCTATCAAATTGCCATCCAGCCACATAATGCTTCTGGCCCAGTTTTAACGGCTGCCTGTGTGCAATTTGATATCTGTACCACCAATGTTCAAATTCAGGAATGGTTTCCTTACTGGCAGGATGAACGTTATCGGGTTGTCCAGGAGGCGCTTGAACATAACGTTAAACACGGTCACTTTGTCGTTGAAGAGATGAATCCCGGCTTGGGCGTTGAACTCGATAAAAACTATTTATCAAATTTCCAACAATATAAATTTAAATAATTAACCATCAGGATGAATAAAATGAAAAGAATCTTTCTTTGCTGCAATGCGGGCATGAGCACCTCTATGCTCGTAAAAAAAATGAAGGCGTCTGCCGCTGAGCAAAACATCGATATTGAAATCGAGGCCTTTCCACTGGAGAAATTTAACGAAAGCATTGAAACCTATGATCTCTGCCTGTTGGGGCCTCAGGTGCGATATAAACTTGAGGAATTCAGGAAAATAGCCGCCGAAAAAAATAAAAAAGTAGAAGCTATTAATCCAATGGATTACGGAATGATGAAGGGTGACAACGTATTAAAGTTTGCGCTCGAATTACTTGGCTAAACGTACGCCAATATGAGGAAGTAACTCATGAAAATGTATGATGTTATTATTTCAATGATTGAAAAGAAGATAGCGCCTGTCGCAGGTAAAATCGGTGGGCAGCGACACGTGCTGGCTGTGCGTGATGGGTTTATCTCTGCCATGCCATTTATGATTGTGGGCAGCTTTCTGATGATACTGGCCTTTCCGCCTTTTTCCCGGGACACGACCTTTGCTTTCGGGCAAATGTGGCTGGAATTTGCCACCAACCATAAAGAAGCGATCATGCTGCCTTTTCGCATGACGATGGGCATCATGACGATCTATGTCGCCGTGGGGATTGGCTATAACCTGGCACAGGGCTATAAACTCAGTCCATTAATGGGCGGGCTACTTTCATTGTGTTCATTTCTGATTGTCGCTGCACCTTTCACTAACGGAAATATTCCCGCCATGTATATGGGCGGAACGGGGATCTTTACGGCGCTATTAACCTCAATCTATTCCATCGAGTTAATGCGACTCCTGAAAGCGAAAAATTTCACTATTCGCTTGCCGGAGCAGGTACCAGAAAAAATAGCACAGTCGTTTGAACTGCTGGTTCCCGTGTTGATTATGATCGCGACCCTTTATCCGCTTTCACTTCTGCTGCAACACGTTTCCGGCATGTTATTGCCCGAGCTTATCATGGCGGTTTTTAAACCCCTGGTCACCGCCTCAGACAGCCTGACCGCCGTTCTGATTTGTGTACTGCTCTCGCATCTGCTGTGGTTTTGTGGGATTCATGGTGCAGCTATTGTCACAAATTTATTGCAACCTTTTTGGCTGGCAAATATCGCCGCCAATCAACTGGCGCTTGAAATGGGGCAGGCACTGCCAAACAGCTTTGTCGATCCGTTCTGGCGGTTTTACATCGTTATCGGCGGATGTGGTTCAACGCTGGCACTGGTCATGATGTATATCCGCAGCCGTTCTTCACATTTACGTTCTATCGGCAAGCTAAGTATTGTGCCCTCCTTCTTTAATATTAACGAACCGGTGATATTTGGTTCGCCGATTATTATGAATCCCGTCATGCTGATTCCGTTTGTCGGTGCCCCACTTATCAATGCCACTGTGGCATGGTTTGCGCTGGCGTCGGGATTTGTGGATAAACCGATATCTATCGTTCCCTGGACCACACCGGCTTTATTAGGTGCCCCCTGGGCCGCCGGATGGGCTGTCGGGCCGATCATACTTGTGCTGACTAATTTTGCGATTTCATGCCTGATCTGGTTACCGTTTTTCAAAGCCTATGAAAAACAGTTACTCGCTCAGGAAACTGAAACGACGTGTTAATACCACCTGGGATAATTAAAAATGAATATTGAACTGGTCGTTATGGAAATCATTACGAACGCCGGAGAAAGTAAGAGCGAAGCGATGATGGCGTTACAGCATGCAAAACGTCATGAATGGCAGGCGTGCGATGCCGCGCTGATGCGTTCAAAAGAGGCAGCGGGACGGGCACACGCCATACAAACCCAATTAATTGGATTAGATGAGGGCGAAGGGAAAGTCCCTGTTACGCTGGTCATGGTTCATGCGCAAGACCATTTAATGACGGCCATGCTGGCGAATGAACTGATTAAAGAAATGATTGAAATGTATAGAAATAAGTCCTGATTCTCCGTACGATGAACCCGGGTTTCTTCACCATTACTGCTTTATTCATAGTGGATCACCATGAGCACGATAGTTGATGTTGCAAGACTTGCGAATGTCTCCCGGGTTACGGTTACCCGGGTTCTGAATGAGCCTGAAAAAGTAAAAGAAGAAACCCGCGTTCGTGTGGAAAACGCAATCAGGACGCTGAGCTATACGCCAAATTTGAGCGCCCGCTCGCTGGTTAGTAAAAGTAGCGGGGTGATAGGGATGCTGGTGCCAGATAACATCTCTGGTTTTTTTGGTTCAGTGATGAGTGCGGTGCACAAGCAGGTGAATGCCAACGGTAAGATGCTGATGGTGTTAGAAAGTGCGGATGCCACAGAAGAAGAGAACGCATTACGCAAGCTTAATGAGATTAACTGTGATGGTTTCCTGCTTTATATTCGCCATCTGGCCGACGACAAAATAACGCATTACACCCAGGACAAACCCGTTGCACTTCTTGATGCTGCGGAAACCTCGGTCATCGCGGGCGTGTCGTTTGGGCACTACGACGCCGCGTTTGAAGCAACACAAAAGCTGATCACTGCCGGACACCGTTATATTGCCGTCGTCGGGGGGCCAGAATCGCGTCGCAGTGCCATCGCTCGTGTAAAAGGCTGTGCCGATGCGATACGCACGGTCAATCCGTCATGGGATACCCGCTATGTTCTGTCCGGTAGCTACGATCAGGCCTTTGGCGAGCAGGCCACGCTTGAACTGGTCACGCGCCATCCTGAGATTACCGCCCTTGTTTACTGTGGTGAGCGATCCTGTGCCGGCGGTTTGAGAGCATTAAAAACGCTGGGAAGAAGTGTGCCCGATACTATGTCGGTTATCGCGTTCGATAGCTTTGGACTGACCCAATATCTCGGCCCGCAAATTGAGAGCGTTATTTATCCGGTCAAAGAAATGGCTGAATACGGCGTGAGCGAAGTGCTGAGCAGGCTCCAGAACAGAGGCTACATCATCCGGCCAAAAGCGTTTTCCCACTCTTTCGTTCCCGGTGATTCAATCCGTCATTGCGACGCATAAACCTGCCCGTAGCCACGGCCTTTAACGTTTCGGCGCAGGTTCATCACACCAGAAGCGCAGCCTTCATCCGGGCCGTAACCGCCTTCAGTCACACCTTACACCGCCGCGATTAAAGAGAACGACAGCGCGTTCACACTGACTTCATTCTGCTGGAAACGCGGTGACAGGTGGTGAAGCATTCTGGTTATCCACTTTTTGTCGCGGACGAAGAAACATCCCCGCCTTTGCGGGCGGGGATGCACTATTACTGGTTAAGCCGCTTCTTATCGTTCTTGTGATTCACCCAGGCATTGATTACCAGGGTGGAGCCAAGAATCACGCCCACCACGCCCAGGGATATCGCTACCGGAATATGATAAATATCGACAATCAGCATCTTGATACCGATAAACACCAGTACGAGCGCCAGGCCATATTTCAGCATCGAGAAGCGTTCTGCCACGTTAGACAGCAGGAAGTACATGGCGCGCAGACCCAGAATCGCAAACAGGTTTGAGGTCAGAACGATAAAGGGATCGGTGGTGACGGCAAAGATTGCCGGGATACTGTCGACGGCAAAGATCACATCACTTAATTCGACCATGATCAGCACCAGCAGCAGCGGTGTCGCAAACAGCACGCCGTTCTTACGGGTAAAGAATTTCTCCCCTTCCAGCGTGTCGGTCATGCGCAGATGTTTACGCAGCCAGCGCACCACCGGTTTGTCGCCCACCGCCGCATCATCCTCTTTTGCCATCGCCATTTTGATACCGGTAAACAGCAGGAAGGCACCGAAGATATACAGGACCCAGCTAAACTGCGTGACCAGCCAGCTACCCGCGAAGATCATGATGGTACGCAGCACGATAGCGCCTAATACACCGTAAATCAGCACGCGCCGTTGCAGGTTGGCAGGCACAGAGAAGTAGCTGAACAGCATCAGCCAGACAAAGACGTTATCGACCGCGAGGGATTTTTCCAGCACGTAGCCGGTCAGAAAGGCCAGGGTTTGGCTGGTGGCCACTTCGCGTCCGGCGGTGCCTTCCAGATACCACCAAAACGCGGCGCTGAACAGGAGCGAGACGGACACCCAAATCAGTGACCAGACGGCAGCCTGTTTAAAGGTCATGGTTTGCGAACCGCGACGGCCCTGTAAGAACAGGTCAATCGCCAGCATGATAAGCACTACAACCGCAAAACTGCCCCAGAGGAGTGGCGTACCTACAGTTTGCATCATCGTATCCTGTCTAAAAATAAAAAAACGGCTGAAGTCAGAAGACGTCAGCCGCTTATTCAGTGTAAGCAAACCTCGCCTTCCGGCAAGGTCTCACTTACAACTCAGGAATCGATTCTGGGTTGCCTGATGACCGGATGCGTGCGCAACGTAGTGACGATCAATCAGCTTACAAGTTACTCCCCTTTGCAAGCGGGTAAGTTACGTGCCTGGTGGTCAGGAATCAATCGATGAATGTCATATTTTGAAATATTTACATTCAGGGCCGATCGGCCGGGAAAACAACGCCCGTCTGGCGTCGAATCTCGGTCAGTAATCTGGCGACGCTGCGGGAAATCTCCAGTGCCGGATGGCTGACGTGACGCTGTTCAACCAGCCGCACAAAGGTCTGCGCTTCATACAGCATCGTGTTGATATGCTGCGGCTGGCTTAGATTCTGTTTATCCCCTTCACGCGGAATAAAGGTCACTGACTGGCACTCGGCGATCCGGTTAACCACCAGCGATCCGACTTCGCCCTGGATTTCACTGTCCAGCATGGCGTCACTCACCTTGGAATGCAAAATAGTCACATCAAACTGACCATAATTCAGGATCACCGTGCCGTGCGCATCGACGCCGCTTTCCAGCAGGCTGGCAGAGGCAAAAACCTGCTGGGGTTCGCCCCACAGCGTGACGGCCGTCGCCAGACAATAGTAGCCAATATCCATAATGGACCCGTTTGACCAGCGGGGATCGAAGGTGTTGGGATGCTCGCCGTTCAGGTAACGGGGATAACGAGAGGAGTACTGGCAATAGTTCAGCAGCGCTTTGCGGAGTGTGCCAAGCTTTGGCAGCCCCTGTTGCAGTTGAATAAAGTTCGGTAAGCTGGCGGTTTTAAAGGCTTCGAACAGCACCACCTGATGACTAAAGGCGCAGGCGATCATCGCCTCAACCTCTTGCAGATTGGAGGCCAGCGGCTTTTCGCAAATGACGTGTTTGCCCTGTGACATAAACAGCATGGCCTGCTGGCAATGCAGTGCGTTGGGGCTGGCGATATACACGGCGTCGATGTCAGGACTGGCGGCCATGGCCTCCAGTGACGTAAAGAGATGGTCGCAGGGATAGTCATGACGGAATGCTTCCGCCTGCTCTGGGCTGCGCGAATAGACGGCACAGAGTGTCATGTGGCCGGTTTCATGTGCGGCATCAATAAACTGACGCGTAATCCAGTTGGTTCCCACAATGGCAAAGCGAATCACAGTTAGCCTCCTGCATGTGTAAAAACCGCAGAGTAGCATCTGAAACCGGGCAAGCAACGCCAGACGTTGATCCTGAGATCTCCATTCCAATAATATGGCTGGATAAAGCACGTTAAGCACAAGACTGGGAGCGCAGGTGAAAGGAAGTAAACACGCACTAAACTGGACCACATTGCTTATTGCCATTCCCGTTGGCTGTGCGGCGTCGTTAGTCACCTTGTTATTCCGTGAAACCATTGAGTTTATCAATCAGTTGCTGTTTGGTCGCAGCAACGATATCACCGAGTCGTTGCATCTCTGGCCCTGGATATTCTGGCCGGTTCTGGTCGGTGTTGGCGGCCTGCTGGCGGGATTCTTCCTGCGTTATGCGGTGGCGATTGAGCAGCAGCAAACCGTAAAAACGGACTATCTCGAAGTGATTAATGCCCGCCTTGACGCCGTTCCGACCAAAACCTCGCTTTTTCGGGCGCTGTCGTCGATAGCCAGTATTGGCAGCGGCGCCTCAATCGGTAAAGAAGGCCCGATGGTTCAGCTCGCCGCCCTGTGTGGCAGCATAATCGGTCGTGTCTTGCCCCGCTCATTACAGTTAAAAAACAGTGATGTCGTTGCCATGGCCGCCGCCGCCGGTCTTTCATCGGTTTATCATGCGCCGCTGGCGTCGGCTATTTTCGTGGCGGAGATTGCCTTTGGCATGTCGGCGCTGCAGCGTCTGATCCCGCTGGTGGTGTCATCGGCCGTGGCGGTAATGACCATGTGGGCGATGGGGTTCCGTCATGCGCTTTATCCGCTGGCGGATGTCAGCTTCACCATGGATATCAACAGTCTGTTGATTACTGTCCTGATTGGTTTGCTGTCCGGGCTGGCGGGGTTGCTTCTGATTCGCCTGATTGCGCGTACTAAAATGCTGTTCAGCCGGGTCACTTCGTTGCCGTTGCGGCTTGGGGCAGGGGGATTCGCCGTGGGCCTGCTGGCGCTGATCTCTACAGATATTTTGGGCAATGGCTATGAAGTGATCGTCAAGGTGATGGCGGGGCATTATCTGCTGTCGGGATTACTGCTGTTGCTGGTGTTAAAAATGCTGGCGACCAGCCTCTCTGTGGGCTCCAATGCCGTGGGCGGGCTGTTTACGCCGTCCTTACTCATCGGTGCGCTGCTGGGCATGGTTATCGCGCTCGGCGGCGTAGCGCTGCATCTTCCCCTTCACAACGTCTTGCTGTTCGCCGCCGTGGGCATGGCGGCGGTGCTGGCGGCGGTGAGTCAGGCTCCTTTGATGGCGATGCTGATGGTGCTGGAAATGACGCTCAACAGCAGTTTGCTGTTTCCGGTCATGATTGCCTCCGTGCTGGCAACAATGGTGGTTTATCGCCTGCAAATGGCCAGCACCTATCCGGTCGTTACTCACCATTTTAACCGCTCTGAAGCGAAATATGATTTCGATAATATGCGCATCGCCGAGCTGATTATTCCGGGGGCAGCGCTCCAGCCGGAGGCATCGGTAGGAGAGGCGCTGGCGGTGAGCTCCCTGAAGCGTGAGCGCTATGTGTATGTGATCAATGCGGCAGGGGCTTTTCTTGGTGTGGTGTCGATCCATGAAATTTCACGCCGGGTGCTGGCGCAGGAGATTAACCTGGACTCACCGGTTGAATGCGTCATGGACGAAGATTTCCCGGTGGCCTATCAAAACCAAAGTATACGGGAAGGATGGGAAGCCTTTGCGGCGGTGACGCTGGAACGCCTGCCGGTGTTGAATAATCCGCAGGAGCGCCGTTTTATGGGGGCGCTGACGAAAACCAGCCTGATTCAGAAAGCCCAGCAGTTTCTCTAAGCCGCGTTGCCGCGCATCGCCTGCTCGGTCATCCACAGGCGCGCATCAAATTCGAGCTGGTGGTAGTCCGGCTCCATATGGCAGCAGAGCTGATAAAACGCCTTATCGTGGTTTTTCTCTTTCAGGTGCGCCAGCTCATGCACCACGATCATCCGTAAAAAGGGTTCGGGTGCCTGGCGGAAAAACGTCGAAATACGGATCTCGGCTTTGGCCTTCAGGTTGCCGCCCTGCACGCGTGATATGGCTGTGTGCAAGCCCAGCGCATGCTTCATGACCTTAATCTTGTTATCCCATATCACCTTGTTAATCGGCGGGGCATTTCGCATATAGCGGTTTTTGAGCGCCAGCGTAAAGTCGTACAGCGCCTTATCACTCATTACGTCATGCATATCGGGATAGCGCTGTTGTAGCACCGGGCCTAACCGCTGACGATCAATGAGTGTCTGCACCTGTTCAAGGATGGACTCAGGATAACCCTGAAGATAGATAAGTGAGGACATTAGAGATTCCCGGCGAAAGACAGTATACTGCGCCCCCTTTTTGGGGCGAAAATCAACCAAAGTGTACCACGCCGGAGAATTCATGAGTCAACTTGAACTGAACGATCGCACACTGATCCTGCATCGTTTCCCGCAGATGCGTGACGAAAGTCCGTTACAAGCCTGGGATGCCGCTGATGAATATCTGTTGCAGCAAAGCCTGCCGTCTGGCCCGGCGTTAATTTTTAACGACAGCTTCGGCGCATTAACCTGCGCGCTTAATGCACGTCCAGTGTGGCATATCAGTGACTCCTGGCTGAGTCAGCAGGCCACTCGCCAGAATCTGCGGCTGAATGAACAGGATGACAGCGAGGTTCATTTCCTCGACAGCCTGGCGGCCCTTCCTGCCGCCCCGGCACTGGTGTTGATCAAAATCCCGAAAACCCTGGCCCTTCTGGAGCAGCAATTGCGGGCGGTGCGTCAGGTCATTACCCCTGAAACCGTTGTGCTGGCAGCGGGACGCGCGAAAGAGATTCATACCTCAACGCTGCAACTGTTTGAACAGATTATCGGTGAAACCAAAACCTCGCTGGCCGTAAAAAAAGCGCGCGTGATTTACAGCCAGTTCACCCAGCCAGAACTGCGCGAGAAATCGCTCACCCACGTCTGGCCGCTGGACGGAACGCCTTATCAGATTCACAACCACGCCAACGTGTTTTCCCGGTCATCCCTGGATATCGGTGCGCGCTTGTTTATGCAGCATCTGCCGGAAAATATCGAAGGCGAAATCGTCGATCTGGGCTGTGGTAATGGCGTGATCGGGCTGATGGCGCTGGCGCAGAACCCTGAGGCCGAGGTGCATTTCCTTGATGAGTCTTATATGGCGGTGGCGTCCAGCCGGTTAAACGTTGAGGTCAACCGCCCAGACGATCTGTCGCGCTGCCAGTTCCAGGTGAACAATGTGCTGAGTGGCTATCCGTCTGATACGTTGCATGCGGTACTGTGTAATCCGCCGTTCCACCAGCAGCACGCCGTCACCGACCACCTGGCCTGGCAGATGTTCCGCGATGCTAAGCGCTGCCTGCAATATGGTGGTGAGCTGCGCATTGTCGGCAACCGTCATCTTGATTATCACCACAAGCTGAAAAAGCTGTTTGGTAACTGCACGCTGGTGGCCTCTAACAAAAAATTTGTGGTGCTGCGCGCCGTGAAAATGCGTTAACTAAAGCGTTAACGCCAGCGCGGTGGCCTGAGCGATTGCCCGGCGAGCATCCAGCTCCTGTGCGACATCGGCCCCGCCAATCACCTGCACCGGCTTGCCGCTCTCCCTTAAGGCCGCTTCCAGTTCGCGTTGCGGCTCCTGACCGGCGCAGATAATCACGTTATCCACCGCCAGCACCAGACGTTCGCCATCACGATGAATATGTAGCCCTTCATCGTCAATCGCCAGATACTCAATACCGCCCCACATTTCAACGCCGCGTGCCAGCAGGCTGCTGCGGTGTATCCAGCCAGTGGTTTTTGCCAGCGTCGCACCGGGTTTGCCAGGCTTGCGCTGGAGCAGCCAGATTTGACGTGGCGAGCGCTGCGGCTCAGGGGGGACCAAACCACCACGCTGCGTCAGGCTATGATCGATGCCCCATTCACGATAAAAATCATCCAGGGTTTCCGTCTGTGGCGGCTGTGACAGGTATTCCGCCGTATCAAAGCCAATACCGCCAGCGCCAATAATCGCCACGCGCGCGCCGACCGGCTGTTTATCTGCCAGCACATCCAGATAGCTCAGCACGCTGGGATGATGTATGCCGGGAATCTCAGGCGTACGCGGTTTGATGCCGGTAGCAAGGATGACTTCATCGGCGTCCGCTAACATCGCGGCATTCACCCGACAGCCTGTTTTGATCACCACGCCCGCCGCGGGCAGACGATGGCGGAAATAGCGCAGGGTTTCGCTGAACTCTTCTTTGCCGGGGATCTGACGAGCGATATTAAATTGCCCGCCGATGTCTTGCGCGGCATCGTAAAGTGTCACCTGATGTCCCCGTTCTGCCGCCTGCAAGGCAAACGCCATGCCCGCCGGCCCGGCACCCACGACGGCCAGCCGTTTAGGGGCCTGCGCCGGTGTCACCGGCATCAGGGATTCATGGCAGGCGCGCGGGTTAACCAGACATGAAGTGACATGACCGGCAAAAATCTGGTCCAGACAGGCTTGATTACAGGCGATACAGGTGTTGATGCTGTTGTCATCCCCGCGTTGCGCCTTGCTGACAAAGGCGGCATCGGCCAGGAACGGCCGCGCCATCGAAACCATGTCCGCACAGCCATCCTGCAACAGTTGCTCGGCGACCTGCGGATGGTTAATGCGGTTGGTGGCCACCACCGGCACGGCGACATGCTGACGCAAACGACGCGTGACCCAGGCAAAGGCGGCGCGGGGAACGCAGGTGGCGATGGTCGGAATACGCGCCTCATGCCAGCCGATGCCGGTATTAAACAGCGTCACACCGCAGCCTTCCAGCTCGCTGGCCAGTCGCAGCGTCTCTTCTAACGTGCTGCCGTGGTGAATTAAATCCAGCATCGACAGCCGGAAGATAATGATAAAGCGGTCGCCGGTTGCCGCGCGTACCGCGCGGGTAATCGCCAGGGCAAACTGCATGCGCCCGGTAAAATCGCCGCCCCAGCGGTCATGGCGCTGGTTGGTATGCTGCACCAGAAACTGGTTAATCAGATAGCCTTCGGAACCCATGATTTCCACACCATCGTAGCCCGCCTTCTGGGCGAGCCGGGCACAGTGGGCGAAATCGGCAATGGTCTGTTCAACCTCGGCATCGCTCAGTTCACGCGGGGTAAAGCGATTGATGGGGGCCTGTATCGCAGAGGGGGCAACCAGATCGCGCTGAAAGCTGTAGCGACCGGTGTGTAATATCTGCAGGGCGATTTTCCCCCCATGCTGATGCACCGCTGCGGTAATCTGTCGGTGCCAGTCACACTGTGCGTCGTCATTCAGTACAGCACCGTGTTCGGCGGTTACGCCCTGCGGATTCGGTGACACGCCGCCCGTTACGATCAGCGCCACGCCTTCCCGTGCCCGCTCGCCATAGAATGCCGCCAGCCTGGCCGCGCCATCTTCACGCTCTTCAAGGCCCGTATGCATTGATCCCATCAAAAAACGGTTTCTGAGTTGAGTGAAACCCAGATCGAGCGGGGTAAACAAAGCAGGATAGTGGGAGGACAGCGCAGTCATAATCACTCACAGATAAAGTGGTCGGATGAGTTAGCTTTAACCATTTCTTTGTTAAAAAAAAGTGAAATGGCATCAGGGTGTGAGAAGCATCATAAAAGCGGCCATACCCGATGGGGCAGTCAGGTGCCAAACCGATGGCTGAGGCAGCAGGGCAGGTATAACCGATGACGTTGGATTCAGCGTCGACGAATCCATGAATAGCGCGAACGATAGCCGCTGCTGTGGTGCGTATTAAAGCGATAACTGGACCCCGACTCTGTTGTGCAGTAGGTGCACTGGTCAATCTGATCAATTTGCCCCGCCGGAACCCCGGCATCGGTCAGCATCTGTTTAGCCAGATGCGGTAAATCGAACCAGATACCTTCTCGGGTGGCCCGGGCCTGGGGGCGCTGTGCCTGAGGATTATGCGGCTGTTGATGATAATAGCGCAGCGGCAGGGGAATACCGGGCAACTGCGCAATGTCTGCCAGTCGCTGGCGATCCAGCTCGAAACAGCAGGGTGCCAGCGCCGGGCCAATCGCAACCGTCAGGCTCTGCGGCGTGGCACCGCGTGCGCAAAGTTGTTCCACGGCGCGATAGAGTACGCCCGCCAGCGTGCCTTGCAGGCCAGCATGAACGGCGGCGACCTGTTGCTGTTGGCTGTCGGCGAACAGTACGGGTAAACAGTCCGCGGTGTACACCGCTACCGGCCGATGGCCCGTGGCAATCACGCCATCTGATTCGCAACGTTTAGGTGGGATATTATGGATGTCGGTTAACACAACGGCGCTGTGGCGTTGATGCCCGTAGGCCGCATCCTCAGGCGGCGGCGCGCCAGCGGGCTGAAAAGCATAATCGACCCAGTCTAGTGCATCAAGTAACGGCGAACGCGGCATGGCGGACATCCTCTTCTCCTGTCAGGACAGCGTGCAATCTGCTGCCATCAGCTTACGTTAACTGCTACATTTTTGAAGCGTTACCCACTCAAATCTTTCACACCTTAGGATGAATCGATGAAAAATTCAGTGAATTTCGCGCTGTCGGCCGTGGTTGCGCTGGCGCTTGCGGGTTGTGCACACCCTTCCCAGCAGCAGGCACAACAGCAACTGGGGCAGCAATCGGTGCTGGCGTTAAACTGGTTCCAGCAGTCCGGTGAATATCAGGCGCTCAGTTGGCAGGCGTTTAACAGTGCACGTCTGGCCTTTGATCAGTCGGCTTCGCTGGTGGGCAAGCCCAAAGCGGTGATTGTCGATTTAGATGAAACCATGCTGGATAACAGCGCCTACAGCGCATGGCAGGCGAAGAATGGACAGCCTTTCAGCGATAAAACCTGGTCGGCCTGGACGCAGGCACGCCAGGCCAAAGCCGTGCCTGGTGCGGTAGAGTTTGCCCGCTATGTTAACAGTCATGGCGGCACCGTATTCTATGTCTCCAACCGCGACCAGAAAGATTACGCTGCCACGGTGGCTAACCTTCAGCAGCTTGGCTTCAGCGGTGTCAGTGAAAAAACGGTGAGCCTGAAAACCGACTCTTCAAACAAACAGGCACGCTTCGATGCGATTAAAAACGCCGGCTACAACGTCGTGTTGTATATCGGTGACAACCTGAATGATTTTGGCGGGGCGACCTGGCATCAGGGTAACGCGCAGCGTCAGGGGTTTGTCGAAAATAATCATGCGCTATTTGGCACCCAGTTCATTGTGTTGCCAAACCCACTTTACGGTGACTGGGAGAGCGGCATGGCAGAAAATTACAATAAGCTGACGCCTGAACAGCAGCTTTCCGTCCGTGAAGCGCGGCTGAGGGCCTGGAACGGTAAATAAAGTGTCAATATGATGAGCCTGCCGTGGGCAGGCTCTTTCACACCGCTGAGATTATTTACTTACCGCCGTCATTATTTTCACGCAAATTAAATTAACCATCTCTTGCTTTAATTTCACCCTTAACAAAGTTCGATTAACTGCTTATACAGAATAAAGGCGGTTGATCGTGCTATTCATAAATTCTGCATTTAAGAGTAATCCTGGCATTTCGCCTTGTTTCTGTTTTATCCATCTGACTAACGACAACGGTTTTGTATTTATTTGTCAGTTTTCATTTTTCGGCTTTATTTTTAATTATATGATTTTTATATAAAATAATTAAAGTAATTTAATGTTTATGTGGTATGACCTCTTAAGGTAATTTACGTGATCATGACGTTTGTTGAACAAATACTGACATATAGCGCCGGATGTTTCTGGCATAAAATATTCTGTGTGCATTAGTAATCATAAGCCGCTATAACCTATTAATGTGATGAGCTTCAGATTTCGTAACCCGTTCGCGGCGATTCAGTGAGCGGGTTCAGTCCGTGGTCAGCCAGGAAGTGATATTCCCGGTCGTAGAGAGAAGATGATTGTGACGACACTTAAACCCTTATTAGCGAAAAATCGCAGTTGGGCATTACAGCGCCGCCAGCGTAACCCCGCCTATTTTGAAAAATCCTTATATCAGCAAAAACCGCACTCATTATGGATAGGTTGTTCAGACAGCCGGGTGCCAGCGGAGGTATTAACGGGATCGCATCCCGGCGAACTGTTTGTTCATCGTAATATCGCCAATATGGTTGTGGCAGAGGACGATAACCTGCTGAGCGTGCTGCAATATGCCGTTTTTTACCTTGGGGTAAAGCGAATCGTGTTGAGTGGTCATTACGGCTGCGGTGGCGTTCAGGCTGCCTTAGCCCTGCCGGGCAGCCCGTTAGCCACTGAGGACTCCGCTCTGGCCCGGCGTATTGCCTTTCTGCGTAGTGGATTAGAACGCCATCTTAGCCACGAAGCCGGGCAGGAGACGGAGAGCGAGACGCTTAATCGTCTGGTTGAAGCGAATGTTCTGGTGCAGTTCGCCAACCTGGTGGCAACAGAACCGGTACGGCAGGCCTGGCAGTCTGGTCAGGAACTTGACGTGTTTGGCTGTGTTTACGACCTGCAATCGGGTCATCTGAAAGAGTTGATTCAGCAATCTGCAGAGGAGTCTTCACCATGAATCTGGATACCTTACGCCGCGATGTGCCGGCAGGGCTGGTTGTGTTTCTGGTCGCACTGCCGCTCTGCCTGGGTATTGCACAGGCCAGCGGGCTGCCGCCTTTCGCCGGGTTATTAACGGGCGTTATTGGCGGAATACTTGTTACCTCCCTCAGTCCTTCACGTTTCGCCGTCAGCGGACCGGCCGCAGGACTGGTCACCATCGTCGTCGCGTCTATGGCGACGCTGGGCAGCTTCTCCGCCTTCCTGACCGCCCTGATTATCGCCGGACTGTTACAGTGCCTGTTTGGTCTGTTGTGCGCCGGACGGTTCATCGCGTTAGTGCCGGGTAGCGTTATCAAAGGCATGCTGGCCGCGATTGGTTTACTGCTGATTATGCAGCAGATACCGGTGGCGCTGGGGGCGGGCGGCAGCGTGAAGTTAGTGTCGCTGGTGAACGGAGAAATGACGTTCTCGCTGTCGGCGCTGCTGGTGTCGTTAGTAGGCTTGTTCATTCTGTTTATATGGACAACCGGCCCCATTAAGCGCATCAAGGCGCTGGCGTGGATACCCGGGCCATTATTCGCCGTGCTGTTTGGCTGTGTGGTCACGGTCGCTGGCGCACGTTTGTTCCCTGAGCTCACCGGCGCTTTACCGCGCATTTCATTGCCCGCGTTTGACAGCGTTTCCGCCATGATGGCGGAGCTGGAAACCCCGGACTGGATGGCATGGCAAAATCCGCAGGTCTGGATCGTTGCCCTGACCCTGGCGCTGGTGGCCAGTCTGGAAACCCTGCTGAGCCAGGAAGCCCTGAAAAAGCTGCGCCCGCAAAACCCTGCGCCCTCGCCAAACAGAGAGATGTTTGCGCAGGGGATCGGCAACCTGACGGCGGGCTTCCTTGGGGCTATGCCGATTACGGCGGTCATCGTCCGAAGTTCAGCCAACGTCAACGCTGGCGCACAAACCAAACTCTCTATCTTGCTGCACGGTGTCATGCTGCTGATTTGTGGGATGTGGTTTAGTGAAATGCTGAATGCCATTCCGTTGGCCAGCCTGGCGGCGGTGCTGTTGTACACCGGCTATAAACTGGCCGCGCCGCGCCTGTTTATCGAGCAGTTCCGTATGGGAGCACAGCAGTACGTGCCTTTCCTGGCAACGATTATCGGGATTATCACGCTGGGCATGCTGGTCGGGATTGGGATAGGTATTGCGACACAGATTCTCTATAGCATCTACAAGAGTCACCGCAATGCGCTGCAGCTTACGCGTTACGACGACCACTACGTTTTGCGTTTCCAGCAAAACCTGACTTTTATGCACAATCCTAAACTGCAGGGCTTGCTGGATGAAATACCCGAAAATAGCGTGGTAATCGTAGATAACGATAATGCAGAATACATCGATCCGGATGTTAAGGCCGTACTGAAGGATTTTGGTGATAATGCTGATAAACGGGGAATCCGCCTGAGTCAGTGGCCCGTGGCGGTTAAATAGTCACGCAGACCTCAACAGCCAGGTCGTTTTTTTTAAAAATCGGATATCTCGGATATCCGATTTTTTTATTTGTAAGACATAATGAGCAAGGATGTCTGCCAGTATGTTTATATCTCGTATCGGGTGTTAAACCCGTAACGTTCGCGCATTTACGGGTGCTTTTCTCTGAATGGCGCAGACAAGAATCAGGGTTAAATGATCATAACGCCATATACCCCGTGAGCGGCGTGATGGTAAGCCTCTTTGTGACAAGGTCCAGACGTATGCGCGTTAAGCTGTTTGAAGAGCACAATACTAAAAAGAGTGCCCTCTGGCTGTTTATGATTACTCTGATGTTCTGTTTTGTCGGCGGACATCTGCGTTTTCCCCATGACTTATCTCTGTTCTGGCCGGTGAATGCCTTCATCGCCGGGATGATGCTTCGCTATCCCTTTCTTCATCGAGCCCGTTTTTATCTGGTGTGCTACAGCGCCATGGTATTTAACGACGCGGTGTTTTCAGGCTGGGCGTTACCGGCCTTCACGCTGAATGTGGCCAATATCCTGTTTATCATCATTTGCGTGATGGTGATGGGGCGGCAGTATCAGCATGATTCCAGCAGTGAGCGTATATCTAACGCACTGCGTATTTTCCCTGCCTGTCTGTTGGCAGCGCTCGGTTGCGCCACCTGGGGAGGACTGGCGCAGGTAGGCAGCATTAACGCGGCCTTTGCTGACGCGTGGATGAACTGGTTCAGCGAGCAGTTTTCCACGGCGTTAATGCTGCTGCCGTTTCTGTTAACGTCACACTGGCGCGTCATGTTCTCAAGGCGCTTGCTGCAACTGGGCAAACTTGTCCCGTTAATCGCCGTGGTGTTGTCCCTGATCACGGGGGCATTAATGGGCGGCGCGGGCAGCCTTACGCTTCCGGTGCCCGCATTAATCTGGTGCGCCATTGTCTTACCGGTTCCCCTGACCACGCTGATCACGCTGATAACCGGTATTAGCCAAATCGTGTTGGTGTCGCACGGCGTCATGAACATTCAGGGCGATGCCAACCTGCTGCCGATCAGCCACCTGACCTCAGCGCGTCTGGGCGTGGCCACTATCGTCATGAGCCCGTTAATTGTGGCGGTGAGCATGGATGCCATTCGCCAGCTCAATGAACGTCTGGCACTGCGTGCTGACTACGATTTTCTCACCCAGCTCCTGTCGCGTTCGGGGCTGTATGAACATCTGCGCAATGAACCCTTCTTTGAGCACCGTAAGGTGGGCGTCATCCTGCTGGATGTGGATTATTTTAAATCGGTCAACGACAATTTTGGTCATGATGCCGGTGACCGTGTCCTTGAAGAGATCGCCCGGCGTATTTCGCCGTTAGTGGGTAATCACGGCCATATCTGTCGTTTTGGGGGAGAGGAGTTTGTGATTGTGCAGTTCGACCTGTCGCCAGAAATGATTTATTCGCTGGCCGAGGGGATTCGCCAGAGCATCGTCAAAGAGAAATTTTTACTGCACGGCAACGCGGTCACCGTCACCGTCAGCCTGGGGCTGGCAAACGGCCAGGCACAACCGGGTAACGCCTGGGCCGAGACGGTCAACCGCCTGATATCCGCCGCGGATAAAAACCTCTATATCTCTAAGCGAAATGGCCGCAATCAGACGTCCCCCTGCAATACGCAAAGCGAAGTTACCAGCGACGTTGCCTGAGCAGACGCCGCTGGAGACGATTAATTGACGGTGGTTTTCAGCGCTGCGCCTTGTTGATGGCGTTCCAGCGCCAGCTCAATCAGGCGGGTGATCAGATCCTGGTAGCTCAGGCCCGCCGCCTGCCACAGTTTTGGATACATGCTGATATTGGTGAAACCGGGTAAGGTATTCACCTCATTGACGATAATCTCACCGTCATCGGTGTAGAACACGTCAACGCGCGCCATACCAAAACACTCCAGCGCGGTGAAGGCGCTGAGGGCCACCTGACGAATCGCATCATCTACAGCAGCAGGAATGTCAGCCGGTATCACCGTTTGTGCGCCGGTTTCGCTGATGTATTTGGTGTCGTAAGAATAAAAAGCATCCTTTACCACCACTTCGCCACAGGGGCTGGCTTCTGGCTTGTCATTGCCCAGCACTGCGCATTCGATCTCGCGACCTTTAATCCCTTTCTCTATCAAAACTTTACGATCAAAAGTAAAGGCCAGTTCCAGGGCCGGGAGTAACTCTGCCGCCGTATCAACCTTACTGACGCCCACGGACGATCCCTGATTGGCTGGCTTGATAAACAGCGGCAACCCAAAGCGTTCGATGACAGCCTCGGTGTCCAGATGATGCCTCTGTGACTGCGTCACGCTCAGCCAGGGCGCAACCTTTAGACCGGCATCCCGCAGCAGGCGCTTGGTGACGTCTTTATCCATGCTGACGGCAGAACCCAACACGTCAGATCCGACGAAAGGCAGCGAGGCCATCCGCAGCAATCCCTGCAGCGAGCCATCTTCACCTTGCGTCCCGTGGACCACCGGAAAAATAACGTCAAGTTGGGACAGGGGATGGGCATTATCACGGGAAATCAGTGGATGTTGAGGCTCACCGGGGATGAGTGCAACGTGTTTTGCTGTGCGATTCAGGGCAATCAGCGAGGGATTTTCAGCATTTAGCAGAAAGTTTGAGGCATCGTTAAGATGCCACTGGCCTTGCTTATCTATACCCAGCAGCACAACCTCAAACCGGGTTTTATCTATGGCATCAACAATATTTTTAGCCGACTGCAATGACACTTCATGCTCAGAAGATTTCCCACCGAACACAATGCCAACTCGCTGTTTTTTCATCAAACCTTGTCCACGTAGAGGCAAATAAATACCATACCACGTGCGTCACAATAAAAAACAGACAGACGCGCTTAACGCCTCGCCGTCAGGAGACGTGGCTAGCAGTCGGTAATTTTTTCATTATTCGAGACGGAGGAAAGAGACTTATGGGACACGCCTTTCAGAAACTCTTTTGACTCTTCATCGACCAGACGCGTCAGCGTGAGCTGTTCCTGAAATTTGGTCAGCAGAAGCTCCGCGTCAGATTTAATCAGGCCGTCAGAGGACTCCAGCACGGTATTAATTGCCTGACTGATCGCCGAAATCAGCTCTTCAACACCGCCACTTTTGCCAACAGTCAGCGTCAACGCGCTGAGCAACAGTGACTGCGCTTCTGTCTGAGCAACCAGTTCTTTAGTTTCGGCATCCATTTTTGAAATCTTGGCCAGCATGCTAAGAACAGCGCTTTTCATCATGGTCTTCCTCGGGGTCTGTTTTACGTGTTGAACATTATTAGCGCATAGAAAACCACAGGCAACCGTGCGGTGATCGGATGATTCCGGTTATCAATAAGGGGAATGAGACGCCGCCAGAGAGGTTATCGGGTTAGGACATCTGGCAACGATAATCCCCCAAAAGCCTGGGTAACCGCTGGCCCAGATTACACCTTCACGACGCGGAAATGCTGCACGACACAAAAAAAAGAGTATCAGGCTGCTTTTACAGCAATGCGTAACGTCATTCAGCACTAAAGACAAGTAATCTGGCGTTTATTCTCGCGTTTGTCTGGCGCAGAGGCGGTTAAAATTCGTTTAACTCACTCTCAGCGCAACCCGATATGTATCGCAGAAAAATATATCTAAGAACGCTCCTTACCGGACTATCCATCGGAAGCGTCATACTGACGTCAGGTCTGCTGCTGGGCGCGTTGTTTCTGTTTCAGAAGAATAATATCGAAGAGTCACTGCTCGACAGCAATATCGCCTATGCGCGTAAGCTGGCGGATACAACCGATCATTACCTGACCATTGCCCAGCGAGAGCTGGCATGGAGTGCCAGTCAGATCGTCGATCTTAATGATGTCGGCAAGCTGCATCGCGAAACGACGCGTTTATTCCAGCAGTCCGGTTTTTTCAATTCGGTGGCGGTGTTGGATCGTCATGCCGTCATCGCCTCTGTTTCGCCTGAAAGCCTGAGTCTGATGGGCGTAAAGGTGGATACCCCAGAGACAGAGCAGGCAATCGCGGCCCGGAAACCTTTTATTTCCTCACCCTTTAATTCTCCTTCGGGAAATTACGTCGTGCTGCTTTCCCAGCCCCTGTTTTCGACAGATGGGCATTATCTCGGTTTTATCTGTGGCACCATTTACCTGAAAAAACAGAGCATGTTAAGTGATGTCCTGAGCCAGCATTATTACGGTGATGGCACCTCAGTGAGTATTGTCAGTGATGACGGTTTCGTTATTTTCAGTCACGATCCTGCTTTGGTTGGCACCCGAATGGCATTGAGCCCGCAACTGCAAAAACGACTAGCTTCAACCTCAAATGGTCAGTTTATGATTGAGGACGCAGGCAAAAAATACCTTATTGGCTACGCCAGCCTGCAAAAAACCGACTGGAATATCTTTATGTCCGGTACGTCAGAAACCGTGAGTAGCCTGATGATACATACGGCCAGAAACGCGTTCTGGTTTATCCTGGGCATCATCGTCCTCACGGCGAGCTGCATGGCTTTTCTGGCGGCGCGTATCTCTTATCCGCTGGAAAAACTGGCCGGTATGGTTCGCGAGGGCGGCAGCGATGCCAGCCCGGAACTGCTGTCATCGGTCAACACCTGGTATAACGAAGCGGACAGGTTAAGAGAGGCGGTTCAGCAACACCGTCAGGCCGTTGCTGGGCACGTTGCCGATCTGAATGATAAAGCCATGACCGATCCGCTGACCGGACTGAATAACCGTCGCGGCTTTTATGTCCAGGCGGAACAGCACAGTGAGGAGCGGGTGCAGAGCGCCATCGCGATCGATATCGATCACTTTAAAAAGATCAACGATCGCTACGGGCATGATGCCGGGGATGAGGTTTTAGTAAGTCTGGCAGGCCTGCTGCGTAAGCGATGCCGCACGCTGGATGTGGTGAGCCGCTTTGGCGGCGAAGAGTTTATTTTGCTGCTTCCCGGCACTGCACTGAGCGATGCGGCTGCCATGGCAGAACGTATCCGTGAGGCCGTCAGTATGACGTCATTTCCGTTTATCAGCGCGATGACCGTCTCTCTCGGCGTGGCAACGCTGAGCGATACGGATGATAAAGAGTCGTTGTTAAGGCGGGCAGATGAAGCGTTATATGCGGCCAAAGATGATGGCCGTAACCGGGTGATGGTCAGCCACGAAGGCGATATTTCTCGCTATCCTGCTGTCTGACCCCGGATGCGGCTCTCAGCACATCTCACGCATTTTCCAGTGCAGCCAGTGATCCAGTTCGCTGTCTGCCAGCGGTCGGGAGTAGAAAAAGCCCTGCGCCTGGTCGCAGCCATATTCCGTCAATGCCTCGACGGTATCGACGCATTCCACGCCTTCGGCCAACACCACATAATCCAGCTCTTTAAGCATTGCGATAATATTGCGGGCGATGATGCGTGAAGCCGTATCCGACGACAGCTCACTGATCAGTGACCGGTCCAGCTTAATCACATCCAGCGGCATACGGCGAAGATAGCTGATATTGCTGTAGCCCGTGCCGAAATCATCAAGTGAAATGCCGAAGCCGCGCAGTTTCAGCATTTCAAGCCCGCGCATAGCGGAAGCGCTCTCCACGATGCGTTCTGTTTCAAGGCATTCGATCCCCAACAGCGAGGTCGGCAGTTTTGCCCTCAGCATCTTCTCTTCCAGCACGTCTGCAAAGCCATCAATCGAGAAATCACGCTCACTCACGTTAATCGTAATTGGCAGCTGGATGCAGCTGTTACGCAGACGTTTCAGACGCGCGATCACGCTCTCTATCACCCATGTGGTAAGGGCCGTAAGGATCTCCGTCTGCTCGGCAAGCGGGATAAACGTCGCGGGTGCGAGTTCACCTTGCACAGGATGGCGCCAGCGAATCAGCGCCTCAAGCCCGATAGGTTTGCCGCTTTGCAGGCAAATTTTGGGCTGGTAAACCAGATACAGCCCATTATTTTCCCGAAGCGCTCTCGCCAGATCGTTCACCAGCGTGAAGTCCTGGGTACGCCTGCTGTCTGTGGCTTCGCTAAAGCGCAAAGAGGGTAATCCGCGATCGATCGCTTCATGTAAGGCACTGACCGCCTGACGTAACGTTTCCTGGGGAGGAAAGATACCGGAGACGAAATCGACTTCACCGGTATGGGTACTCAGCGCCACCGACAAGCCTTCCCCCAGGTCCGCACTGATGCCCTCCATCTGGCAGGCCACCCAGTTTGCACTGATGCGGCTGTCCGCACGGGTCAGCACGGCAAATCGTCCGGTTGCAACGGTATAAAGAATATCGCTGGCAGCGGGGCGCAGCCGCAATGGCAGCAGCGTCGCCACATCTTTAAGCAGGCTTTCAACAGGACTCATGCCCATTGAGCGCGCCAGTTCATAGGCGCGTGGCATATCAATACAGTCAATCAGCACCAGGCGACGCAATGTGGTGTCACCGGCAGCCGTCAGATAATGCATGTCGCGGATCAGGCGCTGGCGATTCGGCAGATTTGTCACCGGATCGATAAATCCTGCCGAGTGCCATGCTTCCAGAAAAGACATGACCAACGACGACAGTAGCGTCAGCGTGGTGATTTGTGCAGGCGTAAAAGGATGAGGCTGAATATCTGTCACGCACAGCGTGCCCAAATTGATGCCGTCGCGGTTTTTAAGCGGCACACCCGCATAAAAACGAATAAAGGGCGCACCAATGATCAGGGGATGTTGCGCGAATCGGCTGTCGAGGTACGTATCCGGCACGACCACTGGAGAATCGCTGTCCACGGCATAGCGACATAGCGAGTCCTCGCGGGAGGAACGCTCCAGCTTAAAATTGTGCGCAGCACGAATATACTGAAATTCATCATCAATAACCGAAATAAAGCTTCCGGGAATGCTCAGTGCCTGACTGGCAAGCCTGACAAATTTTCTCAGCACATCATCCCGACTTTCATCGGGGTAGCGAAGGGCCTCAAGGGCACGAGTGCGGCGTTCATGATCACCGTCGAGATTCATAAGCATGTGTGTCCTCCGCCCCGGATTGCTCACGGCGCGAAATTAAAAAGAAAAAGTGGCGGATAAAAAGCACCGGAACAAGGCCAGATTCAGCGAAAGGAAAATTAAAATAGTTTTTTTTTCTCGCTGAATAATAGGCGTGATTTGGATTTCTGTCTCTTTTTATTTTCTTTAATGAATTTATCAGTTATCAACGATGCAAACATTTAATCAATTTTTGAATTTTATTTTTTCAATAACGCTGCCACAATAACCTCAGAAGAGTAGCGCGCTATTGTTTTGCCCGCAACTATTAGATGTGAATATTTTATTGAAGTGTTTTTTTTACGTCGCAACACCGGGGAAATACCATGAATATTCTAAAAAATTTTACGATTAGACGCGTTGTTCTGTGGATACTTATCGCTGCCGTAATGATTATTGCGTTAGCCGGCGCGTATGGTTCACGGATAATAAACGACATTGACCGCGAAGCCAGCCGCAGTAATGCCCTGACTCAACAGCTTATTTTCCTTAACCGCGCCAGTGTGCAAGTGCAGACGAACGCCACGGCGAACCATGCGGACATTGCTTCTCAGGCACCGGCGGGTGATGAATGGCAACGTTATCGCACCGCTCTGACCAGCGCGCCTCAGGATTACCCTGCGGCGGCTCAGGAACGGCTTGCCGCGCTTGAGCAGCAGCTTTCTGCTAATGCGGCCCCGCTGCGTGAGGAACATCAGCGGCTGGTGAATCTGTTTCTGATTACGCTCGCTGCGGTCGCTGCGCTGCTCATTTTTTGCGATCGCTATCTTGTCATCCATCTGGTGCGGCCGGTAGCAAAACTGCGGGCGCACTTCCGCGTGATTGCTGATGGTGATCTGACACGTGAACCCGAGGATCTGGGTAAGAATTGTATCGGGCTAATGGTTCCTTTATTAAAAGAAATGCAACAAAGTTTGTTGAATACCGTCCAGGCTATTCGTGATAACGCGTCCGTTTTACATTTTGAGGCGGGCGATATTGCGAAAGGCAATGCCGATCTGTCGAACAGAACGGCCACCCAGGCGGCGGCGCTGGAGGAGACGGCGGCGAGTATGGAGCAGCTTACGGCGACCGTTCGCCACAATGCTGAAAACAGTCGTGAGGCGCGTGAGCTGGCGAGTGTTACCGCCCAGACGACCCAGAAAGGTGAGCAGTTGGTGAAAACCGTAGTGACCGCTATGGGTGTGCTTGCTGAAGGCGCTGAGAAAATCCGCCAGTTTACTGCCACCATCAACGGTATTGCGTTCCAGACCAACATTCTGGCGCTCAACGCGGCGGTTGAAGCTGCACGTGCCGGTGAGCAGGGGCGCGGGTTTGCGGTTGTCGCCAGTGAAGTTCGCTCACTGGCACAGCGCAGCGCAGAAGCGGCGAAAGAGATTGAAGGGTTAATTGGCAATACGGTAGCGCGCATCGGCGAAGGGCGCGGTGCGGCTGACAGCGCCGGAAGCACGATGGAAGAGGTGCTGCGCAGCGTGGGCAGCGTTAACGAGCTCATCAGCCAAATCGCGCTGGCATCGGAAGAGCAAAGCAAGGGCATTTCTCAGGTGACGCTTGCCGTGGCTGAGATTGACCGCGTGACGCAGCAAAACAGTACGTTGGTACAGAAGATCTCGGCGTCGGCAGAGAGTATGAGTAACCAGACGGAAACGCTCACCAGCGTGATAACCCGGTTTACCTTACCCGCGTCGTCAGCGGCCAGTGTTGTCGTCGCTAAGCCCGTCCCGGCAAAGCGTCATATCGCATCTGTACCGACCAAAGACGATGAGGCCTGGGTGGCGTTTGGCAGATAATCAACGTCTGTCTCATCAGATATAAACGCACTGATGGGCTGGTTATACGCAGCAGACGGACCCGTTTCCTGTTGTGTTTTTTAAAACCTCGCGGCCAAAGCGGGGTTTTTTGTTGCCCGTAAATTCATTAATCCTTAATAAATATTTACTTACATAAACGCAGCGTAAAATAAAATCTAAAACTTTGAGTCATTTAAATATAACGACGCTTCGCTTAATAAAAAATAAGCGCTGCCGATCAGACGTTTTTTTTACAGGCAAATAATCCCGAAGCTGGCGAATCCGCTGGTTTGACATTTCAGCAGATAAGATTAAAAATCCTTATGAAAGGTGTGCTGCAACGGTTGCAGACAGAGGTCTCAGCCGACACTGAACTGATCGGCTGACGTACTGTTACCCTACTTCATCCACAGGGAGCCTGGTTTGGGAAATTCAATCGTCCGACGGCCCGTGCCCGTCCAGAATAATGTTCGTGAACTGCGAATTGCTGCCGGCCTGTCGCAGGAAGGTGCCGCTGAACGCTTTGATCTGAGTTTGCGCGCCTGGCAGACCAAAGAAGCTACGGCGAAGGTGGCCTTGCTGAGTCAAGGGGAGTACGAACTGCTGCTGCTGCTGGCAGGGCGTCATCCTCACTATGAACTGGTGCCGCAAGACAAAAAATAGCGATTTTTACCGTTTGACAGAGTAAAGCCGTCTTTCGCTATGAAGTTCAGGCCTGAACGGACGATAACTGCAATACCGGGCACTATGTAAGAGCAGGTGTCGCTATCAGTGCAGATCTCTGATAACTGACATTTTGCTGCACAGGCGGACCTTTGTTGCGGCTTCAGGTTGATGTATTGCGCGTTACCTGGTTCTGTCTGATTGCAGGCGTCCTCTTTTTACTGTGAGATGCCCGGCCACAGTATATGACCTCAGGAGGACACACTCTGAAGCACTCAACTGAAAGCGGCTCCGAAGAAGCACGCATACGTGCGCTGGCCCAGTACCAACTGATGGACACGCCGCCCAATGAAGCCTTTGATCGACTGACTATTCTGGCGGCCAGATTGTTCTGTGTGCCGGTGGCCTTCGTGTCGCTGATTGATGAGAAACGTCAGTTTTTTAAGTCTCGCTATGGTCTGCAAATTACGGAAACCTCACGAAGCGTCGCGTTCTGCCATCACACGCTGGAAAGCGACGATATCCTTTGCGTTCCCGATGCGCTCGACGATCCCCGTTTCTCTAACAGTCCGTTGGTGCTGGGTTATCCCTTTATTCGGTTTTATGCCGGCGTCCCACTGATTACGCCAGACGGGCACCGTATTGGTACGCTATGCCTGACCGATAATCATCCCCGCCCCGCAATGAGCACAACGGATCGCCACAACCTGACCGATCTGGCCGCACTGGTCATGGACCGCATGGAAGTTCATCGCATGGCGGTTCTGCGCCATGCCAGCCAGCAGCGCCTCGAAGCCATATCGGTAACCTCACCGGACGCGATCATCTGTACTGATTTGAACCGTGGTATTACGTTCTGGAACCCTGCCGCGACGAAAATGTTTGGCTATGACGCTGACGAAATGGCCGGTAAATACGTCGCCGGGCTGATCCCTGAACGCTGTCAGACCGATTACCGTAATGAGCTTGACCGACTTGAACATGAAGAGGGCGCGATCTCTACGCCGCGTACCTTGCAGATTTGGGGCAAGCGATGCAACGGCGAGGAGTTTCCAGCGGAGGTCTCTTTTTCGGGCTGGCAGGAGGGCTTTGAGCGCTATATTGGCATGATCATTCGGGATGTGACGTTACGCTATGAAAGCGAAGCGCGACTCTGCGAACTGGCCTCACTGGATATGCTTACCCGGCTTGCCAGCCGGAGTGCCTTCATGACGCAACTCAGCAAGCTGACGGAATCCGGTGTACCTTACACGCTGCTGATGACAGATTTGGACAGCTTCAAAGACGTGAACGACACGCGCGGTCATGCGGCAGGTGACGCTTTGCTTTGCCATGTGGCGGAGCAGATCCGCGCTGTCTGCACCCACGCTATCGCAGCGGCCCGTTTGGGGGGCGACGAGTTTATCGTTTTACTGCCCTGTGGCTGTGATGGCGCAATGGATATTGCCCAACGGCTCACTGCGGCTATCCAGACACCTTTTTATTACATGGGTTCTGCGGTAGAGGTCGGCGCAAGCACCGGTGTGGCAAGCTTTCCCCTGCATGCAAGTGATATGTCTTCAGTGATGTCGGCTGCGGATTTGGCGCTGTATCGGGCTAAAGCAAGTGGCAAAGGGCAGTCTGTCCTGTTTCAGCCTGAATTTCGCGAGGCTGAGTTAGGTCGACGTCGGTTTGAACGTGAACTGGAAGCCGCTGTTCGCCAGCAGCAGTTCGTGCTGCATTATCAACCGCGTTTTGATGTGTTCAATGGCGAGTTAATGGGCTGTGAAGCGCTGGTTCGCTGGATGCATCCGGCCCGTGGCCTGCTGCTTCCCTCTGAGTTCATCGATATGCTGATCAAAAGCCCACTGTCCATCACCCTGGGAACATGGATTATTCAGTCTGCTGTCAGTCAGGTTAAACAATGGCGGAGTCAAAACCTGCCTCTGCGAGTCAGTATTAACCTGTTTCCGCGCCAGCTAATGGAAGCTGGACTTGAAGAGGTGATTCGTCAGTGTGCCGGAGAAGACGCGGGCTTTATCGATCTCGAAGTCGATGAACCGCTGCTGACCGATGTAGGGGAAAGTACATCTCAGGTGTTAGAGGCCGTTCAGGCTACCGGGGCGTTATTTATCATCGATCACTTTGGTCGCAGCCTTGCCTCGCTCAGCCTGTTACAGCATCGCTGCATCGCGGGACTTAAAATTGATCAATCCCTTACTGTTCAGCTTGAGAACAGTAACAAAGCCCGATTATTGATCAACGCTATCGCGTCACTGGGAAAAAATATGGGGATCAGCGTAGCAGCAGAAGGCGTTGAGAACCGCGCCCAGCACGAGTTCATTTGCGCGGCAGCATGCGATATTTTGCAAGGCAACCAAACCGGTTCCCCTGTTAGCGCATCACGGTTTGAAACCCTCTATCTTACGCCTTCGCATTAACTGGCCGGGTGGCGAGGGGATATGACAACCTCGCCATAGCATTGCTCACCAGGCTTACCCTTTCCCGGCATCATAGCGGCAAAAAAAACGGCACCGTGAAAGGTGCCGAAGTAAGCAACGTTTGGTCAGGACAATCATTGTGATAATCAACTCACAATACTGTTATCGACGCCCTTAACAGAACATTGAGCGAGGTCGATAAGACTTTGCAAAAGTGTGATGTATAACGGGTTTTGAGCGGTCAAACGGCACATATCAGCAAAAAATTAGAGACCTGTTTCAGGTATGAAGAAAAATTATCTGATTCCGACTGGCGACAATCCAGATGGTGAACTAATTTGATAACGCTGTTTGGAAGTCATTTAGGATTTCCCTGAGAACTCCGGCCCGACCCTTTAACGAGGTGCGGGCATTTTTTTATCGGTGTTACAGCAAAAAAACGGCTTCTCTGATAGCGAGAAGGCATTGGCTGGCAGCATGGATAGGATGCACCTGTCTGGGACGTCAACCATCGCACCAGGCCTGGCAGCAGGGCGCTAGGGCGTTGAAGTCAGGTTCAGATGTGATGTTGAGCGAAGGTCAGAGTCAGGCAGACGCGGTATAACCGGCGTGCTGATTGATCAAAAGCGGGTTTTTTCAACGTTACTGACTGAATAGCAGGGTCAGAAGTCCACGATAGTGCAACCTGTCATCTTCACTGGTGGCTTTTTCAAGACAACCGATAAGCTTCAGACAGATGATGCGTCGACTGACGGGCTTATTCTCGCGAAGTATTTCAACGGCTATCCGCCCCAGGGTTTCAAGCTGGCGTGGATGATCAATCTTGTTGAAATAGTGTGCCAGACCGTTAGTTTTTTCCGCAGGTGGCAAACTGCCCTGGCGCATAGTGTTCCTTAGAACAAAGTAGAAAGAGTTGTGCGCAACTTAACCGATCCTGGGGACCGCTGTACAGGAGAATTACCGATCCCGCTGAAAAGAAAAACAGGAGCCGCCTGGCTTACTTTTTTTGATGCGCGGCGTGGCGACGGCGATCCCAAATCAAGACAAACCCTCAGCCTTAACATGGCGAATATATCGCCTGGCTGGCGAGCTGTTGTGTCTCCTTAATTCTCCCGCCACTTCACAGGCTAAAAAAAACAGGCCCGTCAGCAGGCCAGGTATTTTTGGCGATTTTCATCATGCTTCTGTCCGTTGAAACACTAACGCGCATACTCTGTAGGGTTATATTTTTCGGGTTATCTGGCGTTTTATATCGGTATCAAAGAGGTTGTCTGGCGAAAATAATAAAGCAGGGCAGGCTACAATACAGAACCGAGCCTGCCCAGGCGAAGACAGAACGACAGATGCCCTGCGAAGCCTTCTGGCATCGGCGCTGGCACGGTAAGCCCTGACCAGATCCTGTTTAAGATTATTCTATTTCGTGATGTTTATTAAAATTTAAAACTATAAATTTTTTATTTTTCATAAAGTTAAAAAATGCATCTCAAAGGTAAGATATTCAGGTGGATGGAATAATCCTGGGGCTGTCAGGAAATATTTTTGTCATCTGTCATGTCACCACTAAAATAAATGATATAGCCATAATTAATCTGTTATGTGAGGAGGAGAACGTGTTATTTCACGACGATGAGAAAGGTCATCTTATTCTTGGCGAAGCCGTGGTCAGCCTTGCTCTCGGTGACAGAGAAATAAGTATCGATACGCTTATCGCAGAACTTAACCAGATGGCGGAAGAGGAAACCCGAGACAGTAGGTTGGCGGAAATTTGTGATGCCCGCCACTGGCTGAAACAGTTCAGGCTGTCGCAGGTGCGTTCAGATTCAGGACTGCGTTGGCTGATGGCCGCGAGCCAGGACGAAAGCGGTAAGCCGCATGAAAATGTGATTCGTCTCAGGCCTGAAGAAGACGAAGACAGATAACGTGGTGAGCAAAGGTGTACAAAGGGGGCAACGATTTCACCTCGTCATGGACAAGATCGGCGTCAGGATGGATGCGGGGCGAAAAAGTTAAGGATCTGATACTCACGCAAGTGACTGTTATAAATGGCATAGCACTTTTTGCACCATTCGGCGTGCGGCGGGCACCCGGAATTCCTGTACAATTTTCCAGATGTTGTATAAGTTTAGTGACCAAGGCTTGGTTAGAGTTTACTCACTTTCACATCTGGAGGTTTAACATGCGTCAGAACGAAACTACGTCGAACACCGTACGTGATATTGCCCGTTATTTTGGCAACGACACGCAGCCTTCTGAAAAAGAAACGCTGGGTCAGGTTATTCTTGAAATACTGCACGCCGGTAAGAGCCTGAATCGTAAGGCCATCTGCAGCTCGCTTATCCGTCGCCTCAGCCAGTCGACGGGCCCGCAGGAAGAGCAGCATTATCAAAAACTTATCGGCATGCTTTTTGACCGCTGAAATGAGTGCCGCGTTGCGTTAACCGATTACAACGTCCCGCAGCATTAATCTGAACGGCCAAAAAAGCAGGTCATTAGAGGCCTGAGCGTTTGAGGCTGGGTTGCCCGTTTTTAGAGGGCACAATGTCATCAGAGATGCGGGTATGCAGAAAGATAAACTTGAGAAACTCACCGAGATAGTGATGGGCGAGGCGGTGACTGCGCTACTGGACAGTAATGACAAAATCAGTGGTGCCACGCTCGCTAACAGACTGAAGTCTATGCTGGTAAATGAAGCAAATACAGCACGGCGCGAGGCGATTGAGATCGCGCTTGCTGAAGTGCGAAGTGAATTTGCTTCTGCGCGCGATCCGATGGAGTCTGCCGTTCTGGCATTTGGTCAGAGCGTTTCTGACAGTCGCCGCAAGCATTGATGATGGCTGATCCCTTCTCATAAAAAACCTGTTACTTACCCAAGAGTAGTTTCAATAAAGACTACTCAGGACAAGCACATCCCCACTTCGCCCAACTGGCGAGGGTTATGATGTGTTCACCCTAAACTGAGACTGATAAGAAGACTCATCATGCAGAACAACATCGACATTCAGCAAAGCACGACTGAAGTGGAAATTATGCGCCTCTTTCGCAGTGCGGGCGACAAACTTCAGGCTGAAAGTGCAGTGCTGGATGCAGTGATTCGTAATATTGTCATCCACGGGCAAAAAGTCACCAGCAAAGCCATTATTATCAGTTTAATCGCCGAACTGGAGTGTACAGAAGACGTTGTACAACTGGATGTGCTTCGTAGCTGTCTGGAGATCGTGGTAGGGCGTACACCTTCAGACGAACAGCCATAAACGCTTTTCACCGCAGGGCAGACCTACGTGAAACAGCGATGTTGAGAGCCGGGTTTGCGACCGTGACTGCCCGGCATCCCCAGTAGGTAAGGGCAGTAATTAAAAATCAGTGAAGCTGTTTTGAGAGCAAGCGAATCGCCTCCTGGCACGCTCTCTTTTCATCGTGCTCTGTGCTTTGCTCACTGAAGCTGTGCAGCGAACGCAGTATATCCTGCAGATGGACTTCGCCATCCGGTTTAAGCAGACGGGCGACTATCCTGCCAATAACGGTGTAGATATCTTCAGATGCGGTGTCGTCGCTCATCTGACCTCTGTCAGCCAGAGAAGGGGCTGCTGGGTTAGCGCTGTAATCATGTTGGTAACGTTAATGGCATCTGATCAGGCGCACGACGCACGACGGCTAAAAGGGGCATCCGTCGCGTCGCGCAAGACTTAGTGAAGGTGATGAAGGTGAGTGACGTTGGTTTCAACGGAACTGTTGTTTTCAGACTGATGGGAAAACATTTCTACGCGTATCTCCTCCATGGCCCGCAAGGCTGCACGAAGCCTGACTTCATCCTGCTCGGTATCCAGAAACTGCTGCAGCCTCTCAAGGAGAATGCTCCAGGAAATAGCCGCATCCTCATTCAGTAGCTGCGTCACCATCTCACCGATGATGATATCCGTCATTTTTTCGTCAAAAACGTTATTCATATTCTCCCCGAATGGCGATTCTGAGACCGCAAGGTTAGCACAGGTTAGCCCGGCGGATAGGTGCTCAGCATCAAAATGAGAATCCACCGACCCGACTGTGACGACGCCGTTCCCCTGATGTTAATGCGCGGCAGGCTCACCGTTGACTGGTCTTGTGTTTTTTACGGCCAACAGAATAAGTTTCTTTCGGTTATCATTCAATTCATCATCTGTGCGATTTGCGTATTTCTGTCGATAAAATTTGCCCGGACTCTGCCGGGCAATGGTTAACCAATTGCCCGCGCGTGGGTAAAACGCGGGCGGCAGTGTAAAGAGAGACGCCTTTAGGCCGTACGGAATACAGACACCATATCGCGCAAATCACCGGCTCGTTTTGCCAGTTCATCCGCAGAAGAGGCTGACTGTTCAACCAGAACGGCGTTTTGCTGTGTCACCTGATCCATCTGATTGACCGCAATATTAATCTGGCTCACGCCGCTGCTTTGCTCTTCAGAAGACGATGAAATATCGCGGATCAACTGGGAGGTTTGTTCAATCGCCTCAACACTTTGTTTCACTTTGCTGCCAGCGTCCTGCGCCAGCGTTAAACCTTCATTCGATTGCACAACGGACTGCTCGATCAAGCCTTTGATCTCTTTCGCTGCGCTGGCAGAACGCTGTGCAAGTGCCCGCACCTCAGCGGCGACGACGGCAAAACCTTTGCCCAGTTCGCCCGCGCGCGCGGCTTCAACAGCCGCGTTGAGCGCCAGGATATTTGTCTGGAAGGCAATACTGTCGATCACCGATGTGATTTCTTCTATTTGTCCTGAACTGCTGCGAATTTTCTGCATTGTCGCCATAACGGAGGTCATCGCTTCGCCGCTCTTCAGGGCAGCGCTGGTTGCGGATACTGCCATATCAGACGCGTAGCGCGTGTTATCCGCATTTTGCTTAATGATGGAAGAAAGCTGTTCCATGCTGGCGGCCGTTTCTGCCAGTGAAGCCGCCTGTTCTTCAGTGCGGGAAGACAGATCGTTATTACCCATCGCAATTTCTTCAGAGGAATGTGCAATGGTTGACGCGTTATTTTTGATATTCGACACCAGATGAGAAAGACGCTGCTGCATTTGTGCCAGCGCATTCAGTAATTCAGCAATCTCATTTTTACCCGACACGGTTATCGCAGTTGTTAAATCACCCGCCGCCACTTTACTGGCAAGCGAAACGGCTTCTTTAACCGGGCGGGTAACGGAACGACTAATCATCATCGCCACAAATATTGCCAGTAACGCAACGGCCAGCAGTGCGCCCAACAAGATATATTGTGACTGACGACGCTGATCGATTTGGTCGTTAAGTGTTTTACCCAGTTGCAGGCTCAGTTTAACGCCAAGATCGTTATAGGTGTTGATGGCCTGGGTAAACGCTTTTACATACTCTACTGGGGTAATTTGAACATTTTTTGCAATAAACACGCCATCGGCCATGTTAAGGACGTTCGCTGAACGCTGATAGGCATCAATGGCAATTGGGCTGAATTCCGATTTTAAATCCGGCTCGACGGCAAACGCTTTATTCAATACGTTGCTGAATTTTTCCAGCGCCGCTTTGCCACCGTCAATCTGGTATTCCATAGCACCGCGTGCGGATTCTGATGCTTTATCACCCGCTGCAATCACGGATGTCCCCGCGGCCCTGATGCGTCCGAGGGTTTCGGTTAACTCAGGCAACCTGCCATATATACTCATAATAAGTTGATAAGTATTCAGGTCTGCATCTAAAGAAAGGCCATACAGATCCAGAATATCTTGATTAGTGTCCAGTAAGTTCTGAATCACCTGAGCATGGCGTGACAGACTGGTGGCGAGTGTCAGTTTGCCAGACGAGACGTCTTGCTGAAGCTGCGACCAGGCTGTTTTGACCTCATCAAAACGCTGGGTCGGCTGGGCATGAGTATCATACTGATGTAACTCAGCGGCGATTTTCGTAGTCTGCGCATCTATCTGAGCGGCAAGTTCCAGGCGTGGGGCGTTATCATATTTATTCAGTGAAATAGCAATCGCACTTTCAGCGCGGTGACGTTGAATCAGGTTAAGTAAAGTCAGGATCTCTTTTTCGACCGGTACGCCCTGCAGCTCTTGTTTCTTAGCATCGATGGCCTGATTACCCGTCTGGATAAATAAATAGGTTGGTAAGGCAAATAAAACCAAGGCAAAAATTCCCAGTATCAGAAATTTTGTCGGTAAACTGATTTTATCGAGAATATTTTTCATTAATTGAATTCCAGGTGAAATGGTGTCTTTTGATGAAATTCATCAAAAATTATTTTTTTAGTCTTTTTATAATCTGATACAAGAATGCATATTTATCATGGATTTGCGTTTAAAAAAGCAGACGTAATGTGCCTGTTTAAACGCGCAGGGGAGATTCTACTTTCCATAGTGAAGAGTATTATAGAATGCGTCGTGTTATTTTCCATGATCGAAATGCACAATATTTTCTTTTGGATGAGGTTAAGCCAAATTAACGGTTTTTATCAGCCTTATTCTACTAATCATAAATAGGTATTGGGTTGGGGGTGATTTATAAATACGCTCGACGATCTCAAAAAATAAAAAATATTAAAGTTTTAATAAGCCATGCCGATAATGCGCGCGTTTAATTACAGCGTGTATTTCAAAGTAATATTTATTAAGTATGCTAGCATGCGCCCACGCAAAAATTAAAGTGATAACACGTTACGTTCGTCTCTCTACCGTCAAAAGAGAGGCGTGACGCGCGGCTGGTACCCTGCGATCCCTTTACCTTGTGGGCCGACCCAACAATAACAACCTGTGCCATAACGCTTAGGTAAGATGATGCCGTGGGGTCAACAGAGCCTGCCGTTTTCATGTGCTGATGCGGGCTTATCTTCCTTTTTTGCTGGTACGACATCCTGCGGTGCTGAGGGGCTACCTGACCGTTCAGACGCCACCGGCAGTGCAAATCGCGGTAATGAGCGCGGCAAACCGAACGATTATGCTGCAGAAATGAGTTTGATATTATTTTTTCTGCACTGAAAGCATGCGGGTAAACTATTTTTAATAAATTTGTTATTTGTAAATATGTTTATTTATTACAGTTTATTAGTTTATAAAATCATATCCGTCAAACTTTTTTATAAATTAATAAAAGATCATAAATATCAGTAACTTGTTATTCTATAATTATTATTAATGCTTTTTTTACTGGGGTTTTTTTTAATTTAACCGATACCTGTTTTTCACCATAAACAGGGACTCCAAATGAAAATCTCTACGCGCCTGACTATCAGCTTTGGGCTGTTAATTACGCTGTTTATTATATGCACATCGGTCGCCTACACTGGCCTGAATAATGCCCGTAACGGCATGGATGATGCCGTCAATGTCAAAATGAAGAAATACCGTCTGGGTATGGATATGTACGGTGGGTTACGCGATATGGCGGTGATTGTGCGTAACCTTGCACTACTCAACGAAGCCGATCAGATGCAAAAAGAATGGCAGCGCATCGTTACGCAAAAAGCCCGCTATATCGATAACCGGGAGCGGCTTGCCGCCATGGTCGCAAAAGATTCAACCCCGCAGGCCAGAGAAGCCTTCGATAAAATCGTGAGCAGCGAAGGCCCTGTTCTGGCGGCCCTGGAGCACGCGGGACAGCTGGGGTTGCAAAACAAACAGCAGGAATCGGTAACCTATCTCATTAAAACCGTCAGGCCGTTGCAGGGCCAGTTGCTGGACGCGTTAAAGGAGATGACCAATATTCAAATGGAGGACAGTGAGCAGTCGGTGGAAAGCACCAGTCAGAACGTCCGTCAGGCAACGTTGATTTTAATGATCCTTGCCTCGCTTTCTGTTGCGGTTTCCGTGGCGGCGGGTTACATCATCACCCGCGTGTTAATGCGCCAGTTGGGCGGCGAACCCGCGCAGGCGCAGGCGCTGTCTGCCGCCATTGCCAGTGGTGATCTCACGGCCCCGGTCACCTTGCGCCATAATGATTCCACCAGCCTGCTGGCCTCACTGGCGAACATGCAAACCAGCCTGCGAAGCCTGGTTACGCAAATTAAAGAATCGGCGGGATCGGTAGCATCCGCCTCCGACGAAATTGCACAGGGCAATACTGAACTGTCATCGCGCACCGAACAGCAGGCCGCCGCCCTGCAGGAAACGGCGGCCAGTATGGAGCAGCTTACCGCGACGGTGAAAAGTAACACCGCCAGCGCTCAACATACCGCTACCGTGGCCAGAGATGCTGCAACGCTGGCCCGCACCGGTGAGTCAGAAGTGCAGTTAATGTCCCACACCATGAATGAAATCGCGCTCAGCGCGACCAAAGTTCGCGACATCACGGGTGTGATTGAAAGCATCGCGTTTCAGACCAATATTTTGGCGTTAAACGCAGCGGTCGAAGCCGCCCGTGCGGGTGAAGAAGGGCGCGGGTTTGCTGTTGTTGCGGGCGAGGTCAGAACACTGGCGCAGCGCAGTGCCACCGCAGCAAAAGAGATCAAGGAACTTATCGAACGCGCCGTAGAGCAGGTGGACAGCGGCGTGCATGTGGCGGCGGGCACCGGAGAAAGCATATTAAAAGTCGTTGGCATGGTGAACGAGCTTGCGGGGGCAATGGACGAGATTTCAATGGCCTCGTCGGAGCAGATGCAGGGGATTTCTCAGGTCAGTATTGCCGTCAGTCAGATGGATGGCGTCACCCAGAACAACGCCGCGCTGGTTGAAGAGTCTTCATCTGCTTCGCAATCCCTGTCTGAACAGGCACATTCGTTACGTGGGATGGTTGAAGCCTTCAGGGTATAGCTGCGCGTCAGAGCGGTTTGTCACCTCAGACTAACCGCTCACTCATGCCTTGCTTTGCCTTGTCGATGAAAATGGCCCTGTGGCAGGCACCGTTTTCAACATTAATAAACATTATTTTTACAACGGCTTATCGGGAATTTTACCTGCGGCTTACCCGTGTTTTTCCGGCGTTAAGGCAAATTTTGGCTTTCAGTGCGGGTGATTTTTTGTGTAGAGTATCTCCCTGAACGGGGCATTGCCTGACATGACTGATGGCAATGTGACTGCAGATCCTTGCTGCAGCCAGCCCATGCTGATAAGGAGTTTTTAATCATTATGCGTATTACGCCACCCTGAGTTTTCCCCCTCCTTTGCCGTCCTGAACCTGTCCGGACGCGCATCACTAACATCCCGTCTGTGGATGTGATTCTGTCTGTCTGAAATCTGCCCTTATGGGTTAACTGCATCCAAAATTTGAGAAAAAACTATGTTGCTGTCCTCGACGAGAAAGGACTGGCTAGGGAACGTCCGTGGTGACGTACTGGCCGGTATTGTTGTCGCGCTCGCGCTGATTCCTGAAGCGATCGCCTTTTCTGCCATCGCCGGTGTCGATCCCCAGGTCGGCCTCTATTCCGCATTCTGTATTCCGGTGGTTATCGCCTTTTTTGGCGGGCGTCCGGCGATGATTTCTTCGTCCACCGGCGCGATGGCGCTGCTTATGGTTACGCTGGTTAAAGAGCATGGGCTGGCGTATTTGCTGGCGGCGTCGTTGCTCACCGGCGTACTTCAGGTGATTGCGGGTTATTGCAAACTCGGAAATCTGATGCGCTATGTGTCGCGCTCGGTGGTAACGGGCTTCGTTAATGCGCTGGCCATTCTGATTTTTCTGGCCCAGTTGCCGGAGCTTACCCATGTAAGCTGGCATGTTTATGCGCTCACCGCTGCGGGCCTGGCGATTATTTATCTGTATCCCCTGGTCGATAAAACCCTGCCTTCTCCGCTGATCTGTATTGTGATACTGACCGCGGCCTCACTGCTGCTGCATCTGGATGTCCGCACCGTGGGCGATATGGGCAAGCTGCCTGACAGCCTGCCGGTTTTTCTGCTGCCCGATGTGCCTTTTAACCTGAATACCTTGCTGATTATTTTGCCGTACTCCGCAGGCCTTGCCATCGTGGGATTACTGGAGTCGATGATGACGGCGACCATCATTGATGACATGACCGACACCACGGGCGACAAAAACCGGGAATGCAAAGGGCAGGGGATTGCCAACATTTGCACCTCTTTTATGGGCGGGATGGCCGGTTGCGCGATGATTGGTCAGTCGGTGATCAATGTAAAATCAGGCGGGCGCGGAAGGCTTTCCACGCTGACTGCCGGCATTACGTTGCTGGTGATGGTGGTGTTCCTGCGCCAGTGGGTCTCTCAGATCCCGATGGCGGCCCTGGTTGCGGTGATGATCATGGTTTCTGTCGGCACCTTTTCCTGGCGGTCGGTGGCGAATTTGCGCACCCATCCTCTCTCAAGCAGTGTGGTGATGATCGCCACCGTGTTAGTGGTGGTCTTTACCCACAATCTTGCATTTGGCGTCATCGTGGGCGTGCTGATTGCGGCATTAAATTTTGCCACCAAAGTGGCGCGCTTTATGGCGGTCAGTTCAGTGCGAACAGGCGAGTGCCGTCACTATACCGTCACCGGGCAGGTGTTTTTTGCCTCCGCCGACCGCTTTGTGCGCTGTTTTGACGTTCAGGAAACGCTGGAAAAGGTGGTGATTGACGTAACCCATGCTCATTTCTGGGACATCACCTCTGTGAATGCGCTTGATCGCGTGGTGGTTAAATTTCGCCGCGCTGGGGCAGATGTAGACATTCGTGGCATGAACGCTGCGACACAAACCGTAGTCGATCGGTTTGGCGTACACGATAAACCCGAAGAAGTTGAAAAAGTCTTTGGCGGGCATTAACCGTTCCGGGCCTGATGCTCAGGCCCGCTCATCCTGACGCTTCTCGACAAGCGCTATGTTGCATGAATGGAACCGGGTTAGCAGCATGCTGTTCACTATTATGGTCATATCAACGCCATGGTTTGGTATTTCTCTACCGGAACAAGGCAGATATAACGGTAATGACCGAGCATCTGGACCATCTAGCGAAGCCGGGAGTCAACGTGCTAACAAAAAGACAAAAGGCGTTAATTAATCTTTTAGCTTCTCAGGGCGAATGGCGCTCGGCAACGGATATTGCCCAGACATTGAACGTTTCAGCCAGTACGTTGCGGCGCGACGTGGATGCGGTCAATCACTATTTTACCGACAAGGAGAATCGTATCCTCAGTAAGCCCGGCCTGGGATTGTTACTGGAAAATGGTTTTGCCCTGCCTGTGGATCTGCATGGGGAAGAGGTAAAAGGTTTGTTGAAGAATAAAAGGCTGGTAGCCATCACAACAGACCTGCTTACCTGTTCTCCATTACCGCTAACGCTGAGCGCCTTAGCGGAAAAATATTTTATCAGCCGCTCTTCCATCGTGGCGGATTTAAGAAAAATTGAGGTCTGGTTAACGCCCTTTTCACTAAGCATTACCCGTAGCCATAGCGGAACCTGTATTACCGGCAGCGACCGGGATATTCGTCTGGCGCTGAAAGAGATTATTACCTTCAGCGTGATGAGCGATTACCCTGTCGCCGACAGTCGCATCGATCGTTTTTCGCGTGTTCAGCTGGTGGAGGAATTTGGCAGTGACAATGTGGCCTGCTGTATTAACCTCATCACTTATATAGAAGAGGCGCTGCACTGCTCAATCAGCGAACCCTATTATACCAACCTGTTTTCCCATCTACTGGTGACAATAAAAAGAGCGCTTAACGGCACGCCAACGACGCCGACGGATTCGGACATGACAGGTTATAACAATCAGGAATGGTCAGTCGCCCGGCAAGCGGTCAGATGGCTTGAGGAAAAATACGCGGTCTCCTTCGCGCCAGTAGAGGTGCATTACATTTATCAATATCTCATCTCGTCTGGTCGGCATCCGTTTAGCGCCGGTTTTCAACCCTCAACGCACTATGACGAAGACGCCGTGAACTAAGCCACCACCTTAACAACGCGGCTGTCTTCTTTATTAAAAAAGAATATTTGCAGCGACAGCGTGCTGCTTAATGCGTTGGTGTCGCATGTGAAGCCCATGCTTAATCGTCTGGCCTACCGCATTGTTATTCATAACCCATTGCTGGATGAGATACGTAAAGAGTTTGCCGCGGTGTTTAACGTCGTCAAACAGGCCGCATTCCAGCTTAATCAACAGTGGGGGCTGCCAACGGCGTCCGATGATGAGATTGCCTATCTGACCATTTATATCCAGAACGCGTTAGAAAAGTGTCATGCGACGAAACGCGTCATGCTGGTGTGTTCCAGCGGCATTGGCACATCTCAGCTGCTTTCCAGCCGAATCAGCCGCGCCTTTCCGGAATGGGAGATCGTCGACATTGTGCCGGGTGCCCGTCTGAATGAAGCGATTAAGAAAGCCAGGTGCGACTTAATTATTTCGACCATCAGGCTTGAAGAGACTGAACATCCCGTTGCCTATGTTTCTGCCCTGTTTTCAAACAGAGACATTTTACGGGTGATGGAGTGCCTTAATAAAGACAGTCATGGTAACGGAGGAACGGATGCATAATAAAATCGTAGTGGCCGATCTGTTAAATCAGGCCTGTGTTTTTATGAATCTTGAGGCCAAAAATAAAGACGAGGTTATTGAGAAATTAACGGCAAGCCTGTGTGAATTAAATATTATCAGCAATAAAGACGGTTTTATTCACGATGTCATGCTACGTGAAGCATTAGGCTCCACCGGATTCGAAAATCAAATCGCGATTCCGCATGGGAAATCACCGTGGGTCAATGAAACCCGAATAGCGGTAGCCAAACTGGCCTCTCCCGTTGAATGGGAAACCATGGACGATTCAGCCGTCAGGCTGGTGATTCTGTTTGCGGTGAAAGAAGCGGACAGCGGCGCCGGGCATATAAAACTCCTGGCGAAAATTTCGATTGCGCTTGGCGATGATGATGTCGTCGAGGCATTACTAAACGCAGAAACGAAAGAGGAGTTGTTTAATTTATTAGTCAATAACACCCAGGGGTAAGCCTTTCACCGGGAGAAAATAATGAATATTATTGCGATTACCGCCTGTCCCACAGGCGTAGCACACACTTATCTGGCGGAAGCCAATTTAAAAAAGAGCGCCGAGAAAAAAGGAATCACGATCCTTGTTGAAACACAGGGTGCCGTTGAGAGCGACTATATTTTTACGGAAGACGATATTAAACGTGCCGATATCGTTCTTATTGCCGCGGATAAAATGATTGATCGCTCCCGCTTTATCGGTAAAAGCATTATTACCGTATCGGTTACCCGCGCGGCCAGAGATGCCGCTGGATTGCTGGACGACATTTTGTCGGGTGCCTTAACCGGAGAAATCTGCACCGTCACGCCACAAGACGCGACCTCACCGGGCAGGGAAAAAGACAAAAAAACGACCCTGTCGAGCATCTATGTACATCTGATCACAGGTGTAAACCTGATGATTCCTTTTGTTGTCGCGGGCGGTATTTTAATTGCCCTGAGTTTCTCTTTCGGTATTACCGCGGCAACGCCTGGCGATCCCCGTTATAACCCGATAGCAAAAATGCTGGCCGATATTGGCGGCGGTGCCGCCTTTGCGTTAATGCTGCCGATTCTTTCATTGGGTATCAGCAAGTCGATTAGCGGCAACATGGGCATTGTTTCGGGCGCGGTGGGCGGCATGTTGGCCATTCACACCGGATCGGGTTTTCTGGGTGCGTTACTGGCGGGCTTTATGGCCGGCTATATCACGCTGTTGGTGGTGAAGTACATTAACCTGCCCACCGCCATTGCCGGACTCAAACCCATTCTGATTGTGCCCCTGTTGAGCGTGTTCCTGACCGGTGCGCTGATGATTCTGGTGGTCGGCCAACCCATCAAGCTGCTGTTGCAGAGTCTGACTGCTTTTCTGACCGATATGGGAAATGCCAATGCGGCTATCTTCGGATTGCTTATCGGGATGATGGTGGCTTTCGATATGGGCGGGCCGCTCAACAAAACCGTCTGTATGTTCGCGATTGGTTTGATGTCGACGGGAATCTACGAGCCCATTGCGGCATGTATGGCCGCAGGCATGGTTCCTCCGTTGGGCATTGCCCTTGCCACCACGCTTTTTAAAAAGAAATTCAGTCCTCAGGAGCGCGAAACCGGCAAGGTGACCTATGTGCTCGGCCTCTCTTTTATCACCGAAGGTGCCATTCCGTATGCGGTCGCTGATCCGCTACGCGTTATTCCTGCCATCGTTGCCGGCTCGGGACTGGCCGGGGCACTGTCGATGATGCTCGGTTGTGCTTCCCGCGCGCCCCACGGCGGGATCTTCGTGATGTTCATACCCAACGTCATTACGCACGTCACAGGCTATCTGTTTGCCATTCTCGCCGGTGCGCTGTTTACCGCACTGATCCTCAGAGTGATTAAGAAAGATCATCCGCAACATTTACCGCAGGAGTGAATTATGTTGATTAATATGAAAGCGTTACTGAAGGTGGCACAGGACAATCAATTTGGCGTCGGTGCCTTTAACATCGCCTCCGCTGAGTTTGCCCGGCTGGTGATTGAGGTGGCGGAATCCCTGCAATCTCCCGTCATCCTGGAAGTGCATCCCGAAGAGCACGCTTTTGTCGGTGACAGTTTTATCACCTATCTGAGAGAGCTGGCTGTTAACGCCTCCGTGCCGGTAGTTATTCATCAGGATCACGGCCAGACGCTGGAGCATATCTTAACCGCCATCCGCACCGGCTATACCTCGGTGATGATCGATGCTTCCGGCCTGCCGTTTGAAGAGAATATCGCCCTGACGCGCGATATCACCGCCATTGCCCACAAAGTTAACGTCTCGGTAGAAGCCGAGCTGGGTACGATTGGCGTGGCAGAGGGGAGCGCGGAAGGGGGGCACAGTGAAATTCTTTACACCGATCCCGACCAGGCGGAGCGGTTTGCCAGAGAAACCGGGGTAGATACGCTGGCCGTGGCCATTGGCACCTCACATGGTTTGTATCCTGTCGGTAAACAGCCGGTACTGGATATTGACCGTCTTAAAGCCATCAGGCAGCGGCTGACGATTCCGCTGGTCCTGCACGGTGGCTCGGGTAACAAAGACAGCGAGGTCGCGGAGTCGATTAAGTATGGCGTGGGGAAAATCAATATCTCCAGCGATATGAAAAAGGCGTTTTACGTCGCGCTACAGGAAGAGTTGCAGTCAAACGGGCATGAGCCCAGCGCGCTGTACGTCCGTCCAATGGCGGCGGCCAAAGCCGTGGTGGAGCACAAGATGCGGCTTTTCTCTTCTGTGGGGAAAGCCGGGCTGTATTAACCGTTAACGCTTGTCGCTCTGGATGCGCAGGCGGTGGTTAACACCTGTATTGCCCCAGGCGCAGCAAACGCAAGCGGTGATCAAGCAGCCGCTGCGCGGGCGGCTGTTCGTTCTGGCAGCCGTGAACGGATAGCTGTTTTTTATGGGCGGGCGGCCTGAGGCAGGCGGCCCGCGTGATGTCGCATTCTGTCGGCAACGCGTTGACAGTGATAAGACGTTGCAGGTCGCAATAAGCCGGTTTACTGAATCGTCAGAACGACGCGCCCAATAAGCCTGATGTCATCAATTCCGCAATCAAATGCCACGCCTATCCCGCTGACGTGCACTTTCCTGACCGGAATGCGCGTCAGCGTCCTGACGCTGGCGGTCCCTTCAATTTCAACCAACCAGACGCCGTCATGCATATCTTCAAAATCGGTATCAATGATGTATTGGGTGGTTTCCGCTAACAGTAAAAAAGCATTACGCGGCTCCTGCTTCAGCGGTGCGTATAACGCTTTATCCAGCATCACATAGCCCGCTTCCTCGATTTTTCCGCTGATTAGCTTTTTTCTAACCAGCGTCGGCGTATCAGGTTTGCTTTCCGAGAATTTTGAGCCTTTGCCCGTAATCAGCCACTGCAAATCTGCACCGGTTTCCATCACGCACTGTAAAACGATATCCGACGGAAAAACATCACGTTTATAGCGCGCAGACAGGCTACTTGCCGCAATTCCAAGGTGATCTGCAAGCTGCATTTTCATGGTAAAGCCATAGGCATCGACGACGCGATCCAGAGCTTCTGCGCTCGAGTTCGGAAATTTGAAATTAGTATAAACGCTCATTTTCATTGACACTTAGATTTAGTCTAAGTATCCTCCGGTTTAAGTTAGCCTTTGAATGATGTGACAGGGTGCGGCTGTATCTGATAACGAAGGATTTTGCCTGATGAGGCTCATTTTTACAATCATCATGCCAGAACCTTATCGCCACACTGAGACACAGGGTTAACGCAGTCAGGACAGGCTGAATGCCGCGTAAAAGGGCGTTTTACTCAGAAGAACCGCGCTCAGGCCGCTGTTGCAGCGGAAATGCGCAGTTTAAGAAGCGGGATGAATCGCGGTGAGCAGAACGCTGTCGTTTCGCTTAATGCTTAACAAACGTGATGGATGAGACAGGCGCGAAGCCGCCGCCCATCACAGGCGACAGTCACCTCGTCGATGACATTGATTTGTCATCAACAGCAGATGCAACGTTTATCGGAGGAGCCTATGAACCGCACCGTCCAGGTCATAAGTGAGTCACCTGCCGCTCTGAATGCTCAGGAGGGTTTCACGGCGGATCACCCCAGTCACGGCGAAAAAATGACGTTTGATGAGTTCCGTCAGCGCTGGCGGTTGCTGCGCGATAACAACCGAAATCCATCGCTTCGTTATTTCAATCATCAACATGACGACTTTAAATTTTGCGTATTAACCCTGGCTAACCGCGACTGTCCGGGCATGTTCAGGCGGGAGGAGATTGGCAAGCCCTTCCAGTATTTCGACCAGGCACGCCGTGAGCACATCATTATTGCGATGAACAAGCTGGCGCGCTGGGGAAACAGGTTGCCGCGTCAGTTCTCCACGGCTGACTGCTTTCTGACTGAATAAATAAATCACCCACCACTCAATGACGTAAACCCGTCGGGTATTGCTTTGCCCAAAATCTGGAGAGAGACATGATGAATAGCGAGACACATTCAATGAACAACGTGAGCCACTTTACTCTGAACAAACTGCTCGATAACGAGCGTAAAGCCTGTGCGCTGGCGGTGGCTAAGCGGTTAAGCGCCATGGCATCGCATATTACGCGGCAGACGTTAAACGGCATTGAAGCCGCAGAGCTGTTGCGATCTGAGGCTGAACGTTATGAAAACGAATCAGGAGAGATGCGCTGATGGCGGATGCGATTGATATTGCGCAGCAGCGCAGCGAAGAGATTCTGGCGGAGCATATTGCTCAGGTTACGCAACGTCCTGTGGCGATCGGTGCGTCGTTCTGTGAAGAGTGCGATGCGCCGATTCCTGAAGCGCGTCGTCGCGCGCTCCAGGGCGTAACCCGCTGCCTGCCTTGTCAGGAACTCAGCGAGTTAAGAACGCGCCTTCATTTCGGGCATGCACGATGATGTCGTTCGCTTACCCATGGAACGCCCCGCGGCTGGCAATCGCCAGCCCGTATCCTACCCATGACCAGCAGCAGCACCGCAATCGCCAGATAGCGGCGTGGCTGCAGGGTCAGAAAAGCCTCGCTGCCCAGGCCCGCATTGTGCAACTGGACGTCAAACGCCGTCTCGCCAGTCTGGAACAGCAGCAGGGCACAGCCCGGGCCAATGCTTACTTAGCAAAAACCTTTGTTGAGCGCACATTGCCACGCGTTGAGTCTGTGAACCGACGTTATCAACTGCATGATATGCGGCCGGGCGTTGTCGCACAGTTAGCCCGCAGCCTGTCCTGCCAGCAAGGCGCCGCCAGAGCCGCGGGCACGCTGTGGGAGCTGATGAAACGGTTTAATCGCCTGCCGGATATGTCCCGTGCCGACACCGATTTGCTGGCGGGCGATATCGCCCGTTTTATTCATGCCGAGCTGGTGCAACTGCATTCCCAGGCCAGCGCTGAAACCGATTACCGCTATACCCACCGTCTGTATATGACGGCGGCTGTGATTACCCGTGAACTGGGCCAGATGCCGCCGTTGTGGGAAACCGTCAGCGCCCGCGTATTCTGCCCTGAAGACGTGACCTCGGCCATTCTGCGTATGCAGGCGGAAAAATGGTGGAAAGGGCAACTGCGTCGAATCAGTGCCTTCTGGCGAGAACACCTGCATATCGCGCTGGCGAACGTCAACAAAAAGCACTCGCCTTACGCCAGCCCGATGGCGGTGGCGGAATGGCGCGAGCAGCGTCGGCGTACGCGTGATTTCCTTCAGGGGATGGATCTTGAAGATGAAGAGGGCAATCGCATCAGCCTGATCGAAAAATATGACGGCAGCGTCGCCAATCCGGCCATTCGTCGTGCTGAACTGATGACGCGCATCCGGGGCTTCGAAACGATTTGTCAGGAGATGGGCTTCCGGGCCGGCTTCTATACCTTAACCGCGCCGTCTTGTTATCACGCCACCTTACAGAGCGGCCACCGTAATCATAAATGGCAGGGGGCCAGCCCGGCAGAAACACAGCGCTATCTCTGCACGCTCTGGCAGAAAGTGCGCGCCAAACTGCACCGGGAAAATATCGGTATTTTTGGGTTGCGCGTTGCGGAGCCGCATCACGATGGCACGCCTCACTGGCACATGCTGATGTTTATGCGCCCTGAGCACGTCGCTCGCGTAGATGAGATCGTGCGCCATTACGCCTGCCAGCAGGACAGCGATGAACTGACCAGCGCAAAGGCACGCAAAGCCCGGTTTCATGTGGAGGCGATCGATCCGGCGAAAGGGAGCGCGACCGGTTACGTTGCCAAATACGTCTCCAAGAATATTGATGGCTATGCGCTGGACGGCGAGCTGGATAACGAGAGCGGTAAACCCCTGAAGGAGACGGCGATGGCGGTGTCAGCATGGGCGGCGCGCTGGCACATCCGTCAGTTTCAGTTTATCGGTGGCGCGCCCGTAACGGTTTATCGTGAGCTGCGCCGTCTGGCAGACAGTGACAACGCGCATGGCCTGAGCGTGGAATTTGCAGCGGTGCATGATGCGGCTGACGCCGGTCAATGGGCGGAATATATTCATGCACAGGGCGGTCCCTTTGTGAAACGCGATGCGCTTGCGGTGCGCACCTGGTATCAGCCCGCCGAAATCTGCAATGCCTTTGGTGAAGAAACCCAGTCAATTAAGGGCGTGTATGCCACAGCTGTCGGCGTCGACACGCCCATTTTGACCCGGCTGAAAACCTGGAAGCTGGTGCCCAAACGTGCTGAAGAAGAAGACGGCGAAAAATCGCATTCCGCGTTGTTGTCTTGGAGTTCTGTTAATAACTGTACGGACCCGGCAGACCGCCTCTTCTTCCGTCGCCCGTTATCAGATGCGCCGCGCACAGACGACCGGCGTGGGGAGAAAAAAGGAGGAGGGCACCCCTGGCTAAGATGTCGGTCCACGTCTGCACCTGTCAGCGGCACGCGTTTACTCAGTGACGGAAGCGATGCTTTACCGGCGGTTCAGCCATTGTGCAGGATCTTGCCTCAGCCGGGACCTGACGAAAAAAGAGGGGTGAAAATTCCGTAGAATTACGGGGTAAATGAAGAAAATCTATTGATTTTTCTTACGCTTCTGGCAGGAGCAGGCACCAACCTGTCTGCCAGGTGGTCGGATAAAAGTTGATTCCTATCAACACGATATAATTTTTTACGAACTATCTTAAAACGCTTCCACAGTTAATGAATGCTATGCTACTGTATGTATGTACAGTGTTTATTTTGGGGGAGGGAATTGTGGGAAATGAATTACATGAGCGAGTCATGCTTGAACGCGTTGAACTTATCGCCAGGCTCACCAGCGAAGGAGCCTGCCGGGAACGAGACAGGGAAATAGCGTTAAATTTGATCGCCGAAATCGCTGCTAACTACACCCTTTCCGATAACCACTTTTCTGTTGTCTTCTCGGCTACGCCTTTAAAAAAATAATGACGGCGACGTTTTCACTGTGACATCAGCAGGGTTGCCCGTCGCCTGAGCCATCTCAACGGAAGAGAGGGTTCAGGCGCGGGCAACCGCTACACCGACCTGGAATGCGCCACCGTGCATCGCCCTTTTCATACCCAGTGCTGTCACCCACAGAAAAGCCATCTGGCCCGGCCGTTTGCCTTTATGCGCTGCCTCATCCATTGATTGCTGCCGCTCCTTCTTCGCGTTCGCCGGTTCCCTGTCGCTCTGCTTTTTTTGTTCCCGATTTGCCCTGCCTTTTATCACGGCGACTTTCCTCTGCCTGTTGACCGCATTCGATCGTTGCGGGTCATCGCTCATGCGTTCACCGCATCCCGGCCTTTTTCCGCCTTTCAGCAGGGTTATCCAGCCATTCCCTCCACGTCCTGCCCACCCAGCCTTGAGCGGACGGCCTTGCGTTGAGCAAGCGTCTGCTGAAGCACACACTACTCCTGACAAGTGCCGGCGACGGCAGGCGTGAAAAACCGTACAGGCCGCGCTGAGCAAATCCCCCACGTTTATGGCACCGCTCGGGTTATCCGGTAGTGGCATTTATCGGGCGTTTTGTGGCCTGACGATTCAATGCTGAAGACAGGTTTTCGCAGACCCGATCGGGCCTTTGACGCCCGGCACCGCCTACAGCGGATGCGCTTGATTTATCACCCATTCGACCACGGCTTTTACGCTCATAAGGGGCCAATCAATGCTGATTTACGCACGACAGGAAGACACCGTCGATGAGATCTGCTGGCGTTATTACGGACGCACGCAGCAGGCGGTTGAACAGGTTTATGCCGCCAATCCCGGCCTGGCAGAAAACGGCCCAACGTTACCGCACGGATGCAAGGTGGTGTTACCGGAGCTGCCTCAGGCGGCAACCGGTGAGACCCTCAATCTGTGGGATTAGTGCCAATGGAAAAAATCAGTTCTCTGATTAATTACCTCATCGGGATTGTCCTGATGTGGTTTGGTCGTCACACACCGCAGGATATCGCCTTTATGGTTGGCTCTGGCGTCGCCGTTTTGACCATGTGCACCAATGTCGCGACGTTTTTTATCAACTGGTACTACCGTCGCAAAACCTTCGAGCTACAACAGCGCAACCTAAAGGGGTTAAGTTTTGAGCCAGACCGCTAAGCGTTGTGCGGTCGCGGCCGTGCTGGCCATGGCCGCGTTGGTACCGCAAATCAAGATGCTGAAAACCTCTGACGCTGGCCTGAGGCTGATTGCCGATGCCGAAGGCTGCCGCACCTCGCCTTATCAATGCAGCGCTGGCGTCTGGACCAACGGGATTGGTCATACGCAGGGCGTTACCCCGACCAGCGTGGTGAACGAGCGCCAGGCCGCCGTGAATCTGGTGTATGACGTCATGCGCGTTGAGCGCGGCATCGACCAGTGCATGACGCGTGAAATGCCGCCCCAGGTCTACGACGCGGTGGTGTCATTTGGTTTTAACGTGGGCGTCCGCGCGGCCTGTAAATCAACGCTGGCGGGATTGATCAACAGCGGGCGCTGGCACGACGCCTGTCTGCAGCTTAAGCGGTGGGTATATGTCAAAGGGACTTACAACCCGGGCCTCGATAACCGCCGCCAGCGTGAAATGGCCTGGTGTTTACAAGGAGCAGCATGATGCGACTGGTTGCAGCGGCTATCGCTCTGTTGCTTAGCGCCCTGGTGTTAACGGGCTGGCGGCTCAGCGTCATGACTCATCAACGGGATGAGGCACAGCACAGGGTCAGTACGTTAGCCGCCGACATTAGCCGTCGGGACACCGCACTGGCTCAGCTCAATGCAGATATGCAAGCCACCCGAAAACGTGAGGCGGCGTTGCGTCTGCAACAAACCCAGGCCAGCGCGCAGGCGCTCCATCGAGAAACAACCATCAGAAGAGAAACCGATGCCAATCCCGCTTTACGTGCCTGGAGCGCTGCTGCTTTGCCTGCTGACGTTATCCGGCTGCACAGCCGTCCCGCCTTCAGCAATGCCCGAGATTATCTGGACTGGTTGTCCACGCGTGACAAGTTGCCCCATTCCGGAGAACAACCTGCAAACGCAGGGTGATTTGGCGGCGGATAACCGCCAGTTAGAGGCTGCGCTCGCATCATGCGGGTTGCAGGTAGAGATGATTAAAGCGTGCCAGGAGCAGCATGATGTTGAAAGTGAACCAACTACGCCAGGTGCTGATAAACAGCGTTCCGCTGCTACAGCAAAATCCTGACAACCTGAATATAGCGATTCAGTCCGGAAACCTGGTTTCCACCTTAGCCAGCTCGCTGTCGTTTGAATACCACTTCCAGCTGGCTGTCACCATTACGCACTACGCCGATGATATCGATCTGATCATGGTTCCGCTGCTGACATGGCTTCGGGAAAATCAGCCCGACATCATGGTTTCTGATGAGAAGCGCCGCACCGGCTTTACCTTTACTCTCGATGCGATGGAAGAAGGGCGTAACAGGGTGAATATCACTCTGCAACTGACCGAACGCGTCTGGGTTGAGCAGCAGAATGACGCGTTACACATCACTCATTTGCCGGAACCTGCGCTGCCAGAAAATGTAGAGCGGCCCTGGCAGCTCTACATCAAAGGCAAGCTGGTCAGTGAATGGACGTCATAGCGCCAACCGTTATCAGCTGACGCGCTGTTTAGTCATCTTTGAGCAAACGGCATTCGATTGCTGCTTTTCTCTCGCAACGTGAAACTAACGCCATGAATGAGCAAATATTAGAAATCAAGCGCTTGCTGCGCAATATGGTCCGCATTGGCACCGTCGCCGCCATCAATCTGGAGGAGGGAACCTGCCGGGTAAAAACCGGAGATAACACCACCAACTGGCTGCACTGGCTGAGTGCCCGGGCGGGAAGAACCCGTTCGTGGAATGCACCCTCGGTGGGCGAGCAGGTGTTGATCATGAGTCTGGGTGGCGAGCTGAACAGCGGCTTTGTGTTACCCGGCGTGTTCTCTGACGCCAGCCCGGCACCCTCGGCCTCGGCAGATGCGCTGCACTATTCCTTCCCTGATGGCGCGGTTATTGAGTATGAGCCTGCAACCGGCACCCTGAAAGCCGAAGGGATTCAGACGGCGACCATTAAAGCGGCCGTCAAAATCCTGCTGGATACACCAGAGGTGGAGTGCACCACGTTACTTAAAACCGCCACGCTGGAAGTCACACAGGGCGGCACCATGAAGGGCGATGTGTCGCACAGCGGCGGCAGTTTCGCCTCCAACGGCAAAGTGCTGCATACGCATCAACATCCGGGCGACAGCGGTGGTACCACAGGAGCGCCATTATGACGACAGCACGCTACACCGGCATGAGCCGCGAAACGGGCATGACGCTGGTTGAACTTGAACATGTCCGCCAGTCTGTGCGTGACATTCTGACGACGCCGCTGGGATCGCGGGTGATGCGCCGTAACTACGGTTCACTGCTGTCGGCGCTGATCGACCAGCCGCAGAACGACCGGCTGCGCCTGCAAATCATGTCGGCCTGTTATATGGCGATTCTGCAGTGGGAGCCGCGCATCAGCCTGACTGCCATTAATTTTGAATCTGCGTTTGACGGCGGGATGGTGGTGGAAATCACCGGCAACCGTGCGGACACCGCGCAGGATTTTTCGTTAACCGTCCCTGTGAGTTGAATCATGCCTACTATCGATCTGAGCCAGCTGCCTGCGCCAACCGTGGTGGAAACGCTGGACTATGAAACGCTGCTTGCCGAACGCAAAGCCACCTTGATTTCGCTCTACCCTGCAGATGAGCAGGCATCGGTTGCCCGGGTGCTGGCGCTGGAGTCCGACCCGCTGGTGAAACTCCTGCAGGAGAATGCTTACCGGGAGATCATCCTGCGCCAGCGCGTTAACGAAGCGGCCAAGGCGGTGATGGTTGCCTGGGCCAGTGGCAGCGATCTGGACCAGTTGGGTGCCAACAACGGCGTACTTCGCCTGGTACTGACGCCGGCAGATAACACAGTTACGCCGCCTGTGGAGGCGGTGATGGAGCGGGATGAAGATTTTCGCGCCCGCATTGCCGCCGCGTTTGAAGGGCTGAGCGTCGCGGGCCCATCGGGTGCCTATGAATTTCATGCACGCAGCGCTGACGGGCGCGTGGCGGATGCTTCTGCTATCAGTCCCTCCCCGGCCAGCGTCACCGTTACGGTGCTGTCCCGCGAAGGTAATGGCACGGCGGGCACGGACCTGCTGGCGATCGTGGATGCCGCGCTGAATGAGGAAGATGTTCGTCCGGTTGCCGATCGGGTCACCGTGCAGTCGGCACAGATTGTGGATTACCGCGTCGAGGCCACGCTGTACCTCTATCCGGGGCCAGAAGCCGAACCTATTCGTGCCGCTTCAGAGGCAAAACTGCAGGCGTTCGTGAACACCCAGGCACGTTTAGGGCGCGATATTCGCAAGTCTGCGCTGTATGCCGCGCTGCATGTTGAAGGCGTGCAGCGCGTCGAACTGGCGCAGCCGGTGGCCGATGTGGTGCTGGATAAAACCCAGGCCGCGTTCTGCACCGGCTACCAGATCACGGTAGGAGGGTCCGATGAGTAAACGCCTGCTGCCAACGGGTTCATCAGCCCTGGAAGTTGCCGCGGCTGAAGCCTGTGCAGCGCTGGAGTCCATCCCGGTTCCGCTGCGCAGATTATGGAATGCACAGACCTGCCCGGTAGAGCTACTGCCTTATCTGGCATGGGCCTGGTCAGTGGATCGTTGGGATTCAGGCTGGAGCGAAAGTACCAAACGCAGCGTTGTGGCTGCATCGGAATACATCCATAAACACAAAGGGACCATTGGCTCTTTGCGCCGTGTGGTGGAGCCGCTTGGCTATCTGATTCGCATTAAAGAATGGTGGCAAACCAATGAAGCGCCCGGCACCTTTCGCATTGATGTCGGCGTGCTGGACAACGGCATTACCGAAGCGATGTACAACGAGCTGGAACGGCTGATTGCTGATGCCAAACCGGTCAGCCGTCATTTGATTGGCCTGTCCATCAATCTGGATTCTACGGGGACTGTACCCGTAGCGGTTGCCAGCTACAGCGGCGACGAGCTAACCGTTTATCCCTATACACCTGAAGTTATCACCGCAGGCGGTTCCGGTTACACCGGCGCAGCGGTCCATCTTATTGACCTGACGGAAGTGAGAGCATGACAACGAAATATTTTGCCCTACTGACCAATCAGGGCGCGGCAAAGCTGGCCAATGCCGCAGCCCTGGGTACCCAACTGCAGATTACCCAAATGGCGGTGGGTGATGGCGGCGGCACTTTGCCAACGCCGGACCCTGCGCAGACCAAACTGGTTGGCGAAAAACGCCGTGCTGCGCTGAATTCACTGAAGGTGGATGCCGTGAACAGCAGCCAGATTATCGCTGAACAGATTATCCCTGAAGGCGAAGGCGGCTTCTGGATTCGCGAGATTGGTCTCTATGACGCCGATGGCGTAATGGTTGCCGTCGCGAACTGCGCGGAAACCTACAAGCCACAGCTGCAGGAAGGCAGTGGCCGTACCCAGACCGTACGCATGATTTTGATTGTGAACAGCACCAGTGCCGTTACGTTGAAGATTGATCCTTCGGTTGTGCTCGCCACGCGCCAGTATGTGGATGACAACGTCATCGAGGTGAAAGCCTACACTGACGACGTGATGAAGAAGCACGTCGATGCGGCCAATCCTCATAGCCAGTATCTGCAAACGGCTAAAGCGCTGGCAGAAATTAAAGATGCGGGGCTGGTGGCGGAGGTTCTCAAAAACCTCGGTTTG
>NZ_NTMH01000021.1 GCF_002307475.1 Pantoea allii | reverse complement strand
TGTGGGGTCTCCCCATGCGAGAGTAGGGAACTGCCAGGCATCAAACAAGTGAAGAAGCCCTGAACGAAAGTTCAGGGCTTTTTTACGTCCGTAACCGTTGGAAAGCGGGTCTTCAAGATCGCTCCTCCTGCTTTATTGCCTTCTGCACATAGCCATTCTTATCCTCATATGTGACACAACCGCAAAATCATCCTGTATTACCCTGCTTGTACCTGCTCAATTCGCTCTGTTTCCGCTGCTATTGAGATTATTCAAGAGCAACAGCATCCCAGAAAGCCATTCACCGCACGCAATTTCCCCCGCATTATCGTTGTGATGCGGTAAACTACGGCCAGATTAACCAGTTAAGGCCGTCTCATGTCCAGTTCGAACACCTCATTAAAAGCCGACAACACGCTGGGGCTTGATGTCAGCGCAAAAACACGCATTGTCGCCGAAACGCCTGAAGCGATACTTTCAGCCTGGCAAATGAGCCAGCACAATCAGCAACCTTTTTTGGTCCTTGGGGAAGGCAGCAACGTGCTGTTCCTTGAAGACTTCGCGGGCATTGTCGTGATCAACCGTATCAAAGGGGTTGAGATCCGCGATGAGAATGAGAGCTGGAAACTGCATGTTGGGGCGGGTGAGAACTGGCATCAACTGGTGAAAACTACGCTGGAGAAAGGGATTTCTGGCCTGGAAAACCTTGCGCTCATTCCTGGAATGGTGGGATCAGCACCTATCCAGAATATTGGCGCTTATGGGGTAGAGTTAAAAGATGTATGTGAGTACGTCGACGTGCTGAATTTGCATACCGGCATCACGCAACGCCTGAGCCGGGAGGGGTGCCAGTTTGGTTACCGTGACAGTATTTTCAAACACCAGTACCAGTCAGGCTATACGATTATTGCCGTCGGTTTCTCATTAAAAAAACACTGGCAGCCCGTCCTCACCTATGGTGATTTAAAAACGCTGAATCCTGCGACGGCAAATGCCTGGGATGTCTTCCATGCGGTCTGCCATATGCGACAGAGTAAATTACCGGATCCGAAAATAACCGGTAACGTGGGCAGTTTTTTTAAAAACCCGGTGATAACAGGCCCGCAGGCTGCTGCGTTGCTGAATGAGTACCCGACGATGCCACATTACCCTCAGCCTACAGGTGATATTAAACTTGCAGCAGGCTGGCTTATCGATCAATGCCAGCTCAAAGGCTACCGGATTGGCGGTGCGGAAGTTCACCAGCAGCAGGCTTTAGTGTTAATCAACGCTGGAAATGCCACACCTGATGACATTGTCGCTCTGGCAAAAAGCGTGCGCGCGCACGTAGGTGAAAAATTTAATGTCTGGCTGGAGCCAGAAGTCCGTTTCATTAAGGCACAAGGTGAATGCAACGCTGTAGAGGTAATCTCATGAAGGATCACAGCGTACCATTGAAATTAATCGATATCCTGGCAGATGGCGAATTTCACTCTGGTGAGCAGCTAGGAGAAACGCTTGGCATGAGCCGTGCGGCGATTAATAAGCATATTCAAACGCTGAAAAGTTGGGGCCTTGACGTGTATACCGTGACGGGTAAAGGCTACAGTTTCCCTGCACCGCTTCAGTTACTGAATGAACAAGAGATTCTTGCTCAGCTGTCCCAGCCTGATATTGCAGTCATACCAGTGATTGATTCAACGAATCAGTATTTACTCGAACGCATGAATTCACTGCCCTCAGGATCGGTCTGTGTTGCTGAATATCAGCAAGCAGGGCGAGGACGACGTGGGCGGCACTGGTTTTCGCCTTTTGGTGCCAACCTCTATATGTCTATGTACTGGCGTCTGGAACAGGGACCGGCTGCTGCAATGGGGCTCAGTCTGGTGATTGGTATCATTATGGCAGAGACCCTGCAGTCGCTGGGTGCCCAAGACGTACGGGTGAAATGGCCCAACGATATTTACCTTAATGACAGAAAGTTAGCAGGTATTTTAGTCGAATTAACCGGTAAAACCGGCGATGCCGCTCATATTGTCATTGGTGCCGGAATAAATCTGGCGATGAGAAATGCCGAAGCAGCCCAGATTAATCAGGGCTGGATTAATTTGCAGGAAGCTGGCGTAACCATTAATCGTAACGAGCTTGCGGCAAAACTGATCAATCGCCTGCGTGAAGCATTACCCGTATTTGAGCAGGAAGGCTTAGTCCCCTTTGTCGCGCGCTGGGCTGAACTGGATAACTTCATTAATCGCCCGGTGAAATTACTGATTGGCGAACGAGAAGTGCACGGCATCGCTCGCGGTATTGATAACCAGGGTGGTTTGCGGCTTGAACAAGACGGGATAATTAAATCGTGGGTCGGGGGAGAAATATCGCTTCGACCGCTTTGAGGAATAAATAAAGCCTGCTTTTTAGCAGGCTTTATATACCGTTGACTATTTTCTGAGACGCAGCTTTTCTACCGCATGGTTCCCGCTTTTAGTCATAATCAAACTGGCCCTTTCACGTGTAGGAAGAATATTTTCCTTAAGGTTCAACCAGTTAATTTCTTTCCACAACGCGCCGGCAATGTTCACAGCCTCGTCCTCAGGCAACTGAGCATAGTGGTGAAAATAAGAGTTGGGATCGGTAAAAGCGCCCTGACGAAATTTCAGAAAACGATTCACATACCAGCGCTGTAATAGATCTTCTTCCGCATCTACGTAGATTGAAAAATCCACAAAATCAGAGACAAAAACATGATGCGGATCGTGAGGATAATCCATGCCACTCTGCAGCACATTTAATCCTTCCAGAATCAGAATGTCAGGTTGCTTAACCACCTTGTCACCATCCGGAATCACATCATAAATTAAATGGGAATAGACGGGAGCCGTGACCTGGCTGGCCCCTGACTTAAGGTCAGAAACAAATTTAACCAGCCGATGCATATCATAGGATTGAGGAAAGCCTTTTTTCTTCATTAAGCCGCGTTCTTTAAGCACAGCGTTGGGATGAAGAAAACCATCTGTCGTAATGAGCTCAACCTTACGGTGTCCGGGCCAGCGGCTCAGAAGCGCCTGTAAAACACGGGCGGTAGTACTTTTGCCAACCGCGACGCTGCCTGCAATGCTGATGATATAGGGAATTTTTTGCCCATTCGTTCCCAGAAACTGTTCCAGCACGGCCTGGCGGCGGACATTTGAACTGATATAGAAATTAAGTAAACGTGAGAGTGGCAGATAGATTTCTGCCACTTCTTCAATTGAAAGATCTTCATTGATCCCTTTCAATTGGGCGATCTCATCCTCTGACAGCGTCATGGGAACCGAGTCGCGTAATGCCGCCCACTGTTCACGTGTGAACTGTAAATAAGGCGTGGTGAGTGATGTCGTTTTATCCATAAGTATACATTTGACTGCAGATTCAAACCGATCTGTACATTTTGCCGATCACTATCCGGGTAGTGTAGAGAAATGAATTGCCGGTCACAGGGTTATTAACGAGAACAATGGGCTGGAGGGTATCACCAGTATAGCTTTTAAAAGAAGTAAAAAATAAACAGTAAACTGCTTTCGCAAGGCTCACCGCAGATTTTGATAAATCTTCAATGTAGGGACTTGAAATCTTTAATCGTTATGCTTTTTTATCCTCGTTGAGGCATCAGCCACTTCTTAAGTAAAAATGGCAGTAACCGTCATTACGTCTGGATAGCCATATATTGAGGATATGCCGCACATTGACATCGGGTCTTGTAGACATAATTAGCACCCATGTTGATACCACAGTGCAGTAGTCGTACTCAGCATGCTGTCTGAAAGCTGCACCAGGCACATAAACCATGTGCTGCCACGCCTTCTCTGGCGTTAAGACATCCCCGCTGGAGGTGGTCCCCGCTTCCCCTGTCGCGTTGTGCACGTCCCAACAGGCTGTCTGAAAGCTGCACCAGGTACATAAACGATGTGCTGCCACGTCTTACTCTGGCGTTAAGCGCATTCCCGCTGCCTGTGGTCTCTGTTTCCCCTGTCGCGCTGTGCACCCTTATCAGGCTGTATGAAAGCGACACCAGGCAGATCATCATGGGCTTACATCTCTTGCTGTGGCGTTAAACCTATCCCCGCTGGGTTGTTCTCTCAGCGGCTCCTGTCACGCCAGTTTGTCCACACAGGCTCTCTGTCAGCTGCCATGATGCGTCAGGCACATGCACAGGGGCTTTCTCTATAACGTTAAGCACATCCTCGCGACTTGTGTCTCGGCATCTCCTGTCGCGCTAAGCACGTCCACGCAGGCTTATTATCTGTCACTGTAGAATTACGGGTTGTCTCCCACCTTCCTCTGTCACATCACACTTCCCCGAAGGAGCGGTCTGCATCTCTCCATCTAAGGCGGATCATCATGACAAGCAGTGATTGGTGACGGATTTTTTAGGGATGCAGCTCGTGCTGAGGCTTGTGTGACTGCACGATTTAAATTGAAGCGCGGTTTAGTCGGTTGAAAACTGAGCAGTTAATACATTTTTTTGCTGAGTAAGCCAAAAAACGTGATGCAGCCGGACAAATAAAGGGGCAATACCCTGCAGGGCGCAAAAAGGCCAGGGCGAGAGTGAAGAGAAATTTTGACCAGTAATTGGGTGTTATTTCTGCAGATCGGGGATAAATTGCGATGCTTTGCACAAATAGTAAGCGATAGAACAAAAACAGTGATTTTTTTGTTGCATCCTTCTGCCGACCTTCCTAGAATGCGCGTCACTTGATGCCGGCTTAGCTCAGTTGGTAGAGCAACTGACTTGTAATCAGTAGGTCACCAGTTCGATTCCGGTAGCCGGCACCATCAAGTAGGTGGGATTCCCGAGCGGCCAAAGGGAGCAGACTGTAAATCTGCCGTCACAGACTTCGAAGGTTCGAATCCTTCTCCCACCACCATCTCAACCCCCGGGTTGAGAAACAGATAAACAACCTGTTTGTCTGGCAGGTGAGTCACTTCTTCTCACCCTGAATTCAGATTGGGTGTAAGCTCAGTCAAAGCCAGTCAGCTCCGCTGACAGGCGAAGAATAATAGGGGACTTCCCCTGTTATTCACAAGCTACAGAAAGAACAGGTAGCCGAGTTCCAGGATGCGGGCATCGTATAATGGCTATTACCTCAGCCTTCCAAGCTGATGATGCGGGTTCGATTCCCGCTGCCCGCTCCAGATGTGCTGATATGGCTCAGTTGGTAGAGCGCACCCTTGGTAAGGGTGAGGTCCCCAGTTCGACTCTGGGTATCAGCACCACTTCCTTTATCTCCCTCCTGATTTTTCTCTGTAACTCCTTGCAGTCAGGCAATGCCTGGTTAATGTGACTATATCTTTGATATATCCGTGTCTTAGAGGGACTAGCGATGGCTAAAGAGCAATTTCAACGTAACAAACTGCACGTAAACGTGGGAACCATCGGTCACGTTGACCACGGTAAAACCACCCTGACTGCAGCTATCACCACCGTTCTGGCTAAAACCAACGGTGGTCAGGCACGTGCGTTCGACCAGATCGACAGCACCCCGGAAGAAAAAGCACGTGGTATCACCATCAACACTGCACACGTTGAGTATGAAACCCCGTCTCGCCACTATGCGCACGTTGACTGCCCAGGCCACGCCGACTATGTGAAAAACATGATCACCGGTGCTGCGCAGATGGACGGCGCGATCCTGGTTGTTGCTGCGACTGACGGCCCAATGCCGCAGACCCGTGAGCACATCCTGCTGGGTCGTCAGGTAGGCGTTCCTTACATCATCGTGTTCCTGAACAAGTGTGACATGGTTGATGACGAAGAGCTGCTGGAACTGGTTGAGATGGAAGTCCGTGACCTGCTGTCACAGTACGACTTCCCGGGCGACGATACTCCAATCGTTCGCGGTTCAGCTCTGAAAGCGCTGGAAGGCAACCCAGAGTGGGAAGAGAAAATCGTTGAGCTGGCTGGTCACCTGGATAACTACATCCCGGACCCGGTACGTGCAATCGATATGCCATTCCTGCTGCCAATCGAAGACGTATTCTCAATCTCTGGTCGTGGTACCGTTGTGACCGGTCGTGTAGAGCGCGGTATCGTTAAAGTCGGCGACGAAGTTGAAATCGTGGGTATCAAAGATACAGCGAAATCAACCTGTACCGGCGTTGAAATGTTCCGCAAACTGCTGGACCAGGGTCAGGCAGGCGAAAACTGTGGTGTTCTGCTGCGCGGTATCAAGCGTGAAGACATCCAGCGTGGTCAGGTACTGGCTAAGCCGGGCTCAATCAAGCCACACACCAAGTTTGAGTCAGAAGTCTACGTTCTGTCTAAAGACGAAGGTGGCCGCCATACTCCGTTCTTCAAGGGCTACCGTCCACAGTTCTACTTCCGTACCACAGACGTGACCGGTTCAGTAGAGCTGCCAGAAGGCGTTGAGATGGTCATGCCGGGCGACAACATCAAAATGGTTGTTACCCTGATTCACCCAATCGCAATGGACGAAGGTCTGCGCTTCGCCATCCGCGAAGGCGGCCGTACCGTTGGCGCGGGCGTTGTTGC
>NZ_NTMH01000020.1 GCF_002307475.1 Pantoea allii | reverse complement strand
TGTCCCGTCCTGAATAGCGTTGACACATTTTCCACTGGTTTTGAGGAGAATGTGATGAAACAGTATGTTAAACGCACTCAGCGGGATTACTCTCTGTCTTTTAAGCTGGCAGTCGTGGAGCAGGTTGAAAAAGGCGAGATGACTTACCGCCAGGCTCAGGAACGCTACGGCATCCAGGGATGTTCCACCGTGCTCATGTGGTTACGTAAATACGGTCATCTGGACTGGCAGTCATCCCGGCAGCGCACCACCCGTGGAGGAAACATGACAAAATCTCTCCCCCTCACACCTGAACAGCGAATCAAAGAGCTTGAGCAGCAACTGGCTGAATCCGAAGTTAAAGCGCAGTTTTTTGAAGCTGTCGTGAAGGTGATGAACACCGAATTCGGTGCCACACTCACAAAGAAGCAGTTAGCGTCCTTATCGCGAAAGCACAGACACAATCCCTGAAACTGACTGTCGTCAGGGTCTGCCGGTATTTAAAGATAAGCCGTCAGGCCTGGTATCAGGGATGCCGGCGTGAAATGCGCAGGGCTGAAAAGGCACACCGCATTACTGAAGAAGTCAGACTTATCAGGTTACAGCAGCCCCGCCTGGGTACCCGGAAACTGCAGCATATTCTTAACGAGCGGGAAGATGCCGCATTGCATATCGGGCGGGACAGTCTGTTCGCTGTGCTGCGGGAAGCCCGGTTACTGGTTCATCCGGCAAGGGCTTATCATAAAACAACGAACAGCCGTCATCATTTTTACAGACATCCGAATCTGCTGAAAGCGGGGCCGGAGCAGACGGTAATCTCCGGTCCGGAGCAGGTATGGGTTGCCGACATCACCTGGCTTCCGGTAAGAACAGGTATGGCCTACATCAGTCTGGTAACGGACGCTTTCTCACGAAAAATCGTGGGGTATCATGTTCATGAAAGTCTGCATACGGAACACGTTATTAAGGCGCTGCAAATGGCACTGAGGGAGCGGCAGGGAAAGGGCCGCCTGATCCACCACTCAGATCGCGGACTTCAGTACTGTTCGGCAATGTATCAGTCAGTGCATAAAAAACACGGTCTTGTCTGTTCAATGACGGACGGCTACGACTGCTATCAGAATGCGCTGGCAGAAAGGGTTAACGGCATACTGAAAAATGAATTACTGATTACGCGTCCGGCAGACGTGGTGCAGGCAGGCAGGATGGTCAGTGAGTCAGTCAGGATCTATAACAGCCAGCGTCCTCATCTGTCATTAAAATACAAAACGCCTGATGAGGTACATCAGGCGTTTTAAAAGATAAAAAAAGTGTCAACCTATGCCAGGACTAGTCAGTTTACTTCAGATATTCGCCGCTACGCAGCGCTTCGATACGTTTGTCTAACGGCGGATGCGACATAAAGAGTTCGCTAAATGACTTTCCTTTGCCGTTGATACAAAACGCCATCATGCTGCTGGGTTCCTGCGGCTCATAGCTGGTTTTCAGACGCTGCAAAGCCGCAATCATCTTCTCGCGCCCAACCAGTTTGGCCGAACCGGCATCGGCATGGAATTCACGATGGCGTGAAAACCACATGGTAATAATGCTGGCAAGGATACCAAACACCAGCTCAAGCACCATGGAAACGGCAAAGTACACCAGCGGATTACCGTTGCTGCTTTCTTCACCATCACGGTTGCCGGACATAAAACCGGCCGCAATCTGTGCCAGGATGCGCGACACAAAGATAACAAAGGTGTTCACCACACCCTGAATCAGCGTCATGGTAATCATGTCGCCGTTCGCAATGTGCGCAACTTCATGCGCCAGCACGGCCTCCGCCTCATCCCGGCTCATGTTTTGCAGCAGGCCGGTAGAAACGGCGACGAGGGAAGCATTACGTCGCGCACCGGTTGCAAACGCATTGATATCCGGCGCGTGGTAAATAGCGACCTGTGGCATCGCGATGCCCACTTGCTGTGCCTGGCGGCCAATGGTCTCAAGTAACCAGCGCTCGGTTTCATTGCGTGGTTGTTCAATCACTTCACCACCGACCGAACGGAGCGCCATCCACTTCGACATCAGCAGTGAGACAAACGCACCGCCGAAGCCAAACAGACCTGCCATTATCATCAGGCCCTGAACACTGCTTGACTGAATTCCTGTCAGGCTGAGAATCAGCCCGAATACCAACATCACAGCCAGGTTGGTCAGCAGGAAAAGAGCAATACGCATCATAACGGTTAATCTTCCTCAGTAGTTCATGCGCTCATGCGCGGATACATATCCTATGAGCATTACGCGGGTTTTCAAGCGACCTTAACGTTTAAGTGCCTAAAAAGACATAACTTTACAATATGACACAACCTTCCGCGTAACCTGCCGAAAACCGCCCGGAAGAACACATTAACTTCGCTAATCACTGCCAAATTAATGATAAAAAAAAGCACCGCGCTGAGCGGTGCTTTTCGTCAATCTTATGCCGTTAGTTGGTCTTTGCCGCGGGAGCGTCGGGTAATGACTTCTCCAGTTGCGCCAGATCATTGGCAATTTTGACCGTTTCATCCAGATAAGGATCGGGCTCTTTATAGTCCTTCGGTAAATCATCCAGGCTTTTCAGCGGCTTTTTACCTTCAGCCTGATAGCGCGCATTAATCCGTTCCAGACGCAGTGCATCTTCTTCGTGATTCTCTTTCTCACGCTGGGCAAGATTGAGTGACACGATATTGCGTTTGTCTTTCATGGCATTAAAGCGAGCGATGTCCTTCATGATGTACTGGAACTCGCGATCTTTAGCGATACGTTCGTCGTGTTCTTTGGTCAGCTGCGGTGCCAGCGCTTTGACATCACCGGTCCTGGTGTACGTGGCGGCCGTAATGCTGTCCCACGGTAACGCGTTATCTTCAAACTTCTCGCCCGTTTCTGCCGCTTCTACGCCGGTCGGCATCAGCAGGTCAGGCGTAACGCCTTTGCGCTGAGTACTGCCACCGTTGATGCGATAGAACTTCTGAATCGTGTACTGCACCGAACCCAGTGCCGGCCATTCCGGGCGCAGCATCTGATCGTAAATCCGGTTCAGAGAACGATACTGCTGAACGGTACCTTTACCAAACGTCGGCTCGCCAACAATCAGCGCACGTCCATAATCCTGCATGGCAGCCGCGAAGATTTCTGATGCTGAAGCACTGAAGCGATCAACCAGCACCACCAGCGGGCCTTTATAGTAAACAATGCCGTCGTTGTCGCTGTCCTGGCGCACGTGGCCGTTGTTATCACGCACCTGCACAACCGGGCCGCTGGGTATAAACAGGCCGGAAAGCGAAACCGCTTCGGTCAGCGCACCGCCGCCGTTGGTACGCAGGTCAATAACAATGCTGTCCACATTCTGCTTCTGCAGTTTCTGCAGCTGGACCTTAACGTCATCGGTCAGGCCAACATAGAAGCCCGGAATGTCCAGCACGCCGACTTTCTGTTTACCGACGTTATGAACGCTCATTTTAACGGCGCGATCTTCCAGACGGATTTTCTCACGCGTTAACGTCACAATGCGGGTCTTGGTGCCTTTGCCTGCAGGCAGAACCTCAAGGCGAACCTTGCTGCCTTTCGGCCCTTTAATTTTGGCGACCACATCATCCAGACGCCAGCCGATCACGTCTTCCATTGGCTTGCCCGGCTCACCGACGCCGACAATCCGGTCGCCAACGGTAATGGCTTTGCTTTTCGCCGCCGGACCGCCTGCCACCATCGAGTTGATAACGGTATAGTCATCATCCATCTGCAACACGGCACCAATACCTTCGAGCGACAAACTCATTTCAGTATTGAACTGCTCGGTATTACGCGGCGAGAGATAGTTGGTGTGCGGATCGATTTCGTGTGCAAACGAATTCATGGCCAGCTGGAACACATCTTCACTGTTGCTCTGCGCCAGACGGCGTATCGCAAAGTTATAACGTTTGGTCAGCACTTCACGAATTTCTTTTTCGTCTTTCCCGGCGAGTTTAAGGCTCAGCTCATCGTATTTGACCTTGGCGTCCCACAGCGCATTTAACTCGCTCTGATCTTTCGGCCACGGAGCTTTAGCACGGTCAATATCGATCGTGTCATTGCCGGAAAAGTTCATCGGGCGAGCCAGCACCGTGAGCGCATACTGATAGCGCTCAAAGCGGCGTTTCTGCGCCAGATTATAAAGATCGTAGAAAATATCCAGTTTACCGCTACGCAGCTCATCACCCAGTTGGGCTTTCTTGCTGGCAAACTGCGCGACATCCGACGCCAACAATACGTTGTGGCTGTAGTCGAGCATATTCAGGTAGCGATCAAAAATCTTAGCGGAAAACGTACCGTCAAGATCGAACTGGCGGTAGTGAGAACGGGTAAACCGCGAGGTCACACGCTCGCTCACCGTCGGATCCTGCGGGTCCTCGTGCAATTGAGGAATTTGATCGGCACGCGTGATGTTCTCGGCCGCAAAGGAAGGGCCTGACAACAGCAGGCCCGCGATCAATCCAACTTTTAAAAGGGTGTTCATGCCGGGGTCAGCCTCCGTTTCAGAACTGCAAATGTTCTGCGCGCACAATCATTGCCATGCCGGAAGCGAGCTGCACCCGGACGCCGTCTTTTGATACTTCCAGAACGGTCGCGTCCATCGCACTTTTGCCTGCTTTAACTTTAATACTCTGGCCGGGTTGCAAAGTTGAGGTATCAGTGATGGGTTTAGTCTGCTGCTCCGGGCGTGGTGCCGGTTTGCGATTCTGTGATGCAGTAGGACGCTCAGCGGACTGTGGACGCGGCTTACGCGCGGCCTCGCCTTCTGCCGGTTTACGCGGAGCAGGTTTACGTGGGCGACGTGGTGCAGATGCACCTTCTTCGCCTTCACCGGCTTCACGACGCGCGGCTCGCTGCTGGTCGCGTTGTGCCTGAACACGCGCTTTCGCATCTTCAAGCTGCTTGCGGGCATGCTCCACGTGCTGCTCATCGAGCACACCACATGGGTTTCCATCGAGATCCACGCGGGTTGCGCCCGCTTTGATACCGTAGAGATAACGCCAGCTGGAGGTATAAAGGCGCAGGGCCGAACGCAACTGCGTTTTGCTCAGGTTCATTTCGCCCTGAACGCGCTCTACCAGATCCTGAAAGATACCGATTTTGAGCGGACGCGCTTCACCTTCAGCGCTAAAGCAGTGCGGAAAGCGCTCCGCCAGAAAGCTAATGACTTCTTTACTGCTATTCAACTTAGGTTGATTTTCCATGAAATTTCCTGATTACTACGGGTTTGCCGACCAGAGCAGGCATGAACAGGCGACATTATAATGACAACATCGCCAAATGCCATGCAATCCAGTCGATTAGCTGCGCGTCAGTTGCAAATATTTTTCTAAGTCACTGTTCGCGAGCACGTCGCAAAGCCCGTTAGTCAAGGCGACCAGCCCTTTTTCATCTTCACTATCAAAGCGATTGTATTCCACGCTGTCGATGTCCAGAACGCCGACAACCTGACCGTTTATTTTCAGAGGAATCACAATTTCTGCATTACTGGCCGCATCGCAGGCGATGTGTCCGGGGAAAGCATGGACATCATCAACACGCTGAACCTGTTCCTGCGCCAGTGCCGTACCACAAACTCCTTTACCCACCGGAATGCGGACGCAGGCAATCTTACCCTGGAACGGGCCAAGTACCAGCGTGTCCGCTTCCGTCAGCAGGTAGAAGCCTGCCCAGTTCACGCCTTCAAGACGTTCATACAACAGCGCGCTAAAATTACCCATCGCGGCGAGGAACGCCGTTTCTCCCGCCAGTAAGGCGCGCATATCGCGATCTAAATCGGCGTAAAAGGCAGTTTTGTTCATTATTCAACCGTTACTAGTGACATCCGAGCGGCTAACCACTCCGCTTGTTAAAAATAAGCACTAAAAATCCATAGCCATAAGGTGAATCATAGCGTTAGTTACTATAACCTTAACATTCTGTGGATCGAAGCGTGATACCCAAGACAGGTACCCAGGCGATGTCTTACTGACCCTTTGCGTTAATGACAATAAGCGAAACTTGCACTTAATGATGAAAATTCACGCTATCAGCCAGACATTGCCTCACGCACGTTATCAGCGTTGTCCGCAATGCGATACCCTTTTTTCCTTACCAGATGTGAAATCGCATCAGTCAGCGCACTGCCCCCGCTGCAACGCGCAGATTGTGAGCGGCCGTGACTGGTCAATGACGCGTTTACTGGCGATGGCGGCCACCATGCTGGTGCTGATGCCTTTTGCTTTTAGCATGCCGCTCATCGACATTCGCCTCCTGGGCATGCGCATTAATGCCAGCGTGCTGGAAGGCATCGTGCAGATGACGCTGCAGGGCAATGTTCTGACGGCCTCGATGGTGGCGTTCTGTACTATCGGTGCGCCGGTCACCCTGGTGGCGGGCCTCGGCTACCTGGCGCTGGGTCAGCGTTTAGGCATGAACCTCCGTCCGGTGTTGTTGATGCTGGATAAGCTTAAAGAATGGGTCATGCTGGATATTTTTTTGATTGGCATCGCCGTGGCCTCAATCAAAGTGCAGGATTATGCCGATCTTGAACTGGGCTATGGGCTGGTGGCCTATGTGGCGTTAACCGTGCTGAGCGTGATAACCCTGATCCATCTGAACATGGAGCAACTCTGGGAACATTTTTACCCACAACAGCCTCAGGTGACGCGCCGGGACGATTTGCAGGTCTGCCTCAACTGCCACTATACCGACATTCCTGATGCGCGCGGGCGCTGTCCGCGCTGTCATACGCCGCTCGACTTTCGGCGTCGCCACAGCTTACAAAAATCCTGGGCCGCACTGATCGCTTCTATCGTGCTGTTGATTCCGGCCAATCTGCTGCCGATTTCTGTGGTGTATCTGAATGGTTCGCGCCGGGAGGACACGATTTTCTCCGGTATCCTTTCGCTGGCCTCCGGTAACGTCCCCGTGGCCGCCGTGGTATTTATCGCCAGTATTTTAGTCCCGTTTACCAAAGTGCTGGTGATGCTGGCGCTGCTGATCAGTATCCATTTCCGCTGCGAGCAAGGCATGAAAACCCGCATTCGTCTGTTGCGTTTTGTTACCTGGGTTGGACGCTGGTCTATGCTGGATCTGTTTGTCATTTCACTAACCATGTCGTTGGTCAACCGTGATCAACTGCTGGCTTTTACCATGGGACCAGCCGCGTTTTACTTTGGCGCTGCTGTTGTCCTGACCATTATGGCCGTTGAGTGGCTGGATAGCCGCCTGCTCTGGGATGCACATGCAACAGGAAACGCCGACTACACCGACTAATGCTACGCTGCGCAATAAGCGTAAGATTTCGCCTTTTTGGCTTCTGCCCATTATCGCAATGCTGATTGCGGGCTGGTTGCTCTGGACAAGCTTTCAGGAGCGCGGCACCACCATTTCTATCAATTTCCAGACGGCCGATGGCATCGTGCCTGGGCGGACGCCTATTCGCTATCAGGGCGTGGAAGTCGGTACGGTGCAGGGCATCAATCTGAGCGATGACTACAGCAAGATTCAGATCAAAGCCAGCATCAAAAGCGATATGCGCGATGCGCTGCGTGAAAATACGCAGTTCTGGCTGGTCACGCCGAAAGCCTCGCTGGCGGGTGTGTCCGGTCTTGACGCGCTGGTTGGCGGTAACTACATCGGCATGATGCCAGGTGATGGTAAAGAAAGTGACACCTTCACCGCACTGGATACCCAGCCCAAATACCGCGTGAACACCGGTGAACTGATGATTCACCTGCATTCACCTGACCTCGGCTCGCTGAATACCGGCTCGCTGGTGTATTACCGTAAAATCCCGGTAGGTCGGGTTTATGATTACAGCATCAACGGTCAAAATAACGGCGTTTCGATTGACGTCCTTATTGAACGTCGCTTCGTGAACCTGGTGAAAACCAACAGCCGCTTCTGGAATGTGTCGGGGATGAACGCTGACGTCAGCCTGAGCGGTGCCAAAGTCCAGCTTGAAAGCCTGGCGGCACTGGTCAACGGCGCTATCGCCTTCGACTCCCCTGACGGCGCTGAAGCCGCGAAAACCGATCAGAACTACCAGCTGTATCCCGATCTGGCACACAGCCAGCGCGGCGTGCTGATATCACTTGATCTTCCCAGCGGGGATAACCTCTCGGCAAACCGGACGCCGCTGATGTACCAGGGCTTAGAAGTGGGCACCCTGACCAAGCTGAATTTGCAGGATGGCGGTAAAGTGACGGGCGAGATGACGATCGATCCGTCGGTCGTGGGCCTGATGCGCGCAGGCACCCGCATTGAGATGCGCAGTCCTAAACTCAGCCTTACCGATACCAGCCTGAGCAGCTTACTCACCGGTAACACCTTTGAACTGGTGCCGGGCGACGGTGCGCCGCAGCAGCATTTCACGGTGGTCGCGCCCAACAAGACGTTACTGCAAAAACCCAATGTCCTCACGGTTAAGCTCAGTGCTCCCGAGAGCTATGGCATTGATGCGGGACAGCCGCTGATGTTGCACGGCCTGAAAATTGGCCAGGTAATTTCGCGGGATCTGGATGAAAACGGCGTTAACTTTGTGGTCGCAGTCGATCCTGAACAGCGGCAACTGGTCCATGGTGACAGCAAATTCATTGTCAACAGTCGTCTTGACGTGAAGTTTGGTCTGGATGGCATGCAGGTGCTGGGTGCCAGCGCCCGCGAATGGGTTGACGGTGGCATTCGCCTGGAGCCGGGTAAGCAAGGCGCACCCAATACGGCTTATCCGCTGTTTGCCGATGCCGAACGCGCAGAAGAAGGTATTACCGGCGATGGCCCGTCAACCACACTGATGCTGACCGCCAAAAGCTTACCTGACGTGCAGGCTGGCTCCATCGTGCTCTATCGCAAATTCCAGGTGGGTGAAATTACCAATGTCACGCCGCGAGCCGATGCGTTTGATATTGCGGTCCACATCAAACCGGAATACCGCAAGCTGGTCTCTGGCGAAAGTGTGTTCTGGGCGGAAGGCGGCGCACGTGTTCAGCTTAACGGCAGCGGCTTAACCGTGCAGGCGTCACCTTTGAACCGTGCGTTAAAAGGGGCCATCAGCTTTGATAACCTGACGGGCGCGAAAGTTGATAAAGGCGTTAAGCGGGTGCTGTATCCGTCTGAAACTGCGGCCCGTGCGGTCGGCAGCCAGATTACGTTACATACCTATGACGCCAGCAAACTGTCCGCCGGTATGCCAATTCGCTACCTGGGGATTAACGTCGGGCAAATTGAGTCACTGTCGCTGAGCAATGACAACAATCAGGTGGTGGCGAAAGCCGTGCTTTACCCTGAATATGTCCAGAGTTTCGCCCGTGTCGACAGCCGGTTCTCCGTCGTGTCACCAGAGATTTCTGCTGCGGGCGTCAATCATCTGGAAACCATCCTGCAGCCCTACGTTAACGTCGATCCGGGTAAAGGCCGTGGCGCGCGGACGTTTGAGCTGCAGGAAAGCACCATTACCGACTCACGTTACCTCAACGGCCTGAACATCTATGTCGATGCCACCGAGGCGGGTTCCCTGTCACTGGGGACGCCGGTGCTGTTCCGCGGGGTGGAAGTGGGTACGGTGACCGGCACCTCGCTGGGTAATATGGCGGACCGCGTCCAGATCGCCCTGCGCATCAGTAAGAAATACCAACATCTGGTGCGTAATAATTCCGTGTTCTGGCTGGCCTCTGGCTACAACCTGGACTTTGGACTGATTGGTGGTGTGGTGAAAACCGGCACCTTCCAGCAGTTTATTCGCGGTGGTATTCAGTTTGCTACGCCGCCAACGGTGCCGCTGGCTCCGCAGGCGACCGCAGATAAACACTTCCTGTTGCAGGATGAACCGCCTAAAGCGTGGCGGAACTGGGGAACGGCGATTCCGGACCCGAATCAGCCTTAAGACAGACGGGCAGCGCAGGCTGCCCGTTTTCTTTCTGCGTGCTACACTGCCACCTTTGCCTCAAAGAGAACCTATCCGTGTCCGACTCCGCCTCACGCTTCCCTGACGACTTCCTCGACCTGATACGCCAGAGTTTGCCCGATGACACCAGCCTGCAGCAGTTTATGGATATCAGCCTGCAGCCTTTGCGCCGCAGCCTGCGGGTTAACACCTTAAAGATCAGCGTGAGCGACTTTCTGGCACAAACGGCCCACTACGGCTGGCAGTTAACGCCCGTGCCCTGGTGCAAAGAGGGATTCTGGATCACCCGCGAGGATGAAAGCCTGCCATTGGGCAGCGTCGCCGAGCATCTGAGCGGCCTGTTCTATATCCAGGAAGCCAGCTCGATGCTGCCGGTAACGGCATTGTTTGATGCGCACCCCGATGCGATGAGCGTCATGGACATGGCCGCGGCACCCGGCTCAAAGACCACCCAGATTGCCGCCTGTATGCATAACCAGGGCGTCATCCTTGCCAATGAGTTCTCCTCCAGCCGGGTCAAAGTGTTGCACGCCAATATTACCCGTTGCGGCGTCACCCATAGCGCACTCACGCACTTTGATGCCCGCGTCTTTGGACCTGCGCTACCGGAGCAGTTTGATGCGATCTTGCTGGATGCGCCCTGCTCCGGCGAAGGTGTCATGCGTAAAGACGCTGATGCCCTGAAAAACTGGTCGCTTGCCAGTACCCATGATATTGCCGCTACCCAGCGCGATCTGATTGACAGCGCGTTTCATGCCCTGAAGCCAGGCGGTACGCTGGTGTACTCCACCTGTACGCTGAATCAGATTGAGAACCAACAGGTGGTAGCCGGGCTACTTGAGCGCTATCCGAATGCCGTCGAAATTGCCCCCTTGCAGTCATTGTTCGCAGGTGCGGAGCGGGCAGCCACGCCTGAGGGTTTCCTGCACGTTTTTCCTCAGCTGTTTGACAGTGAAGGTTTCTTCGTCGCCCGCTTACGTAAAACGGCGTCCGTCGAGCGTTTGCCCGAACCGACTTATAAAGTCGGTAAGCTGCCGTTTAGCCACCTGAGCCGCAAGCTCGAAAGCGAGATTGTGCAGGCAGCCGCGAAGGTCGCCATTCAATGGGATGACAGTTTGCAGCTCTGGCAGCGTGATAAAGAGATCTGGCTGTTCCCGACCGCGGTTACACCGCTGTTAGGTAAGGTGCGCTTCTCGCGGATTGGCCTGAAGCTGGCAGAGACCTTTGCAAAAGGCTATCGCTGGCAACACGAGGCGGTTATCGCGCTGGCCTCACCGCGCCCTGAGCAGACGTTTGCGTTGAGCACGGCGGAAGCCGAAGAATGGTATCGCGGTCGTGATATCTATCCTGAAAATGCGCCAACCCTCGACGAAATGATAGTGACCTATCAACATCAGCCGCTCGGGCTGGCCAAACGTGTTGGTAGCCGCATTAAAAACAGCTACCCGCGCGAGCTGGTGCGTGATGGCAGGCTGTTCCGCTAAGCGCACGCACGCATGCAATGTGACACTGTCACGTTGGGTGCCCTGTTTTTGACTCAGGATTGCGGTTAAATCGGGCGTGATGTGATGGAAGATGCGTTAAACAGGACAGGATCACGCCGGACGCCGCCGGCGCGTTCAGCCTTTATGCGTTGCGCAGTTTGGCGGGATGCGTCAGCAGTTTAGCCGCAGGCCGGATTGGCCGCCGGACTAATTCCCCGCCACAGTTTGGACACAGCCCTTTAAGATGCTGCTCAGCACAGGGAGCGCAAAAGGTACATTCGAACGAACAGATGCGTGCATCGTAGGATGCGGCAGGCAAGTCGGTATCACAGCGTTCACAGTTAGGGCGCAGTTCTAACATGGCATCCTCCTTGGCGGTAGCGGCTGTCAGCGTGGCAAAAGCCGCACCGCTTGTCGAGGATTTTCATCTTGCCATCAGGATGCCGTATGGATTTTATCAGCGGTTAGCGTGTTCCTGATTTTGCGTATCCTTGCTGCCCCGATCGTCATCGTCCTCTTTATCCTCTTCGTCATCCTCTTTCTCTTCGTCGCTATTCACCATCGCCGCCTGAATCGCCTCATCTTCCAGCACCGGGTTAAGCGCTGCACCTAATGGCGATGTCGCCAGGCTGTCTGGCAAGACCACATGGGGCAGCGGTACTTCGGTGGTCGGCAACGGAAGCGGCGTCTTCATATAGCTCAATGCGGCAATCAGCAGCGTACACAGGGTGAAGAACAGATAAAGCATGTTGCTGCCAAACGGCTGAATTAATGCCCCCACCAGCAAAGGACCGATACTGGCACCGATGCCAAAGGCCATCAATAAACAGGCCGTGAGTGACACGCGCTGCTCGGCAGCCACCTGATCGTTAGCCAGAGCGACCTGTAAAGGATAAAGTGAAAACTGCACCATGCTGGCGACAAACGCGATGCCCAGCACCCAGTTGAAAGAGAGGTTTGGCAATACAACCAGCGGCAAACAGGCCAGCATCAATACGACGGAAATATAGAACAACAGTCGCTGGCGGTCGTAGCGATCAGACAGCCAACTGAGGGGAAACTGTGAAACCAGCCCGGCGAAAATAGTCAGGCTCATGAATATCCCGGTTTGGGCATCGCTGAACCCTTTACTGCTGGCGTAAACCGGTGCCAGACCATAAAAGGCACCGACCACCATACCGGTTAACAAGGTGGTACTGAGCAACTTTGGAATCGTGCGAATAAAATAGCTCAGTTCCATGGGCGCGGGCGACATGGGCCGCACATGGGTGCGCGTTGTCAGGGCGATGGGTACCAGACAGAGCGCAAAACAGAGGGCCACAATCAACAACGTATTGATACCAAACCCGCTTTGCAGCGTCAGCACCACCTGGCCACTACTCAATCCAAGGTAAGTTGCCACCATATAGAAGCCAAAAATCAGGCCGCGCTGTGAAGATTCCGCCTGATCATTGAGCCAGCTTTCCAGCACCATATACTGGCACATCATGCACAGGCCGATAATCAGACGCAGAAAAACCCATAGCGGTATAAAGTCTGTCAGCCCGTGCCCTATCACCGACGCGGTGATAATACCGGCACAGGCCACATACGCACGAATATGGCCGACGCGCGCAATCAGGTTGTGCCCCACTTTTCCGCCGATCACCAGGCCAATGTAATAGGCTGCGATAATCGCACCGATCACCGCCCCGTTAACCTGTTCATGCGCCAGGCGCAGCGACACATAGGTCGTCAGCAACCCCGACCCCAGTAGCATCAGCAACGTAGTGGTGTAAAGCGGCAGAAATGTTCTAAGAATTTTTCGCATACGACTCCCTGTCAACCACGGTAATCGGTGTCCTGTAATCTTTAAAGATAGTTGATTTTGTGACGGTTTAGGTCGGGACTATTCCGACTATGAAAAAAGCCCGTAAACCTCTCGGCTTACGGGCTGCTGACTCAGGCGTTGGGGAAGGTAATGTTGCTTCCCGGTGCCTCGCGATGGAGGTGGATAAAGTTCAGGTGACGTTCATATTGATCGAGGATATCAATAATCACCTGCTCTTTGCTGTAGTCCATCAGGTCATTGCCCTGACTGCCTTCCAGCAGGAAGGTTTCCAGCCGGTAATAGGTGGACTTACCGCTACGCGCCCGGTAGGTAAAACCAGGTACCGAGTATTGCTGCGGCCAGACCTGATAGAGGAAGTCCTGCTCGTCGCCCAGCTGAACGCGCAAATCCAGATAACCCAGCGGATGCTCGTCGTCAGCCGCCACCTTATCCAGCGAGACCCTGGCGCCACGCAGCTCCAGCTCTTTTGCCACTTCCTGCATGGCAGGGAAGATGGTCTCTTCCATCATCTTCAGCGTGTAACGCGAGCCGGGGTAGTTCATCAGCCGCGACAGGCGTTTTTTCCAGGTCAGACGATCGGTCGCATGTGCCAGGTAAGGCGCAGTATCGCGTGTCGCACTGGCACGACGGTAGTCCTCAACCTTGAGTGACTTATACAATCCCGCCATCACAAAGAAGATCACGAAGCTAAACGGCAGCCCCATAATCACTGTGGCATTTTGCAACGCGGTGATGCCGTTGGTCATCAACATACTCAACGTCAGCACACCAATCGCCACCGACCAGAAGATACGCAGCCAGTTGGGCGCATCGCTGTTGATGTCTTTCAGTTTTGAGGTGAAGTTACCTAACACCAGCGAACCGGAATCCGCCGAGGTGACGTAGAACAGCATACCGGTAATGGTTGCCACCGATGCGCTCAGCTTAAATGCCGGATACTGGGCCAGCAGGCTATAGAAACCGCGCTCTGCGTGCGTCATCACTTCCTGGGCAAAGCCCGCGTCGCCATGAATAATTTCATACAGGGCGGCGTTACCGAATACAGACAGCCAAAGCAGCGTAAAGGTAAAAGGAATCACCAGCGTGCCAAGAACGAACTCACGGATGGTACGACCGCGTGATATACGCGCCAGGAACAGGCCAACGAATGGCGACCAGGCAACCCACCAGGCCCAGAAAAACAGCGTCCAGCTGTTCATCCACTGCGTTGGCCGATCAAAAGCAAAGGTATTCAGCGTCATGCCCATAAAGCGGTTGATATAGTCGCCCACATTAAGGACCAGCGCATTAAGCAGGAAGCTGGTATCACCGGCAAACAGGACAAACAGAATCAGGCCAAGTGCCAGTGCCACATTCAGCTCGGACAGAATACGGATACCTTTGTCCACGCCAGAGGTGACAGAGATGGTCGCGATAACCACCGACAGAATGATCAGGGCCGTCTGGGCGGTCAGCCCTTCGGGAACATCAAACAACACCTTCAGTCCGTAATTCAGCTGAACAACGCCGATGCCCAGCGTGGTTGCGATACCAAAAATCGTGCCGACAACCGCCGCAATATCCACGGTATGTCCAATCGGGCCGTTAATGCGCTTTCCAAAGATGGGATACAGCGCCGAGCGGATGGTTAACGGCAGATTATAACGGTAGCTAAAATAACCCAGCGCAATCCCCATTAAGGCATACATTGACCAGCCGGTTAAGCCGTAGTGGAACAGCGTCCAGACCATCGCCTGGCGGGCCGCCTCCATGGTCTGCCCTGCACCTTCCGGCGGCTGCATATACTGTGAAACAGGTTCCGCTACCGAAAAGAACATCAGGTCAATACCGATACCGGCGGCGAACAGCATCGCCGACCAACTCAGTACACTGAACTCAGGCTTTGACTGCTCTGGCCCCAGCTTGATCGAGCCGAAGCGCGAACACGCCATATAAACCACAAAGACAATGTACAGCGTTGCCGCCAGCATGTAATACCAGCCAAACGCGGCTGACACCCAGTTAACTGCCTTTAAAATCCAGCCTGCAGCTTCGTTGCTAAACAGAATGGTGATGAGTGAAAACGTCAGAATCAATCCTGCCGATGTGTAAAACACTACAGGATTGATTCTGTCTTTTTCACTAGTTGGTGGACTCGTCATCGTTTACCTCTGGTTGTTGGCTTGTAAATTCTGCAAGAGATCAATCCGGTTAAAAATCCGGCGCCCTGGCGGCATGTGTTTTTTTACGCTTCGTTTCCTGCCGTTACATTCTGGTCAAAACTAGCCAATCTGCCACACTTACCGCTTCACTTACTCAACTTTTAAGACACATCATCCTAACAAGGTTTCTATTTATATTGAACATCCAATCAAAAAAAGTTTAAATAGAGGCTCGGTTTCAGGCTGGAGTGAAAGTCATGCCAAAGGTAGGGATGCAGCCAATACGACGTCGGCAGTTGATTGATGCCACGCTGGGCACCATCAATGAAGTCGGCATTAATGATGCCACCATTGCCCAGATTGCGCGGCGCGCAGGCGTTTCAACGGGCATCATTAGTCATTATTTCAAGGACAAGAATGGCTTGCTGGAAGCCACCATGCGCGATGTCACCCGACAACTGCGTGAAGCGGTCGCGCATCGGCTGGCTCCACTGGCGCAGGCTTCGGCAGAAGTCCGGCTGCGCGCTATCGTCGACGGCAATTTTGACGAAAGTCAGGTGGAACGCGCGGTAATGAAAGCCTGGCTTGATTTCTGGTCAAGCAGCATGCATCAGCCTCAGCTTCGACGGCTGGAACGGGTCAGCCACCGGCGCTTGTTTTCAGCGCTGGCAGTGGAATTTCGCCGCCAGTTGCCCAAAGAAAAGGCCCGCCTTGCCGCCCACGGGCTGGCCGCCATGATAGATGGCCTGTGGTTACGCGCCGCACTGAGCGGAAAGCCTTTTGATCCGGCTACCGCCCGGACACTGACCACCCAATTCATTCGTCAGCAGTTAGCTGGCGAACACGAGTAACGGAACCAGGAGAAATTATGTCCCGATTCAACGAGCAACAACTCTACATCAATGGTACTTACGTTGCCGCTACCTCTGGTGAAACCTTCCAGAGCATTAACCCGGTTAACGGTGAGGTACTGGCTGATGTTCAGATCGCCGGACGCGAGGATGTCGATCGCGCCGTTGCCGCTGCCCGAAAAGGACAAAAAGTCTGGGCGGCCATGACCGCAATGGAACGTTCACGCATTCTACGTCGTGCGGTTGATATCCTGCGCGAGCGCAATGATGAGCTGGCTGAACTGGAGATGCTTGATACCGGTAAGCCGTTCAGTGAAACCGCAAGCGTTGACATCGTTACCGGTGCCGACGTGCTGGAATATTACGCTGGGCTGATCCCTGCGCTGGAAGGCCAACAAATTCCGTTGCGTGATACCTCATTTGTTTATACCCGCCGCGAACCACTAGGCGTTGTCGCAGGCATCGGTGCCTGGAATTACCCGATTCAGATTGCACTCTGGAAGTCTGCGCCAGCGCTGGCGGCGGGCAACGCCATGATCTTTAAACCCAGCGAAGTTACCCCGCTGACGGCGCTGAAACTGGCTGAAATCTACACAGAAGCCGGCGTGCCAGATGGTGTGTTTAACGTGCTGCCGGGCACCGGCGCGGTCACCGGCCAACTGCTGACCGAACATCCGGGCATTGATAAGGTGTCATTCACCGGCGGTGTGGTCAGTGGCAAGAAAGTCATGGCGAACGCGGCAGGTTCCACGCTGAAAGACGTCACGATGGAGCTGGGCGGTAAGTCTCCGCTGATTATTTTTGATGATGCCGATCTCGACCTGGCAGCCGATATTGCCATGATGGCCAACTTCTACAGTTCTGGCCAGGTGTGCACCAACGGTACGCGGGTGTTTGTGCCTGCCGCGCTGCAGTCTGCCTTTGAGGCCAGGATTCTTGAGCGCGTTGCACGTATTAAAGCAGGCGACCTGCGCGATCCTGACACTAACTTTGGTCCGCTGGTCAGCTTTAGCCACCGTGATAATGTCATGCGCTTTATTGCATCTGGCATTGAAGAAGGCGCACGTCTGCTTTGCGGCGGTAAGCGCTTAACCGGCGAAGGCTTTGATCAGGGTGCCTGGGTTGAACCCACCGTATTCAGCGACTGCCGTGATGAGATGAAGATTGTCCGTGAAGAAATCTTTGGCCCGGTCATGTCGATTCTGAGTTACACCTCTGAAGACGAAGTGGTGCGCCGCGCCAATGACACCGAGTTCGGCCTGGCTGCAGGTCTGGTGACGCAGGATCTGAACCGCGCACACCGGGTGATCCATCAGATTGAAGCCGGCATTTGCTGGATTAACACCTGGGGTGAGTCCGCCGCCGAAATGCCGGTTGGCGGTTACAAGCACTCTGGCGTGGGACGTGAAAACGGCCTGATGACGCTGCAAAGCTACACCCAGGTCAAGGCGGTTCAGGTGGAACTGACGCGTTTTCAGTCTGTATTTTAATCCCCTAACCTGAGGAACGACGAATGGAATTTGATTACATTATCATCGGAGCCGGATCCGCAGGGAATGTTTTGGCTACCCGACTCACCGAAGACAGCAACGTAAATGTCTTACTGCTGGAAGCGGGCGGCCCTGACTACCGTTTTGATTTTCGCACCCAGATGCCTGCAGCCCTGGCTTACCCTTTACAGGGAAAACGCTATAACTGGGCGTACGAAACAGAGCCTGAGCCCTACATGAACAACCGCCGGATGGAATGTGGCCGGGGCAAAGGCCTGGGCGGTTCATCGCTGATCAACGGTATGTGCTATATCCGCGGTAACGCCATGGATCTGGACAACTGGGCTGACATGCCTGGGCTGGAGAACTGGAGCTATCTGGACTGTCTGCCCTACTACCGTAAATCAGAAACGCGCGATACCGGTGCCAACGATTACCATGGCGGTGACGGCCCGGTCAGCGTCACCACGCCGAAGAAAGGCAATAACGTTCTGTTTGAAGCGATGATTCAGGCTGGCGTTCAGGCGGGCTATCCGCGTACCGATGACCTTAACGGTTATCAGCAAGAAGGCTTTGGCCCGATGGATCGGTTTGTGACGCCTGAAGGCCGACGCTCCAGTACCGCTCGCGGCTATTTGGACAGGGCGAAAAGCCGCCCTAACCTGAAAATCACCACACATGCCACGACTGACCGCATTTTGTTTGAAGGTAAGCGCGCGATTGGCGTCGAGTATTTAATCGGTGACAGCAATACGTTGCACACGGCTCACGCACGTCGTGAAGTCCTGCTGTGTGCGGGTGCCATTGCCTCACCACAAATTCTGCAACGCTCCGGCGTCGGTGCCTCAGCGCTACTGAAGCAGTTCGATATTCCCGTGGTACACGACCTGCCAGGCGTCGGTGAAAATCTGCAGGATCACCTTGAGATGTATCTGCAGTACGAGTGTAAAGAACCGGTATCGCTTTATCCGGCCTTGAAATGGTGGAATCAGCCTAAGATTGGTGCGGAGTGGCTGTTTAACGGCACCGGCGTGGGAGCAAGTAACCAGTTTGAAGCGGGCGGCTTTATTCGTAGCCGCGAAGAGTTTAGCTGGCCAAATATTCAGTACCACTTCCTGCCGGTAGCGATTAACTACAATGGCTCGAACGCGGTTGATGCGCATGGTTTCCAGTGCCACGTGGGTTCAATGCGTTCACCGAGTCGCGGTCACGTGCACCTGAAATCACGCGATCCGCGTCGCCATCCGGCTATCCTGTTCAACTATATGTCTCATGAACAGGACTGGCATGAATTCCGCGATGCGATTCGTATCACGCGTGAGATCATTAATCAGCCCGCGCTGGATAAATACCGTGGTCGCGAAATCAGTCCCGGTATTGAATGCCAGACCGATGAACAGCTGGATGAGTTCGTGCGTAACCACGGCGAAACGGCCTACCATCCTTGTGGCACCTGTAAAATGGGCAACGATGAGATGTCGGTCGTTGACAGTGAAGGCCGCGTTCACGGACTGCAGGGGCTACGCGTTGTCGATGCCTCTATCATGCCGCTGATTATCACCGGTAACCTGAATGCGACCACCATCATGATCGGTGAAAAAATTGCCGACAGCATTCGTGGCCTTGAACCACTGCCACGCAGCACGGCAGACTACTATGTTGCAGGGGATGCTCCCGTCCGCACGGCGCCAGAACGCACGGCGTAACGGTTTTCTGTGCCACCACCAAGCCGGACATCTGTCCGGCTTTTTTATTTCTCTGCCAGAACGAAACCGCGCCTCAACCCACGTCATATTCACCTGATATTCGTCAAATATCCGAACAAACAGACTGTCTCTTCATCTGACTACGTGATATAACGCTGTGGTATTTATTACCGGAGGCTTTATCCGTCCACTGAAGAGAAGCAACAACGTGGATGCATTGTTAAATTATGAGCAGGACGTTCATTACGCTTTTTACCGCCCTTTTAACCCTTACCGCTTTCAGCGTTAACGCCGTCGATCAGCACTGGCGCAGCGCGCTTTAGTCCCCTCTCTGCCAGCAAATTTCTCTTTCTGCCGTTGCGTTACGCATCACGGTAAATCATGACGTTTATTTGTGGAGAAAACCCATGCGCGCCTGGGGATTATTAGCACTCGCTATTGTTACGGAAATCATTGGCACCTTAACCATGAAATGGTCCAGCCTGAATCAAAGCCAGACGGGATATGTGATCATGCTGGGGATGATTGCCTGTTCTTATCTCTTTCTGAGTTTCGCCATTAAGCGCATTGCGTTGGGTGTCGCTTATGCGCTCTGGGAAGGCGTTGGCATTATGCTGATCACCGTATTTAGCGTGCAGCTGTTTGACGAAACCTTATCGCTGATGAAAGTCTGCGGCCTGTTCACCCTGGTTGTCGGCATCCTGTTAATGAAAGCCGGCAGCGGTGAGGTCAAGGAGGCAGAACATGATCCTGCCTGATCTGATTCACTTTGCCTGGCTGGCGCTGGCCGTACTGCTGGAGATCGCCGCTAATATTTTACTTAAGTACAGCAACGGCTTTAAAAAACCCGGTTATGGGATTCTGTCGTTGGCCTGCGTGCTGCTGGCGTTTAGCGCGCTGTCTCAAGCGGTAAAAGGCATTGAGCTGTCGATTGCTTATGCCCTGTGGGGCGGCTTTGGCATCGTCGCGACCGTGGCAGCAGGATGGATTCTGTTTGATCAGCGGCTCAACCGAACAGGCTGGGCCGGGCTTGCCCTGCTATTACTGGGAATGATTATCCTTAAACTGGCCTGACACTGCGGGGACGGTGACGTCCCCCATTGTCATTTATGACGTCACGCGTATCAGGCGATGCGCAAAAACATCCCTACGCGCTCGGGAGGCAGTGCCGGTTCAAAACCATAGCGCGCATAAAAAACGGGCGTACCGTGGCTGGCGATTAAACTGATATAAGCTGACGGCGGTGCGTGACGCTGAATATAATTCATCAGCGCACGCATAATACGATCGCCTACGCCTTTCTTTTGATGCTGCGGGATCACTGCAATATCCGTAATGACAAAAAAGCATCCTCCGTCCCCGATGACCCGGCCAATACCAATGGGGCTATCCTGGTTATCCGACCGTTCCCGCGTGGTCTTAGCTGTACTGCATGAGCATTTGCAAAGCCTCATCAAAGTGGCCTTTCGCTTCGGCCTCGCGAAAATAGCGCACGCGCGCCACGCAGACTTCCGCAGGCGTTGCCCCGCTATGCAATAACGTCATCACCTCATCGGCAAACACATCAAGCGGCATACTGTTGGCATCCTGTGACTGTCCGGGCGCCAGCTCGGTCTGCACCTGGGGCGGGATAATCTCAATCACCTCCACCTTTCCCTGCAATAGCGGCCGAATAGCCGCCGTATAAGAATGGAGTGCCGCTTTGGTCGCACTGTAAGTTGGTGACGCCGGAAAAGGCACAAAAGCCAATCCTGAGGAGACGTTGATGATGGCCGCATCAGGCTGACCGCTGAGATGATCGATCAGCGCATCCGTGAGCCTGATGGGAGCAATAAAATTGGTTTCTGTCATTCTGGCTACCTCGCTCAGATCCCGCACTGTAGTGATATCTTCGGGGCTGAACACACCGGCATTATTCACTAAAACATTCACGTGCGGGTAGGTGCGCAGTAGTTGAGGAATGGCGTTGTTGACGTCGGCTGAATCCGTAACATTCATCACCCAGGTTGCAATGCGCTCTCGTCCGGCTGCCGCATCGTCTAAGGTTTCCTGCCGACGTCCGGTGATAATCACCTGATTTCCGGCGTCGTGCCAGCGATGTGCCAGTGCCCGCCCAATGCCCGATCCCCCGCCAGTAATCAACAACGTATTGCCACTCTTTTTCATGTTTTCGGTTCCCGTTTGACGTACCAGACAGCGTTAGCGAGCACATCATCTCGCCGTTCAATTATTAACCACAGCGTCAGAATCCTCTCACTTTTTTGTTTGCGGGTGGACTTGGCAACAGCGTTAAGGCTTAGTTACCGCCTTAGAGCCAGTATAACTAACTGATTAACGAGGTTTTACCATGTCTGCGACACGAGGTTGGTCCACGGAGCTGGAGGGGTTGCGTGGCATTGCTTCTCTTTGGGTACTGCTGGGGCACATCAGTTTGCTTATCCATTGCCATATCACCCTGATTTCCTCACCCGGCATTGGTGTGGATCTGTTTATCCTGCTTTCGGGTTATCTGATGGCGAAAAACTACGTAGAACGCCAGCATAAAGAGCCCTGGCAAAGTGCGGAAACCATCAAGAAATTCTGGTTACGTCGTTTTTTCCGCATCGCCCCACTCTACTATTTGCTGCTGGCCGTTGCGCTGATTTACGGCCCCTGGTTTGGTGAAATGCGCGATACCATTGCACAGTTTTATTCCGGCACCGCGACAGAATCCTCCCGCTATGCCGATCAGTCGTTGATGAACGTGCTAACGCACCTGTCATTCCTGTTCGGCTTGCTGCCCGCCTATGGGTTCAATACAACGCTGCCCGACTGGAGCATTGGGCTGGAAATGCAGTTCTATCTGCTGTTTCCCTTTATTATGCTGGCGGTGATGCGCTTTGGCTATGCCACCGCCCTGCTGAGCATTATGGCGCTGAGCTGTGCCGGTCGTTACCTGCTGCCCGACTACTATGAAGCGTTTGAAATGCCATCGATGATTCTGATTAAACTGAATATGTTTATTTCAGGTATGTTGCTGGCCGAAGCTGTTCGACGCAAATCCCTGCTTTATATCGTGTTTGCCCTAGCCGGTCCGGCAGTCAGCGTTCTTATCGGATTGGGTGCCATCAAGCTGCAGGTGATGCTGGAAGCCGTCATGATTATCGGTATGGCGGCCGTGCTGTGGCAGTATCAGGAAAACAGTCTGATGGCGAAACTGATCCAGATCCCACGCAAGCTTTTGAACAACCGACTGAGTACATGGTTAGGTGACGTCTCGTTTTCGGTTTATTTGCTGCACCTGCTGATCGTGATTCCAGCGATTGCGCTGTTGCTTAATCAGACGGATATCGAGTATCAACATGATCTGACGCGTTTCCTGATCGTATGCGCCGTGTCGATTCCGCTGACCTATGGACTGGCATCGTTACTGTTCAAATACGTGGAAAAACCGGGGATTAATCTGGGCAAGAGGTTCCTGGCGCCTAAGCCTGCACGCTGACCGAACAATGGCTCGCGAGTGCGAGCCATTTTATTCACTTCACACGGCTTTACCCACCTCGTGCTGCCTTTCCCTCACGTGTTCATCCGGTGACTCCGGCGTATCGGCGATGCTGCTATGGGTTTTTAATCCGGCGACATGAACGCGATCGATCCTGGTGTGCACCAGACCTTGTGCGGTTGCCCCAAATGAAATCATCAAAAATAACCAGGCCACGGCTAACGGTTTCTTCATTGCGCTTTCCCATGCTGTGAATGGAGTCGCTATAGTGAAGAAACTGGCGTAATGAAGTGTCTGATAAACTTAAAATTCGCGTCAAGATTGTTACCTTGATCACATATTCTTGCTGCTGTTTATCCTCTCTTTCTGCGGGCACAGCACCCGGTTGCATCCTGCTATCTCGGCACCCGGTGTTATCCGTTCGGTAATGTTGCGTCCTCTCCGCGGAGAGAGGATGGCATCGCCGTGTGCGATAGGCGTTATGCGTTAAGGCACTGGCTAAAGCCTGATAGCAGGTCGCGGGCATAATCCTGATGTCCGCTGAATCAGCGCTATCAGGGTTAATCGCAACCACCATTATAATTTATGTTTTCACCGAGAATCCGCGCTCAAACCGATTAAACACATCAACCTGCCATCTTAAATTCCTGACTTCTGCCTGAATATACTGCCCATAACAAAAATATCCCTCTTTATTGATTAAGATCATTTTTCTGATTTATAAAAATAATATTAAAGAAACTTATGTAAATTTTGCTTTTTTCGTTAATCCTTTTCCAGACTGGTGCCGATAGAGAACAAAACGGTAATCCATCGGGAACATCTACATGAAAATCTCTACTCGTCTTTCAATCGGTTTCGGTTTGTTAATTCTGCTTTTTATTATCTGTACCTCCGTCTCCCTTAACTCGCTGCATAACGCTAAAACGGGGATGGATGAGGTCGTGAATGTCAAAATGAGGAAGTACCAGCTTATTCTTGATATGCGCGGCGGGCTGCGGGATTTGGCGATAGCCGTGCGAAATCTGGCCTTACTTTCTGACACGAAAGAGATGCAGCCAGAATGGGAACGCATTGAAACACAGAAAAGCCTCTTCACCAAAAACCGTGAAACGCTCGAAACCATTATGCAGAGCCAGTCCACTGCTGAAGAACAAGCTGCCTTGAGTCACATCAAAGAACTTGAGGCCACGGTGATGGGTGCCTTTGAGTCCGCCGGGCAACTGGGACTGAAAAATGAGCGAGATGAAGCGACACGTTATCTCATGGAAACCCTGCGTCCGCTGCAACGCGATATGCTGAACGCCCTAAATAAAACCACCGACATTCTGATGCACAACAGCCGAAATGCGGTGGAAGTCAACAGCAATGCCACCAGTCGGGCCTCGCTGACCCTGGTGTTTTTATCCGTGCTTTCCGTGCTGTTCTCGGTGGCCACCGGCTATATGATAACCCGTGTGTTGATGCGCCAACTTGGCGGTGAACCGGCGCAGGCACAGGTGCTGGCGGCCACGATTGCCGCAGGCGATCTGACCTCCAGCGTCACGCTCCGTCGTAATGATTCCACCAGCCTGCTTGCTTCACTGGATGCCATGCAGGCCAAACTTCGTGGTCTGGTATCGGAAATTAAACAGACCTCGGGCAATGTCGCGCTGGCGGCTGAAGAAATCGCCCAGGGTAATACGGAGCTCTCCTCCCGTACCGAACAGCAGGCAGCCGCGCTGCAGGAAACCGCAGCCAGCATGGAACAGCTTACCGCCACAGTGAAAAGTAATGCCGCCGGTGCTCAGAGTACCGCATCTACGGCTCGCGAGACCGCCGTACTGGCACGCAGCGGCGAAAGCGACGTCCACCGGATGTCGGAAACCATGAACGAGATTTCGCTGAGCGCGTCTAAAATTCGCGATATCACCGGCGTCATCGAAGGGATTGCCTTCCAGACCAATATTCTGGCGCTCAATGCTGCGGTTGAAGCCGCACGGGCCGGCGAAGATGGCCGCGGTTTTGCGGTGGTGGCGGGCGAAGTCCGTACCCTGGCGCAGCGCAGCGCTACCGCAGCGAAAGAGATAAAATCACTGATTGAGCAGGCAGTGGAACAGGTTGGTAGCGGCGTCAAAGTCGCCAGCGGTACAGGTGACAGCATCCTGAAGATTGTCAGCATGGTGGGCGATCTGGCCAGTGCGATGGATGAGATCTCACTGGCCTCTTCCGAACAGATGCAGGGCATTTCTCAGGTCAGCGTTGCCGTCAGCCAGATGGACAGCGTCACGCAGAATAACGCCGCCCTGGTGGAAGAGTCATCGTCCGCTTCACAGTCACTTTCTGAACAGGCGCACGCCCTGCGGGGCATGGTCGAAGCCTTCAGGGTATAAATGCGCCCTCTTCATCTGGCAGAGATGACCTGACCGATCAGGTTATCTCTGCCATCCCGTTACGGGGACCGGGCCAGAACAGTGCGGCCTGGCCCCAGCCGGCCTCTGCGTCCCTGTCTGACTGCCATACCTCGCCCTCATAGATGATGAAATGCTTGCCCTGTTTATCTACCCGCGGCCCGCTGTAGCCGATGGCAATGCCGTCGCGTTTGACAATGTCCAGCAGGCGCTGCCGCGCTTCCCTGTCGGAAGGTCCGGCACTGAGTCGTGAAGGCAATTGCAGCATCTCTTCCAGGCTGTATTTGAAGCAGCTCAGTGCACAACGATTGGCATAAACAAATACCGGATCGGCTTCGCTACTGTGGGCCAGAATGCTGTACGGTGCATGTTCATGCAGCCACAGGTAGCGATCAACACGCTCATCGGGGCAATAAAGGCCGCGTCCGGTGAGTGCGCGGTAGCGTTCATCAATACGCTGCAATAAAGCCAGTTGGTTTTCCGTCGACATTATCAACTCCGTTACAAAAGGCAGGATGCGAGGAGGTAATGTGGCGGGATGCGTGTTGAAAATCAAGAATGGGTTACGGTGAAGATGAATGGCTCACAGGTATCTACCTCGCGCGCTGCGCACAGCACGGCTATCGCCGCTCAGTGCACGTTAGAATATTGGCATCTCCCGCGCTCCATCCACAGGGTGATCCATAACGGCATTCGATTCTGTTGGCTCGCCCTGTGTGCGCTGAAGTCAGCCAGCCTGAACGCAATCCCAGGCTGGCTGGCGGTTTAGCTCAATGGCGGCCAGAAGGCTTTATTCGCCTCGATAAGATCGTCGAGAATCGCGTTTGCGACCGTCGCACTCGGCACCGTTTTAGACAAGGTAATGGCCTGCCATAACTTTTGCCGGGAACGCTGTTCCCATGCCTCCACCACAAGCTTTTCGACCGCAACCTGCTGACTCATTAAGCCCTTCTGGAAAGTAGGAATGTCTCCAACCTGAAGCGCTTCCGCACCGTTATGACCGACCAGACAGGGAATTTCCACCATCGCTTCCGGGTCGAAATTGGAAATGGCACCCCGGTTAGGCACAATTAACAGCATACGCGCCTGAGTATTGAAGGCGATCGCGGTTGCCAGATCGACAATGTAGGAGGCATGTTCGTCTATCTCCAACTCGCCGGCAGATGAATGACCTGCATCGCTGATTGCCCTGCAGGCACTGAATACCTGCTTTTCACGATGCTCCATCACTTCATTAGCGCGGGTGCGTGCAGGATTGGAATGCGCGACCACATAATCTGGAAACAGATAATATTTCAGATAGGTATTGGGCAACGTCAGTGGGTCCAGCGCCTGCACATCGCGCGCCTTCACGAAGGTGTCGTTCCAACTCGGCTCTACTGACGACGCCTCTGAAGGCGGCACATAGCCGTGTTTCGCCACGTACTCACGCAGTTGTGGCATCAAATCATTTCCCTTCAGATCTTCAACAGCAGTCCACCAGCCAAAATGATTGAGTCCGTAGTAGCGTACCCGCATTTGTTTGCGGTCTTGCAGACCGACAATTTTCGCCATCCGACCTTCTATACCAATCGGCATATCACAAATGTTCAGGATCTTCGCCTCAGGTCGCAGGCGCCGCGTTGCCTCAGCCACGATGGCAGCCGGGTTAGAATAATTCAGCATCCAGGCATCGGGTGAGTACTGCTGCATATAATCGACGAGCTCAAGGACGCCGCCGATTGAGCGCATCCCATAGGCAATGCCACCCGGCCCACAGGTTTCCTGGCCCAGCACACCATGACGCAACGGGATTTTTTCATCTTGCTCACGCATGGGATATTTACCGACCCGTATATGCGCCATAACAAAATCGACGTCGCTAAATGCTTCCTGCGGATCGGTGGTGTAGCTGAACGCAATCTCAGGTGCCTGTTCCTGCAAGATAATCTGACAGGCCTGTGCAATAGTTTCCTGACGGGCGGCGTCATTATCGTAAAATTTCAGCTGGCGCAAAGGAAAGCGGTGCCGGTTCGCCAGGAGCATCAGCACAATACCCGGCGTAAACGTGCTGCCGCCGCCCGCAATTAAAACTGAGAATGTCTTCATAATGGTTTCTCCATGGAAGGTGTTGCTTCAGATTCGGCCTGGTCTTTCATTTGGCTTTCAAGTTGCTCGCGCACCTGGGGGACCTGTAAGCCCACGATGACCTGAATACCGTTGCCACGCCGGACGACACCGTGCGCCCCCAGCGCCATAAACGCGGCATCGTTTTGCGTTTTAGCCTCATCGACCAGGGTTATCCGCAGGCGCGTGGCGCAGTTGTTGATGTTGGCTATATTGCTGGCCCCGCCCAATGCATGCAGAAAACCCCGTACCTGATCGTGTTGCGGGTTCTGCCCATCAGATGAAGCAGACGCGTGTCGTGCTGCCCGGTAGTCGGCTTTGTTGTAAAGCCTGACTTCACTGTCCTCACGACCGGGCGTTTTCAGGTTCAACCGCAGGATGAGTTGGTGAAAAACCACAAAGTAGAGGCCCGTAAAAACCAGGCCAATGCCTATTTGGGTCAGGACCATGCCAGCATGATTAGGGAACATGGGTATCCAGTTTTGCGGCAGAAACTGATCCAGTAAGCCGCCGCCATAATTCCCCACGACGCCGCACATATACATTGCTGTCGCCATGCTGGCGGCCAGCACAGCGTGCACCGCAAACAACAGAGGCGAAATAAACAGGAAGGTAAACTCCAGGGGTTCTGTGATGCCGACCAGTACGGCCGTCAACGTGGCCGGAATTAATAACCCTGCGACTTTGATCCGCTGAAGCGGTGAGGCTGTCGAATAGATCGCCAACGCAATCCCCACTGCGCCAAACACTTTGGCATTGCCATGAAGGGCGAAACCGCCTTGAGGAAACAGTTGTTTGAGGGGTTGCGTGCTCTGGCTGAACGCCTGCAGATGCTCGGCCCAGTAAACCTGGATGCCACCTTCAACCACTGCCGGGCCAAAGATGAAAGGTCCATAAATAAAATGGTGCAGTCCGGTGGGGATCAGAATGCGTTCAAGAAAGGTATAAACCCACACGCCAACAGCGCCCGCATCGCGTAAAAACTGTTGAAGCGACTCAATGCCCATTTGAATTTTGGGCCAGCCAAACAGCGTTAACCAGGCGCAGGGAATCATCGCTAAGAAGGCAACAATGACCACAAATGATGAGCCCTGAAAAATACCCAGAAACACCGGCAGGGGTTTATCAAAATAACGATTGTGTAGCGCCGTCACCAGACCGGCGATGACGATGGCACCGATGATGCTGGTATCCAGCGTTTTTATCCCGGCGATCATGGCCAGTCCGCTTCCGGCTTCAGTGCCTTTGGAAAAATCGACGGAAAAAAAATCGCCCCAGGTGCTGCCCATGGCATTAATCAGGTAATTCCAGGTTAAAAAACTGACGACAACGGCCAGGCAGGCACGTCCCTGAGCCTGTTTTGCCAACCCCACCGGCAAGCCAACCGCAAAAATTAACGGCATATTTCTAAAAACCGTCCAGCCGCCTTCTTCAATAATGAACACTATTTGATTAAATAAACTATCTGGATGCGTTAGTGCTTCCCCTACAAATAAAGGATTGCGTAACATAATTGAAAGGCCAACGATGATGCCGGCAAAGGGAAATAACAATACTGGGGTAAACATGGCGCCGCCAAAACGCTGTATTTGACTGAGCATTTTAGTTCCTCACGCAACGACTCTAAGAATATATCGTTATAGTCAATGTAACCGCAGTCAAAATAAGGCAATAGCTCACCTGACATACGTGGTCACTGGCGAATTTGTGAGCACCCTCATGGTTTTATTTTTTAATCATGATGTCTATTTTCATGGTAATAACCAGACATCTTGCCGTGCGGTTAAAAAAAATAAAAATTGAGTTTATTTATAACCCCTGCACGCCTTAACGTTATGCTACGTATGTTGGCGGTTATGTCGCCATTCCAGGAGGTACAGAAGTGATCTATAAATGTATTGCTGACAAACTTCGTCTCCGGTTAAATTCACCCTACGTGGCAGTCGGTAGTGTTATACCGGCTGAAAAAGTGCTCGCCACAGAATTTGGCGTGGCGAGAATGACCCTACGTAAGGCAATAGATTTGCTGGTCAGTGAAGGGTTGCTGGAGCGACGACATGGCAGCGGAACCTACGTTTCAGGAAAGGATATTTGTCATGAAACCAGTTCGCTCACCGGGCTGGCTGAGGTATTACGTCTGCAGGGAAAGGAGGTTATTAGTAAAGTTCTGGCATTTGAATTAATCGCCGCGCCTCCCGCCGTAGCCAGTCAGTTACGCATAAACAGTGGTGAACGCCTCTTTTTCTCACGTCGGTTACGATATGTTGATGAAAAGCTGCTGATGCTTGAAGAAAGTTATATGCCAGTTAAAACATTTCCTGATCTTACCCTGGCCCATCTGGAAAAATCTAAATTTGACTATATCGAGCAGGAATGTGGCATTGTTTTAGAGGGCAATTACGAATCTTTGAGCCCGGTTTTATCAGATAAGCGCCTGTCGCACCTCATGAATATCGCTGAGAAAACACTGCTACTCAGAGTCGATTCGCTTTCATACAGCAATACGGGCGCATTTATCAACTATGCAGTGATGTACAGAAACACCTACGATTACCAGGTTAACTATCATTTACGACGCACCGGGTTGAGTGACTAAAGCTATCAGCAGTCTTCATCAAGGCGCGAGCGTGCTTCACTCCCGTGAAAGAAAATCACCGGTTCGAATCGCAGTTTAGTTTTTGAGACAGAGTTTCGTTAACACATTTTAAAATGTCGTTAAATTTAATGTAGCAGGCGATCGGATAAACTTGTCTGTTAATTTAACAAAAGCGTCACGCATAAGGAAAATGGGGGCACTTATTTCAAATTAAGGAAAATGCAGTTCTTTCCTCGTGGCACATCTTTAGCGATCCACTGCTGTGCTGCATAATAGCTTTGTAAAAATTATCCTCCTCCCTATCATCAGCCACGTTCAATTGGTTAATTAAATTTATAAGTCCTTTTAAAGGACCATTCCCCCAGAAACTTTCACCCTACATACAGATTTTATTATTTCAAAAATGTGCATTTTTATTAATTTTTTATATATTTTCTGCCGATAAGAACCCTGAACTTAACTTTCAGGAATTCTACGATGAAAATCTCAACGCGTCTGGCAATAGGTTTTGGCCTGTTAATTCTGCTTTTTATTATTTGTATTGTTATTTCTTTCAAAGCCCTTAATTCCGCCAGTGCCGGTATGGATGATGCGGTCAATGTTAAGATGCGCAAATATCAACTCGCCGTTGATATGCGAGATGAACTGAGAGATATGGCTATTGCAGCGAGAAACCTCGCGCTTCTTACCGATATCAAAGCAATGCAGCCTGAGTGGGAGCGGCTGAAACTGCAAAAAGCGGCTTATTTAAAAAATCGTGAAGCCCTTGAAACCATCATGCGTACGGACTCCACGGCCGCCGGGCGTGCCGCGCTGGAAAAACTTCAGGTCAATGAAGATCAGGTGCTCTCAGGTCTGGAAAAGGCCGGTCAGTTTGGTCTGGATAACCGTTCACAAGAAGCCATAAATTACCTGATGGTAACGGTGCGTCCTGCTCAACGTGCACTTCTCAGTTCTCTTAGCGAAATGACTACCGTTCAGTTGAATAACAGCCGTAAATCAGTCGAAGATAACAGTCGTTCAACCCGAACCTCAACGCTCATTTTGGTTATCCTGGGCCTGCTTTCCATCGTGTTTTCAGTCGTCACCGGATTTATTATCACCCGTGTGCTGATGCGTCAGTTAGGGGGCGAGCCTGCTCAGGCCCAGTCTATTGCGGCTGCGATTGCCAACGGTGATTTGACCTCCGCAGTGCTACTGCGTCGTAACGATACTTCAAGCCTGTTGGCCTCCCTTGACGGTATGCAGGCCAGGCTCCGCAGCCTGGTTTCAGAGATCAAAAGCTCTTCCGCTAACGTCGCGCTGGCCGCCGATGAAATCGCACAAGGCAATACCGAACTCTCTTCCCGTACTGAAGAGCAGGCTGCCGCCTTACAGGAAACCGCTGCCAGCATGGAGCAGTTAACCGCGACAGTGAAGAGCAATACCTCTGGGGCACAGCACACAGCGACATCAGCGCGCGAGACAGCCAATCTGGCTCAGCGTGGCGAGGCAGATATGCAACGGATGTCGGAAACCATGAAAGAGATTTCAGACAGTGCGACAAAGATCCGTGATATCACCGGCGTCATTGAAGGCATTGCTTTTCAGACCAATATTCTGGCGCTTAATGCCGCCGTTGAAGCCGCGCGGGCCGGAGAGCAGGGTCGCGGTTTTGCCGTAGTGGCAGGGGAAGTCCGAAATCTGGCCCAGCGTAGTGCTATCGCCGCCAAGGAAATAAAAACGCTGATTGAACAGGCCGTTCAACAGGTTGCAGACGGTGTGACAGTCGCGAGTGGAACCGGTCAAAGTATTCTGAAGATTGTTAACATGGTGGGTGAACTGGCAACGGCAATGGATGAGATCTCTCTGGCCTCGTCCGAACAGATGCAGGGGATTTCGCAGGTCAGCATCGCCGTGAGTCAGATGGACAGCGTTACCCAAAACAACGCCGCACTGGTTGAGGAGTCCTCCTCGGCATCACAGTCACTTTCTGAACAGGCACACGCCCTGCGCGGCATGGTTGCAGCGTTCCAGGTGTAACGCCCTTTAGCACAAGGCAATGAAACGTGACCGCGCCGGTTACGTTTCGGCCCTCCGGTTGCGGGGGCCGGGTGCTGTCGGGTGGATAACATATCAGACAATCTGCGCCGTCATGTAGCGTGCAGAAAGGCAAAAAAAGACCGAACACGATTCCTGTATTCGGTCCAGGGAAATGGCTCTCAAGGAGCCGTGCGCTAAAAGTTGGTATTGATAGAGGCTCTCGCCTTGCTAATAAAGCGTAGGACAACCCTGTAGATTTTCCAGCCAGCGCAGCGGCTCAGTCCATAAACCCGACAGGTTTGTGACCGGTAAGACAAATTTGCGGTGATTCGGGCACGTCACCGTGCCCTGAGTCTTATTGGGTGCAGAGCGCCTGGGCGCGTTCAACAATCGGTTGCAGACTCATCATCTGACCCGGATGTGCTTTATCGGGTGCCTGAATCACACTGATGGGCTGCGCTGTCACCCGCTTAGCATTGAGCTGGGCATCCGCTTTATCATTGAGCGGATACTGCATCAGAGTACTGGGATTGATGGCAAACAGCGATCCGTCTTTCTCGCAGGTTAACATCACCTCTTCACGATTAAATGGCCATTTGTCTTTGCCAATTTCAAAACGGCTGACGGTGATGATTTGCGCCGCCAGCGCCTGACCAGCCAGCGTTAATAACAGCAGTGTGGGGATCGCTCTCTTCAGCAACATAACTTACCTTTATCGGGTTCTTATCAATCAGGTTGGCGACAACGTGGCGAACACGCTGACCAACCCCACTACGCCGCATGCCAGCACAATTTCCAGCTGAGTCATACGAATAAACAGACGTTGCGCAGCAAGGCCCGCAACATGAAAGCGCGGGACCAGCCAGTAACGGTTCCAGAGCGCAATCAGCACCATAAGTGACACCAGCCCTGCCTTGCACAACAACAGTACAACATAATCATTGAGATGCCAGTCTACTGGCGACCCGGCAATCAGCAGGCTGTTAATCACACCGGTGACGATCGTTAAGGCTACAGCAATGTGACCATAACGGGAAAAACGCATCATGGTTCGGATGGCATCAGTCCGGAATTCAATATTACGTGCCACTCGCATCAGCACCAGTATCGGCACTAACCCGCCCGCCCAGAAGGCGGCGGCGACTAAATGTACTGCGTGGTTACCTTGTTGCAGCAGTCCGGTTATACCTTCGCGCATTGCGGCATGGCCGGTGAGCGCCAGGGAGCCGGTCTGCAGCAGGCCAGACAACAACCAGACCTGCTGACGTAGCCGCCCGCGCAGGCTTATCGCGGCCAGGCCGCACAGCGCAAACAGTAGCTGCCATTGCCATACCGATCCCCAGCGGGTTGAGAACACCGCCAACCAGACAGACATGTCTGACAGATTGTGCCAGTCGCCGCTCATCAGCACATTTTGCGTGGCCAGCATCCCCAACGCCGTTAACAGCGCCAGCCAGGCGCTTGCCTTCAGCAAGGGAAACAGACGGGTTGCCAGTGATGGCCGAAACGCAGCAGGTGCCAGCAGCGTGGTATAAAAGGTGCTTCCCACCAGCAATATCAACGCCGTGAAATGCAGCGCGCGCAGCACCAGCCACAACAGGGTCACAGATTTATTTCACGGTAAAAGCGTAACGTCCGTGCGTCTTATGCCCATCCACGGACAGCACGTGCCAGTTGACCTGATAACTGCCCTGCGCCAGCGGTTGGGCAAAATCCACCAGCAGGCGGTTGTGCTGCTTGCCATCCAGCCGGGCCTTTTCGCCTACGGCTTTATGCTGTGCATTGGTTACTTCAACGCCACTGAATGCCGCTTCCACATCTTCTGTAAAGGTCAGCGTAATGTTCTGTGGGGCGGGTGAAACCGCCGCGTTGGCTGCAGGCGTCGAAGACTGCAGATGCGCATGGGCCAGCGCGAACTGGCTAAAAGCCAGGGTGCCAGTGGCAACCAGGCCGATTACCACACGAGAAATCGCTGTTTTGTTCATCACATCATCCTGTTAGCTGTCGTTAAGGCCACGAGCGTGGCGCAAGAATACGCCGCAGCGATTTAACTGTCGAGGCCAGCAATGCTATCCTGTACCTTGCGCTATGCGGAGGAAAACATTCCGTTTGGCCACGTTTATCGGGAGAACATCATGAGTCATAACCTTGCCTTGCTGTCGCAGGAAGAGAAAGACAAAGTTAATGTCGATCTGGCGGCGGCAGGCGTTGCGTTTAAAGAGCGCTATAACATGCCTGTCGTGGCTGAAATGGTCGCGAATGAACAACCAGAAGCCCTGCGCGACTGGTTTCGTCAGCGTTTAATGCATTACCGTCAGGCCTCTCTCAACTTGTCACGCCTGCCCTACGAGCCTAAACAGAAATAATGATGCTACGCGTAATTGATACAGAAACCTGCGGGCTGCAAGGCGGCGTGGTGGAGGTTGCCTCGGTCGATGTGGTTGACGGCCAGATCGTCAATCCAATGAGCGATCTTGTGTCACCTGACCGGCCAATCAGTCGCCAGGCCATGGCCGTGCACCGCATTACGGAAGCCATGGTCATCGGCAAACCGCCGATTGAAGAGGCCGTCGCCCGCTATCACGGCAGTGCCTTTTATGTGGCACATAACGCCAGTTTCGATCGCCGGATGTTGCCGGAAATGCACGGCGAGTGGATCTGCACGATGACGCTGGCACGTCAGCTGTGGCCGGGCATCAAATATGGCAATCAGGCGCTGCGCCATAGCCTTAAGCTGGAAGTTACCCCGCCTGCGGAGTTACATGCCCACCGGGCACTTTACGACTGCTATGTCACGGCCGCCCTGCTCATCAGGATTATGGAAATCTCCGGCTGGAATGCGGAAGAAATGTGTCAACGCTCGCAGCCTGCCGCTCAACGTGATGATGTGCTGCCATTTGGCAAGTATCGTGGTCAGGCGTTGGTCGTGATTGCCCGTAAAGATCCGGGTTATTTGAAATGGATGCTGGATAACGTAAAAGATTTGCGCCCACCATTGCGGCAGGCGCTGCGTAAGTGTCTTAGTCAGCTTCCGTAAGATCTGCCGGTGGCAGGCTGCCCTGCGCAAGGGCGACAATGAAGGTGAGCTCAAGGGCTACGCCTTCATAAGCCTTATATCGACCGGACTTGCCGCCGTGCCCTGAGTCCATGTCGGTACAGAGCAGCAGCAGATTGTCATCCGTTTTATGCTCCCGCAGTTTTGCCACCCACTTAGCCGGTTCCCAGTATTGCACCTGTGAATCATGCAATCCGGTTGTCACCAGCAGGTGGGGACAGGTTTTTGCTTCAACATTGTCATAAGGACTGTATTGCCGGATATAGCGGTAGTATTCCGCCTCATTGGGATTCCCCCACTCCTCATATTCTCCGGTCGTCAGAGGAATAGACTCGTCCAGCATGGTGGTTAACACATCGACAAAAGGCACCTGTGCGACCACGCCATGATAAAGCGTTGGGGCCAGATTAATGATCGCGCCCATCAGTAATCCCCCCGCACTTCCGCCCATCGCGTAAAGCCGGTCTGAATGACCGAATCCGCGAGCCACGAGCGCATTCGTCACATCGATAAAATCGGTGAAGCTGTTCATTTTATTCAGCAGTCGACCACCGTCATACCACTGCTGTCCCATCTCCCCGCCGCCTCGCACATGCACCAGTGCATAGACAAAACCCCGATCCAGCAGACTGAGGCGACTGACGCTAAAATCAGCGTCCATGCTACTGCCATAGGCGCCGTAACCGTAAACCAGCATCGGGTTTTGCCCCTTCTGGAAATACTTGCGGTTGTACACCAGCGAGACCGGTACTTCTGTCCCGTCAGAGACGGTGATCCAATGGTGCTCGCTTTTGTAATCATCCGGATTAAAGTCTTTTACCGCACTCTGTTTCAAAATGCGGCGCTCGCCCGTGTCCATATCCAGTTCAAACAACGTGGCGGGCGTGGTCATTGACGAATAACCATAGCGCAGCTTGCTGGTGCGGGTCGTGGGGTTGTATGCCAGCCAGGTGACGTAGGTGGGATCGTCAAACGCAATGCCGCTGGTTTCTCCCGTTTGCCAGTTGATTTGCCGCAGGCTGGTCAGCCCACGCTGGCGCTCTTCCACCACCAGCCAGTCACGGAAGAGCTGAAAGTCTTCCATCACAATATGGTCGCGCGCCGGGATCACGGTTTCCCAACGTGACTCCTCCAGATAGCGGCTGCGATACAGGCCGAAATTTTTCCCATCGCGATTCGAGCGTATAAAAAACGTATGGTCATAATGATCGAGACTGTATTCGTGATCGCGCCGTCTGGGCAAAAAAACCTGTGGAATAGCGTCCGGGAAATTGGCATCAATCAGCTGAATTTCACTGCTGCTGGTGCTGTACAGCACGACCAGGATGAATTGTTTCGATGTGGTTTTATGGATGCTGAGGTGATAGGTATCGTCTTTTTCTTCGTACACTAACCGGTCGTCGCTCTGCGGCGTGCCCAACTCATGTTGCCAGAGCTGGTAAGGCAACAGGGTTTGCGGATGTTTACGTACGTAATAGAGCGTGCGCGAATCGCTGGCCCACGCGAAGCTGGAGGACGCATCGTTGAGCACCTCTGGATACCAACTGCCGTTATCCAGATTGCGAAAGCGGATACCGTACTGACGCCGGGAAAGGAAGTCTTCTGCCAGCGCCATTACCCGGTTATCCGGGCTGATGTGCAGCGCGCCCATGGTGTAAAAATCACTGTGCGACGCACGCAGATTCGCATCCAGCAGCAACGTCCACGCCTCGCTCTCCTCGCTGGCGGCTGGCTGTCGGTAATAGGCAGCGTATTCATTGCCGCTTTCATACCGGCTTTGATAGCGATAGCCATTTTTCACGTAAGGTACGGAGTGATCCTGCGGTGGCAGGCGGTCGATAATTTCATGCAGAATACGATGCTGTAAGGGCTGCTGTGAACCCATGATTTTTTGGCCGTAATTGTTCTCAGCGCGCAAATAGTCCAGTACGTCGCTGTCTTCACGTCTGTCATCACGCAACCAGTAATAATTATCAACGCGCGTCTCGCCATGCAACGAGAGTTCATAAGGTATTTTTTTTGCGCTCGGTGCTTTCATGTCATCCGTCCCGCTGAATGTAATGAACACTAAGCGTGGCACTAATGTAATCAGATGCCAAGTTAAGTACGAACATTGTTAATTAATTCAGGGCCATGTGGCGGCCCTGTACGGGATTAGCTGGCTTTCTGCTGGAGGATATCTTGCTGAATGCCATCACGGACATCCTGTGGGATTTTTAACGCATCGCCCAGTGCCGATAGATAGCTGCGCTCCATAAAATGGTCCACATCAATGGCGGCACAGCTCAGAAAATAGAGTTCAAGTGCCTCTTCTTCATTTTTGACATCAGCGGCGAGCCACTCAGGGTCCAGCGGTCGCTGCATAGCCTGCTGGATGAGCGTTTCGGCATCCTGACCGTAGCCTGCCTGATGAATATTTTGCTCAATCGCTGCGCGTTCCCGATCGTCGATATGACCATCACTTTTGGCGGCAAAGACCAGAGCGGTTACCAGACGTTCTGCCCGCTGATCCACAGGCGTTTGCCATTCGCCAAAGCCGGGGTCATTCTGATGGGTTTCCCGCACCCGTTGTTTGTATTTGTTCCACAGTACAGCCCCTGCTGCTGCACCGCCGCCGATAATCAATGCTTTGCCGCCGTAGCGGGTTAACAACTTCCGGGATGATTTGCTGGCCACCAGCATGCCTGCCAGCCCACCCAGTGCACCCGGAGCCAACATATCGCTCAATCCACCGCTGGATTTGCCATCGCTGCTTTTTTTAGCCAGCAGCGATTGAATCTGTTGCAGCCAGTTATTCATCGTTCACTCCCTTTACCATTCGGAAACATCATCATTACCAAAAAGATGTCAGGAAACGTCAGAGCAGGAAAAGTAGCGCAAACCCTGCCTCAAAAGCAGAAGGGGTGAGAACGCAAACGTTTTCGTATATACTGCGCGCGCATTTTGACTGCTTTGATTTTAGGTGGATTTATGACGACTCTCGGAACTGCGCTGCGCCCTGCCGCAACGCGCGTTATGCTGTTGGGCTCAGGTGAACTGGGCAAAGAAGTTGCGCTGGAATGTCAGCGTCTGGGTGTGGAAGTGATCGCGGTTGACCGCTATGCCGATGCGCCTGCGATGCATGTTGCCCATCGCAGCCATGTGATTAACATGCTGGATGGCGATGCACTGGCCGCCGTTATCGCGCAGGAAAAGCCTCACTTTGTCGTGCCCGAAATTGAAGCTATCGCGACCGATAAGCTTCTGGAGCTGGAGCAGCAAGGCCAGCACGTGGTGCCCACCGCACGCGCCGCGCGCCTGACCATGAACCGCGAGGGCATTCGTCGTCTGGCGGCAGAGGAGCTGGTGCTTCCTACCTCCAGCTACCGTTTTGCCGACAGTAAAGATAATTTTGTGTCTGCCGCCGCCGAGATAGGGTTTCCATGCATCGTTAAACCGGTGATGAGCTCTTCAGGTAAAGGTCAGAGCTTTATCCGGGATGCCAGCCAGCTGGAAAAAGCCTGGGACTATGCCCAGCAAGGTGGCCGTGCGGGCGCAGGACGCGTTATCGTCGAAGGCGTGGTGAAGTTTGATTTTGAGATCACGTTGCTGACCATCAGTGCCGTTGACGGCATTCATTTTTGTGCGCCCATTGGCCATCGTCAGGAAGACGGCGATTACCGCGAATCCTGGCAGCCTCAACAGATGAGCGAACTGGCACTGCAACGTGCTCAGCATATCGCTGAAACCGTGGTAAAAGCCTTAGGTGGCTATGGACTGTTCGGCGTGGAGCTGTTTGTCTGTGGCGATGACGTGGTATTCAGTGAAGTCTCACCCCGGCCGCACGATACCGGTATGGTGACGCTGATATCACAGGACCTGTCTGAGTTCGCCCTTCACGTTCGTGCTTTTCTTGGTCTGCCCATTGGTGCCATTCGTCAGTACGGCCCTTCTGCATCAGCCGTGATCCTGCCGCAGTTAACCAGCCAGAATGTGCAGTTCGTGAATGTGGAAGCCGCGCTGGGTGCAGGTTTACAGTTGCGCCTGTTTGGCAAACCGGACATTGAGGGCCAGCGCCGTTTAGGCGTCGCCCTGGCCTGTGCTGATACAACCGAAGAAGCCGTTGCGCGCGCGGTCGCCAGCGCGGCAGCAGTCAGCGTTCAGGGTTAATACCGTTTGCGGTGAGTCCAGGACTCACCGCACACTTTTGACTTGCTTTACTTCGCGCCAGCGACGGCGTCACGCGCCAGTTGGGTAATGCGTTGCCAGTCACCCGCTTCCAGTGCATCGTTGGGCACCAGCCAGGAGCCGCCGATGCAAAGCACGCTTTTCAGCGCCAGATAGTCACGGTAATTCGCTGGTGAGATACCGCCCGTCGGACAGAAACGGACCTGAGGGAAAGGCCCGCCGATAGCCTGCAGCGCTTTTACCCCGCCGTTGGCCTCCGCCGGGAAAAATTTGAATTCCCGCAAACCATAATCCATACCCGTCATTAATTCTGACACCGTGCTAATACCAGGAATCAGCGGGATCGGGCCTTCCACCGCAGCCTTGAGCAACGGCTCAGTAATACCCGGACTGATCACAAACTGAGCACCCGCGTCTGTGACTTCCTGCAGCTGTTGAGGGTTAAGCACGGTGCCGGCCCCTACAATGGCGTCAGGCACATGTTTGATAATGGCACGCAGTGCCTCCATCGCCACGGGGGTGCGTAACGTCACCTCAAGCACCTTGACGCCGCCTGCGACCAGCGCCTGCGCCATAGGAACCGCATGTTCCAGTTTATTAACCACAATTACCGGCACGACCGGTCCGGTTTTCAGAATCTGTTCGGCACTCGTTTTCCAGTTTTTCATCACATCCCCTGATGCATAACATTGGGAGCGGCACGCCGGAGAAAACACAGCGTCAGCCCTGTTAACAGCGCTACTACCATACAGGATTCACGGTTTATCCGTCTATTGCCAGTTGAGATTTTTAAAACGGCAGTTCATTTTTGAGAGTGAGTGCAAAAAAAAGCCCGCACGCGGCGGGCTGAGACATTTATTCAAATTCGTTCCAGGAACGACCATCACGGGTAATCATGGCGACGGAGGCAACCGGCCCCCACGTCCCTGCCTGATAAGGCTTGGATGAATCGCCATCTGCGGCCCATGCATCGATAATCGAATCCACATACGTCCAGGCGGCTTCCACTTCATCGCGACGCACAAACAGCGCCTGAATACCGCGCATGGATTCCAGCAACAGGCGCTCGTAGGCATCCGCCAGATGAGACTGGTTGAAGGTTTCTGAGTAGCTCAGATCCAGCTTAGTGGTTTGCAGTTTATGTTTATGATCCAGGCCTGGCACTTTGTTCAGGATCTCGATATCAACACCTTCGTCAGGCTGCAGACGAATAGTGAGTTTATTCTGTGGTAACTGAGAGTAGGAATCTTTGAACAGGTTCATCTCAGGGTTTTTGAAATACACCACAACTTCTGAACACTTTGTCGGGAGACGTTTACCGGTACGCAGGTAGAAAGGTACGCCTGCCCAACGCCAGTTATCGATATCCACGCGGATAGCCACAAAGGTTTCAGTAGCGCTGGTTTTATTCGCGCCTTCTTCTTCCAGGTAGCCTGGTACCTTCTTGCCCTGCACAAAGCCAGACGTGTACTGACCGCGCACCGTTTTTTCGCGGACGTTGGTTTGATCGATTGGACGCAACGAGCGCAGCACTTTCACTTTCTCATCGCGAATACTGTCGGCACTGAGATCGGAAGGCGGAGACATGGCGATCATCGTCAGAACCTGTAACAAATGGTTCTGGATCATATCGCGCATCTGCCCAGCTTTATCAAAATAGCCCCAACGGCCTTCGATACCGACTTCTTCGGCCACGGTAATTTGCACGTGATCGATCGTGCGGTTATCCCAGTTATTCACAAAGATGGCATTGGCAAATCGCAGGGCTAACAGGTTCAGCACCGTTTCTTTGCCCAGATAGTGGTCGATGCGGAAAACCTGGCTCTCGTCGAAATATTCGCCCACGCTGTCGTTAATTTCTTTTGACGTTTCCAGCGAGGTGCCCAGCGGTTTCTCCATCACGACACGCGCCGGCTTGTCATTCAGCTTCGCCTTGCCCAGTCCCTGACAAATGGCACCAAAGGTGCTTGGCGGCATGGCAAAATAGTTGATGGTGGTACGGTTTTTCTGATCCAGCATCTTACCCAGTCGTGGGAAATGCGAGGTATCATTCACATCAAGATTACAGAAGTCGAGACGGCTGCTGAGCTTGTCCCAGAGCGCTTCATCAATCTTTTCCTTCATGAAGGTTTCTAACGCTTCACGCACCACTTTGGTGTATTCAGCTTTATCCCACTCAGCCCGGCCCACACCGATGATTCGGGTTTCTTCATGAATCTGGCCCGCTTTTTCTAACTGATACAGCGAGGGCAATAGTTTACGACGGGCGAGATCGCCTTTGGCGCCGAAAATTACCAGATCGCATGCCTGGGCTATTTGTGTTACCGCCATTTTCCTCTCCTCGTTGCAGGATTGTCCCGGTGGCGTTGCGTCCTGAGCACCGGGTCCACGTTGTCATGTTCTTTCAGCACAATGTACTTTTTTCCCCAGGCCAGGTAAACCAGCCAGCGGCGTCACGACGCTAACTCTGCACCCAATTAGCATCTGAGGTAGGTTGACCCGTGCGCTTTCCTCTATTTTTCTGTGTCAAATATTGTCTGGCAAAAATCCAGCGTGGGCCTGATTATCGCAAAAAAAAGTGCTGCAGACTTATCAGACCTTGCGCCCCTGTCGGTCAGGCAGGGTATATTCTCTGTTAATTAACTGTAACAACAGCAATTATTCATTTTAACAGATACGCCATGCTTAGCAGGTCAGGACTATGTTGGATAAAATTCGTGCGCAGATGACTGTGCTCAGTAAGTCAGAACGTAAAGTGGCACACCATATTCTCGCCGCACCTGAGCAAGCGATACATTCCAGTATTGCCACGCTGGCTCGGGCAGCCGAGGTCAGTGAGCCCACGGTAAACCGCTTTTGCCGACACCTGGGCACGGCGGGTTTCCCCGACTTTAAACTTCAGCTTGCCCAGGCCCTGGTGAAGTCACCTAACTGGCTGAGTCGGGATGTGCAGGAAGATGACAGCGTTGAGCGCTACAGCGAGAAAATCTTCGATTCCGCCCTGGCCGGTCTTCAGCGGGTACGGGACAGCCTCGATCTTGCTGCCCTGCAACAGGCCGTGGTTTATTTAACGCGTACCGATAAAATTACCTTCTTTGGTTTAGGTGCGTCCGCCGTGGTAGCGCATGACGCCTTCAACAAGTTTTTGCGGTTTAACCTGCCGGTTATCTGGTCAGACGATGTGGTGATGCAACGCATGAGCTGTATCAACAGCCGCGACAACGAGGTGTTTGTTTTGATCTCCCATACCGGGCGCACCCGCAATATGGTCGAGCTGGCGCAGCTCGCGCGCGCCAACGGTTCTACCGTTATCGCCATCACGTCAGCAGGCTCGCCGCTGGCGCTTAACGCCACGCTGGCGCTGCTCGTCGATGTGCCGGAGGACACCGATATCTATCTGCCAATGGTCTCGCGACTGGCTCAACTCACCGTGATCGATCTGCTGGCTACCGGATTTACGCTGGAACGGGGGCCATCCTTCCGGCAGAACCTGAAGCGGGTTAAAGAAGCCCTGAAGGCCTCGCGCTACGACAAAACCGCTATCGCCGATAACGATATCTCCTGATTCACCGGCTGGTCGGGCAGCATCTGGCTGGCGCGTAGCCTGTGCGAAAAAGCGACCTGGCTTGCGTCTGGTCAATTAAGCTTTCGCTAAAGCCGTCCAGGGGATGACTTCCTTGGTGAGTCTCAGTATTGTATCTAAGAAAAATGCCTTTACTTTACTTCGTTAAGGCCCGGTGCCACAGTTCTGACACACTCGAATGTATAATAATACCTCTGTGTGGTAAGCATGATCTGATAGGTTAACCCCTTAAAATGTAATGATTCAGCTCAGTTCCAACCTCCAAAGGAATCCCTATGTCCCGACGTTTAAGAAGAACCAAGATCGTAACCACCCTCGGCCCAGCCACTGACCGCGACAATAACCTCGAAAAAATCATTGCTGCTGGCGCTAACGTCGTGCGTCTTAACTTTTCCCACGGCACCGCTGAAGATCACCAACTACGTGCTGACAAAGTGCGCCAGATTGCGGCAAAACTGGGGCGGCATGTTGCCATTCTTGGCGACTTGCAAGGGCCTAAAATCCGCGTTTCAACCTTTAAAGAAGGCAAAGTCTTCCTGAACGTCGGTGACCCTTTCCTGCTGGATGCATCAATGGGGAAAGGTGAAGGCGATAAAGAGCGCGTGGGCATCGACTATAAAGGTCTGCCTGAAGACGTGGTGCCTGGCGATATCCTGCTGCTGGATGATGGGCGCGTACAGTTAAAGGTGCTGGAAGTTCAGGGCGTAAAAGTCTTTACCGAAGTCACCGTTGGTGGCCCGCTCTCTAACAATAAAGGCATTAACAAACTGGGTGGCGGTCTGTCGGCCGAAGCGCTGACCGAGAAAGACAAAGCAGACATCCTTACTGCGGCAAAAATTAACGTTGATTACCTGGCCGTTTCCTTCCCGCGCTGCGGCGAAGACATGCACTATGCACGTCGTCTGGCGCGTGATGCCGGCTGTGATGCCCTGATGGTCGCCAAGGTGGAACGTGCTGAAGCGGTTGCCTCTCAGGAAGCCATGGACGACATCATTCTGGCCTCAGACGTTGTTATGGTCGCCCGTGGTGACCTTGGCGTCGAGATTGGCGATCCTGAACTGGTCGGTATCCAGAAAGCGCTGATCCGCCGCGCCCGCCAGCTTAACCGTACCATCATCACCGCGACCCAGATGATGGAATCGATGATCACAAACCCAATGCCAACCCGTGCAGAAGTCATGGATGTGGCCAACGCCGTGCTGGATGGGACGGATGCCGTAATGCTGTCAGCTGAAACCGCCGCAGGCCAGTATCCTGCTGAAACGGTGGCTGCCATGGCAAAAGTCTGTCTGGGTGCAGAAAAAATCCCAAGCGTTAACGTCTCCAAACACCGTCTGGACGTACAGTTTGACAATATCGAAGAAGCTATCGCTATGTCGGCGATGTATACCGCCAACCACCTGCAGGGCGTAACCGCGATTATCACCATGACGGAATCCGGTCGTACGCCCCTGATGACTTCGCGCATTACCTCTGGCTTGCCCATCTTCGCCATGTCTCGTCATGAGCGCACGCTGAACATCACGGCCTTATTCCGTGGTGTCACACCGGTGTTCTTTGACAGCAACAATGAAGGCGTGGCTAACGCCCATGATGCCGTAAATCTGCTGCGCGACAAGGGCTTCCTGGTGTCTGGCGATCTGGTTGTAGTAACCCAGGGTGACGTCATGGGTGCCACCGGCACAACCAATACAGGTCGTGTGCTGCGCGTCGATTAATTCCGCCTTTTTAGCCTCACCTGTATTACCATTGGAAACGCGACTGCCCTGCAGTCGCGTTTTTGTTTTTTGACAAGGAGGCCGGATGGCCCGTTACCAACCCATCAGCCAGCTCACTGGTCGCATGATGCTGTTTCCGCTGGCGATGGTGCTGTACGAATTTGCGACCTATATTGCTCACGATATGATTCAACCCGGCATGTTGCTGGTGACTGCCGAATTCGATGTAGGCGCAGAATGGGTATCCACCTCTCTCACAGCCTATTTACTGGGCGGCGTTGTGCTGCAGTGGTTACTTGGCCCGCTGTCAGATAAATATGGCCGTAGGCCAGTATTGCTGTTTGGGATTCTGTTTTTCGCTGCCGCCTGCATTCTGACCACCTGGGTCAGTGATATTCAGGAGTTTGTCAGCCTGCGTTTCGTCCAGGGCATCAGCTTGTGTTTTATTGGCGCGGTAGGTTATGCGGCCATCCAGGAAGCTTTTGACGAAGCCTTAGCGGTGCGCATCATGGCGCTGATGGCAAACGTGGCCTTACTGGCTCCCCTTGCCGGCCCGCTGGCGGGCGCAGCCTGGCTGACAGTGGGAAGCTGGCGCAGTATGTTTTGGCTGTTCGCCGCCTGTAGCGCTGTGGCATTTATCGTTTTATGGCGCGTCATGCCTGAAACCGCCGGGGATCGCACCCAGTCTGTTGCGCTGCCTGTGCTGGCACGCAACTACGGCCGTCTTCTCAAAGATCGTCAGGTGATGTTTGGCTCTTTCGCTATTGGGCTGGTGTTTATCCCCATCCTGACCTGGGTTGCGCTGTCCCCGGTGATTTTAATGCGGGATGAAGGGCTTTCCCGTATGCAGTACGCCCTGCTCCAGCTCCCGGTTTTTCTGGCGATGATCGCCGGCAACGTGACGTTGAGTAAGCTGGTAGGCCGGATGCCGATTGAACAACCCGTCAGGTTTGCGGCATGGCCGATACTGCTGGGCCTGAGCCTCGCCCTGTTAGCCACACTGCTTAACGCGCACAGCTACCTGTTTATTACGGCGGGGCTCAGTTTGTATGCGTTTGGCGGCGGAATGGTCAATGCCGGTCTTTATCGTCTGACGCTGTATGCCAGCGATGAGGGCAAAGGCAGCGTAGCGGCGATGCTGGGCATGGTCAGCATTATGACGCTGGCCACGGGCATTGAACTGGCTAAGCATTTTTATTTTAACAGCGGGGTGATCGGGTTTAGCCTGATTAACTTTATCAGCGGCATACTGTGGTTTGGTTTGGTGCTGATGTTTCTGCGCGAACGTAAGCGCCACGCAAAAGTGACGCCACTTTAAATCATGCAGGCCGCCTTGCGGCCTGCATGTTATTTGCGTGGATACAGCTCGTCACGCGAATAGGGTTCTTTGTCTCCCGCTTTGCGTGTTTTAAGCAGCTTTAATATCCAGGTATATTGTTCCGGATGAGGGCGCACAAACACTTCCACTTCTTCATTCATCCGGCGAGCCAACTGACGGTCATCGGCTTCCACTAAATCGTCCATCGGCGGACGGACATAAATGTCCAGCTTGTGGCTTTCGGCATTATAAACCGGAAACATCGGTATAACCCGCGCACGGCAGACTTTCATCAACCGGCCAACGGCAGGCAACGTGGCTTTATAGGTCGCAAAGAAATCCACAAACTCACTATGTTCAGGGCCATGGTCCTGATCGGGCAAATAATAGCCCCAGTATCCCTGACGGATCGAGCTGATAAAGGGTTTAATGCCGTTTTCGCGCGCATGCATACGTCCACCAAAGCGGCGTCGGGCGCGGTTCCAGACATAATCCAACAGCGGGTCGCTCTGGTGATGGAACATCGCAGCAATGCTTTGCCCTTCTGACGCCAGCAGCATGGCGGGAATATCGATGGCCCAGCCATGCGGCACCAGGAAAATCACGTTCTCCTTTTCGGCGAGCATCTGATCGATAATTTCACGACCGTGCCACTCAACGCGTTTTCGCACCTGAGCCGGATCGCGCATGCCCAGTTCCGCCATCATTGCCATGGCCTGTGGCGCAGTCGCAAACATCTGATCCACGATCGCTTCACGCTGAGATTCACTGAGTTCAGGCAGGCAATAGTAGAGATTAATCAGCGCACGGCGACGCGCCCCTTTCGCCAGCTTTCCGGCAAATTTACCCAGCCGCCCCAGAAGCGGATCGCGCATTTTTGCCGGTACTAACGCAATGCCAGCCAGCGCACCAATGCCCAGCCAACTGCCCCAGTATTTTGGTTTTAAAAAAGAACGTTCAAAAACGGGAATAAATTCACTGTTATTTTTTTTACGGGTTTCCATGCACTCGCCTCAATCAATGACGGGCTAATGATAGTGGCGACGAGTAAATTTGCAATCATCCTGCGCCAGAGATAAAAAAAGTCGACGGCAATACCGTCGACTTTATCAAAAACTTACTTCAGTCCCAACTGGGGTAGCCAGCCTTTCACCTGAGCAAGATACTGTGTTCGTTCTTTACCCGCCAGCCCTTCCATACGCGGCAGCTTGGCCGTTAAGGGGTTCACAGCCTGGTTATTAATCCAGATCTCGAAATGCAGGTGTGGACCGGTTGAACGGCCGGTGTTGCCAGAGATCGCAATACGATCGCCACGCTTCACTTTTTGCCCCGGTTTCACCAGCACTTTTTTGAGGTGCATATAGCGCGTCATATACTGACGCCCGTGCCGAATGGCAACATAGTTACCGGCTGCGCCGCCATTTTTGGCCACCACGACTTCACCATCGCCAACCGCCAGAACAGGGGTACCGATCGGTAAGGCGAAATCGACGCCTTTATGAGGCGCAATGCGTCCCGTTACCGGATTAAGGCGACGGGGATTAAAATTAGACGACACGCGGTACTGCTTGACGGTCGGGAAGCGCATAAAGCCACGAGCCAGGCCTGCGCCACTGCGGTCATAGAACTTGCCGTCATCCGCACGGAAGGCGTAGTAATCTTTACCCCCACTGCGTAAACGCACACCCAGCAGTTGGCTTTGAGCACTCTTGCCGTCCATCATTTCACGTGACATCAGCACGCTAAACTTATCGCCTGCACGCAGCTTACGAAAGTCCATTTGCCACTGCATCGCTTTGATGACGCTGCTGGCTTCACCACTGGTCAGGCCGGCACGGCGGGCACTGGCGGCAAAGCTGCCGTGTACCTCACCCTGCATCACGCTATTGCGCCATTCGCCCTGCTGCATCTGCGACTGCATTTTAAAGCCACCGTTATCGATGCGCTCATAGGTGCGGGTTTCCCGACGCGAAATTTCCCAGGTAAAGGTGTTCAGTGCGCCGTCGTCGTTTAACGTCCAGCTAAGCTGCTGACCGACCTGCAAATTACGCAGATCACGATCGCTGGAGGCCAGGGCGTTAATATCGCCCATGTCGATACCGTACTGATTCAATGCACTACTGAGCGTGTCACCAGAAGAAACCGTGTATTCATGCGTACCAGCGCTGTCTGCGACATCCTGATCGACATCATCCGCAGGAAGCTCTTCATCCGGTTCAGGGGTGCTTTGATCGATGGGTTCACTGGCTTCAGGAAGCAGTGTCCGAAATTCGTTTTTGTCCAGTTCGATGGTTTTGACGATGGGGGTCACATCGTTACTGGGGTGGTAGACGTAAGGCCGCCAGACTGCGACGGCCAAAGTGACAACGGTTAACGATCCCAGCATAACGCGGTGGGGGCGCGGCAAATTATTAAATGCGAGGGCGACAGAGCGGGCTATCTGCTGCACGTTGAACTATTCCTCTATGCTCCTTTCAGGCAGGTCTCATACTGGCTCGACAACTGTGAGAGGAATTTCACATAGCTGTCTTTTCCTAAGCTGATGTCTGTGCCCAGTGGATCGAGCGTGCCTTTTCGCACCTGGGTTCCACGGGCAACAGCATCGATGACCGCCGGCCTGAATTGTGGCTCAGCAAAGACGCAAACGGCCTTTTTCTCAACCAACTGTGTTCGAATTTGATGTAAGCGCTGTGCTCCAGGCTGAATTTCTGGGTTAACGGTAAAATGCCCTGTGGGCGAGAGACCGTAGTGTTTTTCAAAGTACGTGTAAGCGTCGTGAAAAACGAAATACCCTTTATCTTTAACCGGAGCAAGCTGTGAGATAATGCGCTTATCTGTGTTCGCTAATTCTGCCTCAAAGTGCTGCAGGTTGGCGTCAAGTTTGGCTTTATCCTGCGGCATAAGTTCCAATAATTTGCCATGGATTGCAACCGCGGTTTTTTTCGCTATCTCTGGTGACATCCACAAGTGCATATTAAACTCACCATGATGATGGTGATGCTCTGCATCGTGATCGTGCTCAGTATCGTCGTGGTCATGATGATCATCGTCTTCACCACCGCGGAGCAGCATCGGTTTTACGCCGGAAATTTGCACTATCTCAAGATTCTTTTTCTCGGGCAGTGCTGCGGCCGATTTGGTCATGAAAGCTTCCATTTCAGGACCAACCCAAACAACTAACTCCGCGTTTTGTAAGCGTTTTACGTCAGAGGGACGCAAGGCATAATCGTGTTCGGATGCCCCATCAGGCAGCAAAACGTCCACGGGCGTCACGCCATCAGCAATGGCCGAGGCGATAAACCCCACGGGCTTAATTGAGGCCACGATATTGGCATGCGCGGGTAAGGCAGCAGAGGTCGCAAAAGCCATCGCAGTCAGGGTAAAAAATACCCCTTTTTTATTATGTAACATAATGCGTCATTCCTTCGTCATCAACAGATTGGATGTGATATTATAACATTCGAAATTCTGTGCAACCTGTAAATCTTATGCCATCACTTGTCACACTTGAGAACGTATCCATTAGTTTTGATCATCGCCCGGTGTTATCTGGCGTGAGTTTAGAACTTCATCCTGGTAAAATTTTAACGCTGCTGGGTCCTAACGGCGCGGGTAAATCGACGCTGGTTCGGGTGGTACTTGGCCTGCTTGCGCCCACGTCCGGTCAGGTTCGCCGAAGTGCGGACTTACGTATCGGTTACGTGCCACAGAAACTGCATATCGATCCTACGCTGCCGGTGACGGTCGAGCGGTTTATGCGTTTGTCACGCGGCGCCCGTAATCAGGATATTTTGCCGGCCCTGAAGCGCGTTCAGGCCGGACACCTGCTGAAATCACCGTTGCAGAAACTGTCGGGCGGCGAAACCCAGCGCGTGTTACTGGCCCGCGCCCTGCTCAGTCAGCCTCAGTTGCTGGTGCTGGATGAACCGACTCAGGGCGTGGACGTTAACGGGCAAGTCGCGCTTTACGATCTGATCAATCAGCTGCGTCATGAACTGAATTGTGCCGTGCTGATGGTTTCCCATGATTTGCATTTAGTCATGGCAAAAACGGATGAAGTACTCTGTCTTAACCATCATATTTGCTGTTCAGGTACGCCTGAAGCGGTGTCACAGCATCCCGAGTTTATCGCGATGTTTGGACCGCGTGGCGCGCAGGAACTGGCTATCTATCGTCATCATCATAATCACCGTCACGATCTTCAGGGACGTATCGTATTACGCAAAGGACCGGGTCCATCATGATTGAATTACTGCTTCCGGGCTGGCTGGGCGGCGTGATGCTGGCGCTGGCGGCCGGTCCACTGGGCTCGTTTGTCGTCTGGCGCAAGATGTCCTATTTCGGCGATACGCTGGCGCATGCCTCACTGCTCGGTGTCGCCTTTGGTTTACTGCTCAACGTCAATCCCTATTACGCCGTGATCATGGTGACGGTCTGTCTGGCGTTGGGTTTGGTCTGGCTGGAACGCCGCCCACATCTGGCGATTGATACGCTGCTGGGGATTATGGCACACAGTGCACTCTCACTTGGGCTGGTCGTGGTAAGCCTGATGTCGAATGTCCGGGTGGATTTGATGGCCTATCTGTTTGGTGATTTGCTGGCGGTAACGCCCAGCGATCTGTGGGCGATGGCGGCTGGCGTGCTGTTCGTCCTGGCCGTGATGGCCTGGCAGTGGCGCGCACTGTTGTCGATGACCATCAGCCCGGAGCTGGCTCAGGTTGACGGCGTCAATATTCAACGCACCCGACTGATGCTGATGCTGGTAACCGCATTGACCATTGGTGTGGCGATGAAATTTGTTGGCGCACTGATCATCACATCGCTGCTGATCATTCCGGCCGCCACCGCCCGGCGCTTTGCCCGTTCACCTGAAATGATGGCGGCGGTCGCCGTACTGATTGGGATCATAGCGGTAACCGGTGGATTAACCTTCTCGGCATTTTATGACACGCCTGCCGGCCCTTCAGTGGTGCTGTGCGCAGCCATACTTTTTATGCTCAGCATGGTGCGCAAACCGGCGCTGTAATCACGCGTCTTTGGTGATACCAAAGTGGCGATAGGCATGCTGCGTGGCCATCCGGCCGCGCGGTGTGCGCTGAATAAAGCCCTGTTGAATCAAGAATGGCTCGATGACATCTTCGATCGTTTCCCGCTCTTCACCAATCGCCGCCGCCAGGTTGTCCAGCCCCACCGGGCCACCGGTGAATTTATCAATAATGGCCAGCAACAGTTTACGATCCATATAGTCGAAGCCTTCACTGTCCACATTCAACATATTGAGTGCTGTTACCGACACCTCGCCGCTCAGAAGACCATTTGCACGCACCTCCGCAAAATCGCGTACCCGACGCAGCAGGCGATTGGCGATACGTGGTGTGCCCCGAGAGCGGCGGGCAATTTCCAGCGCGGCTTCTTCGCTCAGCGCCAGGCCAAGGCAGGCGGCACTCCGGCCTACGATATGCTGGAGATCTTTTACCTGATAAAACTCCAGACGCTGTACGATGCCGAAGCGATCGCGCAAGGGCGAGGTCAGCGAGCCAGCCCGCGTCGTGGCACCGATCAGGGTAAAAGGCGGCAGATCCAGTTTGATTGAGCGCGCTGCCGGGCCTTCGCCAATCATAATATCCAGTTGGTAATCTTCCATGGCCGGATAAAGGACCTCTTCCACCACCGGCGAAAGGCGGTGGATCTCATCAATAAACAACACATCGTGAGGTTCGAGGTTGGTCAGCATCGCCGCCAGATCGCCCGCTTTCTCCAGCACCGGGCCAGAGGTTGTGCGCAGATTAACGCCCATCTCGTTTGCCACAATATTGGCCAGTGTGGTTTTACCCAATCCGGGCGGACCAAAAATCAGCAAATGATCCAGCGCATCGCCGCGCAGTTGCGCAGCCTTGATGAAAATTTCCATCTGCTCGCGCACCTGAGGCTGGCCCACATATTCGGTCAGCATTTTCGGACGAATAGCGCGGTCGAGGCCCTCTTCTTCGTTAATGCTGACAGCGGAGATCAGGCGATCGGCTTCAATCATGAATTACCTCAAATAGCGGCGCGGAGCGCTTCACGGATCAACGTTTCGCAATCCGCATCAGGGCGGCCAACTTTGCTGATCATACGGCTCGCTTCCTGCGGTTTATAACCCAGGGAAACCAGCGCTGCAACCGCTTCCGCTTCTGCGTCGTTGGTCTCCGGCTCCGGGCCAGGCGTGGTAAGCGTAAAGGCCGAATCCCCGCCGAACAGATCGCCATGCATGCCTTTAAAGCGATCTTTCATTTCCACCACCAGACGTTCAGCGGTTTTCTTGCCCACGCCCGGCAGTTTAACCAGCGCGGCGATCTCTTCTTTTTCCACTGCCGTCACAAACTGCTGTGCCGACATGCCCGACAGAATCGCCAGCGCCAGCTTAGGGCCAACGCCGTTCACTTTAATTAACTCGCGGAACAGCGCGCGTTCCTGCTTGCTGTTAAACCCAAACAGCAGTTGCGCATCTTCACGTACCACAAATTGGGTGAAGATCACCGCTTCGTGATTAAGATCAGGCAGCTCATAAAAACAGGTCATTGGCATATGTACTTCATAGCCGACGCCATGCGCCTCAAGCAGCACTAGCGGCGGCTGCTTTTCCAGAATAATGCCCCGTAAACGACCAATCACCTGATGCCTTCCTTATCCAAAGTATGTGGCGGAATTTATACCATAAAAAAGGCTGGATGAATATCCAGCCTGATAGCGATTACGCTGCGGTTGCTGTTAACTCTGGCGCAATCTGCCACGGCTCAGCACCAGCTTGCTGTCACTCATGCGCGCCGCGTTTTGTGCAACGTGGCAGTGCGTGATGGCGATTGCCAGTGCATCGGCGGCATCGGCCTGCGGATTCGCCGCCAGTTTCAGCAGGGATTTGACCATATGTTGAACCTGGCTTTTTTCCGCACCGCCTGTGCCCACCACCGTTTGCTTCACCTGACGCGCCGCATATTCGAATACCGGCAAATCATGGTTAACCGCCGCCACGATAGCAGCACCTCGCGCCTGCCCCAGCTTCAGGGCAGAATCCGCATTCTTCGCCATAAAAACCTGTTCTATCGCGAAAAAATCCGGGGAAAACTGCGTAATGATTTCGCAGACCCCGGCATAGATCAGCTTGAGACGTGCTGGTAATTCCGTTGTGTTGGTACGAATACAGCCGCTGCCCAGATAAGTGAGCTGGCGACCGGTCTGACGAATCACCCCATAACCGGTAACGCGTGAGCCGGGGTCAATCCCCAAAATAATCGACATAACGCGTCTCCAGCCTGAGCGTGCGGCAGTACAGCATTAAAGCGTTTCCGCCACCTCGTCGGAGATTTCACCGTTATGGTAAACCTCCTGCACGTCATCACAGTCTTCCAGCATATCGATAAGACGCAGCAGTTTGGGGGCCGTTTCCGCATCCATTTCCGCTTTGGTTGACGGGATCATCGCCACTTCGGCCGTGTCGGCTTTCAGGCCAGCCGCTTCCAGCGCATCACGCACTGCACCCATCTCTTCCCACGCGGTAAACACGTCGATGGCACCGTCATCGTAACTGACCACATCTTCTGCGCCCGCTTCCAGCGCCGCTTCCATGACCGCATCTTCGTCATGTCCCGGTGCGTAGGAGATCACGCCTTTTTTGCTGAACAGATAGGCCACGGAGCCGTCGGTGCCCAGGTTGCCGCCGGTTTTGGTGAAGGCATGACGCACTTCACCAACGGTGCGGTTGCGGTTGTCACTCAGGCACTCAATCATCACGGCTGACCCGCCAGGACCGTAACCTTCATAAATGATGGTTTCCATATTGGAATCATCTTCACCGCCCACGCCGCGTGCAATCGCCCGGTTCATGGTGTCACGCGTCATGTTGTTGGACAGCGCTTTATCCATCGCCGCACGCAGACGCGGGTTCGAGCCAGGATCGCCGCCGCCCAGTTTGGCCGCCGTGACCAGCTCACGAATGATTTTGGTGAAGATTTTTCCGCGTTTGGCATCCTGTGCCGCCTTGCGGTGCTTGGTATTCGCCCATTTACTGTGTCCAGCCATCTTACTTTCTCTCCAATCTTTTATTTCGCCCGAGCTATCTGACGTGCGACCCCGACTCCCGCCAGTGCTCACCCAGGTTGCAGACAACCTGAACGCCCGGAAAAGGCGGCCCCGAAGGGGCGAGCATCACCCGTCATCCTCACGTACCCAAGTACGCGTCGGTTGCGGTACGCTGGCGGTAACCGGCCTCGCTGCGCCGTTTACGCTCGACTGTTCAATGCGTTGGTGAAGTTGTGTGGCAACTTACCCGCTTCATAAAACTTAATGCATTCGCCGCGCAAATAACGCGTTGCGGCAAGCATTCAAATAAATTCTTCAATCGCCTGACGATTACTCCAGGACTTAGTGAGGGCCGCGGCGGCGGCAGGCTCAAGCCAGCACGCGGCAAGATGCTCAGTGAGCAGCAGGTCGCGCTCAGTCGGTAAGGTCAACCTGAACCAGTGCTCACGATTGTGCGTGGTGCCGGGCGCGTAACGATGCCGATAGTGCGGGAAAATCTCAAAGTCGATTTCACGCTGACAGTCTTCTATCGTTAGCTGCTCGGCCTGCACATCAATGCCTAATTCCTCACCCACTTCGCGCTCAGCCGCCTGAAGCGGCACTTCATCCGCTTCAAGGCTGCCGGTGACCGATTGCCAAAAGTCCGGGTCATCACGGCGCTGCAGCATTAACACCCGGCCACTGTCCTGCGCAACAATCACCACTAACACAGAAACCGGATGTTTATACGGCATTACTTATTCTCAAGCTTATCTTTCTTGACCACCTGAATGCCTAATTCAAGCAGTGAGGCCGGATTGGCTTCGCTTGGCGCTTCAGTCATCATACAGGCCGCTGCCGTGGTTTTCGGGAAGGCGATAACGTCACGAATATTATCGGTACCGGTTAACAGCATGGTCAGACGATCCAGACCAAAGGCCAGGCCAGCATGCGGCGGCGTGCCGTACTTCAGTGCATCCAGCAGGAAGCCAAACTTCTCACGCTGTTCATGCTCTTCTATGCCCAGAATGCTAAACACCGTCTGCTGCATTTTACCGTTATGGATACGCACAGAACCGCCGCCCACTTCATAGCCGTTGATCACCATGTCGTAAGCATTCGCTACGGCCTGGGTAGGATCGGCCGCCAGCTGTTCCGCACTCATCGCTTTCGGTGCGGTAAACGGGTGGTGCATTGCGGCCAGGCCACCTTCGTCATCTTCTTCAAACATCGGGAAGTCGATAACCCACAGCGGTGCCCAGGCTTTCTCATCGGTGATCTGCAGGTCGCGGCCCACTTTCAGACGCAGTGCGCCTAACGCATCCGCCACCACTTTGGCACGGTCGGCACCGAAGAAGAGGATATCGCCATCCTGAGCGCCGGTGCGGCTGAGAACGGTTTCGACGATCTCAGCGTTAAGGAATTTCGCCACCGGACTCTGCACGCCGTCCAGACCGTTCGCGCGTTCATTTACCTTCATCCACGCCAGACCTTTGGCACCGTAGATCTCGACAAACTTGCCGTATTCATCAATCTGTTTACGGCTCAGTTGCGCACCGCCGGGTACGCGCAGCGCAGCAACACGGCCTTTCTCGTCGTTAGCCGGGCCGGAGAACACCTGGAATTCCACTGTTTTCAGCAGATCGCCAACATCCACCAGTTCCATCGGGTTACGCAGGTCCGGTTTGTCAGACCCGTAGCGATGCATGGCTTCGGCAAAGGTCATCTGCGGAAACTCACCGAGATCCACGCCCTTCACACTCTGCCAGAGTTCGCGGATCATGCGTTCCATAATCTCACGCACCTGCGGCGCGGTCAGGAAGGAGGTTTCCACGTCGATTTGCGTAAATTCAGGCTGGCGGTCAGCACGTAAATCTTCATCACGGAAGCATTTGACGATCTGATAATAGCGGTCAAAACCCGACATCATCAGCAACTGCTTAAACAGCTGCGGTGACTGAGGCAGTGCGTAGAACTTCCCTTTGTGCACGCGGCTCGGCACCAGGTAATCACGCGCGCCTTCCGGCGTAGCCTTCGTCAGCATCGGCGTTTCAATATCCAGGAAGCCCGCCTCATCCATAAAGCGACGCACAAAGCTGGTGATTTTTGCACGGGTCTTTAAGCGCTCAACCATTTCCGGACGACGCAGATCAAGATAGCGGTACTTCAGACGCGCTTCTTCGCTGTTGTTCTGATTGGAATCGAGCGGGAGCGGTTCGGAACGGTTAATGATATTCAGCGTTTCGGCAAACACTTCGACTTCACCGGTCGCCATATCGGCATTTTTGTTTTTCCCGTCACGCGCACGCACAGTTCCGCTGATCTGGATACAGAATTCGTTACGCAGTTCAGAAGCCAGCTTGAATGCATCCTGACGATCGGGATCAAAAAATACCTGCACAATACCTTCACGGTCGCGCATATCGATAAAAATCAGGCTTCCCAGATCGCGACGGCGGTTGACCCAGCCGCAAAGCGTGACTTGCTGACCTACATGAGACAGATTGAGCTGTCCACAATACTCTGTACGCATAACACTATCCTTTTAACTTCGCCGCTGCAGCTGACAGCACCGGGCCGCGTAACCTGATGAGGTGCTGTCGTAAAAAAGGCCGCTATTATAATGGAAAAAGGCAAACAGGATAAGTGGAGCCACATTAAAGCGCGGCATTTCCTGTTCGCTTTTCACCGGTTTGCGTCAATATACTGCCTTACAGGATAATTACTATCACACTCAACGGCGGGAGTCAGGCGTGACACTTCGTATTGGTTTGCCACAATGGCACCATGCGCACTGGAAGCGATGGGGCATCGAAACCCTGGCTGACTATGCGCGTTATTTCGGCACGGTGGAGGGCAATACCACGCTGTATGCGCTGCCGGATACCGAAACGGTCCTGCGCTGGCGGGATATGACACATGACCAGTTTCGTTTCTGTTTTAAGTTTCCCAGCAGCATTAGCCATCAGGCAGCTCTGCAAAATACTGACGATTTAGTCACCGACTTTTTTCGCCTGATGACACCGCTCGCCGATCGCATTGGTCAGTACTGGTTACAGCTGCCTGCCAGCTTTTCGCCCGCCCAGTTGAACGATCTCTGGCGCTTTCTGGACAGCTTACCGGCGCATTTTTCCTATGGCGTAGAAGTGCGTCATGCCGCGTTTTTTGCCAAAGGTGAGGCAGAACGCGCCCTGAACCGCGGTCTGCTGCAGCGTGGCGTGAATCGCGTCGTACTGGACAGCCGCCCGGTCCATAGCTCCACCTCGCAAAGTCCGGCAGCGCTTCACGCCCGTCAGCAAAAGCCTCGCGTTCCGCCGCACGCGCTGTTGACCGGTTCGCGGCCCATGATTCGCTTTGTCGGCAGCGACAATCTGGAAGAAAGCCTGCCACTGTTTCACATCTGGCTGACAAAGCTGGCGGAATGGCACACCCAGAGTGAACCGCTGGTGTTTATTCACACGCCGGATATGGGACAGGTTTTTCCGCTGGTGCAGGCTTTATGGCCTGAACTCCAAAAAATTGATGCCAGCATCGGTCCCGGACCTGACTGGCCGCAACAGGATTCGCTATTCTGATAGCAATGGGCAGCCTCGCCCCCTCTGGTGATATCGATAAAAAAGGAATCAATGATGATCAGCGCGTTATATGTGGTTATAGGTGCTTTACTGATAATGAAGTTCACGCTCAACGTCGTTCGCTTTCGGCGTCAGCACAAGGTTGCCTTTGGGGATGGCGGCCATCACGACCTGAATATGGCTATCCGTATTCACGGCAATGCCATTGAAACGATTCCCCTGGCGTTGCTGCTACTCGTGACGCTGGAAATGAACGGCGCAGATGTCTGGATGGTTCACCTGACGGGCATCCTGTTTTTTATTGGCCGTTTCCTGCACGCTTATGGGTTGCGCAATGACGCCATGAGCGGCCGCAAATATGGCATGATGCTGACGCTGTTTGCCCTGTGTGGAATGGTGGTTTTTAACCTCATTTATCTGCCCTGGCAGTTGGTGCTCACCCTGCATTAATGTTCGCGGCTTAAAGGGTGCAGGCCGCGGCAGTTTCTGCCAGAATAGCGCCCTTTCCGCTGTCTCTTCGGATTTTCGATATGTCTGATCGCGATCAACTCTTTTCTGCGCCCATTGCAAAACTGGGCGACTGGACTTTTGACGAACGTGTAGCTGAAGTGTTTCCCGACATGATTCAGCGCTCGGTGCCCGGCTATTCCAATATTATTTCGATGATTGGGATGCTGGCTGAACGGTTCGTCCAGCCCAACAGCCAGGTGTTTGACCTTGGCTGCTCATTAGGTGCCGCCACGCTCTCGGTGCGCCGCAATATTCACGTGCCCGGCTGCCAGATTATTGCCGTGGACAACTCTCCGGCCATGGTCGAGCGCTGCCGCCGCCATATCGATGCCTTTCGCGCCGATACGCCGGTTAGCGTGGTTGAAGCGGATATCTGTGACATTGACATTGAGAACGCCTCTCTGGTCGTGCTCAATTTCACCCTGCAGTTTCTTGAGCCACCGGCCCGTCTTACGCTGTTGAGTAAAATCTGGCAGGGGCTGAATCCCGGTGGTGCGCTGGTGCTTTCTGAGAAGTTTAGCTTTGAAGATCCTGAAGTCGGCGAACTGCTGTTTAACATGCACCATGACTTTAAGCGTGCCAACGGTTACAGCGAGCTGGAAATCAGCCAGAAGCGCAGCATGCTGGAAAATGTCATGCTGACCGACAGCGTGGAAGCGCATAAGGCACGCCTGAAGCAGGCGGGTTTTTCCCATGCTGAGTTATGGTTTCAGTGCTTTAATTTTGGTTCGTTGGTGGCATTAAAATGATCGACTTTGGCCGTTTTTATCAGCAAATCGCCGTTGGCCCCCTGGCAAAATGGCTGGAAGTGCTGCCCGCACAGATCAGCGACTGGCAGCGGGAAAATTTGCATGGACATTTCCGTGACTGGTACAAATCGCTGGAATATTTACCGCTGCTGGAACCCCAGCGGCTGGATCTGTTGAATAGTGTGAGCGCCGATCGTGATGATATCAGCGATCGTCATCGTCAGGGCATTGAGAAACTGCTGCGAAACCTGATGCCGTGGCGTAAAGGCCCCTATTCTCTGTATGGGACTGAGATTAATACCGAATGGCGTTCGGACTGGAAATGGGAGCGCGTGCTGCCTCATATTTCATCGCTGGCCGGACGAACCGTGCTGGATGTCGGTTGTGGCAGTGGCTATCACATGTGGCGCATGATTGGTGCGGGCGCGCATCTGGTGGTAGGTATCGATCCCATGCAGCTGTTTTTATGCCAGTTCGAAGCCGTGCGTAAACTGCTGAATGACGATCGGCGCGCCCATTTGCTGCCGCTCGGCATTGAACAACTGCCGGTTCTTCAGGCATTTGATACGGTGTTTTCCATGGGCGTGCTGTATCACCGTCGCTCCCCGCTTGACCACCTTCTTCAGTTAAAAAATCAGCTGGTGAACGGCGGCGAACTGGTACTGGAAACGCTGGTGATCGAAGGCGATGTGAATCAGGTACTGGTGCCAGGCGAACGCTATGCGCAGATGCGCAACGTCTATTTTATCCCCTCGGCTGAGGCGCTGAAAAGCTGGCTGGAGAAGTGCGGTTTTGTTGACGTGCGTATTGTTGATTTCGCCCTGACCTCCACCGAAGAGCAGCGCCGTACCGACTGGATGACCAGTGAATCACTGGCCGAGTTTCTCGACCCCGACGACAGCAGCAAAACCGTTGAAGGTTATCCAGCCCCGCTGCGCGCCGTGCTGGTTGCCACAAAACCGTAGCCCTCAGCGGCGAGACAGCGCCAGTTTCGCCGCAAAGCCTATAAACACACAGCCGGTTAAACGGTCCATGACCTTCAGTACCCGAGGCCGTTTTAACTGCTCAGCAAAATAATGGCTGCTGCCGATCAGCACCGTGCTCCAGGCCAATCCCACCAGCATATGCGTCAACGCCATCAGGCTGCACCAGATCGCCACGGAAGCACCCTGCGGAATAAACTGTGGCAAAAATGTCACATAGAAAACGCCGACTTTGGGATTCAGCAGATTACCCAGCAAGCCACGGCTAAAGCAGACCAGATGGCTTTGCTGAGCCACGGCTTCAGCAGGCAGCGACGCGCTCTGGGTGCGTGGGTGCCACAGCAGCTTGACGCCCAGATAAAGTAAGTAGGCCGCACCTATCCACTTCAACAGGTTATAAGCCATTTCAGAGGCCAGCAGCAGCGCGCCCAATCCCAGCCCCACCGCTATCCCCCACAACAAACACCCTGAGGCCACGCCTAATGCCGTGGCGCTGGCGCGCCGCCAGCCTTGTGCCGCTGCCGACCGCAGGATTAAGGCGGTATCAAATCCCGGTGTCAGGGTCAAAATCACAATAGCAAACAGGAAAGAGAGTAAAGAAGCCGTCATATGCGTATCCCCGATAAACACCGACTCACGATATCAAGCGCATTTCTGTCTGTACAGCCAGCAAAAAAGCATTAGCTGCTATTCTTTTTAAGGGCTTTATCTTCGGGCCGGTAACGGCCTTCATTTATGTAACCAGGAGCAACGTTTATGAAATTTATTTTCTCTTCACCCCGCAAATATGTGCAAGGTGCTGGCGTACTCGATGAACTGGGAAACTATGTCGCCGAGTTGGGTAATCATGCTTTTGTGGTGGCAGACGATGTCGTCTGGGGACTGGTCGGTGAGCGGGCGCACTCTACGCTGACCCAGGCGGGCGTGAAGGTTATTCGCCAGCAGTTCAATGGTGAAGCGTCCAGTAATGAAATCACCCGCCTCAGCCAGCAGGCACAGCAACAAGGCTGTAACGTGGTGATTGGGCTGGGTGGCGGTAAAACGCTGGATACCGTTAAAGCAGTTGCCGATGAACTCAAGCAACCGGTGGTTATCGTCCCGACGATTGCCTCCACCGATGCGCCCTGTAGTGCCCTGTCGGTGATCTATTCTGACAGCGGCGTCTTTGAAAGCTATCGCTTCTACAGTAAAAACCCGGATTTGGTTTTGGTCGATACTGCAGTCTGCGCCGCCGCGCCTGCTCGCTTATTTGCCTCGGGCATTGCGGATGGTCTGGCCACCTGGGTCGAAGCCCAGGCAGTAGCCCGTAGCCATGCTAAATCGATGGTGAATGGCGATCCGACCATCGCCGGGCTGGCAATCGCCCGCGCCTGCGAAGAGACCTTATTAACGTGGGGCTACAGCGCCTATGTGGCCGTTAAAGAAAAACGCGTGACGCCTGCGGTCGAGGCGGTGGTGGAAGCGAATACCTTGCTGTCAGGACTGGGGTTTGAGAATGCTGGTCTGGCAGGCGCGCACGCCATTCACAATGGTTTTACCGCCATCGAAGGCGATATTCACCACCTCACTCACGGCGAGAAAGTGGCCTACGGCACCTTAACCCAGATGGTACTGGAGCAGCGTCCCGATGAGGAAATTGCCCGCTACATCCGTTTCTACCGCTCGATCAATATGCCAACAACGCTGAAAGAGATGCATCTGGACGGGTTAAGTTGGGAGAATCTGGTAAAAATAGGGGCGCTGGCCAACAGTGAAGGCGATACGCTGAAAAACCTTAACCCCAACCTGGCACCGGAGCAGATTGCCCATGCGCTGCTGGGGTTGGATGCCTTTAGTCAGACGGTAAAATAATCGCTATTCCGTCGCCTCAGCGGGGTTATCCCAGTACTGGTATTTATAGACCGCGCTGAGGTGACGTTGAATGGTCCCTTTTTCGAACACTTCGGTTTCATTCAGATAACTCAGCGTGCAATTGCCCTTTTCATCCCAAAACTGGCATTCATCCACGGAGCGCAAGGTGCTGACGTCGGTCGTCGCGGTGCCATTCAGGCGCAGTTCCCGCGCCTGCTTGTCGTAGGTGTAAGTATCTTTGCGACGGGCCGAGGTCGAACGCGTTACCAGACCTTGCGAATTCCATTGATAACGGTATTCACCGTTACTGACGGGATCGGTTCCCCGCGCAACACTTTTCAGCAAACGGAAGCCGTTGTCATAACGGTAAGTCGTATCGGTAAAACCGTCTTTGCCCATGCTGATAAATTTATCTGACGCGCTGATGATGTTGCCGTTTTTACCCTTCTGCCAGTTAATCGTGCCCTGGCGATTATCCACCACCACTTCGCTACCCTGCTTTAACACTTTAACCAGATAGGCATATTCCGCGACCCAGCCGCCCTGAACCCGCACCAGGTGTTGCTCCATACTCAGGATGACATTACGCTCATTTTTGTCGTAGCTGATATCGGCCACCAGCAGATCGCCACAGCGGTCGAACTGCCCCAGCACCCGCTTTTGTGAATTAACGTCTTTGCCAAACTCACCGGCGATGACCTGACGTACCTCACCCTTTGCGCTACCGCCCAGCAGAATCCAGTTATTGCTGTTGGTCACCGCTTTATTGTGTGGCTGGCATGCTGCTGCCCATGAAGAGGGGAATGAAATCAGGGTGATTACAGCGGACAGCAGAACGCATCGCATGGTATGAGCCTCGGACGTCAATGTCGTTAACGGTTTACCTTAAATAGCAGGAACCGACTGATGAAGGAAAGCAGAATTATTTTGACAGCACGATTGCCTCACAGGCCATCCCAGAGGCGTCATGACGGAATTTTGGACAAAAAATACCCCAGCAAATGTGCTGGGGTTTGGTACTTGCAAACATCACGTCATCAAACGGCGTGCTGCGCGGCAAAACTGGTAGTGAGTCAGGCCACTCGGGCGGTATTCATCTGCATCACGCTTTTCATTGCTTCAACGACATCGCTGTCGACGCAGTAACGGCTGAACTCATCAATTTCGGCTTCGGAACACATGGAGACACCCGCTTTGCGGTAGCGCATCGGCGATGCCACAAGGTGGCTGGCCGAGCTGTGTACCTCGCGGATATCCGCATCAAGAAACTTTTGCAGGTTGCTGAGACGTACCCCAGCACCGGCCATAATGATTGGACCTGTGCTGTATTCATTAAGTTCCCTCAATAATGCAATTCCGTTTTCCGCGCTTTGTTGCTGGCCAGAGGTCAGGATGCGCCGGACGCCGAAGTCCGTCAACACCTCAAGCGATCGCTTAGGCCGATGGCACAAATCAAAGGCGCGATGAAAGGTCACCGCCATACCGTCGCAAAGCGCCATAATCTGGCGCATCTGGCTGGCGTGGATATTGGCATCTTCATCCAACATACCCAGCACGATGCCCGGGAACCCCAGTTCACGGATGCGTGCTACGTCTGACTTCATCGTTTCAAATTCACGGCTGGAATAGCAAAAGTCGCCGCCGCGCGGGCGAACGATAGGATGCACCGGAACAGAAATGTCACGACGGGCGACTTCCAGCATGCCTGCAGAAGGCGTCAGTCCGCCTTCACGTGGCGCCGCGCAAAGCTCAATGCGATCGGCTCCCGCCTGCTGGGCGGTTAATGCACAATCCACGCCATAGCAACAAATTTCCAGTGTGGTCATTCTCTTCTCCTTTACATGGCTTCCTGTTCACGCCAAATTCGTCAGGTATGCTTATCCCTTAGAACAGTTTACGTGGAAAACTAACTATGACATTCAATTTTGACCAACGGATAGACCGCCGTCACAGTGATAGTCTTAAATGGCACAAATATGCGGGTCAGGATATTCTGCCACTGTGGGTCGCCGATACCGATTTTCGATCGCCTGAGTCGATCATTGAAGCCATTAAAAGTCGCGTTGACCACGGCGTTTTTGGTTACGGTGATGCGCCTCACGGCCTGATAAAAGCGCTGATCGCACGTTGTGCATCGCGCTATCACTGGCAGGTTGATTCCGAATGGATAGTGGTTTTACCCGGCGTGGTCTGCGGCTTAAATCTGTCGGTTCGGGCCTTTACCTCGCCACAGCAAGGCACCGTTGCCCCCTTACCGATTTATCCCCCTTTCCGTTCGGCCGCCAGACTGGCAGAGCGCGATCAGCTGAGCCTGCCATTAACCTTGCAGCAAGGACGTTGGGTGATGGATCTGCGCGCAGCGGAGGGAAAGATGCAGGACAAAAAGCTGTTGATGCTCTGTAATCCTCAGAACCCAGGCGGCACCGTTTATCGTCGGGAGGAACTGGAGGCACAGCTGGCATTTGCCCAACAGCATGATTTACTCGTGTGTTCTGATGAAATTCATTGCGATCTGCTGTTAACGCCGGGCTTGCAGCATATTCCATTTGCCTCGCTGAGCGATGATGCTGCCCAGCGCAGCGTCACGCTGCTGTCCCCCTCAAAAACCTTTAATATTGCGGGCCTGGGCGCCTCCGTCGCCATCATCCCCAACCCCGAACTGCGCGCACGTTTTACCGCCGTGCGTCAGTGCATTGTGCCCTCGGTGGATATTCTGGCGCTGGTCGCTGCCGAGGTTGCCTGGCGCGACAATGATGACTGGCTTGATGCACAGCTTGAATATTTGCGGGGTAATCGCGACTGGCTGGTTTCTCAGGTGAATGCGCTGCCCGGGCTCTCAATGACATCCCCCGAAGGCAGCTATCTTGGCTGGATCGATGCCAGCGCCTTGCCGGTGGCCAGTCCGGCACTTTACTTCGAAAAGCACGGACTGGGATTCTCACCGGGTCGCGATTTTGGCGATGACCGCTTTGTGCGGATTAATTTCGGTTGCCCGCGCGCCCTGCTGGAAGAAGCGGTCAAACGGCTTAAACGCGCCGTCGAGGCTCTCGCCTAAGACTGCTCACTGGCTACGATCTCTTCCAGGCTCCACGGGTGAAATTTTATCGTGGTTTCCCCATCGGTCACCGCCAGGGTCGGATTAGGCAGACGCTCATTTTCCCCTTTAGGCGAGCTGGTTTTAAAAGAAATACCGGGTTGTGCGAGCGCGTGGTCAGACAGTAGCGCCATCGCACGCATCCCAAGGGTTTCTGGCTCGCCCCTCAATACCACTTCCACATGCTCCCAACCTTCATGGCGATAACGTTTCTCTCCCGGCCACGGCAGTTCAATCACGTCAATGTGCCAACTGGCAATGACCAGAGGTTGATACAGTTTAAACAGGCAGACAGGACGACCATTAATCATGGCCGCCGAGAACTGCCGCCCCATTTGTGCCAATCCCCGCTGCCAACGTTCGGCGGTGGCATTTTGGTGACAGCGCACAGCAACGTGATCAACGTGCAGTTCGTCACCCTTTAACCCCAAACGTTGTGAAAACTTTTGTAACCGTTGTTCAAAGGCGGCCAGATCGTCGCGTAAGTCGTCCAGTTCTGCTGGAAAGGGGGTACTCACTGTTACTTCTCTCCCGATCAAATTTAATTACTTAAGGTTCGTAACTCATTGTCAACGTTGAATCGTAAATGACAAAAGGGTGAGATTCATCTTATTTGGGTGATTATTTTCAGCTAAAGCGAATAAATAACGTTTTTAATTCAGAGTTATCTTCTTTTTAGATCCACTCTTAAGTTGATAAACACCAGCTAATATAATGTTTTTATTGAATATAATTAATACAATAAGATAAGTCTCATTTAATCCCGAACTGATTGCAGCTGCGTCGCCTTTCTTATAAATTTGCATTGATACCATTATAAGGAAAGTTTTTATGACTATGCTCATCGTTGTTGCAACATTGATCGCACTGATGGGATTTGCCCTTGCGCGCCACTGGAAGGTGCGAGAAGACAAAAGTGTTAAAAACGCGCGCCACGCACGCCGTCGCTGACGCCGCCGGGAAACATCTTCGGGCCTGTTTCCCCCGCCTTTATCCAGTTACTGACTCAAGCTGACATTTCACGTATACTTTTTCCCTCATTTTTTCCGTTCTGCCTGATGATTGATCTTTTCACTCCATCCGGCAGAATGATGATGACAGCTCGCTGCGCTGTCAGCGTGCTTTTCTCAGCATATTTAAGGTAATCCGGTGAATATTCAGGCGCTTCTTTCCGCAAAAGTCAGTCAGGCTATGGTGCTGGCTGGTGCTCCCTCCGATTGTGAACCTCAGGTTCGCCAGTCGGCCAAAGTTCAGTTTGGTGATTATCAGGCAAACGGCATTATGGCCGTTGCTAAAAAACTGGGCCAGGCGCCACGACAACTAGCCGAAACCGTCATTCAACATCTGGACCTTAGCGGTATCGCCAGCAAGGTTGAGATTGCCGGACCGGGTTTCATTAATATCTTTCTCGATCGCAGCTGGCTGGCAGATAACGCCAGAAAAGCACTGCATCATCCGCGACTCGGTGTCAGCACCGTTGAACCCCAAACGGTGGTGGTGGATTACTCTGCGCCGAACGTGGCGAAAGAGATGCACGTCGGTCACGTACGCTCCACCATTATTGGTGATGCGGCCGTGCGCACCCTGGAGTTTCTGGGACATAACGTCATCCGCGCCAACCACGTTGGCGACTGGGGCACGCAGTTCGGTATGCTGATCGCCTTTCTTGAGAAACAGCAAAACGAGAACCACGCCGAAATGGCGCTGGCAGACTTAGAAGGCTTTTACCGTGAAGCCAAGCGCACCTACGATGAAGACCCTGATTTTGCGGAGCGTGCGCGCCGCTACGTGGTGAAGTTACAGGGCGGCGACGAGTACTGCCGTCAGATGTGGAAAAAGCTGGTTGATATCACCATGAGTCAAAACCAGCATATTTATAACCGTCTGAACGTCACCCTCACCCGTAAAGATGTCATGGGCGAAAGCCTTTATAACGATATGTTGCCCGGTATTGTCGCCGACCTGAAAGCAAAAGGCTTAGCGGTCGAAAGCGAAGGTGCAACGGTCGTTTTTCTGGATGAATACCAGAATAAAGAAGGTGAGCCGATGGGCGTCATCATTCAAAAGAAAGACGGCGGCTATCTTTACACCACAACCGATATTGCCTGTGCGAAATACCGTTACGAGACGCTGCACGCCGATCGCGTAATTTATTACATCGATTCGCGCCAGCATCAGCATCTGCAGCAGGCATGGACCATCGTGCGTAAAGCCGGCTATGTACCTGAATCTGTCCCGCTTGAGCATCACGCATTTGGCATGATGCTGGGCAAAGACGGTCGTCCGTTTAAGACCCGCAGTGGCGGTACCATTAAACTTTCCGATCTGCTGGATGAAGCCTATCAGCGTGCTTACACGCTGGTGCGCGAAAAAAACCCGGATATGAGCGAAGACGACGTAGTTTCGCTCGCGGAAGTGGTGGGCATCAGCGCAGTGAAATATGCTGATCTGTCAAAAAGCCGTACCACGGATTACATCTTTGACTGGGACAACATGCTGGCGTTTGAAGGTAACACCGCGCCCTACATGCAGTACGCTTATACGCGTGTGCTGTCCGTATTCCGCAAAGCGGGCATCGAGGCCGAGACGATTCAGGCAGACATCACCCTGAGCGACGATCGTGAAGCCCTCCTGACAACGCGCCTGCTACAGTTCGAAGAGGTCATCACCCAGGTTGCCCGCGACGGCACGCCGCATGTGATGTGTGCTTACCTCTACGACCTGGCCGGTCTGTTTTCTGGCTTCTACGAACACTGCCCGATTCTGGCGGCAGAGGATGACGCGACCCGCCAGAGCCGCTTGCAGATTGCTGCCCTGACCGCTAAAACCCTGAAGCTGGGGCTGGATACGCTGGGTATCAAAACCGTCGATCGCATGTAATTGCTTAAGGCGCTGAGTCCTCACTCTGACTCAGCGCCTGTCTGTCATCCTCCCATTTGTCTTATCCCCCGCTGCCTCATGATTTCCTCTGCGCCCCTCTGCATGCCTGTCTTCGCACCTGAAGGTGGTAACGACATAAATCAGCACACTATTGCCTCAAAACAAGACATCGTCATGCCTGGCGGCAGCCCTATCGGCGCAGACAACCTACATCCCCTGTTTATCGGCAAAATCTCATGACGTGATGCCATTCTCAGTACCGAACTCTACTATAAGCCCGCATTTCATCAGGTCTTTACGTGTTTCGAGAAAGGATAATCCATCGATGTTAAGAAAAACATTTGCCGAATTCATCGGTACATTCTGGCTGGTATTGGGGGGTTGCGGGAGCGCCCTCTTCGCCGCAAATTTTCCGCAAACCGGGATTGGTTTTGCTGGCGTGGCTCTGGCTTTTGGCCTCTGCGTGCTGACCATGGCCTTTGCTGTTGGTCATCTCTCAGGCGGGCATTTTAATCCTGCCGTCACTCTGGGGCTGTGGGCCGGTGGCCGCATCGGATATCAGACTATTTTCCCCTATATGATTGGGCAAGTGGCTGGCGGTATCGCCGCGGCGGCTCTGCTGTATCTGATCGCACGGGGCCAGGCTGGTTTTGATGTGGCAGCCAGCGGTTTCGCTGCCAATGGCTTTGCCGAACATTCCCCAGGCGGCTATTCACTGTGCGCAGCCGTGGTGACTGAGCTGGTGCTCAGCGCCTTTTTTCTGATCATCATTCAGGGTGCGACCGATAAACGCGCGCCTGCGGGTTTCGCGCCGGTGGCGATTGGCCTCGCCTTAACGCTTATTCATTTAATCAGCATTCCCGTAACCAATACGTCGGTGAATCCGGCGCGCAGTACGGCGATGGCGGTATTCCAGGGAACCTGGGCGTTACAGCAGTTGTGGGTATTCTGGCTGGTGCCGCTGGTGGGCGGTGTAACTGGCGGGTTGCTCTATCGTTATTTGCTGGCAAGTAAAGACTAATGGATGACGGTGATGACCGAACCTGTGGGTCATCGCCCAGACCGGCAGCGGCAACAGGATCGCACGCTGTCGGTCTGACATGAGCCGGTTGATGGCCCGACTCAGTGATAATTGACCGTCACTTCTGTTCTGACCACTTTTAGTCCCGGCGGTAAGCTTCCGCTGCCGGCGAAACCAAACACCATGTGCAACGTTTCACCTGCGGCAACCCCGGTAAGACCGCGCGTCCCACCATTTGCCCCCTCCAGATCGGTACAACGCTGCTCAGCACAAAGCCGAACCTGCAGGCCTGACGGCGCAGGCTGGGTAAACTGATAGCGCCAGTTTACGAGGCTGATTGCCCCTTTGACCTCTCCCGGCGGCGTCAACGGCTGGGACGATTGCCAGCTCCCGCGATTGACCAGCAATGGCCCTGCGGCGCTGGCACTCCATGCACCATCTGCGGCCTGAGCAAACATCGGCAGCAGTAGCGCAAACAGCATCATCGATCTCATTGTTTGCCTCCGATGGTGGCGGTCATTCGAATCTGGCGATTATCGCTTAATTCCATATTTGACAGCACCACCAGCTGCGGCATGTTACGGCGCAGGAAGCGGGCCAGTAAGGCACGTAATGGATGATTCACCAGTAATACCGGCGGTGCGCCCATCATCTCCTGACGCTGCAATGCTTCTTGCGTCTGCGCTAACAGACGGTCGGCAAGCCCCGGCTCCAGTCCGCCACCGCCCTGCAGGGCCTGCAGCAACAGGCGCTCCAGTGTGGCATCCAGTCCAATCACCTGAACTTCACCGTTACCCGGGAACCACTGCTGGGTAATTGCCCGACCCAATGCCACGCGTACCACACTGGTTAATTCCTGCGGATCGCTTTGTACCGGGGCGTGCTCCGCCAGGGTTTCAATAATGGTGCGCATATCGCGAATTGAGACACGCTCTACCAGCAGGTTTTGCAGAACTTTATGCAGGGTGGTCAGATTGATAACGCCCGGCACCAAATCTTCGGTCAGTTTAGGCATCTCTGAAGAGACGCGGTCCAGCAGTTGCTGTGCTTCCTGACGACCAAACAGCTCGCTGGCATACTGACCAATGAGATGATTAAGGTGGGTTGCCACCACGGTACTGGCTTCCACCACGGTAAAGCCCTGAATCTGCGCCTGTTCTTTCAGCGCGCCATCAATCCAGACGGCGGCAAGGCCAAAGGCCGGGTCCACCGTGGCTTCACCCGGTAAGGTCCCTGCGGCGGTGCCTGGGTTGATCGCCATCCAACGTCCCGGATAGGCGTCACCACTACCAATTTCCACGCCTTTCATCAGAATACGATAGCGGGCTGGTGGCAATTCCATGTTGTCGCGGATATGCACCACCGGAGGCAGGAACCCGACGTCCTGCGCCACCTTTTTACGAATGCTGCGGATACGACCGAGCAGTTCGCCGTTTTGGTTATGATCGACCATCGGAATCAGGCGGTAGCCCACTTCCATGCCCAGCGTATCTTCCAGTTGGACATCGGTCCAGGAGGCTTCAGCCGATGCCGGTGTGTCCATGGATTTGGTGAGGCTGCCCGGCGATTCGATATTTGTTTTAGGCTGCATTTCACGGCCACGTAACCACCATGCCAGGCCCAGCAATGCGGCGGTGAACAGCAGGAAAACAAAGTTTGGCATGCCCGGCACTAAGCCCAGCAAACCAATCACCCCGCCACTCAGCATCAACACGCGGGGATCTTTGAACAGCTGCCCCACCATCTGCTCACCCACGTCCTGGTCGGTCGCTACGCGGGTCACAATCACACCTGCCGCCGTGGAGATAACCAGCGCCGGGATCTGGGCGACCAGGCCGTCACCGATGGTCAGCAACGTATAGGTCTCTGCTGCATGTCCTGCATCCATACCGTGCTGAACGATACCGACCAACAGTCCACCGATCACGTTGATCACCATGATCATAATGCCCGCGATGGCATCACCACGCACAAACTTACTGGCACCGTCCATTGAGCCGTAAAAGTCGGCTTCCTGGGTGACTTCGGCACGGCGGCGTTTCGCCTCATCTTCACCAATCAACCCCGCATTCAGGTCGGCGTCGATGGCCATCTGTTTACCGGGCATCCCATCAAGCACAAAACGCGCGCCCACTTCAGCGATACGGCCAGCACCTTTGGTGATAACCATAAAGTTGATAATCACCAGGATGATAAACACCACAATACCGATGGCAAAATTGCCCCCGACCAGAAAGTGGCCAAAGGCTTCAACCACCCGTCCGGCTGCGGCCGCACCCGTGTGACCTTCCAGCAAAATGATACGGGTTGAGGCGACGTTCAGCGCCAGGCGCAGTAAGGTCGAAAACAGCAAAATGGTCGGGAACGCCGCAAATTCCAGCGTCCGCTGGGTAAACATCGCGACCAGCAGCACCATAATCGACAAGGCAATGTTGAAGGTGAACAACAGATCCAGGATGAATGGCGGTAACGGCAGGACCATCATCGACAAAATCATGATGATCAGGACCGGGCCAGCAAGCACCTGCCACTGCATGTCTTTGAAGTTGCCCGGTAGGCGTAGTTTAGCGGCCAGATTAGCCATCGTTTTTGTTCTCTCCTGCAAAGTCCATCTCTGCCGGGACCGGCAGGTCTTTAGGTTTTACGGGTATCAGGCCGCCTTCGCGCTTCCAGCGACGTAGCTGCCAGACCCAGGCCAGCACTTCTGCCACAGCGCCATACAGCGCGCCCGGAATGTGTTGTCCAATTTCAGTATGTCGGTACAGCGCACGCGCCAGCGGCGGTGCTTCCAGAACCGGGATACGGTGTTCCGCGCCCAGTTCACGAATGCGTAAGGCAATATCCCCTGCGCCCTTGGCGATGACCTTCGGTGCACTCATCTTTTTCTCGTTATATTGCAGAGCAACCGAATAGTGCGTCGGGTTAGTGACGATCACATCCGCTTTGGGGACATCGGCCATCATGCGACGCCGGGCTGCGGCACGCATCTGTTGACGGATGCGTCCTTTAACATGCGGATCACCCTCTTGCTGCTTGTGCTCATCGCGAATTTCCTGACGTGACATGCGTAGCTTTTTAAAGTGACTGTACAGCTGCCAGAAAACGTCATAGCCCACCATGGGGATCAACCCGAGCATGACCAGCGAACAGCAGATGGCAATCATATCCATGCCGTGAATCAGTGCTGTTGTGGGTGACTCGGCAATCAGACGCAGCATATCCGGCCAGTGCGTCCAGATGTACCAGCCTGCCACACAGCCAACCAGGATAGTTTTCAGGATACCTTTAAACAGTTCGGTCCATGCCTGCGCCGCAAACATACGTTTAAAGCCTGTCAGCGGATTGAGCTTGCCGAAATCCACTTTGATGGATTTACCGCTAATCACTACGCCGCCCAGTAGCATCGGCGAGGCGATGGCGACCAGAACTAGTCCACCCAGTAACGGCAACAGTGCGCCAAGAGCCTGCATAATCAGATTGCCGACATGGGCAATAATGATTTTGTCATCGGTGACCATGCCGTGGTCAAAACGTAACCCGGTTGACACCATGGCACCCAGTCGGTGAGCCATCATGGTGCCGCCAATCCATAAAATCATGATGCCGGCTAACAGCATCAGCAATGAGGTCAGTTCGCGCGAACGCGGAATCTGGCCTTCTTCACGTGCTTTTTCAAGTCGGTGGGCCGTGGGCGATTCTGTTTTGTCTTCGTCGCTATTTTCTGACACCACACACCTCGGTTGGCAGGAATTCTGAGCATAGAATGCCAAATTTGGGTTTGGTTAAAGCGTGGATAAAACGTGAAAAACACGCGCTCTTTCACGGATGGCAAAAGAGAAAAGAGAAGTGGCCTGTCAGAAACAGGCCATCTTGAAGAAGGGGGCGATGGCGACCCGGTTGTGGGTCAGCCATCGCCAGACAGGCTGGCGGTTAAAAGCCCAGGCTATCCAACAGGTCATCAACCTGGTCCTGGTTAGCCACAACGCCTGGCGCAGCAGAGTTTACCTGCGGGCCATTGAGCAGCGTGGTGCCAACCTGACGTTTCTCGGCGCTGACTTCTGGCATGTTTTCCAGCAGCACCATTAACAACTGGCGCTCGATTTCCTGGATCACATCCATCATGCGCTTGATAACCTGACCGGTAAGGTCCTGGAAATCCTGCGCCATCATGATGTCGAGCAACTGCTTGTTAGTAAAAGAGGTGTGCTCAGGCACTTCCCCTAAATACTCACGCGTATCCGTCACCAGTTCGCGCGCGTCGGCAAGTTCAATTGGATTTTCAAACCACGCATCCCAGCGTCCTTTCAGCGCTACCGCTCCCGCTTCCATTTTATCCTGGTGCGGTTGCGCAGCTTCGACGCTGTTCAGCGCCCGGTCGGCCGCCTGGGCGGTCTTTTGCACTACATAGTCCAGACGGTCGCGGGCGTCAGGAATGGCTTCAGCAGCTTCTGCAATGGCCTGATCCAGCCCCAGCTCACGCAGGCTGTCACGCAGCATGCGGGTCAGTGAACCGATGCGGGAAATAATATCATGTGCCGCGGCTTGCTCAGCTGATTTCGGAAGGTCGCTCATCACATCTCCTTACATACCCAGTTTTTCAAAAATTTTGCCCAGCTTTTCTTCAAGCGTGGCGGCCGTAAACGGCTTAACTACGTAGCCGCTTGCACCCGCCTGAGCGGCAGCAATAATGTTTTCTTTCTTCGCTTCCGCCGTCACCATAAGTACCGGCAGACTCGCCATGGCAGCATCGGCACGAATGGTCTGCAGCAGTTGCAGGCCATCCATATTCGGCATGTTCCAGTCAGAGATCACGAAATCGAAACCACCTGCCTTGAGTTTGCCTAACGCATCAACGCCGTCTTCTGCTTCTTCTACGTTATTGAAGCCCAGCTCTTTCAGCAGGTTACGCACAATACGACGCATCGTATTGAAGTCGTCCACTACCAAAAAGCGCATGTTTTTATCAGCCATATCTACTCCTGTGTTATCTCGCCCGGCAGGACGGGCCTGTTATATACGCAATGCCTGTCCGGCGCTAATTTTCGCCAGCATATGCTGGCTGATGTTGCTTAAATCCACTACTTCGCTCACGCCACCGCTGGCTATCGCCTCGCGTGGCATGCCAAAAACGACACAACTTGCTTCATTTTGTGCGATGGTCCAGGCGCCGGCGCGATGCATTTCCAGCATGCCTGCAGCCCCATCGTTACCCATACCGGTCAGGATGACGCCGACGGCATTACGCCCTGCGTTGATCGCAACCGATTTAAATAAGACATCGACGGAAGGTTTATGCCGGTTGACCGGCGGACCTTCATTCAGTTTCACCACGTAGTTGGCACCGCTACGGCCCAGTTCCATATGCATCGCGCCGGGCGCAATGTAGGCATGGCCTGGCAGAATACGCTCGCCGTCTTCCGCTTCCTTCACCGTGATCTGGCACAGCTTATTCAGCCGTTCAGCAAAGGAACGGGTAAAACCTGGCGGCATATGTTGTGTAATCAGCAGCGCCGGGCTGGTCGCGGGTAACGGTTGCAAAACGTGACGAATCGCTTCTGTGCCCCCCGTTGATGAACCAATGGCAATCAACTTTTCACTACTCAGCAACGGGCCGGCTTTCAACGTGAGCGGTGCTGGCATCACGTTACGCACATGCAGACGTGCCCGGGCAGCGGCGCGAATTTTGTCACCAATCATCTGGCTGTAGGCCAGCATGCCTTCACGAATACCCAACTGCGGCTTGGTGACGAAATCAATGGCGCCTAACTCCAGCGCGCGCAACGTGATTTCTGAGCCCTGTCCGGTCAGTGATGACACCATAACGACGGGCATCGGCCGTAAACGCATCAGTTTTTCAAGAAAATCCAGGCCATCCATGCGCGGCATTTCCACATCCAGCGTTAACACCTGCGGATTAAACTGTTTAATTAAATCGCGTGCCACTAATGGATCGGGGGCAGTCGCCACCATTTCCATATCAGGATGACTGTTGATGATTTCGGTCATCAGTTGCCGCATCAGCGCAGAGTCATCTACGCACATCACGGTAATTTTGCTCATCATCTTTCCTTCGTCAGTCCATACACGGTTTGCCCACGCAGCCAAAACTCTTTACTAATCTGGCTGAAGTTCTCTGAGTGTCCGGCGAACAGGATGCCGCCAGGCTTAAGCAGTGGAACAAAACGGCGTAGAATTTTTTCTTGTGTTTCTTTATCGAAATAGATCATTACGTTGCGGCAAAAAATCGCATCGAAAGGTCCGGGTAAGGCCCAGTCGTTTGCCAGCAAATTAAGTTGGCTGTAGTTCACCATGTTCGCCAGTTCGGAACGTACACGAACCATGCCAGCATGCGGACCCGTGCCACGTAAAAAGAAACGCTGTAACTGTGCAGGCGACAGCGTGCGCAGCTCTTCCTGGCGGTAAACGCCCGCCACGGCTTTTTCCAACACCTGGGTATCGATATCACTGGCGTGAACCTGGAATTTACCCGGTCCCGCGCCCAATGTTTCTGCCAGCGTAATCGCGATAGAGTAAGGTTCTTCGCCGGTTGAGGCAGCCGTACTCCAGACGCTAAAATTACCCTGACGTTTACGTGCATGTTCCGCCAGGATTGGAAAATGATGCGCCTCACGGAAAAAAGCCGTCAGGTTGGTGGTTAACGCATTAATAAACGCCTGCCACTCTGCACTGTTCTGATCATTCTCTAGCAGCGCCAGGTAGCGACCAAAGTCATCAATATTCAGCGTGCGCAGACGACGAACCAGACGGTTGTAAACCATCTCGCGCTTATGATCGGCCAGCACAATACCCGCACGCTGATAAATGAGCTGGCTGATACGGCGAAAATGGGTATCGGAGAGGGGCAGGCGCTGTACCATTTGTGACAGCAGCGTGGTCGCCTCCGGTTGATCTAATAACGTCGATTTCTTCATCTTTGCACCTGGCCTGAACTAAACCTGTTGAACATCTGCTGCTACGCCCAACCGCACATCAGCGGTTGGGCCATCCAGGCAATTAGAAGGTTTCCCAGTTCTCATCACCGCGTGGTGATGGCTGGCGAATACCTTCTGACGGACTTTCTAAACGTAAATTTTTTACCGCCGTAGTCTTGTTAACGGCCTGCGTGACAATTTCTTTACCAATATTGAAGACAGAAACTGCTTGTTTTAAGTTACTGGCCTGATCTTCCAGTGCAGCCGCGGCTGCAGCAGACTCTTCAACCAGTGAAGCATTCTGTTGTGTCACGCGATCCATCTCCGTCACCGCCTGGCCCACCTGGTCAATGCCACGGCTTTGCTCGTCGGATGCAGAGGCAATTTCACCCATGATGTCGGTAACGCGCGTCACCGCGCTGACGATTTCACTCATGGTGTCGCCCGCGCTTTCGACCAGGACTGAGCCGGTGTTAACCCGACCAACAGAATCTTCAATCAGCCCTTTAATCTCTTTGGCCGCCTGCGCACTACGCTGGGCCAGGTTACGCACTTCACCCGCGACGACAGCAAAGCCACGGCCCTGTTCGCCTGCGCGCGCGGCTTCAACGGCGGCGTTAAGCGCCAGAATATTGGTCTGGAAAGCGATACCATCGATCACGCTGATAATGTCGGCAATTTTGCGCGAACTGCCGGCAATCTCTTTCATGGTTGTCACCACGCCATCCACGACTTTGCCGCCCTGCTGCGCGGTTTCAGAGGCGTTAAGCGCCAGCTTCGAAGCCTGACGGGCGTTTTCCGCATTTTGCTTCACGGTGGCGGTAAGCTGCTCCATGCTGGCCGCCGTTTGCTCCAGCGACGCCGCCTGCTGTTCCGTTCGGGACGAGAGATCGTTATTGCCAACAGCAATTTCGCTGGCACCGGTATAAATCGCATCAGCACCGTCACGTACGGTGCTGACAGTACGTACCAGCGCCTGTTGCATGTCTTGCAGGGAGGTCAGCAAATCGCCAATTTCGTTACGCACCGAGATATGAATCGGCTGCGTCAGATCGCCATTCGCGATATGTTGAATGTGTTCGATGCTTTGTTTAAGCGGGCGAATAAGCAGGCTTCGCATCAGGTTCCATACCAGCACGATCACTAACAGCGTGACCGCCAGCGTACCGATCACCAGCATAATCATGCTCTTATAGGCGGCATCATTGGCATCCACACCCTGCTGGCTCAGCTTAAGGTTATAATTGAGCCAGTCATCGTAGTCTTTCTGGAATTTGTCCTGATAGCTCTGCGTCGGCTGATCAACAAATCCCTTAAAGTTACCGTTACCCAGAAACACAATCAGTTCAGCGAGCCCGTCATGGAACTGCTTATAGTTCGCCTGCAGCGTCAGCACGTTAGCTGCGCTTTTGCCTTTCTCAGAAAGATTCGCGTTGAACAAGGCATAGCCTTCCTCGGCGCGCTTTAATTCGCTATCTGCCAGCGCCACTAATTCTTTTACCGTGGCACCTGAACCCGCCATTTGTCCGTCCTGTAAATAACGAATTCCGGCGCGGTTTAAGGTATTTCGCGCCTGAACCAGTGCCACCCAGGAGGTGCCCATGGCGCGTTGAAGAGTACTCAGACGTTGGTTATAGGCAAAGTTTTCTTTATCTTCCGTCACCGTCTTGTAAAACACACCACCTGAAAAAATTTGCAGTAATGCGAACAGTGCCAATACACATAGAAGACCGGAGACAACACGTACTCGACTAAACATAGAAACCTCATTCATTAGCAATTCGATTCTGTTTATCGGCCCGGACGTGCGGAACTTTACGGCCAGCGTGAAGAGAGGTTCACGCCGGCCGTAAAAAGTGTTGGAAAACTTATAAGCGGGAAATTTTAAATACGGCCACGGCCTGTGACAGTGAGCTGGCCTGTTGCTCCAGCGCAGCGGCGGCGGCGGCGGACTCTTCAACCAGTGAGGCGTTCTGTTGCGTCACGCGATCCATTTCCGTTACGGCCTGACCTACCTGGTCGATGCCGCGACTTTGTTCGTCAGAGGCAGACGCAATCTCGCCCATGATGTCGGTGACGCGCGTTACAGCGCCAACGATGTTATTCATGGTGCTGCCTGCGCTTTCAACCTGGAGCGAACCGCTGTCAACGCGCGCGACGGAGTCTTCGATCAAGCCTTTAATTTCTTTAGCGGCCTGGGCACTGCGCTGCGCCAGATTGCGCACTTCACCCGCCACGACGGCAAAGCCACGGCCCTGCTCACCTGCACGTGCCGCTTCGACGGCGGCGTTAAGCGCCAGAATGTTGGTCTGGAAAGCAATGCCATCGATCACGCTAATGATGTCAGCAATTTTCTTCGAACTACCGGCAATCTCTTTCATGGTGGTTACAACACCGTCCACTACCTTGCCGCCCTGAAGCGCAGTTTCCGATGCCGTTTGCGCCAGCTGAGAAGCCTGGCGGGCATTATCCGCATTCTGTTTCACCGTCGCGGTTAACTGCTCCATGCTGGCAGCGGTTTGTTCAAGCGATGCTGCCTGCTCTTCCGTACGGGCAGAAAGATCGTTGTTTCCAGCGGCGATTTCGCTGGCACCGGTGAAAATGGCATCACATCCACTGCGCACCTCACCCACCGTGGAAACCAGAGAGCGTTGCATCTCATGAATGCCCTCTGCCAGCTGACTCATCTCATTGCGGCCTTCCACCAGAATGGGTTGCGTCAGGTCGCCAGAGGCGATGGTCCGAATATCCACCAGCAGACGTTGCAGAGGATGGATAAGAAGCTGGCGCAGTCCAAACCAACAGCCCATGATGACAACAATAACCAGTACGCCAACCATGCCAAGCAGCCACATCATCTGGGTAAAGGCCTGCTGGTTCTGCTCTGCCCCGTGCGCAGACAGTTCACTCTGCTTCATGCGCCATGTTGAATAGGTGGCCTGCATCGCCTGCTGCTTCTGCTCAATGTTTTGTTTAAACATGCCTTCCAGGTCTTTCGCTTTCAGGCTGGCGATCATGCCGCGCAGTCCGGTCAGGTAGGCGGCAAAATTGTGTTGCAGCTGATCGCGCAATTCGGTATCGGCCCCTGGCGTTTCAGGAATGGCGTTAAACTCCGTCAGGAACTGTTCACCTTTGTTAGCCTCGCTGATGGCTTTATCTGTCAGGCTCTCCAGCTGACCGCCATTCATCTGTGTCGCCAGGCTGGTTTGTAAGCGCAGCATGGCGCGGTTGAGCGTGGTACGTGACTGATTCAGCGCCATATAAGCATCGGTCATCGCCGCAACATTTCGGGTGGAAATTTGCGACAGGGCAAAAGCCTCTTTATCTTTGTGCAGCGCTGACCAGAACAGACTGCCCGATAGCAGCTGCATGGCACCGAAAAGCATCAGTACCGTAATAAGACTGGTCACCACTTTTATTCGTTTTAACATCGTTTTCCCCGAGCGTAATAAGTAAAGTGCAGGGGCTGTATCGGCGGGAAGATGAGATGTTTTAGTGAAGTTCGAGGAAAAAGCAGCGTTTAAGGCTTTTGTAATTATTGATATCAGTTAATTGTGTTATTTAGCGGGAACGATCACAGACAACGCGAGAAGAATTAACATATTGCGAACGCTGTTAACGCGTTTGAAGCAGGCGAGAATGCAGAAAGCTATGGAGATCAACACGGGCCAGCCTTCACTGACCCGTGAAGGAAGATTAGGCAGTACGCAGGTTGTCTACCAGCGCCATCTCTTCGCTGCTCAGCAGCTTCTCGATGTCAACCAGAATCAACATGCGGTCGCCCAGTGCACCCAGACCGGTCAGGTACTCGGTGGACATTGTCACCGCAAACTCTGGTGAAGGACGGATCTGTTCCTGCGTCAACGACAGGACATCAGAAACGCCATCAACCACGATACCGACTACGCGGTTTTCCAGATTAAGGACGATTACGACCGTATTCTCATTGTACTCAACATCGGCCTGTGCAAACTTCACACGCAAATCGATGATGGGCACGATAACGCCACGCAGGTTGGTCACGCCGCGAATAAAGTCAGGCGTGTTAGCAATGCGCGTTACCTGATCGTAACCGCGAATTTCCTGAACCTTAAGAATATCGATGCCGTACTCTTCATCGCCCAGCGTGAACACCAGGAATTCCTGACCAACGGTTTCGCCAGCAATTTTTGTCACGGTTGCCATTCCACTCATGTTATTTACCTTTTCGTTATCAATCAGGCGGCAGCGCCGGCCACACGTTTTTCACGGTTAAGTGATTGCAACGCCGAAACGTCAACAATCAACGCCACGCTGCCATCGCCGAGGATGGTGGCGGCTGAAATACCTGGTACTTTGCGATAGTTGCTTTCCAGGTTTTTAACGACAACCTGATGCTGACCGATTAACTGGTCTACCAGCAGCGCGTAACGCTTGCCCGCGCTTTGCAAAATCACCACGATGCCTTGCGTCGCTTCTGTTTTGGCTTCTTTCACATCAAAGACGTTCCACAGCTCAACCAGCGGCAGATATTCACCACGGACTTCCAGAACACACTCGCCACCCGCCAGCGGTTTTAACTCTTCTGCGCGAGGCTGTAATGATTCCATCACCGCGTTCAGCGGCAGAATGAAGACCTCATCGGCTACGCGCACTGACATACCGTCCAGAATGGCCAGCGTCAGCGGCAGCAGGATACGGATCGTGGTGCCTTTACCTTGTTTAGAGGCAATTTCAACGTGACCACCCATTTCCTGGATGTTCCGTTTCACCACATCCATGCCCACACCACGACCAGACACATCGGTTACCTGTTCTGCGGTGGAGAAGCCTGGGGCGAAAATCAACATGCCAACTTCTTCGTCGCTCATGTTTTCGTGAACCGGCAAGCCGGATGTGAGTGCTTTAGCAAGAATACGTTCACGGTTAAGGCCCGCACCATCATCTGACACTTCAATACAGATGTTGCCGCCCTGATGTTCTGCCGACAGCGTCAGGTTGCCCGTTGCCACTTTTCCTGCGGCAATACGCTTGTCCGGCGACTCAATACCGTGGTCAAGACTGTTACGCACCAGATGCGTTAACGGATCGATGATACGTTCGATCAGGCTCTTATCCAGTTCGGTAGAACTGCCGAGTAAGGTCAGCTCGACTTCTTTGCCCAGTTTGCTGGCCAAATCGCGAACCAGACGCGGGAAGCGGCTGAACACATATTCCATCGGCATCATACGAATCGACATCACCGACTCTTGCAGGTCGCGTGCATTACGCTCCAACTGCCCCATGCTGTTCAGCAGTTCGCCATGGGCAACCGGGTCCAGCTCACCTGAACGCTGCGCCAGCATAGACTGGGTAATCACCAGTTCGCCCACCAGGTTAATCAACTGATCGACTTTTTCTACGGCTACGCGGATGCTGCTTGATTCGCTGGTCTTGGCCGGTGCGGCAACACGTTTGCTTTCGCGCTTGACGGCAGCAACCGGCAATTCGGTGACGGTGGCGGTCTGCACTTCTGCAACCTCAGGCTCAGCATCGCTTTCCGCCGCTGCAGCAGCGTCGGCGTCTGCGCTCGGGAAGCGAATCTGTGCTTCATCAATCACAAAGCAGAGTACGGCAACAATATCGTCTTTACCGACGCCAGTGATGTGGCACTCAAGAGACGTCGAGCCTTTCTTGACGTCGCTGAGCGTGCCGAGGTTACCCAGCTCTTCCAGCATCAGGTCGATGTCTTTTTCTTTCAGATCGACCAGCTGCAGGTGGACGCTGTCTGCGCCCGCTTTCGCTGATTCTGCCTGACTTACTGGCACATCAAGTGAAACCACAACCGGTGCTGCAACCGGAAGACCTTTAGCCTCTAACGCCAGTTGGCGTAATGCTTCACAGATATACTTGAAGCTTTCCGCGTTAGGCTCTTGCGCGGTTTTATAAGCATCTAGCTGTTCCTGCATAATGTCTTTAGTTTCCAAAAACAGATTGATGATGTCGGTGCTGAGCTGCATCTCGCCGCGACGAGCACCATCCAGAATGTTTTCCAGGATATGGGTTGTTTCCTGTAAAACCGTAAAACCAAAGGTTCCGGCTCCGCCTTTAATAGAATGGGCGGCGCGGAAGATGGCGTTAAGCTGTTCAGAGTCTGGCTCCTGGGGATCGAGTCCCAACAGGTGTTGCTCCATATCCGCTAACAGCTCATCGGCTTCATCAAAAAACGTCTGGTAAAAATCGCTGATGTCCATGCTCACGGGAATCACCTCTGCTGTGAGGGGGCTGCTGTAGTCACCGCACCCGCCGATGACGCTGGCGGCGCGGAGGTTATTTTACCCGCACCAGCCGATGACGCTGGCGGTGCAGAGGTTACTGTTATCACCGCACTCGTCGACGAAGCTGACGGTGCAGGAGATACTGTGGTTACCGCACCAGTCGAAGACGCTGGTTGTGCGGATGTTGCTGTTTTCACCGCACCCGTCGAAGACGCTGGCTGCGTGGAAGTTCCTGTTTTTACCGCACCGCTCGATGATGATGGCGGCGTGGATGTGGCTGATTTAGCCGCACCCGCGGATGTGGCAGCGGATGAAGGCGCAGACGTCACGTTGTCTATCGCATTCCCTATTGAAGCTGAGGGTGCTGTCACCTTTTCAATGGCTGCCGGATCGCTGACCTGAACGGCGTCACTTTCAGCGTTCTCTTTTTCAATCGCGGCTTCGGTATCATGGTTCAAGACCAGCAGGCTAATACGGCGGTTTACTGCATCATCACCACCGCGGTTTTTCAGTTTCATCGTGTCAGCCATGCCGACGATACGAAGAATTTTCCCACCATCCAGGCCACCAATCACCAGCTCACGACGTGAAGCATTGGCACGGTCAGCCGACAGCTCCCAGTTACTGTAGCCTTTATCGCCCCTGGCATACTGAATGTCATCCGTGTGCCCCGCGATACTGATTCGGTTGGGGATATCATTCAAAACCGGTGCAATCGCACGCAAAATATCGCGCATATAAGGTTCAACTTCAGCACTGCCGGTTTTGAACATTGGGCGATTCTGACTATCGATAATCTGAATACGCAGCCCTTCTTCCACCATATTGATGATCAAATGCGGACGCAGTGCTTTCAGGCGTGGGTCGGCTTCAATCAGCTGGTCGAGCTTTTCACGCAACCGGTTGAGGCGAATCTCATCCAGCTTGCGTTTCTGCGCATCCATATCCACAACCTTTTTAACTTCGCCATCCTTCTTGGTCGCATCGTCACCGCCGCCGGGGATAGGACTGCTGCTATCGCTGCTTCGCTGTCCACCCGTCAGCGCCACTTTTAATGGCGTCTGAAAATATTCCGCTATCTGGATCAACTGCTGTGGACTGGCGATCGACAGCAGCCACATCACCATAAAAAATGCCATCATCGCCGTCATAAAGTCGGCATAGGCAATTTTCCATGAGCCATGTCCTCCTTCATGTTTTTTATGTTTGCGCTTTCTAATCAGCACAATTGGGCGATTGCCATGTTTCATGAGGTCTGATCCGAAGTCTGTTTAGCCGGGTTCTTCGCGTTGCGAACGTGTTCTTCCAGTTCGCTGAACGAAGGACGTTCGGCTGAGTAAAGCGTTTTACGACCAAACTCGACGGCGATTTGCGGTGCGTAGCCATTCAGGCTGGACAGCAATGTCACTTTGACGCACTGCATCATTTTGGTCGTTTCAGCACATTTCTGACGTAATACTGACGCCAGAGGCGAAACAAAACCGTATGCCAGCAAAATCCCGAGGAAGGTTCCCACCATCGCATGTGCAACCAGCGCGCCTAACTCTGCAGCTGGGCGGTCGGCGGATGCAAGGGCATGTACCACACCCATTACCGCTGCCACGATACCGAAGGCTGGCAGGCCATCGCCTACTGCTGAGATACTTTGCGCAGGCACTTCACACTCGTGTTCGTAGGTTTCAATCTCTTCATCCATCAATGCTTCAATCTCAAACGCATTCATGTTGCCGCTGACCATCAGGCGTAAATAATCAGTGATGAAATCTACTAACTGTTTATCGGCTAAGATGCGGGGATAATTAGCAAAAATTTCGCTCTGCGCAGGATCTTCAATATCGCGCTCCAGCGATAACATGCCTTGCTGGCGAGATTTCGCCATTAGCCTGTAAAGCAGGGCCATTAAATCCATGTACACCGCTTTGTTGTATTTGGACCCGCGAAACAGCATCGGCAGGGCTTTCAGCGTTTTTTTAATCGCCTTACCGTTGTTCCCCACCAGAAAAGCACCCAGACCTGCACCGGCGATCATCAACAGTTCAGCAGGCTGGTACAGCGCGCCAAGATGGCCGCCTACTAAAGCGTATCCGCCCAACACGGAACCTAATACAACGATGTAACCTATAATTATCAGCACAAAAAATCCTTACGTCCGTAACGTGTTGGTCGACGTTAAGCCAGAGACCCAGGTGATATTCACCACATGGAGGCAAAAAAAAAGCAGCGGGATTAACCGCTGCTGGATGACTTCCACATTGCGAACAAATTTAAACGGCTTGTTTAACCTGTTCATCCAGCAGTTGTGGAAAGATATCGGCAGTATCTGCAGAAAGTTTACGTCTTTTTACGGCACGTGATGGCGGCTGGCACAGGCTGCAAACAAAACTGCCAATGGGCTGATGTGCATGATTAATAAAGCTACCATTGCAGCTTTTGCAGTCAGATAATTCCAGCATACCGCTTTCAACGAATCGCACCAGGGTCCAGGCGCGTGTCAGCGCCAACAGCGGGCCCTCGTCCGATTGCGGGCACTGCTCAAGATAGAGACGATAGGCTTTAATTACCGCATCAATACCTTTGCTCAAACCGGTTTTCAGTAAGAAAGTCCAGGCGTTACAGAACATGGAAGAGTGAATATTCTGTTCCCACGTCATGAACCAGTCAGTAGAGAAAGGCAACATGCCTTTTGGTGGCGGACTACCACGCAACTCTTTATACAGTTTAATCAGGCGACCGCGGCTAAGCTGGGTTTCACTTTCCAGCATTTGTAAGCGCGCACCCAGTGTGATCAACTCCATCGCGAGCTGAATATCACGTGCTTCCTGAACAATACTTTTTTCACCCATTATACCGCCCTCTTTTTAGTAGGCGCGGCGTCTTTAGACGCGCTGCGTAGTAAACGGCTGGATAACAGAATCCCGGTGTGGATTTGTTGTAAATCATCCACGCGTGATTCCTGCGTCAGGCGATTAATAACGGTGCTATCGGTAAAACGAAACTGACACACAAGTTGATTGGTCTCAGCTAATTTTACCATTTCAGGTAAGGTTAATTCAGACAATGCGTCTGCCATCTTTTCATCAATCCCGAGGCGAAACATTGCCGAAGCTTTTTCCTGGTTAATTAATCGCTGCGCGAGCAGTAAATATGACAAGTTGATATCGTAAATATGTTTTAGTAATTCAGATGTACCCATTTTTCCATCCTGAGAGACGCGACGTAACTTACCGCAGATAACTTCTCTGCGTATCGAGCTGCTGGTTGGTAAATCTAAAGATGGCAAAATAATTAATCATAAACAGCCAATGGTTCTGAGCACTGCTTCTTTTTGTGACCCTTTTACGTCCGGGTCAGAAGTCATTTTTCAGTCCACTTTATTCTTAAGTCGTTAACCTTCTTCCGTGAGGTCTTTTCACATTTTTTAAGACTAATCCGAAAACAAGGCAAATCTATATCGTCTGATCCTCACATACAACGACAGTTAGGTTAAATTTTAGATAAAGTGTGACGCAGGTCACACTTTTGCCCCTATTTTCTTCAGAAATACTTTATGATCACACTTTGCATGGCTAATTTTTGAACAAATCCGTGTTTTTTTTGTAGGGATTTGTCCTGACAAGGACTTAATTGGCAACAAAACCAAGACGGAATTGAAACAGGGTGGTTGAGCTCACGTTTATGTTCGCGAATGCAATTTGCGCCCTATTTAGAACCAGCCAAAACCATAAAACCAGTGGAATACTCTGTCACCAGAAACAATTATTCGTATTCAAATTAGACAGTTAGACGTTTACTGGCCCCTGAAGACAACCAGTAATGAAAGGCAGCTCAGAAGGATTAGGCGCTTTCTGACAATCCGGTATAAAGGCCGACAGCAAGGTGTTTAGGAGGCGATCGTCGATGTAACAAGGAGTTACATTAAGAACGTGAATGAATTGCAGGCAGGATACTTTTGTGCACTTAGACTATCGGCAGAATTGAAGAGAACTTTAGCTTAACCAGGTAAAAATAGTGTTTTGCCATTTTTGTTACTCATCCTGAGGTCAGGATGGCGTCATACCGTACAGCCGCAGGTCAGGTGAGGCTTTGCGTTAAGGATAACCTATTAGAAACCTGAGTCATGGGACTGGCGAGGCCAGACGCGTTTTGTGGGGGTGAGAAAGGGTTTTGCGAGGTAAGGGATAAGTACGGCAAACAGCAAGCCATCCGTGGCTTGCTGAGGCATCAGGCGAGTTTAGGAAAGGTTGCCACTTTATTCGCTATTCCATGATCTGCGCTACGTGGCGCAATCTTTTCCAGATCGCGTAAGAAGCTTTCACGCCAGGCGGTGATATCGTTTTTGCGTAATACCGCCATCATGTCGTTATAGCGTGAAATCCTTTCTGTACGGGGCATGGTAATGGCCTTATCCAGCGCTGCGGCCACTTCATCCCGGTCATAAGGATTCACTATCAATGCCGAGGTCAGCTCATTAGCTGCACCGGCAAAACGGGACAGCACCAGTACGCCTGGGTCATCCGGGTCCTGCGCCGCAACATACTCTTTCGCCACCAGGTTCATACCATCACGCAGCGGTGTGACCAAACCGACGTCGGTTAGGCGGAAGATTTTCATCAGCAAGCGACGATCAAAGTGCTGGTTGAGGTAATAGAGTGGTGTCCAGCCCAGCGTACCGTATTTACCATTGATGCGCCCTGCTTCGGTTTCAAGCTGATGGCGGATGTCCTGGTAAGCCTGCACATCACCACGTGACGTTGGCGCGATCTGCGAGTAGCGGATTTTACCCCGATGTTGAGGATAGTTTTCCAGCAGCGCTTCATAAGCCAGGAAGCGCTCGGGAAGCCCTTTGGAGTAATCCAGCCGTTCACAGGCAATGATATTACGCGCATCGCCGAGCTCTTTTTTCATCGCGGCCATCTTCGGTGGCAATGGCCCTTCTGCCATCTCTTTAATGCTGTCTGGTTCAATCCCGATAGGGTAAACCTCCGTCATAAAGGTGTTGCCGTAGGCGCGATGTTTCTTATCACCCTTGTTCTGCAACTGGGTCAGTTGGCTGACGCTGTCGAGAAAGGCGACGCGATCTGATTCTGTCTGGAAACCCAGTAAATCGTATTCGCACAGCATCTCCAGCAGTTCCTGATGCGGAGGCAGCGCATTGAAAATTTCCGGCGTAGGGAACGGAATATGCAGGAAGAAACCGATGCGGTTGTTGATGCCTGCCCGACGCAGCGCGGCGGCGAACGGCAAAAAGTGGTAATCATGAATCCACAAGATGTCATCCGGCTGGATCAATGGCTTCAGGCGCTGTGCCACCGCATCATTTACCTCGCAGTAGCCTTCCCAGGCTTCACGCTGGAACTGCACTAAATCCAGGCGGTAATGGAAGGCAGGCCAGATAACGGTGTTGGAGAACTGGCAGTAGTAGAGATCGTACTCGTTCTGGCTCAAAGGGAAAGAAGCGTACTCAATACCGTCGTGCTCCATGACCGATACCGGGTTTTCTTCCTCGCCTGAAAACTCACTAATCTCACCGTTCCAGCCAAACCAGAGTCCGCCAGTGCTCTTAAGCGCATCCAGAATACCGACTGCAAGGCCGCCTGCACTGGTTTTGTTACCATTTGGCATGGCGATACGGTTAGATACAACCACTAAACGACTCATAACCTAAACTCCTTACCAACGTTGTCTTTCTCTAATTGTAATCGTGTTCTTTCAAGCCAGGCATGGACATCCGTAACGTCATGTAAACGATAACGTGCCTCGCTTGGGCCTTCTCCGACTTTTATCGAGATCCCCTGCATCGCATTCACTGCAGCGAATCCTTTTTCATCTGTGAGGTCGTCGCCGATAAATACGGGGATACGGCCTGAGAATGGCGCTTCCTGCATAAATTTATGGACGGCTGCGCCTTTATCAATACCGGTAGGTTTGATTTCAACGACGCATTTGCCTGGCTGCAGCGCAAGGCCATCAAAACGGCTGACTGCCGCCTCTGCCAGCTGCATGACATCCTGCTCGTACTGCGGTGCGCGACGAAAATGCAGCGCAAACGCCATGCCTTTGGCTTCAAGTTGCGTGCCGGGCCACTGCGCCATCGCATTCTCAAGCATGATTTTTAGCGGACGTTCAACGTCGTCCGGCAAGGTCACCCGGTGCAGCTCGCCTGTCGCATCGCGCCGTTCTGCGCCATGAACGCCCGCTGCTGGTGCACGCAGAGGAGCCGCCAGTGCGTCAAGTTGTTCAACGGGTCGACCTGAGACCAGCGCCAGTGCGCCGTGGCATAAAAATGAGAGCCGTTGCAGTTGTGCGACGACATTTTCTGGAATGAAAACGGCATCTGGCTGGGACTGAATCGCTGCCAGCGTGCCATCAACATCAAAAAAGAAGGCATACAGACCGCCGCTCAATGACGGGAATGAGGCATCACTATCTGCCGTCTGGGTCACGTGTCTTCTCCTGTAAATAGGTTCATCATCAGGACATTACAGCAGAGGGATTTCAGCAAGAGGTTGGCTCAAGGCCATATGAAGTAAGGAGAGTGCGTGGTAAAACCCTGCAATTCTATAACGTTATCTCCAAAAACAAACGCGTTTCAATGCTGATAAACCCGCTGACTGTCATTGTCGCCACATAAAGTGTAGTCGCTATCTTCTGTTCTGCCAGAAATATGCATTTCCCGTGCCAGCCGTCTCGCTTTAACAGGGTCGTAGAAAATTTCACTTGCATTTCGCGATTACTGGATCGTTTTTGCGCAAATCCAGACGAAACATAAATGTAATAAATGGACCTGTTTAAGGTTTTCCTAATCTTTCACAGGCAGACTCGACAATATTATTGTCGGCAAATATGTCCTGTCTGTTCTGGACATTTTGATCCCGGCTTTTGCTTCTGGGTTAAATGAATATTCCTCAATTGATAATAAGGGTGATTAATTGTTTTTTCTTATAGCGTATGGCTACCCTCTTTTTCTGATGATTCCTTTTTAAATTGGCGCACTGTCCTTTTTTACTGATTAGATTATTTTTACCAATGCTGAACGCTGTATTTGCCGAAAGGGATGCGTGCTTTACGATAAACGTGCACGTTAACGCGCTTTCTGGTCTTAGCAAATGCGGGCAGGCCGCCGGCGTAAACGCGGTATCATTCAGGCATTGAGTACGGGATGCCTGTAACAGATATTCGTCGTGCGATGTAAAAGTCGCATTTCCCCGGATTCGATAGGCGGCCTTCTGGTTTTCGGTCAAAATGCTCAACATGCATGTCCTGAGAAATCCGAGTCTGTTGAGGCGGAGGCGCTGCAACCTCTCTTCCAATAACCTGCGCTGGTTGGTAAAGGTCCCCAAAAAACGATTATGAAGATATTGATTGTTGAAGACGATACCCTGCTCTTACAGGGACTGGTACTGGCGCTGGAAGGTGCAGGCTACGTTTGTGATGGTGTTTCGACGGCGCGTTCCGCAGAAGCGCATCTGGCTAATGGGCTCTATAGCCTGCTGGTTCTGGATATCGGCCTACCAGATGAAGACGGGCTGCATTTGTTGCAACGTTTGCGTCGGCAAAAGCAGATGCAGCCGGTGTTGATCCTGACCGCTCGCGATACCATAGAGGAGCGCATTGCGGGACTGGACGCCGGGGCTGATGACTATTTGATAAAGCCTTTTGCACTGGATGAGTTGCTGGCCCGGATTCGTGCGCTGATCAGGCGTCACGTTAATCAGGGTGACTCCCGCGTCGAGGTGGGTAATCTGTCGCTGGATATGACTCACCGCCAGATTCATCTGGACAATACGCTACTGGACCTCACACCAAAAGAGTTCTCCATCCTGTCCCGCCTGATGCTTAAGGCGGGCCATCCTGTTCATCGCGAGTTGCTGTATCAGGACATCTACAACTTTGATAATGAACCTTCCACCAATACGCTTGAAGTTCATATTCATAACCTGCGTGACAAGATTGGCAAAAGCATGATCCGTACAGTGCGCGGTTTCGGCTATGCCTTATCGCCGTCGCGTACAGAAAAAGAGTCGTGATAACCATGAATCCTTATCGCTCTGGCACCACGATGCGTTTTCGGCTGATGCTCACGATTGGACTGATCATGCTGTTTTTTCAGTTGATCAGCGTTGCGTGGCTCTGGCATGAAAGCAAAGAGCAGGTACAGTTTTTGGTTGAAGCCCATCTGCATAACCGCAATATGGATAAGCACGTTAATAAAGAAGTGCGCGAAGCCATCGTCAGCCTTGCCTTGCCAAGCCTGGTGATGATTACCCTGACGCTGCTGCTGTGCTATCAGGCGGTAAGATGGATTACGCGCCCGCTTTATCAACTGCAGCACGAACTCGAAAGTCGCAGTGAAGTGAATCTGGAACCGATTGTCTTTGAAGGCTCGGTGCAGGAGATTGACGCGGTGACGCAGGCTATTAATCGGCTCGTCGCGCGCTTAACCGCCAGTCTGGAACGTGAACGACTCTTCACTGCCGATGTTGCCCATGAACTGCGGACGCCTTTGGCCGGGCTGCGGTTACATCTTGAGCTGTTACAACGTAATCAGGCGGTCGATACTCAGCCTTTATTACAGCGGCTGGATCAGATGACTGCAAATGTCGCCCAGTTGCTGCAACTCACGCGTGCCGGTCAGCAGTTTACCTCTGGCAGCTACCAGAATGTCGCGATGGTGGATGAGGTGATCCTGCCGATGGAAGCCGAGCTGAGCGCGATGCTTGAGGCGCGTAACCAGACACTCACTCTGGACGTTGAAAACGCTTTCGTGGTTAAAGGCGATGCCATATTGCTCAGGATGCTGCTGCGTAATCTGGTCGAGAACGCCCATCGCTATAGCCCACCCGAAGGCAACATTACGGTTCGGCTTGAAAACGCCACCGGCATGTCGCTGGTTATAGAGGATGAAGGGGCCGGGATTGATGAGAGTATGAGCGGTGAACTGAGCAAAGCGTTTGTGCGCATGGATACGCGCTATGGCGGCATCGGGCTAGGATTGAGTATTGTCAGCCGGATTGTCCAACTGCATAACGGAAAATTTCTGCTGGAAAATCGCCCTGACCGTTCAGGCTGCCGCGCCAGGGTAAACTTCGCTGGCGTGCTTTAGCCGTTGAACCAGCAGGCCAGGAAGGCAATCACTGTGCAGACGGCAATCATGGTAGCAAGATATTCGCTGCTGCTGCGCGACGAAACAGAACTGACGGATACGCTAGTGGTTTTCATTGGTCTCTCCGGTAACGTTTTATGCAGTATCTCTTCCTTATATTAAGGAAACATTAAACCGCACTGCCCTCAGGTTTCCCTTCAGGCACAGGCAAGCAATCCCTGCTACGCTAAGTCATTCGCCTCACGTCATTTCCTGACCCTGCCACAGGCTGACACGGAGTGAATTGCCTTGTGGCGTTGAAAACGATCGATCCCATCCCCACCTCTTTCCTTCAGACCAGACAGGAGTAACTTTATGGCTATCGAATATGCAGTGATCGCAGGCGGCTGTTTCTGGTGTACAGAAGCGGTATTTAAAGATGTGATCGGCGTTGAGTCAGTGGAAAGTGGTTATACCGGCGGCGAGCGCCCTAATCCGACCTATGAGCAGGTATGCAGCGGTGCCACCGGCCATGCCGAAGCCATTCGTATTGGTTTTGATCCTGAGAAGGTGAGCTACGGCGATTTGCTGGACATCAGCTTTGCGACCCACGATCCGACCCAGCTTAATCGTCAGGGCAATGACATCGGTACACAGTACCGTTCCGCTATTTTTGTTGAGACGCCGGATCAGGAAGCAGAAGCCCGGGCGGCCATTGCGCGCGCTCAGCAGGATCACAATGACCCGATCGTGACAACCATTGAGCCGTTAAAAGCATGGTATCCGGCGGAAGGTTATCATCAGGATTATTGGGAAGGTGCCGGTCAGCGCAACGGTTACTGCATGGCGGTGATTCCACCTAAACTGCAAAAGCTGCGTAAGAGTTTTGCTAACCGGGTAAAAAGCGCGCAGTAAGCTTACGCATCCTGGCGAATCTTCCCGACAAATGCGCTGTGCACTGTCGCGTTTTTTGCACTAAAAAACCGACTTTTGCGCAGCCTTAATGCGATTCGTTCAGAGCTTAAGCGAATAGAACAAAAGAGAAAAATAGTGCTTGACCGTTTCAGGCCGACTCCCTATAGTAGCGCCCCGTTGACCCAGCGCGGTCAGCGACAATTTGCGGTGAGGTGTCCGAGTGGCTGAAGGAGCACGCCTGGAAAGTGTGTATACGGCAACGTATCGGGGGTTCGAATCCCCCTCTCACCGCCACATTCAAAGAAGAGTCCAGACTAACCTCTGGACTTTTTTTTTGCATATTCTGCGCTGAGGGGGATGAGAAGCCCCG
>NZ_NTMH01000019.1 GCF_002307475.1 Pantoea allii | reverse complement strand
AATTTTCAGCATTGTTTACCGGAAAAGCATTTAGTTCTGTTCTGCGGACGAGAGTCCGAAGGATTTTGCGCTGAAGCAAGGCGGCGTGTAAGACGATGTGAAGGAGCATACTGAAGTATGTGACTGAGCAGCGCGCGCACAGCCAACGCAGCAGCAGCGTAAAAGACACAGGACAGAGCACAAAGAATTTGCCTGGCGGCTGTAGCGCGGTGGTCCCACCTGACCCCATGCCGAACTCAGAAGTGAAACGCCGTAGCGCCGATGGTAGTGTGGGGTCTCCCCATGCGAGAGTAGGGAACTGCCAGGCATCAAACAAGTGAAGAAGCCCTGAACGAAAGTTCAGGGCTTTTTTACGTCCGTAACCTGCGGAAAGCGGGGCGTCAGGACGGTTATGCTGCGCGGCCGGGACCGCGCGAGCGCCGTCCGCGTCATTAAAACCGCCGGGCCGGGATGAAACGGCGAGTGAGAAAGCCGGATGGCGTGTCCGTCATAACGGAATTTACGTCACTTTCTCCGTCCGAAGATGAAAAAGCCCTGCAGAGAACGCCGCTGATCTGGGTAAAACTTGCTCACAGACGCTCTCACTCCCTACCTCTCTGCCCTTAATGCTTCTTTTTACCCAGCCATGTCATGATAAACGCGGCCACTGCTTCTGGCTGGTTGATATTCATGGCGGGCACGTCCAGCTTTAGTGTCATGTCGTCAGTGGCGACAGCCACGACGTTCTCATCCAGTAGTGCTGCAAGCTCACCTTTCACGCCCGATCGCCAAAGCACAATCTTTGGTATTGGTTCACCTTTAAATCCTTCTACCAACACCACATCCAGTTGTCTGCTATCCATTTGCCGTGCTAACGCCATTAAACTCACAGGCTGCTCAGGCGTTTCACACATCAGCGCCCAACGACGGTCGCTGGCGACAATAACCTGATCGGCTCCGGCCTTGCGCAGTCGATAACTGTCCTTGCCTGGCGTATCTACGTCCATGTCATGATGGGTATGCTTAATCAATCCTGCACGTATCTCCTGCGCCCTTAACAAGGGTATAACCTGCTCAAGAAGTGTGGTTTTACCGGTCCCACTCCAGGCGACAATGGCCAACAACGGAACACACATTATGATTTCTCCTGCTCAACAAGGTCGTCAGGCGTATTGATGTTGCTAAAAGCCGACTCCGGGTCGCTAAACGACACCGAATGCCCACCATGCTCACGCATAAATTGCATCAGTCGACGCTCACCGCGCATCAACCAGGCTTCAAGATCGTCGGCGAGCGCCTTATTCATTAACGCCAGGGTGGGATGATCTCGCTGTGACGATTTGACCCACACGACAAGAGCGTTGTTACGCTGCTGCCATAAACGTGCGACAAGATCGCCAGGGATATTGGGTGTATCACAGGCACAAAATACCACCCACTCTGTGGGACTGTTCCGCAAACCACTCAGCATACCTGCCAGCGGTCCAGGATAGTCTTTAATCGAATCTGTTACGACCTGACAACCACTTAGCTGATAATGATCAATGTTACGGTTAGCACTTATTAACACAATGTCTACCTGTGGCCTCAACCGCTGCAAAACGTGCTGATAAAGTGGTTCACCTCGCATGATGAGTAACCCTTTATCCTGCCCACCCATACGGCTACCTTGTCCGCCAGCAAGGATTACACCGGTGAATGCTGTCATTTTTGTCTCCTTGCTTCATTCTGGATATAACGCACCCTGCATTAAGGAATCGTCATGAAAACGCATCGGCTGACTGAATTGCTTGAACTCCTGCTACCGGCGTGGGAAAAAGAACCCGATCTTAACCTGTTGGCATTTTTACAAAAACTGGCACAAGAGTCCGGTTTCATTGGCCCATTAAGTGAATTAAGCGATGACGTATTGATTTATCATCTAAAAATGCGTGATTCAGCCAGCGACGATCAGATTCCAGGCCTGAAAAAAGATTATGAAGTTGATTTTAAAACAGCCCTGCTACGAGCACGTGGTGTCATCAAAAATGACGAGTAGTGTTATCCTTGGCGATTAACCGTAAAGATAAGCACAGGGATAACCATGAGTGATGCCGCCTTTAACTTCCAGACGCTCAATCCTGATGTCCTGTTGGATGCGCTTTGGGAAACGGGTATTCGGGTGGATTCTGGTTTAACCGCCCTGAACAGCTATGAAAATCGTGTTTATCAGTTTAGCGACGATGAAAAACGCCGCTACGTTGCCAAGTTTTATCGCCCTCAGCGCTGGAGTGCAGAACAGATCACCGAAGAGCATCGGTTTTCCCAGGATTTGCTGGACGATGAGGTGCCGATTGCCGCGCCGTTAGTTTTGCAGGGCGATACGCTGCAACGTCATGCTGGCTTTTACTATGCGGTCTTTCCCAGCCTGGGTGGACGGCAGTATGAAACCGACAACGAAGATCAGATGGAATGGGTAGGCCGTTTCCTGGGACGTATTCATCAAACTGGCCGCAAAAGCCTGTTTCAGCAACGTCCATCGATAGGACTTGAAGAATATCTGGATCAGCCGCGGGACGAACTGGCAAAAACCAGGCTCGTGCCAGCCTCACTTCGCAATGCACTGCTCGAAGCCGTCGATAAACTCGGCGTGACGTTGCGCAAAAGCTGGCACAGTGACTGGCAGCCGCTACGATTACATGGTGATTGCCATCCGGGTAATATTCTGTGGCGTGATGGTCCGCTGTTTGTCGATCTTGATGATGCCCGCAATGGTCCGGCCATTCAGGATTTGTGGATGTTAATCAGTGGTGACAGACAGGAACAGCGTATTCAGTGGGATATTTTACTGGACGCCTACAGTGAATTCAGCGACTTCGATATTAATGAATTGTCACTGATTGAGCCTTTACGTGCCATGCGCATGATTTATTATCTGGCCTGGGTGGTTCGCCGTTGGCAGGATCCTGCTTTTCCGCGCGCCTTCCCCTGGATGACGGATGAGGATTTCTGGCGCAGGCAAATTTTGCAGTTTATCGAGCAGGAAAAGGTGTTACGGGAACCGCCGTTGCAGCTGGCCCCGCAATTTTAATGAAAAGTCAGGAGAGTTTTCCCCAATGAAGAAAATATTTTTTGCACTGATTGGTTTGGTGCTGGCGTTTAGCGCATCTGCTGCACAGTTTTCTGAAGGTAAACAGTACGTTAGCCTGCCTAAGCCTATAGCAGGTGAGCCGCAGGTCATGGAGTTTTTCTCTTTTTTCTGTCCGCACTGCTACCAGTTCGAGCAAATCTACCATGTCAGTGATGCAGTGAAAAAAAATCTGCCAGCTGATACCAAGATGGTTAAATACCATGTCGATTTCCTTGGTGGCGACTTAGGTCCGGTTGTTACCCATGCGTGGGCAGTGGCTATGGCGCTGGGCGTAGAAGATAAAGTCACGTCACCTATTTTTGATGGCATCCAGAAAACCCAGACGATTACTGACGCCGCCAGCCTGAAAGAGGTATTCATCAAAGCAGCGGGCATTTCCTCTGAGCAATACGATGCGGCCTGGAACAGCTTTGCGGTAAAAGCGTTGGTGGCCCAGCAGCAAAAAGCGGCCTCTGATGTTGATCTGCGCGGTGTGCCAGCGATCTTTATTAACGGTAAATACATGGTTAATAACGGTGGTCTGGATACCAGCTCGATGGCGAACTTTGTGGCGGATTATGCCAACGTGGTTAAGTTCCTGGTTGAGAAAAAATAAGCGTTTTACGCTGAATACCCTGCATAACGCCAGCATACGCTGGCGTTTTCATTTGTAATCACTACGCACATCGCTGGCAGGTTGAGGAAGCACAGTTTTTCTATCCACACAAGCAAACATGCCATTAAAAATCACGATCGCATCACGGATTTAAATTAACTCATTGTTTTTATATGATTAAATCTAGCCTAAATCTTTTTTATACTATAAATAAACTATTGATATAATTTTTACGCACAAAGTTATCCACAGAAAGATCGTTGCGATCCCGATTACAGAAGCACGAAAAACGCCGATCTCGGTTTGTCTTGATTAACCCTTTTCGCCAAGGTGTGGCATCCTTATAGACCAATCCATGGCAATGAAGAATACACAGACATATGGCGCAAATAGCAGAAAACCCCCTGATTTTGGTTGATGGCTCATCCTATCTTTATCGCGCGTACCACGCTTTCCCGCCGCTAACCAACACTGCAGGTGAGCCTACTGGTGCTATGTATGGTGTGCTGAACATGCTGAAAAGCCTGTTGGCACAATACAGCCCTACACATGTTGCTGTGGTCTTTGACGCTAAAGGCAAAACTTTCAGGGATGAGCTGTTTGAACATTACAAATCCCACCGCCCACCGATGCCCGATGATTTGCGGTCACAAATAGAACCGCTGCATGAAATGGTGCGCGCGATGGGATTGCCGTTGTTAGCCGTAAGCGGTGTCGAAGCGGATGATGTGATTGGCACGCTGGCGTTAGAGGCGGAGAAAAAAGGCTATTCTGTCCTGATCAGTACAGGCGATAAGGATATGGCGCAACTGGTCACGCCGGCGATTACCCTGATTAATACGATGACCAACACCATTCTCGGGCCGGAAGAAGTGGAACAAAAGTATGGTGTGCCGCCCGCTTTAATCATCGATTTTCTGGCGATGATGGGGGACAGCTCAGATAACATTCCTGGCGTGCCGGGCGTGGGTGAAAAAACGGCCCAGGCGCTGCTGCAGGGGTTAGGTGGGATGCAGTCGATTTACGATAATCTCGATAAAGTCGCCGATCTCTCATTCCGTGGTGCAAAAACCATGGCCGCTAAGCTGGAACAGAATCGCGATGTTGCTTTTCTCTCGTATCAGCTTGCCACCATCAAAACTGACGTTGAGCTTGAGCAGCCGTGCGAAGCGCTCACGGTCAGTGAACCTGATGTCAAAGCACTGCAGGCGCTGTTTAGCCGTTTCGAATTCAAGCGCTGGTTGACTGACCTGCAAGAGGGAAAATGGTTGCAGGGTAATAAGAGCAACCGACAATCCCAGCAGGCCCTTGCTGATGAGCCGGCGGCGAGCGTTGAGGCGACCAGCCTGTTATCAACTGACGGCTATGTCACCATTCTGGATCAGCAAACCTTAGACACTTGGGTTGAAAAGCTGAAAAACAGCGAGGTTTTTGCGTTTGATCTGGAAACCGATGGCCTGGACACGTTAACGGCCAACATTATCGGCCTCAGCTTTGCGGTAGCGCCGGGTGATGCGGCATATCTGCCTGTGGCACATGATTACCTGGATGCGCCGGAGCAGCTCGACCGCGATGCCGTACTGGCGCAACTCAAGCCGCTGCTGGAAGATCCTAACGCCAGCAAAGTCGGCCAAAATCTCAAATACGATCGTGGCGTCCTGAAAAACTACGATATAGAACTTGCCGGTATCAAATACGACACCATGCTGGAGTCCTACATCCTGAATAGCGTGGTAGGCAAGCATGATATGGACAGCCTCTCTGCGCGCTGGCTGAATCATAAAACCGTCACCTTTCAAGAGATCGCCGGTAAAGGTAAAAATCAGCTTACCTTTAATCAGATAGCCCTTGAGCAGGCCGCGCACTACGCAGCAGAAGACGCCGATGTGACCTTACAGCTGCATCTGAAGATGTGGCCAGAGCTTGAAAAAGAAGCCGGACCTAAAAAGGTTTTTGAACAGATTGAAATGCCGCTGCTTAAAGTGATTTCACGTATAGAACGTAATGGCGTGTTGATCGATCAGGCTATCCTGGCGCAGCACTCGAAAGAGCTGACATCGCGTCTGGCTGAGCTTGAGCTTAAAGCACATGAGCTGGCGGGTGAGCCCTTCAATCTTTCTTCGACGAAACAGCTGCAGGTCATTCTGTTTGAAAAGCAGGGAATTAAGCCCACGAAAAAAACACCGGGTGGCGCGCCCTCTACCAGTGAAGAAGTGTTGGCAGAGCTGGCTCTGGACTATCCCCTGCCGAAGGTGATTCTGGAGCACCGTGGACTCTCGAAACTGAAGTCAACTTACACCGACAAGCTGCCGCTGATGATAAATCCCGTTAGCGGGCGCGTGCACACGTCTTATCATCAGGCGGTGACGGCAACCGGACGCCTTTCTTCAACCGATCCTAATCTGCAAAACATCCCGGTGCGCAACGATGAAGGACGCCGCATCCGTCAGGCCTTCATCGCAGACAAGGGCAACCGCATTGTCGCGGCGGACTATTCGCAGATTGAACTGCGCATCATGGCGCACCTGTCGCAGGATAAAGGCCTGCTGGATGCTTTTTCTCAGGGTGAGGATATCCACCGCGCCACCGCCTCAGAAGTCTTTGGCGTGCCGCTCAGTAAGGTTACGGGCGAACAACGCCGTAGTGCCAAGGCCATCAACTTTGGTCTCATCTATGGCATGAGTGCATTTGGGTTATCTCGCCAGCTAAACATTGGCGCAGGCGAAGCGAAAAAGTATATGGATTTGTACTTTGAACGCTATCCCGGCGTGCTGCGTTATATGGAAAACACGCGCCAGCTCGCGGCCAGTAACGGTTATGTTGAAACGCTGGATGGACGTCGTCTGTGGTTGCCTGACATCAAGTCCAGTAATGCCATTCGTCGTAAGGCGGCTGAACGTGCGGCGATTAATGCGCCGATGCAGGGGACGGCTGCAGATATCATCAAACGCGCCATGATTGCGGTTGATAGCTGGCTGCAGAAGCAGAACGATGATGCGGTAAGGATGATCATGCAAGTGCATGATGAACTGGTGTTTGAAATTAAAGCCGATGCCGTTGATGAGGCCAGCAAGCAGATTCGCACGCTTATGGAAGGCAGTATGGCGTTAGATGTGCCCTTACTGGTCGAAATCGGTGTCGGAGATAATTGGGAACAAGCGCACTGATACGGCCATAACAGGTGGCGTTAACGCGCCACCGCTCGTGCGATGGCCCGGGGGCAGGCAGGGAACGGGCGTCGGCCCTCACTGAAGCCGCAAAACGGTGCAGTAACTTATTATGGCCTAAGCACTTTTTTTGTAATTTAACTACATCCCACTCTCGTTTTTGTGACGAGTGCGGTAAAAAAAGTGATTAAAAATGAAAGAGAGCAACAAAAAATCCTTTGTCGCTCACAAAAAATCAGGTAAAGTTCGAGGCGTAGGGTACAGAGGTAAGATGTTCTATCTTTCAGACCTTTTACTTCACGTAATCGGATTTGGCTGAATTTAGCCGCCCCAGTCATTCTGTGACTGGGGCGTTTTTTATTGGAAAAACGCTAAAAATACGTAGCACATCGCTTCGCTTATGCCTCAGTGTCCTGATCTTCTACAGCAGGCTCAAGCTCACTAAACCAGCTATCCAGCTTTTGACGCACTTTATCAACGCCAATTTTTTTCAGCGATGAGAAAATCTCTACCTGCACATCACCCATAAACGCCATTGAGGCTTCTTTCACCACATTGAGCTGGGCTTTACGTGCGCCGGAAGCAAGCTTGTCAGCTTTAGTCAGCAGCAGTAAAACAGGGATGCCGCTCTCTACCGCCCATTGAATCATTTGCTGATCCAGATCTTTAAGCGGATGGCGAATATCCATCAGTATCACCAGGCCTTTGAGCGCCTGCCGTTTTTGCAGGTATTCACCTAGCGCCCGCTGCCATTTAAGTTTCATCTCTTCTGGCACTTCGGCATAGCCATAACCCGGTAAGTCGACGAGGCGTTTACCTTCTGCGACTTCAAACAGGTTAATCAACTGCGTACGACCGGGCGTTTTACTGGTTCGCGCCAGGCCTTTTTGATTGGTCAACGTATTTAAGGCGCTGGATTTACCCGCGTTTGAACGGCCAGCAAACGCCACTTCGATGCCGGTATCAGAAGGCAAATGGCGGATGTCCGGTGCACTAAGAATGAAGCGGGTGACATGGTAATTCAGTTCAGACAAGGTAATACTCCAGGAACGCATTAGGGCAATGGCGCTGATTATACGCGTTATGGCGTGAAAGTGCTCAATACCATTGGTCAGGCAAGGTTGTGAGACATTTGCCATAAATCTTGCCAGTTATGTCTCTTTTTAATTAAATAATTAAAAAAATAAATGATTAAAATTCAGGGCATTATACTTAAGTATAGGTTTTACGCTCAAATACCCCGCAAGTGTTACTTGAGGGTTTTACCAGATGGTCTACATTATTCAGCAGTGCAGGACGCACTCATCAGGATGATGCGCTCAGGAACGTTGGGATGACGAAGAGCGGCTGGAGTGGAAATGGTCAGGGATGTCGGACCGGAAAAGGAAAAGGACAGGCTCAAGAGTTGAGCAGGCGCAGGATTAACCGGGATGTTGTGAGCCGAAACGGATTTGAAACATGATTCCTTCTGCCGAAGGTATGAAATAAGGCGACAGCTTGAGCTGTCGCCTTTTTTCTTTGTCTGGTTTCTGCTAGATTTCGCCGCAATTCTATACTGAATAAAAAACACCGGGACCCAATATTATGAAGCAACCTGCAAGCGCTGCGAAAGGTAAGCCTGTCGCCAAAGCTAAACGCAAATCGCGTGACGATATCAATCATGAAGCGCGCGATCGTAAACGCGACAAAAAGCATCGCGGTCATGCGTCTGGCAGCCGTGCTAACCCGCAAACTCAGAGCAACACCAGCAAGCAAAGTGATGCCGCGAAAGATCCACGCATTGGCAGCAAAAAGCCGGTGGCATTGATTGCTGGCGAAAACGCCACACCGGCGAAAGTGAAAAAAGTCGCGGCGAAACCGGCCGCAGAGAAAAAAACCGCGCTTACGCCTGAAGAAGAGCTGGCGCAGCTGGAGAACAGTGAGCGCCTTGATGCGCTGCTGGATCGTCTTGAAAAAGGTGAGACGCTGTCATCTGATGATCAGGGCTGGCTCGACGTCACCCTGGATCGCATTGACGAACTGATGGAACAGCTTGGCATTGAGATGGACGAAGAAGAGGACAAGGAGGCGGAAGAAGATATGTACCGCCTGCTTAAAGGTAATTAAGCATTTTTGATCGGCATGCGTTAATCCGCATGCCCCGCTTAACAGGTAAACGACAATGTTTTGGCCTGGATCAATTTTATGGTTGTTGATGACATGTTATCTGCTGTGGTTAATGTTTAAACTACAACGACTGTCGCGTCTGAAGCAGCGTTTACGTCGGGTTTCCGCCCGCTCTCCTCTCTTTCCTTCTGTATCGCGACCTTTACTACGGCGACGTAAACGGAAGGAGTAAGCATGTCAGCAATGCAGCTTGAATGGGACCCGGCGTTAATTGAAAAGTATAACTATGCCGGGCCGCGCTACACGTCTTATCCCACCGCATTAGCGTTCAGCGATAACTTTACCGCCGATGACTTCAAACGTGCGACCGAGCGCTATCCACAACGGTCGTTATCGCTGTATATCCACATCCCGTTCTGTCATCGCCTGTGCTATTTCTGTGGCTGCAATAAGATTGTCACGCGTCAACTGCACAAAGCCGACCGTTATCTGGATGCGCTTGAGCAGGAGATCGTTGCTCGCGCACCGCTGTTTCGTGGTCGTCAGGTCAGCCAGTTGCACTGGGGCGGCGGGACGCCCACGTTTCTCAATAAACAGCAGATCAGCCGGCTGGTGGCGCTGCTGAAACAGCACTTTACCTTTGTCGATGACGCGGAGATGTCGATTGAGGTCGATCCGCGTGAAATTGAACTGGATGTGATCGATCATCTGCGTGCGTGCGGTTTCAATCGCCTGAGCATGGGCGTACAGGATTTTAATAAAGCGGTGCAGGAGCGGGTTAATCGGGTTCAGGATGAAGCGGTTATTTTTGCCTTAATGGCGCGGGCACGCGAGCAGGGATTTCGTTCAACCAGCATTGATCTGATTTACGGGCTGCCGCTGCAAACGCCCGAAAGTTTTGCTTATACCTTGCAGCGCGTTATCGCACTCGATCCCGATCGTCTCAGCGTCTTCAATTACGCCCATCTGCCCGCACTGTTCGCCGCACAGCGTAAAATTAAAGACGATGAGCTGCCGTCGCCACAGCAGAAGCTGGACATCCTGCAACAAACTATCGCAACGCTGACTCAGCATGGCTACCAGTTCATCGGCATGGATCACTTTGCGAAACCCCAGGACGAGCTGGCAGTGGCACAGCGCGAGGGGAAACTGCACCGTAACTTTCAGGGTTATACCACCCAGGGCGACAGCGACTTACTGGGTCTCGGCGTATCTGCCATTAGCATGATTGGCGACAGCTATGCACAAAACCAGAAAGGCCTTAACGACTGGTACAGCCAGGTCGAAAAACAGGGTCATGGGTTGTGGCGGGGTTTAACGCTACGTGATGATGACTGCTTACGTCGTGATGTGATCAAAGCGCTGATCTGCAACTTCTCGCTCGATTTCAGCGCGGTGGAAGCCCAGTGGAACCTTCACTTTGAAACGTATTTTGCGCAAGACCTGGCGCTGTTAAAACCGCTGGTGGCTGACGGGCTGGTGGAGCAGGACGCAACCGGCCTGAGAGTGACGGGGATCGGACGGTTACTGATTCGTAATATTTGTATGTGCTTCGATGCCTGTTTACGGCAAAAAGCGCGGCAACAGCCGTTTTCACGCGTGATATAAAAGCCGGAACAGCACAGGCTGTCCCGGCGGGTTAGTTTCTTATTCCATGCCCAGTTCTTTAAGCTTACGCGTCAGGGTATTTCTTCCCCAGCCGAGCAAACGTGCTGCTTCCTGCTTGTGCCCTTGGGTATGACGTAGCGCAGTGGTGAGTAATGTGCGCTCCATCTCCGGCTGAGCTTCAGACAGCAGATTTTGATGACCGGAACGCAGCGCGCGATCCGCCCACTGCGCCAGCAGTGTCGCCCAGTTGTCAGGCAACGACTGCGTCGGGCTTTCTGGCGTGCTGGATTCAAACAGTTCAGGCGGTAAATCCTGGATCAGCACTTCCTGCCCCGCTGCCATAACGGTTAACCAACGGCAGGTGTTCTCCAACTGACGCACGTTACCCGACCAGTGCAGACGCGTTAGCGCGGTTTCGGTTTCCGCGTGCAGGATCTTGGCTTCAACGCCAAGCTCCCGTGCCGCCACCTGGAGGAAATAACGGGCCAGACGGGGAATATCTTCACGGCGCTCACGCAAAGGCGGGAGATGCACGCGAATAACGTTCAGGCGGTGGAACAAATCCTCACGGAACTTGCCTTCCTGCACCCGCAGCTCAAGGTTCTGGTGCGTTGCGGCAATGATACGTACATCAACTTTGACCGGCGCATAGCCGCCAACACGATAAAATTGTCCATCAGCCAGGACGCGCAGCAGGCGAGTCTGAACATCCAGCGGCATATCGCCGATTTCATCTAAAAACAGCGTGCCGCCATCTGCCTGTTCAAAACGGCCCTGGCGGATTTGATTGGCACCGGTAAACGCCCCTTTTTCATGGCCAAACAGTTCAGATTCAATCAAATCCTTTGGAATCGCAGCCATGTTTAAGGCAATAAAAGGAGCCTTACTACGAGGGCTGTGGCGATGCAGCGCATGTGCAACCAGCTCTTTACCCGTCCCGGATTCACCGTTGATCAGAACGCTGATCGACGAGCGGGAAAGACGACCAATGATACGAAACACGTCCTGCATGGCGGGTGCTTCACCGATAATATCGGTCGTTGGGCCGCTGACGGGTTGATTGCGTGGCTGCTGCTGTTCCTGATAGTGACTGATGGCGCGCTCAACCAGCGCGACAGCTTCGTCGATATCGAACGGCTTCGGCAGATAATCAAATGCCCCTTGCTGATAGGCACTGACCGCGGCATCCAGATCGGAGTGCGCCGTCATAATGATGACCGGAAGCATAGGATGACGCTGTTTAATCTGTTTTAGCAGCGTCAGACCATCCATACCTGGCATACGAATGTCTGATAATAAAACGTCCGGGGTTTTCGTCGCTAATGCGTTCAGCACGTCATTCGCGCTGTCAAAGGTCGCACAGCTCAAACCGGCTCCAGTGAGCGCGCGTTCAAGCACCCAGCGGATGGAGCTATCGTCATCGACGATCCAGACTATCCCTCGTTGCATAGAAACCTCACTGGCGAATAGGCAGGTAAACCGAAAATTCGGTATGACCCGGCCAACTGTTAAACTCAATTTTTCCTGAATGCTGATCAATCAGGCTACGGGCAATAGAAAGACCTAAACCGGTTCCGCCTTCACGTCCGCTCACCATGGGATAAAACAGCGTATCCTGGAGCAGGGCCGGAATGCCGGGGCCGTCATCTTCAATATCAATACGGGCGACCAGACGATACCGCGTGCCATGCAGCGTTAGCTGAAAGGCCGTACGGGTGCGAATCACGATCGTGCCGCCGTCCTCGCCTAACGCCTGCAGCGCATTACGCACGACATTCAGCAGAACCTGTTCAATCTGGTCGGGATCGTGCGGTAACTCCGGCAGACTGGGATCGTAATCGCGGACCAGAGACACGTTTTCGGGCAGCTCCATCGAGACCAGGTTAACCACCCGTTCAGCGACCTGATGAATGCTCTGGGTAATGTGCATACCCGGTTGTTGAGGCCCTAATAAGCGATCGACCAGATTCCGCAGGCGGTCGGCCTGTTCGATAATAACTTTGGTATATTCGTTCAGCGCGGGATCGGGCAGGGCGCGGGACAGCAGCTGAGCGGCGCCACGCAATCCCCCTAACGGATTTTTAATCTCATGGGCCAGTCCACGCACCAGATCGCGAGCCGCAACCTGCTGAGCATGCTGTAATTGTTCCTGGCTCAAACGACGCTGATTATCCATGGGCGCCATTTCCAGCAAAATTAAGCCATCAGGCAACCGTTGTGCCGTGAGTGACATAATGTGTGCCCGGCCATCGACCACCAGAGTGACTTCACTGTCAGTAAAGCCCTGGCCCGCCTCAAGACTCTCGCGCATTACCTCTACATTCAGCGAAAAATAGCCGGTCAATTCAGGTAACGGCGTACCGAATAATTTACGTGAACTTTGCGCCAGTAATTGCTGTGCCGCAGGATTGGCGTAATGAATAACCAAATCGTTATCCACCAACAAAATACTGTTGATTAAGGTATTGAGAATCTGCCCTGCATCGGGCAGTGAGGCAGTTGCCATACAGCGTTCCTCTGCACTGATTTAGTGCATTGTAATCTTTAAGCCGGAATTAAAGCGAATGAACGATGAATTCGCGGAGAAAAAAGCCCATCCGAAGATGGGCTAAAGTTTCCACGGCAACAAAAAAACGTTTCAGACTCTCGGTGCCGCCTTTGCAATGTTTATCTGCGGCACCCATTTGCTTACTCTGAAATTAAACGCTGTAGTACAGTTCGAACTCAACCGGGTGCGGCGTCATGCGAACACGATCGTTTTCTGATTTACGCAGTTCGATGTAGGCATCGATAGCATCATCAGTAAACACGCCGCCACGGGTCAGGAACTCGCGGTCTTCGTTCAGGGCAATCAGCGCTTCTTCCAGTGAACCTGCAACTTTTGGAATCTCAGCTTCTTCTTCCGGTGGCAGGTCATACAGGTTTTTGTCCATCGCGTCACCAGGATGGATTTTGTTGATGATGCCATCAAGGCCAGCCATCAGCAGGGCGGTGAACGCCAGGTATGGGTTAGCAGCCGGGTCCGGGAAGCGGGCTTCAATACGACGCGCTTTCGGGCTGGCAACCACCGGGATACGGATTGAGGCTGAACGGTTACGTGCTGAGTAGGCCAGCATGACCGGGGCTTCATAACCGGGCACCAGACGTTTGTACGAGTTGGTGGTCGGGTTCGCCAGGGCGTTAATGGCTTTAGCGTGTTTGATGATACCGCCGATGTAGAACAGTGCCATTTCAGACAGGCCGCCGTACTTATCGCCAGAGAACAGGTTCTGACCGCCTTTAGACAGCGACATGTGGCAGTGCATACCGGAACCGTTGTCACCAAACATAGGTTTTGGCATAAAGGTCGCGGTTTTGCCGTAGGCGTGGGCGACGTTGTGCACGACATATTTGTAGATCTGAATTTCGTCAGCTTTTTTGGTCATGGTATTGAAGCGCGTTGCCACTTCGTTCTGACCTGCTGTTGCGACTTCATGGTGATGGGCTTCAACCACCAGGCCCATTTGCTCCATGGTCAGACACATGGCAGAACGGATGTCCTGTGATGAGTCAACCGGTGGCACCGGGAAGTAACCGCCTTTCAGACCTGGACGGTGACCTTTGTTACCGCCTTCATATTCTTTACTGGTGTTCCATGCCGCTTCGATATCGTCGATGGCAACATGTGAGCCAGACGTTGAAGAACCAAAACGGATATCGTCGAACAGGAAGAATTCTGGCTCTGGGCCAAACAGAACGGTGTCCGCAATGCCTGAAGCGCGCAGGTAGTCTTCAGCACGCTTAGCGATAGAGCGTGGGTCACGGTCATAGCCCTGCATGGTGCCTGGCTCAAGGATGTCGCAACGAATAATCAGCGTAGAATCTTCAAAGAAAGGGTCCATCACCGCCGTGGTTGCATCAGGCATCAGTACCATGTCTGATTCATTAATCCCTTTCCAGCCGCCGATGGAAGAGCCATCGAACATTTTGCCTTCTTCGAAGAAGTCAGCGTTAACCTGGTGAGCCGGAATAGTAACGTGCTGTTCTTTACCTTTGGTATCGGTAAAACGCAGGTCAACAAACTTAACTTCATGCTCGTTCATCATCGAGAGAACGTGTTCAGCGGACATACTCAACTCTCCTGGAAATGGTCATTGTCTACATAGTGAGAACCGGGTTACGGAATGAACGACTGTTAACGACCATTCCTGAATCTGATCCTGACCAGCTCTGCAACCGTTGTCTTACATCGTTTTCGTCTGGATAATACAAAGCGAATTCTGTGCCAACTTTATTTCTTTGCACAAAATCGCGCTGTCATGCACCTTTTTGTCATATAAGTCATGCACCATGATAGTCGCAACGCACTGTTTGTGTGCATCTGAGTTGAAAGTGAGCACTTTTTTGGTGCAAAACCTCGATGCAGTGCAAATTTTGCACGGCTAATAGTGCGATTTTGCGACAATGCAATAAACTTTCAGTGAAAAGTGTGATCGTGTTCAGTCTCCCGCTTAATCCGTGTACAATACCGCGTTATTTCTAATGCCTGAGGCAAAAAAGCTGTGATCGAAAATTTGCGTAACATCGCCATCATCGCGCACGTTGACCATGGAAAGACCACCCTGGTTGATAAACTGCTGCAACAGTCTGGTACTTTTGATGCCCGTACTGAAGCCACCGAGCGTGTGATGGACTCCAATGATTTGGAGAAAGAGCGTGGGATTACCATCCTCGCAAAAAATACCGCCATTAAATGGAACGACTACCGTATCAACATCGTTGATACCCCAGGACACGCCGACTTCGGTGGTGAAGTTGAACGCGTAATGTCTATGGTGGATTCGGTACTGTTGGTTGTAGATGCGATGGATGGCCCTATGCCGCAAACCCGCTTCGTAACCAAAAAAGCGTTCGCGCATGGTTTGAAGCCGATTGTGGTTATCAACAAAGTCGACCGTCCTGGCGCACGTCCTGACTGGGTTGTTGATCAGGTATTTGACCTGTTCGTTAACCTGGATGCGACTGACGAGCAGTTGGACTTCCCTATCATTTTTGCCTCTGCGCTGAATGGTATTGCCGGTCTTGAGCATACAGACATGGCTGACGATATGACCCCGCTGTATCAGGCTATCGTTGACCACGTATCGCCTCCACAGGTTGAAGCTGACGCGCCGCTGCAGATGCAAATCTCTCAGCTGGACTACAACAACTACCTGGGCGTTATCGGCATCGGCCGCATTAAGCGCGGTAAAGTGAAGCCTAACCAGCAAGTCACTATCATTGATAGCGAAGGTAAAACGCGTAACGGTAAAGTCGGTAAAGTGCTGACTCACCTGGGCCTGGAGCGTATTGACAGCGACATGGCAGAAGCGGGCGATATCATTGCTATCACCGGTCTGGGTGAACTGAACATTTCTGACACCATTTGTGATCCGCAGAATGTGCAGGCCCTGCCAGCACTGAGCGTGGATGAGCCAACGGTCACGATGTTCTTTAACGTCAACACCTCACCGTTCTGCGGTAAAGAAGGTAAGTACGTGACGTCACGTCAGATCCTTGAGCGTCTGAACAAAGAACTGGTTCACAACGTAGCACTGCGTGTTGAAGAAACTGAAGATGCTGACGCGTTCCGTGTATCGGGCCGTGGTGAGCTGCACCTGTCTGTTCTGATCGAGAACATGCGTCGTGAAGGTTTCGAACTGGCGGTATCCCGTCCGAAAGTTATCTTCCGCGAATTCGAAGGCCGTAAGCAAGAGCCGTTCGAGAACGTGACGCTGGATATCGAAGAAACGCATCAGGGTTCCGTTATGCAAGCCATGGGCGAGCGTAAAGGCGACCTGAAAAACATGGACCCAGATGGTAAAGGCCGCGTACGTCTTGACTACGTGATCCCAAGCCGTGGTCTGATCGGTTTCCGTAACGAATTTATGACCATGACATCAGGTACCGGTCTGCTGTACTCCACCTTTAGCCACTACGATGATATTCGTCCGGGCGAAGTGGGCCAGCGTCAGAACGGCGTTCTGATCTCCAACGGCCAGGGTAAAGCGGTTGCTTTCGCCCTGTTCGGTCTGCAGGATCGCGGTAAGCTGTTCCTGGGTCACGGTGCAGAAGTCTATGAAGGTCAGATCATCGGTATTCACAGTCGTTCTAACGACCTGACCGTAAACTGCCTGACCGGTAAGAAGCTGACTAACATGCGTGCTTCCGGTACAGACGAAGCAACGACACTGGTTCCACCGATCAAAATGACACTTGAGCAGGCTATCGAGTTCATTGATGACGACGAACTGGTCGAAGTTACCCCTCAGTCCGTGCGTATCCGTAAACGTCACCTGACCGAGAACGATCGTAAGCGTGCTTCACGCGGTCCTAAAGACGCGTAAATGCATGTAAGAAGCCCCGTTTAACGGGGCTTTTTTTGCCTGCGCGATTGTCATACAGAGTTAAATCCAGCCTAAACCAGCCCGTAACTTCTTCTCTATCCCCTTTCAACGTCGTGCCGTCGTGCCTTAACTTAGCGTTTCTATTTTTCTCGTCCAGGCTGCCTGTTCAGGCTGCGCTTTTACCGCTAGAGTGAATGATCCAGGGAACCCGAGGAGGCACCATGCTTTATATCTTTGATTTGGGCAATGTGATTATTGATATCGACTTTAACCGCGTGTTAGGTGTCTGGAGTGACCTTAGCCGCGTGCCACTGGCATCACTTCAAAGTCACTTCCATATGGATGAGGCATTTGAGCAGCATGAGCGCGGTGAAATCAGTGACGAAGCCTTCGCTGAAGCCCTGTGTGAAAAGCTGGATATCGCACTGAGCTATGAACAGTTTGCGGCAGGCTGGCAGGCAATATTCGTTGGCGTCCGCCCGGATACGCTGGCGATAATGCATCAACTGCGGCAGGAGGGACATCGAGTGGTGATTCTCTCCAACACCAACGCGCTGCATTGTACCTTCTGGCCGACGCAGTATCCTGACGTGCAGCAGGCGGCCGACAAGATCTATTTGTCGCAGGAGCTGGGCATGCGCAAACCTGAAGCGAGAATCTATCAGCATGTTTTGGCCGCTGAAGGCTTTAGCGCCGATCAGGCCGTGTTCTTCGATGACAACGCGCAGAACATTGAGGGTGCACGCGCCTTGGGGATTGAGACTGTGCTGGTGACCGATAGCACCACCGTACCTGACTGGTTCGCGGGTCGGCATTAAGCCATGAAGTTACGTCATTTTCGCCCCGGGTTTCATGCGTTCTGGCTGTGGCTCAAGCTGCTGTGGAAACGCATTGATAATGACGCCATGACGACGCAGGCCGGTAACCTGGCTTTTGTGTCGTTACTGGCGCTGGTTCCGCTGATTGCCGTGGTCTTTGCGCTGTTTGCGGCGTTTCCTGTGTTCTCTGACATCAGCGTCCAGCTTAAGAATTTCATTTTTACCAACTTCATGCCGGCTGCAGGTAATACGCTGCAACGTTATCTTGAGCAGTTTGTGGCCAACGTCCATCGTATGACGGCCGTGGGTGCCGTCGGCCTGATCGTGACGGCGCTGTTGCTGATGCATTCCGTTGATTCGGCCCTGAATGCTATCTGGCGCAGCGACAAAAAGCGGCCGCTGGTCTATTCCTTTGCGGTGTACTGGATGATATTAACGCTCGGGCCGTTACTGGCGGGTGCCAGTTTAGCCATCAGCTCTTATCTGCTGTCGTTGAAGTGGATAAATGTGACGGGGGTAACCAGTCTGGTCGATCAGATGCTGCGTTTCTTTCCGTTGCTCTTATCATGGCTATCGTTTTGGCTGCTATACAGTATTGTCCCGACACAGCGGGTGCCCGCGCGCGATGCGCTTACGGGGGCGCTGGTCGCCGGGCTGTTATTTGAACTGGGGAAAAAGGGCTTTGCGCTGTATGTTACGATGTTCCCGTCATACCAACTGATCTATGGTGTGCTGGCGGTGATCCCCATTTTATTCCTGTGGGTTTACTGGACCTGGTGTATCGTACTCCTCGGCGCAGAGATTACCGTCACCTTAGATGACTACCGCCAGTTCAAACGGCAGGAAAGAGAAAAAGAACGAGAGGACGGATGATTGCTTTAATTCAACGCGTACAGCGTGCCAGCGTCAGTATCGATAACGCGGTTGTGGGTGAAATCGGACAGGGGTTGTTGATTCTGTTGGGTGTTGAAAAAGGTGATGATGAAAAGCACGCCGAGCGGCTGGCGGAGCGCGTACTGGGTTATCGCATTTTCAGTGATGAACAGGGCAAGATGAACCTGAACGTCAAACAGGCGGGCGGGAGTGCGCTGGTGGTGTCGCAGTTTACGCTGGCTGCCGATACGCAAAAGGGCATGCGCCCCTCATTTTCTGGTGGGGCGGAGCCGCAAGAAGCGGAACGTCTCTACGACTATTTCAGCGCGTGTTGCCGTCGCCATGATGTGACGACCGCCAATGGCCGCTTTGCTGCTGATATGCAGGTGGCGTTGGTTAACGACGGGCCGGTAACCTTCTGGTTACAGGTATGACGCCACATACCGCGCGGCTAAACATCCGCAACCCCGCATCAGAACGAGAGAAACACTTTATGTATCATCTTCGTGTGCCACAAACGGCGGAAGAGCTGGATGTGTATTATCAGTTCCGCTGGGAAATGTTACGAAAGCCGCTGCATCAGCCGCAGGGTTCTGAGCGTGATGCCTGGGATGCGTTAGCGCATCATCAAATGGTGGTGGATGAACAAGGTAAACCCGTTGCGGTAGGGCGACTTTACATCAATGCGGATAATGAGGCGGCTATCCGCTTCCTTGCTGTACATCCTACCGTCCAGGGAAAAGGTCTGGGCACGCTGGTGGCGATGACGCTGGAGTCGGTAGCGCGTCAGGAAGGCGTAAAGCGCGTGACGTGCAGCGCGCGTGAGGACGCGGTGGCGTTCTTCGCCAAGCTCGGATACGTCAATCAGGGCGAGATTACCGCACCGCAAACCACGCCGGTGCGTCACTTCCTGATGATTAAACCGGTTGTCACGCTGGATGATATTTTACACCGCGCTGACTGGTGCGGGCAGTTGCAGCAGGCCTGGTATGAGCACATTCCGTTGAGTGAGAAAATGGGCGTGCGCATCCTGCAATACACCGGGCAAAAATTTATTACCACCATGCCGGAAACCGGCAACCAAAATCCGCACCATACCCTGTTTGCCGGAAGTCTGTTTTCGCTGGCAACGCTTACCGGCTGGGGACTGATCTGGTTGTTGCTGCGTGAGCGCCACCTGGGCGGCACCATTATTCTGGCTGATGCGCACATACGCTACAGCCGTCCGATTACGGGCAGGCCGGGTGCCATTGCCGACCTCGGATCATTGAGTGGCGATCTCGATCGCCTGGCGCGAGGCCGTAAAGCCCGGGTTCAGCTTGATGTGCAGTTATTTGGTGATGATGAGTGTGGCGCGGTGTTTGAAGCGGTCTACATCGTGTTGCCCGTTGACCCTGACGGGCCGCTGGAAGAAGGCGGCTCAGGGGCACGCATCAATTAAACAACAGGGCCGCGATTGCGGCCCTGTGTGTTTTTACTTCACCTGTCCTGCCTGCATGGTTTGCTGCAGTTGCTGGCTGTCTGTATTCACCGACAGCGTGGCATTAACTGAGGGGGCTAACGGCTGCCCGTCCTTCAGTGAGGCATTGAGTCGCAACTGAAAATTGCTGTCACCTTCCAGTGGAAGCGCGGGCCAGCCCCAGTTTTGCAAGACATTGACCGGTACGCCGCGCCCCGTGAGATTCAGGCTGAGAGGACGGACGGCTTGCTGTCCTACCGTTGCCGTGCCTTCCAGTAAACCTTTACCACTAAACGCGCTCAGTTCCGTCACCTTGATTTGTTGATCGTCAGCCTCCAGCGCAATGGACGGATGGCGCAGATCGGTGCGGTTAAAGGTCGATTCCGCAGCGTTCAGGCTGAGTTTACCTGACCAGATTCCCCATTGATGCTGACGGGCCAGCTGCAGATTCTCCCCGCTGCCATCCAGTGAGGTGAGCTGGAAAGGAAACGCAGGGTTGATATCGATGATCAAATTACGGTTTGAGGTGAAACGGTTCACGGTAAGGCCGCCCAGCCAGTCGGGAAGGGGAGCCTGCCATAACGCCCGCCAGTTCTGCGGCAGCGTATATTCCAGGCCCGCGACGGCAAGATTATTCAGCGTCAATTGCTTGTCGTTACGCGACCAGTTTCCGTCGGCACGGATGACGCCGTTGGCCCAGCGCGAGCTGAACTGGGTCAGGGCAATGCCCTGTGGCGAGAAGTCCATGTTGATGATGGGATCGTTAAGCTCGAATTTGCCGTTGATAAAGTTACCGGCGTTCATCGCCAGTGACCCATCCTGACTCTGCCAGTCCCGGCCTTTCCAGCTGAGATTTTTCAGTGTCAGATCGAGATCGGTTACCGCCCAGTCAGGGCCCTGCAGCCGGGCATCGGTAATGTCGACGCGGTTTAGCGTCACCGACGGCACTTCTTCAAAGGGTTTCAGGAAATCAACAAGCGTGCTGGCGGTTTGCAAACGGATATCGTTCAGGCGGAGTTGAGTGATCTTCCAGTTTCCCTGCGCATCACGTTCCCCGTTACCGGTCATGGAACCGCGGGCTAAATCAGCACCGATGTTGCTAAACACCATGCGGCCCTGTGACACATTGCCCTGAATCAGCACATTTTCACCCGCAACGCGGTTTAGCGTCATCTTGCCTGCGCTCATCTGGAACTGCGCATCCCGTCCCAGCACATCGCCAGTCAACGGGGCCCACGGCACTATACCGCCATTCACCTGCAGGGCTGAAAGCGGTAACGCCGAAGAGGGGCTGTCGATGCGCATATTGTTCAGTTGCAGGCGGTTAGCCTGCACGGGTAATGCGCTATTCGTTGCCAGGTTAGCAAGATTAACCTCACCGTCACGTAATTCTATGCTGGCAAAGTGAAAAGGATCGCTGAACTGCAACAGGGCAATGCCCAAGTCGACGCGCCTGGCGACCAGCACAGCCGGCTGTCCATCATGGCCAAAACTGAAGTCATCCAGAATAATGTGCGAGGGTGATGAAAAGTTATGTTCGATTTTACTCAGCGACAGATGCCATTCCGTTTTGTCGCTCACCCAACGGCTAAACCAGCCCGCGCCCCACTGTGTCTGCAGCAGTACATACAGCACCACTAACGCAAACAGTAGCAGTAACAATAAGGTGAGGAAAAACTTTCCTATAAATTTCATCGTATCCTTCCCGGGTTCAGTCCGCTGAAAGGTTGTTATGCCTGAATTAGCGTTATAGCTCAACCGCCTGGATGTAAATCAGCATAAATAGCAGGCAGGTCCTGACCTGCCTTTAAAATCACTTTTCCGGTGGGAAGATCAGATTAAGCACAATCGCCGTAATACCGCCTGCGGCAATACCCGAAGAGAGCAAGGTTTTCAGCCAGTCAGGCGCAAACTGCAGAATCAGCGGTTGCTGTGACACGCCAAGCCCTGCGGCCAGCGAGAGGGCGATAATCATGATGGCGCGTCGGTTCAGCGGCTCTCTGGAGACAATACGCACGCCGGATGCTGCGATGGTCCCAAACATCACAATAGTGGCACCGCCCAGAACCGGCTCAGGGATATGCTGTACCAGTCCACTGACCGCCGGGAACAGGCCCAGCAGGATAAGCATCAGCGCCACGACAAAACCAACATAGCGGCTGGCAACACCGGTAAGTTGGATAACGCCGTTATTCTGTCCAAAGCAGGAGTTGGGGAAGGTATTAAACAGGGCAGACACAAACGAGTTAAGGCCATTCGCCAGCACGCCGCCTTTCAGGCGCTTCATATACAAAGGACCGCTCACCGGCTGCTCCGACACGTCAGAGGTGGCGGTGATATCACCAATGGTTTCCAGCGAGGTCACCATAAACACCAGCATCAGCGGGATAAGCAGGTTCCAGTCAAACCCCAGGCCGTAATAGAGTGGAGTCGGTAGCGCAATCAGTGGCTGGTTTGCGGGCGTATTGATGGATGGCAGCATATCCAGCGCCCAGGCGAGCAGGTAGCCAACCGCCATGGCAATCACCAGTGAGGCGACGCGCAGGTAAGGATTTTTCTGACGGTTCAGAAGGATAATAACCAACAAGACCGCACCGGCCAGTAGCAGGTTTTTAGGCGCGCCGAAGCTGTGGTCGTTCATGGCGGCGAAACCACCACCGACGGACGTCAGGCCAACCTGAATAAGGGACAATCCAATGATCATCACGACAATACCAGATACCAGAGGCGTGATGATACGGCGTGCCAGATGCAGCACCCGCGACAGTACCATTTCCGTGCAGGATGCCACCATCAAGGTGCCAAACAGCGCTGCCATCATGGTGGGCACATCTGCGCCGCCATTTTTCAGCGCCATGCCGCCCATAATCAGCGGCGTCACAAAGTTAAAGCTGGTGCCCTGAATGGACAGCAAGCCTGAGCCGACCGGCCCCCAGGTTTTGATTTGCAGAACGGATGCCACGCCAGAGGCGAACAGGGACATGCTGATAATGTGCTGCGTGTCCTGTGCCGGTAAACCCAATGCCTGGCAGATCAACAGCGCGGGCGTAATCACGGCGACAAACATGGCCAGCAGATGCTGACCGGCCGCAAACAGGGTTTGCGTAAGTGGCGGACGATCTTCCAGACGGTAAATCAGTTCACTTTTACTGGCGGTAGTCGGGTTAAGCTGCTGATTGGTTGACATCGTAACGGTTCCCAAAAAAAAGTGTGGCGATTGTAATCGTCCACGGATCAAAAGCAAACGTTTGCCTGGTGGTGCAAAAAAAGGCGTCAGGCGTTGCTGTAGCGGCCGGTTTCCGGTAGCCAGCGCTCGATCAGTGCCTGGGCCTGTTCGGGATAGTGCTGGTGGATGTGCCGCGCGACGCGTTGTACTTCAGGAATCATAGCCTGATCGCGCAGGAGATCGGCGACCTTAAACTCCGCGTTACCGGTTTGGCGCGTACCCAGCAGTTCGCCCGGCCCGCGGATCTCCAGATCGTGTTGGGCAATCACAAAGCCGTCGTTGCTGTCGCGCAGCACCTGTAAACGCTTCTGTGCCGTTTTGCTCAGCGGCGCTTTATACAGCAGTACGCAGTGAGACGCGACTGCGCCACGGCCTACGCGCCCGCGCAGCTGGTGAAGCTGGGCAAGACCGAGGCGTTCTGGATTTTCAATGATCATCAGGCTGGCGTTTGGCACATCCACGCCGACCTCGATAACGGTCGTGGCGATCAGCAGCTGTATCTCGTTCGCTTTGAAGGCCTGCATCACCGCCAGTTTCTCCGCTGGCTTCATGCGGCCGTGCACCAGCCCTACCTGTAAGTCCGGCAGCGCGATTTTTAACTCTTCCCATGTCGCTTCTGCGGCCTGGGCTTCGAGCAGATCGGACTCTTCAATCAGCGTACAGACCCAGTAAGCCTGACGACCTTCATGGCAAGCGCTTTGCACCCGGGCAATGATCTCACTGCGACGGCTGTCAGGAATGGCGACAGTCGTCACCGGCGTTCTGCCCGGCGGCAGCTCATCAATGGTTGAGGTATCGAGATCGGCATAAGCGGTCATCGCCAGGGTACGCGGAATCGGTGTGGCGGTCATGATCAACTGGTGAGGATGGAAACCCTGCTCTTCCCCTTTTTCCCACAGCGCCAGCCGCTGGTGAACCCCAAAACGGTGTTGTTCATCAATAATCACCAGCGCCAGACCGTTGAACTTCACCTGCTCCTGAAACAGGGCATGCGTACCGACCACCATGGCTACGTTGCCGCTGGCAATAGCATCTTGCTGCGCCTGACGCGCTTTCCCTTTTTGTTTGCCCGCCAGCCAGCCGACTTCCAGGCCAAGTGGCGCAAGCCACTGACGGAAATTATTGGCATGCTGCTCAGCCAGCAACTCTGTCGGTGCCATCAGCGCCACCTGTTTGCCGTGGGCGATAACGTTCAGGGCTGCAAGGGCCGCGACCAGCGTTTTACCCGATCCCACGTCACCCTGGACAAGCCGCAACATGGGATAATCGTGCGCTAAGTCTTTTTCAATTTCTGCCACGACGCGTTTTTGGGCGGCAGTGGGGGAAAAAGGCAGGGCGGCCAGTAAGCGGTCACTCAACGTATGACGGGCGGGCATCGGCAGCGCGTAATGGCGCTGCGCACCGGCCCGAACCGCCAGCATACTGAGATTATGCGCCAGCAGTTCTTCAAGAATCAGCCTGCGCTGAGCGGGATGCTGCCCACTTTCAAGTTCGCTGAGTTTGACATCGGGTGGGGGACGATGCAGCGTGCGTAAGGCGTCGGGCAGGCTGATCAGTCCGCCGCTTAACGCCTGCGGCAACAGTTCCGTAATAGGGCAGTTTTCCAGCAGAGTTAATGCCTGGTCGGTAAGATTGCGCAGTGTTGCCTGACGAATGCCTTCGGTTGTGGGATAGACCGGCGTCAGGGTTTCTTCCAGCGTCACATGGCTGTGCTCGCCCTGTACGCGGTATTCCGGATGGATAATTTCTGCGCCGCGCTGCCCGCGTTTAATTTCGCCCCAGGCGGTTACCCGGCGGCCGGGTGCGAGGCTGTTTTTCATACCGGCATTGAAGTTGAAGAAGCGCATGGTTAACACGCCGCTGCCATCGCCGATCTGGCACACCATCATACGTCGGCGGCCAAAAGTAATGTCGGTATGCAGCACGTCGCCTTCGACCGTTGCCCAAATTCCCGGTAACAGGTCGTTGATAGCATAAAGCTGGGTGCGATCTTCATAACGCAGAGGAAGGTGTAGCAGTAAATCCTGGATAGTATGCAGGCCAATTTTAGCCAGCTTTGCTGCCTGGCTGGCGCCGACGCCGGTCAGGGTACTGAGCGGTATGGCATCCAGCAGATGGCCTTTCATTTCTTACTTCTGCCTGTTGCTTGCATCGTTGCCCACCAAGTGTCATCGGCTTCTATCTCGCCCTGCGCGTTGATATGGGGATAGGGCATCCGTTTATGTTTTGCCACGCGCGCCAGAACAGGATAGCCCCCTTCAAACAGCAGGCGCTGTTGTTCTTCGTGTGCCAGAAGGCTGGACTGGCGTTGATACATACCGGCATTTTGCCGCTGGCGCTGGGCTTCATAAAGAATCAGCGCGGACGCAACGGAAACGTTGAGTGACTGAACCATTCCCACCATCGGAATAATGATGTGACGATCGGCCAGTGCCAGGGCTTCATCTGTGATACCGGTTTTTTCCTGACCCATCAAAATGCACGTGGGTTTGGTGTAATCAATCTCACGAAAATCCACAGCGTCAGCAGAGAGGTTTGTCGCCAGTATCTGCATCTTTTGCGTTTTAAGATGGCCAATAGCGTCGGTGATTGAACGGTGCGTCACAACCTTTACCCAGCTATTGCTGCCGGCCGAAGCCGAAGCCTGGGTTCGCATGCGTTGGCTTGGCCACACGGCATGGACCTCATGAATCCCCACCGCATCCGCAGTGCGGATCACCGCGGAAACGTTGTGCGGTTTATGCACCTGCTCCATGCAGACGGTAAGGTCATGCTGACGCAGGGCCAGCATTTCCTGAATACGAGAAAAGCGTTGAGGATTCATGCACTAGTTACGGTTGCGGTGAACTTTAATCACATCCGGCATCACACGAATTTTACGCATGATATTCGCCAGGTGGACTCGATCGCGTGCGGTCAGACGGATAAAGGCACTGTAAACGCGGCCATCGCGTTCTTCAGTATTCAGGCTCTGAATATTGGAGCCCGCCGTGTTGATCGCTGCCGTCAGGTTCGCCAGTGCGCCCTGGTGGTTAAACATATCGACCTTGATCTCAGCCACGAACTCTTGCTCCGTGACTTTATCCCACTCCACCGGCATGAATTTTTCTGGCTCTTTTTGATAGCCGCGAATATTTCGACAGGATTCATGGTGAACAACCAGGCCTTTACCCGGACTGACGTGTGCAACAATCGGATCGCCGGGAATAGGACGACAGCATTTCGCAAAGGTAATGAGTACGCCGTCTGCGCCTTTGATGGGCAGCTTGCCCTGTTTTTTGTTGTTATTGAGCGCGTTAGTGTCAGTTTGAAGCAGGTTTTTGGCCACCACCACGCTCATTGCATTCCCCAGGCCGATTTCTGCTAACAGATCGTCCAGCGAGGTCAGCTTCATGCGGTCAAGCTCATGCTTGATGTTTTCAGCCGGCACTTCCGCCAGTTTACGACTGCCGCCCATCGCATGGCTGAGCAGGCGACGTCCCAGATTTACCGAGTCTTCACGCTTGAGGTTTTTCAGAAGCTGACGAATCTTAGCGCGCGCTTTGGAACTGACCACAAAGTTGAGCCAGGCGGCGTTAGGACGTGCGCCGGGCGCAGTAATAATCTCAATGGTCTGGCCGCTGGTGAGCGTCTGGGACAGCGGATAAGGCTGACGGTCAACGCGCGCGCCCACACAGGCATGACCAATATCGGTATGTACTGCATAGGCAAAATCGACCGGCGTGGAGCCGGTCGGCAATTCGACGATGCGGCCTTCTGGCGTAAAGACGTAGATCTCATCCGGGAAGAGATCGGACTTCACGCTTTCAATGAATTCAAATGAGCTACCGGCGCTCTGTTGCAGCTCCAGCAGGCTTTGCAGCCAGCGCTGGGCACGAATTTGCGCCGTGGTGCCGCTTTCGCCAGCTTGTTTATAAGCCCAGTGCGCGGCAACCCCCATTTCGGCCATCTGATCCATATCTTCGGTACGGATTTGCACCTCAACCGGTACGCCATGCGGCCCGATCATAGAGGTATGCAGAGATTGATAGCCGTTAGCTTTGGGAATGGCGATATAGTCTTTTACCCGCCCCGGACGTGGCTTGTATAAGCTGTGCATCTGGCCCAGGACGCGGTAGCAGGTATCCAAATCTTTCACGATAACGCGAAAGGCGTAAATATCCATGATCGAGTGAAAACGCTGCTCTTTCAGCGTCATTTTGCGGTAAATCGAGTAAAGGTGCTTTTCGCGCCCGCTTACCCGGCAGGGAATACCGGCTTCCTGCAGGCGACCGTCGATCTCAGAGAGGATTTTTTGAATCATCTCTTTACGGTTGCCACGGGCCGCTTTCACGACCTCTTTAATCACCCGAAAACGATTGGGGTAGAGCGCTTCAAAACCCAGCTCTTCCAGTTCCGTTTTTAGGTGATGAATCCCCAGGCGATGTGCCAGAGGACTGTATATTTCCAGCGTTTCCAGCGCGATGCGACGGCGTTTATCAGGACGTAACGACCCGAGCGTACGCATGTTGTGGGTGCGGTCAGCCAGCTTGATGAGAATGACGCGGATATCCTGCACCATCGCCATAATCATCTTGCGGAAGTTCTCTGCCTGCGCCTCTTTCTTATCACGGAATTTCAGCTTATCCAGCTTTGAAACGCCTTCAACCAGCTCGGCAACGCTCTTACCAAACAGCTGTTCCATATCCTGATAGGTGGCAGGCGTGTCTTCAATGACGTCATGCAAAAGCGCGGCCATGAGGGTTTCATGGTCGAGCTTCATTTCTGCCAAAATACAGGCTACCGCGACAGGATGCGTGATGTAAGGCTCGCCGCTGGAGCGTGTCTGTCCCTCGTGGGCATCACGTGATACGAGATAGGCTTGCTTGAGGCGCTTAATCTGGTCCTCAGGCAAGTATTGTTCAATCAGTTGATTGAGACTTTCAAACAGATACAAGGTTGACCTGCAGCTAGCTGTTAACGACGACCTTCAGCGATAGCGGTAACGGCCTGTAACTCCGCGGCTTCCTGCTCTTGCTGCTCCTGACGATCACGCACATCTAAAATCTGATTGGTGACCAAACCTTCTTCGATTTCGCGCAATGCGATAACGGTGTGTTTATCGTTCTCTTCGGGAACCAGCGGATCTTTTCCGCCTACCTGCATCTGACGTGCACGACGTGCAGCGACCAACACCAGGTCAAAACGATTACCCACTTTTTCTACTGCGTCCTGAACGGTTACGCGTGCCATAGGTGTGCTACTCCACAGATGAAGAAATGACTCGGCATCATACTGAAACTGGGTTCAGACTGCCAACAGTTTGCTGATCAAAGCGTCATGGCGCGCTTTCTGACGGGCCATGCGCAGACGTTCTGCGCGAATAATGGTTTTCAGATCGGATAACGCCAAATCAAAATCATCATTCACGATTAAATAGTCGTATTCGGCATAGTGGCTCATTTCTGCCACGGCCTGTGCCATACGACGTGCAATGACCTCTTCGCTGTCCTGACCGCGACCACGCAGGCGACGATCCAGCTCTTCTTTAGAAGGAGGCAATACAAATATACTGCGCGCGTCAGGCATTTTAGCGCGAATTTGCTGCGCACCTTGCCAGTCAATATCAAGAAAAACGTCTACGCCGGTCGCCAGAACTTGTTCAATCGTCTTACGCGCGGTGCCGTAATAGTTGTCGAAAACTTTCGCGTGCTCAAGGAAGGCATCTTCCTCGATCATCTTTTCGAACTCATGCTGTTGAACAAAGAAGTAATGTTCACCATGTGCCTCGCCCGGCCGCATGCCGCGCGTGGTATGTGAAACAGACACTTGCGTATCATACAGCGGCTGCGTTTTTAACAGCGCCTGAATCAGACTGGATTTCCCTGCGCCACTGGGAGCAGAAACAATATAGAGCGTACCTTGGGCCATGATTTTCTTGAATTGATTAAGTGCGGAGTCGATTTCCTGCACAGTATACACAGCTTCCCCGCGCCACGCAGCGTTTGCGCCGCCCTCGCGGCGAAAAGTTTATGCGACCAGGTACGCAGAGCCGCTTTTCGCATCTGAAAACACACCTCAATGTTCACACAAGCCGTCCCAGAATGCGCGAATGCAGCTGGCTCAGCCTGACGTTCAGCGCTTGAATGATAAAAAATCAGGAGGTGACGGATGAAAGGGATGTTAACTGCCGGGCTGATGCTGTTATTCAGCCCAATTTATTCCTGTGGGGCCTTGTGTCCTGCATGGACGCCTGCACGGGCGGTGAGTGAGATCGGTCATCTGCAACAACAGCTTCGGCACTGGGATAACGCGTATTACCAGCAGGGGCATTCGCTGGTTGCGGATGCAGATTACGATAGTTTGCAGCAGCGGCTTAACCACTGGCAGCGCTGTTTTACGCAGACGGCGGGCGACTATGTGCCTGCTTTGCCGGGGGACGGTACTTTGTGGCATCCGGTTGCGCATACGGGCGTAAAAAAAGTACAGGATAAACGTGCACTGGGTTACTGGATGCAGACGCGGCAAGACCTTTGGGTCCAACCGAAAATCGATGGTGTTGCCGTCTCGCTAATCTATCGACAGGGAAAACTGGTGTCGTTAATTAGCCGTGGAGATGGTTTACATGGTGAGCAGTGGCTGGCGAAAGCCAGACGGATTCCCGCCATTCCGGCGATGATTGACAGTGATGACGCTACCGTTGTCTTACAGGGCGAGCTTTTTTTGCGGATGACCGGTCATCAACAGGCGACCGATGGCGGCAAGAACGCCAGAGCCCGCGTTGCGGGGGCAATGATGAGTCAGGAAGACTCGCCGCTTCTGGAACAACTGGGTATTTTTATCTGGGGCTGGCCTGACGGGCCAGCCAGTATGCATGAACGCCTGACCCGATTGGCCGCATGGGGATTCGATCTTGCCAGTCACTGGACCCAACCCGTTCAGGATGAAGAGGAGGCTGAAAGCTGGCGTGATCGCTGGTTTCATGCACCCTTGCCTTTTGTCACCGATGGCGTTGTCGTGCATCAGACAACACGTCCGGCGGGAAAGTACTGGCAGCCAGGTGAGGGGGAATGGGCTATCGCCTGGAAATACCAGCCACCGGCGGTCAGCAGTGAGGTACGCTCCGTTGATTTTTCGATAGGGCGCACGGGAAAAGTCGCAGTGGTACTGAACCTGCAACCTGTGCAGTTGGATGATAAAACCGTCAGGCGAGTCAGTATAGGGTCGCTAAAACGCTGGCGTGAGCAGGATATTATCGCAGGCGATCAGGTGACGATTAGCCTTGCGGGTCAGGGCATTCCACGGCTTGATCGTGTTATCTGGCGCGTGGCGCAGCGGGATTACCCTGAACCGCCTGAACCTGAGCAATTCACGCGACTAAGTTGTTATACCTTAACGCCGGATTGCCATCGCCAGTTACTGGCGCGTTTGAGTTGGCTGAGCCAAAAGTCAGTGCTCGACATTCCTGGTGTGCAACGCAGTACCTGGCAACGGCTACTGGAAACCGGCTGTATTACGCATCTGTTTTCCTGGCTGACCATTACGCCAGAACAAATCGCCGCCGCAGCGGGTATCTCATCCGAGAGAGCACAACACATCTGGCATCGGTTTGATTTGACCCGGAAACAACCTTTGCGTCGCTGGCTCAATGCGTTAGGCATTGAACTGCCGCAAAAGGCACTGCGCGCATTAGACGATAAAGCGTGGGACGCTGTGCTGACTCGGGATGTAAAAGGCTGGCAATCTCTGCCCGGCGTGGGCGCATTGCGGGCAGAACGTATTACCTCACATCTTAAGGATGCCGGGCTGCGAACGTTGATTACCTTTTTACAGCAGCAGGGTATCCCTTCCTCATCAATGATCGGGATGGGGATAATTGAAGATGGGCAAACCGAGGCGAAATCGCAGGGCCAGCAGGCGGGCAAAGAAGCCAAAGAGTAAGGTGATAATAATCACAACCTCATGTGCCAGAGGGGTTTTCAGCAGCAGGATGTACATCCAGCCTGATGCGAACGCGATACCGGCATATAACTCTTTTTGAAACACCAACGGGATACGATTACAAAACATATCGCGCAAAACGCCGCCAAAGACGCCGGTAATAACCGCACTGATCGCGGCAATAATCATGGCATGGCCCGAATCCAGGGCGACCTGCGCACCGATAATAGAAAACACCACCAGACCAAGCGCATCCAGTACCAGAAACACCTTTCGTAGATGGGTCATTAACGGCGCGACAAACGTGGTCACCACGGCAGCAGCGGCTACGATCATGATGTATTCAGGATGCTTTACCCAACCCAGCGGATAATGACCAAGGAGAATATCGCGCACTGAACCCCCACCTATCGCGGTCACAGAAGCAATGATGATCACACCAAACAGGTCCATTTTACGACGGCCAGCGGCAAGCGCCCCCGTCATTGCCTCAGCGGTGATACCAAGGATATAGAGAACAGTAAGTAACATAGCAGGCTCCAGGAAGACGGCGGCAAGGCTACGCCACTGAAGAGAACGGCGCGACTGAGATTTTCTGTTAATAGCTTTAAAAGTATCAGTAAAACTCACTCTTTCAGGCTAAGCTTTTATTAATCAATAATTTATAGAAAATTAAGGGCCTGTATCAACACAAATTCTATTGGATAAACCGGGTCAGCCTTACTCCCCGTTGACGTATTGCACGGCTCAGGCTCTTTGAGACGACATTATGTTGGTATAAACAGAGAAAGGAAACAGTGTAAGCCGGGAATCTACAGGGCTGATTAATGGCAGCCCGTATGCGGGGTGAGCGCAAGTGAAGTGTGGTTTAAGCGAGCGGAGAAGGCTGTTGATGCAACGTGCCAGGTCTTATAAAAACCGTGCTGATCGACAACACGGCAAGACCGCTTTTCAGGTGTCCGGCATCCAGCAAGCGCATTATATATTCCTGAGGCAGATCTGGAAGAATGTTTTCAGACTGAATTGATATACCGGTTGAAACCATATACGGCCATAACAGCAGTAAGCCAGCATTCTTACTGACACCATTGCCAGGTAGCCCCATAGTGCGCACAAAACCGAAGGTGTGCTCCATACCGTCAGCAGTGTAATGACCAGGCCCACGAATACGGATGATATTTCGCAAAATGCGATATCGGAAAATTGTTTTTCGCGCTGCAATATCGCGCGATAGTGTTGCCCCTGAGGAATGATGATAAAGATGACGGCAGCCATCTCAAGCATCATGGTTATCTGTGGCTGATTAAACAGCCGATCGACAACAATGCCGGAAATAAAAAAAACAGCAAAAATGATCAGTCCCAGCAGTATGTTGCCCCAGTAAATAACCGATAACCTATTGACTGAGAGTGTCGAATAACGAATCACGCTGTTTGAGAACCCGCGATCCGCCAGTGTGTCAATGACCAGCAATCCAGCAATGACAACAGCCAACAAATTAAAGGCTTCAGCCTGCAGGATTTTACCCAGCAGGGAAAGTTGCAATACGCCAATGCTTAATATTTTAAACGATGAAAGAAGCGGCCAATTAACGTGTATAAGATTTATTTTACGTATCGCCATAATATTCCCGCCGGGTAAATTGTTATGAGGGTAAGCAGACAGTGATGCCTGCTTACCCTCGGGGTTATTTATATTTTATTGTGGTTTTTCAGTTAACACGGCCTTGAGCACATCAGCACTGTATAAAAATCACGTGGAGTGCTAAATGCTTTTTTATGTTTAATGCCCAAACCTGTTCTTCTGTTCTTGATTTAACGATGAACATTAAAAACGATCCCTGTTATATCGTTATAAAGGTTTTGCTGTGTGTAGATAATTTATAACGCTTTTTAATGAGGTTAACATCATAAGGAAAATCTGATATGTGATTTGAGAAAGGCGATAATGTTTATTGTCTGGATGATATTTCTCACTTGCTAAATAAACGCTTCATAACGACTTGTGGCAAAGTCACGTATGACTATTCAGTAGTAAACAATACAAAATAAAAAAGGCTTTGAAACGTTATACATAGCATCGTTTTAAGGCGATGACCCAGGATTTTTCCCGTATGAAACACTTAAGCCGGGGCAAATAAAGTGCAAGGTGGTTATGTAAGCAATGGTCGTAGCGCTTATCCATTCTGAACGTAAAAATTTCCCAGACGTCAGAATATGTTCATGGTAGAGAGGCACAACGTCATAAGAGGAGGTATGGCAGATGCGGGTACGGCCGTTTTATGGTCAGGACAGAATATTGATATCTGCACGCTGGATGAGCAAGTGCTGTGAGTCGTAACGGGGAAAGAGCGATAGCGGCAGTATGAAAAAATAAAGCAGGCTTGAGCCTGCTTTATCGTTATACGTAGAGAGACGCTTCACCTGGTGGACGCGTTTTAAATCGGCGATGCAGCCAAAGGTACTGGTCAGGCGCTCGCATGATTTGGCTCTCAATCACTTTATTCATATAGGCAGCGGCGGCTGATTCATCCGTATGAGGGTAGTTTTCCAGAATCGGTTCGATAATCAGTTTATAACCATCGTTGCCTGGATTACGAATCAGCATGATCGGCACCATCGCAGGCTTGGCCAGGCGAGATAAAACGTATGTGCCGTTTGTTGTCGCTGCTTTCTCAACGGCGAACAGCGGTGCGAAAGTACTGCCTTTTGGGCCGTAATCCTGGTCCGGTGCAAACCAGACGGATTCGCCCTGCTTAAGCGCCTGTACCATCCCGCGCAGATCGCGACGGTCAATCATCGCCTTATTGGAACGCATGCGGCCTTTGGTCTGAACATACTCCATCGCGCGGTTATTATGTGGTCGGTACATAGCCATCATCGGCTGACACAATCCGCTGATGCGGCCACCCAGCTCCAGAGACATAAAATGGATACCGATTAACATCACGCCCCGGCCTTCATTCTGAGCAGAATAGAGGTTTGCAAGCCCGGAGACAGTAAACAGGCGCTTAACGGCGTGGTCCGGCCAGAACCAGGCAATGCCTGTTTCAAGCAGCGCCATACCAAGAGAAGCAAAGTTTCCCGCAATCATGCTTTCTTTGTCTTCATCACTGATGCCAGGAAAACAAAGTTCAATGTTACGACGGGTAATGCGCTCTCGACGCTGAAGGAAATGACGGGAAAGTTTACCGGCACCTGCGCCAAGTCGCATCAGGACAGGATAGGGAAGTTGAACTAAGAGCCAGAGAATGCCAAGACCAAACCATGTAAACCAATAACGGGGATGTAAAAGGGTGCTGCTGAACTGCCTGGTGTTTTTCATCATTGACCTTAAAGGATTGATGGATGTAACGCAAAAAGACCCATTCCTTAAGTTCCCAAGCGGTACGGCTGTACTAACTACGACCAGCACTTTATCAAAAAGTGCCCTCTGTCACAGTGAGCTTTCGTCATCTTCAGGATTAGGATGATCGATTGCATCGGGGCGTCATCGAGCAAGAAATGGTGGTGTGAAAATATTTTATTGTTATAAAACAATGTCTTATTTTTTCGGTTGTGTGTTGAGGATAGCAAAACAGGCGTCTGGAAATTAAGACAGTTCTGTACTCAACAGCCACCATCTTTTCGATAAATTTACATTCTTAGTGGCAAAAATCTAAAAAATGACTATGCATGAGTATGCACAGGCTTCTTGTGAAAAGCTACATGATGAATGCGTGCGCACTGTTCAGGATGTTTGAGAACTGGAAATTCAGCGGAAATTATCCTCACAAGCGATACACGTTTACCCACATACGTAACGTGTATGGCTTAAGAGAAAAACCGAGTCTGGAAAAGAAAAATCCTAGTTATAGGTAATCGTCATCAGGCGAAAATCACCGACTTTTTTTAACTGCACCTTACCCAGCTTAAGCGGCAAAGATTGTTGGCTGTCATTCATACGCAGGGTTGTGGCTTCAGTTTTTCCTCCTCTCGTGCAACTTTGTTTAATCTGAGAATTAACAATAAGCGTGTCACAACCGGGTTCCACAATTGAACCTTTGAAATTGATTTGTCCGCCAGTGGCAAATGACAATGGCGATAACGTCATTAATACAAACACAAAAGTTAATTTTTTCATGGCTTCAGTCTCTGATTGGTTTCACAAAGAAAGAACGGCATTTAAAAATAAAACTTTAGTAGAACATTCGTTTTTTATTTCTCATCTTTGCTTTTTTAATACGAAAATGTGAGCGAATTGGTGTTTTTTTGTTGTGTTATAATACCGAGCATTAAAAATAAGCAGGCTTATCGTTTCTGAAATTTTTTGCGCATCTGGCTTTTAATTAATGATTTCTTTCGGAATAACGCATTTTGGGTAATGAAAGGCAACTTAAAACTAATCGTACTTATCAACGCGTATAAAATTTTTTACATACGCATTCTGAGTGATAACTCAATGAGGTAGGCACGATTACACGTGCTGACACGTAACGTCATGTACTGATCTTACATACATAAGAATTTTCCTTATTCTTATTTTTTACCTGAGTTGTCGGCTGTCACGCTTCTATGATTAGCGATGACGTTTTTTAACAGAGAGGTTTTCTTTTCGGGAGGTTAACGAGATGAAGCGCAAATGCTTATAATGGAATGGTTGCTTATATCGTGTAAATACAAAAAATTTTAGCAAGCGTGCAGAATTAGTCGCTGTAAGGTTAGGAAGTCGCATGATAGATAACGTTCTGCATGCTTAATTATTTATCACCTCAAGGGTGATAAATGAAGGTGGCGTTATACAGGCTCACAATGCGTTAATACGTCATGATATCAATCTATCGGTAGGCAGGGTTTAAATATCGCCACCATCCTGCTTGACAGGATGGTGCTTAGTTTTCTCATTAAGACATTGCTCACCATCTGTGAACAAGTTTAAAATAATACTAACGATAATTAATATATATGAGAAATAAAAAAGCCCACTTAATATGGGCTTGCATTTGTTAATGCAGTTGCATGGATATTGCTCATGTTCTGGATTTTAATATCGATTGGAATAATTAATTATTATTAATCATAGGGTTAGTGGTTTCCTTTGCAGTGCATTTCTGTTTCACTCACAAATCCACTCACCGTTAAGCATAATGACAAGCTATTCAGCTTACAGGTTTAATGGTTGTCGTAAATCTATCACCTTTGATCAGTTCACCAGAAGGTTTTCGATAGTAAGACTCACCATCAAGACGGTAATAAGTGTAGCCATCCTTTGTTCTAGTGATATCCATGATCCAGTTTGACTTGTCTATACAGTTTTCTTCTGTTTTTATGTCGTCAAAGCATAGCAAGTAATCGATATCATGGTCTGGAAACAACCCAGAGTTCTTAGGCGCTAGCTTTTGATACTTGCCATCAAATTTCCAGATTGAAACATTGTACGTTTCAGGAGAAGAGATGGTTTTAGCACCATTATTATCCCACCACTTGATTTTATCACTATCAGTGAAAGGCATGTTTTTAACCAATAATTCTTGAGTGGAATCGGTGCCATGAACGGCAAAGACTATTGGAGAATTGAAAAAATCACATGAAAAAAAAGCTAAAGTTGTCAATGCTGCAACATAAGCGAGCGTTTTTCTCATGCTCATTGACGCCTCCGGTAGTGTAGTCAAAACGGTGCTTTCATTTTATTGAAATGCGTAAAATAAATCTACCACCCCTAAAAGTGAAACTGTAATTTAACATCTAACGGGATAGAATTAGATGTTTATACTGTCATCTTTATAAATTTTACTTCCTTGCTTGATGCTTTTTTCATGAGTAATCTGTTTTGAATATTTTTAATATAAAAATTAAAGGTTGCATCGAAATAAATATTAGTGATATTTCCTTAATTAAAGTGTGCAAAAAATCACTTACGTAACCGGCCTGTTTAATTAAAGTGAAAGCTTATGATTGGATTGCATTTAATGTGCCCTTGGCAGGGTGATGCGGTGAGTTATTAATTAATAAATGCAGGGTGGGGTTTTTTTTCTCATTAAAATATTGCTCACCATCAGCGCATAATTCTCAAATAATACTGACGATCATTGATGTAAATGAGAAATAAAAAAGCCCACTTAATATGGGCTTGTCTTTATTAATGCAGTTGCATGGAGATTACTCGATATTCTGAATCTGCTCACGCATCTGTTCAATCAACACTTTTAACTCAATCGCTGAGTTGGTGATCTCTGCATTAATTGATTTAGAGGCCAGCGTATTCGACTCGCGGTTGAATTCCTGCATCATAAAGTCGAGGCGACGTCCTACGGCTTCTTTTTTCTTCAGAATGTTGTACGTCTCTTTGACATGCGCATCCAGACGATCCAGCTCTTCTGCGACATCCACACGCTGCGCCATCATGACCAGTTCCTGCTCCAGACGGTTGTTTTCCAACTGTACTTCGGCGTCTTCCAGTTTGGCGATTAGACGTTCACGCTGCCACTTGATCACGTCGGGCAGTTGAGCACGCACTTTACTTACCTCATGCGTCACCGCTTCCAGCCGCTGCTCAATCATCGCTTTTAATGCACTACCTTCGCTTTCGCGTGCGTCGATGAAATCATCCAGCGCGCCATCCAGCGCCTGGATCAGCTGTGTGTTGATCGTATCCAGATCCTGCTCTTGCGCAGACATCACGCCCGGCCAGCGCAAAATATCCAGCGGATTGATCGAGCCTTCGTCGCTCTGCATTTTTACCCAGTTAGCGGCCTGCACCAGCTGTTTAGCCAACGACTCGTTCAGCATCAGCTCGCCTTGCGCGCCCGGGTCAGCATCAAAGCGCAGATTACATTCGATTTTACCGCGCGTCAGGCGCTGACGAATGCGTTCCCGAATCATCGGCTCCAGCCCGCGGAACTGCTCCGGCAGACGGATGTAGGTTTCAAGATAACGTTGATTAACGGAACGCAGCTCCCAGGCGGCGCTGCCCCAGTCGCCTTTGACTTCACGGCGGGCATAGGCGGTCATACTGCGGATCATAAGCGTTACTCATTTTCAGAAAGATTAGCGTCAGTATAACGAGGCAAGGCTAACCATAACAGGTGTAAGCGTGAACAGGATGAGATAACAAATTATTTCCGCTTTTAGCAACAGGCACTTATGCTGTTTACTGGTTTACTCATCGAGGATCCCTTTTATGTCTCGTGTATTGTGCTTTCCTGTACTGCTGACCTTGCTGTTGGCTGGCTGCCACTCGCCGCCTCCGCCTCCGCCGTCTGCACTGCAACTTGCGCCCTCTACCCGGCCCGTTCCCATTTGCGCTGGCGGTGAAGTGATGATGCAAACCACATTGTGGTTTGGTCTCAGCAAGCCAAAAGGTGGCAGCGTGAGTTCACAGGACTGGATGCGTTTTATCGATAAAGAAGTGACCCCGCGCTTTAAATCTGGATTGTCGGTTTATGATGCCCAGGGGCAATGGCTGAGTGAAAACGGTCAACTGGCGCGTGAGAAAAGTAAAGCGTTGGTGCTCATTTATAATTTTGACAGCGATAGCAACAGCCGTGTTGAAGCACTGCGCGAGCAGTATAAAAAAGAGTTTGGTCAGGAATCGGTCATGCGCGTCGATTCGCCTTCCTGCGTGAGTTTCTGATGTCATTAACGGCGGCATTGGCCGCCGTGAAAGAATCAGATAAACAGTCCGGCGAAGGCCGCCGAAAGCAGGCTTACCAGGGTTGAACCATAAACCAGTTTCCAGCCAAATCGGGAAACGACGTTCCCCTGCCGTTCGTTCAGCCCCTTAATCGCGCCTGCCACAATGCCAATTGACGCAAAGTTAGCAAAAGACACCAGGAATACCGACAGGATGCCTAATCCTCGTGGCGTCATGCCTGCCGCGACTTTCTTCAGCTCGATCATGGCGACGAATTCATTGGCGACCAGTTTGGTTGCCATAATGCTGCCAGCCTGGAGGGCGTCGGCGGCAGGAATACCAATTAGCCAGGCAAAGGGATAAAAAACATAGCCAAGGAGCTGCTGGAAACTGTATCCAAACACGGCGGCGAACAGGGCGTTGATGGCCGCGATTAAGGCAATAAAACCAATCAGCATCGCCAGGATGATCATGGCCACTTTAAAGCCTGCCAGGATGTACTCACCCAACATTTCGAAGAAACTCTGTTCTTCATGCAACTTGTCCAGTGCGACAGGCTGCTCATCACTTTCCTTGCCGGGATTGATAATCGACAGGATGATAAAGGTGCTGAACATATTGAGCAGTAACGCAGCCACAACATATCGAGCCTCAATCATCGACATGTAAGCACCGACAATGGACAGCGAAACGGTGGACATGGCGGTTGCGGCCATCGTGTAAAGGCGCTTAGGTGGGATATCGGCCAGTATACCTTTATAAGCAATAAAGTTTTCAGACTGGCCCAGTACCAGCGTACTGACTGCGTTAAAGGACTCCAGCTTTCCCATGCCGTTGATTTTAGACAGGACTGTTCCCACGAGCCGGATCAGCAATGGCAGAATGCGCCAGTGCTGCAAAATACCAATCAGGGCGGAAATAAAAACGATCGGGCAGAGTACGCCAAGAAAGATAAAGGCCAGGCCTTGTTGACTCATGCCGCCAAAAACAAACTCTGTGCCTTGCGCAGCAAAACCAAGCAGCGTTTCAAAAAAGCGGCCCACCGCACCCACGAGCGCCAGTCCACCGGCAGAATGAAGAAAGAACCAGCCCAGTGCGGCTTCAACGACAATAAGTTGAATAATATAGCGTGGGCGAATGTGTTTACGGTCATGACTGACCAGTAACGCAAGGGCGAAAATCACCACCAGCGCCAGCAGGAAATGAAAAATAGCGGCCATAGTTTTATCAGTTAGCAAATATGCGGCAAAAGGTAAGGCATTTAGCCATACTCCAACATGAATTTCATCATGAGCCTGACGGGCCAGGGCAAGAGACAGCAGGCCAGGAAGTCCGTATAATACGCAGCCAACCATTTGCAAGCCGGAGATAACCATGCGTCCAGCAGGCCGTAGCGCACATCAGGTGCGTCCCGTCACATTGACCCGCAATTACACCAAACACGCAGAGGGTTCCGTTCTGGTGGAGTTCGGTGAAACCAAAGTGCTCTGCACTGCAACGGTGGATGAAGGTGTTCCGCGTTTCCTCAAAGGGCAGGGCCAGGGCTGGGTCACCGCCGAATATGGCATGTTGCCGCGTTCAACGCACAGCCGTATGGCGCGTGAAGCCGCAAAAGGGAAACAAGGCGGGCGCACACTTGAGATTCAACGTCTTATTGCCCGGTCATTGCGTGCCGCTGTCGATCTCAAGGTGCTGGGTGAATACACCATCACGCTTGATTGCGACGTGATTCAGGCCGATGGCGGTACCCGGACAGCCTCGATTACCGGCGCATGTGTGGCACTGGCCGACGCGCTAAACAAGCTGGTGGCCAGCGGTAAGCTGAAAGCGAACCCGATGAAAGGGATGGTCGCGGCCGTATCCGTGGGCATCGTTAACGGTGAAGCCCTGTGCGACCTTGAATATGTCGAAGACTCCGCCGCTGAAACCGATATGAACGTGGTAATGATGGAAGATGGGCGCATGATCGAAGTGCAGGGCACTGCCGAAGGCGAACCTTTCAGTCATGAAGAGTTACTGGCACTGCTGGCGTTAGCGCGCGGCGGTATCGAAGAATTAATTCAGGCGCAAAAAGCAGCGCTGGAAAAGTAAAGTAACAGGCGACCACAGAGTCGCCTTTTTTATCTGAGGAGTAAGACATGAAAGCCTGGCAACGGCAGTTTATTGAATTCGCACTGAATAAGCAGGTGCTTAAATTTGGTGAGTTTACGTTAAAGTCGGGTCGTAAAAGTCCCTATTTCTTTAATGCTGGTCTGTTTAACAGTGGGCGGGATTTAGCGTTGCTGGGGCGTTTCTATGCGCAGGCATTAGTCGACAGCGGTGTGGATTTCGATTTGCTGTTTGGGCCGGCCTATAAAGGGATTCCTATCGCGACCACAACGGCTGTTGCCTTAGCCGATCATCATGACCGGGATGTGCCTTACTGCTTTAACCGGAAAGAGGCCAAAGATCACGGTGAGGGCGGTCTGCTGGTAGGAAGCCCGCTGCAGGGTAAAATTATGCTGGTCGACGACGTCATCACGGCAGGAACCGCGATTCGTGAATCCATGGATATCATTAATGCACATGATGCGAGTCTGGCTGGGGTGCTGATTTCACTGGATCGCCAGGAGCGTGGCCGTGGTGAACTTTCCGCCATTCAGGAAGTGGAACGTGACTACGGCTGCAAGGTGACCGCCATTATTACGCTCAACGACCTGATTGACTACCTGGCTGAAAAAACGCACATGGCTGACCACTTAGCCCAGGTGCGTGCGTATCAAAAAGCGTACGGCGTCTGATCGCCGGCGGGCCAGAGCCCGCCAGCGTATTACACCAGTTGTGCCGCGATCAGCGGCCAGCGGGTGTCGAACTCGGCAGTAGGACTAAAGCGGAACTCGGAACGAACGTAACGCGATAATAATCCTTCGCACAGCGCCAGTAACTGACTGGCTAATAATGCTTCATCAGTGTGAAAGCCTTCACCTTCTCGCATTTTTCGCTCACGCATCACCTGACGTAGCTGGACCTCAATCCGCTCAAACAGCTGATTAATACGCCCCTGAAGGCGGTCCTGTTCAAACATCAGCGCATGACCCGTTAAAATACGCGTCAACCCCGGATTACGCTCACCAAACCCCAGAATCAGCTGCACGATAAGACGCAGGCGCGCCATCGTTTCTTTTTCATCTTTAAGGATGAGATTGATGCGGGTAATCAGACTGTCTTCAATAAATTCGATCAGGCTGTCGAACATGCGTGTTTTGCTGGGAAAATGACGATAAAGCGCCGCTTCCGAAACACCGACGTTAGCCGCGAGTTTTGCGGTAGTAATACGTTGGCTGCCATCGCTGGATTCGAGCATCTGTGCCAGCGCCTGCAAAATCTCTTCGCGACGATTCCGCTTTACGACTTTTTTTTCTGCCATGCCCTTAAAAACCCCTGAATTTCACCATAAACAGGCAACACCTACGCATCAGCCACAAGAGAAAGACTTATGGCGATGAGAAATAAAATGATTGGCGTAAGTGAAAATCGGTAGTGCTGGTTACTGACGGCCTGAGTGACCGAAGCCACCTTCGCCGCGCAAGCTGGCGTCAAACGTTTCCACCAGATTGAATTCGGCCTGGACGACAGGTACAAAAACCAGCTGGGCCATGCGGTCGCCCGGCTGTAGCGTAAAGCTTTCCTGCCCACGATTCCATACCGATACCATCAGTTGTCCCTGATAATCGGCATCAATAAGGCCGACCAGGTTACCCAGTACGATGCCATGTTTATGACCCAGGCCTGAGCGCGGGAGAATAACAGCAGCAAGGCTCGGATCGGCAATGTGAATAGCCAGTCCGGTAGGGACCAGTATTGTGGTACCCGGTGCGATTTCCATCGCATCATCAATACAGGCACGCAGATCTAACCCAGCGGAACCCGGTGTCGCATAAGTCGGCAATGGGAAATCCTTGCCGACGCGCGCATCGAGAATTTTAACGTCTATTTTTTTCATCATAACGGCTGACAATCTCGTCTATTAAAAGTTGACCAAGGAGTGACTTATCGCTGAGCGGTAAGGTCTTTTCTCCTTCCTGCCAAAAAAGGTGAAGAGCATTGGTGTCGCTATTGAACCCTTGTCCTGCTTTTGACACGTCGTTAGCACAGATCAGGTCCAGCTTTTTACGCGCGCGTTTTTTCCGGGCGTATTCTTCCACATTCTGGGTTTCAGCCGCAAATCCAACCACAAACGGTCGGCCCTGCGGTAACGCGGCAACGCCCGCGACAATATCGGGATTTTTGATGAGTTGCAGGGTGACATTATCATCATTATTGTCATCCTGTTTCTTGATTTTCTCATCCGCAATGTTGGCTGCCCGGTAGTCTGCCACGGCAGCGCTTGCAATGAAAATATGTTGTTTGTTTATCTCGCCCATCACTGCCGCCTGCATGTCCAGTGCCGATGTCACATCAACCCGCTTAACACCGGTGGGCGTAGGTAAGGTCACCGGGCCACAAACCAGCGTGACATTTGCACCACGGCTGGCGGCGGCTGTCGCGATGGCAAAGCCCATTTTTCCGGAACTGTGATTGCTGATATAACGCACAGGATCGATGGCTTCACGGGTAGGACCGGCGGTAATCATAATGTTGAGATGTTGCAGATCGTTGACGGGGCTTGCCCACTGCACCGCGTAGTCCACGATAGCCAGCGGGTCGAGCATACGACCCGGCCCGACATCGCCGCATGCCTGGCTGCCGCTGTCAGGCCCCCAGATCAACACGCCACGCGACTGAAGCGTCGCGAGGTTTGCTTGCGTGACGGCTGCACGGTACATCTGCTGATTCATTGCGGGCACAATCGCGACAGGTGACGCGGTAGCCAGCACGGCGGTCGTCACTAAATCATTCGCCATACCGGCCGTCATTCGCGCAATTACATCTGCTGATGCCGGTGCCAGTAGAATCAGATCGGCCCATTTGGCCAACTCAATATGGCCCATTGCTGCCTCGGCTGCTGGGTCGAGCAGATCGTCCATTACCGGATAGCCCGATACGGCCTGGAGGCTGAGCGGCGTAATAAACGCTTTTGCTGCATGGGTCATCATCACGCGCACATCGGCACCGCGATCGCGAAGACGGCGCACCAGCTCGGGTGTTTTATAGGCCGCAATACCACCACTTACGCCTAACAGCACTTTTTTACCGGCTAATCCCATCATGCAGCTAACCTCATTTTCAATTGCCGTTTCGGGACGGCGGAATGGTCGAATTTTATCACAAAACCTCTCAGGCACCTTTTCAATGACTGCGTTTGCGAGATGTGCCGAAGAATCACATTTGCTCACTGGTGGCGTTTTCACTGACAGGGGATGATACAGGGGGCGACAGGGAGAGCAGCAATGAATCATTTTCTACCACGGGAAAAACTTAAGCTACTGGGCGCAGATGCATTAAGTGATGCAGAACTGTTAGCCATCTTTTTGCGCACCGGTTCAAGAGGCGTACCGGTGATGAAGCTGGCACAGCAGATGTTGCAAGAGTTGGGCTCGCTATACAACATCGTGAACGCCAGTGCCGAGGATTTTAAAGGCATTAAAGGGGCGGGCGAAATTAAGTTAATCCAGCTCCGGGCCGTTGCTGAGCTGGCTAAACGCTTTTTTGCCAGCCAGCTGGCCCGTGAAAATACGCTCGATAGCCCCATTGCAACACGCCAGTATCTGCAAATGCTGTTGGCGGAGCAGGAACGTGAGATTTTTATCGTGATGTTTTTAGATAATCAACATCGGGTGATAACCGCCCGGCAAATGTTCTCTGGCTCCATTAATAGTGTGGAGGTTCATCCACGAGAGATTGTGCGCGAGGCGCTTAAAATTAACGCTGCAGCGTTGATCATCGCGCATAACCATCCGTCGGGAAAAGCCGAGCCCAGTAAGGCTGACCGCGACATTACGGTGAAAATCTGCGAAGCTTGTCGCTTGGTAAACATTCGCGTGCTCGATCATCTGGTGATTGGACATGGTGAATCTGTCTCATTTACCGAACGGGGATGGCTCTGAGCCTGAAAATCTGGTCCAGATGACGGCTTTTTACACGATCATTCGGGATCTTTATCTGTTCGGGACTTGAGCACTTGGGCCGAGCGGCGTATACTACGCCACCTTTGAGAATCTCGGGTTTGGCGGTTAGGCCAGCTTAGCGGGTTCCATGGAACTCGCCTGGCGGGCTGTAAGCCTGACGAGGCGGCCAAAACCTAATTTTTAAAGCTCGAGCTGATTTGATTTTTGGAGAATAGACATGTCACGAGTCTGCCAGGTAACTGGAAAGCGTCCGGTGACCGGTAACAACCGTTCCCACGCAATGAACGCGACGAAACGCCGTTTCCTTCCGAACCTGCACTCACACCGTTTTTGGGTTGAGAGCGAGAAGCGCTTCGTTACTCTGCGTGTATCTGTAAAAGGTATGCGTATTATTGATAAAAAGGGCATTGATACGGTGTTAGCCGACATGCGTGCCCGTGGTGAGAAGTACTAATAGTACTAAGGAACTGAATCATGGCTAAAGGTATTCGTGAGAAGATCAAGCTGGTTTCCTCTGCTGGTACAGGTCACTTCTATACCACCACGAAGAACAAACGTACTAAACCAGAGAAACTTGAACTGAAAAAGTTCGATCCGGTTGTACGTCAGCATGTGATCTACAAAGAAGCCAAAATTAAGTAATTTTGGTTTTCTGCAAAAAACCCGGCTCAGGCCGGGTTTTTTGTTTGTGTAATGCGCAGGGGAGAGGTTATGCCTGAGTTGCCAGAGGTAGAAACCAGCCGACGCGGCATTGAGCCACATCTGGTTGGTCAAACAATTCTTCACGCGGTTGTGCGTAACGCGCGATTGCGTTGGCCGGTCTCACAAGAAATTTTGGCGCTAAGCGATCAGCCTGTGCTGAGTGTTCAACGTCGCGCCAAATACCTTTTGCTGGAGTTGCCGCACGGCTGGATCATTATCCATCTGGGTATGTCTGGCAGTTTGCGCGTGCTTTCAGAAGAGTTGCCTGCCGCCAAACACGATCATGTCGACCTGGTGATGAGCAACGGTAAAGTGCTGCGCTATACCGATCCCCGGCGTTTTGGGGCCTGGCTGTGGAGCAGTGACCTGGCCGGCAGTAGCGTACTGGCACACCTCGGCCCAGAGCCGCTGAGTGAACTGTTCAATGGCGACTATCTGTTCGAAAAATCCCGTGGTAAGCGAACGGTGATTAAGCAGTGGCTGATGGACAATAAAGTTGTGGTTGGCGTGGGTAACATTTATGCCAGTGAGTCGCTGTTTACCGCCGGGATCGTTCCTGATCGCCCCGCAATGAGTCTGTCCCATGAAGACGCCGCGCTTTTGGCTAATACCATCAAAGCGGTGTTGCTACGCTCAATCGAGCAGGGTGGGACGACATTACGCGACTTTTTGCAAAGTGATGGTAAGCCCGGCTATTTTGCACAAGAGCTACAGGTTTATGGTCGTGCGGGTGAGCCGTGCCGGGCATGTGGCACGCCCATTGTCAGCGGTAAGCATGGGCAACGCAGTACTTACTGGTGCCCAAACTGTCAGCGCTAAGGTAGCTTAGCCAGTAACGCCTGGTGAACAGGCGCGGGGAGGAAGGCCGAAACATCGCCGCCATGCCGCGCCACTTCTTTTACCAGCGTAGAAGAGATAAAAGAAAAGTCTTCTGACGGCATCAAAAACACGCTTTCCAGCGTCGGCAACAAATGCCGGTTCATACGCGCCAGCTGCATCTCATACTCGAAATCCGATATCGCACGTAATCCGCGTACTAAGACATTTGCCTGCTGCGCGCGGGCAAAATTGGCCATCAGATCGCTAAAACCCACCACCTCAACATTCGATAAATGGGCGGTTGCCTGACGCGCCAACGCAACCCTTTCATCCAGCGTAAACAAGGGTTTTTTGCCTGGGCTGGCCGCAATCGCCACGACAAGCCAGTCAAACATCTGTGCAGCACGCGTCACAATATCAATATGGCCTAATGTGATGGGATCGAAGGTGCCTGGATAGATAGCTTTAGTGGTCATGTGCGCCCTTTCGCCGAAGCATTATTCAGCGCCCATAGCGCCGCATATTTGTTGAACGTGTACTGGGCATTAACGACCGCCAGCAGCCAACCCTGTTTGCCATCAAGGAAACCGGCACGCAGCAGTAGCGTTTTAATGAAGGCACCCAGCGTATGCGAGAAGACAGAAAACAGACTGCACGCTTTTCCGCGCAGGAATCTTTCCTGTGCCCAGGCTTCCGCGTAGGCCAGCTGTTTGCGTTGAAATGCCATCAGGTCGCGGCAGGTCAGGTGCTGCAAATCCCCGTTAAGGACCTTGACTGGTGCGCCTTCGGTGTTCAGCGACTCGTGCACCAGATTGTCGTTATAGCGTAACGTACGCGGATACAGACGCATTACCCGGTCAGGGTACCAGCCGCTATGGCGCATGAAACGCCCTAAAAAAAGATTACTTCGGCTGAGGCTGTAAACGGTGCGGCCCGGCGGCGCGTCCAGTACCTGCTCAATCGCCCGACGTAACGCTGGCGTTACACGCTCGTCGGCATCGATCATCAAAATCATGTCGCAACGGGCAAAACTCTGCGCCCGCTGACGCTGCTTGCCATAGCCCTGCCATTCCGTCGCCTGATAAACCTGTGCACCTGCTTCACGGGCCAGCGCTATGGTGTTATCCGTACTGCCTGAATCCAGCACGATGATTTCATCGGCCCAATGTACGGATGCAAGACAGTCAGGCAGCAGCTCTGCTTCATTTTTGGCAATCATCACCACTGACAGGCGTTGGCGCGTTGAAGTCATCAATGAGCTCGTGGCGGTAAATGGGGTTCAAGTAACTGTAGCAGACGCTGTATGGCTCCCTGATTTTGGTGGAGCACTTCTACGGCATGGCGTCCGTAGTAGCGACGATAATCATCGTCCTGCAGCAGATTCGTCACTTCTTTTTCAAGTGACGCAGCATCGGTGACGGTGATCAGTCCCTGTGCCTGCTGCAACTTGCTGCAAATATCTTTGAAGTTCCAGGTGTGCGGGCCCATCAGCACAGGAATAGCATGGGCTGCAGGTTCAAGCGGATTATGACCGCCGCGCTCAACCAGACTGCCGCCCACAAATGCCAGATCGGCAATGCCATACAGCAGCATCAGTTCCCCCATCGAGTCGCCAATGACGACCTGCGTTGAACTGGATGGGATTTCACCGCTGCTACGCAAGGTAAAACTGAACTGGCGTTTTTGCGTCAGTTCGCGGGCATCGTTGAAACGCTCCGGATGACGTGGCACCAGAATAAGCAGCAGATCCGGAAAGGTTTGTAATAAACGGCGGTGCGTATCCAGCAGAATCGCCTCTTCGCCTTCATGAGTGCTGGTGGCAATCCAAACCGGGCGGCGGGGCGCCCACTGACGCCGCAGCGTTATCGCTCTTGCGGCCAGCTCTGGCGTAACAGAAATATCAAACTTCAGGCTACCGGTAATCGACAGGTGAGAACGTTTCAGGCCGAGCTGAAGAAAACGCTCCCCGTCCTCGGCGTTCTGAGCGGCAATCAGCGTGATGCTCTGTAACAGGTTACGCATAAACTTGCCCAGCTTGCGGTAGCCCTTTGCAGAACGTTCCGACAGCCGGGCGTTGGCGATCACCAGCGGAATATGGCGCTCATGCAGAATGCGGATGATGTTTGGCCACAACTCCGTTTCCATAATGATCACCAGGCGCGGATTAACCGTATCAAGAAAGCGATTGATGGAGCCTGGCAGATCGTAGGGCAAATAGACGTGATGCACATCTTTGCCAAACGCAGACTGCGCGCGTTCAGAGCCGGTTGGCGTCATGGTTGTTACGGTAATAGGCAGCGTAGGATAACGATGACGTAGTGCGCGCACCAGAGGCACCGCCGCCAGGGTTTCACCCACGGAGACGGAATGCAAAACTATGCCTTCAGGTTTTACTTTTCCGGCGCAATAGCCATAACGCTCTGCCCAGCGTTTACGGTAGGCAGGGGCTTTACGACCACGCAGCCACAGGCGCAGCCAAATCAGTGGCTGAATAAAATAGAGCAATGCGGTGTAAATGGTCGTCATAGTTACCGTTATGACACGTTGGCGTCAAAAAAACAGATTAAAGTCAGATTACTGCATCTTATCAGAAACAGCATAATCACTCATCCCACATCATGAGTGGCTATTCAGCACCTGCTGATAAAGCGCATTCAGTGAATTCGCCAGGTTCTGTGGACTGTAGGGTTCGATCCTGCGCCGCGCCGCTTCTCCCATCCTCATATCGACGGTCAGCATAGAAAGGGCGTTAATAGCCTGGTTAAGGCCTGTGATGTCTAGCGCATCGCGTACAAAGCCTTCCTGGCCTTCGCGAATAAATTCCGCGCCGCCACAGCCCGTGCTGGTAATCACGGGCAAACCACATGCCATCGCTTCCAGCACAACATTGGGAAAAGGATCGTAGAGCGTTGGCAGTAGCAAACCATCAGCAGCATGGTAAAAGGGCTGCACATCCTGCTGTACGCCGACAAAACGTAACCGTTCAAGGCAGTTGAGCTGGTTGGCTAACTGCTGATAACGTTTCACCTGTTTATCCTGACCGACCACAATCAGATAGCGATTACTTTTGGCCAGCGCTTCAATGGCGGCTTTCAGGCCTTTACGTTCAAATCCAGAACCCACATAAATCAGTACGGTTGCGTTAGTGGGCAGGTTCAGCTGTGTACGCACAGCATGACGAGAGGCCTCAGTGGCCGGCTGAAAGCGCGTTGAATCGATAGCGTTGTAAATGACATGTATTTTCTCTGCCTGCAGCGTAAAGCAGCGCAGGATGTCTTTTTTCACCATCTCAGAATTACATATTACCGCTTTCAGCGAGGGGGAATGAAACATATCCGTTTCCGCCTGCAGGACGTAGCGATGATAAGGACTTATTGCGGCGCTCAAGCGCTGCAGCGGAGAAACAATGCGTGCCCGTTGCTCAAGCCAGACACGATGTACACCGTCGCCGGCCCGAAATATGTCACAGCCCGCTATACGCTCATGGCTCTGGACAATATCAAACTTCTCCCGTTCCCAGCAGGCCCGTGCCGCATGGGCAAAACCCCGCTCACGCGAGACCCGTCCCAGTTTAGCAGGATTGCAGATATGCAGATGCCAGTCCGGATTGGGTTTTCCTTGCCAGCTTCGGGTGATGATATTGAGATCTAACTGTTCGCTACCCAGGGCTTCCAGTGCGCGTGAAATAAAACGCTCGGCCCCGCCATCGGGGCGGTATTTTTGCCGGACAATCGCCAGACGTAACTTACTCATTTAAATAGCTCCTTGCGGCGGTCACCACGTCCTCAACCGGAATAACGGATAAATACCGTTGCCCGGTGCGCGTATCAATGGAGTCTGGCGGAGGAAGGGGGGCATAATCGCCAGCCCAGATGACCCGATTGTTGTCACCCCACGGACGCCAGTGTTGCAACTTAGTGGGACCAAACAGCGCAATGCACGGTGTGTCCAGCGCGGCGGCCATATGCATGGGGGCCGAGTCCACGCCAATAAAAAGCCTGGCGCGAGCGATAAGCGCGGCCAACTGAGGCAGCGTCAGCTGGCCTGCCAGGGAGATAACATGCGGAGAATGGCACTGCGCCAGAATCCGCTCAACCATCGCCAGCTCACTATCATCCGGTCCTGCTGTCAGGATGACTTTTCGGTCGGCTTGAGCCAGTTGGTCGATAGTGGCTGCAACTTTATCTTCTTCCCAACATTTAAACTGCCAGCGCGACGTAGGTTGCAGTACGATAAAAGGGCTATTTATCTGTTGCTGGAGCAGCATATCCTGCACTTTCCGATCGTCGTTCGGGCTGAAATGCATAGAGGCTTTGGCGCCCTCGGTTGAAATCTGCAGCGGTGACAGGGCTGACAGGTTCTGCTCCACCGTGTGCAACCGATCATGATTTTCTGTGGTGACCAAATGATTGTGGCACCAACCCCAGAAGGCGTTATCGCGTTTCTTAAACGCAAAGCCAATGCGCACCGGCGCGCCAGACAGCCGGGTAATAATCGCACTGCGCCACTGATCGGCAAGGTTAATCACCACATCGTAATGACGGGATCGCACCGCTGAGAGCAGGGCCATTTCATGGCGCAACTTCTGCCAGCCGCCTTCCTTTTTCCAGTTGCGATCGATGATATGCAGGTGATGTATGGAAGGATGCGCCTCCAGCATGGGGCGTGTTTCTTTATAAAGCAGGACATCAAGGGTGGCCTGCGGATAATGCTGATGCAAAGCATTGATGACAGGCGTAGTCAGCAGCATGTCGCCGTGATGACGCAGTTTGATTAACAGAATTTTTTTCGGTGCAAACTGGGCTGGAATCGGGCTTGTCATACTCAAATGCTCTCAGAATTCAGTGAGCTGATTGTAGGGCAAACCCTGAAGGGGTTAAAGCAAGTGACGTCGCTTATTTCCTGCGCCAGTAATAAATACGGCTCAGCCAGAGCAGCAACTGATACCACTGTTTTACACCACGCGCATTACGCAGCATGCGTTTGTGTGTCTGGGTAGCGAAGAGATCCGCAATCATCGCCTGACGGGCTGATTCCTCAGGTTCGCGTCGGATACTGTGGCATACGCTGAGTGCTTCGTAAGTGATCTGATAGTGGAATGCCGGGTAGATTTTGACTTTATGGCGATAGCGCGCATTGATCGCTTCCAGCATTTGGGCAATTTTCAGGTAGTGACGTTGATATTCAACATTGCGCAGGCCGGTACGCTTACGGTTACTGATAGAAGCATCGTGCAGATAGTAGCGATACAGCTGTTTATCGGTATAGCGTACGCGCTCTACATTCAGCATGAACTCGGTGGTCCACGGAATATCCTGATGGTGCAGGCCGGGTTCAAAATTCAGCTTCAGTTTTTCAATCAGTTCGCGTCGGTAAATACCGAGCCAGACGACATGTTTGTAGCGATGAGTCTTCAGCGCCTTGTTGAGCCATTCTGGTCCGCTCAACACGGCTGTGCTGGTGAGCCTGTCCGGGGGAATAAGTGGCTGAACGTTCCCATCCGCCTGGAAAAACCACTCGGCGTTACATTGTGCCGCATCCAGATTGTCTGACTCTGCCATATCTACCAGCGTCTGGTACATCTCGGGCTTCATGGTGTCGTCAGCGTCTGGAAAGGTCACATACTTGCCGCGAGCGACCGCCAGCCCTGCATTGCGCGCACGTGAGACGCCACCGTTGGGCTGGTGGATGACCTGAATGTGGGGGTAGCACTGTGCATAGCCGTCTGCCTTCTCACCTGAGCCGTCTGTGGAGCCATCATCAACGAGGATGATTTCCAGGGATGTCAGCGTCTGAGCCAGCAAAGACTGGATAAATGTCTCAAACATGGCACCAGCGTTAAACATTGGTGTGATTATTGATAATAAAGGCAAATTCTGTGACACGGCATCATAAATTCAAATGAAAATTGAGCGGATGTTTGCGGACATTATTACGAAAGCATTCAGAACTTTTTTTGCAATATGGGTCAAACACTATGTGTAGCAGAAATTTATTTTTTCGCCACTCTTAACGCCAGGTATGCTATAGCCCGGCCGTGCTTTCCTAAACTGAGTATTGTATGAAAAATATCCTCGTCATCAGGCGCGACAACATTGGTGATATGGTTTGTACCACGCCGTTGCTCGAAGGCATCAAAACGGCCTTTCCCGAAGCTAAACTGACGCTGTTGGTAAATAAAGTGGCGCAGGATGTGATACTGCATAACCCCCATGTTGATGCGCTTCATGTCTATAAGAAAGCCAAGCACCGTGGCAAGAATGAGACCGCAATTGGCGTTTACTGGCACCGTTTAAAAATTTTTTGGGCTTTACGTAAAACGAAGTTTGATGCGGCGGTACTGGCTAACCCGGTCCCCTGCAAATACAGCTTACGTCTGGCGCGTATGGCGGGAGCCACCCATATTATTGGCGCGGGTGAAGCCAGTAACGGGCTGACAAGAATCTTTTGCAGAGACGATTTTTCTGGCAACCACCAGGTCGAACACACTTACTCGTATCTCTCAGCGCTGACCGATCGTTTGCCTGCAGTTCCGCCGGTAAGAGTTTATTTAACTCATAAAGAGCGTGAGCAGGCAAAAAAACGTGTCAATTCCATGTTTTCCGTAGCCGGCCAAACTTACGGTATACACATCAGCAGCCGTAGCCCGAAGCGACGTTGGGGCCTGGAAAGCTATGCGGCTTTTATCCATTATCTGTTAGAGGATGAGCAAGCGCGTGTGCTGATCTTTTGGTCTCCGCAGGGTGCACTGGGGCCGGATGACAGGGGTGATGATGCCCGTGCAGAGAACCTCCTGGCGTTAGTCAATTCCTCTCGTGTCGCCGCCTACTCGACAACGTCGGTGCGTGATTTAATGGCGGGCTTTAGTTGTTGTGACCAAATTCTGTGTAGCGATGGTGGCCAAATGCATATCGCTGCAGGTTTACATAAAAAGCAGGTGGTGTTTTTTGGCGATACTGATGCCCCCGGATGGCACCCATGGTCAGGTGAATATAAAATCCTGCAGACGCCTTCCGGGGAATGTAATGACGTGACGCTGGAAAGCGTTATTGATGCGTGGCAACAGCTCAAAGGCAGTCCGGAAGCCGTTGTCGCGTAGCAATCTTATCATTTATTGAACGTCTGAGACTAAAGGCGTCTTTCGTTGCGCAAACAACGGCCAAACCTGCCGTTCCCTTAATCTGTTCGGTGATTTAAGGAACGGCTGGTTAACAGGATGTGTGCTCAACGGCAGAAATGTGGGCGTTCAGATCAGGTGTCAGCCAGGTGCAAATATTGCTGGCAAATAACCGACAGGCTGTAGATGTTCAAATCAAGTTGATGCAAATCAGGGGGATTATCGTGGATTTCACGCATTTTTTCCGCTAAAGAGGCTGCATTCATCTCAGACAGTCCGCGTCCCAGGTCGCCGGTTAAAATACTTGCTGGTCCGCCAGGACAACGCGTACTCACTACCGGTGTTCCACAACTCATCGCTTCAATCAAAACGTTGCCAAACCCTTCGCTGTCTGAGCTCAGAATCAACATCCTGGCATGACGAATCCAGGGATAGGGATTACGCTGGAAACCTTCAAAGCGCACGCGATCTGAAATGCCCAGTTGTTCAGTCAATCGATGTAACTTCTCTTTCGTTGCAGGGCTGCCTTGCCCCAGTAAGACCAGAGGAGCCTGGATGCCACTTTGTGCGTAAGCTTCCAGCAGGCGATCATGCCGTTTTGTTTCATGAAAACGACCAACATGTACCAGAAAATCTGTGCCTGCGAGCGGACAAGGTTCCTGAGAAAGCTGGCGGATTTCATCAAAATCAAAAGGGTTAAAAATCACGTTGGTTCGCGAGGGTTTCACGCCGACACAATGGATCAAATCATCCAGTACATATTGTGAAACCGCGACCACCTGACGATTACGGTAGACGTGACGGATTTTCTGGCGCTTAAGCCAAAACGCAAAACCTGATTTGCGCGCCAGATAAGAGGCCGAAAAAACGCCATGGATGCAGTACCAGGTTTTTAACGGATCGAGCGCACGCGAGGAAGATACAATGCGGTCAGTTTTATGCAGATGGGACAGTACCAAATCAAATTTGCCATACCGGGTCTCACTGGCACGGACGGCCTTATCCAGGAGTGTGGCGCGACGCGATGTTTCAGTGAGCTTACGCCATGGGCTACGGCTAGCGTCGTTAATTATCTGGTAATCGAGTTCTGCAGGTAGGGGATAATCGCAGACGTTACGCAAAGAAAAAAGTGCTACCTGGTGCCCGTCATTTATCAGGCCCTGTGCCAGCGTCAGCACGGCCTTTTCAGCACCGCCGCCTGGCAGCCCGTCAATTATCATCAAAATACGCTTGGACAAATTTTCACCTCAAAGACTCGCCTGCGCTGTGCGTGGTCTTAATTATGTGACTCACAGGCATTAAACAAGTCGTAACAGAGTAAAATAGTGAGTGCAGTTTCAAATAATTTTTCAAATATAAAAAACATTACAACGCTCTGTTATTCAATGGCTTATAAACGGAATGCCCCTTGGATTAAGGTAATGATTTTAGGTTATCGGCGCATAGATGACTACGAATAAAAACCAAACTCACCGCAATTATATTTTTGCGCGGATTGCGCACCCTGCGTAACATGGTAAAGAGAATCTCTACTGATTGTTGGATAAATCATGGATAAACCAGCATTTTTAATCACCCTTGATACAGAAGGTGACAACCTCTGGCGCAATCGCAGCGGCAATGTCACCACGCATAATGTTCGCTTTTTACCGCGTTTTCAGTCGTTGTGCGAAAAATATGCGTTCAAACCCACCTGGCTCACTAACTATGAGATGGTCAGCGATCCTGCCTATGTGGAGTTTGGCCGCGACCTTCTTGATCGTAATCAGGGTGAAATAGGCATGCATTTACATGCCTGGTACAGCCCTCCTGATTTCGCACTTACGGAGGATGACTGGCGTTACCAGCCTTATCTGATTGAGTACCCAGAGGCGGTCCTGCGCGATAAAGTCGCCTACATGACTGATCTGCTTGAAACGGCTTTTGATACCAAAATGCGCAGTCATCGTGCTGGTCGCTGGGCCTTTAATGAAGTTTATGCGCGCGCATTGATCGATAATGGTTATCTGGTTGACTGCTCCGTTACGCCGCGTGTCGACTGGCGTGGCTCACCTGGTGCACCCCAGGGTAAAGGTGGTACAGATTACAGCCGGTTTCCTGACTGTGCCTATTACGTCGATATCAACGATATTTCAAAACCCGGCCACTCAACCTTACTGGAATTGCCGATGAGCATTCAGTATCGACATGGCCCATTGAAAAATCAGTTTAAAAAAGCCTGGGACACTGTTCGGGGCAAGTCGAGAGGGGCTCGGGTCAACTGGTTACGACCCATAGGCGGAAATCTGGCGCAAATGAAGCAGGTAGTTGAACAAACACTGTCGCAGGGAAACGATTATGTTGAATTTATGCTGCACTCTTCTGAGTTTATGCCTGATGGCAGCCCAACGTTTAAAAATGACGCAGATATTGACCGTCTTTATGATGATTTAGAGCAGCTGTTTAGCTGGCTTCAGGTGCGCACTCAGGGCATGACATTAACCGAATATGCCCTGAAGAAAAAAACGGCACTCGGAGCCGTCACCGATTCACACCAGTAGCCGGTTTACGGGTTTTAAATCGCAACCACGAAAAAAGCGTGTCGACTTCGGGATAGCGCATTTGCCAAAACTTTTTCGTTTTGCAATGGCCCTTACAAAGGCGTGCTGCTGACTTAAGCGCCAGTTTTGTTTGTTTATCGTAATGGTAATAGCCAAAAACCGCTTTCGACATGCTTTTTACTTCATTAAAACAGTTCACTATCATGCCTGCCGCCAACCGACGCCGTTCACTGTTTGTCTGCGCGATGGCACACATTTTATTCATGGCGAACAGCATGTCCTGAATATCGCTCTCACGAACATTACGCGTAATACCTTGCTGATTATCGCGGTAATAGTAGAGCGTATTCTCAAGATGAGCGATCTTTTGCGTCTTAAGATACTGAAATGGCGTAAAGATAACGTCTTCATAGCGCCTTCCTACCTCAAACGCGTCTCCTTCCAGTAAGCTATTTCTGTATACCCGGTTCCACAGATGCCACATCGATCGGATAAAAAGAGGGTGAAGACAATCCAGTCCCCGCCCTGAAAAATCATAAGCAACACGCTGAGGCGATTCGTTTTCTGATGCTTCAGGCACCGTATGTTCAAATCGGGCATAATTAAAATCAATCAGATCGTCCTGATCGGATAATAATAATGGCTTGATAATCGACAGATAGTTTTTACTGAGGAGATCGTCAGCGTCCAGGAAGGTAATGAATTTTCCTCTGGCTTTGAGCAGTCCGGCATTTCGGGCTGCGGCAACGCCCTGGTTAGCCTGTTGGATGAATTCGACAGAAGCTGAGGGATAACCGCTCAGAAAATCTTTTACGCGCTGCGCAGAAAGATCTGTCGAACCATCGTCGATAATGATGACCTGAATATCGTCATCGATCTGCGTAAATAGTGAATTCAGGCAGGGGATAATATAACGTTCACTATTGTACAAAGGGATAATTACGCTTAGCAGCCAGTCGCGGGTTTGCATTATGCTGCGTCCTGTAATGTAACGGACGTATTGACCAACAAGCCGCTAATAATCACAGCCAGACAATAGGCTAGTGTGCCCTCAGTACTAAAAAAGATCACGTCGCTCAAGCCATATGTTATTAATGATACAGTCACGGCCAGGAGTGCAGGATTATGGCAAGGTGTGAATGCATTACGCACTAAGCAGAGATATAAACCGACCATCGCCAACAGCCCCATAATACCTTTAATTGAGAAATTTTCCATCAGTTCATTGTGCATGTGAACGGTAAGATAGGTTAACGCCCCATAAAGCGAAGGCTCTTTTGCCACGATTGCCTTTGCCTCTTCCGCGCGTTGCTCAGCGGACTCTCCCCATGGGGCCTCTGAGCCGGTACGAAATGCAATAATTTGCATGCTCAAGCGAGAAGCTATTGAATTCTCACCAGTTTTCTCATGCATGTGAGCAATGTCCTGATTGAACTGCTGTATACGTGTCGCAATGAGGTTATGAAATAGCGCGGCGCTCAGCAAAATCATCACCGGCACCAAAGTGAACAGCGTCATTTTATGTCGACGACTAATGACATGTGTACTCATCAGTACAATCATTAAGGTCAACACAGGATAAGCCAGCATCGCTGCACGCGTTCCGGTCAGCACAATGGAAGCATAGGTAAAGGCGAAAGCGGCTAAAAAAAGCAGCACTCTATGACGGTTCTTTAAGAGTAAAACGGCTTTAATAAAAATTAGATTAACCGAGGTAATAATATAGGCGGCAACCGTCGCCCGATCAAAATTAAGCTCTACACGGTCTATATGTAAGAAAACACCCTGGTAAATGGCATAGCCATTTACCGCAAGTCCGCAAATAATGGCGGTCAACACGGTGTGTTTTTGCAGTGCGATTTTAATATTGAGCATTGTCAGTAAGATAAACGCTGCGGCGATCTGCAATCTTCCGGTTGACTGATACTGTCGGTAAAGGCTGATGAAATCGCCAGGCTGTTTATATATGGCTGTCCAGATAATACTGATGATACCGACAACCAAAAGAGCACCGGGAAGAATCAAATTTTTTTTATTGGTGGTGTAAAATCTGAAATGGAAAATGACGACCAGAAAGGCCAGATAGCTCGATAGATAAAAAACATTCTTGCCAAAATCTCCCCCAAATGGCGATGTAATAAAGGCTATCGCACATCCGATAAAAATCAGCTGGTTAAGAACGTTGGCAGGTGCATCTTTTTTTAAGATTAAATGATTAAGTTTCATTTTTTACTGATTACGTCCATCAAAGCATCATTGAATTCTGTCTTAAACAGCGCATAGTCGAAATGCTCTGCTGTCCAGGCTTTGGCGGTTTCACTAAATCGTTGGTAGGTTTCATGTCCGGATAAGATTTCAACCGCGTTGGCGCAATCAATATGAGAAACCAGTTTGGCCTCTTCCATAACATCGTGGACAGGATCGTAGATCTGATAAGGGAAATCAACGCGTATGCCAGTTAATTTCTCATGTTCATCAATCGTCACTGAGGGCATTAAACCTATTCCACACTGTTGATGGCTGACGACTTCTGGTTGGCCATCGATCATTGGAAAAATGACCGGTACACCAAAATAAAGCGCTTCCATACAAGAAAGACCAAATGGCTCAGTGACGGGCGTACTGAGATAGAGATCAATACGGTTGAAAAAGGTGCTTATGTCATGCTGAAAACCGCTAAAGGTCACGAAATCACTAATATTTAAACGCTCTGCGAGCCCCACAAAGGCGTCGTGGTCAGGTCCTTTACCCGCGATTTCCAGCACAACATTGTGCCCACGTTGACGTAATTCTTTTAACGTCAGTAGCGCTACGCTAATACCTTTAAGGCTAACCTGGCGTGATGCGGTTCCCAGTCTGATCGGATTTTTCAGCGTTCTGGTTGCGGGGTTAATTCCCTGTGGCACCATGATTCGGTTAATAACGACATGATGTGGGCAAGGCAAATTAAAACGATGCTGCATCACGCGGTTTGAAGCATAAGAGGCTGAAATAACGCCATCCAGCATCGCCATAAAGTTAAGCGTTTTTTTATTCTTGGGATAGCGCCATGAGCAGCCGTGGTCGTAATAGACCAGAGCAGCGCGCCTGGGTTTGGCTGCCAGTCCCGGAATCAAATCCCAAACTACAATCACATCGGCATCGCTGGCTTCTATCCGTTTTTGTAGTACATATTTCCGAAGAAATTGTGGGACTTTTAATTTCAGGCCATTAACCCAACGATTGGCAAAGGTGATTTTTTGTTGAGGAATATGGCGACGAATGTCGTCGTCTATCTCATTGCTGATGCAAATCACATCGTCATGCCCGTCAGAAAAGTCATTGATGTACTGCAAGAACAGACGCTCAACGCCACCCATTTTGCCAAGATTAATTATGTGGAGTTTCTTCATGCAAGAATCTCAAAGACCATATCTGCGACGTCCTTAGCGCTGATGTCTGCTAATTTGCTGCCCTCAACAGGGCGCAAAATATGCTGATTTTGCCCGTAACCGCCAATCAAACCCGGGTCGGTCGGACCATATAAAGTGATATTAGGCCTGTCCAGCGCGGCTGTCAGATGACTCAGGCCCGTGTCCACTGACACCACGGCATCCGCACCTGCCAACTGCTGTGCCACAGCTTCAAGAGAAAGCCTAGGCAAGACTTCTACGTGCTCAAAACCTTCAGCCAGACGTAGCGCACGCTGGTGCTCATGTTCGGCACCCCACGGCAACTTCACACGTAAACCTGTTGGCTGGATGCGTTCAATTAAGTCTCGCCAATGGGCTTCAGGCCAGTGTTTATTATCACGTGTCGTAGCATGAAGAAATACCAGATAAGGGTTTTCACGCGATGCTAAGTGTTTCTGGAAATGTTCGGCAATCGCATAATCGCCCTGAGTGTGCGGTTTATCGTAACCCAGACTTTTTGCAAACAGCTCACGCGTTCTTTCAACCGCATGTTGCTTCTTGCTGACATCATGTTTTTTGTCATACCACCAACTGGCAAAAGGTTCACGTGCGCTGCGATTGTCCAGGCCGTGCTTAACGCCTTTAGCCAGTCGGGTGACGAGCGCGGCACTTTTAATCAGGCCCTGAGCATCGATAACCACATCATATTCACGAGACTGCAGCTCACGTTTAAACTGAACGCGTTCTTCACGCTGTTGGCTGCCAAACCAATGTTTACGCCAGCGACGGATGGCGACGGGCAGAACTTTTTCCACTGCCGGATGCCAGGACGGGATTTGCGCAAAGTTTTCTTCTACCACCCAATCAAAGCGTATGCCGGGTAGGGCATACATGGCATCGGTCAGTGCCGGAAGCGTATGCAGCACGTCGCCCATAGAAGAGGTTTTAACAATCAGGACGTGCATGTCCCCTCCTGGGCTTCACGCAATAGCGTGCTCAGTGTTTCATGGACCTGTGCGGGCTGAATATCGATAAGACTTTGATGGTAGCCTTGCTCGGCATCCCCTTTACGTACGCGGTGATAGCCGCTAATCAAACGGATAATCCGCGCCCGATCGGAGAGTGGTGGCGTGAAGTCAGGGCTGCTGGGGCCATATAAGGCGACCAGCGGTCGATTTAACGCTGCGGCGATGTGCATCAGGCCAGAATCATTACTGACGACTGCGCGGCACAGTGCCAGAAGAATAACGGCCTGTTCAAGCTGAGTTTCGCCGGCCAGATTACGGCAGTGTGCCCGGCTATCTTCAGGCAGAGAAGAGATGATATCTTGACCGGTTGGATGATCTTTCGCCGAACCGAATAGCAAGACCTGAAAACCTTCGCTGATTAACTGCTCTGCAAGGGCAGCATAATGAAAATGTGGCCAGCGCTTCGCCGGGCCAAACTCTGCACCGGGGCAAAAACCAATCGTCGGGCGCTCAGCAGCGAGCTGAAACTGCGCGGCAGTTTCTGTTTTTTCCTGTTCGCTAACCTGCAGTTGAGGCGTTAGCAAGGGTTGGGGCAGTTGCCGGGCTGAACGGACTGGCGCGTCATAAGCTAAAGCCACATACCGCTCGACCATCAGCGGAAACGCCTCTTTATCCAGCACCCGAAGATCGTTTAACAGGCCATAACGCATTTCTCCGCGCCAGCCGATACGGCGTTTAATCCCGGCAAAAAAGGGCACCAGCGCGGATTTGAAAGAGTTGGGGAGAACATAGGCGCGATCGTAACCCCTGGCTCGCAGAGATTTGCCCAGTCGGCGGCGTTCGCCAATCCCCAATGCGCCATGACCCAGCGGCATCGCCAGCGCCTGATTAACTTCAGGCATCCGTGAAAGTAGCGGACGGCACCAGGCCGGTGCCATCACATCGATCACCGCATCAGGATGTTCGGCCTTGAGCGTACGATAGAGACTTTGCGACATCATCATATCGCCGACCCACGATGGGCCGATCACCAGAATTTTCATCGCGGGTATCCGTTCCTTTAGACGTTACGGTTTAACCAAACCATATATTCAGACACACCCTGTGCCACGGTTTTAAACGGTTTGTCATAACCCGCTGCGCGTAATTTTGACAGGTCGGCCTGTGTGTAAGCCTGGTAGCGGCCTTTCAATTTGTCAGGGAATGGAATGTATTCAATCTGGCCTTTCTGGTGAAAGTTAAGCACGGCATCGGCCACTTCCTGGAAGGATTCGGCACGGCCTGTTCCGCAGTTATAAATGCCGGAAATCCCATTCTCCCAGCACCACAAATTCACGGACACCACATCATCAACATGGATGAAATCACGTTTGAAGCTGTCGCTGCCTTCAAACAGTTTTGGATTTTCATCGTTACTGATCTGTGTGTTCAGATGAAACGCCACGCTTGCCATGCTGCCTTTGTGACCTTCACGCGGGCCGTAAACGTTGAAGTAGCGAAAACCGCATACCGGCGAGGTGGCTTCAGGCAGGATCTGGCGAACATAGTGGTCGAACAGCATTTTAGAGTAGCCGTAAACGTTTAGCGGCTGCTCATACTGACGCTCTTCAATAAAATTCTCGTTACGTCCGCCGTAGGTGGCGGCCGACGACGCGTAAAGGAACGGAATTTCACGCTCCAGACAGAAGTGCAGCAGATCTTTAGAGTACTGATAGTTGTTGTCCATCATGTACTTGCCATCCCACTCAGTGGTGGCTGAGCAGGCACCTTCATGGAAAACCGCTTCAATCGGACCGAGGTCTTCACCGGACATGATATAGGTCAAAAATTCTTCTTTATCCATGTAATCAGCGATGTCCAGATCGGCAAGATTCACGAACTTGGTGCCATCTTTCAGGTTATCCACGACCAGAATGTCGTTGTGACCGCGATCGTTCAACGTTTTCACGATATTGCTGCCGATCATTCCTGCGCCACCGGTGACGATAATCATACTGTTACCTTTGAAGTTTTGGGGTGAAACGGGACGTTTCACACGTAATGCTTACATCATAACATTTCATCCCGTCACAGACAGCCAGATGACTCTGTAAGGCGTTACTCATACCTCTTAACGACGTGAACTATGCTGCAAAATTAACATTCTGTTGGTCGATTAAGCGTAGAAAGGCGATATGTTCAGTAATATTTGCCTCATTCCTACCTTATCAGGAGCAGAATAATGCCAGTGCATTTTTACCAACATATCCGACAGCAACTCGACGCCGCCCAGCGTGAAGGTTTATTTAAAAAAGAACGCATCATTACCTCCGCGCAACAGGCGGAGATTGAGGTCGGACATAACCATCCTGTCATTAACTTTTGCGCCAATAACTATCTTGGCCTGGCTAACCATCCAGCCTTAATTCAGGCCGCTAAAGAGGGCATGGATTCACACGGCTTTGGCATGGCGTCGGTGCGCTTTATCTGCGGTACGCAGGATATGCACAAACAACTGGAAAAAAAACTGGCTGACTTTCTTGGCATGGAGGACGCCATTCTTTATTCCTCCTGTTTTGATGCCAACGGTGGGCTGTTTGAAACCTTACTTGGCGCGGAAGATGCCATCATTTCAGATGCGCTTAATCATGCGTCGATTATCGATGGTGTCCGCTTGTGCAAAGCACAGCGCTATCGTTATGCCAACAATGACATGACCCAACTGCGCGCCCGCCTTCAGGAAGCCAGGGATAACGGTGCGCAGACAGTGATGATTGCGACGGATGGTGTGTTTTCAATGGACGGCGTGATCGCCAATCTGAAAGCCATTTGCGATCTGGCAGACGAATATTCAGCGCTGGTCATGGTGGATGATTCCCATGCGGTGGGTTTTGTGGGTAACGCCGGTCGTGGCACCCACGAGTATTGCGAGGTCATGGGCAGGGTAGACATTATCACCGGCACTCTGGGCAAGGCGCTGGGCGGTGCATCGGGCGGATACACCGCGGCAAAAGCAGAGGTAGTGGAATGGCTACGCCAGCGCTCACGACCTTACCTGTTCTCTAACTCCCTGGCACCGGCGATTGTGGCGGCCTCTATTCGCGTACTGGATTTATTAAGCGAAGGCGACGGTCTGCGTCAGCGCCTGTGGGACAACGCACGCTTCTTCCGTGAAAAAATGACATCGGCAGGTTTTACGCTGGCTGGTGCCGATCACGCCATCATTCCAGTCATGCTGGGAGAAGCCAGCGTCGCGCAGGAATTTGCTCAGCTGTTACAACATGAAGGTATCTATGTTACCGGGTTTTTCTATCCGGTTGTGCCAAAAGGTCAGGCGCGAATCCGAACCCAAATTTCAGCAGCACACAGCCAGCAGCAACTGGAAACGGCGGTGGCGGCTTTCACGCGTATTGGTAAACAACTTGGCGTCATCGCCTGAGGATTGACCATGAAAGCACTGGCTAAGTTGAAAAAAGAGCAGGGCATCTGGATGGTGACTGATGCGCCGGTTCCCGAGCCGGGTCATAACGATTTATTGATAAAAATTCGCAAAACCGCCATCTGCGGGACTGACGTACATATCTATAACTGGGACGACTGGTCACGTAAAACGATTCCGGTGCCTATGATTGTCGGCCATGAATATGTGGGCGAGGTCGTCGCTATTGGTCAGGAGGTCAAGGGATTTAACATTGGCGATCGGGTTTCTGGCGAAGGTCACATAACGTGCGGGCACTGTCGCAACTGCCGTGCCGGTCGTACCCATCTGTGTCGCAATACTCAAGGCGTGGGCGTTAACCGGCAAGGGTGTTTTGCTGAATATCTGGTTATTCCCGCCTTTAATGCGTTCAAAATCCCTGACAATATCTCCGACGAACTGGCGGCGATTTTTGATCCTTTCGGCAACGCGGTACATACCGCTTTATCTTTCGACCTGGTCGGAGAAGACGTGCTTATTTCCGGTGCCGGCCCTATCGGTATTATGGCCGCGGCCGTGTGCCGGCATGTCGGTGCGCGTAATGTCGTGATTACGGACATCAATGATTATCGCCTTGAGCTGGCCCGCAAAATGGGTGTAACCCGTGCAGTCAATGTCGCAAAACAAGATCTGCGTGAGGTCATGCAGTCACTGGATATGAAAGAAGGCTTCGACGTGGGATTAGAAATGTCAGGCGCACCACCTGCTTTTCGAACCCTGCTTGAGGTGATGAATCACGGCGGTCGGCTCGCCTTGCTGGGCATTCCTCCCGGAGAAATGGCCATTGACTGGAACCAGGTGATATTCAAAGGGCTGTTTATCAAAGGGATATACGGACGAGAGATGTTTGAAACCTGGTATAAAATGGCTGCACTGATTCAGTCAGGGTTAGATCTTACACCAATCATTACCCATCGTTATGCTATCGATGATTTCCAGCAGGGGTTCGACGAAATGCGCTCGGGGCAGTCGGGAAAGGTGATTTTGAACTGGGCATAATTGAGCCCGCGAGTGCTCATCAAACACAGGGTGAGATGACGTAAGTTTGCGTAGTGTAAATATGCTGCACCCGGTTTAATGCCGGGTGCAGCATATTTCAGAAGAGTTCATCGAGCCGGTGATAAAGCGGACTTTCTGTGATGCTTTCTCCAATCACGCCCAGCGCGCGCGTAGCCGGTACGGGCGCCAGCGGCTGCTTCACTTTACATTCACCCGGCGGCTGGAAACCCTGCGATGGCTTGCTGCGTGGCGGAGTGTTAGTCGGCGAGGTGTTGCCGTTGCGCATCGGCTCATTCAGTAACTGACCCGGTGTCACCAGGGTGATATCCGCCGGCAAGGAGGGCAACATTTGTTGCAGCACACGCACGGTATTAGGATGCGGATGACCGATCGCAATAGCGTAGCCATCCCGCTGGGCTAGCTTGACTGCCCGGCTAAATTGCTGACGAATAGAATTGATGTCCTGACTGTCATCCAGGAATACGCGGCGCTTGAGTACTCTGACGTGCGTTCCCTGCGCGGCCTGCAGTGACTGGCTGTTACCAATCGTCATGCTGTCGAGGAAATACAGGTTGTACTGATTAAGCACCTGCATGACTTTTTGCATACCGGGCAGGCTGGAAGTCATTTTGCTGCCCATATGGTTATTCAGCCCCACCGCATAGGGGACATTATTCACCGCACTCCGAATGATGCGCTCAATTTCCGCGCTGCTCATTTCGGGCGTTAAGGTGTTTTTTTCCAGCGGTTGCTTACTTAACGGTGCCATAGGCAGGTGAATCAGCACTTCACGCCCGCCGTTATGCGCTTTGGTCGCCATCTGGCGGGCATAAGGCGCATCGGGAAGCACGGCAATAGAAATCGCCCGCGGCATTTGCAGTACTTTATTCTCTTCCGTTGGCCGGTAGCCGAAATCATCAATAACGATGGCGAGCTTAGCAGCCTGGGCCGCGCAACTGAGCAGCAAGCCGCACAACAACGCGGTGATCTTATGACGATGATGTAGCACTTATTTCCCTAACCACGGAATGGGGTTGACCGCCTTGCCCTGACGTCGGATTTCAAAGTAGAGCGAAGGCGTTCCGCGACCGCCGCTGGTGCCGACCAGCGCAACAGGCTGGCCTGCTTTCACTTGGGCACCCACGCTGACCAGCGCACTTTGGTTATAACCATACAGGCTCATATCCCCTTTACCATGCTCGATGACCACGACCAGGCCATAACCTTGCAACCAGTCGGCCATCAACACACGACCATCGGCAATGGCTTTGACTTCTGTGCCCTCTGGGGCGGCAATGACCAGGCCTTTCCAGCGTAATTCACCCTGGAGCTCCTCGCCAAAGCGATGCTCGACGCGGCCCCGTACTGGCCAGATATCCTGACCGTTGGGGCGGCCCAGTCCACCTGTTCGCGCCATCAGTTCGCGCTCGCTTTGTGTTGGCTGATAGCTGGAGCCTTTGGCTTTAGCCTGCACCTGACGCTGACGCACTTTTTCTGCCTCGCGTGCTTCACGGGCTGCGCGCTCACGGGCTTCACGTTCGGCACGGGCAATTTTATCTTGCAGACGGCTTTCGTTCTGACGCATCTCAACCAGGTCAGCCTGATCTTTCTGCAGGGCACTTTCCAGAGAGGTCAGGGTTTTTTTACGGGCTGCGCTGGCTTGCTGGAGTTTGTCTTGTTGTTCTTGCTGCTGTGTTAACAGCGATTTCTGTTGTTGCTGCTTTTGTTCCAGTGACGCGCGCTGTTGGGCTAATTCCTGACGGGTAGTTTGCAGGGCGGTGATATTTTCCTGGCGTGCGGTATTCAGATAACCAAAGTAAGCCAGAATACGTTCGCTGCGCTGGCTCTCTTCGCCTCCTAACAGGAGTTGCAGGCCTTTATGCTGACCCTGGCGGAAAGCCGCGTCCAACTGTTCTGCAAGCAGCTTTTCCTGTTGAGCCTGCTGTTTCTCAAGGCGGGAAACCGAGGCGGTGACCTGCGTGATTTCACCATTCAGGGCCGACAGGCTGTTACGGGTTTCCCGCAACTGTCGACTTGCCTGAGCAATGATTTTTTCCTGACTCTGCAACTGATTGAGCAACTGACTACGCTGAACTTTTTGCGCTTTTACGCTTTTTTCTTTTTCTGCAATTTCTTGCTGAATAGATTTCAGTTGCGCTTTATTGTCATCCGCAGCCACGCCGGGCGCAGGGAAAAGCAACAGGCCCGCATAAAGCAGGCTAAAAGACAGGGCGGACAAGCGGGTGAACAACGGCAGGATGCGACCGTTGTAACGAGTCCATGTTGGTAGAACGGTTATCTTTCCCTTCATAGGTCGATGATTATTCCACGATGAACAGTTGCTTACCAGCATTGCCGACCGGCTTTTGCTTTCCCAGAGTGATCCATTTTCATCAGGACAAGGCACCAGCGTCACGTCATTTTTGCCATTCCGCTCATTTTTTTGGAAAATGACGCACAAATCTTCACTCTGTCCGCTTAGCGTCTGTACATGCGAAGTGGCGCAGGTATACTCAGAAGCCTTGTTTTAGCTTATTAGCCCGGTCTGGAGTCGTTACCCCTCATGCAAGAAATTATGCAGTTTGCAAGCAATCACCCCGTCCTGAGTCTGGCATGGGTCGTATTACTTATATTGGTGATTGTGACCACCGTTAAAGGAATGTTCTCTAAAGTAAAAACGATCAGTCGAGGTGAAGCAACCCGACTTATTAACAAAGAGGACGCGGTGGTAGTAGACGTGCGTTCGCGTGACGATTACCGCAAGGGTCATATTTCGGGCGCGATTAATGTGGCTGCCGCAGATATCAAGAAAGGCAGTCTGGGTGAGTTGGAAAAGCACAAAGCACAGCCCATAATTGTGGTATGTGCAACCGGACAAAGCGCAGCTGATCCTGCTGCACATCTGAGTGCGGCCGGATTCAACCAGGTGTCCGTTCTGAAAGACGGTATCAGCGGTTGGAGCGGCGAAAATCTGCCGCTGGTTCGCGGTAAATAATCATCCTGAGGTCCCTATGGCAAACGTTGAGATTTACATTAAAGCAACCTGTCCTTATTGCCACCGGGCAAAAGCGCTACTGAGTCAAAAAGGCGTGGCGTTCCAGGAGATTCCCATCGATGGGGACATGGCAAAACGCGAAGAGATGATTAAGCGCAGTGGTCGGACTACCGTCCCGCAGATTTTTATCGACGGTCAGCATATTGGTGGCTGCGACGATCTGATGGCGCTGAACGATCGTGAAGGTTTAGATCCGTTACTTCAGGCGTAGTTTTACGCCAGACATTTTAACTTACAGGACTTAGTCACATGTCAGAACATAACACTAACGAAATGCAATTCCAGATTCAGCGCGTTTACACGAAAGATATTTCTTTTGAAGCGCCGAACGCGCCACAAGTGTTTCAGAAAGAGTGGGAACCAGACGTTAAGCTGGATCTGGATACTGCTTCTTCGCAGCTGGCTGATGAAGTGTATGAAGTGGTGCTGCGTGTGACCGTAACCGCGACCGTTGGCGAAGAGACCGCTTTCCTGTGTGAAGTTCAGCAGGCCGGTATTTTCACCATCGGCGGCATTGACGGTACTCAGATGGCGCATTGCCTGGGCGCTTACTGTCCGAATATCCTGTTCCCGTATGCCCGTGAATGTATCACCAGCCTTGTTTCCCGTGGAACGTTCCCGCAACTCAACCTTGCGCCAGTGAACTTTGATGCGCTGTTCATGAACTATCTGCAGCAGCAGCAAGGCGAAGAAGGTGCTGCGCAACATCAGGATGCCTGATGAGTACTCACGCTTCGATTAGCGTCATCGGTGCCGGTTCATACGGCACCGCTTTGGCGATTACGCTGGCCCGCAATGGCCATCCGGTGTTGTTGTGGGGCCACAATCCCGCTCATATGGCACAACTGCAGTCCGACCGCTGCAATCTTGCTTTCCTGCCTGATGTTCCTTTTCCCGATAATCTGACTGTTGAACCCGATCTGGCGAGTGTCATCGCTGCCAGCCGCGATCTGCTGGTTGTCGTGCCCAGCCACGTTTTTGGCGATGTGCTGACGCAGATCAAACCCGGTTTGCGCGATGACTCACGCATTGTCTGGGCGACGAAAGGGCTGGAAAAAGAAACCGGTCGTCTGCTGCAGGACGTTGCACGGGAAATCCTGGGTGAGGCGATTCCACTGGCGGTGATCTCCGGCCCAACGTTTGCGAAAGAGTTGGCTGCGGGTTTACCGACGGCGATTGCTCTGGCGGCCACCGATTCACAATTTGCGGATGATTTGCAGGCGCGACTGCACTGCGGCAAAAGCTTTCGCGTATACAGTAATCCCGATTTTATTGGGGTTCAGCTGGGCGGCGCAGTGAAAAACGTGATTGCGATTGGTGCCGGGATGTCAGATGGCATCGGTTTTGGCGCAAACGCCCGAACAGCCTTAATCACCCGCGGGCTGGCTGAGATGAGTCGTCTTGGCGCGGCGCTGGGTGCCGATCCGACGACGTTTATGGGCATGGCCGGTCTGGGTGACCTGGTGCTAACCTGTACCGATAATCAGTCGCGCAACCGCCGTTTTGGCATGATGCTCGGACAGGGCGAAGATGTTGATGGTGCGCAGCGCATTATCGGACAAGTTGTAGAAGGTTACAGAAACACCAAAGAAGTCAAAGCACTGGCCGCACGCGTCGGGGTCGAAATGCCGATTACCGAACAGATTTATCAGGTGCTCTATTGCGGAAAACCGGCACGAGATGCAGCATTAAGCCTGCTGGGGCGTTCAAGGAAGGACGAAAACAGTACAAACTAAAGCAGGAAGCCAGGCATCATCACCTGTAGCGCCGGTTAAGGCGCTTTTTTTATCGGGAGAAAACAGCATGTCGTCTGATGAGTTAGAACTGGTCTGGAATAATATCAAGGCAGAAGCACGAGCGCTGGCAGACTGCGAGCCGATGCTGGCCAGCTTTTACCACGCGACATTGCTCAAGCACGAGAATCTTGGCAGTGCCCTGAGCTATATGCTGGCGAATAAACTGGCTAATCCAATTATGCCTGCTATCGCTATTCGTGAAGTGGTCGAAGAAGCATACCGTGAAGATCCCTCAATGATTGCCTCTGCGGCCTGTGATATTCAGGCGGTACGTCTGCGCGATCCCGCGGTTGATAAATATTCCACGCCACTGCTTTATCTGAAAGGATTTCATGCTCTTCAGGCACATCGCATTGGACACTGGCTGTGGAATGAAGGTCGACGCGCCTTAGCGGTTTATCTGCAGAACGAAGTGTCTGTCTCGTTTGCGGTGGATATTCATCCGGCTGCAAAAATCGGTCACGGGATCATGCTGGATCATGCGACCGGCATTGTGATCGGTGAGACAGCCGTTGTGGAAAACGATGTCTCAATTTTGCAGTCAGTCACGCTTGGCGGCACCGGTAAAACCAGCGGAGACCGCCATCCGAAAATTCGTGAAGGCGTGATGATTGGTGCAGGTGCAAAAATCCTGGGCAATATCGAGGTAGGGCGCGGTGCCAAAATTGGGGCCGGTTCTGTCGTATTGCAATCTATTCCACCGCATACGACTGCTGCCGGTGTCCCTGCCCGCATCGTCGGTAAGCCCGGCAGTGAAAAGCCGTCAATGGATATGGATCAACACTTTAACGGCAATGGTGCCGGCTTCCAGTTTGGTGATGGTATTTAGGATTTGATCAGTGCGCCAGCATAGTCGAGTTGGCGCCACGCTTCGTACACCACAACCGATACCGCATTAGACAGGTTCATGCTGCGGCTTTCCGCCATCATGGGAATGCGTATTTTTTGCTCTGCAGGCAATGCCTGCAACACCTCTGCAGGTAACCCACGGCTTTCCGGGCCAAACAGCAAATAATCACCTCGCTGATAGCTGACCGCACTGTGTGCCGGTGTGCCTTTCGTGGTTAGCGCAAACAGGCGCTCAGGCTGCTCTGTTGCGAGAAAAGCCGGATAATCAGCATGAAATTTGATGGCGGTAAATTCGTGGTAATCCAGCCCCGCACGGCGAAGACGTTTATCGTCCCAGGCAAAGCCAAGCGGCTCAATCAGGTGGAGCTGGAAACCGGTATTCGCACACAGGCGAATAATATTGCCTGTGTTAGGTGGGATTTCTGGTTCAAATAATACGATGTTAAGCATAAGGCCCCCGATAACGAGGGCCGAAGCATAGCAAATTATTGCCTTGCAGAGGAGTAGAGTGGGAGCCAGATAGTAAGACGCAAGCCACCGAGTGGGCTGTCATCCGCTTTGACCCATCCACGATGTTGCTGTATGGCCGTTTCCACAATCGCCAGCCCCAGACCTGTGCCGCCGGATTCCCTGTCCCGGGCTTCATCCGTTCGGTAGAAAGGGCGGAATATCTGCTCGCGATCTTCCGGGCTCACGCCAGGACCATCGTCATCAACGTGCACCGTAATGCCCGAAATATCGACTGAAAAACTGACGCTGATATGCGTATGTGAGTAGCGTAAAGCATTACGCACAATGTTCTCCAGGGCGCTTTCGAGCGCATGCGGATTACCGTAAAGCGGCCAGGGGCCAGGAGGATAAGGAATCTCCAGGGTTTTGCCCATTTGCTCCGCTTCAAACCTGGCATCTTCCAGCACGTCGTTCCAGAGTTGATTCGCCTTCATGGCTTCGCTCACCAGCGCATTCTTGTGCTGCGTTCTCGACAGCACAAGCAGGTCATTAATCATGCCATCCAGTCGCTGAGCTTCCATCTCAATGCGCTCCAGCTCTTTGCCTTCGCCATGACGGCGACGCAGCAGAGCCGTAGCCAGCTGTAATCGCGTCAGTGGCGTACGCAATTCGTGGCTGATATCGGACAGTAAGCGTTGCTGACCGTTCATCATACGTTCCAGCGCACTGACCATCTGGTTGAAGCTGGAACCCGCTGCCAGAAACTCCTGCGGGCCAGATTCCAGTTCTGGATGCTGACGCAGGTTGCCGCTGGCGACTTCATCCGCCGCGTATTTGAGTTTTCGCGCTGGACGCGCCAGGCTCCATGCCAGCCAGAGCAGAAGCGGTGAGCTAATCAGCATGGTAACGATAAGCAACAGTAGAGGCCGGTCAAACAGCAGGTTAATAAAGTCCAGTTGAGAGCTGCTGGCGGGACGGATCAGATAGAGCTGATAATTATCTTCCCCATCGCGTACAGCGAAGGGGCCGACCATCTCGACCCGACCATACTTTTTCTTCTGCGGATGGTCGGCATTATCTGATTGACCGATAAAGTTACGGATAACCTGCATTTCATTATGCTGCGCGCCAATGACCCGGCCTTCGCTGGTGACTAACAGCAAGCGTTGACCGGGCGGTGCCCATTTCTCAATAGCCCGAAATAAGCGCCGCCACCACATCAAATCATTCGGGGGATCGCGCGATAGCTCTGCTTCAACGTGCTGCTCTATCATCGTCCCCTGACGCTGCTCGCTTTCCAGCAGTGCCGTCATCTGACGTGAGTCGAGCTTGGGTACCATGAGCACCAGCATCAATACCAGCGCCAGCGTCAGCCAGAAGATAGCAAAGATGCGGGTAGTCAAACTTCCTATCATGATGCAGAAACCATCAGGTAGCCGCGGCCACGTAAGGTTTTAAACCACGGGTGGCCGTCACGGCGTTCGGGAAGCTTACGACGCAGGTTGGAGATGTGCATATCAATGGCGCGGTCAAAAGGCGTAAGGCGCTTACCCAGAACTTCCTGGCTAAGGTGCTCGCGAGAGACAACCTGACCCAAATGCTGTGCCAAAAGATAAAGCAGGGTGAATTCCGTGCCGGTGAGATCCAGCGTTTCACTGTCGAAACTGGCTTCCTGACGACCCGGATTCAGGCGCAGACAGTCAACTTCGAGCGTCGGTGAACTGTTGTCGTGTTGCTGCTGTTGTTCACTCCAGTTCGAGCGGCGCAGGATAGCGCGGATACGCGCGACCAGCTCACGATCGTTGAAGGGTTTTGGCAGATAGTCATCAGCACCCAGTTCAAGGCCCAGCACGCGATCCAGCTCGCTTCCACGTGCGGTGAGCATAATAACGGGCGTCTGGTATTGCTGGCGTAATTCTTTCAGGGTGTCGATACCGTTTTTCTTCGGCATCATGACGTCCAGTAAAAGCAAATCAATTGAGTTATCGAGCAGGTTCAACGCTTGCTCACCATCACTGGCGACCACGACTTCAAACCCTTCCATTTCTAACAGCTCTTTCAAAAGCGAAGTTAATTCGCGGTCATCATCTACCAACAGGATTTTATTCATTTTTGTAGCCCTCCGCAGGCAAAATAGCGTGTTCCTATGATACCAATCCATCGCTTTACGTACTTTTACACCCCCTGACGGATGTTTGCAGCTGTCGCCGTACACTGGCTATCGTTGAATCGCAAAACAGAACGAACTGGAGTAAACGATGCGCAAATTAACCGCCGTCGTTATTGCCTCAGCGATGGTTCTCTGTAACGCCAGCGCAAGAGCAGCAGAGTCGATGGCGCTTGATGAGGTGCATCACGGCGGATTTACGACAGGCAGTATGACGCAAAATTCGCAAAGTCACATGTTCGACGGCATTGAGTTGACGGAACATCAAAGACAGCAGATGCGTGACCTTATGCAGCAAGCCCGACATGAGCGTCCTGCAACGAACATTGATGATATCGCAGCCATGCACGATCTGGTGACTGCAGATAAATTTAACGAAGCGGCCATCCGCAATAAAGCCGAAGCCATTGCCAGAGTTCAGGTCGAACAGCAGGTTGAGATGGCGCGGGTCCGTAATCAGATGTATCACCTGTTAACGCCCGATCAGCAAGCCGCGTTACAGAAGAATTACGAGCAGCGTTTAAACACATTACGCAAGCTCTCGAATCTGCAGCCGGCATCATCGCTGCAACCCGTAAGTCGTACCAGTAGTAACCAGTAGTGACCAGTAGTAAATAGTATCCCTGTTTTCCTTGCCATAGACACATCCCTGTCTTCCCCCTCATGATGAGGGGGTTTTTTTTATCTGTTATTTATCATTTACGATAAACTTACAATTCCTGCCCCGAACCGGGTAAATATGAAATGCCTTTGGTTTTCTTCCTGTTTTTTATTCATTCCGCTTTTTGCTGCTTTCCCTCATTGCGCATATTTCATTTCTCTTTATGGTTTTCAACTTGCTGATATTTATGTGTTATTTTCGAATTCGATTTAATTTCATTTATATTTCAATTAGCTGGAAATATCCCGTTCCGCTTGCACGTTAATTGCCCCCACCTACACTTAAATTGTCTCAGCATGGACGCCGATGTACTTACGAAATTAACGGAGAGCAGCAACCACATCATGTAGTCCGAATTAATCTATTAACGGAGTAAATTATGGCAGAGCATCGTGGTGGTTCAGGTAATTTCGCAGACAACCCGCAAAAAGCGTCTGAAGCCGGTAAGAAAGGCGGTAAGAGCAGCGGCAATGGCGGCGGCGGTAATTTCAAAAATAACCCCGAAAAAGCCTCCGAAGCGGGCAAGAAAGGCGGCAAAAAGTAACGGCTGCTAAGCACTGAACCAAATCTGCACGTTGATTTGGCGCCTGTTCAGACAGGCAATTCGCCCCGTCTTACATCAGGATGGGGCGAAGTACCAGGCTAATTCCCTTCCGAAATACACTTTCCTCATGACTCTCCATGGCAGTTGAACAGTCAGGCGCGACGCTGCCTATGGTGTTAAACTTATCCCTTCTCTCATTCTGCTTTACGTTCTCAGTAATGATGTCCATGGAGTGATGGCATGCAGGCTTCGTACGGAAAGTTAATACAATCTGCGGCAGTTGCGGCGACGCTGCTTGCTTCCATCCTGTTGATCGTGAAGATTTTTGCCTGGTGGTACACCGGATCGGTGAGTTTGCTGGCAGCGCTGGTGGATTCATTGGTTGATATCGCCGCCTCTCTTACTAACCTGCTGGTGGTGCGTTATTCCTTACAGCCTGCCGATGCGGACCATACGTTTGGTCATGGTAAAGCCGAATCACTGGCGGCACTGGCACAAAGCATGTTTATTTCGGGTTCAGCACTTTTCCTCTTTCTCACCGGTATTCAGCATCTCGCGTCCCCCAATGAACTGCGCTCGCCCGGCATCGGGATCATTGTGACCCTGGTGGCTCTGGTTTCGACGTTATTTCTGGTCACCTTTCAACGCTGGGTCGTGCGAAAAACCCGCAGCCAGGCCATTCGGGCAGATATGCTGCACTATCAGTCCGATGTGTTTATGAACGGCGCTATTCTGGTGGCGCTGATATTAAGCAGCTACGGTTTTACGCGTGCCGATGCGCTGTTTGCGCTCGGCATTGGTGTCTATATTCTTTTTAGTGCATTGCGTATGGGTTATGAGGCGGTACAGTCGTTACTCGACAGAGCCTTACCCGACGAAGAGCGGCAGCAAATCATTTCGATTTCATCCAACTGGCCGGGCGTGCAGGGGATACACGATGTACGAACGCGTCAGTCTGGCCCGACAAAGTTCATCCAGCTTCACGTTGAGCTCGAAGATCAACTACCGCTCGTCCAGGCACATCGTATCGCCGATCAGGTAGAGAAAGCGCTGCGAAAAGCTTTTCCCGGTTCGGACGTCATTATTCATCAGGATCCCTGTTCTGTGGTACCGTTTGAAAAGCAGGATTCTTTTAACTTTTAACTTACATGAATTAAGTTAACAAAATGGAAACGGCATATCGTTAACATTACTGCAAAAAATTAGTGAAAAGTTGTCTGACCTGAATCAATTCAGCCGCAGGCCTTTGATATACTATCTGCCATCATATGTCGCGCTCATCACAATCGTGTTTATCAGCGTTGAACAGGCCGGATTAACCCTTAGCTTTGAACAATCCAGAGGTTGTCATGATCAAAAAAATTGGTGTACTGACCAGCGGCGGTGACGCCCCAGGCATGAACGCAGCCATTCGCGGCGTAGTTCGGTCCGCATTAAGTGAAGGGCTGGAAGTTTTTGGTATCTATGACGGCTATCAGGGTTTGTACGAAGATCGCATGATCAATCTCGACCGTTACAGCGTGTCCGATATGATTAATCGCGGCGGTACTTTTCTGGGTTCAGCGCGCTTTCCTGAGTTTCGTAATGATGATGTTCGCCAGGTGGCCATTGAAAACCTGAAAAAACGCGGTATTGATGCGCTCGTCGTTATTGGCGGAGATGGCTCCTATATGGGGGCGAAGCGACTGACCGAGATGGGTTTCCCCTGTATTGGCCTGCCAGGCACTATCGATAATGATGTTGCCGGTACTGATTACACCATTGGCTATTTTACGGCACTGGAGACGGTGGTTGAAGCCATTGACCGCCTGCGCGATACCTCTTCATCACACCAGCGTATCTCCATCGTCGAAGTGATGGGCCGTTATTGTGGTGATTTGACCCTGGCTGCCGCCATTGCCGGCGGGTGCGAATTTATCGTGTTGCCAGAAATTCCATACACCCGCGAAGAGCTGGTGGCAGAAATTAAAGCCGGTATTGCGAAAGGCAAAAAGCATGCGATTGTTGCCATCACTGAGCACATTTGTGACATCGACGATCTGGCGCGCTTTATTGAGACTGAAACCAAACGCGAAACGCGCGCCACGGTTCTGGGCCACATTCAACGTGGCGGCGCGCCTTGTGCCTATGACCGCATTCTGGCGTCCCGTATGGGTGCCTATTCCATCGAACTGCTCATGCAGGGCTACGGTGGCCGTTGCGTAGGTATTCAGAACGACAAGATGGTTCATCACGATATCATCGATGCGATTGAGAACATGAAGCGTCCGTTCAAACGTGACTGGATGGATACGGCGAAACAGCTTTACTGATTTTCTCAGCCTTAACGGGCATGCTTAACGGTATGCCCTTACGCCTTTCCTATATTCCCCAAAGTTATAACCGTTTATTTTTAATTCTTTTAGCTCTGAAAAAGTTTATGTCACGCTTGTCCCATAATGAACTGGGAGAGTGCGTAATGAATAAATGGGCCATTGGTATTAGCTTGTTACTGGCATCAGGCAGTGTTCTGGCGAAGGATATCCAGCTGTTAAACGTTTCTTACGATCCCACCCGTGAACTGTATGAGCAATACAACAAGGCCTTCAGTGCGCACTACAAACAGGAAACGGGCGATGACGTGGTGGTCCGCCAGTCGCATGGTGGTTCAGGCAAACAGGCGACATCCGTCATAAACGGCATTCGTGCTGACGTTGTGACGCTGGCGCTGCAGTCTGATATCGATGCCATTGCTGAACGCGGTCGTATTGATAAGAACTGGATTAAGCGTCTGCCGGATAATTCGGCACCTTATACATCCACGATTGTGTTCCTGGTTCGTAAAGGCAACCCCAAAGGGATTCATGACTGGAACGATCTGATTAAACCCGGTGTTTCCGTCATCACGCCTAATCCCAAAACTTCAGGTGGTGCTCGCTGGAATTACCTGGCAGCCTGGGGCTGGGCGCTGGATCACAACAACGGCGATCAGGCAAAAGCACTGAGTTATGTGAAAGCCCTGTTTAAAAATGTCGAAGTCCAGGACTCCGGCGCGCGCGGCGCGACCAACACCTTTGTTGAGCGCGGCATCGGTGATGTTCTCATCGCCTGGGAAAATGAGGCGTACCTGGCCGTGAATAAGCTGGGCAAAGACAAATTTGAGATCGTCACCCCAGGCGAGTCTATTCTGGCAGAGCCAACGGTTTCCGTGGTGGATAAGGTGGTTGATGAGAAGGGAACTCGCCCCGTGGCTGAGGCCTATCTGAAGTATCTCTACTCGACCGAGGGACAGACGATTGCCGCCGAAAACTACTATCGTCCGCGCAATGCTGAGGTTGCGAAGAAGTTCGCCAGCACCTTTGCCCCTGTAAAACTGTTTACCGTGGACGACAAATTCGGGGGTTGGGCTAAAGCACAAAAAACCCACTTCGCGGACGGCGGCACCTATGACCAGGTCATGAAGCCGTAACGATTGACTGACACAATCTAAGCCAGCGGAAACGCTGGTTTTTTTATGCGTGACATTCCGGCGCTGTCAGGCGAGGATGCTGACTGATTCAGTATGGAGAGGGTAACTATGCAGGCAAATCGTCGGGCCTTCATCATCATTGCGTTTCTGCTGGTGCTTGTCGTGACAGGAATGGGGATAGCTTCCCTTCATGTTAAAGGCAATGCCGATGCGCTTTGGCAGATCGTCAGCGAAAAGTGCGTACCCAATCAGCAGAATAACGGGCAACCCGCGCCTTGCGAGCGAGTCGATCTGCAGCAGCGTTATACACTGCTCAAAGACCGTAACGGCCCCTTGCAATACCTGTTAATTCCCGTTGATAAGATAACCGGCATCGAAAGCCCGCGGTTGCTCAGCGCAGCCACACCCAATTTTTTCAGCTTTGCCTGGCAGGACAGAGGCGTAGTGGCGCAGAAATTCGGTTCGCCCATTAAAGACACTGTGCTGTCGCTGGCGATCAATTCCGAATACGGGCGTACCCAAAACCAGCTGCATATTCATATTTCCTGCTTACGGCCCGATGTCCGTCAGCAACTGGATGGACTGGCACCGACTCTCAATGCGCAGTGGAAGGATGTTACCTTTCTGAACCATCACTATATTGTGCGGGTGCTCAGTCAGGCGGAACTGGATCAACAGAGTGTTTTTATCCGGTTAGCGTCTGAAGTTCCGGATGCTAAGAATGCAATGGGGAAATACGGCATGGCACTGACCGGCTTATCAGATGGTCGTCTGGTGCTAATGGCGGTAGAGCGCAACTGGCTTTTGCTGAATAAGGGATCGGCAGAGGAGGTGCAGGATCACGACTGCGCCCTGCTACAACCCATAAAAAAAGCGGCCTGATGAGGCCGCTTATGCTGTTCTCAATCGCCGGTTAGCGTTGTTTAGCCGCCGCAGCGGCTTTAACGATCACGGCAAACGCATCGGCTTTCAGTGATGCGCCACCAACCAGTGCACCGTCGATGTCCGGCTGAGTAAACAGCTCGGCAGCATTTTTATCGTTAACTGAACCACCGTACTGAATAATCACTTGCTCAGCGATGGCAGCATCTTTTTTGGCAATATGGTCACGAATAAATTTGTGAACCGCCTGCGCCTGAGCAGGTGTGGCTGACTTCCCGGTACCGATCGCCCATACCGGCTCGTAAGCGATGACCGCGTCTTTAAACGCTTCAGCACCTTGAGTGGTCAGCACGGCATCAAGCTGGCGTGCACAGACTTCTTCCGTTTTGCCCGCTTCGTTTTCCGCTTCGGTTTCACCGATGCAAAGAACCGGCACCAGGCCTGTCGCTTTCAACACGGCATATTTTTTCGCAATGAACTCGTCACTCTCTTTATGATAAGTGCGACGTTCTGAGTGACCAATGATGATGTATTTCGCGCCGATATCTTTCAGCATTTCAGCGGACACTTCGCCGGTGAATGCGCCAGAGAGGTTCACATCAACGTTTTGAGCACCCAGTGCGATGTGGCTACCGGAGATGGCATGTTTCGCCTGATCAAGATAGAGCGCGGGCGGGGCGATAGCAACGCCACAACCCTCAACGCCCGACAGTTCTTTACGCAGACCGTCGATCAGTTCGGCTGTCATATGCTTGCTGCCATTCAACTTCCAGTTACCCATAACCAGTGGATGTCGCATTCTATCCTCCGCATAACGCGATACATGAAATGGCGCTGCCCCGGGGCAACGTTGTCTGCCAGACAGTATAGAGATCAAATAACGTCGTGGCTTTGCTTTTCGTCATTTTTGCCCCGACCATCAGGGCGCGGCGAGCGCAAGTTTTACCGGCTCAATGGCAAAGGTTAATCCTTTATCCCCGTTGTCGGAAACCACAAAACGCAGTGCACCTTCAACGTGCTCGTAGTATCGTGAGCCTTTGCCCGATTTAAGCAGCGTTTCCAGCTTTTTACGTCCCTCTTCTGGCGTGAGTCCCGGCACAAAAAAACGTAACAGAGCGGTCATATAATCCATGGCTTTGGCCTGGGACGCACTCTGATCAGGGCCCGGTACCGGGAGCCAGGTGATCTGCAGCGTTTTAATTTTACCCGTGCCAGGCTCAAGCGCCGTGGAAGAGTAGAGCGTTTCGTTAATCTTAGTGGCTGCCCGCGTCAGATCGGTTTTTTCATCGCGGGAATCAATGGCGCGGTACTCCAGCAGCGGCAGTTGTGGATTCGCCAGATTATATTTTTCACGAAACTGGCCGATAGTCATATCCAGCGTGGGCGCACCCGTTAACAGGTAGGGCGCGGTAGGCATATGTTCTGCCTTGTCGAGGGGTGGCGGATCGGCAGCAAAAACCGGAACCGTTAGCGCAAGACTCAGCAACAGTACGCCTGGCAAATTCTTCATGTTGTCGGCCCTGACCAATAAACTCGATATCAAATTAGAACGGTTTTTACCTTCAAGGTCAAAAGCGTGCAGCGTAAAATTTTGTCTGGAGGAACGTGCATGATATTACAGCAATGGTTTTTCTCTTTTCGGGGCCGCATCGGGCGCCGGGATTTCTGGCTCTGGCAGGCGATCTGGTTACTGTTAACCAGCGTGCTGTTTTTTCTGGCCGGTAACGATCTGGTGGATACACAAATGGCCGCGTTTGGCATCGTGTGTTTATTGTGGCCCGCCAGCGCCATCCTGGTTAAGCGCCTGCACGATCGCGATCGCCGGGGTTATTGGGCGCTGTTACTGATTGCCGCCTGGCTGCTGATGGCGGGCAACTGGAGCATGACCGGCGATATCCTGCAGTGGGTGATCGGGCGCGTGCTGCCTTTTATCATTCTGGCAGGATTCATTCTGGACCTGGGCGTGTTTCGTGGCACCGTCGGCGACAACCGCTTTGGTGCCACGCCGGTGCCTTTACGTCTGAAACGTGCGAGTTACCAGTAGTTCTCACTGGTGATATGACCGGGCTTGCGCTTAAGGTGCTTGCGCATGCCACGTGTCTCTTTCAACAACTGCTGCGTGTCACGTACCATCTGCGGGTTGCCGCAGACCATCACGTGGCTGGTTTCTGCCTCTATAGGTAAACCGGCCGCCCGCTCCAGCTCGCCACTTTCGATTAATGCCGGCACACGACCGGTCAATGAGCCCATACTTTCTTCACGGCTGACGACCGTAATCACCTGCAGCTTGCCGTTGTAGATTTGCTGAAGTTGCTGCATGAGAGGCAAAAAGCTGAGGTCGGCTGCGTAACGCGCGGCATGCACTAACACGATGTTATCGAAGCGATCCAGACCGTCGCCCTGCTGCAAAATCGACAGATAAGGACCGACGGCCGTACCGGTTGCCAGCATCCATAAGGTCTGACAGTCCGGCACTTCATCCAGGATAAAAAAGCCCGCAGCATCTTTGGTAATCATGACCTGCTCGCCGGGACGCAGCGCCTGAAGATGGGGGCTTAGCTTACCGTCAGGCACGGTGACTAAGTAGAACTCAAGCAGGTCGTCATTCGGTGCATTGACGTAAGAGTAGGCACGTTGCACGCGTTCGCCCTCGATCTCCAGCGCCAGCTTTGCATACTGGCCAGCGCTAAACGGAGCAATGGGTGCCTTAATCCGCAGGCTAAACAGCGCGTCGGTCCAGTTTTTCACTTCCTTTACTTGAGCATTGATCCACTCGGCCATGGTTACTCCTTCAGCGTTGAATCGTCAGGCGAATAAGCATCTTCTCTACTGCACTTGCAGATTACCAGTCTGTCAGGCTGCAAAGGCTCTAATCGACAAACTGTATTGTTAAGTTTACAACCTGGTAGCCATTATTGACGTGAATTGAACACTCACTTTTCATTAATGACTCGCTTTGTCATGAAATCCTGATATTTTCCTGCCACAACCCGTTTCAGCCGTTATTTGTGCTGCTTAAACGTTCATGTTCATACAGACCTTTTGTTCAATCATGATGAAAAAAATAGAAAATCGCCCGTTGCTGGTCATGCTCATTGCGCTGGTTGCAGTAGGGCAAATGGCGCAGACCATCTATGTGCCCGCCATGGCGGCGATGGCGGATGCGCTGCAGGTGCGTAATGGCATGATGCAGCATGTGATGGCGGCGTATTTAATCACCTATGGCGGATCGCAGCTGATCTACGGACCGCTGTCTGACAGCGTTGGACGTCGCCCGGTGATCCTGGCAGGAATGGCGATCTTTATGATCGGCTCGATCACCGCCATGATGGCCTCGTCGCTGGATATGTTGGTGCTCGGCAGTGCGATTCAGGGCGCGGGCACCGGCGTGGCTGGCGTAATGGCGCGTACTATGCCGCGCGACCTCTATAACGGTCATGCCTTACGTCAGGCGAACAGCTGGCTCAACATGGGCGTGCTCGCCAGCCCCTTAGTCGCACCTGTTATTGGCGCGCTGTTAACGCAGCTGTTTGGCTGGCATGCCTGTTTCGCTTTTCTGCTGGTGCTGTGTCTGATCGTGACGATCGCTATGGCGCGCTGGCTACCGGAAACGCGCCCCGTCACTACCGAAGTCACCCCGTTCTTTACGCGCTATATCCGGTTGTTACGCGATGCGAATTTCGTTCGCTATCTGCTGCTGTTGGTTGGCGCGCTGTCGGGCATTGCCGTATTTGAGGCCAGCTGTGGCGTACTTCTCGGTGGCGTGCTTGGCCTGAACAGTTTCACCGTGAGTATTTTGTTTATCTTGCCTATCCCGGCCGCCTTCTTTGGCGCCTGGTTCGCCGGGCGCGAGCAGCGTTCCTGGCACAGCCTGATGTGGTTTGGGGTAAACAGTTGCCTGCTGGCGGCGGTGCTCATGTGGGTACCGGCCTGGTTTGGCATCATGACTATCTGGACGCTCTTGGTACCGGCATCGCTGTTCTTCTTTGGTGCGGGTATGTTGTTTCCCCTGGCGACATCCGGCGCAATGGAACCTTATGCCTGGCTGGCAGGAAGCGCGGGCGCATTGATTGGTGGTCTGCAGAACCTGGGCTCCGGGCTGGTGGCTTCGCTGTCGGCGCTCATGCCACAGCGCGATCAGTTCAGCCTTGGCATGCTGATGTTTATTACTGCCCTGGTGATGTTGCTATGCTGGCTCCCACTTTCACGGCAGCCAGCCGGCGAAAATCATGCGGTTACAGGATAAAGGGGTGCAGTGCGGGATCTTTGCGGTCAAGATAATGCACTGACTGGATGCGGCGAATCGTGCGCGATTTGCCGCGAATTAACAGGGTTTCGCTGGTGGCCATATTGCCCTGACGGGTTATGCCTTTCAGCAGGTCGCCGCTGGTAATGCCGGTGGCGGCAAAGATCACGTTATCGTTACGCGCCATCGCCTGGAGTGGCAGCACCTTGCCGGCTTCAATCCCCATGCCGGCACAACGCTTCAGCTCATATTCCCCAATCCGCCGGTTTTCTTCGCTGTCACCTTTTACATCATGCCGGGCCAGTAATCTGCCCTGCATATCCCCATCCAGCGCACGAATCACCGCAGCGGACACCACGCCTTCAGGCGCACCGCCAATGCCGTACATCACGTCAACTTCACTGTCGGGCATACAGGTAAGAATGGAGGCCGCCACGTCCCCATCCGGGAAAGCGAATATCCGTACGCCCAGCTGCTTAAGCTGTTGGATAACGGCGTCATGGCGCGGCTTTGCCAGAATGGACACGGTGAGCTGTGACAACGGCTTATTCATGGCGATGGCAATATTGCGCAGGTTGATCTCAAGCGGCAGATCCAGATTGATATGACCGCGCGCCGCCGGGCCGACGATAAGCTTCTCCATATACATGTCAGGCGCATGAAGAAAACTGCCTCTGTCCCCGACAGCCATAACGGCAAGCGCATTCGCCTGTCCCATGGCCGTCATACGGGTGCCTTCAATAGGATCAACGGCAATATCCACCGCATCGCCCTGGCCGGTACCGACTTTTTCGCCGATGTAGAGCATCGGGGCTTCATCAATTTCCCCTTCGCCAATCACAATCTGGCCGTCGATCTGGATGGTATTTAAAACATGGCGCATGGCGTGGACGGCTGCACCGTCGGCTTCATTCTTGTCGCCGCGCCCTAACCATTTATAACCAGCCAGTGCAGCAGCTTCGGTTACGCGGGAAAATTCAATGGCAAGTTCTCGTTTCATCGCATGTACCTGACAAAAAACAGGCTGGCAGTTTAGCGGAGGGAGGAGGCGGGGAAAAGACCCGCGACGGTGGACGTCGCGGGCGTAGTGCGTATTACTCTTGTTCTTCCCACGCTTGCGCGCGAGCAACCGCTTTCTTCCAGCCAGCATAACGGAAGTTACGCTCTGTGGTTTCCAGTGTTGGACGGAATTCGCGCTCAATAACGGCTTTGGCGCGGACTTCTTCCAGATCCTGCCAGAAGCCCACGGCCAGACCCGCCAGATACGCGGCACCCAGTGCAGTCACTTCACGCACTTCAGGGCGCTCAACGCGTGTACCAAGAATGTCTGACTGGAACTGCATCAGGAAGTTGTTGGCAACCGCACCACCGTCCACACGCAGTGCCTGCAGGCGCGTGTTGGCATCATTCTGCATGGCTTCCAGGACGTCACGCGTTTGGTAAGCAATGGACTCCAGCGTTGCACGGATGATGTGGTTAGCATTGGCACCACGAGTCAGGCCGAACAGCGCGCCACGTGCATAGGGGTCCCAGTAAGGTGCGCCCAGGCCGGTGAAGGCGGGAACCATATACACACCGTTAGAATCTTTCACTTTCATTGCAAAGTATTCAGAGTCAGCGGAATCGCTGATCAGCTTCATCTCATCGCGAAGCCACTGAATGGACGCGCCACCGATAAAGACCGCGCCTTCCAGTGCGTAGTTGACTTCGCCACGCGGACCGCAGGCGATAGTCGTCAGCAGGCCATGCGTTGAGGTAACCGCTTCGGTACCGGTATTCATCAGCATAAAGCAGCCGGTGCCGTAGGTGTTTTTCGCCATACCCGGCTGGACACACAACTGGCCGTAAAGCGCCGCCTGTTGGTCGCCTGCAATACCCGCGATAGGAATGCGCGTACCGCCTTTACCACCGATGTTCGTCTGCCCGTAAACCTCAGACGAGGATTTCACTTCTGGCAGCATCTCACGCGGAATATCAAGGATCTCCAGCATGCGCTCATCCCACTCAAGCTTATGGATGTTGAACAGCATGGTACGTGAGGCGTTGGTGTAATCGGTGATATGGACGCGGCCCTGGGTCATCTTCCACACCAGCCAGGTGTCAACTGTACCAAACAGCAGCTCGCCACGTTTTGCACGATCACGCGCGCCTTCAACGTTATCCAGAATCCACTTAACTTTGGTGCCGGAGAAGTAAGGGTTAATCACCAGACCGGTGGTTTTCTGAATATACTCTTCCAGACCTTCTTTCTTCAGCTTATTACAGTAGTCAGCAGTACGCGGGTCCTGCCAGACGATGGCGTTGTAGACCGGCTTACCGGTTTCTTTATCCCAGACAATGGCGGTTTCACGTTGGTTCGTAATACCAATGGCCGCAATTTCATCAGAACGAATATCTGCATGGGCAAGGACTTCAACCAGTGTAGAACTCTGTGATGCCCAGATATCCATTGGGTCGTGCTCTACCCAGCCCGCTTTCGGATAGATTTGGGTAAATTCGCGTTGCGATACCGCCACAATGTTCGCGTCATGATCCAGCACAACAGCACGTGAACTGGTAGTGCCCTGATCGAGAGCGACGATGTATTTTTTATCGGTGGTAGTCATAAATTCATTCCTGATGATAAAAAGTGGAACTTACGCTTTACGTTCATGCGCGGACGCAATCGGTTTGTCACTGGTTGGTGTGACGATCACCGCACCCGGTAAATGGCGGCCAATCAGGGCGCGATAACCAAAGGCACCCAGGCAAGCACCGACCAGTGGGCCAAAAATTGGCACAAGGAAATAAGGAATCTGATGACCGCCAGTGAAGGCAATGGTGCCCCAGCCAGCCAGCCACTCAAATACTTTCGGACCGAAGTCACGTGCCGGGTTAAGGGCAAAGCCGGTCAGGGGACCCATAGAGCCGCCAATAACGGCAACCAGAAGGCCAATCAACAGCGGTGCCATCGGGCCACGCGGTACGCCATTGCCATCATCGGTCAGGGCCATAATCACGGACATCAAGACAGCAGTGATCACCATCTCTACCAGGAAGGCCTGACCTACGCCAATCTGTGGATTAGGGTAGGTAGAAAAAATGCCCGCCAGGCTCAGGCTTTCAACTGAACCTCGTACCATGTTATGACTTTGTTCGAAATTGATAAACAAGCTGTAGTAAAGTCCGTAAACCAGCGCCGCGCCACAGAAGGCACCCGCAACCTGAGACAGGATATAAGGCAATACCTTACGACCTTCGAAATTCGCGAAAAGGCAGAGTGCGACAGTAACGGCGGGG
>NZ_NTMH01000018.1 GCF_002307475.1 Pantoea allii | reverse complement strand
GCCATAGAAACGGCCAGCCCCCAGATGATACAGATTTCCCATTGGCCAAACGTGGCACCAGCCAGCTTAAGCGCGGCAACGCAACCCGCGCCAAAAAACAGGATCAAACCGGTACCCAGAAATTCGGCAATACACTGACCTTTGAGTGTGGTTGTAGTCTGACTCATGATAGTTGTTCCTGAAGCGAGGTTAAATTTTATCAGTTTTTGTTCTCATTCCTTGAGCCGCCCATCTTTAATGTAGGGCTGATGTTAATTTATCGTTAACGAGCATAAACGAGAAATAGCGAAATCGATTTTTGTGTGGTCTGTCAAAAAAATGCGCGTTTTCGCGTGTTTTGGTTTTCCTTAAGCGCCATTCAGGCCGTTTTCAGCAGCGTTATTCCGGCTTCGCTAAGCAAACGCACGGAAAAGGAACATTTTAGGGATAGGCTGAAAAATGTTACTGACGGCGGTCTGCAGGCCCGCGTTGCTGGACTTGCGTGATGAGGCTACATACAATCGGGACAACGTTGCTGGTAAACGCCTTTTGTGCGAAAGCTGGCATCATCAACGCCTTGCAGGATTTTAGGAGAGGTCAGAAAGATGTCATTTGAAGTGTTTGAGAAACTGGAAGCAAAAGTACAGCAGGCGATTGATACTATCACCTTGCTGCAGATGGAAATTGAAGAGCTGAAAGAGCAGAACAACAACCTGCGTAACGACGCGCAGAATGCTGCTGGCAACCATGAAGCACTGGTGCGCGAAAATCAGCATCTGAAAGAGGAGCAGCATGTCTGGCAAGAACGCCTGCGTGCGCTGTTGGGAAAAATGGAAGAGGTATAAGCCTCAACTAATGCGAAAAACGGGTGCTAAGCACCCGTTTTCGTTTGCCGACATTATTCTATGTCGAGCGGATCTTCCGATAAAATCATACCGGTATTGTCAGCATAGAGATGGTCGCCTGAGAAGAAGGTGACGCCACCAAAATTGACGCGCACATCGCTTTCGCCAATGCCTTCACCTGCGGCGCCTGCCGGAATAGCGGCGATAGCCTGAATGCCAATCTCCAGCTCTTCCAGCTCGTCCACCTGACGCACTGAACCGTAAACCACGATGCCTTCCCACTCGTTTTGCGTCGCCAGCCGGGCAAGTTGTGCGTCCACTAAGGCGCGGCGTACCGAACCACCGCCATCAATCAGCAACACGCGGCCCCGACCGTTTTCTTCCAACAGATCGTAAAGCAGACCGTTGTCTTCAAAACATTTCACTGTGGTTATCTGACCGCCGAATGAGGTCCGCCCACCGAAATTTGAAAAAAGCGGTTCAACAACATTCACGTCTTCGTGGTAGATGTCGCAGAGTTCAGAAGTATCGTATTTCATAAGGGTTTCGTCTGTTTGCCACAGGAGCGCTAAGTATATCGCTTTATGTCAATTGTTGGCAAAATCATCAGCTTTAAAAGACCTGTATTGCATCAAGCGCATGCAGAAAAAAGCCCAACCAAACGGGCTGGGCCTTGATATAACACATGGACAGGCGAGCGTTACAGAATAAAGCGGCTCAAATCTTCATCTGCCACCAGTTCATCCAGATGCTTGCCGACGTACTCTGCGTCGATGGTGACGGATTCGCCGCTACGATCGCTGGCGTCATAGGAGACGTCTTCCATCAAGCGTTCCAGCACGGTATGTAAACGACGTGCACCGATGTTTTCGGTGGTTTCGTTTACCTGCCATGCCGCTTCGGCGATACGGCGAATACCGTCATCCGTGAAATGGATACTCACGCCTTCGGTATTCATCAGTGCTTTGTACTGTACCGTGACCGAGGCATTAGGTTCGGTCAGGATGCGTTCGAAATCATTAACCGTCAACGCCTGGAGTTCAACACGGATCGGTAAACGGCCTTGCAGCTCAGGAATCAAATCTGACGGGCTGGCAACCTGGAACGCACCGGACGCGATAAACAGGATATGGTCAGTTTTGACCATGCCGTGCTTGGTCGATACGGTACAGCCTTCCACTAGTGGCAAAAGATCGCGCTGTACACCTTCACGAGATACATCCGGGCCGCCCGCGTTTTGTCCGCCGCGCTTACAGATCTTGTCTATCTCATCAATGAAGACGATGCCGTGCTGTTCAACCGCGTCGATAGCATCCTGTTTCAGCTCTTCCGGGTTCACCAGCTTGGCGGCTTCTTCTTCAATCAGCAGCTTCAAGGCTTCTTTGATTTTCAGCTTACGCGGCTTCTGTTTCTGACCGCCCAGATTCTGGAACATCGACTGCAACTGGCTGGTCATTTCTTCCATTCCCGGCGGTGCCATGATTTCAACGCCAGGGCCGGTTGCGGCTAAGTCGATCTCGATTTCTTTGTCGTCGAGTTGGCCTTCACGCAGTTTTTTACGGAAAGCCTGACGAGCAGAAGAGGGCTCGCTGGCTTGTTCGGCTTGTCCCCAGTTGTTTTTAGCCGGTGGAATCAGCACATCAAGGATGCGTTCTTCCGCCATTTCTTCTGCACGGTATTTGTTCTTTTCGATAGCCTGGCTGCGCACCATTTTGATGGCGGAGTCAGTCAGGTCACGAATAATGGAATCAACTTCTTTACCCACGTAACCCACTTCAGTGAATTTCGTGGCCTCAACCTTGATAAACGGCGCGTTGGCCAGCTTCGCCAGACGACGGGCGATTTCGGTTTTACCGACACCGGTCGGGCCGATCATCAGAATATTTTTGGGTGTCACTTCGTGACGCAGCTCTTCGTCCAGCTGCATACGGCGCCAGCGGTTACGCAGGGCAATAGCCACGGCGCGCTTGGCGCTGTCCTGGCCAATAATAAAGCGGTTCAGCTCGCTGACGATTTCGCGTGGAGTCATCTCAGACATGTTTAGATCCTTACGACTTGGACGTTAATTCTTCAAAATTAACGTTGTGGTTGGTGTAGATGCAAATATCGCCAGCGATATTCAGCGATTTCTCAACGATGTCGCGTGCGCCTAAGTCAGAGTTTTCTAACAGCGCACGCGCAGCTGCCTGGGCGAAGGGGCCGCCAGAACCGATAGCAATAAGGTCGTTTTCAGGCTGAATGACGTCACCGTTACCACTGATAATCAGTGATGCCGATTCATCCGCCACTGCCAGCAGGGCTTCCAGACGGCGCAACATTCTGTCGGTGCGCCAGTCTTTGGCCAGCTCAACGGCTGCTTTCACCAAATGGCCCTGATGCATTTCAAGTTTGCGTTCGAAGAGTTCAAACAGGGTAAAGGCATCTGCGGTGCCGCCAGCAAAGCCGGCAATCACTTTATCGTTGTAAAGACGACGCACTTTTTTGACGTTGCCTTTCATTACGGTATTACCGAGCGTAGCCTGGCCATCACCGCCAATCACTACCTGGCCGTTGCGTCGAACACTTACTATTGTTGTCACGGGCAGACCCCTTTTACTGTCGGAAAAAAGCTCCGCGCCCAAGGCGCGGAGGATCATGCAGACAGATATGGGGTAGGTTTGACGGGTTTCAACCCCCAACGGCGAGCGGAATGCAGCCGGAATGTCCTGAAGCGCGCAGACGTTTTAGCGTGCTGTCTGCACTGGCGCGGTCTTTGAAGGGCCCTACCACGACACGATTCCATCCGCCGCCGGACGTCAGACGGCTTTCAAAACCTTCAAACGCCAGCGCAGCGCGCACCGATTCCGCCTGTTCTGTTCCCTTGAAAGAGCCACACTGCACCATCCAGCGCTGCGTAGCGGCTTTTTCGGCCGGTTTCGCTTTCGCGGTTTCCTGCGTTTTAGGCTGAGCGGCAGGTTCACGCGTGACAGGAGCAGGTTGTGTCTGTTGCACGTTCTGCGTGGGCTGTTGCTGACGCTGAGTATGCTGTTCCTGCAACGGCTGCTGATGCTGCTGTACCTGTTGCTGGCGTTGTTGTTGCTGTTGTTGTACCTGCTGCTGGCGTTGCTGCTGCTGTTGTTGTATCTGCTGCTGACGCTGCTGCGACTGCAGTTGCTGCTGTTGAAGTTGCTGTTGTCGCTGGAGTTGCAGCGTTTGCTGACGTTGTGCAGGCGTCTGCTCGTTCCACGGCACTTCATTCAGTTGGGTGGGTTGCTGGCGCATATCCGCCTGCATTTGTTCAAGCAGCTGGCGTTGCTCATCGGTGAGCTGTGTATGTGACTGCACTTCGCCACCGGAGGTCGGTTCACTTGGCGTCGGTACAGTGACCTGGCGGTTTTCCAGCTCTTTTATGTACTTCCAGCGCTCTTCAGGCTTTGGCGGTAAGCCATTCCCGTTGGCTTTATGATCCGTAATAACCGGCACATCTTCTTTTTTATGATGCGCCAGGAACCATAAACCACCGGCAAAGGTCACTAATACAGCAACCGCCAGTACAATCATTATTTTAGAGGTGCCTGAACCGCTTTTTGTTTTTTTGCCACGGCTGGGGCTTTTTTTGCGACGCGTCCCTGTTGAACGCCCGCGGCCTACATAATCTTTTTGTGCCACTCTCGTCCTGATACCCTTGAAAATATGATGCCACGTAGGCGAATCCGTTGTTACTGCACGCCCGGCAAGGAGCCCGCCATGTTACTTAAGGGCTGGAACTTTGACCAGCAATGATAGCCTTAAGAATCCCCTGAAAATAGCGGAACATTTTACTTATCACTCATCCTTTTTTGCCAATGTTGTGCTATCACGGACCACCAGTTCAGCATCCAGCAATGTCGAACCATTGTGAACGCCATGACCCTGTAATTCATTCAGTAACAGCCGTACGGCTTCACGACCAATTTCAAAACACGGTTGTTTCACCGTGGTGAGCGGTGGCTCGCAGTAGCGCGACAGTTCAATATCATCAAAACCCACTACCGACAGGTCTTCGGGCACGCGCAGGCCCATGCGTTTTGCCTGACTGATAGCGCCGATGGCCATGATATCGCTATGACAAAACAGGGCGCGCGGCGGTTGCGGTAAAGCCAGCAGCTGATTCATGGCGGCAACACCCGATTCAAAGGTGAAGTCGCCTCGGACGATATAAGTCGGTTCCACGCTGATCCCACTACGGCGTAACGCCTGTACATAGCCCTGCAGGCGATACTGACAGAGCGCAACGTCTTCCGGGCCGGTCAGGCAGGCAATACGTTTATGACCAAGCTGTAGCAGATGATTGACTGCTACAAACGAGGCCGTCAGGTTGTCGATATTGACTGTTGGCAATGACATTTCGGGCGCAAATTCAATCGCCATCACCATCGGTGGGAGATTGCGCTGTTCATCAGGACTTACATCGAAAGGTAACTGCGCGCCGAGCAGCACAATGCCATCGATCTGACGAGTCAGCATCAGGTTTAAAAACGTCCATTCCTGCGGTTTTTGATGAGCACAGTCGCCGATAAGCACCAGATAGCCGGCCTTCGACGCGGCTATCTCGACGCCCCGAATAATTTCACTAAAAAAGGGATCGCAGATGTTGGGGACGATCAGCAGAATAGTTTGTGTGTCGTTGCGTCGGGCATTGCGGGTTACACTCTGAGCGGTGTAACCGACGGCAGCGACGGCCTGTTCGACTTTCTGACGCGTCGCCGAAGAGACTTTTTCCGGATTCATTAGCGCACGCGACACGGTGGCGGTCGAGACGCCGGCTTTTTCTGCGACGTCTTTCATCGTGGCGGCGGCCGACGGTTGATTCTGATCCAACACATGCTCCTGATGCGTAATCGCGCATTCAACGTTCGTATCGTCTGATGTGAAAACAAGCCTGGCACTATTGTTATCGATTGGGCGGCAGGGCCGTTACTTAATTTGCATAAAAATTGTGACTTATGCGACGTATTTCGATCCCTCTCACAACCTCACCGGACTCAGCTTTCGGTCGGATCAACATCCAGCGTCCACTTTACCTTGCGCGATGCAGGTAACGTACTTATCAGCGGTAACGAACTGCTCAACAGCTGTTGCAGGCGTTTCCGGGACGGATGTTGTACCAGTAACTGCCAACGCCAGCGGCCACTTCGCTTAGGTTGCAGCGCAGGCAGCGGCCCCATGAACCACATTGACGCGTCCTTAAGCGGGCTGGATTCCAGCATATTGCGTAGCTGTTGCAGAAATTCTGCAGCCTGATGATTATCTAAATCTTCTGCACGGAACAGGGCATGATGCGTCCACGGTGGTAAAAACACCGACTGACGTTCCAGCAGGGTTTGTTGTGCGAAAGCGAAGTAACCCTTGTGAAGCAGGGTTTGCAGAAGCGGGTGCTCAGGATGGTGAGTTTGCAGCAAGACCTCGCCCTGCTTACCGGCTCGCCCTGCGCGGCCGGCAACCTGAGTATAGAGCTGAGCGAAGCGTTCCGCGGCCCGGAAGTCAGCGGAAAACAGTGCACCATCCACGTCCAGCAGCGACACCAGGGTGACATCAGGAAAATGATGCCCTTTTGCCAGCATCTGCGTCCCCACGAGAATACGCGCGCCGCCGCGATGCACATCGGCCAGATGCTGTTCGAGCGCGCCTTTACGGCTGGTGGTATCACGATCGATACGCGAAACCGGCACGCCGGGGAATAACGTCCCCAATTGTTGCTCAAGCTGTTCTGTCCCGACGCCCACGGGGAGTAAATGGGTGGAACCACATTGTGGGCACTGATTGGGCAACGGCCGCTGGCTGTCGCAATGGTGGCAGCGCAGTTGGCGATGATGCTGATGCAGGGTGTAATAGCGATCGCAGCGTTGGCACTCAGCAATCCAGCCGCAATCGTGGCAGAGCAGCGCTGGTGAAAAACCACGGCGGTTAAGAAACAGCAAGACCTGGTTATCTGCTTTCAGGTGCTGACGCATTTTAGCGATCAAGGCAGGCGCGAGGCCGCCGACCAGTTGTGCGCCTTTCAAATCGATAAGCTGCTGCAGAGCGGGTTTGGCATTACCGGCGCGTTTCATCAGGTCAAGCTGACGGTATTTCCCGTTACGAACGTTATGCAGCGTTTCCAGCGCCGGTGTGGCGGACCCCATGATAATAGGAATATTTTCTTCATGGGCGCGGAACACGGCCAGATCGCGTGCCTGATAGCGCCAGCCTTCCTGCTGTTTGTAAGAGCTGTCGTGCTCTTCATCAATAATGATCACGCCCGGACGTGCCATCGGTGTAAACAGGGCTGAACGTGTGCCAATGATGATGGCATTTTCGCCCCTGCGCGCCCGCAACCATACAGAAAGGCGCTCGCTGTCATTCAGGGCGGAATGCAGCACATCCACCGGGGCATCAAAACGCTCGCGGAAACGGGCAATCGTTTGTGGCGTCAACCCAATCTCCGGTACCAGCACCAACGCCTGCTTGCCTCTGGCCAGCACGTTTTCCAGTACGCTGAGATACACTTCGGTCTTACCTGAACCGGTAATCCCTGCCAGCAGCCAGGCAGCATAATGTTCATCTTCACTCCGCATCGCGCCGACCGCCGTCGCCTGATCGGTGTTCAGCCGAAGACGTTCACCTTTAACGGCAAAGCTGCTGCGCCAGTCATGCATCTGTGGCTGATGCTCATGCAGTTCACACAATCCTTTGGCGCGCAGTGCCTGCATGGCAGCATCGGTAAGGTCATGCTCACTCACTTCGTGGCGATAAAGCGGCTGCTGTCTGAGCGTTGCAAGCCCTTGCTGTTGTTTAGGCGCCCGCTTAAGGCTTTCCGGCGCGGTAGCGCGGCCCTGTTCGGTAATTTCCCAGCGCCATAAAGGATTATCCTGAGCGGGTTTACCTTGTCTCAGCAGCACCGGTATGGCATGGCTCAGTACCTCGCCGAGAGGCGAATGATAGTAGTTCGCGGCCCAGTGAAGAATCCGCCACAGTGAGGGCGGAAATAGCGATTCGCTGTCCAGTACGGCAATGACCTGCTTGAGCTGTGCTGCCGGCAGGTCGCTTTTGTCAGGTAACGCGACCACAATGCCGGTCATTTTTCGGTTGCCAAAAGGCACGATCACCCGACCACCGATGACTGGCTGCACGCCGTCAGGAGGCAGATAGTCAAACAGGCGTGGAAGGGGAACGGGCAGGGCAACCTGAACAACGGGCATAGCAATCTCTTTCCGGTTCATCTAGCAGGGCGGTTAGTGTACACGCTGGCACGCGCGGGGTGTATCTCAGGTGACATTTGCAGCATCAAACATTAGCCTGTATAATATGCCGCCTTCGGTAAGAAAGACCTTGCCGGAGTACACCATTAATGTTCAATCGCGTGTGGTGCTGCGCAGGTTCAAATCCTGGCGCGGAGAGCGACACGGCCTTATATGAGGTTTCCCATGAAACAAGGTATTCACCCAAAATACGAAGCAGTTACCATCAACTGTACTTGCGGCAACGTGATTCACACTCGCTCTACGCTGACTCACGAACTGAACCTGGACGTTTGTGGTAAGTGCCACCCGTTCTACACCGGTAAGCAGCGTGAAGTTGCCACTGGTGGCCGCGTTGACCGCTTCAACAAGCGTTTCAGCGTGCCAGGCACCAAAAAATAAGAAACGGCATTCGAACATCTGTTCGGCGGCAAGAAAAACCCAGCTCAGGCTGGGTTTTTTTATGTCTGAAAATCAGTATTCCCAGGTATCCGGGTCGATGCCCATGTCGCGCATGATTTTTTTCGCAGCTTCCGGTATCTCGTCGTTACGTTCTTTACGAAGATCGACATCATTGGGTAACGGTTGCCCGGTAAAAGCATGCAAGAAGGCTTCGCACAGGAGTTCACTGTTCGTTGCGTGACGCAGGTTATTGACCTGACGACGTGTGCGTTCGTCAGTCAGAATTTTCAGCACGCTTAACGGAATTGACACCGTAATTTTTTTAACCTGTTCGCTCTTTTTGCCGTGCTCAGCGTACGGGCTGATATATTCGCCGTTCCATTCAGCCATGGGATACCTTAATCAATAAATGTTAAAAGTTACGAAATCAGCCGATTATGCCTGATTTTCTTCTACCTGACCCCTTCTCTGGCGGGTTTCTTCGTTCAACTTCTGCGACAAATGTGGTTGAACGCCAGGTATGGGCGCATAATTTTAGCGGTTATTGCGACGATGCTCAATCTATACGCAAAGACATTTGGATGTCCAGATGTATTGACGTCTAAAAGCAAGGTGATATCCTGTCGTCAGATTATTTCACACTTCAGGAACAGTTAGCCCTATGACGCGTAAACAGGCAACCATCGCAGTGCGCAGCGGTTTGAATGACGACGAGCAATACGGCTGCGTTGTCCCGCCCATCCACCTTTCCAGCACCTATAACTTTCATGACTTCAATGAACCCCGTGCCCATGATTATTCCCGGCGCGGTAACCCAACGCGCGATGTGGTGCAACGCGCGCTGGCAGAACTGGAAGGCGGAGCGGGGGCGGTACTCACCAATACCGGCATGTCGGCCATTCATCTGGTCACCACGGTGTTCCTGAAGCCAGGCGATCTGCTGGTTGCGCCACACGATTGCTATGGTGGCAGCTATCGTCTGTTCGACAGTCTGAGCAAACGCGGTGCCTACCGGGTGAAATTTGTCGATCAAGGCGATAAAGCCGCACTGCAGGCGGCGCTGGACGAGAAACCTAAACTGGTGCTGATTGAAAGTCCCAGCAATCCTTTGTTACGCGTCGTTGATATTGCCTCGATTTGCGAAGCTGCGCAGGCTGCGGGTGCCGTCAGCGTCGTGGATAACACCTTTATGAGCCCGGCCCTGCAAAATCCGCTGGCACTGGGTGCCGATCTGGTGATTCACTCCTGCACTAAATACTTAAATGGTCATTCCGATGTGGTGGCCGGTGCCGTGATTGCCAAAGATCCGCAGGTGGCGACCGATTTAGCCTGGTGGGCAAATAACATTGGCGTCACCGGTTCCGCCTTTGACAGCTATCTGCTGTTGCGCGGAATGCGTACCCTGGGGCCGCGTATGGCAGCCGCGCAGCGTAATGCGTTAGCCATTGTTGATTATCTCAAGCAACAGCCACTGGTGAAAAAGTTGTATCATCCGTCACTGCCGGAAAACGCGGGCCATGAATTCGCTGCGCGTCAGCAGCGCGGATTCGGTGCCATGCTCAGCTTTGAGCTGAAGGGTGACGAAGCCCGCTTGCGCCGTTTTCTTAAAGCACTTGAGTTGTTTACGCTGGCGGAATCGCTGGGTGGCGTTGAGAGCTTAATTTCACATACTGCGACCATGACGCATGCAGGCATGTCTGCAGAGGCCCGTGCCGCAGCAGGTATCTCTGAAACCTTGCTCCGTATTTCAGTAGGTATTGAAGACCACGACGATTTAATTGCCGATTTGGATAATGCATTCCGGATCGCAGCCGAGGATTGATCATGACGATTTCAGCAGGCGCAGGAACGCCAAACAACAGACAGCTCCACAAGTTTGGTGGCAGCAGCCTTGCAGATGCACGCTGCTATCAGCGTGTTGCCAGCATCATGGCGGATTACAGCCAGCCTGGCGATATGATGGTGGTATCGGCCGCAGGGTCGACGACCAATCAGCTGATTAGCTGGCTGAAACTGAGCCAAAGTGACCGCCTGTCCGCACATCAGGTGCAGCAGACATTACGTCGCTATCAGAGTGAGCTAATCAGTGCACTGTTGCCTGCTGAAATAGCCGAGCCGTTAATTACCGCCTTTATTCGCGATCTCGAAAAACTGGCCGCGCTACTGGATGGTGACATCACAGAAGCGGTTTATGCGGAAGTGGTTGGGCATGGTGAAATCTGGTCGGCACGTTTAATGTCAGCGGTGCTGAACCAGCAGGATCTCCATGCCTGCTGGCTGGACGCGCGCGATTTTCTGCGGGCGGAACGTGCCGCGCAGCCTCAGGTGGACGAAGGTAAATCCTGGCCCTTGTTACAAACGCTGCTGGCCCAGCATCCGCATAAACGCATCGTGGTGACCGGTTTTATCAGCGGCAACGATGCCGGTGAAACGGTCCTGCTGGGGCGCAACGGGTCTGACTATTCAGCCACTCAGATTGGCGCGCTGGCGGGCGTGGGACGCGTCACTATCTGGAGTGATGTGGCGGGCGTTTACAGCGCCGATCCACGCAAAGTCTCTGATGCCTGTCTGCTGCCGCTGCTGCGTCTGGATGAGGCCAGTGAGCTGGCGCGCCTTGCCGCGCCAGTGCTGCACACCCGCACCTTACAACCGGTTTCGGGCAGTGATATTGATTTGCAACTGCGCTGTAGCTATCAGCCTGAGCAAGGCTCAACCCGCATCGAGCGCGTCCTTGCGTCCGGCACGGGTGCCCGCATTGTCACCAGTCACGACGATGTGTGCCTGGTTGAGATCCAGCTTCCCGGGCAGCACGATTTTGCTCTCTTCAAAAAAGAGATCGATCAACTCCTGACGCGCGCGCAGATGCGGCCGCTGGCGATGGGTATCCATCCTGACCGTCAATTGCTGCAACTTTGCTACACCTCTGAAGTGGTAAACAGTGCCTTTGCCCTGTTGCAGGATGCAGGCTTGCCCGGACATTTGCAGTTACGCGAGGGTTTAGCGTTGGTCGCCCTGGTCGGAGCTGGCGTTACCCGCAATCCGTTGCACACGCACCGTTTCTGGCAGCAGTTGAAAGATCAGCCAGTGGAATTCATCAGCCAGTCGCCGGAGCACATCAGCGTGCTTGCGGTGCTGCGCGTTGGCCCCACTCAGCATCTCATTCAGGGGCTGCACAGCTCGCTGTTTCGTGCGGAAAAACGCATTGGCCTGATGCTGTTCGGCAAGGGCAATATCGGTTCACGCTGGCTGGAGTTGTTTGCCCGTGAGCAGGAAACGTTGTCGGCACGCACCGGTTTTGAGTTTGTGCTGGCAGGTGTCGTGGACAGTCAACGCAGCCTGCTGAGCTATGACGGTCTGGATGCCAGCCGTGCACTGGCCTTCTTTGACGATGAAGCCGAAGCGCGCGATGAAGAATCGCTGTTTCTGTGGATGCGTGCCCATCCGTATGATGACCTGGTGGTGCTGGATGTGACGGCCAGTCAGCCGCTGGCTCTGCAGTACCTGGATTTTGCCAGCCATGGGTTTCATGTGATCAGCGCGAATAAGGTGGCGGGCGCATCGGATACGCAAACCTGGCGTGAGATTCGGGATGCCTTTGAAAAAACCGGTCGTCACTGGTTGTATAACGCCACCGTGGGAGCCGGGCTGCCGATAAACCATACGGTGCGCGATTTACGTGAAAGCGGCGACACCATTCTGTCGATTAGCGGCATTTTCTCCGGCACCCTGTCCTGGCTGTTTTTACAGTTTGATGGCACGGTACCGTTCACCGAGCTGGTGGATCAGGCGTGGCAGCAGGGATTAACAGAGCCGGACCCGCGCGTCGATCTGTCGGGTCAGGACGTGATGCGTAAACTGGTTATTCTGGCCCGTGAGGCCGGCTATAACATCGAGCCGGATCAGGTGCGCGTCGAATCGCTGGTCCCACAGAATTGCGAAGGTGAATCAGTCGATCACTTTTTCGAGAATGCGGATGAGCTGAACGAACAGATGCTGCAACGGTTTGAAGCCGCGCAGGAAATGGGGCTGGTTCTGCGTTACGTGGCGCGGTTTGATGCCAACGGCAAAGCACGCGTGGGCGTCGAAGCGGTGCGCCTGGAGCATCCGCTGGCCGCATTACTGCCCTGCGATAATGTGTTTGCCATCGACAGCCGCTGGTACCGCGATAACCCGTTGGTGATTCGCGGGCCTGGTGCGGGCCGTGATGTCACTGCCGGCGCTATCCAGTCTGATATTAATCGCCTCGCACACCTGCTCTGACCCCACTTTTCTTCAGGCGCTTCGGCGCCTGTCCTGCAATGAATCCTCCTACATGAAGCCTTTTCACGTTGCGTGAAGATTTGTCACCTGCAGTGATGATTTATATGTTGACGCTAATACGGGAATCGTTCATTTTGAATGTCTGGACGTCTAAACGTATAGATGTGTTCGGGTGAATAGTTAACCGATGTGGTCGGAGGTAGCAGGATGAGTTTCTTTCATGCCAATCAGCGCGAGGCACTCAATCAGAGCCTGGCAGAGCTAAATGGTCGGATTAATGTCTCTTTTGAATTTTTTCCGCCACGTACCAGCGAAATGGAAGAAACGCTGTGGAACTCCATCCATCGCCTGAGCAGCCTGAAACCCAAATTTGTCTCAGTGACCTATGGTGCGAACTCGGGTGAGCGCGACCGCACGCACAGCATTATCAAAGGCATTAAAGATCGTACCGGCCTGGAAGCGGCACCGCATCTGACCTGTGTTGATGCCAGCCGGGATGAGCTACGTGGTATTGCTCAGGATTACTGGAACAACGGCATTCGCCATATTGTTGCGCTGCGTGGTGATCTGCCTCCGGGCAGCGGCAAGCCGGACATGTATGGCTCCGATCTGGTGTCTCTGCTCAAAGACGTGGGGGAGTTTGATATATCCGTTGCAGCCTACCCGGAAGTCCATCCGGAAGCGAAGAGTGCACAGGCCGACCTGATCAACCTGAAACGCAAAATCGATGCTGGCGCTAACCGTGCCATCACCCAGTTCTTTTTTGATGTTGAAAGCTACCTGCGTTTCCGTGACCGCTGCGTTTCCACTGGTATTGATGTTGAGATCGTGCCGGGCATTCTGCCCGTCTCTAACTTCAAACAATTGCAGCGCTTCGCCACCATGACTAACGTGCGTGTGCCGGGCTGGATGAATGCAATGTTTGCAGGGCTGGATGACGATCCTGAAACGCGCAAAATGGTGGGGGCGAATATCGCCATGGACATGGTGAAAATTCTGTCACGCGAAGGCGTAAAAGATTTCCATTTCTATACTCTGAACCGGGCAGAAATGAGCTATGCCATATGTCATACGTTAGGTGTACGTCCTACACTGGCGGCATAAATTCAAACGTATTTTGAATTTAGGAGTCAACTTTATTAGACCCTAGAAACCGACGCTGAGGCGTCGGTTTTAGATTGTAGATAAAGAGCAGAGAAACATTCTTGGAAGATATTTCGAGCCGAATATTAATGCGTGCCAGGTACTGCCTCACCGTTTATCATAACAAGCCCAGTATAAGAGCGGGTAAATCGAGGTGTTTTTAAATCCTCTGTTAATAAGTTAACCAGTTCGAAAAGTAAAACAATCAGCTGCTGCTGGCGATCCTCTGAGGTTTGCTGGTTTAGTATAGTTATTACCAATGCCTCACAGTATTCACATAACGATTCTGAATCTGAGCAGAGAGGTTGATTATTATTGGCAAGAGGGCCTTGTTTAACAGTCAATCTCTTGATCAAATGTTCAGGTAAAGGTTGTTTTAATAGGTATTTAAGTAATTCTAGCCCTGTGAGAAGGCGACCGCATAACGCCATTCGTTTGACGATATCATGGTTTCCCATAAGCGCTTTGGTATAGCGTTGGCAGACACCCAGCGTCTGAAAAAGGTCAAGAAAAGCACTATGTGGACTTTTCAACAGCATCGCGATCTCAGTTTCAACAACTGGCTGAAAACCTGAGTTTTCTATATTAGCGGTTGTGCTACTATCGCTATTAGCCATAGCGTTACTCCTTATCAGTTAACGTTTGTGGTTAGACGCCTCGGCAGTGTTCCCGCACTATCGGGGCGTTGTCTGTTTCAGGGAGGCTGTGTTAATGTGCCCCCCTATGGCATATCAAAATTACTTAATATGGGGCCCCATGTCAACCATCGCTCGTGATAAAAAACCGAAAGGTGGTGGTAAGTCACCGCATTTTAAAATGCGGATAGATCCGTCTTTGCGTGAGCAACTGGATGCGGAAGCTGCTGAGCAGGGAGTGAGTCTTGCAAACTGGTTAAAAAACCTGGCTCGTACAGCATTGAAGCAGAAAGGTATTGAACCTAAAGGCTAAAATTGAAAATGCAGTGGTAGAAATATTAAAAATAAGCATTACGGAATAATTAATGTTATTTGATCAAAGCCATTACAATAAAGTAGCGAATGAAATGGAAAGGCACCGTGAGGACACGGAGACGTCAAAACTTGCACATTGGCGTGCTGCTGCAAAATATGAAAGACGACATAAATTATACATTGGATTACCTGCCACTATTCTGTCTGTTTTTCTAACTTGGCTTCTTTCCTCAGAAGCAAAAGATATGTTGACTGGTAGTGAATCTGCTCAGCGATTACTAGCAAATGGCGCGATACTTTTAAGCCTGATAGTTTCTACGCTTAGTGGTTTAAGTACCTTTCTGAATTTCAATGAACTTGCGTTAAAACACAGACGTGCTGCGGAAAATCTTCATGCGCTGTGGCGAGATTGTAAAAACTGGGATACTGATTTTCCAGATATATCAAATTGTGAAAAAGCTGTAGCAGCGGTTCAAAGCTACAGAAAACGTCTTAATGATATTAATAGGGACGCTCCACAAATTCCAAAATGGGCCTGGAAGAGCGTTAAGAGACAGCGTGAAGAAGGCTCAACCTCTTATAAGAATGATCCCCCATAATCTAAAAATATTAATTACACAGGGCGGTCCGAGTACTGAGTTCACCGCCCTGCCTATTGTGCTTAACCCGTATTACGCATACCCGCCGCGACGCCGGCAATGGTCACCATTAACGCCTGCTCGACGCGGGCATCGGGCTCATCGCCGCGCGCTTCCTGCGCACGTGAACGGTGTAACAGCTCAGCCTGCAGCACGTTGAGGGGATCGGTATACACGTTGCGCAGGGCAATGGATTCGGCAATCCACGGCTGATCCGCCATCAGGTGGGAATCGTTAGCGATGGTGAGTACCGCTTTAATATCCGCATCTAACTGTTCACGTAGCTGTTTACCCAGCGGCCACAGCGATTTATCCACCAGGCGCTGGTCGTAATATTCCGCCAGCCACAGGTCGGCTTTGGAGAACACCATTTCCAGCATACCGAGACGGGTGGAGAAAAACGGCCAGTCGCGGCACATCGCTTCCAGCTGATCCTGATGACCTGCCAGCATTGCCTGCTGCAGTGCAGCACCCGCACCCAGCCATGCCGGGAGCATCAGACGGTTTTGTGTCCAGGCGAAGATCCACGGGATGGCGCGCAGAGATTCCACACCGCCGGTAGGGCGGCGTTTGGCCGGGCGTGAACCCAGTGGCAGCTTGCCCAGTTCCTGCTCTGGCGTCGCTGAACGGAAGTAGGGCACGAAGTCGGGATTTTCGCGCACATAGCCCCGGTACATGGCACAGGAATCGGCGGAAAGCTGATTCATAATGCTACGCCACTCCGGTTTAGGTTCCGGTGGTGGCATCAGGTTAGCTTCCAGTATCGCACCGGTATAGAGCGACAGGCTGGCGATGGTCACTTCCGGCAGGCCGTACTTAAAGCGAATCATTTCGCCCTGCTCGGTAACGCGCAGGCCGCCTTTCAGGCTGCCTGGCGGTTGAGACAGCAGCGCAGCATGTGCCGGCGCGCCACCGCGACCAATAGTGCCGCCACGTCCGTGGAACAGCGTCAGGGAAACCCCGGCTTTCTCACAGGTTTTAATCAGCGCGTCCTGCGCCTGGTATTGCGCCCAACTGGCGGCCATCACCCCGGCATCTTTTGCTGAGTCTGAATAGCCAATCATGACCATCTGTTTGCCCTGGATAAAACCGCGATACCAGTCAATGTTAAGCAGCTTGCTCATCACGTCATTGGCATTATTCAGGTCATCAAGCGTTTCGAACAGCGGGGCGACCGGCATAGCAAAAGGAATGCCGGCTTCTTTCAGTAACAGATGCACTGCCAGCACGTCTGACGGCGTTTTGGCCATCGAAATCACATAGGCAGCGATAGAACCCTGCGGTGCTTCGGCGACGACTTTGCAGGTTTCCAGCACTTCGCGAGTTTCATCACTGGGTTCCCAGCTACGCGGCAGCAACGGGCGTTTAGAGTTCAGCTCACGGATAAGAAATGCCTGCTTGTCGGCTTCTGACCAGCTTTCATAATCTCCCAGCCCCAGATAGCGGGTAATTTCCGCAATCGCTTCGGTATGACGGGTGCTTTCCTGACGAACGTCCATACGGACCAGCGGAACACCAAAGCATTTCACCCGGCGCAGCGTATCCAGCAGCTGACCGTTGGCAATGATGCTCATGCCACACTGCTGCAGGGACTGATAGATCGCGTACAGTGGCTCCCAAAGCTGAGCGTTAGAAACCAGTAAGTCAGCAGGGCGCGGTAAACGTTCACCTTTGAGGCGACGTTCCAGGTAAGCCTGTGTGGTCATCAACTGGCTACGCAGACGCTTTAAAATCACCCGATATGGTTCCAGTGCTTCAGGATCGCCACTGAGATCGGCCACTTCCTGACTGCATTCAGACATCGACAGTTCTGAAATTAAGACACCAATGTCACGCAGGAACAGGTCAGTGGCTTTCCAGCGGCTGAGCTGCATCACATGGCGGGTAATGGATGCGGTAACATTTGGGTTGCCGTCACGGTCACCGCCCATCCAGGAGGTGAACTGCACTGGCACGAAATCCACCGGCAGCTTGATGCCAAATGTCTCTTCGACCTGCTCATTCAGCTCACGCAAAAATGCAGGTACGCCTTCCCACAGGCTGTTTTCAACCACGGCAAAGCCCCATTTGGCTTCATCCACGGGCGTTGGGCGATATTTACGGATCTCATCCGTATGCCAGGCCTGAGCAACCAACTGGCGCAGGCGGCGCATAATCTGGTTACGTTCGTAATCAGAAATATCGCTGTGGTCGAGTTGTTCAAGACAGCTGTTTACCTCACCCAGTTTATGAATCAGCGTACGACGGGTGATTTCGGTGGGATGGGCGGTCAGCACCAACTCCAGTGACAGTGATTCAATCGCGGCGTGAATGGCACTTTCACTGAGATTGTTTTGTTTGAGCGTTTCAAAGGTCTTTTTCAACAGTTCGGGATGGTTTGCGCCGTCGCCGCTGCGGGAAATGGTTTGATACTGCTCCGCCACGTTAGTGAGGTTAAGGAACTGACTGAATGCACGTGCCACGGGCAATAACTCGTCGTTTGACAGGTTTTGCAGTGTGTTCAGCAACTCCTTACGATGAGTGTCATTGCCTGCACGGGATGATTTAGAGAGCTTACGGATGGTTTCCACCTGGTCCAGGATATTCTCTCCCAGCGCATCCTTGATCGTATCCCCGAGCAGTTTGCCGAGCATACTGACATTACTTCGCATTGCGGAATATTGTTCGTTCATGTGACCCTGACACCCTTATCGTCTTGATAAACCTCTATACCCGGCCTTTTCAGGCAGCACAAAAGCCAGCAACGTTGTCCTCTCGGCTCTGACCGAGGTTCTTCAGTTGCTGCCTGTCGCAAGCTGAATAAAGTGGGATGATTGCCCTGCGGGTATAACTTCGTCTTTTATCTAGCCACGTAATCTTCCGTTCGTCAATTGACTTAAAGTGAAGGAAACGTGCAGCTAACTGCCGGAAATTCATGGAATTTGATGGGGGAGAAGTGGGATAAGTTATTCTTATTATTAAATCCCGCAGAATGGCGGGGCATTTTGCTGTTAATTCAGTGAAATGCCCCGATTGATGACAATTAGTGACAGAAATGCTGCACAACCTGGCTTATCAGTGCGCGTGTTGGCTTAATAAATGCGGTATCGATAAATTCATCTGGCTGATGGGCCTGATTGATCGAACCCGGGCCCAGCACCAGCGTCGGACAGAGTTGCTGAATAAAAGGCGCTTCGGTGCAGTAATTGACCACTTCCGTCTGGATACCCAGCAGTGTTTCGACGACCTTGACCAGTTTATGGTCAGCAGGGCACTCGTAGCCGGGGATCGGTGGATGCAGCTCTTCAATGGTAATCCGTCCCGGCCAGCGTTCGCTAACGGGAGCCAGTGCCTCATTTAACAGGCCGTCGAGATCGCTCAGGGTCAGTCCCGGTAGCGGTCGGATATCCATATGCAACTCGCAGCAGGCACAAATACGGTTTGCCGCATCGCCGCCGTGAATATGACCAAAGTTCATGGTTGGGTAGGGGATCGCAAAGCCATCGTGGTGATAACGTGATTTGAGCGTATTACGCAACTGCATAAGTTCGGTGATCGACTCATGCATCAGCTCAATGGCATTGACGCCGCGTCCGGGATCGCTCGAATGGCCTGATTGCCCCTGAATACGAATCGCATTAGAAATGTGGCCTTTGTGCGCCCGTACCGGTTTCAGTGAGGTCGGCTCGCCAATGATGGCGCAGTCGGGACGAAGCTGTGTGGATTCTGCAAAGTATTTTGCGCCTGCCATCGTCGTTTCTTCATCTGCGGTCGCTAAAATATAGAGCGGCTTACTCAGTGTTGTCACATCCACATCACGGAGTGTGTCCAGAATAAACGCAAAGAAGCCTTTCATATCGGCGGTGCCCAGACCGTACAGCTTATTGTCGTGCTCGGTCAGGGTAAAAGGATCGCGGGTCCAGCGACCATCATCAAACGGAACCGTATCGGTATGTCCGGCAAGCAGCAGGCCGCCCGCACCGCTTCCCGTACGGGCCAGCATATTAAATTTATGACGCGTTCCCGGTACGGGCTGCACGTCCACAGTAAAACCCAGGTCGCGGAACCAGCCCGCCAGTAAATTGATTAAAGTTTCATTGCTCTGATCGAGCGCGGCATCGGTTGCGCTGATTGACGGCGTTGCGATCAACTGGCGGTATAGTTCGATAAAAGGCGGTAATTTTGTCTTCACTGTTGACGGTCCTTGAGTTAGGATGTATCAATATTCATGCATTAATAGTGAATAAAAATACATTAACGTCGTGTGCATGTGAACCTTAAATCGCTGCAAACGACATCGTGGGCAACGGGGCAAGGCCGCGACCCGGAACGTGTGACTGTAATAAAGGTATACAGCCTGATGTTGAATACGCTGATCGTTGGTGCCAGTGGTTATGCTGGCGTAGAGCTTGCCACCTTCCTTAATCGCCATCCACATATCAACATAACCGCTTTGGCGGTGTCTGCGCAAAGTCCCGATGCGGGTAAGCGCCTGTCTGATCTTCATCCACAGCTGAAAGGCGTGGTGGATTTGCCACTGCAGCCGTTGAGCAATGCCGCCGAATGGGCAGACAAAGTGGATGTGGTGTTTCTGGCGACCGCCCACGAAGTCAGTCACGATCTGGCCCCTGAATTTCTCAAAGCTGGCTGTGTGGTGTTCGATCTGTCAGGCGCGTTTCGCGTCAACGATGGCGACTTTTACACGCAGTTTTATGGCTTCACTCACCAGCATGGTGACTGGCTGGATAAAGCCGTTTACGGCCTTGCAGAGTTTCAGCAGGAAAAAATCAAAGAAGCCCAGCTGGTGGCCGTGCCGGGCTGCTACCCAACCGCCTCCCAGCTGGCGCTGAAGCCCGTGTTAGATGCGGGTTTGCTGAATGACGCGCAGTGGCCAGTGATTAACGCCACCAGCGGCGTGAGTGGTGCGGGACGTAAAGCCAACATCGGCACCAGCTTCTGCGAAGTCAGCCTGCAACCTTACGGTATTTTTAATCATCGTCATTATCCTGAAATTGTGGCGCACCTGGGCACACCGGTGATTTTTACGCCGCATTTGGGCAATTTCCCGCGTGGGATTCTGGCGACGGTCACCTGCCGTTTGAAGGCTGGTGTAAGCCGTGATGATGTGGCTGAAGCTTTTCACAATGCCTACCACGATAAGCCGCTGGTACGCGTTTACGAACAGGGCGTGCCGGCACTGAAGGCAGTGGTCGGACTGCCGTACTGCGATATCGGTTTTGCCGTTCAGGGCGAACATCTGATTGTCGTGGCTGCAGAAGATAACCTGCTCAAAGGGGCGGCCTCCCAGGCGGTGCAGTGCCTTAATATTCGTTTCGGTTTCCCTGAAACGCAGTCACTGATTTAACGGACGAGTAAACCATGACCAATCCATTGATTATCAAGCTGGGCGGCGTGCTGTTAGACAGCGAAGAAGCGCTGGCCCGTTTATTTGACGCGTTGCTGGCCTATCGCTCAGCGCATCAGCGCCCACTGATCGTCGTTCACGGCGGCGGCTGCCTGGTTGATGAACTGATGAAAAAACTGGCGCTGCCAGTGCAAAAAAAGAACGGCTTACGCGTGACGCCTGCCGACCAGATTGACATCATTACCGGTGCGCTGGCGGGTACGGCAAACAAAACCCTGCTGGCATGGGCAAAAAAATATGGCATTCATGCGGTTGGCCTTTGCCTGGGTGATGCGGGCCTGGTGAATGTGACGCAGCTGGATGAAGCGCTGGGCCATGTCGGTCATGCCACACCGGGTAATCCTGCGTTGGTCAACACGCTGCTGGCGGCGGGATATATGCCTGTTGTCAGCTCAATCGGCATCACCGATGACGGCCAGTTAATGAACGTCAATGCCGATCAGGCCGCAACGGCGCTGGCATCTACGCTGGGTGCTGATTTAGTCTTGTTATCGGATGTCAGTGGCATTCTTGACGGTAAAGGCCAGCGCATTGAAGAGATGACCGCTGACAAAGCAGAGCAACTGATTGCGCAGGGCATCATTACCGATGGCATGATTGTGAAAGTGAACGCCGCGCTGGATGCTGCGCGCACACTGGGCCGCCCGGTCGATATCGCCAGTTGGCGTCATGCCGAGCAACTGCCTGACCTTTTCAACGGTGTGTCCATTGGCACCCGGATTCTCGCTTAACGACTCAGATTCAAGGATTACGAAATGCAAACGCAAAACATCAAAAAAATCGTTCTGGCTTACTCTGGTGGTCTGGATACTTCCGCCATTATTCCATGGCTGAAAGAAAACTATGGCGGCTGTGAAGTGGTCGCGTTTGTGGCTGATATCGGTCAGGAACGTAGCGATCTGGAAGGCGTTGAGAAGAAAGCGCTGCAGTCGGGTGCATCAGAATGTCACGTTGTTGATCTGCGTGAAGAGTTTATCAGCGAGTATGTTTATCCGGTGCTGCAGACCGGTGCGCTGTATGAAGGAACTTACCTGCTGGGCACCTCAATGGCGCGTCCTATCATCGCTAAAGCGCAGGTTGAGCTGGCGCTGAAAGTGGGTGCGGACGCCCTGTGCCACGGTGCGACCGGTAAAGGCAATGACCAGGTCCGTTTTGAAACCACCTATACCGCACTGGCCCCCCAGCTGAAAGTCGTTGCGCCATGGCGTGAGTGGAACCTGCGTTCACGTGAAGCGCTGCTGGATTATCTGAAAGAGCGCAATATCCCTACCACCGCCTCGCTGGAAAAAATCTACAGCCGTGATGAAAACGCCTGGCATATTTCTACCGAAGGTGGCGTGCTGGAAAGCCCGTCTAATGCACCAAACAAAGATTGCTGGGTCTGGACCGTTGATCCACTGGAAGCACCCGATCAGCCAGAAGACGTGACCGTGACCGTTGAAAAAGGCCGCGTAGTCGCGGTGAACGGCGAGAAACTGAGTCCGTTCCAGTGCCTGGAAAAACTGAACGTGCTGGGCGCTAAACACGGTGTGGGCCGTATTGATATCGTTGAGAACCGTCTGGTGGGCATTAAATCACGCGGCTGTTACGAAACCCCGGGCGGCACCATTATGGTTAACGCGCTGCGTGCGGTTGAACAGCTGGTTCTGGATCGTGACAGCTTTAAATGGCGTGAGCAGTTGGGCCATGAAATGTCGTATGTGGTTTACGATGGTCGCTGGTTTGCACCGCTGCGTAAGTCTATTCAGGCGGCGGCAGAGTCGTTGGCAGAAGAGGTGAACGGCGAAGTGGTACTGCAACTCTACAAAGGCCAGGCTACCGCGACCCAGAAACGTTCAGCCAACAGCCTGTATTCTGAAGAGTTCGCGACCTTCGGCGAAGATGAAGTGTACGATCATCGTCATGCAGGCGGCTTTATCCGTCTGTTCTCGCTCTCTTCACGCATCCGCGCACTGAACGAGCAGAAGAAGTAATAAGCAGGCGAGGATCGCCTCGCCTCTCGGTATGACATCAGGGGCGGCTATTATGCCGCCCCTGGTTTAACGACTTGAAGGAGATTCACATGGCACTTTGGGGTGGACGCTTTACCCAGGCAGCAGATCAACGTTTCAAACAGTTCAACGACTCGCTGCGCTTTGATTATCGCCTGGCTGAGCAGGACATCATTGGCTCTGTGGCCTGGTCCAAAGCGCTGGTGACCGTCAACGTACTGACCCGTGATGAGCAGCAGCAGTTGGAAGCGGCGCTCAACGCGTTACTGGAAGAAGTACGTGCTAATCCTGAGCAAATTCTGCAAAGCGATGCCGAAGATATTCACAGCTGGGTTGAAGGCCAGTTGATCGATAAAGTCGGCGCGTTAGGCAAAAAACTGCATACCGGTCGGAGTCGTAATGACCAGGTGGCGACTGACCTGAAACTGTGGTGTAAAGAGCAGGTTGCCGCGTTATTGGGCGCTACGCGTGAACTGCAGCAGGCGCTGGTGGCCACCGCGGAAGTGAACCAGGATGCGGTGATGCCGGGCTATACGCATCTGCAGCGTGCGCAGCCGGTGACCTTTGCTCACTGGTGCCTCGCCTATGTTGAAATGCTGGCGCGCGATGAAAGCCGTTTGCAGGATACGCTAAAGCGCCTTGACGTCAGTCCGCTGGGTTGTGGCGCGCTGGCCGGAACCGCTTATGATATTGACCGTGAGCAGTTAGCTGGTTGGTTAGGCTTTGCCTCTGCCACCCGTAACAGCCTGGATACGGTGTCCGATCGCGACCATGTTCTGGAGCTGCTCTCTGATGCGTCAATCGGTATGGTACATCTGTCGCGCTTTGCGGAAGACATGATTTTCTTCAACACGGGCGAAGCTGGCTTTATCGAACTCGCGGATAAAGTCACCTCAGGTTCATCCCTGATGCCACAGAAGAAAAATCCCGATGCGCTGGAGCTGATCCGAGGCAAGTGTGGCCGTGTTCAGGGCGCATTAACCGGCATGATGATGACGCTGAAAGGTCTGCCGCTTGCCTACAACAAAGACATGCAGGAAGACAAAGAAGGGCTCTTTGATGCGCTTGATACCTGGCTGGACTGCCTGCATATGTCGGTACTGGTCCTTGATGGCCTGCAGGTAAAACGTCCACGCTGCAAGGAAGCGGCAGAGCAGGGCTATGCCAACTCAACCGAACTGGCTGATTACCTGGTTGCCAAAGGCGTGCCTTTCCGTGAAGCGCACCATATTGTGGGTGAAACGGTCGTTGAGGCAATTAAGCAGGGCGTAGCACTGGAAGCACTGACGCTGGCGCAGTTGAAGCAGTTCAGCACTGCGATTGAAGACGATGTTTATCCTGTTCTGGCCCTGAAATCCTGTCTGGATAAGCGTAATGCGCAGGGTGGCGTTTCGCCCGAACAGGTTGCCCGTGCTATTGCAGAGGCCAAAACGCGTTTAGCGTAAACGGCAGGCAAAAAAAGAGCGGGCATCAAATGCCCGCCAACCTCTAGCTTCAAAAACTACTTTTATTTTAGGCACATCATCAGAACAGCGGCGCTCCCGGCCGATGCTCAGATTCGTTACGTTCACCCTCTGCCTGTTATATGAAAGCCGGATAAGGCTTTCTGTCTTTTTGCGTTTTGCAGAAGGTTTCACGCGCGTTGAAAACAGGGATAAGCACTGCCTTCAACGTTCAGAAATACATTTCCCTGGGTGGCCATGATTCTGAATTTGATGCGGGCATTATTCCCATCCGCTCTTGATAGGGCCAATCGTTGGTTGCTATTCTATCTATCGCCACGAGCTATCGTGGAATGGAGGGTAATAATGAATATCCGTGATCTTGAATATCTGGTTTCGCTTGCTGAACATCGTCATTTCCGACGTGCTGCGGATGCCTGCCATGTCAGTCAGCCCACGTTGAGCGGACAGATCCGTAAATTAGAAGACGAATTAGGTGTCATGCTGCTGGAACGCACCAGCCGCAAAGTGCTGTTTACTCAGGCTGGCCTGTTGCTGGTCGACCAGGCACGTACCGTTCTGCGTGAAGTCAAAGTGCTGAAAGAGATGGCCAGTCAGCAAGGTGAAGCGATGTCAGGGCCACTGCATATTGGGCTTATCCCCACGACCGGTCCTTATTTGCTCCCGCAAATCATTCCTATGCTGCATCAGACCTTTCCAAAGCTGGAAATGTATCTGCATGAAGCGCAAACGCAGCAGCTGCTGGCTCAACTCGACAGCGGTAAACTGGATTGCGCGATTCTGGCGCTGGTCAAAGAGAGCGAAGCCTTTATTGAAGTTCCGCTGTTTGATGAGCCGATGAAGCTGGCGGTCTATGAGGATCATCCATGGCGTGATCGTGACCGCGTACCGATGTCCGATCTGGCCGGCGAAAAACTACTGATGCTGGAAGACGGTCACTGCCTGCGCGATCAGGCGATGGGCTTTTGCTTTGAAGCGGGCGCGGACGAAGATACGCATTTCCGTGCCACCAGTCTGGAAACATTGCGCAATATGGTCGCGGCGGGAAGTGGGATTACGCTGCTGCCAGCATTAGCCGTGCCCCAGCAGCGCATTCGCGACGGTGTCTGTTACCTGCCGTGTTACAAGCCAGTACCACAACGTACTATCGCGCTGGTGTACCGTCCCGGTTCACCCCTGCGCAGTCGTTATGAACAACTGGCAGAGGCAATCCGAACGCACATGCAAGGCTATTTCGACACGACGTTAAAACAGGCGGTTTAAGCCGTTTAATGCAGCAACGCGGTAGGCTTCGGCCATAGTCGGATAGTTAAAGGTGGTATTCACAAAGTACTCAATTGTGTTGCCACCATTTTTTTGTTCCATAATCGCCTGGCCGATGTGAATGATCTCCGCCGCACGTTCCCCAAAGCAGTGAATCCCCAAGATTTCTTTGGTGTCGCGATGGAACAGAATCTTCAGGCTGCCCACATTCATCCCGACGATTTGCGCACGCGCCAGATGCTTGAACTGTGCACGACCGACTTCGTAGGGGACTTTCATCGCGGTCAACTGCTGCTCGGTTTTACCTACAGAGCTGATTTCCGGAATGGTATAAATACCGGTCGGGATGTCTTCTATCAGATGCGCCGAGGCTTCACCTTTCATGATCGCCTGCGCGGCAATACGGCCCTGATCGTAAGCGGCTGACGCCAGGCTTGGATAACCAATCACGTCGCCCACTGCATAGATGTGCGGCTGTGCTGTCTGGTACATGCTGTTCACTTTCAGCAGGCCACGTCCGTCCGCTTCCAGACCGACATTGTCCAGCGACAGTGAGTCGGTATTACCGGTACGACCGTTCGCGTAAAGCAGGCAGTCCGCTTTCACTTTCTTGCCCGATTTAAGGTGCATGATCACACCGTCATCAACACCTTCAATCTTCTCAAACTCTTCGTTGTGACGAATCACCACACCGCTGTTCCAGAAGTGATAAGACAGCGAATCGGACATCTCCTGATCAAGAAACGCCAGCAACCGGTCACGGGTGTTAATCAGATCAACTTTGACGTTGAGCCCACGGAAAATTGACGCATATTCGCAGCCAATCACGCCAGCGCCATAAATAATGACGTGGCCGGGTTCATGATGCAGGTTGAGAATCGAATCGGAGTCGTAAATGCGTGGATGCGTAAAGTCGACGTCATGGGGATGATAAGGGCGTGAACCGCAGGCAATAATAAACTTCTCGGCGGTCAGTTTTTCGCGTGTCCCGTCGTGATGTTCCACCTCAACAGTATTGGCATCAACAAAGTGGGCATCGCCCTGAAAAAGTTCACAGCGGTTGCGCTCATAAAAGCCCTGACGCATCGCCGTTTGCTGGCTGATCACGCTTTCTGTGTGATTGAGGATATCGGCAAAGGATGAGCGAAGCAGTCGGGTATGGTCGCTGTAGAGGGGATTCTGGTTGAATTCGATGATGCGGCTAACGGCGTGACGGAGGGCTTTTGAGGGGATGGTTCCCCAGTGAGTACAGCCGCCGCCAATGTTGTGATAGCGTTCGATAACCGCGATGCGTGCGCCTTGCTTGACCAGTCCCATCGCCGCACCTTCGCCGCCCGGTCCTGAGCCAATCACTATGACATCGTAATCGTAAGACTTTTGCATACCGATACGTCCTATTATTTATACATTTTTACAACGAGATTCTAACATCTCGCCGCGCACTTCTAAATTCTAACAGCGATTTTCATCACGTTTTGCCTTTCAGTGGTGTTTAACAAGCCGTCACAAAGTTTGCCCGACTGTACGCTGAATATTTTGTTATAGTGCTGTTTCAGAACCTCACAAGGCAGACAGAATGGGCGTCAGAGCGCAACAAAAAGAACGTACACGGCGTACACTCATCGAAGCCGCTTTCAGCCAGCTCAGCGCCGAACGCAGTTTTGCCAGCCTGAGTTTACGTGAGGTTGCCCGTGAAGCCGGTATCGCACCCACCTCTTTTTATCGGCATTTTAAAGATGTTGATGAGCTGGGTCTGACGATGGTCGACGAAAGTGGGCTGATGTTGCGCCAGCTGATGCGCCAGGCGCGCCAGCGTATCGCCAAAGGCGGCAGCATCATTAAAACCTCCATCGCGACGTTCATGGAGTTCATTGAGAATAACCCTAACGCGTTTCGTCTGCTGCTGCGTGAGCGTTCCGGAACCTCTGCTGCCTTTCGCGCGGCCGTGGCACGTGAAATTCAACATTTTATTGCTGAACTGGCTGATTATCTTGAGGTCGAAAATCGCATGCCGCGCAGTTTTACCGAAGCGCAGGCTGAAGCGATGGTCACTATCGTTTTCAGCGCGGGTGCCGAAGCGGTGGACATCGATATTGAACAGCGACGTAAGCTGGAAGATCGTTTGGTACTGCAGTTACGTATGATCGCCAAAGGCGCTTATTACTGGTATCGCCGGGAGCAAGAACGCCTGGCGGTAACCCTGGATAAACCTGAAGAGTTATGAATAAGGACCCCGACATGACCCACCCAAGCTCCCGTGATAAAGGCACGATGTTGCTGGCTTTTATTACCGGCCTTGCTATGAACGGCTCGTTCTCCGTGCTGTTTAGTGCTTTTGTCCCTTTTTCTATTTTCCCACTGATTGCGCTGGGGCTGTCGGCCTGGTGCCTGCATCAGCGCTATCTGAACAAAAGCATGCCGGATGGCGTACCAGGCCTGGCAGCCGCTTTTTTCCTGCTGGGCATTCTGGTGTATAGCGCGCTGGTCAGGGCTGAATACCCGGAAATCGGTTCTAATTTTATCCCGACCATCCTGATGGTCGGGCTGGTGTTCTGGATTGCCCTGCGTTACAAGCGCAACCGCAATCGGTAATAACGAAAACGGGAACCATCAGGTTCCCGTTTTTTTACGCTTTACGCGTCAGCAGCACGCCGCATTCCATATGATGGGTGTACGGGAACTGGTCGAACAGCGCCAGCCGTGTCACATCATGGGTTTGCGCCAGCACCAGCAGATTGTCACACAGGGTTTGCGGATTGCAGGAAATGTAGAGGATGGCGGGGTAAGCCTGCACCATCTTAACGGTTTCGTCATCCAGCCCACTGCGCGGCGGATCGACAAAGATCGTCTCGCAGTCATAGCTGTTCAGGTCGATCCCTTCCAGCCGGTTGAAGCTGCGCACCCCGTTCATCGCCTGCGTAAACTCTTCGGCCGCCATTCGAATAATCTGGACGTTATCAATCTGGTTCGCCGCAATATTATATTGTGCGGAAGCCACAGAAGGTTTGGCGATTTCCGTTGCCAGGACGCGACGAAAATTTCTGGCCAGCGCCAACGAGAAGTTGCCATTCCCACAGTAGAGCTCCAGTAAATCCCCACGAGAACCCGTGGTGACGTCCAGTGCCCATTCCAGCATTTGAATGTTCATGGCGGCGTTGGGTTGAGTAAAGCTGTTTTCTACCTGACGATAAATCATCTCTTTACCGGCCACCGGCAAACGCTCATCCACATAATCCCGATCGAGACAGATTTTGGTCTTGGTCGCGCGGCCAATCAGTTGGACATCTATACCTTCAGCCCGTAATTGATCGCGTAATGTGCTGGCGGCCTGCTGCCACTCATCATCCAGCTTGCGATGGTAGAGCAGGGAAATCACGATTTGATCACTCATCGTGGACAGATAGTCGATCTGAAACAGCTTGTGGCGTAGCAGACGGTTATCCCGAATGGCCGCCATCATTTTTGGCATCACCAGGTTGATCAATTCACTGGCAGCAGGAAACTGATCGACGCGTATGCGCTGCTTAGTCTCCTGATCGAAGATAATGTGGTAGAGGTCATCGCCATCGTGCCAGATACGGAATTCTGCACGCATGCGGTAGTGACTGACGGGTGAACGAAACACCTCCACGGCGGGCGCAGCGTACGGCGTCATCATCGTTTCTAACCGACTGACTTTTTCCGCCAGCTGCGCGTCATACTGTTCAACAGGGAGATGTTCGGGTGTCATGTTTAATCCTGGTTAAGAGCTTACTTGCCGGGCGATTGTAGGCATTCACCTGCCGATGTCCAGTCTTGTGCGCTGGCACAAAGATACGATGTGTGGAGGTCTGGACTTGCCCATGCGCTCTTCGTAGACTGCTGGCACCGGCCTCAGCCTTGAGTTAATAGGGAATCCAGTGTGAATCTGGAGCTGACGCGCAGCGGTAAGGAATGTCAGGGTGATTGCAATTGCAGACACTGTCCTACGGGATGGGAAGTCATCACCTGCTATGGTTCCCAGCCCGAAGACCTGCCGGTGTGACGTCGCCACTCGTACAGTCATCGCGTGCTATCGATTGTATGCCTGCGGCATCCTTTTTCTTTTGGATGCGATAAAAATGAGTAAAACAAAAGCCTCGCTGTTTGCCTTCAGCGCAACGGCGATTTACCTCTGGGCGCAAAACGGTGTTGCGCAGGGAAGTGATGATACGCAAATCGTGACCGCCAACCGCTTTCAACAACCGGTTTCGTCGGTGCTGGCGTCTACCTCAGTGGTGACACGGGATGAGATTGAACTGTGGCAAGCGAAAAACCTTGTCGAGGTCCTTCGTCGCCTGCCGGGCGTTGATATCGCGCAAAGTGGTGGTATTGGGCAGAGCGCTTCAATGTATGTGCGCGGCTCCGAAGCCCGCCAGACATTGATTCTGGTTGATGGCGTCCCTTTTGCTAAGCCTGGTATTACAGGTGTGGCAGACTTCAATCAGATTCCGGTCTCCATTATCCAGCGCGTGGAATTTATTCGTGGGCCACGATCGTCAGTATACGGTGCGGATGCCATTGGCGGTGTGGTTAACGTCATTACCCAAAATCCAGAGAATCATAATGAACTTTCAGCAGGGATGGGTTCGAAGGGATACCAGGAGTACAGCGGAAGCGTAAACCAGAATGTGACCGATCAAACTCGTCTTACCGTCGCAGGGTCTTACCAGGCGACAAATGGCTATAATATTCAGCCAGATTCGACATCGCCGACTGATCGCGATCGTGATGGCTGGCGCAACAACGCTTTCTGGGCAGGTGTTGAGCACACGTTTAATGACCTGTTTTCCGGCTTCTTTCGGGGTTATGGTTACGCTGCGAATGTTGACTACGATGCCGGTTTTCCAGGCGGAACGGATGAGCAGCAAATTTATAACCATTCCTTCGATACCGGCTTGCGCTTCAATAAAGGTGATTATTCATCACAGCTGGTGGCCAGTGACCAAAAGTACAAAATTTATAACTATGTCGGCGCTGACGGACGTTACGCAGATTCTAATACGCTGGATGATATGGAGCAGCGTAACCTGCAGTGGGGGAACGCTTTCGCGATAGGTTATGGCACCGTAAGTGCCGGCCTGGACTGGCAGCGTCAAACGTTGAGTTCGGTCGGGCAGCTTTTTTCTGGTCAACCCAGAGATACGGACAGCTATAAGCAAGATAACACCGGCGCTTATCTGACGACGCAGCAGCAGTTGGGCACGGTTACCCTTGAAGGCGCTTTACGGGGAGACGATAACCAGGATTATGGTCGTCATGGTACCTGGCAAACGGCGGCGGGATGGGAATTTGTGCCAGGCTACAAGGCTTCGCTCTCCTACGGTACAGGCTTCCAGGCACCCACTCTGGGTCAGCTGTATGGCCAAAAACATTTTGGCATTAGCGCTAATCCCGATCTCCAGCCAGAGAAGTCAAAGCAGTGGGAAGCCGCGCTTGAAGGGTTAAGCGGACCGGTTAACTGGCGCGTTGCGGCTTATCGTAATAGCGTCACGGACTTGATTGACTATGCTTCAGATCCGGTGACATTCCAGGGCGGCTATTTCAATCAAAAAGCGGTCACGCTAAAAGGTATCGAAGCAACGGCTGACTTCGATACTGGCTTCCTGCACCATCAAATAACCTTAGGCTACCTTGATGCCCGGAGGGATGCCGATGACGAAGTCCTGGCTCGCCGTGCTCGCCAACAGATGAAATATCAGTTAGGCATCACGGTTTATGAAGCTGATATTGATGTCATTTACCAGTATTTTGGCAAGCGTTATGACAATAACACCAGCCAGTACGCAAGCGAGCAACGTCGTTTACCGAGTTACAGCACAGTTGATCTCGCGGTATCGTATCCGGTCACATCACATCTGACCGTTCGTGGTAGAATCGCCAACCTGTTCGATAAAGATTACGAGACAGCGTATGGCTATCAGACTCCAGGAAGAGAGTATTACCTCAACGGAAGCTACAGCTTCTGACCTGCGTCCTACTGTGCTGGTGTTTGACTCCGGCGTAGGGGGGCTTTCTGTCTATGATGAGGTTCGGCAGTTACTGCCGAACCTGCATTATCTTTATGCGTTCGATAATGCCGGTTTTCCTTATGGAGAAAAAACCGAGACCTTTATTGTCGAACGTGTGGTCGCGATTGTTGATGCCATTACTCGCCGCCATCCCATTTCCCTGGTCATCATCGCCTGTAATACCGCCAGCACCGTAACCTTGCCCGCATTACGTGAACGCTTTGCCTTCCCGGTCGTTGGTGTTGTTCCGGCTATTAAACCTGCAGCACGTCTTACGCGTAATGGTGTGGTGGGGCTGCTTGCAACCCGCGCGACGGTTCGGCGCTCGTACACGCATGAACTGGTGTCGCAGTTTGCCAGCACCTGCAAGATTGAAATGCTGGGTTCAGCCGAACTGGTTGAGCTTGCCGAGGCCAAGCTCCATGGTAATGATGTGTCGCTGGATGAAGTCAGGCGCATCGTGCAACCCTGGTTACGCATGGCCGAGCCGCCGGACACGGTGGTATTAGGATGCACGCACTTTCCTTTACTGCGCGATGAGCTGCAGCACATCCTGCCGGAAGGCACGCGTTTAATTGATTCCGGGGCAGCCATTGCCAGACGTACGGCCTGGTTACTGGAAAATGAAGCACCTGAAGTCCGTTCGTCACAGCAAAACGTGGCGTTTTGTACCGAGCTTGATGGTGAGGCCGTACAATTATCACCGGTTTTGCAGCGTTATGGCTTCCCATTGCTTGAAAAACTGGCGCTTTAGCGGCTTTTCGCTGAAAAAAACAGCACTCGGAAAATTAATTGAAATTAGCCCTTGTCAGCCGAAAAGAACTCCCTATAATGCGCCTCCACTGACACGGCACAACGGAATACGAAGCGCCGGGTTAAGTAGGGTTCAGAACGATTCGAACCGGTCAGTTAAGCAAAAATAAGTGCTTGACTGATAAAGCGGAAAGCGTAATATATGCAGCCCGCGCCACAGAGAAGTGTGGCACTGCTCTTTAACAATTTATCAGACAATCTGTGTGGGCACTCGCAGGATTGATATCAGCGTCTCCGGACGTAAAAAATATCAAGTCTCACGAGT
>NZ_NTMH01000017.1 GCF_002307475.1 Pantoea allii | reverse complement strand
GCAACAACGCCCGCGCCAACGGTACGGCCGCCTTCGCGGATGGCGAAGCGCAGACCTTCGTCCATTGCGATTGGGTGAATCAGGGTAACAACCATTTTGATGTTGTCGCCCGGCATGACCATCTCAACGCCTTCTGGCAGCTCTACTGAACCGGTCACGTCTGTGGTACGGAAGTAGAACTGTGGACGGTAGCCCTTGAAGAACGGAGTATGGCGGCCACCTTCGTCTTTAGACAGAACGTAGACTTCTGACTCAAACTTGGTGTGTGGCTTGATTGAGCCCGGCTTAGCCAGTACCTGACCACGCTGGATGTCTTCACGCTTGATACCGCGCAGCAGAACACCACAGTTTTCGCCTGCCTGACCCTGGTCCAGCAGTTTGCGGAACATTTCAACGCCGGTACAGGTTGATTTCGCTGTATCTTTGATACCCACGATTTCAACTTCGTCGCCGACTTTAACGATACCGCGCTCTACACGACCGGTCACAACGGTACCACGACCAGAGATTGAGAATACGTCTTCGATTGGCAGCAGGAATGGCATATCGATTGCACGTACCGGGTCCGGGATGTAGTTATCCAGGTGACCAGCCAGCTCAACGATTTTCTCTTCCCACTCTGGGTTGCCTTCCAGCGCTTTCAGAGCTGAACCGCGAACGATTGGAGTATCGTCGCCCGGGAAGTCGTACTGTGACAGCAGGTCACGGACTTCCATCTCAACCAGTTCCAGCAGCTCTTCGTCATCAACCATGTCACACTTGTTCAGGAACACGATGATGTAAGGAACGCCTACCTGACGACCCAGCAGGATGTGCTCACGGGTCTGCGGCATTGGGCCGTCAGTCGCAGCAACAACCAGGATCGCGCCGTCCATCTGCGCAGCACCGGTGATCATGTTTTTCACATAGTCGGCGTGGCCTGGGCAGTCAACGTGCGCATAGTGGCGAGACGGGGTTTCATACTCAACGTGTGCAGTGTTGATGGTGATACCACGTGCTTTTTCTTCCGGGGTGCTGTCGATCTGATCGAACGCACGCGCCTGGCCACCGTTGGTTTTAGCCAGAACGGTAGTGATAGCTGCAGTCAGGGTGGTTTTACCGTGGTCGACGTGACCGATGGTGCCCACGTTTACGTGCAGTTTGTTACGTTGAAATTGCTCTTTCGCCATGGCGATATTCCTTACGTTATGCCTTCATCACTTTGGATGAAGGCATCAGTTCAAATTTAAACCGTAGCTTATTTGCTACGAGCTTCAATAACGGCCTGCGCAACGTTGTTCGGCGCGTCGTCATACTTCAGGAACTCCATGGAGTACGAAGCACGACCTTTGGTCAGAGAGCGCAGCTGAGTTGCATATCCGAACATTTCAGACAGCGGGACTTCAGCGTGGATCTGAACGCCAGTAGCGTTAGATTCTTGCCCTTTGAGCATACCACGACGACGGCTAAGGTCACCGATTACGTCACCGGTGTTCTCTTCTGGGGTCTCGACTTCAACCTTCATGATAGGCTCAAGCAGAACTGGCTGCGCTTTCTTAAAGCCATCTTTAAAGGCAATAGACGCGGCTAGTTTAAACGCCAGCTCAGAGGAGTCAACGTCATGGTAAGAACCGAAGTGCAGACGAACACCCAGATCCACAACCGGATAACCGGCCAGTGGGCCTGATTTCAACTGCTCCTGGATACCTTTATCAACCGCAGGGATGAATTCGCCAGGAATTACACCACCTTTGATATCGTTGACAAATTCGTAACCTTTCGGGTTCGAACCTGGCTCCAGTGGGTACATGTCGATAACAACATGACCGTACTGACCACGACCACCAGACTGCTTGGCGTGCTTACCTTCAATACCGGTAACTTTAGAGCGGATCGCTTCACGATAAGCAACCTGTGGTTTACCCACGTTTGCTTCAACGTTGAATTCACGCTTCATACGGTCAACGATGATGTCGAGGTGCAGCTCACCCATACCGGCGATGATGGTCTGGTTGGTTTCTTCATCAGTCCATACGCGGAATGATGGATCTTCCTTCGCCAGACGACCCAGAGCCAGACCCATTTTTTCCTGGTCAGCTTTGGTTTTCGGCTCAACGGCGATAGAGATTACCGGCTCAGGGAATTCCATGCGCTCAAGAATGATGACGTTGTCTGGATCACACAGCGTGTCACCCGTGGTTACGTCTTTCAAGCCGATCGCTGCTGCGATGTCGCCCGCACGAACTTCTTTGATCTCTTCACGTTTGTTGGCGTGCATCTGAACAATACGGCCCAGACGCTCACGGTTTGACTTAACCGGGTTGAACACGGTGTCACCAGTGTTAACCACACCAGAGTAAACGCGGAAGAAGGTCAGGTTACCAACAAACGGGTCGGTAGCGATTTTGAACGCCAGTGCAGCAAACGGCTCTTTGTCGTCTGAGTGACGCTCAGCCGGCGTGTCTTTACCGTCGTCCAGCATACCGTTAATCGCGGTAACGTCAGTCGGTGCTGGCAGGTATTCAACAACCGCATCCAGCATCGCCTGAACACCTTTGTTCTTAAATGCAGAACCACAGGTAACCAGGATGATTTCGTTCTTCAGAACGCGTTTGCGCAGAGATGTTTTGATCTCTTCTTCTGTCAGTTCTTCACCGCCGAAGAATTTCTCCATCAGCTCATCAGAACCTTCAGCTGCAGCTTCAACAAGCTTCGCACGCCATTCTTCAGCCAGTTCCTGCATATTAGCTGGGATATCTTCGTATACGAAGGTAACGCCCTGATCGGCATCGTTCCAGTTGATAGCTTTCATTTTCACCAGGTCAACAACACCGGTAAAGCCGTCTTCTGCGCCGATGGCCAGCTGAAGTGGAACTGGGTTTGCACCCAAGCGCGCTTTCATCTGATCAACAACTTTCAGGAAGTTAGCACCCATGCGGTCCATTTTGTTAACGAACGCAATGCGTGGAACTTTATATTTGTTCGCCTGGCGCCATACGGTTTCAGACTGTGGCTGAACACCACCAACCGCACAGTAAACCATGACTGCGCCATCAAGCACACGCATAGAACGCTCAACTTCGATGGTGAAGTCAACGTGTCCCGGGGTGTCGATGATGTTTACGTGGTGTGGTTCAAACTGCTTAGCCATACCAGACCAGAAACAGGTGGTCGCAGCAGACGTGATGGTAATACCACGTTCCTGCTCCTGCTCCATCCAGTCCATGGTTGCTGCGCCGTCATGGACTTCACCGATTTTGTGGTTTACACCGGTGTAGAACAGAACACGTTCGGTAGTTGTAGTCTTACCGGCGTCGATGTGGGCACTGATACCAATGTTACGGTAGCGCTCAATGGGTGTTTTACGAGCCATTTGATTCCTCTGATTCTTAGACGTTCTAAGTTAAAAAAGCCCAGCAGGTGAGTCACTGGGACGCCCGCTGGGTTAATAACAACTACGAAGCTGTTACCAGCGGTAGTGTGCGAACGCCTTGTTGGCTTCTGCCATGCGGTGAACGTCTTCACGTTTCTTAACTGCAGTACCTTTGTTTTCTGCAGCATCAGAAAGTTCGTTCGCCAGGCGGAGAGCCATAGATTTATCACCGCGTTTACGAGCAGCTTCTACGATCCAACGCATTGCCAGGGCATTACGACGAACCGGACGGACTTCAACTGGAACCTGGTAGGTAGACCCACCAACGCGACGTGACTTAACTTCGACAGTCGGACGCACGTTCTCGAGAGCAACCTCGAACGCTTCCAGGCCATCTTTACCAGCGCGTTGAGCCAGGGTCTCAAGCGCGGTGTAGACGATAGTTTCGGCAGTAGACTTTTTACCATCTACCATCAGGATGTTTACAAATTTAGCCAGCAGCTCTGATCCGAACTTAGGATCCGGCAGAATTTTACGCTGACCAATGACGCGACGACGTGGCATGGAAATACTCCGTTGTTAATTCAGGATTGTCCAAAACTCTACGAGTTTAGTTTGACATTTAAGTTAAAACGTTTGGCCTTACTTAACGGAGAACCATTAAGCCTTTGGCTTCTTCACGCCGTACTTGGAGCGTGACTGCTTACGGTCTTTAACACCTGAGCAGTCCAGCGCGCCACGGACGGTGTGGTAACGCACACCTGGCAAGTCTTTAACACGACCGCCACGGATCAGGATCACGGAGTGTTCCTGCAGGTTATGACCTTCACCGCCGATGTAGGAGGTAACTTCAAAACCGTTAGTCAAACGCACACGGCAAACTTTACGCAGTGCTGAGTTTGGTTTTTTAGGAGTGGTAGTGTACACACGAGTACAAACACCACGTTTCTGCGGGCAAGCTTCCAGCGCCGGCACGTTGCTCTTTGCAACTTTGCGGACGCGTGGTTTGCGAACCAGCTGGTTAACTGTTGCCATTAAATAGCTCCTGGGATTTAGCTTTTTGCTTCGTAAACACGTAATAAATCACCTCGTAGAATTACGAGGAGGCAGAATTTTAGGGCTGTGTCAAAAGGGTGTCAAGAAATAACCAGGGGGTCAGCGAATTACCAGGCCATTTGTTGTCGATGTTTTACCGTTAACGCAACGAAAAAAGTATAGTCTACTGGCTGCACAATGGGAGAAATTTGCTCACTCAGCCCGCGTGCGCTCAGATCGTCTTGCAGCGCCCAGAGTTTTACACCGCAGGCGCTCAGTTTTTCCAGCGCCCTACTGCCCTGGATCGCTGCCAGTACGCCGTCCTGCAACAATAACAGGTCGTCGTCCGGGCTCAACAGTAAGGACAGCGTATCAATGTCGCTGTAAGCCGGCGAATGAAATAAAGTATGCAGCATGACTCGCTCTTAAAAAGTCAGGATTCGGTCAAAGCCAGCCAGTTTTTGACGCAGTAACGGCGCATCTAAAATCTCAGCATCCAAAATACGCGGAGCACTTTCCGCTAAACCGCGAACCCGCAACGCGTCCCGACACAGGTAACATTGCTCGATATCATACAGCGCCAGCACACCAAAGGTCGCGGCATAATGACGACTGTGAATGTTTTCTGGCTGTTGCCCACTGTTGAGCTGAAGTACACCGTCACCAATAAAAAACAGGCCGATGTCATCGCTTAATGCACCGGTCGCCAAGGCAGCATCCAGCCCTTCACGACCTGCACTGGTGCCATGCGGCGCACGAGTAAAGACAAACGCAACACGATTCATCAGAACTGCACCATGCGTTCGCACCGCAGTGCCGCTTCAGCCAGCGCACCTAAGCCGGCCAGCGTGAAGCCGGGTTGCAGATTGGCGCCGGGCAACGCCAGCCTTGACGCTTCCTGTTGATCGGTCACGCCGCGCCGTAATGCTGCTGCGACACAGATATTCAGCGCGACGCCCTGTGCCTGGCTCAGTGACTGCCACGCCCGGACCAGATCAAACTCATCACTGGCCGGTGCCGTCAGCTGATTCGCATTCAGCACGCCTTCCCGGTAAAAAAACACACTGTCCAGTTGATGGCCGGCTGCCAGCAACGCGTTGGCAAACAGCAGAGCGCTGGTCGCCTGTTGCGTGCCATAGGCGGGGCCCGTGACCAACAGCGCGTAACGCATTAGCGATCCTGCCCCTGGAAGTCACCGTTTTTAAACTGACGGATGTAGAGATACACGGTGTGCTTGGAAATATTTAAGCGGTCTGCAACCTGGTTGATGGCATCTTTGATGTCGAAAATACCTTTCTCATACAGGTTTAATACGATCTGACGGTTCTTGGCATTATTCGACACATTGCGATCGGCGCTCACTTCTTCAATAGTAAATTCCAGCGTTTGCATGACCAGGTCGTCTACCGAACTTGCAAAGTTAACGTTGGAGTCAACCTGCTGCATTTCAGGCGGCAGAAATGTCGACATAATCTGTGAAAACGGTACATCAAGGTTCATGTTGATACACAACAGCCCAATAACCCGCTGCTGACGATTGCGAATCGCGATTGTCACTGACTTCATCAACACACCGCTTTTCGCACGGGTAAAGTAAGCGCGGGAAACATTGCTGTCTGCGCCCTGCATATCATGCAGCATGCGCAACGCTAAGTCCGTAATGGGCGATCCGACTTTACGACCAGTGTGCTCACCGTTAGCAATACGCACAGCCGAACAGTTCAAATCCTCCAGTGAGTGCAGGACGATTTCACAATGCGAGCCGATCAGCATGGCAAGGCCATCTACGACAGCCTCATACGACTTTAAAATATCGTAATCAGTTTGCTCGAACGGATGCTGCTCCAGAAGATCGAAGTCGCTCAGTTCACCGGGATTGAATGGATTAGACATTGAAGACATCACCCTACATGGCTGGAGCCTGTCACAGCGGCTTACGGGCAGACTCAATATTGGGATAATTATGCAGGCGATAGTCTGGCAAATGTCGCGGGCTTATGCCAGAGGTTTGTCATAACGCGCAGAAACCGCCACCCGAAGGTGGCGGCAGACAGATTACTGGGATTTCTTCGCGTCAGCAGCAGGTGCCTGCGTTTTTTCATCTGCTTTTGGTGCAGGTTTGATATCAAGCAGTTCAACATCAAAGACCAGGGTAGAGTTCGCTGGAATACCCGGAACGCCGTTCTTACCATAGGCAAGATTCGGTGGGATAACCAGTTTGATCTTACCGCCTTTCTTAACGTGCTTCAGGCCTTCGGTCCAGCCCGGGATCACGCCATCAAGACGGAATGACAGTGGCTCACCGCGGGTGTAAGAGTTATCGAACTCCGTACCGTCGATCAGCGTACCTTTGTAGTTTACGACCACGGTATCGCTGTCTTTCGGCGCATCACCGGTGCCTTCTTTCTCTACTTTGTACAGCAGACCGCTGTCGGTTTTCTTCACGCCGCTCTCTTTGGCAAACTTAGCGCTGTAAGCTTCACCTTTCTCGGCATTTTCTTTCGCATCTTTTTCCATCTTGGCTGAAGCCGCGCCTTTCACACGCACTTCAAACGCCTGCAGTGTTTGCTCGATCTCTTCGTCAGACAGTTTGCTCTTGCCACCAAACGCATCCTGAACACCGGCAATCAGCTGCTGTTTGTCCAGTTTGATGCCCAGCTTCTCTTGTTCTTTCAGAGAGTTGTCCATATAACGGCCCAGTGACGCACCCAAAGCATACGCAGATTGCTGATCTTCATTTTTGAAGGCTGCATTTTTTGGAGCCTGAGGAGCAGTCTGAGGCGCATCGGCTGCTGCCGGTGCCGCTGCAGTTTCTGCAGCCATTGCCAGCGGAGCATTCAGCGCGACGGCCATGGTGGTAGCTAACAATGTGACTTTGAACAGTGATTTCATCCTTTCTCCAAAACCGAAGCCTGACACCTCGGGAATCATTGCGGACTGCGGGCCCACACTATAACTTTACGTGGCAGTGGCGAACACTCCCACAGCGTAATTATCTGGTCTACTTCCGACCTTTTTTGCGTCAGGAAGTTTCACCAGAGATGATGCCATCTGGGCCTTTTTCAAGCTAAACGCTAAATAAAACATAAAAAATAGGGCAATTCTGCAACGTCAGCCTTTAGAATTATGCGCTGAGTAGCACCTTAACAGGAGAACAGGTCATGCAACAGTCAGAGTGGGAACAACGTATTGAAACGCTTGAAAGCAAACTGGCTTTTCAGGAGATGACTATCGATCAACTGAACAATACCGTGGTCCAGCATGAACTTGAAATGAGTAAGATGCGCGAACATATGCGTCTGTTGCTTGAGAAGTTTAAAGCCAGCGCGCCATCGATGATTGCCGATCCGTCAGAAGAAACCCCACCGCCGCATTACTGATACAGGCCTGGGTCCCCGAACATCTGGCGCGATCCGAAAGACGCAAAAAAGTAAGGCCACCCGGAGGTGGCCTTGAAATGCAGAGTCGAACTTAGTGGCTGCAACCGCAACCGCCAGTACCGCAACCACCCTGACCGTGGTCATGATCGTGGTCGTGGTCATGGTCGTGATCGTGGTGATGGCCATCAGCACCGTGAACGTGGCCATGAGCCAGCTCTTCCGGTGTGGCTTCACGAATCGCAACCACCTCAACATTGAAATTCAGGTTCTGACCCGCCAGCATGTGGTTACCGTCAACCACAACATGCTCGTCTTCAACTTCGGTGATTTCAACCGGCACTGGACCCTGGTCGGTTTCCGCCAGAAAACGCATGCCAACCTGTAATTCGTCAACGCCCATAAAGACGTCTTTAGGTACGCGCTGTACCAGGTTGTCATCGTACTGACCGTAAGCGTCGTTTGCCGGGATATGCACGTCAAACTTATCGCCCGCTACGTGGTTTTCCAGCGCGTTTTCCAGACCAGAAATCAGGGAACCATGACCGTGCAGATAGTCTAACGGTGCACTCACCGGTGACTCGTCAACCAACACACCGTCTTCTGTACGTACCTGATAGGCCAGGCTTACCACCAGGTCTTTTGCTACTTTCATGATATCTCCTAACCGTTGAGAACTAAGATCCCGTCTCATTGGTCTATTCTTGCGTGCAATAACACCAACCAGAAAGGTTCGGGGCTGAGTACAAGAGGCTGTCTTTTTCTCTTGCGACCACAGCGTTAATGGCGTCAATTGTAACGGAATTCAATCCCGCTGTGTGGTTAAGCTTAAAAAAAGCTGGGCCATTTCGCTACTCTGGATGGAAAATGCCTATCACTTGCTCATTGCCACGAACCTGATCGCGCGCCTGTTTATCCGCTTCGCGCATTTGATGGCCGCACTTCACACACTCAACGACATCGACATTGTTTTCGCGCCACATAGCCAGCGTGTCTTTTTCCTGGCAGTGCGGACAAACCGCACCGGCAATAAAACGTTTACGCATGATGCTCTACCTGCCTCTTCTGATTACTCATCGTCGTCCCAGTCATGGATCTGACGCCTTTCGTGCTGCATTTCGCGCTGAAAAATATCTTCAAGTTCACGCCGAGCTTCACGTACCCGAGAAATCTGTGCCTTGTCAGATTGGGCGGGCACCAGTTCCCGCAACATACGCATATCCAGCCGACGGAAGTGCTGCTGCGCACGGTGCGCCTGATGCGGATGCATCCCCAGCGACATCAATGTCTTGCGGCCCAGCTCCAGCGCACTGGAGAAGGTTTCACGCGAGAACTGCGTGACGCCTGCCTGCAGCAGTTCATGGGCTTCTACGCGGCCGCGAGCCCGCGCCATGATATGCAGATGCGGAAAATGCTGCTGGCAGAGATGCACAATCGTCATGGCATCTTCAGGATTGCTACAGGTAATTACGATGGATTGCGCACTGGCCGCACCCGCTGCACGTAGCAGCTCCAGCTCGGTGGCATCACCATAATAAACCTTGTAGCCATATTTTCGCATCAGGCTCACTGCGCTGATATCCCGCTCCAGTACCGTGATACGTTTATTGTTCGCCATCAGTAAGCGGCCAACGACCTGACCAAAACGACCAAAGCCCACCACGATAACCTGGGGCTGATCGTCCTCGACGAACGGCTTTTCGGCATCTTCGTCAATTTCATTAAAACGACGCGCTAACAGCCGATCGATGACCTGCATCAGAAGTGGCGTGGTCATCATGGACAGGGTTACGGTAACCAGCAGGAGCGGCAGTTGATCGCCCGAAAACAGTTTGGCCGATGAGGCCGCAGAAAACAGCACAAAGGCAAACTCTCCGCCCTGGCTCAGTACACCGGCAAACTGCTGGCGCTCCGAGCTGCGCAAACCATAAATCCGTCCCAGCACATACAAAACCAGGATCTTCACCGCCACCAGCACCAGTACGCCCAGCAAGATCGCGATAATATGGGTATAGAGCACGCCAAGATTCAGCGCCATGCCTACCGAAATAAAAAACAGCCCCAGCAGTAAGCCTTTAAACGGCTCGATCGCCACTTCCAGCTCGTGCCGGTATTCACTTTCCGCCAACAGGATGCCGGCGATAAACGTCCCTAACGCCATGGATAAGCCCAGCGCATCCATAAACAGCGCCGAACCCAGCACCAACAGCAATGACGCCGCGGTAAACACCTCGCGTACGCCCGAGGCTGCGATATAGCGAAAAATGGGGCGCAGCAAATAGCGGCCCCCAATTAACATGCCGGCAAAGGCCAGCACCTTCATGCCCACTTTCATCCAGTCGATGCTGCCGCTGTCATTTCCTGCCAACAGTGGAATCAACGCCAGAGCCGGTATCACCGCCAGGTCCTGAAACAGCAGCACCGAAAAACCTAACTGCCCGGATTCGCTGCGATTCATGCCTTTATCGCGCATCAGCTGGAGCGCCATCGCCGTGGATGACATTGCCAGGCCAATACCGCCAATGACCGCGGCTCGCCAGTCAAACTTCGTCAGCCACAGCAATGCGCCCAGAATCGCCGCTGAAAAAATGACCTGCGCCGCGCCAATACCAAAAATGGACCGGCGCAGCGCCCACAGCTTTGCCGGATTAAGTTCCAGCCCGATGATGAACATCAGGAACACGACGCCCAGCTCGGAAAAGTGCAGGATCTCGTCAACGTCGCTAATAAAACCCAGTCCCCAGGGTCCGATAGCAATACCGGCCAGCAAATATCCCAAAACTGCGCCAATACCGAGGCGCGCCGCTACCGGTACGATCAGTACCGCCGCGACCAGATAGATCACTCCCGCGGTCAGCAGCGTTTGTCCTTCCATTTATAACCCTCCATTCGGCAGCGGTGCTGCCAGCCAGTCGCTGTATGCGCGGGCATAATTTTTCAGTAAATCGGGGTGCTGGCGGCGGGCCCAGTAGATAATCATCGGCGGCATCCAGTGCATACGGCACATCTGCGCCGTCAGCTCAAAGGGGCGCAAAATGTCATTCATGGAATAACGGTTAAGCCCGTGCTTCTGGAACGCCGTTTCTGGCTCTCCTGTAGTCACAATGCTACGCCAGTATTTTCCTTCCAGCGCATTACCATCTACGCCGTTGGCAAACCCCCGCGACAGTACGCGATCCAGCCACTCTTTTAACAGCGCCGGACAGCTATAGGTATAGAGCGGATGTTGAAAAATAATCACATCATGCTCACGCAGCAGTTGCTGCTCGTGGTAGACATCGATAAAAAAATCCGGGTAGGCAGCATAGAGATCGTGAACGGTGACATGTTCTGTTTTCTCAGCCGCCTCCAGCAAAATGCGATTTGCTTTCGAATCCTGTGCTTCAGGATGAGCAAATAGCAGCAAAATCTTAGGTGGCTGCGACATCCTTTCCCTCCAAAGCGTCGTCATTGGTGCAGATTTCCGCTACCATGCACAACGCAACAAGAACCCAATTATGTTGCAGGTAAATTAACATATTCTGACGATACGGCGCTTATGATTGTCTTCTCTGCCCTACAAATTCGCCGCGGTATTCGCGTCCTGCTCGATAACGCGACCGCTACCATCAATCCCGGCCAAAAAGTCGGGCTGGTGGGTAAAAACGGCTGTGGAAAATCCACGCTGCTGTCGTTGCTGAAAGGCGAGATCAGCAGCGATGCTGGCTCCTTCACCTTTCCCGGCAACTGGTCACTCGCCTGGGTTAATCAGGAAACTCCTGCCCTGAGCCAGGCTGCCCTTGACTATGTCATCGATGGCGATCGTGAGTACCGCCAGCTTGAAGCGGAACTGGCAGAGGCGAACAGCAGCAATGACGGAAATGCCATCGCCCTGTTGCACGCTAAGCTCGACACCATTCAGGCATGGACGATTCAGTCACGTGCCTCAAGCTTGTTGCACGGGCTGGGATTTAGTCAGGAACAGCTTCAGCGTCCGGTGAGTGATTTTTCTGGCGGCTGGCGCATGCGACTTAACCTGGCGCAGGCGTTGCTGTGTCGTTCAGACCTGCTGTTGCTGGATGAACCGACTAACCACCTCGATCTGGATGCGGTTATCTGGCTGGAGCGCTGGCTGAAAAGCTATGAAGGCACACTGATTTTAATCTCGCACGATCGCGACTTCCTTGATCCTGTGGTGGATAAAATTATCCACATCGAGCAGCAAACGATGATCGAGTACACCGGCAACTACAGCTCCTTCGAACGCCAGCGCGTAGCCAAACTGGCACAGCAGCAGGCGTTATATCAGAGCCAGCAGGAAAAAGTGGCTCACCTGCAAAAATATATTGATCGCTTCCGCGCTCAGGCGACCAAAGCGAAGCAGGCCCAAAGCCGCATTAAGATGCTGGAGCGCATGGAGCTGATTGCGCCTGCGCACGTCGATAATCCCTTTAGTTTCAGCTTCCGCGCACCGGAAAGTCTGCCTAATCCGCTGCTGAAAATGGAAAAAGTGACCGCAGGCTATGGCGATCGCATTATTCTTGATGCCATTAAGCTTAACCTGGTGCCCGGCTCACGTATTGGCTTGCTGGGCCGCAACGGTGCCGGTAAATCCACGCTGATCAAGCTGTTGGCTGGCGAGCTTAGCGCGAAGGCGGGCGAGATTGGCCTGGCAAAAGGCATTAAGCTGGGTTACTTCGCCCAGCATCAGCTCGAATTCCTGCGTGCCGACGAATCGCCTTTACAGCATCTTTCCCGTATCGCACCGAAAGTGTTAGAGCAGCAGCTACGTGATTACCTTGGCGGCTTTGGCTTTCAGGGCGATAAAGTCACGGAGATCACCGAACGGTTCTCCGGTGGAGAAAAGGCACGCCTGGTGCTGGCGCTCATCGTCTGGCAGCGCCCTAACATGCTGTTGCTGGATGAACCCACCAACCATCTGGATCTGGATATGCGTCAGGCATTAACCGAGGCGCTCATCGATTTCGAAGGGGCGTTAGTGGTGGTCTCGCACGATCGCCATCTGTTACGCGCCACAACGGACGATCTCTATCTGGTTCACGATGGCAGCGTCGATGTGTTCCCCGGCGATCTGGAAGATTATCAGCAGTGGCTGAGCGATCTGCAAAAACAGCAGACGCAGCAGGACGCGGCACCTAAGCAGGACAATGGCAACAGCGCCCAGGCCCGTAAGGATCAGAAGCGCCGTGATGCGGAGCTACGGACGCAAACCCAGCCGCTGCGCAAAGAGATTGAGAAATTAGAAAAGCAGATGGCGAAATGGCAAAGCCAGCTCGCCGACGCCGAAGCACTACTCTCGGACAGCGCCATCTACGAACAGCAGCGTAAGGCCGATCTCACTGCCGCGCTACAGAAGCAGGCCGAGAGTAAATCGGCGCTGGAAGAGGTGGAGATGGCCTGGCTGGAGGCACAGGAGCAACTGGAAACGATGCTCACCGCCTGATCCAGGCGGCTGCGCGGGGACGTCTTCATCTCATCTGAATTTACACCGCCGTACCGGCTCAGCGTCCGGTACGGTTCAATAGGGTTTATCGCCCAGCACCGTTGCCCGTTGCATCACCCGCCGTGTTGGATAATAGTCCGCATTCGCATAGTGCTGTGTAACCCGGTTGTCCCATATGACCAAATCGTTTGGCTGCCAGCGCCAGCGCACCTGAAACTCCGGTTTCGTCACGTGGGCAAACAAGAAGCCCAATAGCGCCTCGCTCTCTTTCTGACGGATATCCATGATTCGGGTAGTAAATCCCTCGTTCACAAACAGGGCTTTTTTGCCGCTGACGGGATGCGTACGGATCACCGGATGGTACACCGGTGGGTTTTTCGCGACGGCCTGTTGCCAGCGCTGATGCTCCTCTGGCGTGTTGCGGTGCTTGTATTCGGGAAACGATTTTGTAAAGTCATGTTCAGCCTGCAGTTCAGCCAGTAAGGTTTTAAAAGGCGCAGACAGCGCCTCATACGCCGCGATGCCGCTGGTCCACAGCGTGTCACCGCCACACTCCGGCAGCACTTTGGACGCAAGCAACGCCACGGCTGGCGGCGTTTGAATAAAGGTCACATCGGTGTGCCAGTTATCATTATCTGGCGGATTATCCTGGTGCGTATCCAGAACAATGATCTCTTCAACGCCTTCCGCATGCGGATAAACCGGGTGGATATGAAGATCGCCAAAGCGAATCGCCAGCGCACGATGCTGTTCGGGCGTAATAACCTGCTCACGCAGGAACAGGACCTGGTGGCGCAGCAGCGCATGATAGAGCTGTTCAAACTGCGCGTCACTGAGCGGACGGGATACATCAAGGTTGCCAACCTGGGCACCAATAAAAGGCCCGAGTGGCTTAATCTCTAACTTTTCGTTCATTTTTGCTCTCCATTCCAGGGCGTCAGGCGGCGCTGCAGCGCACGCAGACTCAGCTCTAAACTAAACGCAACCACGGCAATGACCGCGATCCCCGCCAGCACCACATCTGTCGCCAGAAACTCACCCGCCGACTGCACCATAAAACCTAAACCCCGGGTGGCCGCGATAAGCTCGGCGGCCACCAGCGTTGACCATCCCACACCAAGGCCAATTCGTAATCCCGTCAGTATCTCTGGCAAGGCGCCGGGTAAAATGACCCAACGTAGCTGCTGCCAGCGGTTCGCTCCCAGCGATGCCGCCGCGCGCAGACGCACCTGCTGCGCATTGCGCACGCCAGCGACCGTCGACAGCACCACCGGGGCGAATATCGCCAGAAAAATCAACAATATTTTCGATGTCTCACCAATACCGAACCAGATGACCATCAGGGGCAAATACGCCAGCGGCGGCACGGGCCGGTATAGCTCAATCAACGGGTCGATCAGCGCACGCACCACCGGGCTGATGCCCATGGCCATCCCCACCGGGATGCCGATCGCCGCTGCCGCAGTTAAGGCAATCAGCATACGTGTCAGGCTGGCGGCCAAATGCTGCCACAGCGTGGCGTCCATAAAGCCTTGTGGACCGGCAACCAACAGCAGCTTTCGCACCACCTGCTGTGGCGAAGGTAAAAACAGCGGTGCAATCAGCCCCAGCGCGGTCACACTCCACCAGATGAACAGCAGCAGGAGCAGGCTTAACGCGCTCAACGTAAACGGGGTGGAAAAAGGCCAGCGCAGGCGACGCTGGCGCACGCTTGTCGGCTCGTCATTGAGCAGCGCACTCATACAAATGCCTCCCGTTGTTCAAATACCCGACTCAGTACATATTCCCGCTGAGCAATAAAATCAGGATCGGATTTGATGCTGCGGCAGGGTTCGCCCTCCACAAAACGCTGACCGAAATTAAGTGTCAGTTTTTCCTGTACCCGGCCCGGCGCCGGAGAGAGCAGTACCAGCTCGCTGGCCAAAAAGATGGCTTCTTCAATGTCATGGGTGATAAGCAGAATCTGCTTACCGCTGTTACGCCACAGGGTTAATAGCAGCGTTTGCATTTGCTCGCGGGTGAACGCGTCAAGCGCGCCGAAAGGCTCATCCAGCAGCAATAACTGTGGATCGGCCGCCAGCGCCCGGGCGATACCAACGCGCTGACGCTGACCGCCGGATAGCTGCCAGATCTGCCGTTTTTCCGCGCCTTCCAGCCCAACGCTTTTGATAAAGCGCCGCGCAATCACTTCACGCGGCTGGCGCGCCATGCCGGCGAGCTGTAAACCGAAAGCCACATTATCCAGTACGTTACGCCACGGCAGCAGGCCTTCACTCTGAAACACCACGCCACGCTCTGCGCCCGGCCCGAGAACAGGCTTTTCGTCCAGGGAAATCGCGCCGGATTCGACCGGTAAAAACCCGGCAATCAGGTTAAGTAAGGTGGTTTTGCCACAGCCTGACGGCCCCAGAACCACCATCAGCGCTTTTTTATCAAGCTGCAGCGTGATGTCCTGTAACACAGGCTGACCGGCATAACTCGCGTTCAGGTGAGCGATACGTAACATGCTGTTCTCCTCAGGGTTTAACCAGGGGCGCAACAAAACGGCTGGTCACATAACTGCTGTAATCATTGCCCGCCTGCGGCACTTTGCCCTGCGCTTTCAAAAACTGCGCCGTATCCACAATGGCTTGATTAACAGGCTGTTCCAACTGCGTAACCTGTTGCGCGGCGGTGAGGTAGGTATTGCCCTTAACCAGCGCCGGAACCTGCTGTTCTGGCACGCCGCTTAAACGCGCGAGTTTGCGCAGATTGTCGGGCTGTTTAAGCCACTGCTCGGGATTGTCGAGATAGGCTTTCTGCGCCTCAAGGGCGCTGCGGGCAAAGGCGGTAACGATATCAGGATGTTGCTGAGCGAAGTCTTTGCGCACGACCCAGACATCCAGCGTGGGCGATCCCCAGCGGCCAACCTGTGAAGAGTCCGTTAAGACGTGGCCGTCATTTTCCAGCGCATTCACTGCGGGCGCCCAAACGTACGCACCGTCAATGTCGCCGCGTTGCCAGGCTGCCACAATGGCGGGCGGCTGTAGATTCACCAGTTGAACCTGGGAAGGCTTGATGCCCCAGTGTTTTAAGGCAGAGAGCAAGCTGTAGTGCGTGGTGGAAATGAACGGGACGGCGATGCGTTTACCTATCAGGTCCTGAGGACTGGCGAGGTTTTTTTTGACCACCAGCGCCTCTGAATTCCCTAACTGTGAGGCCAGTAAAAAAGCTTCGACAGGCAGCTGTTGCGTCGCCGCCACGGCTAACGGACTGGACCCAATATTGCCGATCTGGACATCACCCGAGGCCAGTGCCCGCAGTACGCCCGCGCCGCTGTCGAATTTGCGCCACGCAACCGTCGCACCGCTCTCTTTGGCAAAGGTGTTATCTGCCTGCGCCACTTTGGCCGGTTCCGCCGAGGTTTGATAAGCCACCGTCACATTGACCGCGCAGGCCTGAAAGGCCAGCAATGACAGCACAGAAGCCAGAATCGTTAATCGCCCTTTCAACATGATTTTTTCCCATCACTTTTATGATGTGGGCAGTGTTGCTGGCGGGATTAATTTCACAAAGGAATTAAAAGTTATCCCTAATAGAAAGAAATTCTTAGATCATCATCTGCAATAGATTGCCGTTATATGCAAATTAAAATTCAGACAAAAAGCCATAAATTTGTCAGGCGCTCACATGCAGGTTGTGCTATTGATATGCGCTATTATTTGCTCCCTGGTGAGGTCTGCGAGTTCGATGTCGATCGACAAAGTTGCCCTGTTAGCTGGCGTGTCTAAGGCCACGGTATCCCGCGTGCTTAACGCTCACCCAGGTGTGAAGGCGGATACGCGTCAGAAAGTGCTGGATGCCATTTCCACAAGCGGCTATCAACCCAACCTGTTAGCCCGTCAACTGCGTACCTCGCAAAGCCATATGTTGCTGGTACTGATTTCAGATATCACCAATCCCTTTTGCGCCCGGGTGGTGCAAGGCATTGAAGCGGAAGCAGAAATGCACGGCTACCACATCCTGCTGTGTAATTCTGCCTCACAGTTTAAACGTGAGGCTGCTTACCTGACGCTGTTAACGGGCAAAGTGGTTGATGGCGTCATTACGATGGACGCGGCGGCCGGCCTGCAAAGCCTTATTGATATCATCGGCGATTCGCCCTGGATTCAGTGCTGTGAGTTTGATCCACAGATTGCGGCCTCCTCGGTCTCCATTGATCATCTTGAAGCCGCCCGTGACACCATACATTACCTTGCCGCCAGGGGCCGCAAGCGCATCGCGCTGGTGAATGGCGACCTGCGTTATCTGTATTCCCAGTATCGTGAGCAGGGCTATCGCCAGGCCATCGAACAGTCGGATTTGGGCTGGGCAGAGGTGGTGTATACCGAAGGCATTTCCTGTGAGGAAGGCAGCCGGGCGTTACAGGAGATGTTACGCCTGCCAGAACGACCGGACGCCGTCTTTGCCGTTTCCGATGTGCTGGCAGTTGGCGTGGTCCATGCGGCGCTGGAAGCTGGCTTGCGCGTACCGGACGATCTCGCCGTGGTCGGTTTTGACGGTATCCCGTTTACCAGTAGCCTGAATCCGCCGTTGACCACCATAGAGCAACCGATGTATCAGCTGGGTGCACGCAGCGTACAGTTGCTCCTGAAGAAAATTCGCCAGCCGCACGCGCCGGTTGTCAGGGAAGTGTTACCCTGGAAACGCCTGGAGCGTGCGTCCAGTTAGGATCAGTGCCAGATCAGCAGTACGCACGCCGCCGTTAACAGCCCCATGCTGAGGTTAAATATTTTCCACGCGCGCGGACTGCGTAAAATGCGGCCGATCATGGCGCCAAAGCCCATCCAGATAATGCCCGCCACCAGATTGACCATAAACATCCCCCCGCTGATTAACAGTACAGAGTGATGATAACCGGCACCGGCCAGGCTAAAGCTCGCTATCGCCCCCAGGGCCATTAACCAGGCTTTGGGATTGATCAGCTGCAACAATCCTCCCTGCCAGAAAGGCATGGGCGCGACCGGCACCGCATCGGTCTCGAGCTTTTCATAGGCCGCGGTGGCGATTTTCCATGCCAGCCACAGCAAATAGAGGCTACCGGCCACTTTCAGAATCAGGTGCAATGAGGGATAGAGCAGAATCAATCCCCCTACGCCAAACGCCACCATGAGGAGCATCAGCTGCATACCAATCATGATGCCAACCATCAACGGAATGGTGCGAATAAAACCAAAGTTGGCACCTGAGGCGGTGAGTAACATATTATTAGGTCCGGGTGTTATCGCCGCGACCCAGAGAAACCCTAACAGTGATAAAAAAAGACTGAGTTCCATTTAACCGGGTTCTCCCTCCATTATGTAAAAACTTATCGAAGCTAACAGTGTGATATGGAACAGACAAGCCTTTACAACATGAAATTTTCGGGCCCGGATGGCGCGGCGTTTATCCCTGTGCGCGGCCTGGCGAATCCTCATCTGCAAACCCTGCTGCCGCGCCTCCTCCGCCGCACGATAAGAGTCACGCCTCACTGGCAACGGCTTGATTTACCCGATGGTGATTTTGTCGACCTGGCCTGGAGTGAAGATCCGCAGTTTGCACAGCATAAACCGCGCGTAGTGTTGTTTCATGGTCTGGAAGGCAGTTTCCACAGTCCCTATATCCACGGCCTGATGCAGGTTTGCAAGCAACGTGGCTGGCTGGCCGTAGTGATGCATTTTCGCGGCTGCAGCGGCGAGCCGAATCGTCTGAACCGGATTTATCACTCAGGAGAAACCGAGGATGCACGCTTTTTCCTGAACTGGCTGACGACGCGCTGGGGCCGCGTTCCGACCGCCGCGGTGGGGTTTTCGCTGGGCGGGAACATGCTGGGTTGCCTGCTGGGGCAACAGGGAAATGATGCCGTCATTGATGCCGGCGTTATTGTTTCTGCGCCGCTGCTGCTTGAGCCCTGTAGCGCCCGACTGGAACGTGGATTTTCCCAGGTTTATCAGCGTTACCTGCTGAGCCAGCTTAAAAAAAATGCTCAGCGCAAACTGCACGCATGGCCTGACACTTTACCGATAGATCTTAAACAGCTCAGCGCGCTGCGCCGCCTGCGAGACTTTGATGACGCGATCACCGCCCGCGCTCATGGCTTTGCCGATGCCACGGATTATTATCACCGCGCCAGCGCTATGCCGCTGCTTCGCTCGGTGGCAAAACCGTTGCTGATCATCCATGCGAAAGACGACCCGTTTATGAGTGATGAGGTGATCCCGCAGAATGACCAATTATCTGCCACTATTACCTATCAACTGACGCGCCATGGCGGTCATGTTGGCTTTGTTGGTGGCACCTTGCGTCAGCCTCAGTTGTGGCTCGAACAGCGCGTGCCACAGTGGATTTCCCCTTACCTGGATAGCTAACCCTGTGATGATTCCCTGGCAACAGGTTTCCCCCGAAACCCTCGAAAATTTAATTGAAGCCTTTGTCCTGCGAGAAGGCACCGACTACGGTGAACAGGAGCTCAGCCTGACGGAAAAAGTCGCCGATGTGCGACGTCAGCTGCAGCAAGGTGAGGTGGTTCTGGTCTGGTCTGAGCTTCACGAATCGGTAAACATCATGCGCAAAAGCGAGTTTCGCGGCTGATGCACAGAATGAAAAATCGTGCTAACAATGCTCATCGCCCGACTTCACAGGGAGTTTTACTATGTCTGCACGCCATCCGATCATAGCGGTAACGGGTTCCAGTGGCGCGGGAACCACCACCACCAGCCTGGCATTCCGTAAAATTTTTCAGCAACTCAATTTGCACGCGGCCGAGCTGGAAGGTGACAGCTTTCACCGTTTTACCCGGCCAGAAATGGATATGGCGATTCGTAAAGCACGCGATCTGGGTCGCCATATCAGCTATTTTGGCCCGGAAGCGAATGACTTTGGCCTGCTGGAACAAACCTTTATTGAATATGGTGAGCACGGCAAAGGCCAGTCACGGAAATACCTGCACACCTACGACGAAGCCGTGCCCTGGAATCAGGTGCCGGGCACCTTTACGCCGTGGCAGCCGCTGCCTCCGGATACGGACGTGCTTTTTTATGAAGGACTGCACGGCGGGGTGATGACGGCTCAGCATAACGTCGCTGAAAAGGTGGATTTACTGGTCGGCGTGGTGCCGATTGTCAACCTGGAGTGGATTCAGAAGCTGGTCCGCGATACCGGTGAACGCGGTCATTCCCGTGAGGCCGTCATGGATTCAGTTGTGCGCTCGATGGAAGATTACATCAACTTCATAACGCCACAATTCTCACGCACCCATATCAACTTTCAGCGCGTCCCTACCGTGGATACCTCCAACCCGTTTGCGGCCCGCACCATTCCTTCGCTGGATGAGAGTTTTGTCGTCATTCACTTTCAGTGTCTGGAAGATATTGATTTCCCTTATCTGCTGGCCATGCTGCAGGGATCGTTCATTTCCAATATCAATACGCTGGTGGTACCGGGCGGAAAAATGGGACTGGCGATGGAGTTGATTATGGCGCCGTTGGTGAAACGGCTCATGGAAGGCAAACGCATTGAATAAAATCAGAGGCCGCGCGGGCCTCTGAGAGATCACAGCTCGATAACCTCGTAGCTGTGGGTGATCGCGACCCCTTTGCCTAACATAATGGCAACCGAGCAATATTTTTCCGCCGACAGGTCGACCGCACGCGCCACGGCTTTATCTGAAAGTGCTTTTCCACTCACGATAAAATGCAGGTTGATACGGGTAAAGATGCGAGGGGCTTCTTCCCGACGCTCTGATTCGAGTTTTACTTCGCAATCAGCCACATCGTTGCGGCCTTTTTGCAAAATTGAAACCACATCAATTGCGCTGCATCCACCAGCCGCCATCAGCACCATTTCCATAGGACTGGGCGCTTTATCACCGGAATTACCATCCATTAAGACCTGATGGCCGGATGATGATTCGCCGAGGAATGTTAACCCTTCAACCCATTTGACTCTTGCCTGCATAATTTCGCCCCCAGAATACCCTGTTTTTGCGCCAGAGTACGCTTTTGCCTGGTAAACAGCAATCCAGAGAAATCAGCCTCATTGCTGAAGCGAGACAACACAAGACAGTCGGCGAAAGCTGTGCTACAAACAGTGCTGAAAATATTTTTTCGTCATCCGAAGATGAAGCCGGGAAGAATTATGCGCTCTGCGCCGAATGCAGCCCGAATAATTTCCTGAATGGAAACACGCTTAACGCTTTCATCGCCTGGCAGGGAAACAGAGCCCTGTATTTTGGGCACGATTACAATAGAGGATAATAGCGAATGGTTCTCGGCAAACCGCAAACAGACCCTACACTTGAATGGTTCCTGTCCCATTGCCATATTCACAAGTATCCATCCAAAAGTACGCTGATTCATCAAGGTGAAAAAGCCGAAACGCTTTACTACATCGTGAAAGGTTCCGTCGCGGTACTGATTAAGGATGAAGAAGGCAAGGAGATGATTCTTTCTTACCTGAATCAAGGCGATTTTATTGGTGAGCTTGGCCTGTTTGAAGAAGGTCAGGAACGCAGCGCCTGGGTACGTGCGAAAACGGCGTGCGAAGTAGCAGAAATTTCCTACAAGAAATTCCGTCAGCTCATCCAGGTTAACCCGGATATTCTGATGCGTCTTTCTTCACAGATGGCGCGCCGTCTCCAGGTGACGTCAGAAAAAGTGGGAAATCTCGCGTTCCTGGATGTCACCGGACGCATTGCACAGACGTTGCTTAACCTGGCTAAACAGCCTGACGCCATGACGCATCCTGACGGCATGCAAATTAAAATTACTCGTCAGGAAATTGGCCAAATCGTTGGTTGTTCACGTGAAACCGTGGGCCGTATCTTGAAGATGCTGGAAGATCAGAATCTGATCTCCGCACACGGCAAAACCATCGTTGTTTACGGCACCCGCTAAGCCTTATTATTCACGGCGTGATGGCAACATTATGCCGTGAATATCTTGTGTTGAGCCCATGTGGCGAAGAATAATTTATCACCCCGAAGTTAACTATGCGCTGCGCCAGACTCTGGTGTTGTGCCTTCCGGTCGCGCTCGGCTGGCTGTTTGGCGATCTGCAAAAAGGGTTGCTGTTCTCATTAGTTCCCGCCTGCTGCAATATTGCTGGCCTGGATACACCGCACAAACGTTTCTTTAAGCGCCTGATTATTGGCGGCAGCCTGTTTGCCTTTGGCAGTTTGCTGATGCAGTGGCTACTGCTCAAAGACGTCCCTCTGCCGTTGATTCTGTTTGCGATGCCGTTACTCCTTGGCGTCACCGGTGAAATCAGCCCGCTGCACGCCCGACTGCTGCCCGGTACGCTGATTGCCGCGATTTTTACCATCAGCCTGATTGGTCGTATGCCCATTTACGTGCCCCCGCTGCTGTATATCGGCGGTACGCTCTGGTACGGATTATTCAACTGGTTTTGGTTCTGGCTGTGGAAAGAGCAGCCGATGCGCGAAAGCCTGAGTTTAATCTACCGTGAGCTGGCAAATTACTGTGACGCAAAGTACAGCTTGCTGACGCAGCTTACCGATCCTGAAAAAGCCCTGCCGCCCCTGCTGGTGCGTCAGCAAAAAGCGGTCGACCTGATTAACACCTGCTACCAGCAGATGCATATGTTGTCCGCAAGCCGCGATCACAGCCATAAACGTCTGACCCGGGCATTTCAGGTGGCGCTGGATTTACAGGAACATATCTCCGTCAGCCTGCATCAGCCGGAAGAAGTCCAGAAGCTGGTGGAACAAAGCCATGCGGAAGCCGTCATCCGCTGGAATGCCAGGACGATTTCAGCCCGACTGCGCGAGCTGGCCGACGATATTCTGTATCACCAACTCTCCAGCCGTTTTGATATGGACAAGCAGCTGGGTGCGCTGGAAAAAATCGCCCGCCAGCATCCGGACAATCCGGTGGGTAACTTCTGCCTCTATCATTTCAGCCGCATCGCCCGGGTACTTCGTACCCAAAAGCCGCTTTATCAACGTGACCTGATGGCCGATCGCCAGCGTCGTTTGCCGCTGCTGCCCGCGCTGCGAAGCTATCTGTCGTTGCGTTCTTCCGCGCTGCGCACCGCCGGTCGTTTTGCCGTCATGCTGATGCTGGGCAGCGCCCTGGCGGTGTTTTTCTCGATTCCAAAGCCCTACTGGATTTTGATGACAATCATGTTTGTCAGCCAGAGCAACTACAGTGCAACCCGGGTTCGTATCCAGCACCGGGCCCTGGGCACCTTTGCCGGGTTGGTCATTGCGGCAGCCTCGCTGCGCCTGGATGTGCCAGAACCGCTGGTGTTGAGTATCATGCTGGCCATTACCTTTATCAGCTATCGCTTTACCCGACAGTTTTACGGCTGGTCGATGGTAGGATTTACGGTCACGGCCGTTTATACGCTGCAACTGCTCTCCCTTAACGGGGCACAGTTTTTATTGCCCCGCCTGTTGGATACGCTGATGGGTTGCCTGATCGCCTTTGGTGGCATGTTATGGCTGTGGCCGCAGTGGCAGAGCGCGTTGTTGCGTCAGAATGCGCATGATGCACTGGAGGCCTGTCAGGACGCACTGCGGATGTTACTCGGCCCGGAGCAGTCTCCAGATAAGCTGGCTTACCAGCGGATTAAGGTCAACCAGGCCCATAACGCGGTGTTTAATTCCCTGAATCAGGCGATGCAGGAGCCGGGATTTAACTCACGCTACCTGCAGGATATGCGCTTATGGGTCACGCACTGCCAGTTTATTGTTGAACACATCAATGCCATGACAATTCTGGCGCGCGAACACACCATGCTGCCACCCACGCTGGCCGAGCACTATCTGCAATGGTGCGAGATTGCACTGCAACGTTGCCAGCAACGACTGGAATATGATGGGGAAAGTTCGCAGACGGATCTGCTGCAGGGCGTTGAAGATATTAACGAGGGGCCCGTTACGGTGCTGGAGCAGCACGTCCGGCGCATTCTTGATCATCTGAAAGTGATGCACACGATCTCATCTTTGGCCTGGAACCAGCGGCCTCATCATGGCCGCTGGCTGATGCGCAGTCTGCGCCGGAAATAACTCAGGCCGACAGCACCTTCTCTACCGCGTTGGCAAAGCGCGTCATGCCCTCTTCTATATCGGCAGGCTCGATAATCAGCGATGGCGCAAAGCGCATCACATCGGTCCCGGCCACCAGCACCATCACGCCTTCTGCGGCTGACGCATTCAGGATATCGCGCGCCTTGCCCGCATGCTGCGGTTTCAGGGCTGCACCAATCAGTAAACCTTTACCCCGGATATCGCTGAACAGATCGTGACGCGCATCAATCGCCTTAAGGGCCTCCACAAACTGCTGACGACGGATTTCCACGCCATTCAACACCTCTGGTGTATTGATGATATCCAGCGCGGTTTCTGCAATCGCACAGGCCAGCGGGTTTCCGCCATAGGTGGTGCCATGAACGCCAGGTGCCATGGTTGAGGCCACCTCATTCGTGGTCAGCATCGCACTGACCGGAAAACCACCGCCCAGCGCCTTCGCCGAGGTCAGAATGTCTGGCGTCACGCCATAGTGCTCATAGGCAAACAATTTACCGCTACGGCCCATGCCGCTTTGTACTTCATCCAGTACCAGCAGCGCCTGGTGTTTGTCGCACAGTTCACGTAAGCCCTGCAGAAACGCTGGCGTGGCCGGCATCACACCGCCCTCGCCCTGAATCGGCTCCACCACAATCGCGCAGGTATGATCGTCAATGACGGCTTTTACCGCATCCAGGTCGTTGAAAGGCACGTGAACGATATCGGCGGGTTTCGGACCAAAACCATCGGAATACTTTGGCTGTCCGCCCACCGTGACGGTGAACAGCGTCCGGCCGTGAAAGGCATTATGAAAGGCGATAATTTTACTTTTAAACGGGCTGTGGCGTTTGCAGGCATAATAGCGAGCCAGCTTAAAGGCGGCTTCATTGGCTTCCGCACCGGAATTAGCAAAAAAGACGCGCTCCGCAAAGGTCGCGTTGATGAGTTTACTGGCCAGCCGCAGCGCAGGTTCATTGGTGAACACATTGCTGGTATGCCACAAGGTTTCACCCTGTTTCTTCAGGGTTTCAACCAGCGCCGGGTGACAGTGGCCCAGTGCGGTGACGGCAATCCCGCCAGAGAAGTCGATATACTCTTTGCCCTGCTGATCCCAGACCCGGCTCCCTTTGCCTTTTACCGGTACAAACTGTGCAGGTGCATAAACAGGCAAAATAACCTGATCGAACGTCTCCCGCGTTACCGCCATATTTTCCGCTGCCATTGACAACCTCGTTAACTGGTTCGTTGAGTCAAGATGAAATAATAATCATGAAATATGCATAAAAAATCACTTAAAGGCAAACACAACTTCACTGATTCAGGAAATTAGCTAACAGCAGGTGCCCCTGCTCACTGAGGATGCTCTCGGGGTGAAACTGCACGCCTTCCAGCGCCAGGGTTTTATGGCGAATCCCCATAATCTCATCCGGCTGACCATCGCGCAGGCTCCAGGCCGTGACATCAAATTCATCAGGCAGCGTATCCGCTTTAACGATAAGAGAGTGGTAGCGCGTCACGGTCAACGGCTGATTAAGGCCACGGAACACACCACCACCATTGTGCTGTATCGCCGAGGTTTTACCATGCATCACATTGCGGGCACGCACGATCTGCGCACCGAAAACCTGAGCGATGGCCTGATGACCCAGGCAAACACCTAACACCGGAAGACGACCGGCGAAGTGGCGAATGGCCTGCAACGAAATACCGCTCTGATCGGGCGTGCAGGGGCCGGGCGAGATCACCAAATGGCTCAGCGGCAGGGCGCACATCTCATCAAGAGTGATGGCATCATTTCTCACTACCCGTACGTTGGCTCCCAGTTGGCAAAAATACTGGTAGAGGTTCCAGGTAAACGAGTCGTAGTTATCAATAAGCAGCATCATGGTTATGGTTTCAGGCAGACCGGAAGGATGCGCGAATCGCTCGGCATCCAGAGTGATGTCAGAGCGGCATCTTACCATGCTGTTCAGGGTGAGTGTGATGCGGGGAAGCAGGAAAGCCCATGTCGCACAGGGAGGCACACTGCTGGCGTCTCCCTTATGCTGCAACGGTTCAGATAGCTTTGGCTTCACTGACGATGCTGGCGAAAGCCTTTTCAAGCAGTTGCACATCACCGGACGCTCCGGCCTGATTTGCCGCAACCCATGCTTCCGCGCTCAGACTGTCCCATGCCAGCAGGTAGCCGGCATGCAGAGCCAACTGCTCGAAGAAAACACGCTGCGCCCTGCCGTTACCTTCGCGGAAGGGATGCAGCATATTGATTTCACAGTAGTACCAGGCAATCCGCTTCGCGAAATCAGCCAGAGGGAGATCGGCCAGGCCCTTCTCGTCTTCCAGTGCTGCCAGTAGCGCATTCCCCTCTTTTTCGATGTACTCAAAATGGCAGAAAGGGGTTTCGTCGCGCCAGATGTCGAGCGTACGCAGTTCGCCAGCCCAGCTGTAAACGTCCTGAAACAACGTACGGTGAATATGGCAAAGATAGGGTAATCCGGCGTTGCGCGGGCCCAGTTCAAGCGTGGCGAGTCGTGCGGCACTGAAGCTTAACTCGGCTTTACGTAGCTGCGTCGCATCGTGAATACCAAGACGGTTTTTCAACACAGTGTCGTTTTGCCACAGGTAGGGGTCCTGAGTAACGGCAGTATTAGCAGCCATATTGCCTCCTCAGTGAGGCCAGGCGCTCTTCTGCATCTTCACCCTTGATTTCAGGTTCTGTCAGGGTAAAGCCTTCGAGTCGGCAACTTGCCCGATAGCTGGCATGTCGCCGCTGTTGCCAGAGCACTGCTTTTTGTTTATCTGTGAGTGTGTTTGCCATACCGCCTCCTGCTCAGGTTTGCCCTAAGTATAAGAGCAAATTTCCCCTTTGCCGGAGACGAGATGGCATTACACCGAATTAGGGTAAAACTTTAGCCGACAGAATGACCACGGGCTTGATAGGGACATTCTGATAGGGACCCACGTCTTTGGTCGGCACCTGAGAGATTTTGTCCACGACGTCCTGGCCTTTTACAATCTTACCAAACACGGCATAACCGAAATCGCGTTGACCATGATCCAGGAAAGCGTTGTCAGTAACGTTCAGGAAGAACTGGCTGGTTGCGCTGTCTTTATCGGCGGTACGCGCCATAGAGATAGTGCCACGCAGATTGCGTAAACCGTTATCCGCTTCGTTTTTGATCGGCGCGTTGGTCTGCTTTTGCTGCATTTCACTGGTGAAGCCACCACCCTGGATCATAAAGCCAGGAATCACGCGATGAAAAATCGTGTTGTTGTAAAAGCCGTTGTTCACATAGTCCACGAAGTTTTTAACGGAAACCGGCGCTTTTTGATTATTCAGTTCGAGTTCGATATTGCCGGCAGAGGTGTTAAGCAGGACATGCGTATCACCTTTAGCCGCTAAAGCTGAGACGGAAACAGAAGAGAGCGCTAACAGGGCAACTGCCGCTGTCAAAGTACGTTTAAACATGAGTAATTCCTTACTTTGGAGAGCTAGCTCAAAAACGATATTGATTGTAAAGAGCATGTAATACAAGAGCCAGCGTTTTACCTATATTTACGCTAACAATGCGCACTATAGCTGGAATAAAGCGGCTTCCGCTTCGTGACTAAAATCACAGTATTGATGAAATGAATGACATCTGTTTTCACTGTTAGTTTATTAAGATCACGGTTACGTTTACAATTTCTGACGCTTCAGGCCCTCCGGCTTCTCAACAGGTTCAGAACATGACAAATCGTAATCGTATCGGCCTTACCTGGATTAGCTTTCTCTCGTACGCGCTTACCGGCGCACTGGTGATTGTCACCGGCATGGTAATGGGCGATATTGCGAAAGATTTCCAGATTCCTATCGACAGTATGGGTAACACCTTCACCTTCCTGAACAGCGGCATTCTGGCTGCGGTTTTCCTTAATGCCTGGTTGATGGTGATTGTACCGCTCAAACGGCAACTGATTTTTGGCTTTGTACTCATGGTATTAGCCGTTATCGGCTTAATGACCAGCCGTGATCTGTCGGTATTTTCACTGTGCATGTTCGTACTTGGCGTGGTCAGCGGCATTACCATGTCGATTGGGACATTCCTGATTACCCACATGTATGAAGGCCGTCAGCGCGGTTCACGCCTGCTGTTCACGGATTCGTTCTTCAGCATGGCAGGCACCATTTTCCCAGTGCTTGCCGGTATTCTGCTGGCGCGCCATCTGCCGTGGTACTGGGTTTACGTCTGCATTGGTGTGATTTACGTCGGCATTTTCATCATGACGCTGTTTGTTGAGTTTCCCGTGCTGCGTAAGCCAGAGAACAGCCCGACCGTCGAGAAAGAAAAATGGGGCGTTGGCGTGCTGCTGCTGGCTATCGCGGCGCTATGCTACATCCTGGGTCAGTTAGGCTTTATTTCCTGGGTGCCCGAGTACGCGACGAAGGTCATGGGCATGAACATCGACGATGCCGGCCAACTGGTGGGAAGTTTCTGGACTGCCTATATGGTGGGCATGTGGGCGTTCAGCTTCCTGCTGCGCTTCTTCGATCTGCAACGTATTCTGATGGTTCTGGCTGGCCTGGCGACGGTGTTGATGTACTGGTTCGTGAGCAGCCACGACGCGGGCATGCTGAGGTGGATCATCTTAACGCTGGGCTTTAGCTCTAGTGCGATTTACACCACGATTATTACCCTGGGCTCGCTGCAAACCAAAGTCGCCTCACCCAAGCTGGTTAACTTTATCCTGACCTGTGGCACGGTCGGCACCATGCTGACCTTTATTGTCACGTCACCAATTGTGAAAAACAGCGGCGTTCACAGCGCGCTGTTAACCGCAAATGGCCTGTACGCGGTCGTGTTTATTATGTGCGTACTGTTAGGTCTGGTAACTAAACACCGTACCCACGGTCACAACACGCATTAATCCCGTCGGGCGGCGTTACCACGCCGCCCACGTGTTTTAGCGTTTAAAGGTCACGTCTTCCCACTGTTCTAAACAGATGGCGCTGTTGGCAGGCTGTGTCGCGGCGATAACGTTTCCGCGACGAAGCGAATAACGCACCGGCACTTGCCTTCTTACCGCGTCGAAACCATTCTCCGCTGGCAGAATAATCAAGCTGGCATCATGACCGCGCTGAATGCCATATCCTGAAAGATTCATCGTTCTGGCACTGTTGTGGGTGATCAGATCGAGCCCGGCATTGATTTGTTCATAGCCCATCAACTGACACACGTGTAATCCCATATGTAGCACCTGGAGCATATTTCCCGTACCCAGCGGATACCAGGGATCGAACACATCATCGTGACCAAAGCAGACGTTGATGTCGGCCTCCAGCAGCTCTTTGACGCGGGTAATGCCACGGCGTTTGGGATAACTGTCGAAGCGGCCCTGTAAATGAATATTGACCAGCGGATTGGCGACAAAGTTAATGCCGGAGAGCTTCAGTAGCCGAAACAGACGCGATGTGTAAGCCCCGTTATAGGAGTGCATCGCCGTCGTATGGCTCGCGGTCACCCGCGCGCCCATGCCGTCGCGGTGTGCCAGCGCAGCCACGGTTTCGACAAAACGCGACTGCTCATCGTCAATTTCGTCACAGTGCACATCCACCAGCCTGTCGTAACGGTTAGCCAATGCAAAGGTTTTATGCAGGGACTCCACGCCGTATTCCCGGGTGAACTCAAAATGGGGAATGGCCCCAACGACATCGGCACCGAGTCGAAGCGCCTCTTCAAGCAATGCTTCGCCATTGGGATAAGACAGGATGCCTTCCTGTGGAAACGCCACAATTTGAAGAGTAATCCAGGGCGCCATCTCGGCCTTAAGTTCCAGCATCGCCTTGAGTGCCGTTAAGGTAGGATCGGACACATCGACATGGGTGCGAACACACTGTATGCCGTTGGCTATTTGCCACTTCAGCGTCTGCATCGCCCGCCGTTTGACATCTTCATGACTCAGCAAGGCTTTGCGCTCTGCCCAGCGTTCAATGCCCTCAAACAGCGTACCAGACTGATTCCAGGCAGGCTCTCCCGCAGTTTGCGTCGTATCCAGGTGAATATGGGGTTCAATAAAGGGCGCGAGGGCCAGGCCGCCTTCCGCATCCAGCGCTGCGCCGTCGGCGGCTATCTGCTGAGGCTGTGCCGAAATACGGGCGATTTTTCCTTCATCAATTTCTATCTGCCACAGGCCGTCACGCGTGGGCAAACGCAGATTATTGATCCAGCGAAGTGGTGCGGTTGTCATACCTGGCTCCTGATGAGTTAAGCGCTACTGATTAAAGCTAACACGTTAGCGCTGCCCTGCTCCAGATGACTTTGTGAACTGAACGCGCAGGACGCTGAATCGTGACACTCACCCTGAAGAGGTATATCGCATTACGATTGATGTACATCAATAAGCGCCAGACAAGCCGCGCTATTGTAGCCGCAGATATCGCAAATTTGAGGCAAAAATGAGCAATCACAGTGTCGTCATTATCGGTAACGGCATGGTCGGTCACCGCTTCATCGAAGAACTCATGGATAAAGCCGCGCCTGGTCAGTTTTCCTTAACGGTTTTTTGTGAAGAACCCCGTGTCGCCTACGATCGCGTTCACCTCTCCGCTTACTTCGCTCACCATACCGCTGAAAAACTTTCCCTTGTCCGGGAAGGCTACTACGAAAAACATCAGGTCAATCTGCTGCTGGGCGAGCGTGCCATGACCATTAACCGTGATGAAAAGCGGGTTCACTCCAGCACCGGGCGCGCCGTGCATTATGACACGCTGGTCTTTGCGACCGGTTCCGTCCCGTGGATTCCGCCTGTTGCGGGCGCAGAGGGCAGTGGTTGCTTTGTCTACCGTACGATTGAAGATCTGAATGCCATTGAAGCCTGTTCGCGTCGTAGCCAGCGCGGTGCGGTAATCGGTGGTGGCCTGCTTGGCCTTGAAGCGGCAGGCGCGCTGAAAAATCTGGGCGTCGAAACCCACGTGATTGAATTCGCCCCCGTGTTAATGGCTGAGCAAGTAGACCAACAGGGCGGTGAGCTGTTACGTCATAAGATCGAGCAGATGGGCGTGCAGGTTCACACCGGCAAAAATACCCAGCAGATTGTGCATCATGATAACGGCGGCAAGACATTGCTGTTCGCTGATGGCAGCCATCTCGATGTCGACTTTATCGTGTTCTCCACCGGTATCCGCCCACAGGATAAGCTGGCCAAACAGTGTGGTCTGACGCTGGGTACGCGCGGCGGTATCGCCATCAACGACCAGTGCCAGACCAGCGATCCGTCTATCTACGCCATCGGTGAGTGCGCCGCCTGGCACAATCGTGCCTATGGACTGGTGGCGCCAGGTTATAAAATGGCGCAGGTGGCCAGCGATGTACTGTTGGGGCGCACTAATGCGTTTGCCGGTGCCGATATGAGTGCCAAACTGAAACTGCTGGGCGTTGACGTGGGCGGTATTGGTGACACCCGCGCCTGCACGCCGGATGCCCGCAGCATTGTCTGGCTGGACGAGGCGAAATCCATCTACAAACGACTGATTGTGAGTCAGGACCACAAAACGCTGCTGGGCGCGGTGTTAGTGGGCGATACCGCCGATTACGGTAATCTGCTGCAGTTGGTGCTGAATGCCATTCCGCTTCCGGCCAACCCGGAAACGCTGATCTTACCCGCAGGCAGCGGTGAAAAAGCCTCAATTGGAGTGGACGCGCTGCCTGCCAGTGCGCAAATCTGCTCCTGCTTTGATGTCAGTAAAGGCGATATCGTTAACGCCGTGAAAGGCGGTTGTCACACTGTCGCCGCGCTCAAGGCCGAAACCCGAGCCGGCACCGGTTGTGGCGGCTGTATTCCCCTGATCACCCAGGTCCTGAACAGTGAGCTGAGTCATCAGGGCATTGAAGTGAGTAATCATATATGTGAGCACTTCCCCTACTCTCGTCAGGCGTTGTATCACCTGATTAAGGTAGAAGGGATTAAAACCTTTGATGCGCTACTGACGAAGCACGGCCATGGCTATGGCTGTGAAATCTGTAAACCGACTGTTGGCTCGCTGTTGGCGTCCTGCTGGAACGAGTACATTCTGAAACCCGAGCACGCCTCTCTGCAGGACAGCAACGACAACTTCCTGGGCAATATCCAGAAAGATGGCACCTATTCTGTCATTCCACGTTCACCGGGCGGGGAGATAACGCCACAGGGACTTAAGGTCATTGGCGACATCGCACAGCAGTATCACCTCTACACCAAAATCACCGGCTCCCAGCGTATTGGCCTGTTTGGTGCGCAAAAAGATGATTTACCCGCCATCTGGTCGCAGTTAATCGCCGCCGGATTTGAAACCGGTCAGGCCTATGCCAAAGCGCTCCGTATGGCAAAAACCTGTGTAGGCAGCAGCTGGTGTCGCTATGGCGTGGGTGACAGCCTTGGCTTCGGCATCATGCTGGAGAACCGCTATAAAGGCATTCGCACGCCGCATAAAATGAAGTTCGGCGTGTCGGGTTGCACCCGTGAATGCGCCGAAGCCCAGGGCAAAGATGTTGGGGTTATCGCGACGGAAAAAGGCTGGAACCTGTATGTGTGCGGTAATGGCGGCATGAAACCGCGTCATGGCGATCTGCTGGCGGCAGACCTTGATGACGCGACGCTGATTGCTTATCTGGACCGCTTTATGATGTTTTATATCCGCACCGCCGATCGGTTACAGCGGACCTCCCTGTGGCTGGAGAGCCTTGAAGGTGGTATCGACTACCTGCGCAGCGTCATCGTTGATGACAGCTTAGGGCTTAACCCGCAGCTCGAACAGGATCTGAGCATTCTGCGCGCCAGCGCCGAATGTGAGTGGCAAACGGCGCTGCAGGACCCGCAAGGCCTGGTGCGTTTTGCCCATTTCATCAATACACCTCAGCGCGATCCCAACGTTCAGGTCGTTGCCGAACGCCTTCAGCATCGTCCGGCGCGCCCGGATGAGCGTATCGCCGTCACGCTAATCGAGGAGAACACACTATGAGTGAATGGACCCGCGTCTGCCCGTTAGCGCAGATCCTGCCTGCCACCGGCGTCTGTGCTTGGGTCAGTGGTCATCAGATTGCCGTCTTCCGCCCCAGCGCTGACGATCGCGTATTTGCTCTCAGTAACCTTGACCCTTTTGCAGACGCCAGCGTTCTGTCTCGCGGGATTATCGGTGAACATCAGGGCGAACTGTGGGTCGCCAGCCCGTTGAAAAAACAGCGTTTCCGCCTGCGTGATGGATACTGCATGGAGGATGCATCACGCTCTGTGCCGGTGTATCCGGTCCGCGTCAATGCAGGCCAGGTTGAGGTTAAGGCACTGCCCGCGCGGATTTAGCGCCACCTGTTCCCCAAAACGATTATCATCGTTTATCCCTCTCAAGCCAGCCCGTGAATACGGGCTTTTAGCAGGACTGGCTATGGACTATTTTCCCCTTTTTTGTCGCCTGCAAGGCAAACGCTGCCTGTTGGTGGGTGCCGGCGACGTCGCCGAGCGTAAAGCCCGGCTGCTGCTGGCCGCCGGGGCCAGCCTCAGCGTGGGCGCACTGACCTTTTCTTCTGCGTTTCAGCACTGGGCGCAAGCGGGAGAGCTGACCTTGATACACGGTGAATTTCACCCGGACTGGCTGGCGGGCTGTTGGCTGGTCGTCGCGGCCACCAACGATGAGGGGATTAATCAACAGGTCGCCGACGTGGCTGAAACGCAGCAAATCTTTTGTAATCTGGTCGATGCACCCGAGCAGGCCAGTGCCATCATGCCCTCCATTATTGACCGCTCGCCGCTGATGATTGCCGTGTCCTCCGGTGGTCGGGCCCCCGTGCTGGCAAGGCTTCTGCGTGAAAAGCTGGAGGCGATGTTGCCGCAGCACCTGGGAAAACTGGCCCAGCGAGCCGGAACCTTGCGCAGCAGGGTGAAAAAGCAGTTCACCGCGATGGCGCAACGTCGCCACTTCTGGGAACGTTTTTTTAGCAGCGACAGGCTGGCGCAAAGCCTGGCGAATGGCGACAACACACGGGCAGATGAACTAACCGAAACCCTGTTCGCAGAGGATCGGCGAACACAAGGTGAAGTGGTGCTGGTCGGTGCAGGGCCGGGCGATGCGGGGTTACTGACGCTCAAAGGTTTACAGCAGATCCAGCAGGCGGATGTGATCGTTTACGACAGGCTGGTTTCCGATGCCGTTCTCGATCTCGTGCGTCGTGATGCGGAACGCGTCTTTGTGGGTAAACGTGCAGGTCACCACTGCGTGCCCCAGGATGACATCAACCAGCTGTTGCTCCAGCAGGCCCAGCGCGGTAAACGGGTCGTACGTTTGAAAGGTGGCGATCCCTTTATCTTTGGCCGGGGCGGTGAAGAGCTGGAGATTCTGGCACAGCATCAGATCCCCTTTAGCGTGGTGCCCGGCATTACGGCAGCATCGGGCTGTGCCGCCTACAGCGGTATTCCCCTCACCCATCGCGACCATGCGCAAAGCGTACGGCTGGTCACTGGCCATCTGCAAAAGCAGGGCTCACTGGCCTGGCAGACGCTGGCGGCAGAACAGCAAACGTTGGTGTTTTATATGGGCCTCACGCAGGCAGCAGAAATTCAGCAACAGCTTATTCATCACGGCATGCGCGCCGATATGCCCGTAGCCCTGGTGGAGAAAGGCACCAGCACAGACCAACGCGTTATCACCGGTACGCTGCAAGCGCTCAGCGATTTAGCGCAACAGGTTACCAGCCCCAGTCTGATTATCGTGGGTAGCGTGGTCAGCCTGCGCGAAACATTACGTTGGTTTTAAAACAATAACGGCGAGCTTTCGCTCGCCGTTGAGGTTATGCCAGCACTGACTAAGGCTGAGAAACAAAACCCACGGCGGCATACACCTTTTTCAGGGTTTCCTGCGCCTGAGCACGGGCTTTTTGTGCACCCTCACGCATCACCTGCTCCAGCAACGCTTCATCGTTACGGAAGCGATGATAACGTTCCTGCAGATCAGTCAGCATGCCAGATACCGCATCCGCGACCGCGCCTTTCAGGTGCCCGTACATTTTGCCTTCAAATTCTTGCTCCAGCTCCGCTACCGGCTTGCCGGTCACGCCGGACAGGATGTCCAGCAGGTTTGACACGCCCGCCTTCTCTTTAACGTCATAGCGAATGACCGGTGGCTCTTCAGAGTCAGTCATCGCACGCTTGATTTTTTTAACCACGGATTTGGGATCTTCCAGCAGGCCGATAACGTTATTGCGGTTATCGTCCGACTTAGACATCTTTTTCGTCGGTTCCAGCAGGGACATTACGCGTGCGCCAGATTTAGGAATGAACGGCTCAGGCACTTTAAAGACATCGCCATACAGGGCATTAAACCGGCTGGCAATGTCGCGACTCAGTTCAAGATGCTGTTTCTGATCTTCACCCACCGGCACCTGCGTCGTCTGATAAAGCAAAATATCTGCGGCCATCAGCACCGGATAGCTGAACAATCCCGCGTTAATGTTTTCTTCATAGCGCGAGGATTTGTCTTTGAACTGCGTCATACGGTTCAGCTCACCAAAATAGGTGTAGCAGTTCAGAATCCAGCTCAGCTGCGTGTGCTCTGGCACATGAGACTGAACGAAGATAGTGCTTTTCTTTGGATCAATACCGCAGGCCAGGTACAACGCCAGCGTATCTAAGGTGGCTTTACGCAGTGCTGTCGGGTCCTGGCGAACGGTGATCGCGTGCAGGTCGACGATACAGTAAATGCAGTGGAAATCGTCCTGCATCTGCACCCACTGACGCAGCGCACCCATATAGTTGCCAATGGTCAGTTCGCCGGACGGCTGTGCGCCGCTGAAAACGATGGGTTTGCTCATACTTATGTCCTGATAAATTACCGCCCGATAGCGGGCAAAAGGTCGTCAAAAGAGTCAAGGGTGAGATCGGGCTGGCTGGTGGCAATAGGTTCGCCATAGTTATAGCCAAAAGTCATACCGATATTGGGTACACCAGCCGACTGCGCAGCCAGAATATCATTGCGCGAATCGCCAACAAACAGCAGTTGGTCAGGCAACAGGCCAAATTTACCCAGCACCAGAAAAATAGCAGCAGGATGGGGTTTTTTAACCACCACGTCGTCACCGCCAATAATCAGTGAAAACGCGCCATCGATCCCCAGGGAGGCCAGCAAAGGCGCAACGAATGGCGTGGGCTTATTGGTGACAATCGCCATCGGGATGTTCAGCGCCTGAAGTTTTGCCAGCGTTTCTTTAACCTGAGGAAACAGCGTACTGCCGGCGTCCACCGTATTGGCGTAATGTTTGTCAAATAATACCCGGGCATCGCGCTGCTCATCCTGCTGAGGCTCGCGTCCCAGTGCCCAGGTCAGTGCGCGCGACATCATGATATCCGCACCGTTACCAATCCAGGTGGACACGCGCCCGACGCCAGCGGCAGGCAAACGCAGGTCCGCAAGCGTCAGATCGATAGCATCAGCCAGGCCCGGCGCGCTGTCGACCAGCGTGCCATCAAGGTCGAACGCCAGCGCGTGAATATCAGTGAAATGAGCCATTCGCTTTCTCCAGCTCGTTCCGCATGTCGTCGATCACTTTTTTATAGTCCGGATGCCCAAAGATGGCTGAACCGGCCACAAACATATCCGCACCCGCGGCGGCGATTTGGCCAATGTTATCAATCTTCACACCACCATCCACTTCCAGACGAATGCTGTAGCCGCTCTGATCGATACGTTTACGCGCTTCACGAAGTTTATCCAGGGTGCCCGGAATAAATGACTGACCACCGAAACCGGGATTCACCGACATCAGCAGAATGATATCCAGCTTATCCATCACGTAGTCGAGGTAGCTGAGCGGCGTGGCGGGGTTAAACACCAGACCGGCTTTGCAACCGTGCTCTTTAATCAGCTGCAGCGTACGGTCAACATGCTCGCTGGCTTCCGGGTGGAAGGTGATATAGGTGGCGCCGGCTTTGGCAAACTCGGGAATTAACGCGTCCACGGGCTTCACCATTAAATGCACATCGATCGGGGCCGTAATACCGTAGTCACGCAGTGCTTTCAGTACCATCGGTCCCATCGTCAGATTAGGAACATAGTGGTTGTCCATAACGTCGAAGTGAACCACGTCGCCTCCAGCCGCCAGTGCTTTCGCAGTGTCTTCACCCAGGCGGGCAAAGTCTGCCGAAAGGATTGAAGGGGCCAGCAAATATTGTTTCATCCGATTCTCCACTGTTGTGCGCCAGCATCACTGCTGGCGAAATACCCTGGCCGCGGACGAAACAGACTAGCGATAAAGTGCCAGCAGTTCGTCGACCTTGGTGCGGCCGGTTATGCTTCGGCTAATAGAACGCCGGACTTTGACCACATGTAACACGGCATCCTGATACCAGCAACGCGTCAGTTCAGTATCATGGTTAGAAATCAGCACCGGGATTTGACTCTCCGACGCCAGCTTCGCAGCCAGTTGCGCCAGATGTTGCTGCTCATTCAGACTGAAACTATTCGTATGGTAAGCCGTAAAGTTAGCCGTCGCGGACAGTGGCGCGTACGGCGGATCACAATATACCACAGAGCCTTTCTGGGCATTGTTCAGGGTAACATCGTATGATTCGCAGACAAACGTCGCTTTTTGCGCGCGTTCAGCAAACCAGAGCAGCTCGGCTTCCGGAAAGTAAGGTTTGCGGTAGCGACCAAAAGGCACATTGAACTCGCCGCGCAAATTGTAACGACACAGGCCGTTGTAACAATGGCGATTGAGATAGAGGAATAACAGCGCACGCTGATAAGCGTCTTTGCTGAGATTAAATTCAGTACGGAGCTGATAATAGCAGGCTTCGTTATTGCCTTCAGGCGTGAACAGCAAACGCGCATCGCGAATAAAATCCGCCGTACGCGTTTTCACGATGTTGTAGAGATTGATGAGATCGTTGTTGATGTCGGCCAGGTGATAGCGATCAAAATCGGAGTTGAGAAACACTGAGCCAGCGCCGACAAAGGGTTCGATCAGGCAATCACCTTGCGGCAAATAACGGTGGATCTCTTCGACTAAGGGAAATTTTCCCCCCGCCCATTTTAAAAAAGCGCGATTTTTTTTCATGCTGTCGTGGTATTTACATCTTATTGTGAGGCTGTGGTTGAACCGACAGCAGATCTGCGCTTAAAACGGGACCAGCAGCTGCCGGCCCCATATCATTTATTGGCTGGCTTCTTTCCTGACCTGACTAACCGGTTTCACCCATGGATTCTGTGCACGCACTTCAGCAGGCAACGCAGCTACGGCACGTTTCGCGTCTGCCGGTGTTGCATATGCACCACTTACCAGCACATACCAGGGCTGGCCGTTACGCGTTGTTTTATACACGTGATACGCGCTCAGATTTTGTTTCTTCGCCCAGGCATTCAGGCTCTCTGCCTTCGACGCACCGCTCAGCTGCAGCGTATAATTACCGCCAGGCAGGGATTTACTCGCCGTTGCACCGTTTCCAGCGGCTTTAGCAGGCGCATTATTCACTGCGGTGTGCGCTGGCGTGGTGTGGGTTTTATGTTCACTGGCCGTCGGCTTAGCGGCGGTTTTCGCCGGCTGCTCACGCGTATGGCGTGGCGTCAATGCGGCCTGGCCTGCGTTGGTACGGCCTGCTGCGGGCGTATTGGCGGCGGCGGAACCGGCTTTGCCACTAACCGTTGCGGGAGCCGTAGGCAGTGAGCTGCTGTTTTCTGCCCCCTGAGCCGCGCCATCAACCTGCTGCTGTTGATTCGTCAGGGCGGTGCTCAGATCGCCAGGTAAAGTAACACGCTGCTGATTCGCCGGGGTTTCAACAGGCGCGGCCTGCGTCGGCGTAGACGCAACTGGCGGCATGGAAATGTCGCGTGGCGCATTCGTCGCCTCTGGAGAAGATGCCGTGCCAGGTGCATTCGGCGTTGTCGCAGACGGTGATGGCGTCCCGGCGGCATTCTGTCCACCGCTCATGGCGGTTGAGCCACTCAGGTCAATATTTTTTTCGCTGCCAGAACCTGTCGAGCCACTGGCAGGCGCGCTCTTGCTGCCATTGGCCGAAGAAGACTTACTGTCGTCAGAACCATTCAGCGCAGAGCCAATTCCCAGCACTACCAGCAGTAATACCAGAATACCAACGCCCATCATGACATGCTGACGCGATACCGGTGCTTTCGTCGCAGAAGACGATTTACGTGGGCGCGAGGGACGGCGGTCGCTGGCGTCAGGTTTTAACTCATCATCCGGTTTGAATTCATCATCCGGTTTGAACTCATCCATTCTGCCTCCTCCGTAAAGCGGCATCCCGCACTGCGCACCCGCGCGCCGCGTCACCACTTACCTGCTTAATATCAAGATTTCTGGCAATCATTAATTGCAGCCATCACCATATCATGAGCTACGCCACCGCGCACTTCAGCACGTCCAATCGACAGCGGCAGTATCAGACGCAATTCACCAGCCAGAACCTTTTTGTCACGCATCATATGCGGCAAATAGTCTTCTGCCTGCATCTCTACCGGCCCGTTCACCGGTAAACCGGCACGTTGCAGTAAAGCAATGACGCGATCGCAGTCCTGTGCGCTGAACTGGCCCAGACGTTGCGCCGTGCGCGCCGCCATCACCATCCCAGCGGCAATCGCCTCACCGTGTAACCAGTTGCCATAGCCCATATGGGCTTCAATAGCATGACCAAAAGTATGACCAAGATTAAGTAATGCGCGCTGGCCGTGCTCGCGCTCATCTGCGGCGACGACCTCAGCCTTTAACTCACAGCAACGGCGGATACACCAGGCCAGTGCGGATTCATCCAGCGCCAGAAGACGATCAAGATTCTGCTCAAGCCACTGAAAGAATTCACCGTCCAGAATAATGCCGTACTTGATGACCTCCGCCAGACCGGAAGCCAGCTCACGCGGCGGCAGTGAGCGAAGACACTCGGTGTCGATCACGACAGACGCGGGCTGATAAAACGCGCCAATCATGTTTTTGCCAAGAGGATGATTAACGGCCGTTTTGCCGCCAACCGAGGAGTCAACCTGGGACAGCAGCGTTGTCGGCACCTGAATAAAACGCACGCCACGCTGATAGCTTGCCGCCGCAAAACCCGTAAGATCGCCAATAACACCACCGCCAAGCGCCACCAGAGTGGTATCACGACCATGGGGTTTTTGCAGTAGTGCAGTAAAGACCTGATCCATCACGGCAAGCGTTTTAAATTGCTCACCGTCGGGCAAAATCACCTGATCCGTTTTCACCCCCGCCGCCTTCAGCAGAGCCGATACCTTATCAAGGTAGAGCGGTGCCAGCGTCTGGTTAGTCACCAGCATGGCATTATCACCCGCTTTTAACGGCCAAAAAGAAGCCGGATCGTTAAACAGTCCGGCGGCGATAGTGATGGGGTAACTACGTTCCCCCAGTGAAACGGTGATCTTCTCCATGGTGCTCGATACCTGTCAAAGAGCCTTCAAACGTTGGATCAACTTTTTTCCAACATGTTGATAATCTGATTCGCCACCACTTTTGCACTTTGATCGTCAGTGCGGATGGTAACATCGGCGATCTCTTCATAAAGCGGGTTGCGTTCATCTGCCAGCGCTTCAAGCACTTCACGTGGCGGCGACTCTACCTGCAGTAAGGGGCGTTTTTTATCACGCTGTGTACGTGCCAGTTGTTTCTCAATAGTGGTTTCAAGATAAACCACGACGCCGCGGGCGGAGAGACGATTACGTGTTTCCCGGGATTTTACGGAGCCGCCACCGGTCGCCAGGACGATGCCCTGCTTCTCGGTCAGTTCATTGATGATTTTTTCTTCACGATCGCGGAAGCCAGCTTCGCCTTCAACGTCAAAAACCCAGCCCACATCCGCTCCGGTGCGTCGCTCAATTTCCTGATCGGAATCGAAGAACTCCATATTGAGTTGCTGAGCCAACTGACGGCCAATAGTGCTTTTGCCGGCACCCATCGGCCCAACCAGAAAGATATTGCGTTTCTCTGCCATTTTGTCGGTATTACTAAGAATTCGTTAATGATACCCCGCTTTCAGCATTTTGCTGGCGGGACAGGAACTGAGACCTCATGAGCGTTAGCAAGAGTCAGACGAAAAATTATCTCAACACTCAAGGCTGTTTGGCAACCGATTATATTGCTAACAGCACATCCATTTCTGAATTGGCCCGTCGTTCGCGAAACTGTAATGCGTCAGTACAGCGTTGTGACATCACTGCTTACAGAGGAATTCTCTCATCTGTTTGCCTGGTTTTTCCAACACAGACGCTTACAACGTGTTAAAAATCGCTAAACCTTGTAAGCTAATTCCAGCCCTGCGTCAACGCAGTTGGACTTTATGGGCACATTTTCCGTTTTATCGTGCCATAAGCGCTGATTCCCTGACCAATCGCGGCGTCATAAAAATAACCAACTCACGTTTCTTATGTTCTTCGGACTGCTGTCGAAACAGGTTGCCCACAGCGGGAAGATGACCAAGCAGTGGAACCTGGCGCTGCCCGCGCGTGCGCTGCTGATGGAAAATCCCGCCCAATGCCAGGGTTTGCCCGTCGTTGACTGTCACCTGGGTTTCAATTTCCTGCTTATCGATAGACAGGACCTGTGAATCACCGGTCTGAATCGCGCGCCCCGGTACGTTCTGGCTGATACGAATTTTTAGCTGAATGCGGCCATTGCCTAAAACGGTTGGCGTCACTTCCATGCCCAGCACCGCCTCTTTAAACTCGATACTGGTCGCCCCGCTGTTGCCCGCGGAGACTTCATAAGGGATTTCTGTTCCCTGTTTGATGGTGGCGGTTTGTTGATGCGAGGTAAACAGGCGTGGGCTGGCGATAATTTCGACCTGATTCTCCTGCTCCAGGGCGCTGAGTTCTAAATCCAGGAGTTTACCCCCAATTCGCGACAGTGTGACGCCAACCGAGACGGCGGGCGAATTCAGTCCTAACGGGATATCAAGCAGAGGATGACGCAACGCACGGTCAACGACGTCGCCCGCATTGTACAGCCGCCAGTTAACGCCCAGCTCATGCAGGTGATCTTCGCTGATAGTGACGATATGTGCCGCCAGTTCCACCTGCTCCAGCGGTATATCAAGTGCGCGCACCCAGCGCTCGGTTTCTTTCAGGGCCGCCGCGCTGTCGCGCAGCAGCACGCTGTTCGTCCGGCTGTCGACCGTGGCGCTTCCTCTTGCTGTCATCAGCGACTGACGTTCGCCCTGCAGGCTGCGATGAACCTCACTGGCACTGGCATAGTGCAGGCTTATCCTGCGCTGTTGTAGGGGCTGTTGCTGCAACACCTCTGCTTGCTGCGCCTGTTCTGCCTCGCGCCGCTGCTGTTGCCAGTGCTCTGGATAAACCAGCAGAACGTTGTCCTCTTCCAGCAAGGTCAGCCGCGCCATGCGGGCGACCAGCGACAGCGCCTGCTGCCAGGGCACGTTATCCAGCCGCAGTGAGAGCGTCCCCTGAACCTCGGGGGAAATCATCAGGTTGATCTGTTGATAATCGGCCAGTGCCTGTAAAACCCGCTCAATGGGCGCATCGTCAAAGGCCAGGCTCAAGCCCTCATCATGGCTGGCGCGGGCGGACGTCAGGCAGATCAGCAGAAACGTCAGAATCGATATCCTTATCATGCGGGCTTCCTTTGAGATGAAAGGTGAAATATTGAGACGAACAGCTACCGGGCACCAACAGCCTGAGTGTGCGCGACGTAAACTGGTCTGTTTGCCAGGGAAGCAGGGGAAAGGGTTGGTCGCTGAGCACTTTCACGGCGTTACCCTGCGGGGTCAGGAGCCAGCCCTGGAACCTCGGCGCACGACCGATAATTCCCTGTAAGCGCCATTCGCTGAGGGGTTCAACTTCTGCCACACAAGCCACGCCGGTAAGAGGACGAAACGGATCGCGCGCCTGCGCAACGCCGCAGCAGAGCAGGAGCAGCATGACGCTAAAAGGTTTCATCAGCGTCCAGCCAGAGCTGCGCCACCAGGTGCGCCGGGTGTGCGGTGAGTTGAAAACGGCCAGGGAAAGCCGTCGCGGATTGGGACAGCGCTGTAAAAAGGGGCTGAAACTGCGACCATTCCAGGTGGAGCGTCAGCGCCCGCGGCTGTTCATCGCTAAGCCACGCCTCCAGTTGTGCGCCTCGCTCTGCGATAATGGCCTCCAGCGTCAGTTGCGCTGCGGGTTGCCTCGCCGCCGCCTGCGCCAGCGCAGCCTGTAACGCGTCAATGTCAGGATGCCGGGCCAGTTGCACCTGCTGCTGGTGCAGGCGTTGCTGCTGTTGCGCCAGCTGGTGCACGGCAGCGTCTGACGCTTGACGCTGTGGTGCTAACACCGTCCACCAGGCAACAAAGAACAGGCCGGAAGCAGCCGCCAGCAGGCTACCATAGCGAAGCGGCACGGCTAACTGTAGCCAGAACTGAAACCCGTTACTCACTGCTCTCCTCCTTCAGCCTGATGCGCAACGTGAAGTGGTAATCCCCTTCTGACTGGCGCTGCACATTGCCCTGTCTAATCTGTGAAAAAAGCGCCACGCCCGTTAAACGCTGGCGAAAATGGCGGATATCCTGCATCTGCTGCGCCTTGCCCTCCAGAAGCAAATCCGTATTGCGCTTCTCCAGCCGGGTTAACCACAGCCCGTCGGGCAGCAAGCCGGGCAAGTCCAGCCAAAGCTGTTGCCAGACGCTAAACTGCCTGGCCTGCTGACGCAGCCAGCTGCGGCGTTGCTGTACCTCGGCCAGCTGTTGCAGCAGCAGTTTTTGCTGTTCCACGCGCTGCACAAGCGTCTCAAGGGCACGCGTAAGCCGGATATGCTGAAGCTCAACCTGAATGAGCGCCTGATGCCCTTGCCAGAACCGCAGTGCGACCGCTGACACTAAAATCAGTAACGTTATGGCCAGCGCAACAAGGCCCTGGCGTCGTTGGCGTTGCCAGCGCCAGCGACGCCAGGGTAAAAGGTTAACCGCGACCATTAGCGATCCTCTTGTCGCAGCGCCAGGCCGGTCGCCAGTACAAATGCAGCGGGGTTGTCAGGCAAAGGCGGCGAGGGACAGCGCAACAGCTGCAAAGGTGAAAAAGGAACCGTACCGGCGGGGGATGAAACGCTATCAGCATCACAATAAAAAACGCGGCTTGCCTGAGGAAAAGCCTGCTTATGCAGCGCCGCCAGCCCGCCCTCATCGGCAAAAGATGCGGCGTTGATGCCGTCACTCCACAGGTAGCGTGCATCCTGTCGTAAAACCACTACACTTCCCGCAGTTAATTGCGCCTGTTCAGTAACGATATTGAGCGCCTGGGTGGCAAGTTCAAATACGCTGGGTTTCAGTCCTGCCTGTGCCAGCGGAGCGTGCCACTGTTTAACCACATCCAGCCGGGCGGCCGTGACACACAGTTGCCCATGCGCGGGATCGAGACGGTAATCCAGCGCCAGTTCGCGCGGATCAACGGGAAAAAGACGTTGGGCAGCCGCCCGGACAAAACGGCTTAATGCCGGTTCTTTTAACGGCGGTTCGGGAAGCGAAAGCGGCTGCTGCAGTACCAACTGGGCAGGAAGCCCTACACGCAGTGAGTAGCGCTGGGGTAAGCACTTTCGCCAGCGGTCTAACACTGACAGCAATTCAGGGGAAGATTGCAGCACGCCGTTTCTTAACGTATCTTGCGCCAGCCGCTGCTGCCACCAGTGGCATAATTGCCAACCCTGGCGGCGACGCAGGATGGCAAGGGCACAGCACTGCCTGTTCTGGATATCCAGCCCAATTTGCCAGGTGTGAAAAGCCATGCGCGCGATCTCCTTATCGTCCGGAAAAATGGACATATCAAAGCGTCTGGCTTGCCTTTATACTACTGCGCGGTTGCTTATAAACTGCCCAAACGACAACAGATGGGAAATCTCAGGTGAAGTTCGTAAAGTATTTATTAATCCTTGCAGTGTGTTGCATCTTGCTGGGAGCTGGCTCGATTTATGGTTTGTACAAATATATTGAGCCACAGTTACCCGACGTTAACACGCTGAAAGATGTGCGTTTGCAAACCCCTATGCAGGTTTACAGCGCTGAGGGCGACCTTATCGCCCAGTACGGTGAAATGCGCCGTATACCGCTTAGCCTGCAACAGGTTCCGCCTGAGATGGTTAAAGCATTTATTGCAACGGAAGACAGCCGCTTTTATGAGCATCACGGTGTAGATCCCATCGGGATTTTCCGTGCTGCCAGTGTTGCGCTGGTGTCAGGCCATGCTTCGCAGGGGGCCAGTACGATTACCCAGCAGCTGGCACGTAACTTCTTTCTTAGCCCAGAACGCTCCCTGATGCGAAAAATCAAGGAAGCCTTTCTGGCGATTCGCATCGAGCAGTTGCTGAATAAAGACGAGATTCTTGAGCTTTACCTGAACAAAATCTACCTCGGCTACCGGGCTTACGGTGTGGGTGCCGCCTCACAGGTTTATTTTGGTAAGCCCGTTAATGAGCTGTCATTGAGCGAAATGGCGACCATCGCCGGTCTGCCTAAAGCCCCGTCGACCTTTAACCCGCTTTATTCACACAGCCGCGCCGTCGCACGTCGCAATGTCGTCCTGGCCCGTATGCTGGATCAGCATTACATCACCCAGCAACAGTACGATGAGGCGCGTAACACACCGTTAGTCGCCACCTATCATGGCCCTAAAATCGTCTTCTCTGCGCCTTATCTCAGTGAGATGGCACGCCAGGAGATGGTAAAACGCTATGGTAATAATGCTTACACCGATGGCTACAAGGTTTACACCACCGTCACGCGACGTCTGCAGCAGTCTGCGCAGGAAGCCGTGCAGAACAACGTAATGGCTTATGATATGCGTCATGGCTACCGTGGCCCGACCAGCGTGCTGTGGAAAGTCGGTGAACCTGCATGGGGACAGGCGCAGATTGTTAAAGCGTTAAAAAATCTTCCTCTGTACGGTCCCCTTCATCCGGCCGTTGTTACCCATGCGCAGAGCGATGAAGCCACCGTCATGATGAAAGATGGTAGCAACGTGTCACTGACCATGGCTGGTGTTCGCTGGGCGCGTGCCTTTAAGTCTGACACGGTGCAAGGGCCAACCCCTAAAAGCCTGACTCAGGTTCTGCAGCCAGGCCAGCAGGTTTGGGTACGCCAGGTCGGCGATACATGGTGGCTGGGCCAGGTCCCGGACGTGAACTCGGCACTGGTTTCGTTAGATCCGACCAACGGTGCCGTGCGCGCACTGGTGGGCGGTTTTGACTTTAACCAAAGCATGTTCAACCGCGCTACTCAGGCACTGCGCCAGGTGGGCTCGAACATTAAGCCGTTCCTGTACACGGCCGCGATGGATCGGGGTTTAACGCTGGCATCCATTCTTAACGACGTGCCTATTTCCCGCTGGGATGCAGGTGCCGGTGCGGACTGGCGTCCGAAGAACTCACCGCCTACCTACGATGGCCCGATTCGTCTGCGCCAGGGGCTGGGTCAGTCGAAAAACGTTGTGATGGTTCGCGCGATGCGTGCGATGGGCGTGGATTACGCGGCCGAGTACTTACAGCGCTTTGGCTTCCCGGCGCAGAACATTGTGCATACTGAATCACTGGCCCTTGGGGCAGCCTCGTTTACCCCTCTGCAGGTGGTGCGCGGTTATTCCGTCATGGCGAATGGCGGCTTCCTGATTGATCCTTACTTCATTAGCAAGATTGAAAATGAACAGGGACAAACCGTTTTTGAAGAAAAACCGAGAATTGCCTGCCCTCAGTGCAACTTACCGGTGATTTACGGTGAAACCAAAAAAGCGCTGGCGCTGAACGCCGAGAGCGTTGAGAACGTTGCGCCTTCGGCTCAGCAGCAAAACCAGACGGTGCCGCAGCCTGAGCTGGAGCAGGTACCGGCACAGCCGCAGCCGGGTGGTGAACAGCAGTATGCGCCGCACGTGATTAATACGCCGCTGTCATTCCTGATCAAAAGTGCGCTGAACAGTAATATTTTTGGTGAACCGGGCTGGATGGGCACGGGCTGGCGGGCCGGGCGCGACCTGAAGCGTAACGATATTGGTGGAAAAACGGGCACAACCAACAGTTCCAAAGATGCCTGGTTCTCGGGCTACGGCCCCGGCGTCGTCACCTCGGTGTGGATCGGCTTTGACGATGCGCGTCGCGATCTGGGTCGCAGTACCCTTTCTGGCGCAATCCCCGATCAAATATCGGGTTATGAAGGCGGCGCGAAGAGTGCACAGCCTGCCTGGGATGACTTTATGAAGGTCGCTCTGGATGGCGTGCCGGTTCAGCCGCTCACGCCACCGGATGGCATCGTGACCGTCACCATCGATCGGAGTACGGGCAAACTGGCAAACGGCAGTGGTAATACGCGCCAGGAGTACTTTATCAACGGGACGCAGCCAACCGAGTATTCGGTGCATGATGCCGGCACCACCATCATGGACAATGGCGAGAGCCACGAACTGTTCTGATAATCCTCAGGGGCGGCGCGAGTCGCCCCTGGTTATCCGGCCTGTCTTGCGCGGATGTTAATAGCTGATACGTCCTTGCTTAACCAGCCACTCACGTACCATAAACAGTGCACTGACGTTGCGCGCTTCGCGAAAATCAGGCTCCTGCAATAATGCCAGCATGTTGCTTAACGGCCAGTGATGCACCACCAGCGGCTCAGGCTCATCGCCTTCCAGCTTCTCCTGATAAAGCCCTTCTGCCACGACAATATTCATCTTGCTGGAAAAGTACGACGGCGCCATGGTCAGCTTGCCCAGGGTAGTCAGCTGGCCCGCACCGAATCCCGCCTCCTCTTTGAGTTCACGGTCCGCAGCCTGGTTTACGGTTTCACCCGGATCGATCAAGCCTTTAGGGAAGCCCAGTTCGTAGGTCTCCAGACCCACCGCGTACTCTTCAATCAGCACCAGGTGATCATCGATAATCGGCACGATCATCACTGCTTCACGTTCCGAGGGCTTCATGCGCTCGTAAATACGCCGTGCGCCATTACTGAAGGCCAGGTCTACCGCTTCAACAGTAAACAATCGTGACCTTGCCACGGTTTCTACATTGAGGATGTCAGGTTTTTTTAACGACTTTTTCATATCAGCCTCAAACTTGCTGCGCCAGCACTCAGGAGCGAATTAGCATACCTAACGATCCGCCTTTGTGCGACTCTCCAACCGCACGCAGCGCGTATGCCGCTTTTTTCTACGATAACACTGGTTTCCTGAGTACAAAAAATTTGTGTTAGTCAATATCTCGCTTCAAAATTCAGATAATGCCGATACAATAACGGGTGCACTGTCGTTACTATTCTGGCAGTGTGTGATGTCATAACGCCTAATTAAATGATTTACAGAACTATTTCGTTTATTGTTAAACGTGTAAGAGTTGTTTAACCTCCCATAAATCGTCTTGCATCGTGGGCGAATCTGGGGATGTAAGTTTAAAGTGAAGGCAGTATTTTGGCTGAATTGAGCAAAGCATGAGCACAATAATTATTATATTGGCCGTAGTGCTAACCTGTTCAATTCTGGCAGGTATTGGATTTTGGTACGCTATGCGGCGCAGGCCCCCGTTGGCGAAACCGCTGCCATTCATTAGCCCGCCCTGCCGTAAGCTGTCTGAACGGGAGCGCAAGGCGGTTGAACAGTACCTTGCTGCCCTTGAAAAACAGCCCCGTATCCTCAGTCCCGGTGAATCCCGCCGTCAACATGACAAGCTGGTGCTGACTGCGCAAAGCAATAATGTTTATCCTGTCACGCGGGCGATTACCCGTTATGGCCTCTCCACCGACGATCCCCATAAGTGGCGCTACTATCTGGATGAAGTCGAAGTCCATTTGCCGCCGCTGTGGGAACAGTACATCACGGATGAAAACTACGTTGAGCTCATCCGCACCCAGTCCGTTCCATTAATCATCTCTTTGAATGGACACTCGCTGGTGGATTACGCTGTTGATCAGCAGTCGCTACCCAGCCTGATACGTCCGGCTTCCACCAACGCATCGATCCGCAAAGCGGAAAGTGAAAACGTGGAATTAGTGCGGGTGCGCAAAGAAACGCTGGAAGAGTACCGGCTGTCTCGCCCTGACGGCACGCGGGAAGCGGTCATTATTTCTTTTGCCTTGATGTTGTTTTTTATCGGCTTGCTGTTGCCAGCCAGCCTGATGATCTGGCTGTCGGTGATTGCCGGCGTCATGATCGTCGCCAGTCTGTGGCTGATGTATCGTGTGCCTGGTGAGAATGGCCTGCGTGAAATTCACTGTCTGCGCGGCGCGCCCAAGCGCTGGGGCTTATTTGGTGAATCAAATCAGGAACAGAGCAACATTACGCTGGGGATTATCGATCTGGCTTATCCCGCGCACTGGCAGCCCTACGTTGCTCACGATCTGGGTCAGGTGACGGACGTCGATATTTATCTGAATCGCCAGGTGGTGCGCCAGGGGCGCTTTCTTTCACTGCAGGATGAGGTCAGAAATTTTCCGCTGCAACGCTGGCGTAAAAATGTCGTGCTGGCTTGCGGCTCGCTGATTGTTCTGGCTTTATTAATCACCTGGATTCCGCTCAGCATGCCCATCAAGCTGAGTCTGGCCTGGGCTAAAGGCACCGACAGCCTGGATGTCAGCAGCGTTAACCAACTGAGTAGCGTGGATCTTAAAGTCGGCGACAGCCTGAAGGTCACAGGGACCGGCATGTGTGCGGTGCCGGACAACTACCAAAGCAATCGCACCTATACCTATATGCCGTTCGATTGCTCACAAATTTACTGGAATAACGCAACGCCCCTGCCGCTGCCCCACTCAGATATTATTGAGAAAGCCTCGGCGTTGCTGGATACCACGACGAAACAGCTGCATCCCGAAACCAACACCGATCCCAAACTGAATCCTCAGTTAGCCTCGGCAATCCAGAAATCGGGCATGATTCTGCTGGATGACTTTTCAGACCTGGTGCTGAAAACGCAGGCGCTCTGCAGCCAGGCACAGGACTGTATGCGCCTTAAAAATGCCCTGGTGAACCTGGGTAATGCCAAAGACTGGGACACCTTAGTCAGCCGCGCCGATTCCGGTCAGCTTAACGGGATGAATGTCCTGCTGCGTCCGGTCAGTGCTGAAGCGCTGGAAAACCTGGTGCACACCGCGACCTCCACCTTCTTCTTCCGTGAAACGCGTCGCGCCGCTGAGAACCTTAACAGCCCACCGCCGGGCGGATTCGTTATCGCCAGCGATGAAGGGCACCAGCTCGTCAATCAGCCCCAGCCTGCTGTTCCGCTGTTTGATCTGGAGGCGTCGTCACAGTGGCAAGAGCTGCAACGTCTGTCCTCACTGTTGCTGCATACGCCGTTCAGCGCCACCGGCATCATTACCAATATCTATACCGATGCAAACGGCACACGCCACATCGCCCTGCACAATGAGCCTGATGCCATGGCAAAATGGCGCTATCTGGGTGCCGCGCTGTTGCTAATGGTGCTGCTGGCCTGCGGCATCGTGAACGGCCTGCTGGCATTGCGGCGCATTCATCTGAATCGTCAGCGTATGCATGCTATCCAGCAATATTACGATAAATGCTTTAATCCTACGCTGAGCACTATACAGGGCGTGCGCTCCATATTTTGAGCCCCCTGCAACTGTGCTACCCTGTTGCGCTAACTGGCAACGGGTAAATTCACCATGATGTTCAACCGGTCTGACTTTGACACCGTGCTGCTCGATATGGACGGCACGTTGCTCGATCTGGCGTTTGACCGCTTTTTCTGGCTGGAGCTTGTCCCTGACACCCTGCGTACCCAACGCGGTATTTCTGCTGCTCAGGCGCGTCAGATTATTGAAGAAAAATATCAGGCCGTGGCGCATACGCTAAACTGGTATTGTCTGGATTACTGGTCGCAGGCGCTGCAGTTAGACATTCATGCCATGACCTGGGAACAGCGCCATCGCGTCAGCTTGCGTGTTGATACGCTGCCTTTTTTACAGGCTTTACGTCAGGCGGGTAAACGCACCATCCTGCTCACCAATGCGCATCCCTGGAATCTGGACGTTAAACTGAAACAAACAGGTTTAGCATCACACCTTGATTTATTACTTTCCACCCATACCTTTGGCTATCCGAAAGAAGATCAACGTTTGTGGCAGGCGGTTGAGCAGCACACTGGCTTTGATGCATCACGGACAGTTTTCATCGATGACAACGAAACCATTCTTGATGCCGCCAAATCATGGGGAATCGGCTGGTGCCTGGGCGTCAGTAATCCTGACTCCGGTCGTCCTGAACAACACTTTCAGCGTCACGGTGCAATAAGCGACTACCGCACACTGATTCAGGCCTGGGAGCAGAAATGAAAGAAAAACCAAGCGAAGGCGTTCGTCTTGATAAATGGCTTTGGGCGGCGCGTTTCTACAAAACCCGTTCTATCGCACGCGAGATGATTGAAGGTGGCAAGGTTCATTACAACGGCCAGCGCAGTAAACCCAGCAAGCTTGTCGAGCGGGATGCTGAGTTAACCCTACGTCAGGGTAATGATGAGCGCACCGTAGTGATCGCCGACATCAGCGAGCAGCGCCGTTCTGCCAGTGAAGCACAGCTGCTTTACCGCGAGACGGAAGCCAGTATTGAAAAACGTGAAAAAGTAGCCCTGGCGCGCAAGATGAATGCGCTGACCATGCCCCATCCCGATCGTCGGCCCGACAAGAAAGAACGCCGCGATTTGATGAAATTTAAGTTATCGGGTGATGAATAAGCAGGTTACTGAACCTATCACCGCCCGCCAAAAGAGAGAAAATTATGTCTGAGCACGATCAACTGCGTCGTTATCTGTTTGAAAATGCGTCCGTTCGCGGCGAACTGGTCAATGTTTCAAACACCTGGCAAGCCATCCTGAAAAATCACGACTATCCGCCTGCGGTACAAACCCTGCTGGGCGAATTGCTGGTGGCGACCAGCCTGCTTACCGCAACGCTAAAATTTGATGGTGAAATTACCGTTCAGCTCCAGGGCGATGGTCCCCTGACGTTAGCCGTGATTAATGGCAACAATCAGCAGGAGTTACGCGGTATCGCACGGATGAAAGGTGACATTCCTGACGACAGCACACTGAAGAGCATGGTGGGCAATGGCTATTTGGTCATTACCATCACGCCTGAAAAAGGCGAGCGCTATCAGGGCGTGGTCGGTCTGGAAGGCGACACGCTAAGTGAATGTCTGGAAGACTATTTTATGCGCTCCGAACAGTTGCCGACTCGTCTGTTTATTCGCACCAGCAACGCAGGCGCAGCCGGGATTCTGTTGCAGGTTTTACCGGCTCAGGACACCGATAAAGAAGACTTTGCGCATCTGGCTACGCTGACCGAGACGATTAAAACGGAAGAGCTGATCGATTTGCCCGCGACCGATGTGCTGTGGCGTCTTTACCATCAGGAAGAAGTGACCGTTTACGACCCGCAGCCGGTTGTCTACAAATGCACCTGTTCGCGCGAACGTTGCAGCGAGGTACTGAGAACGCTGCCGCAGGAAGAAGTCGACGAGATTATTGCTGAAGATGGCAAAATCGATATGAACTGCGACTACTGCGGATCACATTACGTGTTCGATGCGGTAGACATTGCCGGGATTCGTAGCCACTCCCTTGAGAACAGCAATCGCCTTCACTGATCGGACCAGGGCGGTCAGGCCGCCCTGCCTGCCCCATCGCTATGCCCTTAATTTACTTAGCAAATTATCTTTTTTTACTTTCTTAACATCTTAAAAACGTTCGAAACATACCCTTAACGCGCCCTGAGTCTCATTTTTAACGAACAAGCCTTTCTCGCCTGACACAGTAGCGTAAACTGCGCGCGATCGTGTTTCCGCACCTGGCCGTGCGGCATGTTACAGACGCGATCCCACACTCTCTTTGCCCTACAGAACAGACACCGATTTAAGGAGCAGTAAAATGCGCGTTAACGGCCTGACCTCGAAAGCCCTTGCCGATCTGGGCATCACCGATACCACTGACGTGGTTCATAACCCTGATTACGATACGTTGTTTCAGGAAGAGATGCGCCCGGAGCTCGAAGGTTTTGAGCGCGGCACCCTGACGCAAAGCGGCGCCATCGCAGTGGATACCGGGATTTTTACCGGGCGCTCGCCTAAGGATAAATATATTGTTCGTGATGACACCACGCGCGATACGCTGTGGTGGAACGATCAAGGCACCGGCAAGAACGATAACCAACCGCTGTCCCAGGAAACCTGGCAGGCGCTGAAAAAATGCGTCACCCAGCAGCTCTCCGGGAAACGCCTGTTTGTTATTGATGCCTTCTGCGGTGCCAACCCGGATTCACGTCTGAGCGTACGCTTTGTGACTGAAGTTGCCTGGCAGGCGCATTTCGTTAAAAACATGTTCATTCAGCCGAGCGCAGCCGAACTGGATAACTTCACGCCTGATTTTGTGGTGATGAATGGCGCAAAATGCACCAATCCTGACTGGCAGGCCCAGGGGCTGCATTCTGAGAACTTCGTCGCCTTTAATCTGACCGAACGTATGCAGTTGATTGGTGGCACGTGGTACGGCGGAGAAATGAAAAAAGGGCTGTTCGCGGTGATGAACTACCTGTTGCCGCTGAAGGGCATTGCCTCCATGCACTGCTCCGCTAACGTGGGTAAAGCAGGCGACGTCGCGGTGTTTTTTGGGCTTTCCGGTACGGGTAAAACCACGCTGTCTACCGATCCGGATCGCCAGTTAATCGGCGATGATGAACACGGCTGGGATGACGATGGCGTGTTTAACTTCGAAGGCGGCTGCTACGCCAAGACGATTAACCTCTCCGAACAGGCTGAGCCAGAAATCTATCGTGCTATTCGTCGTAATGCCCTGCTGGAAAACGTGGTGGTGCGTGAAGACGGGAGCATTGATTTTGCGGATGGCAGCAAAACCGAAAATACCCGCGTATCTTATCCGATTAACCACATCGACAATATCGTGCAGCCGGTTTCCAAAGCAGGCCATGCGAAGAAAGTCATTTTCCTGACTGCCGATGCCTTTGGCGTGCTACCGCCGGTCTCCAGGCTGACGCCAGAGCAGACCCAGTATCATTTCCTGTCTGGATTTACCGCGAAGCTGGCCGGCACGGAACGAGGTGTGACCGCACCAACCCCGACCTTCTCAGCCTGTTTTGGCGCAGCCTTCCTGACGCTGCATCCCACACAGTATGCAGAAGTGTTGGTGAAACGCATGGAAGCGGCGGGCGCGCAGGCTTATCTGGTTAATACGGGCTGGAACGGCAGTGGCAAGCGTATCTCATTGAAGAATACCCGCGCTATCATCAACGCCATTCTCGCAGGTGAACTGGACGATGCGCCAACGGAGACCCTGCCGGTGTTCAACCTGCAGGTGCCAAAAACCCTGGGCGATTTGGATGCCGAAACGCTCGACCCGCGTCGTACATGGGAAAGCGAAGAGAAGTGGCACGCTGCCGCAGATGATTTAGCACAGCGTTTTATCACCAACTTTGAAAAGTATACCGATAATGCGGCCGGTGCCGCGTTGGTAAAAGCAGGTCCACAGCGCTAATAACAACGGCGCGGCTTAACCGGCCGCGCCGTTGTTGCTCAACTCAGCGTCAGGTTGCCGCTATGTGGAACCACTTCGGGATTTTCCGCTAAGGGTAACCAGGCACGGATACGTAATCCGCCTCGTTCACTGTCACCTATCTCCAGCGACCCTTGATGCGCATCGATGATGCGTTGCACTATCGCCAGCCCCAGGCCCGTGCCGCTGGTGCTTCGTGCGCTGTCACCGCGTACAAAAGGCTGAAACAGATGGGCCAGCTGGTCAGGCTTAATGCCGGGACCGTCATCTTCAACCTGGAACCAGGCCCGGTGCAGTTCCCGTCCACTGCTGACCTTAATCCAGCCGTTGCCGTAGCGCGCGGCGTTCACCACCAGGTTAGCCAGGGCACGCTTGATCGAGAGCGGATTGATCTCCAGCATAAGCTCTTCCGCCATGACCGCATTTTCAATTTCCCGTTCGTAACCGCTTTCTGCTGCCACCACCTCACCCAGCACGCTATTAAGATCGGCCAGCTCAGTCTGCATCTCCTGCCCGGTGCGCAGGTAATCAATAAATTGCTCAATGATGGCGTTACACTCTTCGATGTCTTTGTTAATCGACTCGGCCAGGTAGCCATCCTGCTCATTCATCATTTCGGTCGCAAGGCGAATACGGGTTAACGGCGTACGTAAATCATGACTGACGCCCGCCATCAGCAGCGTTCTGTCATCGGCAAGCTGCTTGACGCCCGCCGCCATTTGGTTAAAGGCTCGCGTGACCGATCGCACTTCCGACGCGCCGTATTCACGTAACGGTGGCGGAATGATGCCTTTACCCACCTGAAGTGCGGCATGCTCTAAATCGACCAGCGGGCGGTTTTGAATTCGGATAAAAAGCCAGGCACCGCCTATCGCCAGCAACATAATCGCCAGGGTATAGCGGAACAGCGGGGAGAAGTCACCCTGATGGATTTCGGTTAACGGCACCCGTACCCAGATATCAGGCGATAGCCAGGTCTTTAACCAGACAACGGGGGAGTTTTTGTTTACCTCGACGCGAACGTCCGTGGGGCCGCCAAGCTGCTGGCCCATCTGATCGCTAAGAAACTTATAGTGCTGCGCCCAGCGCAGTCCGCTCTCCTCTGCTGCCGCATTGGTATAGAGCGAAATACCCAGTTCACGATAAATTTCGCGGCGAAAAGCGGGCGGCACTTCAAGCTGCGTGCCATCTTCCAGCTGTAAACGGTCTGTCATCAGCATACGCACTTCGTACGCGAGGACTTTATTAAACTGTTGCAGGCTGGGAAGAATGGCAAAGTTCAGCACCACCAGGTAGGTCGTTACCAGGCTGACAAACAGCAAGGTAACGATCAACAACAGGGTGCGGGCAAACGAACTTCGTGGCGAGAAGCGCAGCCGCCTCATGCTTTACTGCCGTCCGGAACAAACACATAACCCAGGCCCCAAACGGTCTGGATATAGCGTGGGTGAGCAGGATCTTCTTCCACCATACGGCGCAGACGAGAAATCTGAACGTCGATAGAACGTTCCATGGCGCTGTATTCACGACCACGGGCCAGGTTCATCAGTTTGTCGCGCGACAGCGGCTCACGTGGGTGGCTGACCAGCGCCTTGAGCACGGCGAATTCACCGCTGGTCAATGGCATAGGTTCATCTTCACGGAACATCTCGCGCGTGCCCAGGTTGAGTTTGAACTTACCAAAGGCAATGACCGCTTCTTCCTGAGAAGGCGCGCCTGGCAGTTCGTTGGCCTGACGGCGCAGCACGGCACGAATACGCGCCAGCAGCTCACGCGGGTTGAACGGTTTTGGAATATAGTCGTCAGCACCGATCTCCAGTCCGACAATACGGTCCACTTCTTCACCCTTGGCTGTCACCATGATGATAGGCATCGGGTTGCTCTGACTACGCAGACGGCGGCAGATGGAAAGGCCATCTTCGCCCGGCAGCATCAGGTCAAGCACCATTAAATGGAAGGATTCGCGGGTTAACAGACGATCCATTTGCTCGGCGTTGGCGACACTGCGCACCTGAAAGCCCTGCTCGGTAAGATAGCGCTCCAGTAGTGCACGCAAACGCATATCGTCATCGACGACCAGAATCTTGTAGTTTTCTTGCATTTTTAACTCCCAAAGGCGCGATTGCCTGAGCCGATATTGTTAAAAAAAGATGCGGCACAGTGACAGTGTTTAATGGTTTATATTCTAGTCAAAATTGTTACAAAGCATATTAAACAGCAGCTTATATTTAAATTTCGGTCTGACTGCCTGAGAAGCTGTGTCATCACCACCTGCGTTGAACAGAATACGGCAAATCTGAAATATTAGGTAAAATTCCGCTATTGCCTGGTTTAAACAGGATGCACTGGCTGACAGAGCTTGTAAATTCAACTGCTTGCCAGAAAATTTGCCTTAAATTAAATCAGTGACTGATGACATATCTGGCATCTGGCGGTTTTCCCCTCTGATAACAGCATAATATCCCGCAAAAAAACAGGTTAATACGCGACCTCTCTCGGATTAGTTTGAGATCCACCCCCAATAAGGCCAGTTACAGGTAAAGAGAGATAAATCAATCAGTAAAGCCCGCTTTGCGCCCGGATAAATATCACCCAGACTGTAGCAACACCAATTTGCCGTTTTACGGGGAAACCATAATGAAAAAAACGATTTTACTGCTGAGCGCGCTGGCTTTATTCAGTGTGGGTCAGACTTATGCCGCAACCGCAACCGGTGAAGCTGCGGGTGCACAGGCCACCACCACAGCCCAGGGTAACTCAAATGCTATCGGTATTGGCGCAGTCGGCGCACTGTTAGGCGTAGCACTGGCGACAGCAGGCGGCGGCGGCGGTGACGGCAACGGAAGCAGCACCTCGACCACGACATCGACCAAGGCCGGTAAGTAAGACTTGCCCCTCAGGGGCGCGCATTGGTCTGACTAAGGCCGTGCCGTCCCCTGCAAAAGCCGTACAAGGGTTTTTTGATCCGTAAAAAACCCTTTTCCCACCTCTTTTTCGCCACGCCTGATTTGCTTTACACTGAAGCACTTTCGATTTTACCGGCTGCTGTACCATGAGAACCCGACTGATTACGCGTGAAGGTTTCAATACCTTAAAAGCAGAACTCGATCACCTGTGGCGTGAAGAGCGACCTGAAGTCACCAAAAAAGTGACCTGGGCTGCCAGCCTTGGCGACCGCAGTGAAAATGCGGATTATCAATACAACAAGAAGCGCCTGCGTGAAATTGACCGCCGTGTCCGTTATCTCAGCAAAAGCATTGAGCAACTGCGCATTGTGGATTACTCGCCGCAGCAGGACGGCAAAGTGTTTTTTGGTGCCTGGGTTGAAGTCGAAAACGACGACGGCGACATCAAGCGCTTTCGAATCGTGGGTTACGATGAGATTTTTGGCCGCAAGGATTACATCTCCATTGACTCGCCCATGGCCCGCGCACTGTTAAAAAAAGCGGTCGGCGACGCGGCGGTGGTCGAGACGCCAGCCGGCCCGGCATGCTGGTATGTTAATGAAATTAGTTATATTGAAGCCTGATTCAGAATATCGCTGAAAGCGGGCCGCTTCTCTGGCAATTTCAGCCATCAATCCGTATAACTATCGGCTATTTCTCAACCCAGAAAGCAAAATAGTCCGATGATGAATGTTCTTAGCCAGCTAATTGCAAGTGAGCTACAGGCGCGCCCCGAGCAAGTTGATGCGGCCGTCCGCCTGTTGGATGAAGGGAATACCGTGCCGTTTATTGCACGTTATCGTAAAGAGGTGACGGGCGGCCTGGATGACACACAGCTCCGCCAGCTCGAAACCCGCCTCAGCTACCTGCGTGAATTAACCGAGCGCCGGCAGGCCATCCTGAAATCCATTGAGGAACAAGGAAAACTCACCGACGAACTGGCGAATGCCATCAATACCACCCTCAGCAAAACCGAACTCGAAGATCTCTACCTGCCCTATAAACCTAAACGCCGTACACGTGGACAGATTGCGATTGAAGCCGGGCTGGAACCGCTGGCCGACACGTTATGGCAGGACCCGTCACAAGATCCTGAGCAGGTGGCGGCAGGCTATATCAATGCGGATAACGGCGTCGCTGATGTCCGCGCCGCGCTGGATGGCGCGCGTTACATTCTGATGGAACGCTTCGCTGAAGATGCCGCGCTGTTGGCTAAAGTCCGTCACTATCTGTGGAAAAACGCCCACCTGGTTTCAAAAGTGGTGGAAGGTAAAGAGGAAGAAGGCGCTAAATTCCGCGACTATTTCGATCACCATGAGCCGCTGCACAGCGTTCCATCACATCGCGCGCTGGCCATGCTGCGCGGTCGCAATGAAGGTGTGTTACAGCTGTCGCTGAATGCCGATCCCCAGTTTGATGAGCCGCCGCGCGAAAGCCACGGCGAAACCTTGATTACAGAGCACCTGAATCTGCGACTGAATAATGCACCGGCCGACAGCTGGCGCAAAGCCGTGGTCAGTTGGACATGGCGCATCAAGGTTATGCTGCATCTGGAAACCGAGCTGATGGGCACCGTACGTGAGCGCGCTGAAGATGAGGCCATCAACGTCTTTGCCCGTAACCTGCACGACCTGTTAATGGCGGCACCTGCGGGCATGAGAGCCACGATGGGCCTGGACCCCGGCCTGCGTACCGGTGTGAAAGTTGCCGTGGTTGACGCGACCGGCAAGGTGGTTGCTACCGACACGGTCTATCCGCATACCGGGCAGACCGCTAAAGCAGCCGCTGCGGTCGCGGCGCTGTGCGTGAAACATCAGGTCGAACTGGTGGCCATCGGCAATGGTACGGGCTCACGTGAAACCGAGCGTTTCTTCCTGGATCTGCAAAAGCAGTTCCCGCAGGTCACGGCACAGAAAGTTATCGTCAGCGAAGCCGGCGCTTCGGTTTACTCTGCGTCTGAATTAGCCGCGCTGGAATTCCCGGATCTTGATGTCTCACTGCGTGGCGCGGTCTCGATCGCCCGTCGTCTGCAAGATCCCCTGGCCGAGCTGGTGAAAATCGATCCGAAATCGATCGGCGTAGGTCAGTATCAGCATGACGTCAGCCAGAGCCAGTTAGCGAAAAAACTGGATGCGGTAGTAGAAGACTGTGTGAACGCCGTCGGTGTCGATCTGAATACAGCCTCGGTTCCGCTGTTGACGCGCGTGGCCGGGTTAACCCGTATGATGGCGCAAAATATTGTGGGCTGGCGTGATGAGAATGGCCGTTTCCAGAACCGCCAGCAGCTACTCAAGGTCAGCCGTTTAGGGCCTAAAGCGTTTGAGCAGTGCGCGGGCTTTCTGCGTATCAACCACGGCGACAATCCACTGGATGCTTCAACGGTGCACCCGGAAGCCTATCCGGTAGTCGAGCGTATTCTGGCGGCGACCGAGCAGGCGCTGAATGAGCTGATGGGCAATCCCACCAGCCTGCGTAACCTGAAAGCGGTGGACTTTACCGACGACCGCTTTGGCTTACCGACCGTTACCGACATCATGAAAGAGCTGGAAAAGCCGGGCCGCGATCCTCGTCCTGAATTTAAAACGGCGCAGTTTGCCGAGGGCGTGGAAACCATGAACGATCTGATGCCAGGCATGGTACTGGAAGGTGCCGTCACTAACGTCACGAACTTTGGTGCGTTCGTCGATATTGGCGTGCATCAGGATGGCCTGGTGCATATCTCTTCGCTGTCAGACAAGTTTGTGGAAGATCCTCATCAGGTCGTCAAAGCGGGCGACATCGTTAAAGTCAAAGTGATGGAAGTGGATCTGCAACGTAAGCGCATTGCCTTGACCATGCGCCTTGACGAGCAGCCGGGTGAAGGAAATGCCCGCGGTGGTAAGAGCAATACGGCACGTGAAGAAAAACGTCCGGCCGCCAATAAGGGCCGGCCACGTCCCGTCAGCCAGCCCGCAGGCAATAGCGCCATGGGTGACGCTCTCGCGGCGGCACTGGGTAAAAAACGCTAGTTAAAAACCACGTAGTCACCTCTTACCCCTGCTGTCGGGGTGGAGGTGACTGTCATTCCTGCACCCACCGTCATTATCCCCTGTCCCGCGGCTGATTCGGTTTACCTGAACGCGCTAAACCCTGTGACCATTCATTGTTTACCGCGCGATGCCTGCGGGTATTGGTGATGGATGCAGAGCATCCCGTCCGCTTCACGCTGACGGCTTTTCAGCGGTTTTTCAGACCGACCTTGCACGATTAAGTTGAAAATCCCCACCCTGACGCTACGCTAAAAAGACGCCCGTCATAATAACGACACCTGCTGTGGCACCCTTTTACATGGAAAAGATCACTGCTTTAATCGATAAGATTTATGACGATGCCTTTCCTGAGGCCATGCGTGAACGCCTGCTCGCCGCGATCGTCGAGGCCCGCGACACGAACAAGCTGCCAAGAAAGGCGCACTGGGATGAGCAGGACGTGGTGCTGATTACCTATGCCGATCAGTTTCGCGAGCCGGGTAAACCCACACTCAACACCTTTTCGCGTTTTTATCAGCAGCATCTGCAATCCACCTTTCCGCTGGTGCATCTCCTGCCGTTTTATCCCTACTCATCCGACGACGGTTTTTCGGTCATTGATTACCATCAGGTCGATCCGCTGTGTGGCGACTGGCACGACATTGCCTTGCTGCATCAGGAAACACGCCTGATGTTTGATTTTGTCTGTAACCATATGTCGGCACACAGCGCGTGGTTTAAACATTATCTGGCTCAGGATGAGGGCTGGGATGATTTTTTTATTAGTCTGCCGCCCAGCACCGATCTCAGTGCGGTCACGCGACCCCGTACGTCGCCGCTGCTGACGCCGTTCACGCTGGCGAACGGTGAAATCCGGTTTATCTGGACCACGTTCAGCGCCGATCAGATTGACCTGAACTTTGCCAGTCCCAGAGTGCTCATGCGCATGGTTGAGGTCTTACTCGACTATCTGAAGCGTGGGGCGGACTATGTGCGGCTGGATGCAGTGGGCTACATGTGGAAAACGCCGGGCACCCGCTGTATTCATCTGGAAAAAACCCATCTGCTGGTCAAACTGTTTCGCGCCATTGCCGATGTCGTCGCACCAGGCACTGTTATCATCACGGAAACCAACGTGCCGCATAAAGACAACATCAGCTACTTTGGTAACGGGCAAGACGAAGCCCAGATGGTCTATCAGTTTTCCCTGCCGCCGCTGGTGCTGCACGCCATTCACACCGGCTCGGCTCGTGCACTGCGTCAATGGGCCAGCACCCTGGAAGTGGGCAAGGGCAACACAACCTTTTTTAATTTTCTGGCCTCGCACGATGGCATAGGCCTGAATCCGGCTCGCGGAATTTTATCTGAAGTGGAGATTACGGCCCTGGTACGCGATCTGGCGCTGGAAGGCGCACTGATTTCCTATAAAAATAACCCCGACGGCACCACCAGCCCCTATGAAATCAACGTCACCTATTTCGACGCGCTTAACCGTGAAGATGATGACGATGAAACGCGCCTCAGACGCTTCATGCTGGCACATGCTATTTTACTGGCCTTCCCCGGTGTGCCGGCGATCTATATCCAAAGCATACTGGGTTCACGTAATGATTATGACGGCGTGCGTGAGGCAGGGCATAACCGCGCGATCAACCGGCAAAAGTACCCGCTCTCCGTGATCGAAGACGCGCTGGTAAACAGCAGCGGCTTACGCCATCAGGTTTATACACAGCTAAGCAAACTGATTCAGCAGCGTCGGCGTTTGTCGGCCTTTCACCCAGATAATCCAGTGATGATATTTCAGAGCGACAATGCGTTACTGATGATGAAACGCTATCATCCAGACAGTGGTGAGGGATTGCTCTGTGTTTTCAATCTCAGTGGCAGGCAGGTCAAGGCGCAGTTACCGGAGGCGCACCTTTTTCAGGATGTGATAAGGGGTGAGAAGATTGATGGCACCCAGCCAGTAACGCTGGATGCCTGGCAATTCATGTGGCTACGATAATTACTTGTAAACTTCCGCTGTCGCACTGAACTTACCGTGCTCACGACCGGCGATCACCAGGAAATACTTGCCGCCCTTCTCGTCAGCTGCTTCGGACAGCTTCTTCTTGGCATCCATCGGCGAGGTGGTTTCTGCCGTGGTATTCACGGTGCCGATTTTGGTCAGGTTCATCTTCTGCACTTCTTCTTTGGTGACTTCTTTCGCCGCAAAAGCAGAGAATGACACTGCGCCCATCATCATTGATGCAACGACCCATTTCATAACCTTCATTTGTCTACCCTCATTCATGATCCATTGTTGAGATGTAAGCAGCCGCAAATCGCTTAAGGCTATATCGAACGGCATAGTCATCTCCCTGACTAATCGCATAGAAGTGCAGCGGCCTTGCTCACTCATGAAGTATTGTCGCTGTGCAGAAATTTGCCAGTTACGGCAGCGGTTATCTGTCTAATTGGCTGATAAAAGACACAATCTGCTGGCAGAACGCATCAGGATGCGAAATAAAGGGCGCGTGGGCGGCTTTGTCCATCACGACAGAAGGCGACATCGGCAGCAACGCGTCCAGTTGCTGCGCGATACGGCGCGGTACCAGGCCATCCAGCGCGCCATATATCCGCAGAAAGGGCAGCCTAATGGCGGTAAGCCTGTCCCGTAAGTCGTCGTCGCTCAGTATTGTCAGCCCGGCGTTGAGTACCGCCACATCAGGCACAGGCTGCGACAAAACAATGTCTTTGAGTTTGCGCGCATCGGCACGTGCGGTTTCTGTTCCCATCGTCTGCAGCGCCAGAAAACGCTCCACGGTGCGCTGAAAGTCGTGGCTGAGCTGCTGCTGGAAGTTATGCAAGGTTAAGGGAGCAATACCCGGCCAGTCATCACGGGCGGTAAAACAGGGCGAAGAGGCCACCGTGATCAGCGCACGCAACCGTTCTGGCTCGCTCAACGCCAACTGCGTGGCGACCAGCCCGCCAAGCGACCAACCCAGGATAACGGCGCGCGGCGGCAGACGGGGCAACAATGCCTGCGCCATCTGTTCCAGCGACAGGGCGCTGAAGCCCTGGCTGCGGCCATAGCCTGGCAGATCGACCAGGTGCAGGCGATATTGTGCGCTGAGTCGCGGCACGATGTTTTGCCACACTTCCGCATTCAGTCCCCAGCCGTGCAGCAGCACAAGATCGTCATCGCCTTCGCCACAGGTATGCCAGTAAAGTGAGCTCATCCGTTACTATTCCATGATTGATAAGGAGGTCACTATGCTACCAATGCCTGCCCTGTGTTGGCTATGTCAGTTGCCGCTGCGCATCGCGCTGCATGGCCTGTGCTGCATCTGTATGCGTCAGTTACCTCGCCTACCGTCACGCTGTCCACGCTGCGGCCTGCCAGCCGCATCCGGCAGCCTGTCCTGTGGCCGCTGTTTGCGTAAACCGCCGCCCTGGCAGGCGTTAGTCTGCGTCAGCCATTATCAGCCACCGCTCAGTTCCTGGGTGAATCAATTAAAATTCTCGGGCATTACCGCACTTAGGGTGATGCTGGCCCGGCTGCTTTTGCTAAGCTGGTTGGATGCGTATCGCAGAGGACAGGCCATTCGTCCCGACTTACTGATGTGTGTTCCGCTGCATTCACAACGCTGCTGGTGGCGCGGTTACAATCAAACAGCCCTGCTGGCAACACCGCTGTCACGCTGGCTGGGCTGCGAATTCAGCCAGGCGTTATCCCGTCAGCGTGCAGCCGCCATTCAGCATCAGTTAAGTGCCCGTCAGCGTCGCCGCAATTTACGCGGCGCGTTTTGCCTTGAAACGGATGTGACCGGCCGCCATATTGCCTTAATCGATGATGTGGTCACGACCGGCAGCACGGTAAGAGAAATTAGCCGCCTGCTACACAGGCGAGGCGCAGCCAGCGTGCAAGTCTGGTGCCTGTGCCGTACCTTGTAGAGCCTGGATGATGGGCGTATTATAACCAACTAAATTAGTCAACTATTGAGCAAATGACATGATCCGAATTACTGATTCTGCCCAAGAGCATTTTTCAAAACTGCTATCCAAACAAGAAGATGGCACCCAGATTCGCGTATTCGTGATTAACCCGGGTACGCCAACTGCCGAATGCGGTGTGTCCTACTGCCCACCTGATGCGGTGGAAGCGACTGATACTGAACTGAAGTTTGAAAAGCTGTCAGCCTATGTTGATGAGCTGAGCGCGCCTTATCTGGAAGACGCTGAAATCGACTTCGTGACGGATAACCTGGGTTCGCAACTGACGCTTAAGGCGCCTAACGCTAAAATGCGCAAGGTGTCCGATGATGCGCCCATGGTCGAGCGCGTTGAATACCTGTTACAGGCTCAGATTAACCCGCAACTGGCCGGTCATGGCGGTCGCGTTTCGCTGATGGAAATCACCGAAGACGGTTTTGCGATTCTGCAATTCGGTGGCGGCTGTAACGGCTGTTCGATGATTGACGTCACCCTGAAGGATGGCATTGAGAAAGAACTGCTGGCGGCCTTCCCACAGCTGAAAGGCGTGCGCGATATCACCGAACACCAGCGCGGCGAGCACTCCTTCTACTGATGTATCCGCGCGACAGCCCCGCTGTCGCGCGTCCTGACACTATCCCGCCTTACGTCGTTTGGTCACGGTTTTCAGCAGTTTATTCACCTCTTCATCGGCAAAGATGCTTTCCAGCGGTTGGGCCAGCTTACGCCGCCAGTTGGGATATTGCTCCACCGTTCCCGGCACATTCACCGGCGTGGTCATCCCCAGCCAGTCCTCTGGCTGCAGCCCGAGCAGTGCACTGTTTGTGTCCGCCAGGAAACGGTGAACGGACTCATTCAGTTCAGCCGTCATCGCCAGAGAATCCGCCCGTTTTGCGCTACGCGCCGGCACGGCTCCCGCTTTATGCAGCGCGTCGAGTAACGCCTGTTTCTGTTTCATCCGCTGCTGCTGCAAATTGAGTACCGTTTGCGCGTCAGGATACAGCCCGATTTTCTCACCAAGCTGCAAATCACCTGCACTCCAGAAGCCGTTCAGCGTAGGGAGATCGTGCGTACTGGCACTGGCGATGGACTGGCGTGGATAATGCTGTGGCGCGCGATAATCGCCCTGTTTTTCCTGCTCAAACCACAACACTTTCCAGGAAAACACGCCGCTGTCGCGGAGCAGACTGACGATCTCTTTGGGTACGGTGCCTAAGTCCTCGCCAATCACCATGCAGCGCTGGCGCTGGCTTTCCAGAGCCAGAATGCCAAGCAGGTCGTGCACCGGGTAAGCGACGTACGCGCCTTTATCCGCCGTTTCCCCTGCCGGGACCCACCAGAGACGTAGCAGAGCCATCACGTGATCGATACGTAATGCACCGCAGTCACGCATATTGGCGCGCAATATATCGATAAAAGGCTGATAGCCCCTGGCCTGCAATACGTGAGGGTCCATTGGCGGCAGTCCCCAGTTTTGTCCCAACGGGCCAAGTCTGTCAGGCGGCGCGCCGATGGACGCCTTGAGGCGATATAGCTCGGGATCGTGCCAGGTTTCGGCACTGCCCTCTGCCACGCCGACGGCCAGATCGCGATACAGCCCCACGCTCATTCCCAGCGCCTGACTCCGCGCCCAGCACTGAGAAAACTGTTGCTGAGCCAGCCACTGCAACCACTGCCAGAAGGCAATCTCATCCGCGTGCTGTGCGCACCAATCCTGAACGTCAGAAGACTGGCTGTTACGCCAGCCCTCAGGCCATGCTGGCCAGCCGGCGTGCGCGGCACCTTTGCCTTGCATTTCAACCTGCAGGCCATCATAGGCAGCCTGATAGCGCAGGCTGTCACCGCCCTGCTGGATAAACGCTGTAAACTGCCGCTTCTGCTCATCGTCTGCACCCCGGGCCTGAAACTGTGCCCAGCCGTGACGTAATGCCGTAATTTTCAGTGCCATGACGGCGTCGTAATCCACCCACTCGGTTTCGCGGGCCTGATTTAACGCCTTTTGGGTTTTGGCACTTTTCCACCACTTCTGACCTGCGCTGCTTTGTTGAAAATCGGCAACCTGTGACACATCGATGTAGATGATATTCAGCCAGCGACGCGATGAGGGGCTGTAAGGACTGGCAAAAGCGGGGCTGGCCGGATAGAGCGCATGCAAGGGGTTGAGTCCGACAAAGTCGCCGCCGCGAGCGGCAAGCTGCTCCAGCAGGGTTTCCAGATCGCCAAAATCACCGATGCCCCAGTTTTTACCGGAACGCACGGTGTAAAGCTGAACCAGCGCGCCCCAGCGTTTCTCTCCGGCGCGCAAGGCCGGAGGCAGATAGCAACGGCGCGGTGTAATGATCACGCGCGTGTGCCACTGACGTTTCCCCTTGCTCAGGGTAAGTTGGTGATAGCCCTGTCCCAAAGGGGAAGGCAATGTAAAGGCTTCACCGCCCGTCAGCGATCCGCTAAAAGTCTTTCCTTTTTCCGTCTGTAACTGCCAGTTTATGCTGCCGTCGAGCTCAGGCGTGAGCACGCGTTGACGATTGCCACTGAAGACAACGACGGGCGGCAGCGGGGATTTACCGGCTTTCTGCGGGTTCTCCATCACGGCCAGTAAGGCGCGCTTGGTGTCATCACTGATGGCTTCGGGTTCACCGTTCGCATCGAAATACGTGAGCGCGATTCCCGCCGCCAGTGCGGCTTTATCAAGTGACGTAGATTTCATCGCAATTCCTTAGCGTTGCGCCTGCCAGATGCGCTGTTGGTAGTCCCGAATCGATCGATCCGAGCTAAAAATACCGGTTCGCGCCGTATTGAGAATCGCCGCGCGCGTCCAGGCTTCCTGATCACGCCACAAGGCCTCAACCCGTTTTTGCGCATCGATATAAGCCTGATAATCCGCCAGCACCAGCCAGGGATCGCCATTTTTTGTCAGGCTATCCAACATTAGGTCGAATGCATGCTTATCGCCATGACTGAACTTCCCTTTTTTCAGTGATGTCAGCAGCGCATCCAGTTCTTTGTTGTGCTTACGGACTTTTTGCGGCTTATAACCTCCGGCTTTCAGGGCTTTAACGTCATCCACGGTATTGCCGAAAATAAAAATATTTTCTGCGCCGACCTGCTCCGCAATTTCCACGTTTGCGCCATCCAGCGTGCCAATCGTCAGCGCGCCATTTAGCGCCAGCTTCATGTTGCCGGTGCCGGACGCTTCATAGCCCGCCGTTGAAATTTGCTCTGACAAATCGGCGGCGGGAATCAGATATTCGGCTGCCGTGATGCGGTAATCAGGAATGAAAACCACCTTGAGTTTGTCGCCGACAAGCGGGTCGTTATTCACCACCTCAGCCACCTTGTTGATGGCATAGATAATGTTTTTTGCCAGGTAATAGCCCGGTGCAGCTTTAGCGCCAAACAGAAACACGCGGGGGATAATACTGGCATCGTGGGGGTTGTCGCGGACGTTTTTATAGCAGTGCAGGATATGCAACAGGCCGAGATGCTGGCGTTTGTATTCGTGCAGACGTTTGATCTGCACGTCAAAAATCGCATTCGGGTTAACCACAATGCCGGTGCGCTGCGCAATGTAAGTGGCCAGACGCGCCTTGTTATGTTGCTTAACGGCACGAAAGCGCTGACGGAAAGCGGGATCGTCGGCGAAAGGCTCCAGCCCCTGCAACGCGGTCAGGTTATTGACCCATTCACGCTTCAGGGTTTCATCAATCAGCCCCGCTAACGCGGGATTACACTGCTTGATCCAGCGGCGTGGCGTAATGCCGTTGGTGACATTATGAAACTTCTGTGGCCAGAGCTGATGGTACTCGGGGAAAAGATCCGTCACGACCAGCCCGGAATGCAGTGCAGCCACGCCATTCACCGCAAAACCACTGACGACGCAGAGGTTGGCCATTCTGACCTGACCGTCGGCGACCACCGCCAGCTTGTTCCAAAGTGCTTTGTCATCAGGCCAGCGCTGCTTTATCTGCTGCTTCAGGCGACGATTAATCTCTTTGATAATCATCATGTGGCGCGGCAGCAGGCTGCGCATCAGCTTCTCATCCCAGCGCTCCAGGGCTTCGGGCATTAAGGTGTGATTGGTGTAAGCAAACACGCGGCTGGTGATATGCCAGGCTTCATCCCAACTTAACTGGTGCTCATCCAGCAGCAGGCGCAGCATCTCCGGAATGGCGATAGTGGGATGCGTATCGTTAAGCTGAATCACTTCAAAATCCGGCAGGGCATGAATGCTTCTGCCCGCCTGATGATGGCGACGCAGAATATCGGCAACCGCACAGGCACACTGAAAATATTGCTGCATCAAACGCAGGCGTTTGCCCTGTGGATGATTGTCATTGGGATAGAGCACTTTGGTCAGGCTGGCGGCATCAATCCCCTGCTTCTCAGCCTGTAAAAACTTACCGTCATTGAACAGGGTCAGGTCAAAGGGATGCTCACTGGTGGCTTTCCACAGCCGCAACGGCAGGGTGACGCCATTGCGATAACCCGTTACCGGTAAATCCCAGGCTTCTCCACGAAGATAAATGGCGGGCTCCCACACTTTACGCCCGTCATCCTGCTTTATGATTTTTCCGCCCATCGCGACGCGGACATCCAGTGCGGCGTTATGACGAAACCAGGGATAGGTCTCGCGCTCCCAGTCATCGGGTGCCTCAACCTGTTTCCCCTCTTCAAAGCGCTGACGAAACAAACCGTACTGGTAGTTAAGCCCATGCCCAGTGGCGGGCTGCCCAACCGTCGCCATCGAGTCCATGTAACAGGCCGCCAGCCTGCCGAGGCCGCCATTGCCCAATGCCGGATCGACCTCTTCTTCCAGTAATTCGCTTAATTCAACCTGATATTCAGCCAGCAGGGATTTGACCTCATCATACCAACCTAAATTCAGCAGGTTATTTCCCGTAAGACGTCCCAGCAGAAACTCCATGGAAAGATAGTTCACGTGGCGCTGTGGTGTCGCGCCCCGGACGGTCGGTTGCGCATTGAGCAGTTCACTTACTGTGGCACTGATAGCCTGCCACCACTGGTGGGATGTCATTTGCCTTGCGGAGGAGAAACCAAGATGCTGCCAGTGACGGGTTAACGCAGCCTGAAAACGGGATTTGTTGAATTTCTGCTGTGGCATATCACTCCCTTCTGTATCCATATGGGTGAAGCAAAAATGGAATGCACATGGGCCAGCAATATTGCCAGCGACCCTATTCATTAAATACGTGAGTGGAGAAAAAAGCGACAGGCAGGTTTGAAAAACGCCAGTTGTCTAACTGGCGTAGAGGGGTCAGCAAAGCTCGAGATGAACCTCATGCTGTTCAATAACTTTCATAATGCTGTCAGGCGGCATTTTATCGGTGTAGAGATAATCAAGCTGGCTCATGTTGCCCAGATTGACCATCGCATTACGGCCAAATTTAGAGTGGTCGACGACCAGCATGACGCAGCGCGAGTTTTCAATAATGGCGCGTTTGGTGCGGACTTCGTGATAGTCGAACTCCAGCAATGAGCCGTCCATATCGATACCGCTGATGCCAAGGATGCCGTAATCGAGGCGAAACTGTGAAATAAAATCGAGCGTCGCTTCCCCCATGACCGCACCATCACGGGTACGCACTTCTCCGCCGGCGATAATGACCCTGAAGTCTGGCTTGCCCATCAACAGCATTGCCACGTTCAGGTTATTGGTCACCACGCGTAAATCACTGTGATTTAGCAACGCATGAGCCACGGCTTCTGGCGTGGTACCAATATCGATAAACAGCGTTGCGCCGTCCGGTATCTGGCTGGCAACCCGCTGCGCAATACGCGCTTTTTCTGCTGACCACATCATCTTGCGATCCTGCCAGGCGGTATTCTCTGAACTGGAAGGCAAGGCCGCGCCGCCGTGATGGCGCTGAATTTTATTTTGATCGGCAAGGTCGTTTAAATCACGACGAATCGTTTGTGGGCTGACCTCAAAATGATCGACCAGCTCCTCAGTACTGACATATCCCTGACGCCGAACCAGATCAATAATGGCGTCATGACGTTGCGTCTGCTTCACATTCCTCTCCTGTTTCGGGCTTATTCTTATTCGTTGTGACTACCGTTTACGCTTGCGTGTGTCGACAAACGCCATTGCCAGTCCGACAAGCAGTCCACCAACGTGTGCTGCGTTAGCGATAGCCAGACCAAATGCACCAAACCAGCCCACTACCAGCCAGACAAGTGCAAAACCGATTAACCCACGCTCCAGATAAATACCGCTGTCCGGATCGCGTTCGCCGCGCAGCCAGCAGTAACCCATCAGGGCATAGACCACGCCGGACAAGCCGCCAAACCAGATGCCGCTAAATTTCGACTGCAGCCAGCCGCTGAGCAACGCTGAAATGATAAAAATGACAAAAAGCTTACCACTGCCCAGCCGTTTTTCTACCGCACCACCGAGATACCACCACCACATCAGATTAAACAGGATGTGAAGCAGAGAGAAGTGAAGCAGCACATGGCTGAACCAGCGCCAGACTTCAAAATGCTGATCGCTATCTGGCCATGCCAGCCAGTACATTACGGTGCGATCGCCCAGGACCTGCATCAGCACAAACACCGCAATACAGGCGAACATCACTACCATGGTCAGTGGCCCGGCACGTTCACGGATATTTGCCCAAATATTGCCTCGCTCATAGCGCAAGCCGCTGTCGGTTTTGCCACTGTGCCAGCTTGCAGCCTGATAGCGAGGATGGTTGGGATCGCGCACAAACTGCTGAAGTTCGTTTTCGACCATCGAAAGCTGACTTTCATCATCCAGCATAATGACGTACTGACTTTCACGCTCTATACGCAATTTCACGCCGCGCGTTGCCATGTAGTCAACAAAAGCCTGCGCCATGCGCGGCTGATTAAATTGGGTAATGCGCATTGCTCACTCTCCGTGTTACGCCTGACCAGTCACTCAGCGCCACTGATCACCTGTTGGGGGAAGGCGGCGCGCCAGGCATCAAACCCGCCATCAATACTGTAAGCCGTCGTAAATCCCTGGCTGTGCAAATAATCTGCTGCACTTTTACTGCTGTTGCCGTGATAGCACATCACCAGCACCGGCAGGCTCGTGTCGGTTGAGCTGATAAAATCATTGAGGTTGGCGTTCGACAAATGCAAGGCGCCGCTGGCATGACCAAGAGCAAAACTTTGCGCATCGCGGATATCCACCATCACTGCGCCTTGTGCCAGACGCTGCTCAGCCTGATGAACATCAATACATTGGTAGGTTTCCATGGTGTCTCTCATCACATCGTCAAAATGACGTCTAGTGTAACCCGATAATCCTCGCCAATAACCTGACAATGACTACGGCTATTCACCTTTACGCCGACATAATGTTATCCATATCACGCAAAATTGTTTTTAGGTGGTTAAATACTGGCGTCAATGTTGGTTTGCGATTATGATTATGCTCGAAAACGAACATAAGTGAACTATTCCGAACATCGGAGGAGACAACGTGGAAACCAAAGACCTGATCGTTATCGGCGGCGGCATCAACGGTGCTGGCATCGCAGCAGACGCTGCAGGACGCGGACTGTCGGTGTTAATGCTAGAGGCGCGGGACCTGGCTTGCGCGACCTCTTCCGCCAGTTCAAAACTGATTCATGGTGGCCTGCGCTACCTTGAACATTATGAATTCCGTCTGGTGAGTGAAGCCCTGGCAGAACGCGAAGTGCTGTTAAAGATGGCGCCTCATATCGCGTTCCCTATGCGCTTTCGCTTACCGCATCGCCCGCATCTGCGTCCGGCATGGATGATCCGCACCGGGTTGTTTATGTACGACCATCTGGGCAAACGTACCAGCCTGCCGAGCAGTAAGAGCCTGAGCTTCGGTGCAGAGTCAGCACTCAAGCCCGAAATTAAGCGCGGTTTTGAGTATTCCGACTGCTGGGTGGACGATGCCCGCATGGTGGTACTGAACGCGCAGGAAGTGGTTAAGCATGGTGGTGAAGTGCGTACCCGCACGCGTGTGACCCGCGCCTGGCGTGAAAAGGGTTTGTGGATGGTGGAAGCTGAGGATATCGACAGCGGCAAAACCTTCACCTGGCAGGCTAAAGGCCTGGTCAACGCCGCAGGCCCGTGGGTTAAGCAGTTCTTTGATGATGGCCTGGAACTGAAATCACCTTATGGTATTCGTCTGATCAAAGGCAGCCATATCGTGGTGCCGCGCGTACACAATGAGAAGCAGGCTTATATTCTGCAAAACGAAGACAACCGCATTGTGTTTGTTATTCCGTGGATGGACGAGTTTTCCATCATCGGTACCACCGACGTGGAATACAAAGGCGATCCGAAAAACGTTGCCATTGACGATAGCGAAATCGACTACATCCTGAAGGTGTACAACGGCCATTTCAAAAAGCAGTTAACGCCTGATGATATCGTCTGGACCTATTCCGGCGTGCGCCCACTGTGTGACGATGAGTCAGATTCGCCGCAGGCTATTACGCGCGATTACACACTGGATGTGCGTGATGACAACGGTGAAACGCCGCTGCTGTCCGTTTTCGGCGGTAAATTAACGACCTATCGTAAGCTGGCCGAGCATGCGATGGAGAAGTTGTCGAAGTATTATCCTGACGCAGGTGCGGCCTGGACTAAAAACTGCGTGCTGCCCGGTGGTAATATTTCCGGCAGCAGCGACGATTACGCGGCCAGCCTGCGCCGTCGTTACCCGTTCATTACTGAAAACATGGCACGTCACTACGCCCGCACTTACGGTAGCAGCACCGAAGTGTTGCTTAAAGATGCGACATCGCTGGAAGATCTGGGTGAAAACTTCGGTCATGAGTTTTATGAAGCTGAGTTGCGTTACCTGGTGCAGCACGAGTGGGTGCGTGAAGTGGATGACGCGATCTGGCGTCGTACCAAACAGGGTATGTGGCTGAACGAAGCCCAGCAGGCACGTATTGCCGAATGGCTGGCGGTCAAGGCGAAACCAACGCTTTCACTGGCATCGTAATAGCGCGTCAGCGCTGAGAAAGCGGTACAACGGGTTATGGCCTGTTGTGCCGTTTTTTTTTTGCCTGAGCGGCATCCAGTTATGTAACTCTGAGAAGGTTTCGCTCGCCAGGCGGCGGGCAGTTTCAGTCCGCCCCGTGCGGGCGACCGACAAGGGGCCGCCAGTCGCCGCGGCCCC
>NZ_NTMH01000016.1 GCF_002307475.1 Pantoea allii | reverse complement strand
ATCAAACAGAGTGTGATCATCTGCGCCCGTGGTGATTTTCCCGCCGCAGGTCGTCTTGTCCCCCTGCACCAGGTAAAAGCCTTCTGCTGCCATATTTTTCCCTTCTCGCTAAATTCCGCCCAGATTATCCGCAAAGCACCGCACTGCTTGCCGGATCGAGCGCAATCAGACCGGACAGAAGCAAGTCCATCTCGGGCTGAAGCCGTGATTTATCGGTTTCACTGCGGACGGCTTCTCACGCAGTCGCACCATCAGGAAGGTAAAGCCCTTGAACAGACGTTCCACGTTCGGGTTGCGCGCGCCCACTTTATCAAGATTAAGCATGGACACCTGTTCGGGGTGGGTCTGGGCGAACTCTTCTCCAGCTTCAAGCAGGTAGTGCATTTCAGCGTCATAATAACGCAGAGTTAAATCATCCATATTTATTCCTGCTCAGTAATTTCTGCATGAATAGTTTTAAAAAATTAAATGAAAAAATATTATGAGAGCAAAAAAAAATTAATTATTTCACTCACCATATACAGATGAAGGAATAACATACTCAGTGGCCATCCCAGGCATCCATACGGCCGACCGAAGCATTTGGTATAGCCTTTACCCTTAAGAGTCGAAGTATATGCATAACAAAAGATGACAACACTTACTATAATAAAATAATAATTATAAAAACTTCATTGGTATTTTTGCATTTGATAACCACCTGTTCCGTACAGCTATAGTCAAATACCAGTATATACACGAAAAGAGAATGACTATTAGGATCATTAACAGAGTGTAAACGGTTTTTGAAAATACCATATTACTCCTAAACCCAAATAGTTCACTAAATGCATCGTTTGCCAACCACAAAGAAGCGAACGATGAAATACTCCCCCCCAAAACCTGCATTTTGGATTCATGATCCCATTACCTGCATAACAAGGTCACTTTTTTTCAGAAAAATGGAGTCTGGATCAATTAGAATTATTATCCCCCAAGCTTTCATCTTTCATGAAATGAAGTTTTTTTAAACATACCCCATGAAACCGATCAATTATTTCAAAATTATTATACCCAGGCTGTATTATTAACTTTGCAGAACATACATTTGATTTTGAAGACAAAAGAAAAGCCAATCCACCACCACCATTTGCATTATATTCAAATTCACCACCAACTGACCAACCAATATTTAATTTATAACCATCCATTATTATTGATGAAAAAGAGCCTTTTATCTTAACTTCTTCCCCCGACTCAATTATATCAGGCCGAGCACGCATTATCTTATCAACTTCTTCAGGAGCAGGTTCGATACCGGAAATACTCTCAGTAGTGTGCAGATACACACGTTCTTTCGTTGTATTCTGAACAATGACTACTGGCCTGACAGGGATAAAACAAACCATAGCACTTGAAATAATAAGAAAGGCGAGTGTCGATATCACTATTTTTTTCATGGCACCTGCTGCTCAATTTTTTCAGGATTTTTATCATTCCAGCACCAGTGCTTCTGCTTAGAAAAGGGCAGTGATTTTACAGAGGTGCTATCCAAAGCGTTCAAAACATCCTGAATTGTCAGCGACTTCGCCACTTTCCCGTGCTTATGGTACAACGCAAAACCAATTTTCATGCTGGTCACATCATCTAATGTATCATCACCAACGGCACCAGGGGTCATATTTTGCTCCCAAGTCGACCCCAACAATAATAATTCTTCATCAAATCCAACGCTAAGCCCAACATATCCATAATGAATATTTGACCAAACATCATAAAAATAATCATATTGTTTATATTTATGATAGTAAGACTTCGAAGAAGTATTACTTGGGAGAGGCCGTGCAACAGCTACTGAACCAAATTTATCACGAATCTTTTGTTTGTGATCCCAGGTAGAACCCGTTTTTACAGTCTGATACCAGACTGCCATTGCAGCAAGAAAATCTGGCTGAGGAGGGGGAGCCAGCCTTGCATAAAAAGGAAGTTTATCCCACTCAGCGCGTCTTTGTTTTAAAGTATCTTCGTCGATTAAATAACGTATTGTTTCTGCAGTCTGGCCTCTGACATTAGTTTTAATTTCATTGAGTATATAATCAGCAACCTGTATAGCGCCGTCAGTATGCTGACAATGCGGCTTACTTTGAAGATCCGGGGGCAGTACAGCAGTAGTTACTGGCGGAGTAGTTGCCGATGAAGTGGCTTTAGCTACCGCTGCCGATGTTCCTCCGGCAGAGTTTGCACCACCTCCATTCTTCTCGTACGTATCATTCATCATCGACGGAATGAACTTCGCCTTGCAGGGGCAGGTGCTGTAGCTGTCGAGGGTTCCGGCCATTCGTCTGTCGTGAATGGTATCGTTGTCGATGCCTCCGGCAATCTTGTATAACCCGGCATGTTTACCGCAGGTCACACTGTCCTGCTCCCGGGCAACAGGTTTATCAAACAGAGTGTGATCATCTGCGCCCGTGGTGATTTTCCCGCCGCAGGTCGTCTTGTCCCCCTGCACCAGGTAAAAGCCTTCTGCTGCCATATTCTTCCCTTATCGCTAAATTCCGTCCAGATTATCCGCAAAGCACCGCACTGCTTGCCGGGTCGAGCGCAATCAGACCGGACAGAAGCAAGTCCATCTCGGGCTGAAGCCGTGATTTATCGGTTTCACTGCGTGTGGCTTTGATGCGCAGCAGTCTGAGGCGACGCGATTTCACTTCAAACAGTAGTGCCGGTGTCCACTGCGTGAGGGTGATTGACTGTGCGGCACTGTCGAGCTCACCCAGCAGATGCAGGGCCAGTTCATTTTTGCCTTTCTGCTCGGCCACGCGGGCCATCAGCAGACGCAGTAACCATTTGTCTTTTGTGGCGTCTGTGCCCGGGCGGGTCTGCAGCCAGTGAAGTGTGGCATCCAGACCATCAGTATCCGCTTTCTCCAGCGCTTCCGGCTCAAGAGCCAGAATATCGTTATTATCCCCACTGTCGGCACTGACCGGCTCATCCCGCCAGCCAGCCATATCGTCCAGCACGTTCTGATTTATCCAGTTCAGCGTGACCTCATCGGCAAAGGGCGTACCGTCATTAAAGGCCAGGGTTTCAAGCCCGGTAAGGCGGCGCAGCAGTCCTTTCAGGTCGGCGGCGATGATATCAGCCAGTACATCCTGTCCCGATTTCATCAGGGCCTGGTGGACATACCACTGCAAATCCAGCCAGAGGTGATTAGCGCCACGCGAGAAAGTGCTGTCCGCCTGCTCCAGTATCTCCAGCCAGCTCTGCTGCAGGTACAGGCGTTTGAGCATGGCCCGCTGGTCAGCGCGCGGCGGTTCGATGCGCGTTTTTCCTTCGGCATCCGGGGCCGGAATAGCACTCAGCGTGTCATGACGCAGGCTTTTCATCAGCCGGTGTGCGGCAAGCCATCCATCGGGTTGCTCACGCAGATATCCGGTCAGGGTGCGGGCCTGGGCCAGCAAATCCTGACCGGAGGTAATGCGGCTCAGAACCGGCGCTTCAGCCTCTGTCGTGTATGATGCCTGTGCCTTATGACCGACGTTTTGCGGCACCACGGCATCCACGCCACCGGCTTTGATCAGTCGGGATTCCAGCGCGTTGTACAGGGCATTCAGACCGGGGCGTGAGACTTCTGGCTCAGTCTCCAGACAGTCACTGATAAGCAGCAGTGCACCGGCAGTACGCTGAGCATCTTCCCTCATCACTTCCGGCCAGAGTGACAGGCTGTCAAGCACACGGGAGCCTGCGAGCCACTCTAGTGCCGGTTTACGGCTCCGCTCGCGCTGTGGATGAAGCTGCGTGCCATAGCGCTGCAGCAATCCCGCCAGCAGTTCAAGCCCTTCGGCAAAGCCGGTTTCTCCGTCCTGGTGCAGACGTGCCCAGCAGTAATAGGTGGCAATCCGGATATCTTTGGCGATAGTGGTCAGTAGTTTTTCGCCAAGCGTGCAAATCAGCCCGGTATCAATGCCGGAAAGTTTGTTGACTTCCTCCCGGATGCGCTGAAAATCATCGTCATAGCCGGGATCTTCTCCCGTTGCGCTGGCATCGCTGACCGGAGTAAGCCAGGGCTGCCAGTTTTCAGTACGTGCCTGCGCCTGTTGCCGCAGTTGCGTTTCGTCAGCCTGACAGGCGGCAACCAGATTCTGCAGTGTGCTCATTATTCTTCACCCTCCCTGTCACGGCTTCCCGTGTTAGCCATCACCGCACTGTCGACACTGAATATCTGATCCGGCAGCGTGAACCCCCGCAGTTCCAGCAGCGCCAGCGGACCTTTTCCGAGTTGTGAGCGC
>NZ_NTMH01000015.1 GCF_002307475.1 Pantoea allii | reverse complement strand
CTGACCCCATGCCGAACTCAGAAGTGAAACGCCGTAGCGCCGATGGTAGTGTGGGGTCTCCCCATGCGAGAGTAGGGAACTGCCAGGCATCAAATTGAAAACCTGCACGTTACTTCGGGCAGTTCTCTACTCAAAGAGAGTAGGACAAAAGCGAATGCTTTTGAACGCTGCAGAGCAGCGGCCCGAAGGGTGAATCACAGCGTGATTCATCAACTGCCAGGCATCAAATTAAGACCAGTACGCTGGTCGTGACCTTACCGGTGACGCGGAAGGGCGAAACATCTGATATCAGAACGTTTTTCTGACGTCAGTACAGAATCGGTGGAGCGGTAGTTCAGTTGGTTAGAATACCTGCCTGTCACGCAGGGGGTCGCGGGTTCGAGCCCCGTCCGTTCCGCCACTTAATTGGAAAGCCCTGACTTAACGGTCAGGGCTTTTTCCATTTCTGCGCGGAAATTTTCAGTAGTGTTCTACGCAGTTGCAGGCTCTACGTCAGCAGGCACTTAAAACACTCAGGCCGACGTAGCTCTGTCAGGACTTTAAAGAGAGCTGATGCAGCAACTGTGTCTGCACATGCCAGGGCTGCTTCACCACCCACTCACTTAGAAAATCAATGAAAGCGCGAACACGCTGGGTGACGCCAAGATCGCTGTAATATACGGCGTTAAACGGCATCTCTACCGGCAGCCGCTGCTCGGACATGATTTCCACCAGACTTCCTTCTTCTATTTCTTTATGCACCATGTAATCAGAAAGACAGGCGATGCCATTGCCGTCAAGGCACAACTGCTTGATCGTTTCCCCGCTGTTAGAATCAAGCTCTGAACGAATGCCATAGAGCTCACCACCTTCACAGGCTACGGGCCAACGGTTAAGACGAGGCGCATCAATAAAACCAAGACACTGATGGTTATCCAGATCGGCCGCGCGTTGAGGGATGCCGTATTTTTCCAGATAGTCAGGTGACGCAATGAGACGGCGATAGCTGATAAAGAGCAACCGTGCTCTAAGGCCTGAATCCGTTAAGCTTCCTGCGCGGATCGCCACATCAACTTTACGCTCGATAAGGTTAATAAAGTTTTCAGAAGAAATAAGCGAAAGGTCTATTTCCGGATAGCGTTCCCGAAAGGACTTTATCATCGGCAGAAGCAGATGCAGTATGACCGGCGTTGCCGCATCTATACGCAATAACCCCTTCGGCATCTCACGGCTTTCTATTAACTCATTTTCCGCAGCGGTCATGACCTGAAGGAAATTTTGAACCTGATGAAAATAGCGTTCCCCTTCCTGAGTTAACGCCAGATTCCGGGTGGTACGTGTAAGCAAAGCCAGGCCTAATTTGTTTTCCAGCTTTTTTATCGTACGACTCACGGCTGAATTGGCCATCTGTAACGTCTCAGCGGCCCGACTAAAGCTTCCACTTTCAACGACGCTCACAAATACTTTCAGTTCTTCAGACGATGCCTTCATGGTTTCTCTTCACGTGAAATAGCCTGTAAGACCAACATGACTGTTATTAAAGCACAGCCTCTACCGGAGCCCTTGGCGTAGAAGGCTTTTTCATTATATCGAGGCATCACCAGTCTGCCATTTTACAGCGGATGAGAGAACGGAGAAGACGTTGACGCGGCCATCAGGTGCCGGATATCACTGAAATAAAACGGGGTAGGGTGAGAACAATCGGCAGCATCCATTGAAACTGCGTACTAAAATCCCTATAACAGATAAGTCACACGAATTTTTGAACGATTAGCCAGGCGGGAAAGTGCGCAAAAAAACCTATGCGATGAGATATGTAGCCGGACAGCCAGCGGAAAGGATCTTTCCCCCGGGTGCAATGTTTCATCTCGGTCAGGCGTTGCCTCCTGGCGCACCGCTCCCTGCCGATCCCAATCTTAAAGTGCTGGTATGGAATATCTTCAAACAGCAGCGTGCCGACTGGATGTCTGTACTGGAAGGATTCGGCAAAGATGCACATCTCGTTTTACTACAGGAAGCGCAGACGACGCCTGAGCTTATCCGCTTTGCCACCAGTAATTATCTGGCGGCCGATCAGGTTCCTGCTTTCGTGTTGCCTCAGCATCCCTCAGGCGTGATGACGCTGGCTTCCGCTCACCCAGTCTACTGTTGTCCTTTGCGCGAACGAGAGCCGCTGCTAAGGCTCTCTAAATCGGCACTTGTCACCGCCTATCCGTTACCTACCGGCGAAACGCTAATGGTGGTAAATATTCACGCCGTAAACTTTAGTCTGGGCGTGGACGTTTACAGCAAACAACTGGGCCCCATTGGGGAACAGATCATCCATCATCGTGGGCCGGTGATCATGGCCGGCGATTTCAACGCCTGGAGTCGCCAGCGAATCAATGCCCTTTACCGTTTTGCTCACCAGATGCAACTGGAAGAAGTGATGTTTACTGCCGATCACCGACGCAAAGCTTTTGGCCGACCGTTAGATTTCGTGTTCTATCGCGACATGCGCGTCAGCGAAGCCTCTGTGCTGGTCACGCGCGCATCCGATCATAATCCTTTACTGGTCGAGTTTAACGCCAAAAGGTAAGGATGATGGCGGGAGTCTTACTGTCAGGGGGAGGGCGGAAAAGCGCGAGGTCAGGCAGATTGCGGCAGAATCGAATAAGAAAAAAGGCTGACAAATGTCAGCCTTTTCAATGTATCAGGTATCTGGCGTTGCGTTATTCTTCACGAACAACGTTAACTCATCGCCAGGCTGAATATCTTTCGCGTTACTCACAACCCTGTTCCAGCGCATCACGTCTTTAATGTTTACGCCGTGACGACGGGCGATACTGTCAAGAGAATCACCTTTACGAACGCGATAGGTGATGCTGTTGCCATTATCCGCCAGGCTGGTGCCATTCGATCCGACAGTCAGTACCTGACCTGGACGAATACTGGCACTGCGCAGATTGTTTTGCTGCTTCAGTGTTGCAACACTGACGCCTAACTTATTCGCGATTCCCGACAGGGTATCGCCATTTCGCACTTTGTAACCGCCATCGCCACTGGCTTTCGCCAGTTGGGTCGGCTGTACTGCTGAGATATCACCGGAAGCCAGTGAATCACGCAATTGTGCGACATTAGACTTCGGCACCATAATGTAATGTGGCCCATTTGGTGCTGTCGCGCCGCCTTTGTATCCGGTATTAAAGCTCTTTAACTTATTGAGCGGCATACCAGCCATTTCTGCGGCCTGCGTCAGTTTAATCTGCTGGCCTACTTCAACACGTGCTAATGCGCGGTTTTCATTAGGCGTCGGCAGTTTAATTCCGTAACGCTTGTTGTTCTTGAGAAGTTCGCTCAAGGCCAACATTTTCGGGACATAAACCGTGGTTTCACGTGGAAGCGAAAGATGCCAGAAGTCGGTGGGCTTGCCGCGCGCCTTGTTCTGTTTAATCGCTTTTAGCACACGTCCTTCACCACTGTTATAAGCAGCAACTGTCAGAAGCCAGTCACCGCCGAACATGGTGTTGAGACGCTGCATCATATCCAGCGCAACCTTGGTTGAGGCGACAACGTCGCGACGACCATCGTAATAACGGTTCTGTTTTAAACCATAGTTTCGACCCGTACTTCCCACAATCTGCCAGATGCCAGCGGCATTTGCAGACGAGGTTGCATGAGGATCAAAAGCGCTCTCCACTATGGGTAGCAGTACCAGTTCCATCGGCATCTTACGTTTCTTAATCTGCTCGACTATCCAGTACATGTACGGCTCTGCCCGTAATGTTACATCGTGGAGATAGCTCTTATTTTTTAAAAATTTTAATTTTTGTTCGCGGATTCGCGGGTTTTCCGGAATCCCCATCTTCAACTCGTCACTAATGAAACTCCAGAGATCACTATCTTCTGCGAGGCCAGTTCCATCTTCCTGCCATCGCGGCGATAAAAGTCGATCACCGTATTTTCCATTTTCACTTTGACCAGCTGAAGACAGACTCTGTGCATGCTGTTCGGGGATATTGGCGTCATTCCGTGATGCCTGACATCCTACCAGCAAGACCGAGGCGAGTAATATCGCTTTAGCCTTCATATGTGTGTCAATAGTTCGTTCGCTTAAAAGACGAGCAACTATACGTGACGGTGCTTCACAACACAACCTGAAAAATCAAAAACGGTCTTTCTTCTCGCGTAGAACGGCAAATGTCTGCCATACCGGCCCAACCTCTGAATCAAGGTCTAAAGCACGTTGTAAATCAGGATCTTGCGTTCTGAGAAATAAATTTATTACGCGCTCGTGGGCCAGTTTTGTAGGTAAAGTAATACGGTTTTCGGCCCGTAAGTCCTTAATTTTGTGGTATTCAGCCGTTATTTGCGGGTCGTGGGGTAAAATTGCAGCAGAAAACTTCAGATTGGATAAAGTATACTCATGTGCGCAGCACACCAGAGTCTCTCCTGGAAGCTTATTAAGCTTTTGAAAAGATTCATACATTTGTTCTGGCGTACCTTCGAATAACCTTCCGCAGCCGCCTGAAAACATCGTGTCCCCACAAAAAAGATAAGGCGAACTGTAATATGAGATATGTCCTAAAGTGTGCCCCGGGGTAGCGATGACCTCGAATGACAGACCCAAAATGTCAAACTCATCCCCTTCACTAACAAGGTTTTTTGCGCCTTTGTCCGCCGTTTCCTGTGGACCGTAAACCACAATGTCGGGGAAGTGTTCACACAAGGTTTTAACGCCGCCGACGTGGTCATTATGGTGATGGGTTAACAGAATGGCTTCGGGCTGCCAGCCGTTCGCGTGAATCTTCTCCAGCACCGGCTGGGCTTCACCAGGATCAACAATCAGGCATTTTCCCTTGTCATCTGTTAACGTCCAGATGTAGTTATCTTGTAATGCAGGAATACTGGTAAGATTCATAAAACCCTCTCGCTGGCCGTAAAAAAGGAAAATGGTAAAGCATGAAGTCCGCTAAAACACGCCAAATCCTGAACGCGCCACTCTCATGGCGCGACATGCCATGGGGAGTCTACTTCCGCGATGCACTGACACAGCAACTTCAGCCTTACCTTGGAAAGCTGTACGGCTTTCATATGCTTAAGCTTGGCAACCTCAGCGCAGAAATCAACACGGAAAATTGCGCTATCTCACATCAGGTCAGTGTTGGCACTGAGGGAGAACAGTTACAGGTACTAGCCAATCCCGCACAACTGCCGTTTGAGTCAAAATCGGTTGATGCCTGCTTACTGGCACATACGTTGTCATGGAGTCAGGACCCCCATCGGATATTACGGGAAGTCGATCGTGTGCTAATCGATGATGGCTGGATGATCATCAGCGGCTTCAATCCGTTCAGTTTGCTGGGGATCAGTAAGATGGTGCCGGGCATTCATCGTAAAGCGCCCTGGAGCAGCCGCATGTTTAGTCAGATGCGTTTACTGGACTGGCTGGGCTTGCTGAATTACGAAGTGGTTTTCCGCACGCGTTTCCAGGTGTTGCCCTGGCATCGACAGGGGGGGAAAATGATCAGCGCTCATTTACCCGCGTTAGGTTGCCTGAACATTGTCGTGGCGCGTAAACGAAGTTTTCCGCTCACGCCCACGAAGGCGCGGATGAGTCTGAGCAAAAGGCAATTACCCCAGACCGTCAATGCGACGCGCCAGTTTCGGCAGGCTAACGATCAGGATTCGGGCTGATAGCCAATATCATCAAAGGCCGGATTGTTAGCCGCACTGCGCGCCAGTTCATCACAGCGTTCATTTTCGGGATGGCCCGCATGGCCTTTAACCCATTCCCACTGAATCGTATGAGTGCTGAGCGCAGTATCAAGCCGTTGCCATAAATCGACGTTTTTAACGGGCTTCTTTTCGGCGGTTTTCCAGCCACGCTTCTTCCAGTTATGTATCCATTGCGTAATGCCCTGGCGCACATACTGACTGTCGGTACTCAACACCACATCACAGGGCTGTTTCAGGGCTTCCAGTGAAACAATGGCCGCCATCAACTCCATACGATTGTTGGTCGTCAGGCGATAACCCGCACTGAAGGTTTTTTCATGCTCTCCGTAACGCAAAATTGCGCCATAACCACCCGGACCTGGGTTGCCGAGACAAGATCCATCGGTGAAAATCTCTACCTGTTTACGCATCTCTGGTAGACTTCCTTCTGACAAAACGCCAAGTCTGACATAAAACGAGCCCTATGAGCACTGCAAATAACCGTCAAATTGTTCTCGATACTGAAACCACCGGTATGAATATGATCGGGGTACATTATGAAGGTCACCGCATCATTGAGATAGGTGCGGTTGAAGTGGTTAACCGTCGTCTGACGGGGAACAACTTCCATATGTATCTGAAGCCTGACCGGCTGGTCGATCCTGAAGCGTTTGGCGTTCACGGTATCGCCGATGAATTTCTGCTGGATAAACCATCGTTCAGCGATATTGCCGATGAGTTTCTCGACTACATCCGCGGGGCGGAACTCGTTATTCATAACGCGTCGTTTGATATCGGCTTTATGGATTACGAGTTTGGCAAGCTTCAGCGCGGCATTGAAAAAACCGAAACCTTCTGCAAGATAACCGACAGCCTGGCGATGGCGCGCCGCATGTTTCCTGGCAAGCGTAACAGCCTTGATGCGCTGTGTTCGCGCTATGAAATAGATAACAGCAAGCGTACGCTGCACGGCGCACTGCTTGATGCCGAGATTCTGGCTGAAGTCTTCTTAACGATGACCGGTGGGCAGACGTCGTTGTCGTTCTCGTCGGAAGAGGAGCGAGCGCGCCAGCAGCAGAGCGAGGGCATTCAGCGTATCGTTCGTCCCAGTTCAGGCTTGCGTGTCGTCACCGCCAGCGCGGATGAAGTTAACGAACACGAGTCACGCTTAGATTTGATTATGAAGAAGGGCGGCAACTGCCTGTGGCGCGTCTGAAAGCCAACGTTTTGTGTGTAAAATCAACATTGGGGCGAAAATAGCAGCAAACGGAATGTTACGCGGGGAAAAGCGTTGACGCGTAAAGACGTTGTGATTAATATGCGCCTCGTTCCCGACGGGGAACAAAGCGCGGAGCGGTAGTTCAGTTGGTTAGAATACCTGCCTGTCACGCAGGGGGTCGCGGGTTCGAGCCCCGTCCGTTCCGCCAAATTTTGACGCCATGCTGGTTATCAGCATGGCGTTTTTGCTTTTTAGCGACTGAAAGCACGAAGCATTCCCCCCTTTACTCACTCGTCCAAAGCGTTAATGCTGCCAAACAGAAGATGCTGTGCCCGCAGCAAAACCTTGCTCTCGCTTATGCACTATTAACGCGTTCGCAGAACTAAATAATCAACTGCTGACGGTTAAATGCCTGATTCCAGTCATGGCTGAAATCATCAATGGCGTGCTTTGCCAGAGGGGAGTTAAACATTTCACACATAACATCGACAGGCAATGTAACAGCCGCCGCTCCCGCCAGCAGACAGTCTGCCACCTGAGTGGTGTTTTTAAAGCTGGCAGCGAGTATTTTGCAATCCATCTTGTGCAGTTGAATAAACTGCTGAATATCTGAAATGGCCTGCTTTGCATTAATATTGTTATTTTCCATGCGATTAAAATAGGGCGCAATATAATCAGCGCCTGCGAAGGCCGCTAACATCGCCTGTGACGTGGAATAAACCGCAGTACCTAACGTTGGAATGTTACGCTGTTTCAACTGAGTCATTGCGGCCAGCCCTGCACGATTGACGGGTATTTTTACGACCATATTGGCGCACATTTCATGCAGATACTGCGCTTCGCGAATAATATTTGGTGTATCGCTTGCTAAAACCTGAGCAAAGATAAGTTTCTCCTCACCCAAAATAGTCCGGATGTCACTGATTAAGTGCGTCAGTTCGACGCCAGATTTAGCAACCAGCGAAGGGTTGGTGGTAACGCCATTGACGGGTAAAATTTTTACCATCTCGCGAATAGCAAACGTATCTGCACTATCGATATATAATTCCATATTCCCTCTCAGGTATTCTGGTGTTTCAGTCACTCGCTCATGAATGTCATTTATGCAAATCATAGATATTGATGGCCCCGACTAACTTACCTTGTTGGTTAACCACCGGTGCCGCGCTAATGCGTCGGTCATATAATTTCTGCGTAGCCGCCGCAACGCTGAGGTGCTCGGCCAGTTTATAACCGGGACGTGTCAGGAGTGGCTCAAGTTGATCGTCCAGCTTTTTACCTGCCAATAAGGCACGACGCAGGTCGCCATCAGTAAAAATACCCTCAATATCATTGTTATCATCGCAGGCAATAACAATTCCCATACCGGTGCGGGTAAGTTCTTCCATCGCATCTAAAACGGAGGCGTTTTTATTGACGCGAGGAATGCGGCTACCTTTTCGCATGAGCTGCGTAACCGAATTAAGTAAGCCTGCACCTAAGCTGCCGCCGGGGTGGGAACGGGCAAATTGCTCTTCGTTGAAATCGCGTGAACGCATCAGTGCCATCGCCAGGGCATCGCCGATTAACAGTGTATTCACGGCGCTTGACGTGGGAGCAAGCCCCATCGGGCAGGCTTCACGATTGACAGCAAGGTGTAAAACGCAGTCGGCCTGTTGTGCCAGAAAGGAACTGGTAACGTTGGTTATCGCAATAATGGGTACCTGGAGTGCCCGCAGTGCAGGAATAATTATCTGCAGTTCAGCGGCCCTGCCCGAATTAGAGATAAAGATAAATACGTCATGAGACGTAATCATACCAAGGTCGCCATGCAAGGCCTCGGCGGGATGCACAAAAAAAGCCGGTGTACCTGTGCTGGCCAGCGAGGCGGCTATTTTTTTACCAATATGACCGGATTTACCGATTCCTGAAACAATGGTTTTCCCCTGACACTGTAAAATCAGCTTGCAGGCTTGTATAAACTCACCATTTAAACTATTAAACAGATTCTGAGCTTCGGTAATTTCAAGCGAAAGCGCCTCTCTGGCATAGTCCAGCAGCACTTCTGGATTATTCATCATCACCTCCTGCGACAATGACGTTGATTTTTTTATCCGCTAATTGTTGAAGGTAATGAGCAGTAATACCGGCATCCGTGATAATGGTATCAACCTTATCCAGGCTGCAAACAACATTCGGACTTTTGCGACCAAACTTGGATGAGTCAGCTAACACAATAATCTTGTCAGCAGCCGCGCACATCGATGTGCTGACGGCATGAACTTCATTAAAGGTGGTGATCCCCATATCCAAATCAATGCCATCGGCGCCAATAAATAACTTATCAAAGTTAAAAGAGCGGAATGCTGACTCGGCAAGCCCTCCATGAAATGAAGCTGACTTTTTTCTTAACGTTCCGCCAGGCATTAAAATGGTCTGATCGCCATCTAATTCCATCAGCGCATTCACAATGTGTAGGCTGTTTGTCATAACAGTAATGTTATTGAACGGCTTCAGATGCCTGACCATTTGGAGCACTGTGCTGCCGGTATCAAGGATCAGCGAATCACCATCGTTAACCAGTTGTACGGCCGATTCAGCAATGCGCCTTTTCCTGTCACTGTTAATATGTGTTTTATGGTCGATAGGTTGATCGCCTTCTTCATGGCTCAGAATGACGCCACCGTGAATACGAATAACCTCACTGCGCTTCTCCATCTCGGTCAAATCTTTACGAATAGTGGTGCCTGTTGCTTTAAAATGTTCGATCAGATCGCTAATTGTGGTTTTGCCATTTTTTTGTAGATAGGCAAGGATGGCTTCCTGTCTTTGTCGCGGTTTCATTGGTAAAGCCTTATCTGAAAGGTGTTTTTTATCAAAATTAAAGCAGTGCTGTAATTTTCATCCTGCTTTCAATTTAACACATTACTCTTTCATTGATATGGCGGAAAGTAAGGCTTTTTGACACGTTTCACGCTCAGGAAAAATTTTTTTCGCATCTATATCATTAAGATAACAGCCATTTAACAAAGGTAGCGCGCGTGGACGGGCAAAAACGGTGAAACCTTTCATAATGACAGCCGATATGATTCGTCCTTTTGTATCTACAGCGAGTGCGATAATAACGCGTGGTTCAACATTGAAGCGGGTAGATGCTGAACGCCCAATTCCGACTCTGCCTTGCTGAAATAAGCCATCTAACATGCGGTTAAAGCTTCGTAGCTGATACCAGCCAAACAGCGTATGTGCCAGCCATGCTAAAAGTGCTACAGCAATTATCCCGCTACTCATCGTCTTCTCCTGAGCGATGCCTGCTAATCATGATCGGGTCGATCAGAACATCACCTGACCGCCCGTGATGTTGATAGACTGTCCAGTGCAATACGAGGATTTATCACTGGCATAAAACAACAAGACATTCAGGACATCCTGATACTCGCATCCGCGTTTGAGTGGCACTTTCGCAATATAACTGGCTTCAACTTCGTCGGGCGAGATGCCCAATTTTTTTGCATACTGGGGGAGCAGAGATTGAAACATCGGCGACTTGAGCAAATTACCCAGCATCAGTGAATGTACCGTGATGCCATAATCCGCTAAATCAAGTGCCAGGGACTGTGTTAATCCTACCCCGCCAAATTTAGCAGCACTATAGCCCGAATTATGTTTACTGCCTGTTTTACCCGACTTTGAATTAATCTGAATAATGCGGCCTGGAATATTATCGCGAATCATCAGCCTGGCAAATTCACGCGCGCAAAGAAAATAACCTACGAGATTGACCTGCAAAGATACTTCAAAATCTTTTAACGCAAAATCAGTGACGAAGGAGGCTTTTGCCATGCCGGCACTATAAATCATCACATTGACCTGTTTAAAGATCGTATCGATATTGCCAGCAAGCTCAATAACACTTTTCTCATCTGTTGCATCAACCTCAAACCCCACGGCCAGATCAGCGCCATATTCGGCGTTAATTTCTGAGGCAACTTTTCTGGCGTTTTCACCCTTCAAATCTGCTACGGCAACGCGGTAGCCCGCTTCGGCCAATCCTTTCGCCAGAAACGCACCCAGCGTTTGCCCTCCACCGATTACAACAGCAACTTCAGACATAACAGGCTCCTAAGCAAAGAGTTTGACGGATGTTTCAGGGGTGATCCTTTCGGGCGCTTTTCCACTGACATGGATTGATCCGGGTAATTGCGCTATTGACTGCCCATCGAAAACGACGGTGATATGTCCCAGCTCGCGTAGGTTCTCAATCGCGACCTCACCGATAGCGGTCACTGGATAACACCTTTCTCCCAGCTGTAGGGTTGAACCCGTTACAGGATGTCCCATCAGCATGCCATGCTGATGAATAAAGCAATAATCCTGAATATCGGCTGGTGCGCCTTCCCGAAATAAAATCATCATGTTTTCAAGCAGCGCATCGTGGGCATTTATGCCAACTTTGATTATTTCAGTTTCAAAGTGCGTCATGACTTTTCTCCAGAAGGTTAACGTTCAGTGATAAATAAAAGCAGAGACTGCCCAGGCAATCAGCACAGTCGGTGCACCGGTCAGAAAACGGCCTACCAGTACAGAAGGAACCCCCACGCGCACGGTGTCCTGTTTCGCCTCCGCCAGCGATAAACCGACAGGAATAAAATCCGCAGCAGCTTGTGCATTGATGGCAAACAGGGCAGGCAGGGCAAGATGGGGCGGAATATTACCCAGTCCGATCTGAACGCCAATAAGTACACCGATAACCTGGGCAATCACCGCCCCCGGTCCTAAGAACGGCGACAGTAGCGGGAACGAACAAATTAACGCCAACGTGATTAATCCAAGCGGATTGGTGGCTAGTGGGGTCAGCCCGTGGGCAATCATATCCCCCAAACCTGAGGCCATGATGATTCCAATGATGGCAGCAACGAATGCCATAAAAGGGAGAATAGTCTTGAGTACGGTATCGATTGTATCGCGGCCGGCCTGGAAAAATTCGGCGACGATGGTCCCCATTCCCGTGCCGATTTTTGCCAGTAAACCGTCGCTTTGCTCGGTGATTTTTTTACTCGGATCGTAATCTTTACCCGTAGTTGAATCACACGGTGCCAGGGCAGCAAGCTTTGCGTCATGCTCGTTTACCCGCTCTTTACTGTCATGCTGCTCTTCATTGACGATGCTTATATTCTCAGGCTTAACACCAGAGACATAAATGTTCTCCAGAATATATTGCGCCAGCGGTCCGGATTTCCCCGTGGCATGGATATTCACAGTGGGAATACCGCGTTTGGGATAAAGACCACAACGTAGCGTGCCACCACAATCGATGATTGCCAGGCCAATCTCATCAGCGGGTGGTTCACCTTGTTTAAAACCATCTACGGCTTCCCAACCGGTGATTTCGCTGAGCCTGTCCACAATTGACGGTCGGGTGCCTGCTGTGATGTAAACAATTTTTTTCCCAGGTGTTATATCAAGTTGTAAAGGGCCGCCCCAGCCACTGCTTCCTTTCTCGATACGGATTTGTGTCGTCATTTTATTTTCCGCCTTTATTAAAGCTGAACGTTTTTGTCGAGCTTAATGCCCATCTTTTTTTCAAACAGGCTGGTGGTGAGATCGGTAATCCAGCCCCGAAAAAAATTAGTAAAAAGTCCAACCAGAAAATAGCTAACAGCAAGGGGGCCTAAGGGCAAACCTAAGGTTGTCAGGCCACTGGCAACGCCTAAATAAACAAAAAGTTCGCCTGGATTAACATGAGGAAATAATCCATTCATGGAATGGCAACTGTACGAAGAGGCCGCGTAGTATCCTGGCTTGTATTTTTCGGGCATAAATCGCCCCAGGCTGAGTGTCATAGGGTTACAAAAAACGAAGGTGCCGATAAGCGGTAAAAGCAGATAGCGTGAAACAGGGTTGCCCGCACATTTTTGTGCCAGTCGCTCAATTCGATGCTGCCCTACGAATCTGATCAACGCGTTCATTACGACTAATAAACTAATTAACAAAGGTAAAATTCCTGTCACCATGCCGACAAAAACTTCACCTCCTTTCTGGAACAGTCCAATAAACCATTCCGCACCAAAGGTGATTGCATCAATCATGTTGCCACTCCTTTAAGGTTGCCTGGATTTTCGCGCTTGCTACGCCTTAACTCGCAAAAAAATATAATCGTTTTGAATGGATAAATATTTTATATAGATCACAAATAAATTATTTAACTTTCAATTTGAACTATTTTTTGTTTTGAAATGAATTTTTTGTCTGGTGGGGGCATCGCATTCTTTGTTTGCCGTTGCGACAGGGTTAGCTGACTCTGTAAAGGTTTATGCTTATGATTTTTAAGTTTTTTATACCTACTGAGTTTCAGCTGGCAAAGACAGGATCAATGCGAACGCGGAGCGTTTCTACGAAAGAGGGAGGGCTGATATGCATCAAGATAGCGTGTTGATACGCGGATGCAGGGCAGGGCACTCAATGCTGAATAGAAAAACCAGTCAAAATCATTCCTCATCAATGCAGTCCGGTGGTCTGCGGCCCAACGAAAAACGACTCTACGTAGAGTCGTTTTATGGGGTTACTGTACAGCCACAGGGCTTGTGGACAGGCCGCTATTCCTTCTGCATCACCGCTGCACCAGAAGCCATTGAGCGATCTTTCTCAACGGTCTGCTTTTCGCGTGCCACCATCCAGTAGCCACCGGCAGCCAGCGCCACACCAATAAACCAGCTAAAGTTGGCCACCTGATGCAGGGCAGGGATAAAACTGATCACCAGGCAGATTGCGACCGCAGGCAATAATGCACCAATGGCTTTTGGATTAAATCCACCGCGATACCAGTAGCGTCCTTTTGGCGTGTCATCGAACAGGTCATCAACATAAACGCGGCCGCCTTTAATCAGATAAAAATCCGCTAATAAAATGCCAAACAGTGGGCCGATAAAAGAGCCCAATACATCCAGCGTGTAGTGAATCAGTTCCGGCGACTGGAAAAGATTCCAGGGCGTTAACAGCACCGAACCTACTGCCGCAATCATCCCACCTGTACGGAAGCTAATTTTCTGCGGTGAGCAGTTTGAAAAATCGAAAGCGGGTGACACAAAGTTCGCAACAATGTTGATACCAATCGTGGCGGTAATCATCGTCAACAGGCCAATTGCCACGGCTAAATCACTCCCCACCATGCTGACGGTTTCGATTGGATCGGTGATCATTTTACCAAACAGCGACTGTGTGCCGGAGACAATCACCACGGTAACGATGGAGAACAGCAGAAAGTTGAACGGCAGCCCCCAGCGATTACCCCGACGAATGTCGCCCATGCTTTTGCTGTAACGCGAGAAATCGCCAAAATTCAGCAGCGGACCTGAGAAGTAAGAGACAACCAGCGCCGTGGCGGTAATCATTTGCCAGGTCTGTTCACCTGCCGTCAGTTGTTTGCTGGCAAGCGTAAACGAAATACCGTCGAAACCTGTTTTGTATACAATCCAGCCGGCCAACGCCAGCATCACCACGTAAACTGCAGGACCGGCAACATCAATAAAGCGTTTGATCGCGCTCATGCCGTGCCAGAACACCATGGCCTGGAGAATCCACATCACCCCAAAGCAGCACCATCCTAACTGAGACAGGCCAAGCCAGTGGCTGTGTGTCAGACTTTCGAGCGCAGGATAAAACTTTAACAGCACCAGCATCAGCGCATTGGCCGCCAGCCAGGTCTGAATGCCGTACCAGGCGAAAGCAATCAATCCGCGAATCACCGCCGGAATATTGGCACCAAAGACACCAAATGCCTGACGGCAAATAACCGCATAAGGCACGCCCGCCATTTGACTCGGCTTAGCCACCAGGTTGGCGCAAAGCTGCACGATACAGATCCCTGCCAGCAGGCACAGCAGCACCTGCCAACTGGCCAGCCCGAGCGTAAAGAAGCTTGCCGCTACCACATATCCACCCATGCTGTGTACGTCCGACATCCAAAACGAAAAGATGTTGTACCACGACCAGTTTTGATTGCGGGTGGGCGCCAGGTCTGCATTACATAGCCTTGGACTGTACGCTGCTTCGGCTTCAGAGGCCGATGTGTTACCCACCGTTGAATGATTTGGCATGAAACCTGCTCCTCTCAAAGACATGAATAAATGACCCTATGTGTAAACGTTGCAGGATCCAGGCCAAATTTGATTTTTGTATACAATATTTATTTTTAACGTATACGATAAGTTACGCAAAGATGTTTACCGGAGCGGGTAATGAAGAGTGAAACAGGCCAGAGAACGGCGGCCGATCTGCATGATAAAGATGAGCCTATCTATCAGGCGTTGATGAACGCCATTGTCGAACATCAGTTGCCACCCGGAAGTAAATTACCGGAAGAGGCGCTTTCAGACGTATTCGGTGTCAGCCGCACAGGCATTCGGAAAGTGTTGCAGCGCCTTGCTGCGGTGCAAATGGTGACGCTTACGCCCAAACGTGGTGCACATGTCGCGACGCCCGGAGTGGAGGAAGCGCGTGACATTTTCCGAACCCGCAGTCTACTCGAATGCGCCAACCTTCCTGCCGTACTGGAACATATGCAGGCACCTCACCTTGCCGCGTTGGCTGCGCTGGTTGAGCAGGAAAAGGCGGCCATCGAACAGCATGATGGCCCTGCGGCAATTCGTCTGTCGGCGGCGTTTCATATCCAGCTGCAGGCTATTTCCGGCAATCAGGTGTTAACCGATCTCGTTACGCGACTGACCCAACGATCTTCCCTGGTCATTGCCGCCTGGGGCGCTCCCTGGCAGCGCGGTTGCCGCTGTGATGATCATGAGCAACTGTTAAAACGTTTACGAGATAAGGCGTTAGTGCCGCTAACCACCTCGATGCAGCACCACTTTGAACATATTGTTTCCAGCCTGCACTTTGAACGCGGAGGCGAAACGTTGCCGGATTTCACCCGGTTATTTTCGGGTCATAAAGGAGCTTTATCATGAGCCTGATTCAGGTAATTAATCCCAATACCAGCCAGGCGATGACGGAAACCATCGGTCAGGCGGCGCGCGCGGTGGCAGCGCCCGGCACGGAAATTCTGGCCGTCTGTCCTACACAGGGCGTGCCTTCCATTGAAGGGCATTTCGACGAAGCGATCGCGGCGATTGGCGTGCTGGAACAGATTAAGCTCGGCAAAGCGCAGGGCGTCAGTGGCCACGTCATTGCCTGCTTCGGCGATCCGGGGTTGCTTGCGGCACGCGAACTGGCCAGCGGGCCGGTGATTGGTATTGCGGAAGCGGCCATGCACACCGCAACCTTACTGGCGACGCGCTTCTCCATTGTCACCACTTTGCCCCGAACGTTGGTGATCGCCCGTCATTTGCTCCAGCAGTATGGCTTTACTCATCATTGTGCAGGCTTACATGCCATCGATTTGCCGGTGCTGGCATTAGAAGATGGAAGCGGGCTGGCACAGGAGAAAGTGCGTCAGCGTTGCCTCCAGGCGAAGCAGGAAGACGGCAGTGGTGCGATTGTTTTAGGCTGCGGCGGTATGGCAACGCTGGCGGCGTCGCTCACCCAGGAGTTGGGGATGCCGGTGATCGATGGCGTCAGTGCAGCAGTAAAAATGGTGGAATCGCTGGTGGCGCTAGGGTTTGGCACCAGCAAACAGGGCGATTTGGCTTATCCTTTACATAAACCACTCTCTGGTGCCTTTCAGCACCTAAACTAAGCAGATGTTCCCGTTCACCGACAGGATGCACGTTATGACTGAAAGCCAGGATAAGAAAACCTACAGCTTCAATAAAAATTACCCGCGCGATTTGATCGGTTATGGCGCTAATCCTCCTCATGCGGCCTGGCCGAAGAAGGCCCGTGTCGCGGTGCAGTTTGTACTTAACTACGAGGAAGGGGCCGAGAACAGCGTATTACATGGCGACACAGGTTCAGAGCAGTTCCTGTCTGACATTATCGGTGCCGCCAGCTATCCCGATCGGCATATGTCGATGGAATCGCTGTACGAGTACGGTTCCCGTGCCGGTTTTTGGCGCATTCATAACGAATTTCAGAAACGGGGTTTGCCCCTCACCGTTTTTGGTGTGGCGATGGCGCTGGCGCGTCATCCGGAAATCGTTGACGCGATAAAACAGGCCAATTACGACGTGGTCAGTCATGGCTGGCGCTGGATTCATTACCAGGGCATGGATGCCAAAACCGAACGCCAGCATATGCAGCAGGCGGTAGATGTCTTGTCCGATCTGTTTGGCAAAGCACCGACGGGCTGGTACACCGGCCGTGACAGCCCCAATACGCGCCGTTTAGTGGTTGAGCAGGGTGGATTTAGCTACGACAGTGACTACTACGGTGACGATCTGCCGTTCTGGACCCAGGTGACCTGCCAGGACGGCACGGTGAAACCGCATCTGATCATTCCTTACACTCTGGAATGCAACGATATGCGATTTGCCTCGCCACAGGGATTCAACACCGCGGAGCAGTTCTTTACCTATTTGCGTGACACGTTTGACGTGCTGTATGAAGAGGGCGAAACCTCACCCAAAATGATGTCGGTTGGGATGCACTGTCGCCTGTTGGGCCGTCCGGGCAAATTTCGCGCGTTGCAAAATTTTCTTGATCATATCCAACAGCATAAAGAGGTGTGGATCTGTACCCGGCAGCAGATTGCCGATCACTGGAAGAAAACGCACCCCGCGCCAGAGGCGTAACCTCCTCCGGGCGGTAAGCGCGTGACGGCAAAAGAGCGCCGGCACGCGCTGCCGCTGTTTCTGGCGTTGTTGCCCGCGAGACAACTGCGCACGCAACCACTCAGTCACACAGGGCGGGATCGGCCTCAATCATCAGTTGCTTCATCTCTTCGAAATGACGGAGAGAGAAGTCGGGAATGCTTTCCCAGTCGCGGGCGGTTTTTTCCGCGACTTCATCACTCAACACTTTTAAAGGTTGCCCGGTAGACCAGGCGGTGACCAAAATCTGGCAGGCGCGCTCCAGCGTCCAGATGTCATCAAAGGCCTCGCCAATCGTCTGGGCGGTCACCATGACACCGTGATTCCCCATTAACAGACGGCGTTTATCGGTCAACAGGCTGGCCAGTCGTGCGCCTTCCTCTTTGGTATCAGCCATGCCGCCGTATAACGTATCCACCGCGAGACGGTTAAAGTAGCGTGCACTGTTTTGATCAACCGGCGGAATGTGTGGCTGTGCCAGACAGGCGACGCTGGTGGTGTAAACCGGATGCAGATGCATCACGACGCGCGTTTCTGGCAGTCGCTGATGAATTTGCCCATGGATAGACCAGGCGGTGGCATCAACATCCTCCTGGTCTGCACAGGATGGGTCCTCTGCATTGAGCAGCAGCAGATCGCTGGCACGAAGGCGTGAAAAGTGTTTCCACTTTGGGTTCATCAGAAACTGCTTACCATCCGGCGAGACAGCGGCACTGAAATGATTCGCTACCGCCTCATGCATGCCGAGATGGGCAATAATGCGGAAGGCCGCAGCCAAATCGATACGCGTTTGTTCTTCGAAAGAAAGTGCCATATTACCTCCTGAAAATGAACGCGTGCCCGGCACGCGTTTGAGATTAAGGCTGTGGCATCAAGGTTTTGAGATCGTCTGCTGTCGGCGCTTCAAAATGGTATTTTTTCAGCAGCGCGGCATACTCTGGCGTTTTACGGTAGGTTTCCAGCGCGGCGACCAGGGCCTGTTTCACTTCTGTATTGTCCTTCTTCACGCCGAACCCGTTTAACACCGGGTAGATGAGCGTTGTGGAGGAAATCTGAATGCGGTTGCCCAGCTTTTGAACGACGCCACGCGCGACCGCGGCATCGGTGATCTGCGCTTCGACTGCATGGGAGAGCATCGCCTGCGTCGTCTGCGGATCGGTAGCATATTCGCTGATCGCGATAGGCGGCTTACCGTTTTTCACACAGTAATCGTCAGACAGTTTATGTAACTGCTGTAACCAGGAGGTGGCGCCCATCGAGCCAATTTTATGACCGCAGAATGCTTCGGGCGTTTTGGGCTGATAATCACTGCCCTTCAGCGACAGAATAGCTTCACCGCTCTTCAGATAGGGAATCATATCGATCACCTTCATGCGGTCGGCGGTGATATACATTGACGAGTTAGTGATATCGAACCGGTTACTCTGCAAGCCGGTAATCAGGTTAGGAAAGCGGGTATCAATATTCACGGCCTGACGGCCCATCACTTTTGCCAGGCCATCAAGAAACTCAATGTCGAAGCCGGCGGGCTTGTTATCCTTCATATATTCATATGGAAAGAAGGTCATATCCGATCCGGCGATGATTTTACCTGGTTGTAAAAAAGCTGAGGCGTTAAATGACGCCAGTACAGCGCCTGCAGCAAGCAGACTTAATACACATGTTTTCATCGTTATTATCTCTCTATGTTAGGCGCTATCAGACGTTGGCAAGATCTTGACCGGCCTGCTGAACAAAGAACGAGGCGCCACGCGGTTTCTGCGGCAGGCGAAGTTCATTTGCGGTGCTGCGGACCAGGCCGCTCTCGTGACCATAGACCAGCGTTCCGGCATCCGGACTGGGTAACGGGTTTTCACCGAATGGCAGCGCATCTTCCGCCGCGTACACGGCGATAAACAGTGTGCGCGGCCAGGCGGTTTCATTGGGGCTGGAGGCGTGCAGCAGCCGTGTATGCATAAAACACACGGAACCGGAAGGCCCAAAGCAGGCAGTAGGCTGCTGACATTCTTCTTTCACCACCGCAGAATCGACAGCACCGGTAAAGCGTCCGTCCTGCCAGTGTGAATAAAGTGGCCCCTGATGGCTGCCCGGCACCACGTTTAACGGGCCATTTTCCGGCGTGACCTCACTGACCATCAGCAGCGCGGTCACAATATCGTCGTTACTGTGCGGGGTGAACAGAAAATCCTGGTGCCACTCCACTTTGGTTGCGGTATGGGGCAGCTTCGAGTTGATCTTACTGTGATGATAGCGTGTGCCGCTGCCACCAATTAATTGCCCGGCAATATGCGCCATACGTGACTGCAGGGCCGCATGGCGGTAGGCGGCAGAGATGTCGTTCGGTGAGCTCACACGGCGTAATGAAGGGTGATCGGCACTGTGATCGCTCTCAATGTCGAAACGCGGACGGCCGTCCTGCGTATCGCCCCAGGGCGTACTCTGGCTGCGGCTTTCCTCAACCCACTGATCAAAATCGTGTTGCAGCGCTGCGATTTCATCGCTTGTCAGGACATGTTCAACTACCAGAAATCCTTGCTGGTGATACTGATCTATCTGCCATTGTTCAATCATGGTCGTGCCCTCGTGATTAATACATCGTTACGCCAGCGAGACATCCTTCAGAAAAGCTTCCACGCGCGGATGCTGGCCATCGCGTAGCGCTTGTGGCGCGTCGTCACACACGACGCGTCCTTTTTCCATAAAGACAATTCGATCAGAGACTTTGAAGGCGAAGTTCATCTCATGGGTCACGATCACCATGGTGATGCCTTCGCTTGCCAGGGCTTCAATGACCTGAAGCACTTCATTCACTTTTTCAGGGTCGAGCGCTGACGTCGGTTCGTCGAACAACATGATTTGGGGGCGCATCATCAAGGCGCGTGCAATAGCGACGCGTTGCTGCTGCCCCCCGGAGAGCTGATGAGGGTATTTCCACGCATGTTCCAGCATCCCGACCTTGAAAAGCAGTGCAGCCGCCTGCTGCTTTAAGGTCTGTGTGGGCGCAAGCTTGTGATAGCGTGGTGCCAGCAGCAGGTTATCCATGACGTTGAGGTGGCTGAACAAATTAAAGCTCTGAAAGACCATCCCAATATTGAGGCGGTGTTCCTTATGCTCAATGAAGCGTGGCTTTCGTTGTTCTCCTTGCTGACTGAGATGAATAAAGGGTTTTCCGTTAATACGGATTTCGCCGTTATCGATCTGCTCCAGACCATTAAGCAGGCGAATCAGCGTCGTTTTTCCTGAGCCTGAAGGCCCGATCACGGAAACCACCTCACCAGGATGAATCTGCAGGTTAACGGCACCCAGCACTTCAACATTGTTGTAAGCCTTATGAAGACGCATTGCCTGCAACGCTGGCCCGCCGGTGTGCAGCGCCTGGCGTACAGGATTCACCGCAGCGCATTGTGCAAGTTCAAACAGGTGCGCATCGGGTTTGCCGGACGGTTGACGCTGCGTCACGTCCAGATAGCGTTCCAGCTGTTTTAACAGGAAGTCAAAGACGGTCACGATCAGCACGTAATAGAAGGCCACGGCAGCCATGGTTTCCATGACCAGAAAGTTTTGCGAATAAAGCCGTTGGCCGACCATCAAAATTTCGGTGAGTGAGATAACAGAGACCAGCGACGTCAGCTTCACGATTGCGATGTATTCATTTGCCAGCGCCGGTAACGCCACACGCAAGGCCTGCGGGATAATAATGCGCCACTGAATACCGGCATAGCGCAATCCCAATGCCCGGGCGGCCTCGCTCTGGCCCTTAGGAATCGACAGCAGCCCACCACGGTGGATCTCCGCGATGTAGGCACTCTCACAAATGGTCAGCGCAATAAACCCGGCCCAGAAGGGATCGCTCAATACCGTCGACGTGGCGGGCAGTGCCTGAGGAAGGTTATAAACAAAGATCAGCAGCACCAGTAACGGCAGGCTGCGAAAGAGCCAGATATAAAAGCGGGCGGGTAGCGTCAATAAGGGATGACGCGACTGCTTGGCCAGCGCCAGGATAAATCCCGCGATAATGCTCATTCCCCAGGTCAGCAGGCTCAGTTTGATGACGGTCCATGTCGCCAGCCAGAAATTAGCGTCGCTAAACAGACTGAACATATAGTTCCAGTTAAATGTCATGGGCTTGCTCGCATTAAACAGAAAAGGGTTAATCATTTCATTCTGTAATTCACTATGGCGGCATGATGGGAACGATAGCAATTAGTAATTTCTTTGGTTCTGATTTTAAAAAAACTATCCAACTCTACTCTCACTTTTAAACGGCGTATTTTGAATGTCACAGAGTAATAATTAGCGTATTGCTTTCATTTTTGCGCTTATTTAGGGCAGCGCGCTGATCATTAGGACGCAACGTGAGAGTTATTGGTGCAATTTCTTTTTTTGACGTTCGCGATCTGTCGAAGATAAAAAAACAGGCTGTCGATATTTTTGAAAAAAAGGCGCTCAGGTCGACTGAGCATGTTGTGGCACAGCATTTGCACCAGTGCTTAGTCCAAAACGAAGCAGTGCTTCTCGCTGACCATAAAAAAAAGAGGTAACGCCATGAGTCGCTTTACACTTAAACAGCTCCGATATTTCGTCGCCGTGGTAGAGACGGAAAGCATTGCTGAAGCCTCGCGTCAGTTGCATATCGCCCAGCCCTCCATCTCTGTCTCGATTAAAAATCTGGAGGACGCCTTCGATCAGCAACTGTTGATTCGCCATCATGCCCAGGGGGTTTCCCTGACGCCCGGAGGCCGTCGTTTTTATGAAAAAGCCCAAGAACTGTTACGCCTGACTCACGAGTTTGAGCAAAATTCACGGGCAGATAACACACTGATTTCGGGAACGATTACGGTGGGTTGCTTTGAATCTGCCGCGCCTCTGTACATGCCAAAACTGATTGCCGGATTTAAAAAACAGTATCCGGATATCACCATTGAACTTTACGATGGCGAGCAGCATGAACTGATGCACGGACTCCATCGTGGACGTTTTGACCTGGCTTTCCTGTACGATCTTGAACTGGACAACACGATACAAAAAGCGGCGCTGAACGCCCCGCATAAACCCTATGCGCTCTTACCGGTAAACCATCCGCTGGCACAACGATCCCTCGTCACGTTGCGTGAGCTGAGTCAGGAACCGATGATTTTGCTGGATGCTGTCCCCAGCAGGAATTACTTCATCAATATTTTCAAAAGCAAAGGTTATCATCCGCAGGTTGCCTACAGTTCGCCCTCAATTGAAATGGTACGTTGCATGGTGGGGCAGGGGTTAGGCTTTTCAGTACTGGTCACCCGACCTTACACGGATATGACGTATGACGGTAAAAAACTTGCGCAGATTGATATTGAGGATGATATGGAAGCCTCTACGTTAATCATGGCCTGGTTAAGTCATAATGAACCCACGCGTCCGACAAAACTTTTTATGGACTATTGCCAGAATAGTGCCCTGGGACCAACGACCTGAAAAAGGCCGCGCATATCGCCTGCTATTCGGTAAGAAAATGAAATGTATTTATGGCGGAAGTCGTCGATAAATTTTACGGTTTATTCGTTGAGTGGCTTTAATAATCAGGTGTGCATCCTCTGCTTATTAATTTCTTATTCAGATATTAGCTTTATAATATTTTACCCATTCATCTGCCTCAAATAGTCTTGGCGCTAGCGCGTGTCAGGAACACGTCATTGAAACGGCGGGCTTGAGGATGATGGAATGACAATAACAGAGCAAGAAACAGACACCCTGGTGATTGGGGCAGGACAGGCTGGCATCGCCATGAGCGAGCATCTGGGGCGGCTCGGCATTCCGCATTGTGTCCTGGAAAAACATCGTATTGCTGAGGCGTGGCGGACGCGCCGCTGGGATTCTCTGGTCGCCAACGGTCCCGCCTGGCACGACCGGTTTCCCGGCATGACGTTTCCGGGCCAGAACCCGGACAGCTTTGTCTCTAAAGAACAGATTGCTGACTATTTTGACGCGTATGCACGGCACATTGACGCGCCTGTCAAAACGGGCGTCGAGGTCCTCAGCGTAGTGCCTCGTGTCGGGCGCAGCGGTTTCGACGTCTCTACCTCTGAAGGCCCGATTGTTGCACAGCGCGTGGTCGTTGCCACCGGTCCCTTCCAGAAGCCCATCATTCCCGCCATTGCGCCCACTGATGCGCGATTCACCCAGTTGCATTCAGCGGACTATCGTAATCCACAACAACTGCCTGAAGGCGGCGTGCTGGTTATCGGCGCGGGCTCATCAGGAGTGCAGATTGCCGATGAGCTTCAGCGTGCAGGAAAAGACGTCTGGCTCTCGGTTGGGCCGCACGATCGGCCACCTCGACGCTATCGCAACCGGGACTTTTGCTGGTGGTTAGGTGTGCTAGGTCTGTGGGATGCGGCAGCCGGTCAACCCGGTAAAGAACACGTCACCATTGCCGTCAGCGGCGCGCGCGGCGGTCATACAGTCGACTTTCGCAGGCTGGCGCAACAGGGCATCAACCTGGTCGGGTTGACGGAACGCTTTTCAGGCGATGAGGTGACTTTCAAGCCCGATCTGGCGCAAAACATTGCCTCAGGTGATGAAAACTATTTATCCCTGCTTGACGCGGCAGATGCCTGGGTTGAGCGCCATGGGCTGGATTTGCCCGAAGATCCTGGCGCGCGCGTGTTTCTGCCCGATCCGGAAAGTGTCTCGCACCCTGTGCAGTCACTCAATCTCGTCCGCGCAGGGATCACCACCCTCATCTGGGCGACGGGCTACGCCACCGACTACGCCTGGCTGAAGGTTAATGCCTTTGACGAGAAGAACAGACCGGTCCATCAACGCGGCGTCTCCACCGAGTCCGGGCTCTATTTTCTCGGGCTACCCTGGCAGTCACGTCGGGGCTCCTCGTTTATCTGGGGCGTGTGGCATGACGCAAAATATGTCGCCGACCACATCGCTATCCAACGTCAGTATCAGGATTACCGTGCCGCTTCAGAAAATTGAACCAGGAGATTGTCGTTATGCCGACTCATACTCGTATTCGGATGTTTAACACCAAAGAAACCTATCCCAATCAAACGCTGGACAACGATCTCTGCCAGGCCGTACGTGCAGGTAACACCGTGTATCTGCGCGGTCAGGTTGGCACCGACTTCGACGGTAATCTGGTGGGCCTGGGCGATCCGGCTGCCCAGGCGGCGCAGGCGATGAAAAATGTGCAGCAACTGCTGGAAGAGGCAGGAAGCGATCTGTCGCATATCGTCAAAACCACCACCTATATTACCGATCCGCGTTATCGCGAGCCGGTTTACCGGGAAGTGGGAAAGTGGCTTAAAGGCGTCTTCCCTGTCTCTACGGGCCTGGTGATTTCGGCGCTCGCACAGCCGCAGTGGCTGGTGGAAATTGATGTCATTGCGGTGATTCCGGATGACTGGAAACAGGGAGCGATGCAATGACCTTATCGGTAACGGCACGTTGTGAAGAAACCGGTCAACTCGGTATTGCCATCAGTTCATCCAGCATAGCCGTGGGGGCGCGCTGTCCCTGGCTGCAGGCGGGCGTGGGCGCGGTAGCGAGCCAGAACATTACGCTGCCTTCTCTGGGGCAGCAGATTCTGGTGCATCTGGATCAGGGCAGGGATCTGAACGTGGCGCTCAAGCTGGCGCTGGCTGACGACAGATTCAGTGATTACCGTCAGGTCGCCGCGATCGATATTCAGGGCAATACGGCGTTTTTCAGTGGCAGCAAGACGCTGGGCATCGGGAGCGTGACTGAAGGCAAAAACTGTATCGCCGCAGGCAATATGCTGGCGGATAAAGGCGTGACGGCTGCAATGTGTGCGGCTTATGACGCGGCCTCCGGTGAACTGGCCAGTCGGCTTCTTGCCGCCCTTCAGGCCGGCGTGGCGGCGGGCGGGGAGGCCGGGCCGTTACATTCTGCCGCGCTCAAACTGGTGGACGACTATACCTGGCCGCTGGTGGATCTGCGCATTGACTGGACTGAGCATGATCCTGTCGGGCAACTGACGCAACTGTGGCTTGCCTATGAACCGCAGATGGAAGCCTATGTCACGCGCGCACTGGACCCGCGTGAAGCGCCAGCCTATGGCGTTCCCGGCGATGAATGAGGGTTTACGTGTGCTTCTGGCCTCACTGCTGGCCTTTGACACAACCAGCCGGGCGTCAAACCTGGCACTGATTCAGTTTATTGACGACTACCTGACGGTCAGAGGCGTTAAGACGCAGTGGCTGCATGACGACAGCGGTAAAAAAGCCAATCATTTGACGACATTGGCGAGGCGACCCTGGTTTGTGGGCCGGGAAGCATGGATCAGGGACATAAAGCGGATGAGTTTGTCAGTATCGAACGGCTGGAACGTTGTATGACGATGTTGAACAACCTGCGTCAGTGGATGGCGTTAACGCCCACGAACTCAACCGGGTAAGCCATGCGGGGCGGATCGCACCGCATAGCCAGATTATCGGCTCAACCCGTTTTTACAGCCGGCCATAAAAAGTCATGCGCGCGGTCTCTGATAACGCAATGCCGGGCGCGGTGTTATAGGCCAGCACCGCCAGCATACGTGTCACGTCGCCTTCGGTGGGCGTGACGCGATGCAGGGAATTACGCCCGCGAAACAGCACTAAATCCCCGGCTTCAATCGCCAGCTCATCGACCGGCTGCTGTTCATCCAGCACCGCGGCTACGCCCGCATAATTCATCTCGCCCGCATCGGCATTCCGCAGGTCTTTCACATACTGAAACCGTCCACCACCCACAGGTTTCTGCACCAGCAACGTGATGGCAAACGAAGAGTTATCAAAATGCCAACCCAGTTCTTTGCCGTGCGGCGCGTAGTGAAGGTTAATGGAAGACAAGGGATCGGCGTACGGATACAACGCTTCTTCTTCAAGCACTTCACACAAAAAAGACTGAAAAAGTGCATCGTCGTAAAGCTGACGCAAAGGAGAATCCGGCGCGATCACATCGTCAGTGATGCACCCTTTGGTGCTACTGACTTCGCGGTTGCGAGGATGCATATCGCTGAAGTCTGGGTCCGCTTTCATCAGATAGACGTTATGCTTACTTTGGGTATGGTAAGCACGATGGCGTTGCGCATCACCTTCTGCGACGATGGCTTGTAGGGCGGCGGGCTGCAAAAAATCAGGCAGCACCAGTGCACCTTGCTGGTTAAGTTGCGTCCGACAGTGTTGACGCCAGTCATGACTGGACAGAGGATGTAAGTCAGTACGTACCAGAGCTTCAGGCATCGTTTGCTTCCCGCGTTTCAAGAGTGAGATATCACTTTAACGGGGTCCGATCATACTGAATACCAATAAATATTTAAGACCCTGATAAGGAAGCCTTAATGCCCACGCCGTCGTCGCGCCTGCCTAAAATCAACGTTATTCAGTCATTTAAGGTGGCTGCGGAAACCGGCAGCCTGACGAAGGCGGCAGCGCAGTTGGCGTTAACGCCAGCCGCAGTCAGTCAGCAAATTCGTCAGCTTGAAGAGCATCTTGGATGTGCGCTGTTTTTACGCACCCAGCACGGCGTGATGCTGACGGATATCGGCAAGCAATATCTTCGCTATGTGTCAGAGGCTTTCGATATTCTGCAACTGGGGCAACGAAACATCGGGCGCAAGGACACCGCCGCTCAGCTTACGCTGTATGCGCTTCCCGCGCTGGCGTCAAAATGGTTATTACCGCATCTTCACCACTGGCGCGAGCGCTGCCCACATGTCGGTCTCTCTCTACATGGCACGCACGCCGAAGTGGACTTCAGTAAAACCCCGGCGGATTTTGTCATCTGTTTTGGTGAAGACGCCTGTCCCAAACTGAACAAACAGTATCTGTTTCACGATGAGGTATTCCCGGTCGCCAGCCCCGCGCTGGTCAACACGTTTTCTGCAGCACATATCCTCAACGAAGCGCCACTGATTCATCTCGACTGGGGAAAAGAAGGGCGTTTTTTGCCTGACTGGCCAGCCTGGTTTGAGGCAAAAGGCATGGCCGAACCCAGGGCTCAGCCGGGTTTGACGTTTAACCTGACCTCACTGGCGATTGATGCGGCGGTCGCCGGAGCGGGACTGCTGTTGGGACAACGCCAGATGATTGCCCAGGAACTGGCGCGGGGCGCGCTGGTGGTCATTGATGAGTTATGTTTACCGCTCAGTAAGCCCTATTACCTTGCCTGGCCTAATCGCACTGGCAACCAGGAAGGAAGCGAGGAGATGATCGCCTGGTTGCGCGAACGCGCTGCAGGGGAATAAAGCGCATTCGGCTGGCGGTGAGCAGAGGTTGCAGCGCTGTGCGCGGGCAGTCACAGCCTGGGCGATCTTAGATAAAGTGAGGCATCCTTGCCTCTGGCGCTACGGGGAGTTTAACGCGACTTGGTTAACTCATCAGGCTGACCTGGGCCGCGACGATGCGCCAGCCTGCGGGGAATTTCACCCAGGTTTGTTGCTGACGACCAATTTTTTCAGTGCCTGCGCGGGTGAATTCGGTACTGCATACCGCAAAAGCATCGCCAAAGGTCGTGATCACGGTATTCTGCAATGTGCGATCCAGTCCCGTCGAAGGCCTGGCGGCGCGGAAAGCGCGAATCTCATCAATGCCGTATAAATTCTCTCCGGCACCCAGACGCACCGTCCGTGCATCGTGCCAGAACAGCTCATCCAGAACGGCAATATCGTTGCCCGTTAGCGCCTGTTCATAGCGGTAGAATGCGGCGGTTACGGCGTCCAGCACGTCAGTGCGATTAATCTCTTCGGTGTTCATGAGGCTCCAGCCACGTTGGTGGGAGAAAATGTCAGACCTTGCTGTTCAAGGGCAAAAGCCGCCCGCAAGACCGCCTGTTCGTTAAACGGCGCGCCGATTAACTGTATGCCAATCGGCAAGCCGCTTGCCGTTGCCAGCGGAACAGTACAGACGGGCAGGCCGAGAAAAGAGATCGGCTGGGTTAACATGCCCATGCTGGCCTTGGTCGGCAAGTTTTGTCCGTTAATGGCAATCGTCTCCTGACCAATCAGCGGGGCACTGCAGGGTGTGGCAGGGGCAATCAGCACATCAAACCGATCAAACAACGGCAGTATTTGCTGTTGGACATGACGGCGGAAGCGTTGTGCCTGCACATACCAGGCACCGGGCAACATCGCGCCCGCCAGCAGGCGTTCACGGGAATGCGGTTCAAACTGTTCGGGGTGCTGACGTAGCGCGGGCAGATAGTGGTTGCCGCCTTCCGAAGCGGTCATGATAAAGGCGGCTGAGCGAGCCAGTTCCGCTTCCGCCATGATCACCTCTTCGTCAGCCTGTAACGCTTTGGCGGTCTGCATCTGGGCGGTGCGCGCATCATCATTACACCACGTTGAAAAGAAACCACCCAGCACGGCACAGCGTAAATCCTGCGCCCCCTGTTTCAGCAAAGGCAAGGATGCAGCCTGCGGCTGATCTGCCTGGAAGGCATCCGCACTGTCCTTACCCTGCAACAGATCGTAGATCAGCGCCAGATCGTCCACCCGACGCGCAAAGGGGCCGATATGATCCAGACTGGCGACAAACGGATGGCTGCCGCTGCGGGACAGACGACCAAAGGTCGGCTTCAGCCCAACGATCCCGCACAGCGAAGCCGGCACGCGGATCGAGCCATTGGTATCCGTGCCCAGCGAAAAATGCACCAGCCCGGCCGCCACGGCTGCCGCCGAACCGCCGGATGAGCCACCGGCGATGCGCGCCAGATCGTGCGGATTGCGCGTCGCGCCATAGTGGCTGTTTTCTGTCGTAAAGCCGTAAGCATAGGCATCCATATTGACCATGCCGGAAAGCAGTGCGCCCGCCTGCTGAAGTCGCGTCACGGCAAAGGCATCCTGCTGCGCGGCGGGGCGCTGGCTGAATAATGCGGCCCCTGCCAGCGTCGAATAGCCCTGCACATCAAACAGGTTTTTTACCGCATAGGGAATGCCCGCCAGCGGCGGTAATTTCTCACCGCGCAGTCGCTGTTGGTCGACCGCGTCCGCTTCCTGCCTCATCCGCGTTGCAGTGATATCCGTCCAGGCATTAAGCTGCGGATTCTGTTTCTCTATTGCTGTCAGCGTCTGCTCTGCCACTTCACGGGCGCTGATATCCCCGCGCTGAATCGCCTGTTGAAGTGCCTGAATGGAAACCTCGTCCAGTTTCATGCGTGGTACACTCCCGCCACTTCCAGCCGATCGTCCAGCGGATAAGCCATTAGCGGTGCCGCCATAGCGGCAATACGCGTCATCTGGATCAGCAGTGCTGCACGGCGTGCCTCATCCAGCTCCAGATTCAGGATCTGCTCCATCTGGGCGATATAAGCCGCCCACTCCATATCATTCATCATTTACTCCTGTCAGAAACCGGCGGCGCTGCCGTTGCTGCGTGGATCGCTTGCGCCTTCGAACATACCGTTGTTGTGACGAACAATGGCCCCCGCATGGCCGACGGCCTCACTGAATGCCGGAAGCGACTCCACCTCATGGCCTAGCTGGCGTAACTGCTCCAGCGTCTCAGGCGCAAAACGGCTCTCCAGCTTCAGGGAGTCAGAGGTCTGTCCCCACGTACGGCCCAGCAGCCAACGGGGTGCACTCACTGCCTGCTGAAGCGGCATTCCCTGTATCACATGCCGGGTAAAAATCGCTGCCTGGGTTTGAGGCTGTCCGTCGCCGCCCATCGAGCCATAGACCATTGTGCGACCGTCTTTCAGGCGCGCAGCGGCAGGATTGAGCGTGTGGAAAGGTTGTTTGCCGGGTGCCAGCGCCAGCAGATGATCGGGATCGAGACTGAAAGCCGCCCCACGGTTTTGCCAGACGATCCCGGTGCCGGGCAGAACCACGCCACTGCCAAATTCATGATAAATACTTTGGATAAAGGAGACAGAAAGCCCGCTACTGTCCATCACGCCCATCCAGACGGTATCACCAGGCCCACGACCGGTTCCCCACGGCGCAGCGCGGTGATCGTCAATCTGGCTGGCAATCGTGGCGAGCTGATCGCTGTCGAGCAGGGCCTGCAGATCTTCAACCACATGACGGGGATCGGTGATGTGCCGATCGCGCAGAGCAAAGGCTTTTTTTGTAGCTTCAACGATGCGATGAATGGTTTGCGCTTCATCGGCATTGGCCATATCCAGATGATCGGTAATGCCCAGGATCGCCAGAGAAACCAGCCCCTGTGTCGGCGGCGTGATATTCCAGATATCCCCTTCGCTATGGCTGACATGCAGCGGCGTGACCCGGCGGGCACGTTGCTCCTGTAAATCGGCCAGGGTGACAGGAATGCCCAGGTTAACCATTTCGCCTGCCAGATGATGCGCCAGCGTGCCGCGATAAAAGCTTTCCAGCCCTTCTTCACTCAGCAGACTCAGCGTGCGGGCCAGATCGGGTTGGGTAAAACGACTGCCTTCCGCCGGGACATTGCCATCGGGCAAAAACAGGGCGGAAAAGCCGGGTTGATGCTGTAACTCTTCACGCTTGCTGCGAGTCGCCGCCGCCTGTGAGGCCGTAACCGGAATGCCATCTGCCGCATAACGCACGGCGTCACGCAGTAATCGTGGCAGAGACAGGGATGTGCCGCCGAGCTCGGCTGACAGCGTTAACGCCTCGTGCCAGCCGCTCACCGTGCCTGCCACGGTCAATGCCGCTTTGGGCCCGCGGTGTGGAATCTGTGTTTCACCCTGATAGAAGTCGATGGTTGCGAGAGAACCGGCTCTGCCGCTGGCGTCGATAGCGATCGGGTCGCCTTTGCCCGGCATAATAAGCCAGAAGCCATCGCCACCCAAGCCGTTCATGTGCGGATACACGACAGCGATCGTGGCGGCGGCGGCAACCATTGCCTCAATCGCATTGCCGCCGTCGCGTAGCACTGCCAGCGCAGTTTCACTGGCCAGATGATGAGGCGTTACCGCCATGCCCAGCGGGGCCATATTGCTCTGAATCATGCTCTTCTCATTGTGTTATTCAGGGTACAGAGCAAATAACTAAGCAAGAGCCGTTCCAGTTTTTATCACCGCAACGTCTCTGGACAGGTTTACCTGGCCCAAATTATGCTAGCTTCTGTCAAACCCCGCGGTTGAAACAAAAGTTACAGGACCTGAATGAAACAGCTTGATGAAAGGCTCAAAACGCATTATCCCCAGCTTTCGCCGCAAGAGCAGCGCATTGCCGATTTTATCTTTGACCATTTCGACGATCTGATTAGCTATAACAGTGCCGAGCTGGCGCGCCTGAGCGGCGTGTCAAAAGCCACGGTCAGTCGGCTGTTCAGGCGGCTCGGTTATGACAAATACAAAGATATGCGTGATGAGTTGCGCACCCTGCGCCAGAGCGGTATGCCGCTGACGGATAACCGGGATGCGGTGCAGGGCAATACCTTACTGTCGCGCCATTACAAGCAAGAGATGGCCAATCTTACACAGTGGGTGAACAGCATCGATGCCCAGCAGTTTACTGAAGTCATTGCCCAGCTGGCACAGGCTAAACGTATCTATATCGTTGGTATGCGTAACGCCTATCCGGTGGCGTTGCACCTGCGCCAGCAGCTGATACAGACGCGTTCGCAGGTGCATATTCTGCCCCAGCCGGGACAGACGCTGGCCGAAGATCTGGTGGATATTACGCCCGAGGATATGGTGGTGGTCATCGCTTTTCGACGGCGCACCCGCATTATCCAACCGCTGATGCAGCAGCTGCAAAGCGCGGGAATCCCTGTGCTGGCGCTGTGTGAGCCCCAGGCGCAGAGCGTGATTTCCCTGGCGCGCTGGCAGTTTTGCGCCCCGCTGGACAGCGTTTCAGCCTTTGACAGCTACGCATCGGCCATGAGCCTGGTGAACCTGCTTGCCAATGCCTTGCTGCATGAATTGCTGTCAGACGGACGCCAGCGCATCCATCATATCGCCGATCTTTATCACCAGCTTGACGAGCTGGAGCACCGTTAACAGGCACCATTTTGGTGCTTTGCCCCTTTTTGGACCGTCTCCCGAGGCCGCTCGGGATCTGCCCCATCACCACTAATGCCTTCTCTTCGCCCTTCATCCGCTTTTTTAATCGTGCAACCGCGTTGGCACATTAGTTGCAGAATGCCAGCTATAAGAATCTTTTGTTTCACATAATCTCACCGGGGTGCATAATGAAAAAAGTTTTGATGGCGGTCGCAGCAGCGGCAGTACTGATGGTGCAGGCGGGCAACGTGCTGGCCGATCAACTGCAGGATATCCAGAAACGCGGCGTACTGCGGGTGGCGATTCCCCAGGATTTCCCACCGTTTGGCTCAGTAGGGACCGATCTGCAACCTCAGGGCTATGACATCGACATGGCAAAGTATCTGGCCAAACAGATGAAACTTAAGTTGCAGCTGGTGCCGGTCAGCAGCGCGAACCGCGTGCCTTACCTGCAAACAGATAAAGTCGATTTAGTCATCTCCAGCATGGGGAAAAATCCCGAACGCGAAAAAGTGATTGATTTTAGCCGGGCTTATGCGCCGTTCTTCCTGGGCGTTTTTGGTCCCAAAGGCGAACATCTGAAAGATGCGGCGGCGCTGAGCGGTAAATCTGTCGGCGTCACCCGTGGCGCAGTAGAAGATATGGTACTGAGCGAGGTGGCCCCTAAGGATGCGCAGGTGAAGCGTTACGAAGATAACAACACCACCTTATCTGCCTATCTCTCTGGTCAGGTGCAGTATGTGGCAACGGGTAACCTGGTGGTCGCCGCCATTACGCGTCAGAACCCGGCTAAAGCCCCTGTTGCGCAGTTCATGCTGAAAGACTCACCGTGCTATATCGGGCTGAAGAAAGACGAACCCGCGCTGAAAGACAAAGTGAATACGCTGATTGACCAGGCGATCAAAGACGGCACGCTGAATAAATTATCCCAAGAGTGGCTGAAAGCGCCGCTGCCAGCCAACCTGGGCGCATAAGGACGGAGCAATGACCGGGCAACTTAATTTCCCTGCATTGTGGCCGTACTGGCCGGAGTTGCTCTCCGGCCTGTGGGTGACGATCCAGTTAACCGTGCTGGCCACGGTCGGCGGCGTCAGCATCGGTATCATCGGCGCGGCGCTTCGCAGTGGTAAACCCAGTTGGCCAAGTCGCCTGTGGGGCCTTTATGTTGAACTGATACGCAACACGCCGTTTGTGGTGCAGCTGTTTTTTATTGTGTTCGGCTTGCCCAATCTGGGGCTGAAGCTGACAGCCGGTGAAGCGGCCTTGCTGGCCATGTTGGTCAACCTTGGTGCCTACAGTACAGAAATCATCCGTGCCGGTATTCAGGTCACGCCAAAAGGGCAGTGGGAAGCCGGACGGGTGCTGGGCCTGACGCGCAGCCAGACGTTTCTGCGCGTGGTGTTGCCACCGTCGCTGCAGCGAATTTATCCGGCGCTGGTGAGCCAGTGCATCATTGTGATGCTGGGATCGTCGGTCGTCTCGCAGGTCTCTTACGAGGAGCTGACGTTCGCCGCCAACCTGATTCAGTCGCGCACCTTTTTGAGTTTTGAAGTCTATTCGGTGACTACGTTGATCTACCTGGCGTTGTCGATTGTGATGCGTCAGCTGTTGCTGGCGATTGGCCGCAAATGGCTGGGAGTGCAGGCATGATGACAACCTTTACTGACTGGGACATCCTGCGCAATCTGCTGCTGGCCGCACGCTGGACGATCGCCCTGTCGCTGGTGGCCTTTTTAGGCGGCACGCTCGTCACGTTACCTCTGCTGTTTTTACGCCTGTTAAAGCGTAAATGGCTGACGCGGGTGATTCGTGCCTATACCGAACTGTTTCAGGGCACGCCGCTGCTGATGCAGCTGTTTTTGGCTTTTTTTGGCGTGGGGCTGTTCGGCATTGACGTGGCACCCTGGACCGCCGCATCACTGGCGCTGACCTTCTATACCAGCGCATTTCTGCTGGATATCTGGCACGGCAGTATTCAGGCCCTGCCCAAAGGACAGTGGGAAGCATCACGCTGCCTCGGGCTTGGTTTTGGCCAGACGCTGACGCGGGTGATCGCGCCGCAGGCGATTCGCATTGCTATCGCCCCGACGGTGGGATTTGCGGTGCAGGTGATTAAAGGCACGGCCCTGGCGTCGATCATCGGGTTTGTCGAACTGACCAAGGCCGGCACCATTCTGAATAACGTGACCTATCAGCCTTTTAAAGTCTTTGGGCTGGTCGCACTGGGCTACTTCCTGCTGTGTTATCCGCTGTCGCGTTACAGCCAGTATCTGGAGAAAAAATTTAATGCCGCTCATCACCATTAATCAGGTCCAGAAGTATTACGGCACCAACCATGTTCTTAAAGGCGTGGATCTGGATATCGATATGGGAGAAGTGATCTCCATTATCGGCCGCAGCGGTTCAGGTAAAAGTACGTTGTTGCGCTGCATGAACGGGCTGGAAGGCTATCAGGATGGCAGCATTAAACTGGGCGGCATGACGATTACCGACCGTGATTCTCAGGCGCGGGAAATCAGCCGTTCAGTGGGCATGGTGTTTCAGAACTTCAACCTGTTCCCGCATATGACGGCGCTGGAAAACGTCATGCTGGCACCGCGTCGGGTACTGAAAAAAAGCCAGGCGGAGTGCCGGGAACTGGCGGCCCGTATGCTGGAAAAAGTGGGGCTGGGCGAGCGACTGGATTATTACCCTTCCAGTTTGTCTGGCGGTCAGCAGCAGCGCGTTGCCATTGCCCGCGCGCTGGCCATGGAACCCCGCGTATTACTGTGTGATGAGATTACTTCTGCGCTGGACCCTGAACTGGTCGGCGAAGTGCTGAAAGTGCTGGAGCAGCTTGCCGCAGAAGGCATGACCTTGATTCTCGTCACCCATGAAATGAACTTCGCCCGCGACGTGGGCGATCGTGTGGTCTTTATGCATCAGGGGCGCGTCTGGGAGCAGGGCGACAGTAAAACGTTGTTCGCCTCTCCGCAGACGGCGGAGCTAAAGCAGTTTATTTCCTCTGTGCGTCTTTGAGTGCTTAACAAGGAATTCACTATGGATATCTCTCAATTTCCACAAATTAATCCCCCTCAGCGTCTGTTAATGGGGCCTGGCCCCATCAATGCCGATCCGCGCGTGCTGCGTGCGATGTCGAGCCAACTGCTCGGACAATACGATCCGGCGATGACGCACTATATGAATGAAGTGATGGCGCTGTATCGCGGCGTGTTTCGCACGGAAAACCGCTGGACGCTGCTGATCGACGGCACTTCCCGCGCCGGTATTGAGGCGATTCTGCTGTCGACAATTCGCCCCGGCGATAAAGTGCTGGTGCCGGTGTTTGGGCGTTTCGGCCATCTGCTGTGCGAAATTGCCCGCCGCTGCCGTGCCGAGGTGCACACGATTGACGTTCCATGGGGCGAGGTCTTCACGCCAGATCAGGTCGAAGACGCCATCAAAAAAGTCAAACCGCGCCTGTTGCTGACCGTGCAGGGCGACACCTCCACCACCATGCTGCAGCCGCTGGCTGAGCTGGGCGCAATCTGCAAAAAATATGGCGTGCTGTTTTACACCGATGCCACCGCGTCGCTGGCGGGAAATGCGCTGGAAACCGATGCATGGGGACTGGATGCCGTGTCCGCAGGTATGCAGAAGTGCCTGGGCGGTCCGTCGGGTACCTCGCCCGTCACCCTGAGCGATGAAATGGCGGCGGTGATCCGCAAGCGTAAATGCGTGGAGCAGGGGATTCGCACCGACGCGCATCAGGATGGCGACGACGAGATGATCTACTCCAACTATTTCGATCTCGGCATGATCATGGATTACTGGGGCCCGGAACGACTCAATCACCATACTGAAGCCACCAGCGCGCTGTTTGGCGCGCGCGAATGTGCGCGTCTGATCCTGCAGGAAGGCCTGGATAACGGTATTGCGCGCCACAAACTGCACGGCGACGCCATGCTGAAAGGCATTCAGGGAATGGGGCTGGAAACCTTTGGCGATCTCAGTAACAAGATGAGTAACGTTTTAGGCGTGGTGATTCCACAGGGCGTCAATGGCGATCAGGTCCGTAAACTGATGCTGGAAGATTTCGGCATTGAAATCGGTACCTCTTTTGGCCCACTGCACGGCAAAGTCTGGCGCATTGGCACCATGGGTTACAACGCCCGTAAAGACTGCGTAATGCAAACCCTGGCGGCGCTGGAAATGGTGCTGGCGCACGTGGGCTACCGTGCGCCACAGGGTGCCGGTTCGCAGGCCGCCTGGGATCACTACGGGAGCCATGCATGATGATGAATGCCAGCGAGGCTCAGATTGCCGCCCGGCGTATCATGGCGCGCTGTGACGCGCTGGCTGAGATCAGCGAAAGCGATCAGGGGCTGACACGGGTTTACCTGTCACCAGAGCACCTGCGAGCCAATGCGCGCGTCGGCGAATGGATGCAGGCCGCCGGCATGGCGGTCTGGCAGGATGCCGTCGGCAATATTTGCGGTCGTTATGAGGCCGCCCAGCCCGGTGCCCCGGCGCTGTTATTGGGTTCGCACCTGGACACGGTCCGCAATGCGGGCCGCTACGACGGGATGCTGGGCGTACTGAGCGCCATCGAAACCGTGCAGTGGCTGAGCGACCATCAGCGTCGCCTGCCGCTGGCGATTGAAGTCATCGGCTTTGGTGATGAAGAGGGCACGCGTTTTGGCATTACCTTACTCGGCAGTCGTGGTATCACCGGCACCTGGCCCGACAGCTGGCCAACGCATCCGGATGGCAACGGCATTACCGTTTCTCAGGCGATGCGCGATGTGGGGCTGGATGCTACCCAGATCCCGCGTGCTGCGCGTGCCGTCAGCGATATCGTGGCCTATCTGGAGTTACACATCGAGCAGGGACCTTGCCTGGAGCAGGACGATCTCGCGCTGGGCGTTGTCACGGCGATCAACGGTGCCCGCCGCCTGAACTGCAGCTTTACGGGCGAAGCCGGACATGCCGGTACGGTGCCGATGAACCACCGTAAAGATGCCCTGGCGGCGGCGGCAGAATGGATGGTATTTATTGAACACACGACGCGCGAACAACCGGGGCAGTTAGTGGCAACGGTAGGCACGCTTAGCTGTGCACCGGGCGCGGTCAACGTTATTCCGGGCGAGGTGAACCTGTCGCTCGATGTGCGTGGGCCGGAGGACGCGCCGCTTGAGTCGCTGCTGTCCACGTTACTGACCCAGGCGGAAGCCATTGCGCTGCGTCGGGGTTTGACCTTTACGTCTCATGAATATTACCGCATTGCGGCGACGGCCTGCGATGCGAGGTTACAGCAGGCGCTGAGCCACGCGATTGAAACCGTACAGGGGCGCAGTCTGGCACTGCCCAGCGGCGCAGGCCATGATGCTATCGCGATTGCGGAACGCTGGCCGGTAGGGATGCTGTTTGTGCGCAACCATCGCGGCATTAGCCATCATCCGGCGGAATCGGTTAAGGAAGCAGATGTCGGCCCAGCCGTTCAGGCTTATTTGCAGGCCGTTTGCCACCTTGCGGAGCAGCACTAAATGGATCTCGTCACCTTTAATCAGTTACCCGACGCCGCCGCTCAGCTTGCGCTGTCGCACTGCGTCGCGATCCCACGCTGGCAGCAGGCGATGGTGGCGGCTCGCCCCTTTCACAGCCTTGAGGCATTGATTGCCGAAGCACAACGGCTGACAGCTGACTGGCAGACAGAAGACCTCAATTTTGCCCTGTCGGCGCATCCGCGAATCGGTGACAAGGTGCAGGGCAACGGTATAGAGAAATGTTTATCGCGCAGTGAACAAGCCGCCATGCACCAGGCGGACGACGGGCTGCAGCAGGCAATGCTGCGGGGAAATCAGGCTTATGAGGCGCGTTTTAATCGGGTATTTCTGATCCGGGCAAAAGGGCGCAGCGCGCAAAACCTGCTGGACGAACTCACACGACGGCTGGACAACGACCACGAAACCGAGCAGCAAGAAGCGCTGGAACAGCTGCGTGAGATCACCCTGCTACGGCTTAAGGAGAGTTTTTCATGAGCACAATCAGCACCCATATTCTGGATACCGCGTTGGGGAAACCCGCGGCTGACGTGGCAATCTTGCTGGAACAGAGCACGGCACAAGGCTGGTCAACTTATGCCAGCGGCGTCACCGACGGCGATGGTCGCCTCAAGGATTTGACGCCAGAGCCGATCGCACCAGGCCATTACCGCCTGACGGCGGCGATTGGCGACTACTTTCGCGTGACCGGACGGGATGCGCTGTACGTCAGTGCGCAAATCGATTTCGTGATTGCTGCAAGCGGCAGCCATTACCATCTGCCATTTTTAATCTCGCCGTGGAGCTGGTCTACCTATCGCGGCAGCTGACGGGGTTATCAGGCGCGGCACTTTTCCGCTGCGCTTGAGAGCTACCGGCTATCAAAACCTTCGGCCCATCCGAATATATTCTTGCTAACACCAGGGTTATCTTAAGGATGACAATGTGAAGGCAACGGAGCCGATAATGAGCACGCCAAAAGATAATGATGTAGCCGCTTCAGGAAAATGTCCCTTTCATCACGGTAAATCGGAAGAAGAAAGCGTTCTGGCTCGCGGAGCCGGTAGTGGCACCAGCAATCGCGACTGGTGGCCAAATATGCTGCGCGTGGACCTGCTGAACCAGCATTCCAATCGTTCAAATCCCCTCGGCGAAGACTTTAACTATCGCGAAGAATTCAGCAAGCTGGACTATGCTGCGCTGAAAGCCGACATCCGGGCTTTGCTCACTGACTCCCAATCCTGGTGGCCTGCCGACTGGGGCACCTACATTGGCTTGTTTATCCGTATGGCCTGGCACAGTGCCGGTACTTACCGCACCATCGACGGTCGTGGGGGTTCAGGTCGTGGTCAACAGCGCTTTGCCCCGCTGAATTCCTGGCCAGATAACGTCAGCCTTGATAAAGCCCGTCGCCTGTTGTGGCCGGTGAAACAGAAATACGGCCAGAAAATCTCCTGGGCCGACCTCTATATCCTCGCCGGCAACGTCTCGCTGGAAAACTCAGGTTTCCGTACCTTCGGTTTTGGTGCCGGTCGCGAAGACGTCTGGGAACCGGATATGGACGTGGACTGGGGTCATGAAACCGAGTGGCTGGCACATCGCCATCCAGAAAGCCTGGCGAATGCGCCACTGGGCGCCACAGAAATGGGCCTGATTTATGTCAACCCGGAAGGCCCCAACGCCAGTGGCGATCCGGCCTCTGCCGCGCCTGCTATTCGCGCCACCTTCGGCAACATGGGCATGAACGATGAAGAGATCGTCGCGCTGATTGCGGGTGGTCACACCCTGGGTAAAACCCACGGTGCCGCCGCTGCGAGCCACGTGGGCGTCGATCCTGAAGCCTCACCTATCGAAGCGCAGGGCTTTGGCTGGAGCAATAACCATGGTAGCGGCGTGGGTGCAGATGCGATTACCTCGGGCCTTGAAGTGGTCTGGACGCAGACACCAACGCAGTGGAGCAACTACTTCTTCGAGAACCTGTTCAAATACGAATGGGTAAAAACGCACAGCCCGGCCGGTGCTATTCAGTATGAAGCAGTCAATGCCGACGACATTATTCCGGACCCGTTCGATCCGGCGAAAAAGCGCAAGCCGACCATGCTGGTGACGGATCTGACGTTACGTTTCGACCCAGAGTTCGAGAAGATTTCTCGCCGTTTCCTGAACGATCCGCAGTCCTTTAACGAAGCCTTTGCCCGCGCCTGGTTCAAATTGACCCACCGTGATATGGGGCCAAAAGCGCGCTACATCGGTCCTGAAGTGCCAAAGGAAGATTTACTGTGGCAGGACCCGTTACCGCAGCCTACGCATCAGCCGACGCCAGGCGATATCAGCGAACTGAAAGCGAAAATCGCTGCGTCGGGCCTGACGGTCAGCCAGCTGGTGTCTGTTGCCTGGGCGTCTGCATCGACCTTCCGGGGCGGTGACAAACGTGGTGGCGCTAACGGTGCCCGCCTGGCGCTGGCACCACAGAATAGCTGGGCGGTAAACGCCAGCGTGGTTAACGACGTATTACCTAAACTGCAGCAGATTCAGCAGGAATCCGGTAAGGCTTCGCTGGCTGACGTGATCGTACTGGCGGGCAGCGTCGGTATTGAAATGGCCGCAGCCGCAGCAGGCGTTGCTGCACAGGTGCCGTTTATCCCAGGCCGTGTGGATGCGCGTCAGGATCAAACCGATGTGGAATCCTTTAACGTGCTGCAACCGCTGGCCGATGGTTTCCGTAACTACCGTCGCGTACAGGGTGGTTCATCGACAGAAACCCTGTTGCTGGACAAAGCGCAGCAGCTGACGCTGAGTGCTCCAGAGCTGACCGCGCTGGTGGGTGGCTTACGTGTACTGGGCACCAACTTTGACGGCAGCCATCACGGCGTGTTTACCGACCGAGTGGGCGTCCTGAGTAACGATTTCTTTGTGAATTTGCTGGATATGCGCACCGCATGGCGTGCGACTGACGGCAGTGAAGAGATCTTCGAAGGCCGCGATCGTCAGAACGGAGCGGTGAAATTCAGCGCGACGCGTGCCGATCTGGTGTTCGGTTCCAACGCCATTCTGCGTGCTCTGGCAGAAGTTTATGCCAGCAGCGACGCAAAACAGAAGTTTGTTACTGACTTCGTGGCGGCCTGGACGAAAGTGATGAATCTGGATCGTTTCGACCTGCAGTAATCCTGAATCACCCCCGGCCTGTCCGGGGGTGACGTCATTCCGTTAGCGTAAAGCTATCAGCATCGCGCCAGGCCGGGAACCGTTCGCGGTATGCCCGCAGGTCTGACAGCGATAACGCGGCATCAACGCAGCCTGCTTGGCAGGATTTACCTGCCGCCAGAATCTCGCCCTGTGGCGAAATAATCCGACTGTCCCCACTGTACTCGTGCTGATTGCCATCGCTGCCCACGCGATTGCAGCCTGCAACAAATGCCTGATTCTCAATCGCCCGTGCCAACAGCAACGCCTGCCAGTGCAGGGTGCGCGGTGCCGGCCAGTTAGCGACATACAGCGCCAGATCGTAATCATCCCGGTTACGCGAGAACACCGGAAAACGCAGGTCATAACAGATTTGCGGCAAAATACGCCAGCCGCGCCACTGAATCACCGTGCGTGCCTTACCGGCAATATAGTGATGCTGCTCGTCGGCCATGCGGAACAGGTGACGTTTATCATACTGATGCAACGTGCCATCCGGCTCAACCAGCAGAAAACGGTTTACGGCGCCCTCCGCGGTATGAATGGCGGCGCTGCCGCCCACCAGCGCATCACAGCGTCGCGCATGTTGTCCCAACCACTCGACCACCTGCGCCTGCGGTAGCGCCGACTGGGCGGCTTCCATCGCAAAGCCGGTGGTAAACATTTCCGGCAGAATAATCACATCCCGTTGCGTGAGGTTGGCTAAGATCCGATCGAAATGGCGCAGGTTGGCCTCGCCATCCATCCACGTCAGGGGCTCCTGTAGCAGCGTTATCGCTAAAGTCGACATAACCGCTCCGCTGCTGCATCGAGTGTGGCTTCCTGTTTCGCAAAGCACAGCCGGATGAGTTTGTGGGGGAAAGGTCCGGCACAAAACACCGACAGGGGAATCGCCGCGACGCCCACTTCACGCGTCAGCCACTGGCAAAACTCCACGTCGTTCAGATCGGAAATCGCGCTGTAGTCCATCAGCAGAAAATAGGTGCCTTCGCACGGCAACAGGCGGAACCGACTGCTGCTCAGCGCCTGCATCAACCGATCACGGCGCGCGCGATAAAAATCGGGAAGTTCGCGGTAGTGCTCTGGATGCTGGCGCAGCATATCGGCAATCGCCAGTTGAGCCGGCGTGTTCACGGAAAACGTCAGGTATTGGTGGATCTTGCGGATCTCGGCGCTAATAGCGGCAGGCGCAACGCAATAGCCCACTTTCCAGCCGGTCATGTGAAAGGTTTTGCCAAAGGATGACACCGCAATTGCACGCTGGCGCAACGCGGGATGGGCCAGCACGCTGGCATGGCCTGCCTCGGCAAAGCAGATGTGCTCATAGACTTCATCGCTCAGCACATAGATTTCCCGGTCAGAGATAGCCTGCCACAACGCGGCATAGTCCGCCTGGTGCCAGACGCTGGCTGAAGGATTATGTGGCGTGTTTAAAATGACCAGGCGGGTTTTGTCACTTAACAGCGCGGAGAACGCCGACCAGTCCACCGCGAACAACGGCGGCTGCAACGTGATGCGTTTCAGCATGCCGCCTGCCAGCTCCACCGCAGGCGCATAGCTGTCGTAACTGGGATCGAAACAGATCACTTCGTCACCGGGCCGCACCAGGGCGGTGATGGCGGCATAAAGCGCTTCTGTCGCGCCTGCCGTCACGGTGATATCGTCATTAACGCAGGGGCGATAGCCGTAGAGCGCGGCGGTTTTATCCGCAATAGCTTCGCGAAGCGGTTGCGCGCCGGTCATGGGAGCATACTGATTCGCGCCCTGGCTGACATGGTAAGCCAGCCTCTCCTGCAGGTAAGACGGACCGTCAAAATCCGGAAACCCCTGGGAAAGATTAATGGCATTATGCTGCTGTGCCAGCGCGCTCATTTGCGTGAATATCGTTGTGCCGAGTGCAGGCAGTTTGCTCTCGGGCGTCAGGTTGGACTGCGTCATGATTAGGTAGCCTTACGCGCAAAAACGGTAGCGGAGAAACCCTTAGTTGATGCCACTATAAACAGGATGCTAGTATTTGGCAATCAAGACGCTTAGACGGCTAAAAGGAACGGTGATGTCCGATTCATCTGCAGTAGAAAACCTGGTGGAAGCCTGTCACTGGATAGGCGCGAAGGGCTGGGCACCGGCCACCGGCGGCAATATGTCGGTGCGTCAGGATGCTCATTTTTGCCTGCTGAGTGAGTCGGGCAAAGATAAAGGCAGCCTGACGCGCGACGATTTTATCCAGGTCGAGATTGCCACCTGTCAGGCGCCTTCGGGTCGCAAACCTTCGGCGGAGACCGCGCTGCATACGCTGATTTACCGGTTGTTTCCGGAGGCGGGCGCGGTGTTGCACACGCACACGGTAAACGCCACGGTGTTGTCCCGGGTTGAGCAGGGCGCGGCCTTGTTGTTGTACGGTTATGAGATGCAAAAGTCGCTGAGCGGCCAGACGACGCATGATACTACCGTGGCGATTCCAGTATTCGACAACAGCCAGGATGTGGCGGCGCTGGCGTCAGAGATCGAGGATTATGCTGCCCGCTTTCCGTTGCGCTATGGCTTTCTGCTGCGTGGACACGGCCTGACCTGCTGGGGCAAAGACGTCGCTGAAGCCCGTCGCCATCTGGAAGGTCTGGAATTTTTATTTGAATGCGAGCGCCAACGTCGCCTGCTGGAGAAAGCATGATAAAGGCCATTGTTACCGATATTGAAGGCACCACCAGCGATATCCGCTTTGTACACAACGTTCTGTTTCCCTATGCCCGTGCGCATCTGGCGGACTATGTTCGCCAGCATCAGGCGCAGACTGACGTGCAACAGGCGCTGAACGCGGTGCGTGCCGAAGCGGGGCAACCCGATGCCGATATAAACGGCGTTATTGATATTCTGTTTTCTTACATGGATGCGGATCGCAAATCGACCGGTTTAAAGGCGCTGCAGGGGATGATTTGGCGAGAAGGCTACCTGAACGGCAGTTTCACCGGACATCTTTATCCTGACGTGCTGCCTGCGCTCACGGCCTGGCACGCGCAAGGTATTAAATTATATATATATTCCTCTGGCTCGGTTGCCGCGCAGAAATTGTTATTTGGCTACAGCGATGAAGGTGATATTACTGGTTTGTTCAGCGGCTACTTTGATACTCACGTAGGTGCCAAGCGCGAGATGACGTCGTATCAGAACATCGCCGCGCAAACAGGCTTGCCGGCTGATCAACTGCTGTTTCTTTCTGATATTCATCAGGAGCTGGACGCAGCAGAGCAGGCCGGCTGGCACACGCTGCAGCTGATTCGTGACGCGGCAGATGATGACAGCCATCATCGTCAGGTCACTAATTTTTCCCAGATTAACCCGGAGTCGATTTGAGATGAGTGCACTGACCATTTTTAGCGATAGCGATCCCAGCCAGCCGATATGGCACAGCACCGATGCCGAAGCGATTCGCGCGCGGCTGAATGCCAAAGACGTCCGTTTTGAACGCTGGCAGGCCGACCGCGATCTGGGGGAAAACCCGGATGCGGAAACGGTTATCAATGCTTATCAACATGCCATTGATCGCCTGGTGGCCGAGAAAGGTTATCAGAGCTGGGACGTGATCAGCATGCGCGCCGATAACCCGCAGAAGGACGTTCTGCGCCAGAAATTCCTGTCGGAACACACGCACGGCGAAGATGAAGTTCGCTTCTTTGTCGAGGGCGCAGGGCTGTTCTGTCTGCACCTCGACGGTGAAATTTTGCAGATCCTGTGCGAAAAGAACGACCTGATCTCGGTGCCTGCTGGCACACCGCACTGGTTTGATATGGGATCGTCCCCGCATTTTACTGCGATCCGCATTTTTGATAACCAGGAAGGCTGGATTGCCAATTTCACCGGCGACAAGATTGCAGATGCCTATCCACGACTGGCGTAAGTAAGCCGGTATCGTTAAGCGCGCTGCTTCCTGTGGGGAAGCAGCATCGCTCATCACTGTGGCTGAAAGAGGCCGTCCTGAACCTGCTGTGGGGTGACCACGCCCGTATCCAGTACCCAACCGCTGATAAGCGCCGCTGGCGTGACGTCGAAGGCCGGATTGTATACCCGGGCATCGGCAGGTGCCCACTGCACGCTACCGAAGCTACCAGCAACGCCGGTGACTTCGCTGGCGGCACGCTGTTCGATAGGAATGGCTGACCCCGTCGGACACAGGCGATCCAGCGTGGTATGCGGGGCGGCAACGTAAAAGGGAATACCGTGATAGTGCGCCAGCACCGCCAGGCTGTAGGTGCCAATCTTATTGGCAACGTCGCCATTGGCAGCAATGCGATCGGCACCGACCCAGATGGCATCGACGTTGCCCGCCGCCATCAGGCTGGCGGCCATCGCGTCGGTAATCAGATGATAGGGCACGCCGAGCTCGCCGAGTTCCCACGCCGTTAAGCGTCCGCCTTGCAACAAAGGGCGCGTTTCATCGACCCAAACGTTACGAACCTTGCCCTGCTGATGCGCGCGCGCGATAACACCCAGTGCTGTGCCGACGCCCGCGGTAGCCAGGCCACCGGTATTGCAGTGGGTTAACAGCTGGCTTCCGGGTTTGACCAGCACGCTTCCGGCTTCAGCGATGCGCTCACAGAGCTGTTTGTCTTCATTAACCAGACGCAGCGCTTCGTCCACCAGGCTCGCCACCCTTTCAGGTTTTTCCAGCGCCTGCTTCATCCTGTCCAGGTTATTCATCAGGTTGACCGCGGTCGGGCGGGCGGCGCGCAGGATCGCCAGTGACTGCGCCAGCTGCTCGCGCGTTTCACCTTGTTCCGCCAGTAGCGCCAGCAGCAGCGAGGCAGACAAGCCAATTAAAGGGGCGCCGCGTACCCGCAGCGCATGAATGTGTTCAACCAACTGCGCGACCGAATGGGCAGGCAGCCAGTTTTGTTGCTGTGGCAGGGCCTGCTGATCCAGTATCCAGAGCTGGTTGTTGCGAACCTGTAAGCTGGTGGTTTGGAATGTCTGCATTCTTGGTGAATTCCATGTTGCGTTAATGGCGGATATTGTGCCAACATGCTTAACGGATGTATAGACGTCTGAACGGCTTATTACGAAAGATTAATCAGGTCCGGCTTGCACCGGCGTTTGTTGATGAGGAAAGGTCAATGTCGCAATACCGTACATTCACTGCAGCTGACGCTGTGGAATATGCCAAAACGTTTGGCGGCATGGATGATCCTTCTGTTTTATGCAGCGCGGAAGAGATCGGCGATGGTAACCTGAATCTGGTCTTCAAGATTTACGACAATCAGGGAAAAAGCCGCGTCGTGGTCAAGCAGGCGCTACCCTACGTGCGTTGTGTCGGTGAGTCGTGGCCGTTAACGCTCGATCGCGCCCGCATTGAGGCGCAAACCCTGGTTGAGCACTACAAATATTGCCCTCAGCACACGGTCAACGTGACGCATTACGATGCGGAACTGGCGGTGATGGTGATGGAAGATCTCTCCAGCCACCAAATCTGGCGCAGTGAGCTGGTCAAAGGCGCGTACTATCCTGAAGCACCTCGTCAGCTGGGTGAATACCTGGCCCAGACGCTGTTCCATACCTCGGACTTTATTCTGCACCCGCACCATAAAAAAGCCGAAGTGGCGCGCTTTATCAACCCGGAACTGTGCGAAATCACCGAGGACCTGTTCTTCAACGATCCCTACACTGACCATGAGCGCAACAGCTATCCTGAAGCGCTGGAGCCGCTGGTCGCCTCACTGCGCACAGACGACGCGTTGCGTATTGCCGTTGCCGGGCTTAAACACCGTTTCTTTAGCCATGCCGAAGCCTTACTGCATGGGGATATCCACAGCGGCTCCATCTTTGTGGCTGACGGGAGCCTTAAAGCGATCGACGCTGAGTTTGGCTATTTTGGGCCGATCGGCTTCGATGTTGGCACCGCGCTGGGTAATCTGCTGATTAATTACTGCGGTTTGCCCGGCCTGCTGGCACCGCGCGAAGCCGTTGATGCCCGCGAGCAGCGCCTTAGCGATGTGCGTGATGTCTGGAATACGTTCGCAGCACGTTTCCTGGCGCTGGCAGAAAGCAAGACGCAGGATGTGGCCATGGCTTATCCGGGCTATGCCCAGGCGTTTCTGCGTAAAGTCTGGGCGGATAGCATTGGCTACTGTGGCACTGAGTTGATCCGTCGGACGGTGGGCATGTCGCACGTGGCGGACATGAAGCTTATCCGGGATGATGAGATGCGCACCGATTGCATTCGTAATGCGATTACGTTGGGCCGCACCCTGATTCTGGCCGCCGGGCACGTTGAGGATGTCGAAGCATTGATTGCCCGCATTCGTCAGGCAGGATAAAAAAAGGCCGACATCATGTCGGCCTGATTATTTATGCCGCCTCACTGGGGCGGGCGGGTTTAGAGGCATCCTGCTTTGCCGGCACGGCCAGCGCATCAGCCTCAAACTCATCCACGTTAATAGAACGCAGACGGCTCTGCTCGGCGCGTTTCAACACCTCTGCTTCTTTGTCGTCAATCCAGCCCTTCTCCAGCGCCTGTTTTGCCAGTGCATCAAGTCGGGTGAACGAGAAGTGTTTTTTATGCTGTTTGCACAGGCGGTCGTGAATCACTTCTGCCGCCATCACATCCTGCAGTGCCTGCTCTAACTGACCTGCTGGGTTATGCTGGCTCGGTTCCAGATACTGACCGCGACCCAGGCGTGAGCGCGTTGCGGAAGGCACCTGCAGCATTTTTGCCAGTTTATGGTCCAGGCGATCGGATGGAGCAGGGCAGTGCTGACCACCGGCGAACACCACCAGTCGGATCACCCCAGCCACCAGACGATTCGGGAAGTTGCTCAGCAGATCGTCCATGGCTTTTTCTGCCTTATTCAGCGCATCCTGCACGCCCCACTGCACCAGCGGTAAATCCGCCTCGTGACGCCCTTCATCGTCATAACGTTTCAGGGTGGCAGACGCCAGATAGAGCTGGCTCAGCACATCACCCAGACGGGCGGACATGCGTTCGCGACGCTTCAGACTGCCGCCTAACACCGCCATAGAGACATCTGACAGCAACGCCAGGTTGGCACTGATGCGGTTCATGTGCTGATAATAGCGACGCGTAGCATCGCGGGTAGGCGCAGCGCTGGTGCGCCCGCCAAGCAGGCCCAGCCACAGGCTGCGCATCGCATTGCTGCCTACGTGACCAATATGGCTGAACAGCGCTTTATCAAAGGCCGCAACATCGTTGCTGGCAGCGGCAGCCATTTCCTGCAGGACATAAGGATGGCAACGAATCGCGCCCTGACCAAAGATAATCATGCTGCGGGTCAGGATATTCGCGCCTTCCACCGTGATAGCGATAGGTGCGCCCTGATAGGCACGCGCCAGGAAGTTGCTGTCTCCCAGCATGATGCCTTTACCGCCCGCGATATCCATAGCATCAATGATCGACTGCTGGGCGCGGTGGGTACAATGGTATTTCACAATGGCTGACAGCACGGCGGGTTTCTCACCCTGCATAATCCCGGTGGTAATCAGCGTTGCGGCTGCGTCCATCACATAGGCATTACCTGCGATTCGTGCCAGCGGCTCTTCGATGCCTTCCATTTTGCCGATAGACAGCTTGAACTGACGACGGATGTGAGCATAGGCACCGGTCGCCAGCGCCACACTTTTCAGGCTGCCCGTTGAGTTTGACGGCAGCGTGATGCCACGACCGACCGACAGACATTCCACTAGCATCCGCCAGCCCTGACCGGCCATTTCCGGGCCACCAATGATGAAATCAATAGGAACAAAAATGTCTTTGCCACGGGTTGGGCCATTCTGGAACGGCACGTTGAGGGGGAAGTGGCGATGACCGATTTCCACACCCGGCGTGCTGGTCGGGATCAGGGCACAGGTAATGCCCAGTTCCTCTTTCTCGCCCAGCAAATGCTCTGGATCGGAGAGTTTAAAAGCCAGACCCAGCACGGTAGCGATAGGGGCTAACGTGATATAGCGCTTGTTCCAGGTCAGGCGCATGCCCAGCACCTGCTGGCCCTGCCACTCGCCCATGCAGACCACACCCGTATCGGGAATCGCACCGGCATCTGAACCGGCTTCCGGGCTGGTCAGCGCGAAACAGGGAATTTCATCTCCCCGGGCCAGACGCGGTAAATAGTGGTCTTTCTGTTTTTCCGTACCGTAATGTTGCAGCAGTTCGCCCGGGCCGAGTGAGTTAGGTACGCCCACGGTAATCGCCAGAATACCCGATACGCCCGACAGTTTTTGCAACACGCGCGCCTGTGCATAGGCAGAGAATTCCAGCCCGCCGTACTCTTTTTTGATGATCATGGCGAAGAAGCGGTGCTCTTTCAGATATGCCCACAGTTCTGGCGGCATATCAGCCAGCTCATGGGTGATCTGGAAATCATTTGCCATGCGGCAGGCTTCTTCCACTGGGCCATCGATAAAGGCCTGCTCTTCCGGTGTCAGGCGCGGTTGTGGATAGTTATGCAGTTTCTGCCAGTCGGGTTTGCCCTGGAACAGATCGCCTTCCCACCAGGTGGTGCCCGCGTCAATCGCCTCTTTCTCTGTGCGTGACATTGGCGGCATCACTTTCTGAAAGCGTTGCAGCATCGGTTGGGAAAACAGTTTGCGGCGCATACTGGTCAGGTTCAGCGGCAGCAGGATAATCGCCAGCGGTAACAGCAGCCAGGGCGTCCAAAGGTGGGCCGCCGCCATCGCTGCAGTCCACAGCAGGAGAATTGCGCTGCTGAGGGGCAGAGAGAGGCGGTGATAAAACAGCGCGCCAATTAGCACCACTGTCGCAAGAATCGAGACAACCATCATAATGAAGTGCTCCGTTAAGTAGTAAGAGGTCTGACCTGTTATGAGTAGAGGTGTAAATCAGATGCTGGCATTTATCAATTTTTTTACATCGCAATTACAACCTGACTCACAAAATCAGCCAAACAGCGCGTTGAATGAAAACAGCGGGCGCGAAAAAACGCTGGGCATGCGGTATCTGGCTGTGTGGTGCTTTGCGCGCGTCAGCCATTCCGTTAAACTTGCTGCGATTAACCTCCCCTACAAAGGACAAGTCTATGTATCAGGACATTATTCGTTCAGAGCTGAACGAAGCTGCAGAGACGTTGAATAACTTTTTGAGTGACGACGCGAACATTCACACCATCCAGCGGGCTGCGGTGATGTTGGCTGACAGCTTTAAAGCGGGCGGCAAAGTGCTTTCCTGCGGCAACGGTGGCTCTCACTGTGATGCGATGCATTTTGCGGAAGAACTCACCGGCCGCTACCGTGAAAATCGTCCTGGATACCCGGCTATTGCCATTTCAGACGTCAGCCATCTTTCCTGCGTGAGTAACGATTTTGGCTATGACCACGTTTTTTCCCGTTATGTTGAAGCGGTAGGGCGCGCAGGCGATGTGCTGCTGGGGATCTCTACCTCGGGTAACTCTGCCAATATCATCAAGGCTGTTGAAGCCGCGCGCGCGCAGGGCATGAAAGTGATCACCCTGACCGGCAAAGATGGCGGTAAGATGGCGGGCAGCGCGGACATTGAAATTCGTGTACCGCATTTTGGTTATGCTGATCGCATTCAGGAGATCCATATCAAAGTGATCCATATCCTGATGCTGCTGATTGAAAAAGAGATGGTCAGGTAACAGCACGACTGGCCTCCTGGTCGACAGGAGGCGTTTTGACATAAGGCGGTTGCTATGTGCGAATTGCTCGGGATGAGCGCCAATGTTCCCACCGATATTTGTTTCAGTTTTACCGGATTGGTGCAGCGTGGCGGCGGAACAGGGCCGCATAAAGACGGCTGGGGCATTACGTTTTATGAAGATAAAGGCTGCCGCACCTTTAAAGATCCCTTACCGAGTTTTAATTCCCCCATTGCGCGTCTGGTGCAGGAATATCCAATTAAATCTCATTCGGTCGTGGCACATATTCGCCAGGCGAATCGTGGACCGGTCTCCCTGGAGAATACGCATCCGTTTACCCGGGAATTATGGGGCCGTCACTGGACTTATGCACACAACGGGCAGCTTAAAGGCTACAGGCAACTGGAGACCGGGACGTTTCGTCCGGTAGGGGAAACCGACAGCGAGAAGGCATTTTGCTGGATTCTGCATAAGCTGGCCACGCGCTATCCACGCACGCCGGGGAACTGGCCTGCAGTCTTTCGCTACATTGGGGAGCTGGCGGGTGAGCTGCGGCAGAAAGGCGTATTTAATATGCTGCTGTCGGATGGTCGCTACTTAATGGCATTCTGCTCAACCAATCTGTTTTGGATTACCCGCCGTGCACCTTTTGGGCGGGCGCAACTGCTTGATCAGGACGTGGAGATTGATTTCCAGAAACACACCAGCGCGAACGATATAGTGACCGTCATTGCCACACAACCGCTGACGGGAAATGAAACCTGGCACCGAATTGTGCCAGGCGAATGGGCATTATTTTACCTTGGAGAGCGCCAGGAATGACTGGGATGCCGCTTCAGGTTGGGTGATCACCGGGCTGCTGTTCATCACATATCTGCCGCTGGTCACATTCACGGTCGGCGGCTGATGATACTGCGCAAAGTAGGTGTAGCCGGGCTGAAGTTGCTTCCAGAAATCCGCATAGGTGGAATAGCGATGACGCTGCATATTGCTGTCGGTCATGCGAAACGGATAAATGGCAATATTCACTTCCTGCTGACCATTACGTAATGCCGCATTCACATAGGTGAAAATCTCATCCATATAGGCATTGGTCATGGCATAGCAGCCGATAGACTTACAGTCGCCATGAATCATTAAATAGTTACCGCTGTAGCCCTGGTCGCGATCGTATTGATTGGGGAAGCCAATATTAATCGCGCGATAGAAACGGCTGTCCGGCTTTAGCTGATTCATTTTTACGCTGTAAAAACCTTCCGGGCTTTTAAAATCGCCTTCACGACGTTTTGGCCCCAGGCCGCCAGAAAAGTTGCAGATGCGATAGGTATCCAGCAAGCGATATTCGTTGCCAATCTTGCCGTACAGCTCAAGGGTACGCTCTTCCTTGAAGATCTGAATATAAACCGGCGTACCGATTAACTGTTTCTTTAATTCTTTGCTCACCGGTGCCAGTGGCTGAACCGGCTCAGGAGTCATTGCCATGCTGAGGGCTGGCAGTAAAATCATCGCAAACAGAAGTGCGATTTTGCCCATGCTGTGTACACCTTGAAGTGAAGAAGAACAACGGCGCGATAAGTGCGCCTCTGTTTGCATTATCGGAACTTTCCGCTACCGCAGCGCAACATTAAACATTGTGTGTTTTTTTAGCAATACAGCGCAGAGCAAAATGTCCATTTCTTTGACGGAATAGCGCCGAAAATTTGTAAAGTTTGTTAGCAACTGCAAGAAATATTGCACAAGCCTCTTTGGACTGTATACTTATCCAGTGCTGGAGGGGCGATGCGTAAGATCATTCATGTCGATATGGACTGCTTTTTTGCCGCAGTGGAAATGCGTGATGACCCTTCATTGCGCGATATTCCCATGGCGATTGGCGGCAGCCGCGATCGGCGCGGGGTGATCAGTACCGCTAACTATCCGGCACGCAAATATGGCGTGCGCAGTGCGATGCCCACGGGCATGGCGCTGAAGCTATGTCCTCATCTGCGTTTATTACCCGGGCGCTACGAAGTTTACAAAGAGGCATCCAGCCAGATTCGCGCCATCTTTTCACGTTTTACCTCCCTCATCGAGCCACTGTCGCTGGATGAAGCCTATCTGGATGTCACCGACAGCACGCACTGTCAGGGATCAGCTACGCTGATCGCCCAGGAAATCCGCGCCACTATCTATCGGGAAACCCAACTCACGGCCTCTGCGGGCATCGCACCGATTAAATTTCTCGCCAAAATCGCTTCTGACTTAAACAAGCCTGATGGCCAGTTTGTCATTACCCCTGCACAGATGTCTGATTTTTTACTGGCGTTGCCGTTGGCGAAAATTCCCGGTGTGGGAAAAGTGTCGGCAAAAAAGCTGGAAGAGCTGGGATTACATACCTGCGGCGATGTGCAAAAAGCCGATTTGGCGTTACTGCTTAAGCGCTTCGGTAAATTTGGTCGGATCTTATGGGAGCGCAGTCACGGTATTGATGAACGCGGTGTGGTGGTTGAACGCGAACGTAAATCGCTGGGCGTTGAGCGCACCCTGGCTGACGATATCGACAGTTGGGAACGCTGCCTGGAGATTATTGATTACCTCTATGCCGAGCTTGATCGGCGCTTAACTCAGATACGGCCCGATAAGCATATTGCGCGTCAGGGCGTGAAACTGAAGTTCAGTGACTTTCAGCAGACGACCCAGGAGCATGTCTGGCCGGTGCTGAATAAAGACGACATGATTGCCGTGGCGCGTAAAACCTGGGATGAGCGCCGGGCTGGACGCGGTGTGCGGCTGGTGGGATTGCATGTGACGCTGGTGGACCCGCAACTGGAGCGGCAACTGCTGCTGGGATTATAGGGGGGGCCGCCGTTGGCGGGGATGGGGTTTGCTTTGGTTCTGCCCGGCTGGGCGATGCGGTTTTGCTCTGAGCATATTCTGCCCGGCCGGGCGTTACGGTTTTGTTCTGAGCATGTTCCGCCCGCCAGGCGTCGGGGAGTTTCAGCCTGTCCGGGCAGGCGGTCGGGTTAAGGGGCTCGCGCCAGCCCCTTAACAATCCCGGCGTCCG
>NZ_NTMH01000014.1 GCF_002307475.1 Pantoea allii | reverse complement strand
GACCGGGGTTCGACAAAACGGCCCGCCGTTTTGCATGGCCGCAAGGCCACCCGCAGGGCGAGCGCAGCGAGTGAATCCCCCTCTCACCGCCACATTTAAAGAAGAGTCCAGACTAACCTCTGGACTTTTTTTTTGCATATTCTCCGCTGAGGGGGATGAGAAGCCCCGACCGGGGTTCGGCGTCTACATACCTTGATGCTTAGAGGTAAAGAGCTCAGGGCCGTTATCGCGAAGAAGTTGCAGCATCCGCATCACCGGTGGGCTCGGTGTGATTTCACCTCGCTCCCATTTCGATACGCTATCGACCGTCATGCCAAATGAGAGCGCCACAAGCGATTGCGACATTCCCCAACGCATGCGCACGTCTTTAATTTCAGTTGCCGTCATGGGCTTTACTGCTGCAATACGCGCGCGGAGTTCACGATTTTTTGCGCGCTTTGCTATGGACTCCACTTCTTCATCCGTTGCCAGTCCTAACGCGTGAAACGCTTTCGCATCTTCAAGTAGTTCGCTCAATTCGGCGGGTTCAGTTTTCATTACATTTAACCTCTCTGACCATTCCGCTTCTGACGAGCAGGCTCATCACTTCACTGTTTGCACGGAAAAACATTCTTGCCACATCCCTGTAGGTATCCAGCTGATCTTCATCGATTTCCCTGGCGTATTTCCTCGACAAGTTTTTAACCCATCCATCGTAATAAACCAGGTTGGTGCCTTGTCTGAAGAAGATGACCGTTCGCGCGCCGCCACGCTTGCCCTGGCGAAGAGCAAGGCGCTTTTTAATAACGCCCCCGCCTAAGTCAGCCTCAAACACGCCAATAATAACGTCACCTGCTGCGTAACACAGGACGCTGTCTGTCAGACGCGTTTTTTTAAACACTCTGTCAAAACGTTTATGAACATAAAGCGTAAAACCCATGAAAAGTCCCTTTTCGTTATGGCGAGAATTATAGTAATGATTACTACACTTCACAAGCCTGAGGCTCCTGGTCTTACGTCCAAATGGGTCTGAAGCTATTCGTAAAAAAGCAAGAAATCCAATCGGTGCGCATCGCCATTACCGCTGGCCATGAATAACACCCGCCCACACTATCAGCGATTCAGATTCCCCACTCACCTGTTCACGCCTTGCCTACGAGAAGTGCGAGCCGCTCCCCAAAAAATTACGCGCTACGAAATGTATCCCCCACCAATACAAAAGGCCTACCGGTCTACCCGGCAGGCCCTTAACACATCCATCCCTTATTTTTTATCCAGTGACCATGTCGCGCTGCTGACATCCACCTTCACCGGCAATAATCCAATCTGCGTAAATTTATCCGCCAGTGTCTGCTGCTCTTTAAAGACATCCGGCGTCATTCGCTCGGCCCCTAAAGGCATTCTTGCCAGCGCGCGCTGCCAGACAAGTTCGGGCAGGCCCGTCGAGCCAGACAGAATTTTAGCGGCTTCGCCCTGATTTTTATTGGCCCAGCTGCTCAGCTTTTCAAGTTCTGAAAGAACCTGTTTTGCGGTGTCGGGATGACCGTCAGCAAATTTGCGACTGGCCAGATAAAAAGTGTAGTGCGGCACCAGGCCTTCGGCATTTTTGAGCAGCAGCGCTCCAGCATTGGTTTCCACTTCCGCCAGGTAAGGGTCCCAGATGACCCATGCATCCACGGCGCCACGCTGGAATGCGGCTCGCGCATCAGCCGGAGGAAGATAAACCGGCGTGATGTCTTTGTAGCTCAGCCCCGCCTGCTCCAGGGCTGATACCAGCAAATAGTTCACATCCGATCCCTTGTTCAGGGCGACGCGCTTGCCTTTTAAATCCTTGACACTTTTTATCGTCGAATCCGCGGGCACCACAATGGCTTCGGTTTGTGGATTCGCCGGTGAGTGACCCAGATAAACCAGGTCAGCCTGTGCGGCCTGCGCAAAGGTTGGCGGCGCGTCACCGGTTGCGGCCAGATCGATACTGCCAATGTTGAGCCCTTCCAGCATTTGCGGGCCTGCCGGAAACTCCACCCAGTGCACCGCAATCCCCTGCTTTTTGAATTCGCTGTCCAGCGTGCCACGGTATTTGAGTAAGGCAAAAATATTGGCCTTCTGAAAACCGATATTCACCACGTTGAGCTTTTCTTCTGCCTGTGCCGTCACGATAGTGCCAATGTGCGCGACCGCAAGCAGCGCGCTAAATAAGATTTTTTTCATGTCTCTTTCCTGAGTGGTGTTGTCATCCGCGCAACATAACAAATCAGGCGCAAACGGCTTAATGCGTAAAACGTCTATCTTTAGTCATAAAACGTCATTGCGGCCATACCCTGTCACGCACGTTAATCGCTCGGGGAAACAGGCCGAGCGCATAAAAGCGATCGGCGATTCTCTGCTGCTCACGAATGATCGCCAGGTTCATTGACTGTGTTTGATGGCTTCGCCGGGCTAAGGCACGACGCAGCGCGCTATCGGACATGCCCAGCTCTCCGGCCAGCAGCCCGGCGGCCTCTTGCGGGTACGCATCAATATAGCGTCCTGTCTGCTCCAGGGCGGTCATCAATATCTGCAGCAGGTCTGGCGAATGGTTCGCGAAGTGATGGTCCGCAAGGTAGAACTGATGGTTATTCACTCGCCCGACACCGTCGGCAATGACCCGAAGCTGATCCCCGCTTTCCGCCTCGCTCAGTAAAGGGTCCCACATCATCCATGCATCAACGGCATTCAGATCGCTGGGCGTTAACGGATATTTAGGCGGTGCATAAACAATCCGCACGTCCTCCGGCGTCAACCCTGCCTCATCCAGGATTTGCAGTAGCAGAAAATGGACGTTGGAACCTTTATTCACCGCAATACGTCTGCCCTTTAAATCGGCAATCTGGTTTATTGGGCTGTGCTTTGCCACCAGCAGCGCCACGCTTTGCGGCGCGGGCGGTTCCCAGGCAACATAGACCAGTGCGCAGTGGCTGGCCTGGGCAAACAAAGGCGGTACTTCACCCGTGGTGCCAAAATCTATTTCCCGGTGGCTCAGCGCGTGTAACAACTGAGGCCCGGCGGGAAACTCGCTCCACAGGACACTGACGTTTTGCCCGGCCAGCTGCTGTTCAAGTTGCTGGCGCGCTTTGAGGATGCCAAGGTTGCCGAACTTTTGATAACCGATGCGCAACTCGCGCTCCTGCGCGACGGCCGTTGAAGCAGTGAGGGGGCTTGACATCAGGCTACGGCGCGGCTTGATGATGCCGAAATGGCCAAGGTGGGTACGCAGGCTGTTACGGCTGATTCCCAGCAGCGCCGCGGCCTGTAACTGGTTGCCCTGGCTCAGTTCATAGGCATTTCTGACCAGCGCCTCGATGACGCGGGGATAAAGTGGCGACTCGCTGCACTGGATCTGCTGGCGAATAAACGCATCAAGCGCATCCTGCTTTTGTACCTGTCCCGCGCCCGTCACCGTGCCCAGCCGTAGCTGCTGGGGTTCTATCTGCGGTGTTTCGCAGAGCAACACCGCGTTGTGCAATGTATTTTCCAGCTCCCGGATGTTCCCCGGCCAGGAATAGGCTTTGAGTGTTTCCATCGCCTCGTCGCTCAGACGCAACTGCGGTCGCCCCAGTCGGCGCGCATACCGTTGCAGAAAATAGTCTGCCAGAACCGGGATATCCTCAGACCGCTGGCGCAGCGGGGGCAAGGCAACGCTGGCGACGTTAAGCCGGTAGTAGAGATCTTCGCGAAACCGCCGCTCGGCTATCGCCGTTGTCAGATCGCGGTTCGTCGCGGCAATAACCCGGACATCAACCTTCACAGCCTGAGAAGATCCCACGCGGGTAATTTCCCTTTCCTGTAGCACGCGAAGCAGCTTGACCTGAAGGGGCAGACTGAGTTCGCCGATTTCATCCAGCAGTAACGTTCCGCCCTGCGCGGCCTCAAACCAGCCACGATGGCGATCGCCCGCCCCGGTAAACGCCCCCTTTTCATGACCAAAGAGTTCAGACTCGGCCAGGCTCTCCGTCAGCGCACCGCAGTTAACCGCCATAAAGGGCGCATGACGACGCTGGCTGTGATGATGCAGATAGCGCGCCATCACCTCTTTGCCGGTACCCGTTTCACCGATGATCAAGACGGTGGCGTCCGTGGGTGCCAGCTGATCCAGAATATGCCTGAACGCCAGGGAAGCGGGGTCAATTAAATCGGGGCCAGCGTGCTGCATAGCGCATTCCTGCAGAGTGAGTGAACGCTAAACATATCCCTTGTTGCGGTCAGAAACGAGCCGGTGCCGGTCGTGAATTGCTGCAAACGCAACAACAGCTGTCACACATTGCTGCATTTGCAGCAGTCATTACCACACCGATGAAAATCCATCTCATTGATATTAATAGATAAAAAATACAACACCGGTTGGCACGCATTCTGCTTAAGGCTATATAACCGAAAATGATTTTTCTAATTACCAATTTCAAATATCGTTATAAAGGAATCTGCTAATGCGTGATGCCGCTGAAAAAAACATTAACCTTTTTTGGTTCTTACCGACCCATGGCGACGGGCGTTATCTGGGGACTACCCAGGGCGGCAGAGCGGTAGATCTGCCCTATCTGCAACAGGTCGCCCTTGCCGCCGATAATCTGGGATTTTACGGCGTACTGATTCCGACCGGGAAAAGCTGTGAGGACGCCTGGCTGGTTGCCTCGGCGCTGACTCCGATAACCAAACAGCTTCGTTATCTGGTGGCCGTCCGACCGGGTTTACAGCCACCGAGCCTGGCCGCGCGCATGGCTGCAACGCTGGATCGTCTGTCTGAAGGACGTTTACTTATTAATGTGGTGACGGGCGGTGACCCGGTTGAAAACAAAGGCGACGGCATTTTTCTCAGCCACGCTGAACGTTATCAGGTCACTCGTGAGTTTCTTGATGTCTATTCTCGCCTGCTTAAAGGGGAAAAGGTGGATTATCACGGGGAACATATTCACGTTGAAGGCGCTGAGATCCTCTTTCCCCCAGTTCAGGCCGAAGGCCCGCCCCTTTATTTTGGCGGCTCCTCAGATGAAGCCGTTGAGGTTGCAGCCAGCCAGGTTGATACCTATTTGACATGGGGCGAGCCGGTAGACCAGGTTGCCGCTAAACTGGAAGGGGTGCGCAAGCGTGCCGAGGAACGTGGCCGGACGCTCTCCTACGGCATTCGTCTGCACGTGATCGTGCGGGAAACCGAGGAAGAGGCCTGGGCCGCAGCCGATAAGTTGATCGCGCACCTGGATGAAGAAACCATTGCCGCAGCACAGAAAATCTTTGCCCGCATGGACTCGACCGGTCAGGCCCGCATGAGCGCCCTGCACGGCGGTTCACGTGATGGACTGCGCATCGGGCCTAACTTATGGGCTGGCGTCGGCCTGGTGCGGGGCGGCGCAGGCACTGCGCTGGTGGGTAATCCGCAACAGGTGGCGGAACGGATACGGGAATATCAGGCGCTGGGCATTGATAACTTTATTCTGTCCGGTTATCCGCATCTTGAAGAAGCACATCGGGTTGCCGATTTACTGATGCCGCTGCTGCCGCTTTCCACCCATGCCGATAAAAAGCAGCGCAGTGTGAATACCGGTCCTTTCGGCGAAACCATCGGGGGCGATCGTCGTCCCGAAAAACAGGCCAGTGCGAGCTAATCAGAGAGGCAGTGTATGTCCGAGCAGCATATTGTCATCGTTGGTGGCGGATTCAGTGGAACGGCGCTGGCCGTTCATTTGGGTCGTCTCGGCAGTTCAGGATTGCGCGTGACGGTTATCGAACCCCGGGCGCAGCTGGCTCAGGGCGTTGCCTACTCGACAACCGATCCGGCCCATCGCATTAATGTGCCCGCCTCGCGTATGCAATTAGCCGGTGATGAAGAAGGCAGTTTTGACCGCTGGTTCCGTGCTTCCAGTGCGTTTATCCGTGATTCGGCTGCACACTGGCATGACGGCAATGTCTATCCTCAACGCAGGCAGTTTGCACACTGGGTGAATCAGCAGTTTGAGGCGGTAAAGGCGCATTCCCCGGTCGGGCTGGTACATGTGCAGGACCGCGCCGTAGCCTTGCGGCAAGGCACGGTCAGCACCGCATCCGGCAAGCGTATTCAGGCGGATATCGTGGTGCTGGCGATCAGTCATCCCGCGCCCCAGCTTCCCGCAGCCTTAACACCGCTGGCAAATCATCCAGGGCTTATCGCCAATCCCTGGCGGCATCAAGCCCTGTCACAGATTGCGCCTGACGACCGTGTCGCGATTGTCGGGTCGGGCTTAACCATGTCCGACATGGTTGCTACGCTTGAACGGCAGGGACATCGTGGCCCTGTCACCGTCTTTTCCCGGCGCGGGCAGCTTCCCCGGCCCAATCTGAGCGAGGCGAACCTCAGTTGGCAGTTTGATGGTGATCTTACCGTCCCCTTGAGCACCCGCACCTGGCTGCGGCGAATAAGGCAGGACATCCGCCAGGCCGAAGCAAAATCGATTCCCTGGCAGGTGGTGTTTGATGAGGTCAGGCGCAATGGCCAGGCGATTTGGCAGCGCCTGCCGTTGGGTGAACAACGCCGCTTTCTGCGGCATCTGCGGCCATGGTGGGACGTACACCGCTATCGCATCGCGCCTCAGGTCGGACAGGTCTTAGAGGACAGACAACGCCGTGGTGAATTATGTGTGCTCGCCGCGCGGCTGACAGTAGCTGAAGCCCTACCGTCCGCCATTCAGCTTACTCTGCAACCCCGTTCTGGCAATGCAGTGATGCTGGAGGTTGAGCGGGTCATCGTGACCACTGGCCCTGCACATGGTGCTTTAACCGAGCGCGATGCGCTGTTAAAACAGCTTTCCGACGACGGCGTTATCCAGCCCGATCCGCTGGCGCTGGGAATACATGTCAATGCGCAGTCACAAACGCTCAACCTTCAGGGCCAGCCTAACCCCCATCTTTACGTGGTCGGCCCCGCGGCGCGCGGGCGTTTTGGCGAACTGATGGGCCTGCCCCAGGTTGCCACACATGCTGAATCCGTCGCCCGCCAGTTGCTGAACCTCACCGCCGAAACGCTAAATGAGCGATGTCCCCTTTCGCTGACTGACTAACTCACCCCTTTTCTTCACCATCCCAATAACGTGGGCGGCCTGACAGTGCCGCATCCGCTCAGGAGTTTGCTATGCCTAAACAACGTGAAATTCGCTTAAATGCGTTTGATATGAACTGTGTTGGTCATCAGTCCCCTGGCCTGTGGGCGCATCCCCGCGACCGCTCATGGCAATACAAAGATCTGGAGTACTGGACGGACTTAGCGGCGCTGCTGGAACGCGGTAAATTCGATGGCCTGTTTATCGCCGACGTACTGGGTATTTATGATGTGTTCAACGGCAATAATGATGCGGCCATTCGCAGTGCGGCCCAGGTGCCGGTGAATGATCCTCTGGCCCTGATTACGCCAATGGCGATGGTCACAAAACACCTCGGTTTTGGCCTGACCGCATCGCTCTCTTTTGAGCACCCCTATCCGTTTGCCCGGCGCATGTCGACGCTGGACCATCTGACCAAAGGTCGGGTCGGCTGGAATATCGTCACCTCCTACCTGGAAAGCGGCGCCCGCAATCTGGGTCAGGCCACGCAAACCAGCCACGATGCCCGCTATGACTACGCCGACGAATATCTGCAGGTGGTTTACAAACTGCTGGAAGGCAGTTGGGAGGATGATGCCGTCATACGCGATCGCCAGCGCCATATTTTCAGCGATCCCAGTAAGGTGCATCCCATCAATCACCAGGGAACCTTTTTCCAGGTGCCTGGCATTCATCTGTGTGAACCTTCGCCGCAGCGCACGCCAGTGCTTTATCAGGCGGGTGCATCCAGCCGCGGTAAAGCCTTCGCCGCGCAGCACGCCGAATGTGTGTTTGTCGCCGCGCCGTCTAAAGTGCTGTTAAAGAAAACGGTGGCCGATATTCGACGTCGTGCAGAGGAAGCCGGTCGCGATCCACGCAGTATTTTGATTTTCAATATGCAAACGGTGATTGTGGGGGAAACCGACAACATCGCCCGGGCTAAATGGCAGGATTACAAACGCTATGTCAGCCATGAAGGGGCACTGGCGCTGATCTCCGGCTGGACCGGCATCGATTTCAGTCAGTACCAACCCGATCAGGTGTTTAAGCATCTGCATACCGATGCGATTCAGTCCGTTGTGGAGAGCTTTTCCACTGCCGATCCGCAACGGGAATGGACCGTACAAAATATGGCCGAATGGGTCGGCATCGGCGGCTTTGGGCCTCTGCTGGTCGGCAGCACTGAAACCGTTGCCGATGAATTACAAAGCTGGGTAGAGGAAACCGATGTTGATGGCTTTAATCTGGCCTATGCCGTTACGCATGAAACCTTTGCAGATGTCGTCGATTTGCTGGTGCCGGAACTGCAAAAACGGGGCGTTTATAAACAGGATTATCAACCTGGTACGCTGAGAGAGAAGCTCTTTGGCCAGGGCGCGCGCCTTGAGCATCCGCACCCGGGCGCTGGCTATCGACGCACCACGTCGGAATCGGGTCTGATTGTCCCGGCGGAGGCATCATGATGAGGTTTGTCCCACCGCCTGAGGTCTGTCCATCTGGCCTGTCAGCCCCTGGTCAGGCCTGAATTATTCCCTCTGAGGCTCTCTTTTCACCGGATGCGCGATAACGCTTCCGGTGTTTCTCATGCCAAAAATAAATTAAATAACTTATTGAATTTAAAATAATAGTTATGACTTTTTGTTGTTTGTTTACGGCTCAATTCCTTCATATAAAGGCATTACCTGTACAGACAATAACGAGGACAACATGAGCACACTGAATATTGATGAGGCGGCGGCGATCCCCGCCTCGCCTCACTCCACGCCTATTCGCTCCGTCAGTGATGTCGCGAAACTGATTAATACCCAAAGTGAGAAAACCAGCTATGCACGCTGGATAGTGTTTCTGGCGCTGGGCGGTGTATTTCTGGATGCCTACGATCTGACGACCCTGTCTTACGGCATTGATGATGTGGTGAAAGCGTTTAGCTTAACGCCCACGTTAACCGGATTAGTCACGTCATCCATTATGATTGGCACGATTTTGGGCAATCTGATCGGTGGATGGCTGACCGATAAATATGGTCGCTATTCCGTGTTTATGGCTGACATGCTTTTCTTTGTGGTGTCCGCCATTGCAGCCGGTCTGGCACCTAACGTCTGGGTACTGATTGGCGCGCGCTTTCTGATGGGCATTGGTGTGGGCATTGATTTGCCTGTGGCGATGGCTTATCTGGCTGAATTCTCGAAATTCTCCGGCAAAGGCAATAAAGCGTCCCGCCTGGCAGCCTGGTGCCCGATGTGGTACGCCGCCTCCTCGGTGTGCTTTCTGATTATCTTCGCCCTTTATTTTCTGTTACCGGCGCAGCACCTTGACTGGTTATGGCGTGCCTCGCTGTTGTTTGGTGCCGTGCCTGCTCTGCTTATCATTGCCGTACGCAGTAAGTTTATGAACGAATCCCCACTGTGGGCGGCGAACCAGGGTGATTTAAGCGGTGCAGTGCGTATCCTGCGCGATTCGTACGGCATCCGCGCGCATGAAGACACCAGTATTCCTGCGGCAACAAAACCGGCCGCACCGGCGGTCAGTTTTCGCGTGTTATTCCAGAAACCTTACCGGGAGCGCACCGTGGTGGCAGCGGTGATGAACGCCTGTATTTCGTTTGAATACACCGCGATTGCCTTTTTTCTGCCCTCCATTCTGGCGCAGTTTCTGGGGGCGGGCATCTTCGAAACCATTTCCGCCTCGCTGGGACTCAACGCGCTGTTTGCCTTTACCGGCGGCCTGCTTGGCATGCGTTTGGCCTGGAAATTTCCGTCACGCCATGTCGCCATTGCCGGATTTGCCCTGCAGTTTATTGCCCTCACCTCACTGGCTTTGATTGGCCATCCCGATGCGACAACCGGCGTGGTGTTTGCCATTTTGATGCTGGGACTGTGGTTGTTTGCTGAGGGCTTTGGACCGGGCGCGCAGTTAATGATCTATCCCGCACTTTCCTATCCCACACATATTCGTGCCACTGGCGTCGGTTTTAGTCGTTCCATCTCGGGCATCGGAAGCGCCCTGGCGCTGTTCATCCTGCCCATCCTGCAGGCGGCTTATGGCACCAACATGTTCTGGATTGTTTCACTGGCCGCCATTATTCCCATCATTTTCTTGTTAGTGGTCCGTTTTGAGCCGACTCGCCACGATATTGATGACCCGTCAACACACGGAGAACACCATGTCTGAACCTGATTACACCTTACTGGCCGCACGTTTTCGCCCCCTTTTCGCCCGTATCGCCGAAGGCGCTGTCGAGCGTGAACGTGACCGTACGCTGCTGCATGAGCCTTTGCGCTGGCTGAAGGCGGCGGGCTTTGGCACGCTGCGTATTCCTCAGGCACACGGCGGTTTTGGCGCGTCCCTGCCTCAGTTGTTCCGCTTACTGACCGAACTGGCCGAGGCCGATTCGAACCTGCCGCAGGCGCTGCGTGCCCATATGGCCTTTGTCGAGGATCGCCTTAATCAACCCGACAGTGACGATCGCCAACGCTGGTTTCGTCGTTTTATCGACGGCGATATCGTTGGCAGCGGCTGGAGTGAAACAGGCAGCGTCAAGTTGGGAGACGTCAACACCCGCGTGTCTCCTACCGACAAAGGCTGGCAGCTCAATGGTGAGAAGTTTTACAGCACCGGCTCGTTGTATGCCGACTGGATCGATGTTTACGCTAAGCGCACTGACAATCAGCGTGATGTGATTGCGGTAGTCAGTACACATCAGGATGCGGTGGCGCGGGACGATGACTGGGACGGATTTGGCCAACGCCTGACGGGTAGCGGTACGACGCGCTTTCGCGAGGCCTGGGTTGAGCCTGCGCACGTCTATGATTTCAGTGAGCGCTTTCGCTATCAAACCGCCTTCTATCAGCATGTTTTACTGGCGACGCTGGCTGGTATTGGGCGGGCCATTGTTCGCGATGTGTCACAGGGCGTGGCAAGCAGAAAGCGAATCTACAGCCACGGTAATGCCCGACAGGTTAGCCAGGATGTGCAGGTTTTACAGGTCGTGGGGCAGATAAGCAGTTGGGTGTGGGCAACTGATGCCGCCGTGCAGCAGGCAACGCATGCGCTACAGCTGGCTTTTGATGCGCACATTCAGGGACGGGACGAAAAACAGATTCATGCGGCCAACGTGCAGGCCGAAGTGGAGGCGGCTAAGGCTCAGGTGGTGGCCGTTGACTGGATTACGCGCGCAGCAAGCGAGCTGTTTAACGCCCTTGGCGCATCAGATACGCGCGTCAGTAAAGCCCTGGATCGGCACTGGCGCAATGCCCGTACTATTGGTTCGCATAATCCGGTGATCTACAAGAGCCGCAACGTGGGTGACTGGGAGGTAAACCAACGTGATCCGACCTTTATCTGGCAGATTGGTGGCGGCGAATAACGCGCCGGGCGAATATAAAAAACCCGGCCGAAGCCGGGTTTTGGTCGCTACATGGCTCAATCGAACGCTAGCTGTAAGCATGCAAAGTGCGCTGACACAGCGCGGAACGCACGCAATCCCCTTTGCCGAAACGGACAATGCCCACCATCTCGTCCTCTTCGAAACGCGCCAGCGCGTCTGCGAGACCAGAAGGCACCCCAGCGGGCAAATCGCACTGGGTTATATCGCCGTTAACAATCACCGTGACATTTTCGCCAAGGCGGGTCAGAAACATTTTCATCTGCGCAGCTGTCACGTTCTGCGCTTCATCCAGAATCACAACCGCATTTTCAAAAGTACGACCACGCATATAAGCAAAGGGAGCGATTTCGACTTTGCCGATTTCGGGCCGCAGACAATATTGCATAAAGGATGCGCCAAGACGTTTAACCAGAATGTCGTAAACCGGGCGGAAATAAGGGGCGAACTTTTCTGAGATATCCCCGGGAAGGAATCCCAGATCTTCATCCGCCTGCAGCACCGGGCGCGTAACGATAATCCTGTCGATATCCTTATGAATCAGGGCCTCTGCCGCTTTCGCAGCACTAATCCAGGTTTTGCCGCAGCCCGCTTCACCGGTGGCGAAGATAAGCTGTTTTGATTCTATGGCGTTAAGATAGTGCGCCTGAGCTTCATTTCGGGCTTCAATCGGTGCCCGGTCACGCACATCGCGCGCCATGCCAATCGAGTCCAACCCACCCATTTGCACCAGCGAAGTGACCGATTCTTCTTCACGCTGACGATGACTGCGGGAGTCATTACGAAGCACTCGTCTTGCTTCTCGACGCGCTTTGATCACTGCTTTCTGTCTTCCCATAGTGGCACCTTACAGTTGGTTTCATTTCCCGCTCAGGCAACAAGCCCGATGCGATTACGTGAACGCTTTAGAGGTTTCAGTTGGCTTCCTTTAGAGCCGTGACAGGCCATGACGATTGATATCCGGCAGCAAAACAGCCTTGCCGTTTACCGGTAAAAAAGGAATGAGGTTGAAGAGAGAAAACACGTTGAGGTGTAAAAGCGATTGAGGAAGAAACGTCCTCACGGGAAAGTGCGATATTGTTTACTGCTGTACGGCTGTAAAAACATCTATCCATGCGCGAACTCCAGTGTGAGACATCAACACGCCCGATTACGCTTTCATAGTAAAGTGAACCATCTTATTGGTATTTTGCAACAGTATTTTCACTTTAATGAAAAATAAATATTCAACCGACCGTTAACACTGACCTTACTTAAATTAAATTACGCTTGTATTACAGCGTGTTAGTTTATTTTTCGTCAGGTGAACAAACGTTAAAAACGGAGCGCTAAAAAAACAGGCAGGAGAGAAAAACGGCCACGCGAGGAGACGGCATCCTGTGCTGTCACACACAACATGCCGTGACTAAAATTTAATCAACTCTCGAGTAAGGACTGGCCTAAATAATGTTTTTCACTGATAACGCCGGGTAATACAAAAAAGTACCCCCCGCCAAACGGACGTATATACTCTTCCAGCGCCTCACCATTCAGACGATTTTGTACGGTAAGAAAGCCTAATTCTAAATCATGCTGATAACAAACAAACAGCAATCCCATTTCCAACTGGCCCGACGCTGAAATACCCGCTGAATAACTGTATCCACGGCGCAGCATCAAACTGCTTTCGGTTGCTGCGGTGCGCGGGTTCGCCAGACGAATATGCGCATCCAGCGCAATAATGTCGCCATCAGGGTCCTTGCGATAATCCGGCACGTCGTGCTCGTTCTGCATGCCTAGCGGTGCACCACTCAGTTTCTCTCGGCCGAAAATCGTTTGTTGCTCACCTAACGGCGTGCGATCCCACATTTCAACATGAAAGCGGATCAACCTTACGGCCTGATAACTACCGTGACGCGCCCACTCGGGTTCAGCCTGTTCTTCCGTTACCCACAGCAGCTTATCCATCAACGCCGTGTTATGCGTGTCCGGGTTAGCCGTGCCGTCTTTGAAGCCCAGCAGATTGATCGGCGTTTCTTTGCCCGCGCTGCGTGCGGCGTGATCGGAAATAAACCCCTCCCGACGCCAGCGAATGCCTAACAGATCGGGCGTGTGTTTGACCACATCACGCAGCGCATGAATCACCGTGTCCTGCGTGTTCGCACAGATTTGCAGCAGCAGATCGCCGTGGCACTGATTTGCATCCAACGCGTCATTAGGAAAACGCGTCATTGCCTGCAGTTTCACCGGTTTCAGCGCCGACAGGCCAAACCGCGCATCAAACAGCGAGTGGCCGACCGAAACGGTCATGGTCAGATTATCCGGGGCAATCTCTGCCCCGAGAATGCCTGAGTCGAGCGGCGGCAACTGCGGGTTGGTCACTGCGGGTGCCATGCCGCCCCGGGTCAGAAAGGCGATGCGCTGCGTCAGCAACCGGAACAAACGCTGCAGTTCCTGCTTGTCGCTGGTCAGCACATCGAACGCCACCAGCATCATCGACGCCTGCTGCGGCGTCGTAATGCCAGCCTGGTGCACGCCATAAAACGGCTGCGTCTGCTGGCGCGCGTTCGGCGTCACTGTGCCCGGCGAAAAGCTGTCGGGATTCTCGGCGGCCCCGGCATGAAACGGGCATCCGGCACTGACGGCCGCCGCGCCACCGAGCATCCCCAGGCCTTTCAAGAGACGGCGACGCGATGGCTGGGTCAACTCCTGATCCTTATCCATGATTAATCCAGGCCTAAGGTGCCACGCAGCAGGGAAAGATCTTCAGCCAGGGCGGTGATCGGGCCCTTCAACGCGGTGCGGTCGGCAGGCGTCAGTTTTTCGTAAGATTCATACCCCTGACCGCTACGGTATTTATCCAGGATCGCGTCAACTTTAGCGAAATTTGCATCTACTTTTGCCAGAAGCTGGGGATTCGCCTGCTTCAGAACAGGACGCAACAGCTCAACAATTTTTTGCGCGCCATCAACGTTAGCCCGGAAATCCCACAAGTCGGTGCGGCTGTACCGATCTTCCTCTCCAGAGATTTTACTGGAGGCCACTTCTTCGATAAGCCCCGCCGCGCCACCGACCACTTTTGCCGGTGGGAAGGCCAGCTCGCTGACGCGTTTTTGCAGATCGTGCACGTCGTTGTTCAACTGTTCGGCATAGCCCGCCATATCTTTGGTGCTGTTATCAGCAAACAGGGCTTTTTCCAGACGGTGGAAACCGGTGAATTTCGGATCTTGCGCTTTTTTCTCATAATCATCTTCACGGGCGTCGATGCGACCATCCAGATCGGAGAACAGCTCAGCGATGGGTTCTATACGTTCATAGTGCTGGCGCGTCGGCGCAAACAGCGCTTTGGCTTTTTCTACATCCCCGGCTTTCACCGCGTCAGTAAAGGCCTGGGTGCCCGTCACCAGCTGATTCACTTCATCAGTCACATAGGCTTTATAAGCGTTGATCGGGCCGGCCAGTTGCATCAGTTCGGTCTTCCCTTTCTGCGCACTTTTGCCGCCGCTGCCCTGCACAATCAACTTACCTTTCGGATTGGTCAGCAGGCCACAGGTCATTTCATATTCACCAGCTTCGAGATTGGCGGTCAGTTTTTGACTGAAACCCGGTGCAATATTTTCGCGCTCCTCAACCACCATCACACCTTTGAGGATTTCCCATTCCAGCGCTTTTTGACTGTTATTTTTGATTAAAAACTGAGTCTTACCCGCCTGAACCGTCAGCGACATAGGCTCGCACTGCTTGTCAGTGACACTCACGCTAACCTGTGGAATCGCGGCGGCCAGCGTAGAACCGGAAACCGCCAGCAGCGAAGCCAGCACCGCATTACGGCGAAAACGCATCATCATATTTTTCCCTATAAAGTCAGAGGCGCGGCGAACGCGCCAGGTAAACGCGTTAGCGCGCAGCGGCTGAGGTTTCAGCGCGTGCAGGCATAACAAACAGTAATAACGCGGGAATCAAATAAAGCAGCCAGACGGCCACCTCACTGATGCTGGGGGCTTCCTGATAGCCCAGAATGCCCTCCAGCAGCGTGCCAAACAGCGAGTGCGTCGATAAGGTATTACTCATATCGAACGCCACCTGCTGAAAATGGTTCCACAGACCAGCCTCATGAAAGGCGCGGATAGCGCCTGCCGCCAGCCCTGCAGCAACGAACAGAATGAAAATACTGGTCCAACGGAAAAAGTGCGCCATGTTGAGGCGCACGCCGCCCCAGTAGATCGCCATGCCCAGCAACACGGCAGTGGCTAACCCAAGCAGAGCACCCAGCGGCGGTGCGTAACCCACATCCTGCGTGAAGGCGGCCAGCAAAAAGAACACCGATTCCAGCCCTTCTCGCGCCACGGCCAGGAAGACCATCAGGACCAGCGCCAGACCGCCCCCGGCGGATTTCTGTAAGGCCTGATCAACCGCCTGCTCCAGTTCCCGTTTGATATTGCGCGCTACCCGGCGCATCCAGAACACCATAGAGGTCAGGATGACGACCGCAACCACCGCCACAATACCTTCAAACAGCTCTTGCTGTTTCTGGGGAAACTCGCCCGTGGTCTGGTTAATAAAGATGCCCAACGCCAGGCAAAGCGCGGCGGCAATAAACACGCCCGCCCACATGGCCGGAAACCATTGTGTGCGCTGCGTCCGTTTCAGGTAGCTGGCGATGAGGCTGACGATAAGTGCCGCCTCCAGACCTTCACGCAGCATGATGAGAAAAGGAACAAACATCGCCAACCTCTTAAATGTTAAGCAGCGTCAATAAGACGTAAATTTACGTAAAAACGAACGATACCGATTATCATTAACACTCAGAAAAAAACAAGTTCCTTGGTGAAATAATTTCGTAACTGTCTGTGCCAAATGGCAGGCAAAAAAAAGCCCGCCCTCAATAAGGCAGGCTTTTTCAACGCATAACGCGATTTATTTGGTCAGGAATTCAGCCTCGGCAGCCTCAAAGCGTTCGACGGCCTGCGCTGAGGGTTCACGACTCGCCAGGCTAAAGATCACGATGGCGATACTCGCAAAGATAAAGCCCGGAATGATTTCATACAGTCCCAGCCAGCCATACTGTTTCCACACCAGCACCGTTACCGCCCCCACAATCATGCCCGCCAGCGCACCGTTGCGGTTCATGCGTTTCCAGCACACACCAAACAGGACCACCGGCCCGAATGCCGCGCCAAATCCGGCCCATGCATAGCTGACCAGGCCTAAAACACGGTTCTCCGGGTTAGACGCCAGTGCGATAGCAATTAATGCCACCAACAGCACCATCAGACGGCCGACCCATACCAGCTCTTTCTGACTCGCATTTTTGCGTAAAAAGCCTTTATAGAGATCTTCCGTCAGCGCACTGGAACAGACCAGCAGCTGACAGCTGAGCGTGGACATGACCGCCGCCAGAATCGCAGAAAGTAAGATGCCCGCAATCCAGGGATTAAACAGGATGCGCGCCAGCTCAATAAACACACGTTCGCCATTCTGCGAAACGCCTGCGGCCTGAGAAGGGTTGTTCTGGAAATAGGCGATACCGAAGAAACCGACGGCTACCGCACCTGCCAGACAGAGAATCATCCAGGTCATACCGATACGGCGCGCGGTGCGAATAGATCGATGTGAGTCCGCCGCCATAAAACGCGCCAGAATATGGGGCTGACCAAAATAGCCCAGGCCCCAGCCCAATAACGACAGCACGGCAACCACATTCAGCCCTTTAAACATATCCAGGTTTTCAGCGCCTTTGGCCTGAATAACCGCCACGGAATCGCTCCAGCCACCTACGGCAATCACCACGAAAACAGGCGTCAGAATCAGCGCGAAAATCATCAGGCTGGCCTGGACCGTATCCGTCCAACTCACGGCCAGGAATCCGCCCACCAGGGTATACAGAATCGTGGCGGCCGCACCGGCCCACAAAGCCGTGGCGTAATCCATCCCGAAGGTACTTTCAAACAGGCGAGCGCCCGCAACCACACCTGACGCGCAGTAGATGGTGAAAAACACCAGGATCACCACCGCAGAAATCACCCGCAAAATTTTGCTGCGATCTTCAAAGCGGCTGGTAAAGAAGTCTGGCAGCGTCAGGGCGTTATCATGGTGCTCTGTCTGGACACGTAACCGCCCCGCCACGATTTTCCAGTTAAACCATGCCCCGATAATCAGGCCAATGGCGATCCAGCTTTCAGAGATACCGGAAAGAAAAATGGCACCGGGCAATCCCATCAACAACCATCCACTCATATCAGAGGCACCGGCTGACAGCGCGGTTACGACACTGCCCAGACTGCGGCCACCCAATATATAGTCGTCGAAGTTTTTGGTTGAGCGCCAGGCGATAAAACCGATGAGCACCATCCCGAGGATATAAATTAAAAAGGTCACCAACATTGGCGTACTTACTGTCATTTGTTTCTCCGTTATTATCCGATCTCTTAAGAGAAATCTTTTTCCTGAACCATCGGAACGTGACGGCGTCAGGGTAGTACCGCATCAAGAGAAAGCGATTTCCCTTAAGGCGCGGTATCCTGCCGTAAAGGCACGGCGCACACAATGCATTTAACACATCCGTCACATTGGTTTCACCTCCCAGGCCTTTTTAAATGTTCACAGGTTGCGCCCGCTCACAATTAAGTTGCACCTTTGCATCCCTTTCAGCCTTCATCTTGAATGGGGTTGCAACATTGGCGAGTTTCTTGCAGCAAGATTTGTGCCGCTTTTAAATGTTAATAATGAAAGGGGTTTCAAAGTGTGCAACTGAGGTCACATTTAACACGGTTGCACAAAGTTGCAACATGGGTAATAGTGCAGCCCATGCTCTGGTCAAAACCGTTCTAAGGAAGAGAAAATCATGGGAACAACCACCATGGGGGTGAAGCTGGATGAAGCCACCCGCAGCCGCATTAAACTGGCGGCACAGAAAATTGATCGCACGCCGCACTGGCTGATTAAACAGGCGATCTTTAATTATCTGACCCAGTTAGAAGCGGGTGAGACGGTGGAAGAGATTCCATTGCAGCTGAGCGATGCGGCCGCCGATGAGCTTGCCCCGGAAGAGATGGTTCAGCCCTTCCTTGAATTCGCAGAAAACATTCTGCCTCAGTCGGTTGCCCGCTCGGCGGTGACCGCCGCGTGGCGTCGTCCAGAGACCGATGCCGTTCCCATGTTGCTTGAGCAAGCCCGTCTTCCGGCCGCGCTGGCAGAAAAAACCCATCAGCTGGCGTACGCGTTGGCCGACAAACTGAGGCACCAAAAAGGGGCAACCGGCCGCGCCGGCATGGTGCAGAGCCTGCTGCAGGAGTTCTCCCTCTCTTCTCAGGAAGGCGTAGCGTTAATGTGCCTGGCCGAAGCCTTGTTACGTATTCCCGACAAACCGACCCGCGATGCGCTTATCCGTGACAAAATCAGCAACGGCAACTGGCAGTCGCACCTTGGCCGCAGCCCGTCACTGTTTGTGAATGCCGCCACGTGGGGATTACTCTTTACGGGGCGTTTGGTCTCAACCCACAATGAAGCCAACCTGTCGCGCTCGCTCAACCGGATTATCGGTAAGAGCGGCGAGCCGTTGATCCGTAAAGGCGTGGATATGGCGATGCGCCTGATGGGCGAGCAGTTCGTGACCGGTGAAACCATTGCCGAAGCCCTGGCGAATGCCCGCAAACTTGAAGAGAAAGGCTTCCGCTATTCCTACGACATGCTGGGTGAAGCCGCCCTGACCGCCAGCGATGCCAAAGCCTATCTGGTTTCCTATCAGCAGGCGATTCACGCCATTGGCAAGGCCTCGAACGGCCGTGGAATCTATGAAGGCCCGGGCATTTCGATCAAGCTGTCTGCGCTGCATCCGCGCTACAGCCGCGCCCAGTACGACCGGGTGATGGACGAGCTGTATCCGATTCTTAAGTCTCTGACCCTGCTGGCCCGCTCTTACGATATCGGTATCAACATTGATGCTGAAGAGGCCGACCGCTTAGAGCTTTCTCTTGATATGCTGGAAAGGCTCTGTTTTGAACCTGAGCTGGAAGGCTGGAACGGCATTGGTTTTGTCATTCAGGCTTATATGAAGCGTTGTCCGTTTGTCATTGATGAACTGACGGACCTTGCCCAGCGCAGCCGCCGCCGCTTGATGATCCGTCTGGTAAAAGGGGCCTACTGGGACAGCGAAATCAAACGCGCCCAGATGGAAGGGCTGGAAGGCTATCCGGTTTATACCCGCAAGGTGTACACCGATATTTCGTATCTGGCCTGCGCCCGTAAACTGCTGGCGGTGCCGAACCTGATCTACCCGCAATTTGCCACGCACAATGCGCACACGCTGGCGGCCATCTATCAGTTAGCGGGAAATAACTACTACCCAGGACAGTACGAGTTCCAGTGTCTGCATGGTATGGGCGAACCGCTTTATGATCAGGTCGTGGGCAAAGTGGCAGAAGGTAAACTCAATCGTCCCTGCCGTATTTATGCGCCGGTCGGCACGCATGAAACCTTGCTGGCTTATCTGGTGCGTCGCTTACTGGAAAACGGCGCGAATACCTCGTTTGTTAACCGTATCGCTGATACGACGATGCCGATTGACGAGCTGGTGGCCGATCCGGTGGCCCAGGTCGAAAAAATGGGCATCAGTGAAGGCACGCTGGGCCTGCCGCATCCAAAAATTCCACTTCCACGTGACTTATACGGCAGCGATCGGGTGAACTCTGCGGGTCTCGATATGGCCAATGAACATCGCCTGGCTTCGCTGTCCAGCGCCCTGTTGAGCGGTGCCAGTGAGCCTTACGCCGCACAACCGCTTATCGACGCACCGCTGAGCAGCGGGGAAAGCCAGAATGTCGTCAACCCGGCCGCACCGTCGGACGTGGTAGGTACGGTCCGCAACGCCTCAGAACAGGAGGTTTCGCAGGCCATTGAGGCGGCGGTGAATGCCGGCCCTATCTGGTTTGCTACGCCACCGCAGGAGCGTGCGGCGATCCTTGAACGTGCCGCACAGCTGATGGAAGGCCAACTGCAGCAATTGCTGGGCATTCTGGTGCGTGAAGCCGGTAAAACCTACAGCAATGCCATTGCTGAAGTGCGTGAGGCCGTCGATTTCCTCTATTACTATGCTGGCATCGTGCGCCATGATTTTGACAACGAAACGCACCGCCCGCTGGGCCCGGTAGTCTGTATCAGCCCGTGGAACTTCCCGCTGGCCATTTTTACCGGTCAGATCGCGGCCGCACTGGCTGCGGGGAACAGCGTACTGGCGAAACCTGCCGAGCAAACACCGCTGATCGCCGCCCAGGCCGTGGAGATTTTACTGAGTGCCGGTGTTCCGGCTGGCGTACTGCAACTGCTGCCGGGCCTGGGTGAAACCGTGGGTGCGCAACTGACCGGAGATGAACGCATTCGCGGTGTGATGTTTACCGGCTCCACGGCTGTCGCCACGCTGCTGCAGCGAAACCTTGCCGGCAGGCTGGACCCGCAAGGCCGTCCTACCCCGCTGATTGCCGAAACCGGCGGCATGAATGCCATGATTGTCGACTCTTCCGCCCTGACCGAACAGGTGGTTATCGATATCGTCGCCTCGGCCTTTGACAGTGCAGGTCAACGCTGCTCTGCCCTGCGTCTGCTGTGTGTGCAGGAAGACGTGGCAGACCATACGCTGAAAATGCTGCGTGGCGCGATGGCGGAATGTCGTATGGGCAACCCGGAACGCCTGTCTACCGACATCGGCCCGGTGATCGATGAAGAAGCGAAAGCCAATATTGATCGCCATATTCAGGCGATGCGCAATAAAGGCTTTAAGGTGTACCAAACGGCGCAGGATAATCCGCAGGACAGCAAAGAGTGGGCAACGGGCACCTTTGTTAAACCCACGCTGATTGAACTGGATAAGGTCAGTGATCTGACCCAGGAAGTGTTTGGCCCTGTGCTGCACGTGGTGCGTTTCACCCGCAGCAGCCTGCCGCAACTGATTGAACAGATTAATGCGTCGGGTTACGGTCTGACGTTAGGCGTGCACACCCGCATTGACGAAACCATCCTGCAGGTAACGGCGGGGGCTAAAGTCGGCAACCTGTACGTCAACCGCAATATGGTCGGTGCGGTCGTCGGGGTACAACCGTTCGGCGGGGAAGGTTTATCCGGTACCGGCCCGAAAGCGGGTGGTCCGCTTTATCTGTATCGCCTGCTGGCGAACCGTCCCGATGACGCACTGAGCATTACCCTCGCCCGTCAGGATGCTGAGCGTCCGGCCGATAATGCGCAGCGTCAACTCCTGCTGGCTCCGCATCAGGCATTGACCGACTGGGCAACAGATAAACCTCAGCTGTCTTCACTGTGCCAGCACTATGCCGCGCTGGCCCAGGCGGGAACCGTGCGTCTGCTGCCAGGCCCGACCGGTGAGCGCAATACCTTCCTGTTGTTGCCGCGTGAGCAGGTGCTGTGTCTGGCGGACAACGAGCAAGATGCACTGATTCAACTGGCGGCGGTGACCAGCGTCGGTAGCCAGGCACTGTGGCCGGACGATGAACTGCACCGCAAAGTGCTCGCCACCTTGCCGACGGCGGTGAAAGCCCGTATCACGTTGGCGAAAGATCCGCTGGCTGGGCATTTTGACGCCGTGATCTACCATGGTGATGCCGACCAGCTCCGTAGCCTGTGCGAACAGGTCGCGGCGCGCGAAGGGGCCATTGTGTCGGTGCAGGGCTTTGCCCGTGGAGAAACCAATCTGCTGCTGGAACGCCTGCTGATTGAACGATCGCTGAGCGTGAATACCGCGGCGGCAGGTGGAAATGCCAGTCTGATGACCATCGGCTAACGTTCCTCAGGCTTTCTCTCTGATCGCTAATGAATAAAGGTTCATGCCCGGCATGAACCTTTTTTTTCGCCTTACGCATGGCGTAATTTATTTCTGGCATCCGTCATCGTTAAATAAAAACAGCGTAAAAAACGAATATTTCCCCAGAAAGAAAAAAACTTTATTGCAGCGACCAATGCTGTCAAATGCGTTGACAGAAAGCGTCAGGTTGATAACGAAAACGCACGCCCTCAGCGCTATTCTCAGGCATTTCCTGCTGATGACTGGCGCACGACAACGCGACAGAAACTTATTAGCGGCACTAACACCTTATTCCACCCTGTCAAAACAAACCCAATATAATGGCCTGATTAAAAAGCAGTAATTTTATTTAAAATTTCAATATCCCATTATTAATACAATTTTGTTAATCCTTATTTTAGCCAGCCTTCTACCCCTTTAGGCGTATTTGGGGATGTTCTTGATATTTATCAAAATCCACAACCGAAACTTAATCATAATTTAACCAGCAAAATTTACGTTAATTGACATTTCATCATCTTTGCCCTCAATGCAGGCAGATGCCTTCACGCCTGCCTGCACGTAACGTTTATCCTGACCCGGAGTACATTGTGAATAAAAAAGAAAGACTATTACGGGAATGGCATCCTGAAGATTCTGATTTCTGGCAACGGCGCGGGCAGCATATTGCTCGTCGAAATTTATGGATTTCGGTTTCAGCGTTGCTGCTGGCATTTTGTGTGTGGATGTTGTTCAGCGCCGTTTCCGTTTACCTGAACCAGGTGGGTTTTCATTTCACCATTGAACAGCTCTTTTTATTAACCGCACTTCCGGCGCTGTCGGGTGCCCTTTTCCGCATTCCCTACTCCTTTATCGTGCCCATTTTAGGCGGCCGTGTCTGGACCACGTTCAGTACCGCTATCCTGATCGTCCCCTGTGTCTGGCTTGGGTTCGCTGTGCAAAACCCGCAAACGCCCTATGCGGTCTTCATCATTATTGCGCTGCTGTGCGGATTAGCAGGCGCGAACTTCGCGTCCAGCATGGGCAATATCAGCCTGTTCTTCCCTAAACGTCAGCAGGGTTCGGCACTGGGCATCAATGGCGGCTTGGGTAACTTAGGCGTCAGCGTGATGCAACTCGTTGCCCCTTTTATCATTTTTGTTCCGTTTTTATCCCACGGCGTTCCCCACGGCGAAGGATCAGCCATCTGGCTGGCAAACGCGGCCTGGATTTGGGTGCCGCTGCTGGCGCTGACCGCTATTGCCGCCTGGTTTGGCATGAATGACATTGCCGGAATGCGTTCGTCACTTCGTGACCAGTTGCCGGTGTTGAAAAATGCCCACGTCTGGATCATGGGCATGCTTTATCTTGCCACCTTTGGCTCGTTTATTGGCTTTTCCGCGGGCTTTGCCGTGTTGGCGAAAACCCAGTTTCCAGCGGTGGATATCACGCATTTCGCCTTTTTTGGCCCGCTGCTTGGCGCACTGGCCCGGTCGGGGGGCGGGATGATCTCCGATAAGCTCGGCGGCGTAAAAGTGACCATCATTAATTTTATGCTGATGGTGATGTTTTCCGCCCTGCTGTTCCTCACCTTACCCGGCAGCGGCAGCGGCTCGTTCCTGGGTTTCTACCTGGTGTTTATGGGGCTGTTCCTGACCGCCGGGCTGGGCAGTGGCTCCACCTATCAAATGATAGCGGTGATTTTCCGCCAGCTAACGCAAAGCAAAATGCTGGCACAAGGCCACAGTCTGGATGCCGCACAGCATGCCGCCGTGACCGATACGGCGGCGGCGCTGGGTTTTATCTCGGCACTGGGCGCCATCGGCGGTTTCTTTATCCCCAAAGCCTTTGGCAGTTCGCTGGCCATTACAGGTACGCCCGCCGCCGCCATGATTGTGTTTTTGCTTTTCTACATCGTCTGCCTGCTCGTGGCCTGGCTTTTATATGGTCGTGGTAAGAAAACCAGCGATTAATTCACCCGATTATTATTCACACATCAGCTCATGATTGAGTTGAATTCAACGGGTCGTTGACCCGACTGGAGAAGTGTTATGAGTAAACTTCTTGACCGTTTTCGCTATTTCAAACAAAAAGGTGAAAGTTTCGCCGATGGCCATGGGCAGGTTTATCACAACAACCGTGACTGGGAAGATGGTTATCGTCAGCGCTGGCAGTACGACAAAATTGTCCGTTCAACCCATGGCGTGAACTGTACCGGCTCCTGTAGCTGGAAAATCTATGTTAAAAACGGTCTCGTCACCTGGGAAACCCAGCAGACGGATTACCCTCGCACTCGCCCAGACCTGCCTAACCATGAGCCTCGCGGCTGTCCGCGTGGTGCCAGCTATTCATGGTATCTCTACAGCGCCAACCGCCTGAAATATCCCCTGGTGCGAAAAGCCCTGCTTGAGCTGTGGCGTGAAGCACTGCGTGAGAACCGCGATCCGGTTGCGGCATGGGATGCGTTGATGTCTGACGCGGAAAAATCGCGTCAGTACAAATCGCAGCGCGGCCATGGCGGCTTCGTGCGGGCCAACTGGCAGGAGATGAATCAGCTGATTGCGGCAGCCAACATCTGGACCATTAAACGCTATGGCCCCGACCGCGTTGCTGGCTTCTCCCCTATCCCGGCGATGTCGATGGTGTCCTATGCGGCGGGTACGCGCTATCTGTCGTTAATCGGCGGTACCTGTCTGAGCTTCTACGACTGGTACTGTGACCTGCCCCCGGCCTCGCCCATGACCTGGGGCGAACAGACGGATGTGCCGGAATCCGCTGACTGGTATAACGCGGGCTACATCATTGCCTGGGGTTCAAACGTACCGCAAACGCGTACGCCCGATGCGCACTTCTTTACCGAAGTGCGCTACAAAGGAACGAAAACCGTCGCAATCACACCGGACTACGCCGAGGTCGCAAAACTGAGCGATCAATGGCTGGCCCCGAAACAGGGCACCGACAGCGCCCTGGCCATGGCGATGGGTCATGTGATCCTCAATGAATTCCACCTGAAAAACCCCAGTGATTACTTCCTGAACTATGCCCGTCAGTACACCGACATGCCGATGCTGGTCGTGCTTGAAGCCCGTGAAGACGGCAGTTATGCGCCGGGCCGCCAGCTCCGTGCCGCTGACCTGATGGACAATCTGGGTGAAGAAAACAATCCACAATGGAAAACCGTGGCCTGCAATGCCGATGGCGAACTGGTGGTGCCTAACGGCTCGATAGGTTTCCGTTGGGGTGAAAAAGGGAAATGGAACCTGGAGCAAAAAGCGAATGGCTCCGCCACCCAACTGGCACTCAGCCTCATCGATCAGAACGATGCGGTGGTGGACGTGGCGTTCCCTTACTTCGGTGGACTGGAAAACCCACAGTTCCGCCATGTTAAACAGGACGACATCCTGCTGCATAAACTGCCGGTCAAAATGCTGACGCTGGCGGACGGCAGCCGGGTGCCTGTTGCATCGGTTTATGACCTGACCCTGGCGAACTATGGCATCGATCGTCAGCTGGATGACAGCAACTGCGCACAGGATTACAGCGATATTCGCGCCTATTCGCCAGCCTGGGCGGAACAGATCTGTGGCGTGCCACGCAGCCAGATCGAAAAGATCGCCCGGGAATTCGCCGAGACTGCCCATAAAACCCACGGCCGTTCCATGATTATTCTCGGTGCCGGTATTAATCACTGGTATCACATGGATATGAGCTATCGGGCGATGATCAACATGCTGGTGTTCTGCGGTTGTGTTGGTCAGAGCGGCGGCGGATGGGCGCACTATGTCGGTCAGGAAAAATTACGTCCTCAGACAGGCTGGGCCCCGCTGGCGTTTGCGCTGGACTGGAATCGCCCTCCTCGCCATATGAACAGCACCTCGTTTTTCTACAATCATGCCAGCCAGTGGCGATTTGAGAAATTGCAGGTGAAATCCATTCTGTCACCGCTGGCCAATCCACACGATTACACCGGTCACCTGCTGGACTTTAACGTTCGGGCAGAACGCATGGGCTGGTTGCCTTCCTCGCCACAGCTTAACGTCAACCCACTGGAGATCAGCGCCCAGGCCCGCCAGGCCAACATGACGCCAGAAGCCTGGACCGCTCAGGCGTTGAAAGCCGGTACCGTTCGTATGGCCAGTGAGCAACCCGACAGCGGCACCAACCATCCACGCAATATGTTTATCTGGCGATCCAACCTGCTTGGCTCATCCGGCAAAGGTCATGAGTACATGCTGCGCTATTTACTGGGCACCGATAGCGGTATTCAGGGCCAGCCAGTGGATGATCCGGCGCTGATGCCAGAGGACGTGGAGTGGCAGACCGAGGCGCTGGAGGGCAAGCTCGACCTGTTGGTGACCCTCGACTTCAGGATGTCCAGCACCTGCCTGTTCTCGGATATTGTGCTGCCCACGGCGACCTGGTATGAAAAAGATGACATGAACACCTCGGACATGCATCCCTTCATCCATCCGCTTTCTGCGGCAGTCGACCCGGCCTGGGAATCAAAAAGCGACTGGGATATTTATAAAGGCCTCGCTAAAACCTTCTCGGCACTCTGTCAGGGCCACCTGGGTGAGGAAACCGATGTGGTGCTCCAGCCTGTTCAGCACGACTCGCCCGCCGAACTGGCGCAGACCGGCGATATCTGTGACTGGAAAAAAGGCCAGTGCGACCTGATTCCGGGTAAAACCGCGCCGCACATCGTGACCGTTAAGCGGGATTACCCGGCCACCTATGAGCGCTTCACCTCTGTCGGGCCGCTGCTGGAAAAACTGGGCAATGGGGGGAAAGGCATCAGTTGGAATACCGATAAAGAGGTCGAACTGCTGCGCAAACTCAATTACGTGAAAGCGGACGGTCCGGCCAAAGGACAGCCGCAGATCAACAGCGCCATTGACGCTGCTGAGATGATTTTAACGCTGGCCCCGGAAACCAATGGTCAGGTCGCCGTCAAAGCCTGGAATGCGCTGAGCGAATTCACTGGTCGGGAACATGCCCATCTGGCCCGCAACAAAGAAGAGGAAAAAATCCGCTTCCGAGATATCCAGGCGCAACCGCGCAAGATCATTTCCAGCCCCACCTGGTCCGGGCTTGAAGATGAGCATGTCTCTTATAACGCCGGTTATACCAACGTCCATGAGCTGATTCCCTGGCGCACCCTGAGCGGTCGTCAGCAGCTCTATCAGGATCACCCCTGGATGCGGGCGTTCGGTGAAAGCCTGGTGGTTTATCGTCCACCGGTTGATACCCGCAGTCTGGAAGGACTGAAACATATCCCGTCCAACGGCTTTCCGGAAAAAGCCCTTAACTTCCTGACGCCGCACCAGAAATGGGGCATTCACTCGACTTACAGTGACAACCTGCTGATGCTGACGCTGTCCCGTGGCGGACCGATTGTGTGGATGAGCGAAGCCGATGCGCAGGAACTGGGCATTGAGGACAACGACTGGATTGAAGTGTTCAACGCCAACGGTGCCTTAACGGCCCGTGCCGTTGTCAGCCAGCGCGTACCTGCCGGCATGACCATGATGTATCACGCCCAGGAGCGACTAATGAACATTCCTGGTTCTGAAGTAACAGGCATGCGCGGCGGTATCCATAACTCGGTGACCCGCGCCTGTCCTAAACCCACCCACATGATCGGTGGATATGCCCAGCTGGCCTATGGCTTCAACTACTACGGCACGGTCGGTTCCAACCGGGATGAGTTCATCCTGGTGCGCAAAATGAAACAGGTTAACTGGCTGGATGATGAAGGCCGGGATCAGATTCAGGAGGCAGCAAAATGAAGATTCGCTCACAGGTCGGAATGGTACTGAATCTGGATAAATGTATTGGCTGCCACACCTGTTCGGTGACCTGTAAAAACGTCTGGACCGGGCGTGAAGGCATGGAATATGCCTGGTTTAACAATGTCGAGACCAAACCCGGCATAGGTTATCCCCAGGCCTGGGAAGACCAGGAGAAATGGAAAGGCGGTTGGATACGCAAAATCAACGGCCAACTGACGCCACGTCTGGGGAGCCGCAGCGCCGTGCTGGCTAAAATTTTCGCCAATCCCGTGGTGCCGGGCATTGATGATTATTACGAGCCCTTTACCTATGACTACCAACACCTGCATACCGCTAAAGCAGGTAAAAGTCAGCCGACCGCCCGTCCACGTTCGCTGATCAGCGGCGAACGGATGGATAAAATCGTCGGCGGCCCTAACTGGGAAGAGCTGCTGGGTGGGGAGTTCAGCAAACGCAGTGCCGATAAAAACTTCGATGCCATGCAGAAAGAGATGTATGGCCAGTTTGAGAACACGTTCATGATGTATCTGCCGCGCCTGTGTGAACACTGCCTGAACCCAGGCTGTGCAGCCACCTGCCCCAGCGGTGCGATCTATAAGCGTGAAGAAGACGGCATTGTGTTGATCGATCAGGATAAATGCCGGGGCTGGCGTTTATGCATTAGCGGCTGTCCCTACAAAAAGATCTATTTCAACTGGAAGAGCGGCAAGTCAGAGAAGTGTATTTTCTGCTATCCCCGCATTGAGTCAGGCATGCCGACCGTCTGCTCTGAAACCTGCGTGGGCCGCATTCGTTATCTGGGCGTGCTGCTCTACGACGCCGATAAGATTGCCGATGCCGCCAGCACGGAAAATGAGCACGACCTGTACCAGCGCCAGTGCGACATCTTCCTTGACCCGAACGATCCCGCCGTGATTGAGGAAGCCTTACGTCAGGACATTCCGCAAAGCGTGATCGACGCCGCCCAGGCTTCGCCGGTCTGGAAAATGGCAATGGACTGGAAGCTGGCCCTGCCGCTTCACCCGGAATACCGCACCTTGCCGATGGTCTGGTATGTGCCGCCGTTGTCACCCGTTCAGTCGGTGGCAGATGCCGGTCTGCTCGAAGCGGACGCCAGCGTTTTACCCGATGTGGAAAGCCTGCGGATACCTGTGCAATACCTCGCTAACCTGCTGACGGCGGGCGATACCGCGCCAGTATTACGCGCGCTGAAACGGATGATCGCAATGCGCCATTACAAACGCTCGCAGACGGTTGACGGCGTGACGGACACGCGCGCGCTCGAAGAAGTGGGCCTGAGTATGCAGCAGGCAGAAGAGATGTACCGTTATCTGGCCATTGCCAACTATGAAGACCGCTTTGTTATCCCCTCCAGTCATCGCGAACTGGCCCGGGATGCCTTTCCGGAACGCAACGGCTGCGGCTTCAGTTTTGGTGACGGTTGCCACGGCAGTGATACTCAGTTCAATTTGTTTAACAGCCGCCGCATTGATGCCATTGATATCGGTAATAAAGCGGGAGGGGAATGATGGATATCCTGAAACTTATTGGCATGTTGCTTGAATACCCGGATGAATCGCTGTGGCAGCACCAGGATGAGGTGCGTGCACTGATCGCGCAGCACTATCCTGCACTTTCGTCCTTTACCCAGCATTATCTGGCGGCGGCACCGCTGGATAAGCAGAGCGACTGGTGTGCCCTGTTTGAACGCGGGCGGGCAACATCGCTTCTGCTGTTCGAACATGTTCATGCTGAATCGCGCGATCGCGGTCAGGCGATGGTGGATCTGCTGGCTCAGTATGAGCAGGCCGGTCTGGAACTCCACTGCCGGGAGTTGCCCGATCATCTGCCGCTCTATCTGGAGTACCTGAGTCAACAGGATGAGAAAGCGGCGCGTCAGGGCCTGAAGGATATCGCGCCAATTCTGGCCCTGCTGGGCGGACGACTGAAAGCGCGCGGCAGTGAGTTTAGCCAGCTGTTTGACGCCCTTCTCAACCTCGCGCGTAGCCCGCTGCACAGTGAGAGCGTTGCCCGGCAGGTTGCCACCGAGCCGCGCGATGACACGCGCGAAGCGATAGATGCGGTATGGGAAGAAGAACAAATTAAGTTCATCGATGATAAAGCCTGCGATCGTTCTGAACGGCAACAGCATCAACGCCGTTTCAGTCAGGACAGCCGTCCGCAGTATCTTGAACTGACCTCTGGAGGCGCACAATAATGCACTACCTGGACGTGTTATTTTTTGATATCTATCCCTACCTGTGCGGAACGGTTTTCCTGGTAGGCAGTTGGCTGCGCTATGACTACGGACAGTATACCTGGCGCGCCTCATCCAGCCAGATGCTGGACAAAAAGGGCATGCGCTTTGCGTCCAACGTCTTTCACATCGGCATTATTGGGATCTTATTTGGGCATCTGTTCGGCCTGCTGACGCCGCACTGGATGTACGAACCCTTTCTGTCGATTGCCACCAAGCAGAAACTCGCGATGATGGCCGGTGGCGTCTTTGGCTTGATGACGCTGGTTGGCGGCTTTCTGCTGCTGAAAAGACGGCTGCTCAATCCACGCATCCGGGCGACCTCGACGCGCGCCGACATTGTGATTATGGGTATCCTTGTGGTGCAGGTTGCCCTGGGGCTGATTTCCATCATCTTTTCGCTGCAGCACATGGACGGCCTTGGCATGATGAAACTGGTCGGCTGGGCGCAGGCGGTGGTGACATTCCAGGGCAATGCTGCCCAGTGGCTTGACGGCGTTGAGTGGATTTATCGTGTTCACTTGATTCTGGGCATGACGATTTTTCTGGTCTTCCCGTTTACCCGTCTTGTGCACGTCTGGAGCGCGCCAGTTGAGTATCTCACGCGTCGCTATCAGGTGGTACGCGCACGTAAATAAGACGGACGTGAACCCGACCACCTCATCGCTGGCCGGGTTCATTTCTCTTTTTCAAACCGCTGATAGCTCGCCCCGGCCAGACGTTATGCCCCAAACGCGTGGTCAGGTGCCAGGGCAGACTGGCCGTTTTATCAGGGTTGGAAAGATAAACAGCGCGCGCCCTGCTCCCCGATTCGTCAGCGACCAGACGGCAATGGAACAGAGTGAGCAGAGGGCCACAATCACCAGCGGATACAGGCAGGCCCACAGCCAGGAAAACCACGCTAATTCAAACAGCTGATGACGCTGTGCCAATAAAATGGCCGTCATACCGAAATACTCAATAAAGATACGATGGAGAACGTAAATGGGTAAAGTATGACGCCCCATCCAGTTGAGCCAGGCCATGCTGCTGATCTGATTTAACCAACGGCAGGCGGCAATACTGATGAGGATGGCAAGGACAGATACGAAAAGGCGCTTATCCACACCGAACAGGCCGTGCAGACCTGCCACCAGCGCCAGCAACAACCACGGCAAGCCATTTTCCCGTCGCCACTCGCTCAAACGCAGCATCTGCGTACACCAGAACGCCCCCAGTATGAAGAACACAAAATACTGCGCCAGACTCTGTGGCCCCCAGAAGGGAATCACCTTTTCTACAGCCAGGTAATTGAGCAGCGTTGCCGCGACCAGCAATGGCACCTTATAACGCTGAAAAAGTTTGGCGCACAGGAAGTAGATCGCTAAGCCATATAAGTACCATGAGGTACTCATCGCCAGAAATGTCAGCGTAAGAAACTCCGCCAGCGATCCCGCATAGGCCGCATTAAGATTTTGTGAAATACGCTGTCCGGTGATTTCTGTTGAAATCCCCACGATTGACCACCACTGAATGGCTCCCCATACACGGTACAGGTAAAACAAATTAGTGATTCGGCTGGTCGTGATGTGCTTCCAGGGGCGATTAACAATGGCATTGCTGGCCAACAAACCTGAAACAAAGAAAAAGGCAGGCATACGCAGTGGGGATAATAACCTATTGAACAGTACCCACATCTCTGCGGGAAACACGCCCGCGCTCAGGTCTTTTAGCGTATTTTCAAAGCCGGGCAACACCGTATGGTACAGCACAACAAGCAGGATACAGATGCCTTTGAGCGTATTAATCCATGCAATGTGTTCTTTTTCATTGTGCTTCATCAGGGAATTTCCGCCGTGGTGTCATTCCAGAAAAAACGAATTCGCGCTGCTCATATGACCGTTATGTGGAAAGTATTCCGTATGTCCTGTCACCTGAATGTAGCGAAAGTCTTAAAGTTATCTGTCGGAAACGGTTTAGAACCCAGCTTTACAATAAAGGATATTCTTTGACATTTATGCCGGCTTTAATTTGACGTCGGTAACATTCATTGAGCGTCAGAATAAATCAGGATCGCCCATCCACAATGGAATATGACTTTACTATGAATTTTCTCTGTCGGTACTTGCTTAACGCTATTTTTGCCATTACGTTAACTGTACTTTGAGACAGGCCACTCAACGTAAGTGCAGGTGAGCGTTTTCAATGCATCCGACAATCGCGAGTGAGTCAGTCCTCCAGGTAAAAGAGTTTGCCGGAAAAACATTTTTCCCTACGTCGAAACGTATTAATCATGTTGCCCCTTCTCCTGCCGCCTTTAGGGTAATTTCAGGTCCGGATATCACCTGAATAACAGAGAGGGCGCACGGGTCGTGTGGATAAATGCCGTTAATAGCTTATTCGTCTTTTTTATTTATGCCCTGCGGAATAACGCAGACAGGCTAAAAAGGCCATTTTGGCTTTTACGGATTCAGGATTAATTTTTCAGTTTTCCATTCGGCACGCGCTGTCTGAATGGTTGTTTCTGATTTACTCACAAATGGAATGTCATCATGAAGCAGACGCGTTTTACGCCCGTTGCCACTACCGCTACCGTTAACGACCAGCAGATACTGGCAAACGACTGGGGCACCCTGACCAAATACGATATGACCTATGTGCGCACCGATGGCACAGAACAGCGCTTTACCCGTGAAGCTTATGATCGCGGTCACGGTGCGACCATCCTGCTCTACAACCGCGACGACAGGACGGTCATCCTGACCAGTCAGTTCCGCATGCCTGCTTTTTTGATCGGTCATCACTTTGAGCTGATTGAAGCCTGTGCAGGATTGCTCGACGCACGTGACCCCATTCAGGCCATCAGAAGCGAAGCGGAAGAAGAAACGGGATACAAGCTGAATGACGTCACTAAGATTGGCGAGATATTCATGAGCCCCGGTTCCGTTACCGAGCGTCTGCACTTTTTTATCGCCCCTTTTACCCGTGAGATGCGAATAAACGCGGGCGGGGGTATTGCCGCCGAAGGCGAAGATATCAAGGTGATTGAGGTGCCGATTAAAGAGGCGCTTGCCATGATTGATGCGGGGACCATCATTGACGCGAAAACCATTATTCTGATTCAGCATCTGGTCATCAAAGGCATCTGCACGCCAGATTAACGTAGACAAAAAACGGGCCAGTAAGCTGGCCCGTGAATTCAGGATGATGAGGTTTGCGTTTCCGCCTGATGCTTACTGAGTAAACGCGGGTGGATAAACAGTATCCGTCCGGGTCCACGGTTCAACAGCGTCCAGACCAACAGCGAAAGCAACGTACACACCGCCACGCCGGTTAACGGCATCAACAGCGCCCAACCCCAGCTAAAGCCCGCATTGCCGAACCAGCCATAATGCAGCGCCAGGGAAATGGCGCTCAGCCCCACTAACTCGATAAAAATACGGTGTAAGACATAAATCTGCAGCGTATTGCGGCCGATGTAATTCAACCAGGCCATATTGAAATGCGCGTTAAGAAAACGGCACAGCACAATGCCAAAGACGATGGTCAACAGGCTGTAAAACGGATTTTTATAAATGCCGCCCGCATGATGAAGGATGCCGATCAGCGCTATTGCGCCCAGCCACAGCCAGTGACGACCTTTCAGACCGCTGAGTTCAATTAATGCCGCGCTGAAAAAGACGCCCAGTAAGAAATAGAGATAGTTTTGCGCGACGCTGGCCGGTCCCCATCCGGGAATAAGGCTAAACTGCGCCGCATAGTTCGCCGCAATCGCGAATACGACCAGCACTATTTTCTGTCGATGAAAAAGCTTGGTCACCAGGAAGAATCCGGCCAGCGCATACAAGTACCACAGGCTGGTCATCGACAGCATTAACAGCTTGATAAACTCCAGCGGGGAATCAGCATAGGCGGCATTCTTACTGCTCGACAGCCGCTCGCCCAGATGGGTTGAGATGTAGTGGATACTCAGCCATTGAATCACGCCCCACAGCAGGTAGAGGTAGACAATATTGCTGAACTTCTTGGTAAAGACCGCTTTCCAGCTTTTCTTCACGACCGAATTGGCGGCCAGCAGTCCGGACACAAAGAAAAATGCAGGCATCCGCAGGGGCGAAAGCCAGGTATTAAATGCTACCCACCAGTGAGCCGGGAACAGACCGGCACTCAGATGAGGGAGCGAAGGTGCGAACGTGGTGATGATGGAGTGATGCAATATCACAAGTAAGATGCATCCTCCTTTTAGGGTATTAATCCAGAGGATTTCCTTTCTGTCCTGACTCATTATTTCGTCCTGATCGTGCGATGAATTTGTGAAGAATTATTTATATTTTCACGCAGGTCTCAATCAGGCGGCTCTTAAAAGTTACAGTCTGTTACTCGCGCAGAAGCTAATCCGGAATAAAACCATCAAAATCAAACCATTAAAATAATACTAAATGTAAATTTTCAGAAGAAACTGAGAGAATAAAAGCAGAGGGCACGGCAAGAAACGCCGCCTTATTCCGGCGGCGTCGGCGTTTATTGATTAAGAAATTTATCGAGAAATTGTCGAGTCCGCGCTTGCTGCGGATCGCTAAACAGCGCTTTAGCCGGTCCATGTTCTATGATGCGTCCCTGATCCATGAAAATGGCGCGGTCGGCGACGTCGCGGGCAAAACTCATCTCATGCGTGACAATCACCATAGTGCGCTTTTCCTGTGCCAGCGCGCGGATAGTGTTCAGCACCTCGCCCACCAGCTCCGGGTCCAGCGCAGACGTCGGCTCATCAAACAAAATCACTTCGGGTCGCATTGCCAGCGCACGGGCAATGGCAACACGCTGCTGTTGACCGCCGGAGAGACGCCTTGGGTAGCTGTCTTCTTTACCGTGAAGCCCGACTTTTTCAAGCAGGCTCCGCGCGCGGGCAATTGCGTCCGCCTTTGCTTCACCTTTTACAATCACCGGCCCTTCAATGATATTTTCCAGCACCGAGCGATGGGGAAACAGGTTGAAGTTTTGAAAGACAAAGCCCACCTGCTGGCGCAACAGGCGCACCTGCTCTTTCTGCTTGTGGATGCCCAGGCTGGCATCAATGGTGATATCCCCCACTTTAATGCGACCGGCGTCAGGCACTTCAAGCAGGTTAATACTGCGCAACAGCGTAGTTTTGCCCGAGCCGCTGGGGCCGATGATGGCGACAATTTCACCGGGCGCGACGTCAAGGTCAATGCCGTGCAGTACCGTTTGTCCGTTAAACTTTTTCACCAACTGGCGAACGTCGATTGCACTCATTTCGCCTCCTGATCCTGACGGTTAACGTGGGCTTCCAGACGGTTTTGCAATGCTGACAGCACGGTGGCCATCACCCAGTAGATCAGCGAAGCCGCCAGGTACATGGTGAACACTTCCAGGGTACGCGAGGTAATCAATTGCGCCTGGCGAAACAGTTCAGGAACCTGAATGGTGGCGGCCAGTGACGTATCTTTTACCAGGCTGATAAAGCTGTTTCCCAGGGGTGGCAACGCGGTGCGGGCAGCCTGTGGCAGAATAACCCGACGCAGGGTTTGCCACGGCGTCATGCCGATACTGGCAGCCGCTTCCCACTGACCACGCTCAATCGCTGCAATTGCGCCACGCAGCGACTCCGATGCATAGGCCGCCATATTCAGCGATAACCCAATCATCGCCGACGGAATGGGGTCCAGCTCAATGCCAAACTGCGGCAGACCGTAGTAGATCATAAACAGCTGCGCGATGAGCGGCGTGCCGCGAAAGATGGACACATAGATACGCGCCAGCCAGTTTACCGGCCAGAAGCGCGATAAACGCATCAGGGCCAGCAAAAAGCCCAGTATCAACCCAAAGAACATCCCGCCGATACTGAGCTGTAGCGTGAACAACGCGCCTTTAAGTAAAAAAGGTGCTGAATCCAGCACCAGTTGTAAACTTTCCTGCATTATTTCGTTACGTCCGCGCCAAACCATTTCTCTGACAGCTTTTTAAGTGAGCCGTCTTTCTGCATGTCCGCAATGGCCTGATCGATCGCTTTCAGCAAGTCTTCATTGCCTTTGCGCATTGCCACGCCCGCTTCCAGACGGGAGAATGCCGGACCGGCTACCGCCATGGTATCACCGGTTTTCTTCACCAGATCCAGGGCTGCCAGACGATCGACCAGAATCGCATCAACGCGACCAGAACGCAGATCCTGATACTTGGTTGGGTCATCATCGTAAGTACGGATATCCACGCCTTTGACGTTGGCACGTAACCACTGTTCGTAGTTCGTCCCCAGGCCCACACCGACTTTCTTACCGGCCAGATCCTCTGGTTTGGTAATGCTGCCCGCGTTTTTCTTCAGCGTCAGCGCTTGCACACCTGAAATGGTATAGGGCGTAGAGAAGTCATACTTCTTTTTACGCTCATCGGAGATCGTGACCTGATTGATCACCACATCAATACGTTTGGAATCTAAGGCGGCTAACATGCCATCCCACTTGGTCGGTTTAAGCTCGGCTTTCACCCCCATGTGTTTCGCCAGTTCCTGGGCGAACTCCACTTCAAAACCCGTCAGCTTGCCCTTTTCATCCTGAAAACTGAAAGGGGGATAGGTGCCTTCCAGGCCCACACGCAGCTCGCCTTTGCTTTTAACCTGCGTCAGTAAATTCTCTGCCGCAAAGGTTTTAACGCTGACGCCTGCAACCAGCGCAACAGCCATCATTCCCGTCACCAGCTGGCGACGAATCTGTGAAAAAGCCATGTTTACCCCATTTATTATTTATCAGTGTGGTGTTAAGCGGCTAAACACGGTTTGCCGCTCTGTCATTATGGGCGTTATTTCGCATAAGACGTCAAAATAACGCCTGAATTATAACCCTTTTTTGCGCCGCGTCTCAGACCGAAGGGTGATAAGCAAATAACGCCGGTGCACCGCCTGTATGCACAAACAACAACGGGCCTTCACGGCGGAAACGATTCTGGTTAATCCCATCAATAAGACCGGCCATCGCTTTACCGGTATAAACGGGATCAAGAAAAATGCCTTCAAGACGGGCCAGCATTTTCACCGCCGCCATGCCCTCTTCATTCGGCTCGCCGTAGCGCGGAGAAAAATACTCATCCCATAGCGTTATAGGTGCCTGCGCCTGCACGGCTAACTGCGTCGCCAGCGCCTGACGTAGTTCTTCAACCTTAGGCAATTGCTCACTGACTTTACGCGACACGGTTACGCCAACCAACTCGGTCTCTGGCAAGAGCTGCTCCAGTCCTATGGCCAGGCCCGCATGGGTTCCGGCGCTGCCTGACGCCACGACCACCGCCGCAAAATCCACTACGCCTTCACTTTGGTGCGCAATCTCCTGGGCACATTCCACGTAACCGAGCGCACCCAGTGCATTTGAGCCGCCCACAGGTAGCACGTAAGGCCGGAAACCCTGCGCCTCCAGACGTTCCGCCTGTTCCGCCAGCTGCGCAGCGGGATGGGTCAGGGCATCGACCATCACTACGTCAACATCCATCAGGTCCAGCATCAGGCGATTACCATTGGTCAGGTAGTTTTCACTCTGAGTCGCAATCGGATTTTCCAGTAACGCTACGCATTTCAGGCCCAGTTTCGCGGCGACCGCCGCCGTCTGCCGCACATGGTTTGACTGAATGGCACCCGCAGTCAGCAACACATCTGCGCCTTCACGCAGGGCATCTGCGGCCAGAAACTCCAGCTTACGCAGCTTGTTGCCGCCCATCGCCAGCGGCGTCACGTCATCACGTTTGATAAAGATGTCGCGGCCAAGATGGTCCGATAATCGGGGCAGGTATTCTAACGGCGTCGGTGCGCCCAGAAGTTCGATACGGGGAAACTGATGAATAAGATGTAAAGACAATGCGGCCTCCAGTTGGGCACAGAGCAGTGATCTTTACAGTGTTACAGAAGATGCAGAAAGGATCATCCTGAATTCAAACTCAGGTGATGAACGGAGAAGCGGTCGGGCAAGTATCCACCGGCTGTTACACAACTTCCCCATTTTCCCCCTGTGGACAGGGGAAAATGGGGTGGGAGACAGAATGTCAGAGGAAAACCTGCCTGACACTTTTACCCGATCCCTTAACGTTGCTGCCAGCCCAAAAACTGGTCGTACTTACGAAGCGCAATACGATAATTGTTATTACCTGCATCGGGTAAGTCTTCTTCCAGGCATTGATGCCAGCTATTGCCTGTGAGTTTTTCAGCCGGAAAATTTCTGGCCTTCAACATATCGTCAAGCCGACGTAAGCGAACCACATATTCACGAATGGTGCTTGGGCTCATTTCAGTCTGTTCAAACAGATATTGTTTGAAGGCCATGATGTCAAAATAATTAGGATGCGTATTACAAAAAATATCGCTGCAAAAACGACAAAGTGCCGTTAATTCTGGCTGCAGTTTTAGCCAAAGCGGCTCATCAATCATTTGGTCCATCCGTGCGATGGCCTCTTTATTGATGATCTGGCCACGAAAGACCAGCGCCATACGGTCTAATACTTTGCCACAGTGTGAACAATTGTTTTGGCTGTGTTTGTAGTCTTTAAGATAACGACTTAAAGGTCTGGCTTTGGTTTTGGCTCCCACTGTTGAGTCCCCGATTTCTTATTATTTATAGATCGCCAGGAACTGAGCCTTCTAGCGCGCTCCCGTAAGTCGGGCACGCAAGCGTTTTATCGCCTGACTGTGCAGTTGGCTGACTCGGGATTCCCCCACGTCAAGTACCGCGCCAATCTCTTTCAGATTCAGTTCTTCCTGGTAGTACAGTGTCAGCACCATCTTCTCGCGCTCGGGCAACGCCTCGATCGCTTCAATGACGCGTTCACGCAGACTCCCTTCCATTAACTGATGAAGTGGATTGGCCTCTTCGTGCCCTTCCGTCACCAGTTCCGCACTGTCACCGTGTTCTTCTCGATACTCATCGTACGAAAAGAGCTGGCTGTTGTTGGTATCCAACAGAATCTGCCGGTACTCTTCTATCGAAACATTCAACTGTTGCGCGACTTCCTGTTCAGAAGCGGCCCGACCCAGCATCTGTTCGACCTGATGCATAGCCCCGGCTACCTCACGAGCATTTCGTCTGACGCTACGCGGCGCCCAGTCCCGGCTGCGAAGCTCATCAAGCATGGCCCCACGGATGCGCTGTACTGCATACGTGGTAAAGGCGGTACCCTGAAGCGCGTCATAGCGCTCCACCGCATTCAACAGACCAATGCCCCCGGCTTGAAGCAGGTCGTCAAGTTCAACACTGGCTGGCAGGCGGACCTGTAAGCGCAGTGCTTCATGACGTACCAGTGGGACGTAGCGCTGCCAGAGCGAATGTTTGTCCATCACGCCATCGGCGGTATAGAGATCGTTCACGTTGACTACCCTGCGTTAATGAAGTTATCGGCATGATTATGCAATTCTGTAGGGCTTTTGATTGGCTGAATAGGCGGGATAAACCAAGGTTATTTCAAATTTGTGATGTTTCAGAGCGGGAGGTCCCGCTCTGTACAGACAGACTAACGTAGTGACAGTAAACGCTGGCGGGTTGCGGATGGCACGTTTTCCCACAGTGCACAAACCTGCCCTTCCATCTCCTGATAAAACGGACCAATGCTTTCACGCGTTTTTTCATCCGCATGAAAACGCACCTGCCCGGAATCACCATCAATGCTTATCATTTTGTTGACAAAAAGCCGCTGTAAATCGCTACGCAGGAACAACCCGTTATCCACACTGTTGTCTGCCAGAAAACCTTCATCGTTTTCTCGCGTGTCGATATGGCAGGCTTCAACCCACGGCCACTGATGCGGGTCGAGAAGGCTGGTTCCGGTAATAATACAGGCACCGTAGCGCGCTTTTACGGCCGCCATAAATTCTGACTGGCTGGCTTTCTGCAACACTTTGGCTTTGACTCGCCGCCCCACTTCAGTACCAGGCATAACTGCAGCGGGAATCTTATGTTCGGGCGTGCTCAGTACCACAATAAACTGGATGCGACGAGACTGCGGGAAACAGGGGTTAGACTGCACGTTGAACAGCTGCCACCAGGCATCTTCTTCATCTTCACGCATCAAAACCAGTTTATAACCCCGGCTGTTGATCAGGTTTTGCGCCTGCGCAGAATGGGGATCGACCATGGCATAGACATAGCTTTTCCCTATCACCTTCCAGCGATTATCCTCATCCTCTTTTCCACGGCGAAAATAGTGAAAAGGCTGCTGCTGTTTAAGGTAGTACTCAAAACGGCGCAAATAGTTTTTCCGTTCATTGTCGTTAGCAATGAACAACAGGTCTTCCAGAGGACTGTTACTCTCTTCCTGAGCAAAGACAGCACGAATTTTTAACGTTCGATAGCTGGTTGAAGGACTCAGCAGCGCACGCGCCGTCAGTTCTTTCTCATCAGGGTATTGCTGTGCATAACGCCGGGCGATCTCTTCAAAAGAAAGGCGTTCGCCCGGAAGCAGGTCATAGTTAAAGCGCATAACCACCCCAGAACATGAAAAGTTATATCAAAATGAGAGTCATTCTGAAGGGGATTATCGGCATAGTTGTAATGAACTGTAACGCTGCGATGACTTTTTTATTATTTCCCCGTCCGGATTAAAATCCTGCCGTTTAAGTACGTCACATTTGCCTTATTACGCGAGAAAACAGGTATTTTCGTCGCGGATGACCGGGTGTCTTTTCCGCTTGTGCGCTGCGTCTTTAGCTTATCCTTTACTTTACCTGCTTTTTTATCGGTTATTCTTGCCATTAGTTTCACTTGCAAGCTCGTATTCTTTCATCATCACTCTGCAAGCGTAGACCGGTTCTAGAGGAAGTGAATAGGGGGGACGTCATACATGCCCATCGTGAATGGGTTGATTGCAGAACGGGTGACAATTTCCAGAGAGTTAAGGGGCATGGCCTGAGATCAGGGCTTCCAGGAAACCTTGCTGAAACAATTACCTAAAGGACCACACCTGCCAAATGAGGAATAACCGCAAAGTGACTTTTCTATCGCCAGTACTGCTGTTGATACTGTGTGCAAATGATCAGCAAGGAACATTACCGCAGGAGTCGCTCTGATGCGCGTTTTACTAACAGGTGCTTATGGTCAACTGGGCCGCTGCATACTGGATCGCTTTCCCACAGACTGGATTACCCTGGCGTGTGGGTCAGCAGAGCTGGATATTACCGACCGTTCAGCAGTCATGCGTATTGTTAAAAAATTCAAGCCTGATGTCATCATGAATACGGCTGCGTACACGGCAGTCGACAAGGCAGAAACTGACCGTACACGCGCACTCAAAGTTAATGCCATCGGCCCAGAGAATCTGGCTCAGGCGGCCAAACTGGTCAGTGCTCGTCTGATTCATATTTCTACTGACTACGTTTTTGATGGCATTAAAAAAACCGCTTACACCGAAAGCGATCAGCCCTGCCCGATTAATTTTTATGGTCTGAGCAAGTGGGAAGGTGAAAAGCGCGTAATAGATATCTTACCTGAAGCCATAATCATCCGTACCTCTTGGGTTTTTAGTGAATATGGAAGTAACTTTGTCGACACGATGCTCCATTTAGCGGAAACGCGTCATGAGATAAAGGTGGTGAATGATCAGTACGGTTGCCCTACCTACGCAGGCGATCTGGCCCAGGCAATGATTCTTCTTGCTGTACAGCCTGAAGCGCGGGGGATTTATCATTACTGTGGTGATGAGCCCGTAAGTTGGTGTGAGTTTGCACAAGCGCTTTTTATCGCAGTAAAAAAAGATATTTCAGTATTCGGCATTCGCAGCACCGATTATCCAACCGCTGCGGTTCGACCGTTAAATTCACAATTATGTTGTGATAAAATCAAAAAAATGAATATAAAAACCTCAGACTGGCAAAGTTATCTGCTAACTATTTATAAAAACTATAAAATAGCCTCTTAGCAGAGGTTGTCATAATGGGGTAATGTTTACACGACAAAGATGTACCAGCCAGTTATAAAGCAATCTAACTGGCTGATACATAAGCATTTCATATCAAGGCTATCGCCTCATTATTGAAGTATAGTGTAATCAAAATCTCCCTCTTGCCTGCCTGCTAGCAAATGTCACCCGTTTGCCTCTGTTCATTTCTCAGCTTATTTTTTCAATCTATAAACGTTATCTTTTTTGAATATGGTTATTTGAGCAATGCGAGTGTAATGATGCAGGATAGAGAAAAGTGCTTACTACATTAGAAAGTATTAAGCATCACAGCTAAGGATGAGAAAAGCGTAATAACAGTAAGCAAAACCACAAATAAAATCGTATTATTTCCCTAAACACGATCAAAACTCATAAATATAAAATCCTTGCGTCTTTGCATAGCAATCTTATCGGAGATAGAGCTCACTCTGAGGAGGTGCGTACATTACTCACTCCGAACGGAGCGCGATAAGAGGTGATCTTTTAAAAATCTTCATCGATGATTATCCTTACAAAATACTTTTTACCATTCTCATCACGAAAAAACGCATTTTTAAAGTCACCATGCGTTGTCGCACGCAATATTTTCAAATGTTCATCAAGCGTAGCGACAGAGTTCAAATCTAATTCACACAGCGCGTTATAGTCCTTAATTCCGTTGTAATTCCCTTCTGCCTGTGGTTTCTTTGTCGTATATGAACCGGAGATGATAGTAAAAATATTTTTACTTATGAGATACTTTTCTGTTGCGATGACGTTTCTGTAAACTGTCAAAGAAGTATCTGAAACTTTCACTTTAACTACTTGCTGATCGATAATTTCGCCATGGTCAACTTCGGCGTCCATTAAATGAATTGTCGCGCCCACAGGCAAACCATTGATAATTGAAAAAGCCTGGGGATACCATCCACGATTAAAAGGATTGAGACCGGGATGAAAGTTAATACAGCATAGGTTATCAGTAAGGGCGGCAGGGAAAATTTGTTTACAATGCAAACTGAAAACCAAATCATACTCCTGAATGATCCTTTCAACTGTGGACTCATCTTTTACATTAATCCGGGTCGCTCCAATAGCCATCATTAGTTGCGGATTCGTGTTAAATGACGTGTAGCAAAAGTCCGCGTTGAAGGGTAGCTCAAAGGGCTGTTTTTCAAGTTCCTCTTTAAGATAAAGCGACAGCTCCTGGTTATCGGACACCACCAGTAAACGCTGAGCCTGCGTACTCAGTCGTGCACCTGTTGCCTCTGTATAAACTTGAGTCATCGTCTTAATCCTTTATAAATACGAAATAACCGAAACGGGTTGTAAAGTGTACGAGGAGAATGTGTTTATCTTATATCGACAGTTTACACTGATTCTTACTGGGGTTTGGGACTCCACGAAGATAGTGTTTAAAGGATTAAGAGGGCTTACCCGCGGCAAGCCCTCTTTTTACCTTTACTGCATGTCAAAACGTATTAATCAGGCAACCACATATTCATCCAGTGGCGGAGAGGCTCTCCAGTAAGCATCCAGTCTTTGTGGATGGCATTTCGCAATGCCTCGCCCGAACGTCGTGAGGCTTCCGGATCATCAAGATGCATCTCGATTGCCTCCACCCAGTCTTTATAACGGTTTTTGACGCGCGTGACAGGTAAGTCATAATGATAACACTCCACATCACTGCAAATGACGGGGTATCCGCATGCGCCGTATTCCAGTAGTCTTAGATTGCTTTTACAGCGGTTAAACAAATTATCCTCAACCGGTGCCAGTGCTAAATCGAGATTCAGTGAAGCCAGTTTTTCAGGGTATTTCTTTATCTCTACACCGCTGTAGTATTCATGAATATACGGACGAAGTTTTGGCGGGCACATTCCAAAAAAGACCCATTCAACCCGATCTGCAAAGGCACGAACAACATCCGCAATCATTTCCAGATCGCCCCTATGGCTCGACCCGCCTGCCCAACCAACCCGAGGTTTCTTACCCTGGTTTCGTAAGCTGGTAAGATGTGCCCACGTTTTAACAGGCAAGCGATTTTCAGCTACGCGGATGTCATGATGGTTACCGTCGAATGCATTAGCCAGAGCGGGCGTGGAGACAACAAAACGATCAGCCAGGCTCAATGCTTTGCGAAGCGATTTCAAGATATCTTTCGGCATATTGGCGCGATGAATACTTTTCATTGGCAGATTAGGTAAGTAATCATCCAGTTCAAAGATTTTAAAGGTATTTTTTAATACCCCCAGCCGACGCTGCCATTCCAGTGATTCCGGAGTAATTTGTCTCTGTAAGACGATGCTGTCAGGAGCATACCGGGCAAGTTCAGCCGTGTGATGCATGTAATCCGAAAGACGCCCTTGTACCAGCCCTTCCGCCTTCATTGCTTTTAATGGTTGAATAATTCGGTACTGGCCGCAACCGGTGAAGTCCGCCATCATGGCAATAATAGTCGGCAACGGTTTCCATGACAGTGGTTTCCAGGTCATGTCTAAAGCCTGTTCCAGCTCAAAACCAGTGCCGTTGAGTGACAAGTTAGCGTTATAAGAAGGATCGTTAGCAATTAGCGGCAGCCATTTTTTATAAAAGCTGTCCTGCTCGTCTGTAAATCGTTTGATCTTCTTCTCTTGAGTAGACTTATCCACTTTTTTCTGGCTGACACTCCCTTCGTGCATCACGACGGCGTGCGGTGTCCATACGGTCAGATAGCCTTGTTCACGAACCTTAAGGCAGAGGTCGACATCGTTGTAGGAAACTTTAAAATTCTCTTCGTCCAGTCCGCCAACCGATTCATAAACGGATTTACGGATCATGAGGCAGGCCGCTGTAACCGCAGTGTAGTTTTGATCGACCATCAGGCGGCGCATGTAGCCTTTTGCATCTGCCGGCTCACCAATAAAGGGATGTTCTGCAGGTCCTCTCAGACCTAACAAAACGCCCGCGTGCTGTACTGTATTGTTAGGGAAAAGAAGTTTGGCACCCACCACACCCACTTCGGGCCGCTGTGCATGATTGAGAAGCTCATCAAGCCAGGCACCATCAATAATGGCGGTATCGTTATTTAACAGTACCATGTACTCACCCCGCGCTTCGCGCGAGGCCAGATTATTCATAGCAGAATAGTTAAACGGATAAGGGAAACGCAGAACTTTTATGCGCGCAGGGTCAACAGTTTCTAATCCCGATAACCACTGTTTCGCTTCCGCTGTTTCACTATTGTTATCGACGATGAGGAGCTCATAATTTTTATAAGCCGTTTTTTCCAGCAATGATGTCACACACGTTATCAGTACGGGTAACTGGTCTTTAGTCGGAATAATAATTGACACAAGAGGCTTTTCTGCGTGCTCATATCGAAGATTATACAATCCCGGCCAGGTATTTTTGACCCAACCATTCGAATAACCCCGTTGACGTAGATGTGTGCTCAGGATATCCAGGTACTCTGGATTGGTATTAAGTGAAAAAGTATGAGAAATCACCAGTGGTTCAGGCAGATGCCCAATACTGTTTGTACCATATTGTTCGATAAGTTTAACGATGCCTGCAAACTCCCATGCATTAACATAGCGCGTATCGAAAAAGCCTGAGTTAACGATACACTCACGGCTAAAGAGCCAATGGCGCGCCATTTCAGCAGGATGACTTAACAGTAAATCCAGATTAAAATCAGGACGGAAAGAGGTTCCCGTAATCTCGCCAGCTTGCTGATACATTTCATCCGCATAGACAGCGCTGCAGCCTGCCGCAGAAGGTAATGACAGCGCAAGTTGCAACAAGCCACTTTCTGTAAGCACACTTCCCGCATTAATGATCAGAATCCATTGTTCCTGACGTTGCTCGATATGTGAATTGATTGCTTCCGCATCATTTCTTCCATATATGGTTTCAGCATTGCAGGATAATTGTCCGTTATGGTTTACAATAACGGGTACCAACGTCAGGCCTGAAATATGCTTTTTATTAATATCATTTACGGACTGTTCAATAAATAACGGTTCGGCACCACTCGATAAGATATAAACCGCAATCTGTGTGCTAAACATCTGGCTGCTGATGTAATCATCAATCCTTGCTGAATCACGATCGGTGACTGTACGTAATGCCAGCCACTCTTTTAAGCTCTTGTTCGCGCGGTTACCGTCCGACAAGTGTAATGCACTGCTCATCGCAGCAAGAAGATTACAATTGATATAATTCTGGGGATGACTAAGCGCCGTAACCCGCACAGACTGATTCTCATTAGGATCGCCTTTGTACAATCCTAACTGCTCAATCATTAACGGAAACTGTTGATAAGTATTAGAGACAATATCCGCCTGAGATGAAGCCTGATGGCTGACCTGACTTTCAGATACCCTAAATTGCGAAAGCGGCTCACTGATAAAAGCCAAATTACCTTTAACTAAAAGGTTAACATAAATGCAGAGGTCATAAAGATAGGGCAGGACCTGGCCGTTCAGGTAAACCGGATTATGATTTAATTCCGTTAAGGCTTCGCGGCGGCATAGTACGCAGGAAGGCTCACCAATAAAATTAATGATGTAATCACAAAGGAATGAAATAACATCCCGCCCTTCTAAAATAACATCGCCACGGAAAGGATAAGCGGTTGCCATGATATCAGCCAGCACATAACCAGACTCGTCAATACGCTGCCGACGTGAGGAGGCAAGAATGATATCAGGTGAAGCATTGAGTGCTTTGACTAAGCGGCTTACACAATCAGAGCGCAGAATATCGTCGTCATATAAAAATTTAACGTATTCGCCCTGGGCAAAGGATAAGCACCGCTCTATGTTACCCAGTTCCAGTAGCCGTGTTTCGTTTTTATAATAGTGAACTGGATGCGGGCTCCCCTGACTCACTCGCTCAACGACACGAGCGAGCTCATCGCTGCTACTGTCATCACAGATGATAATTTCAATTTCAGGGTAATCCTGCTGCATAGCACTTTTTAGTGCATCCTCGATATAATCACTTTTATATGCAGGGATCAGGATAGACACCAGATTACTTTTTGACATACTAAGCCTCAATGACGATGTGGGAACATCGCAAAATTGTTATTTACGCTGCTCTGACGTGACCGGCTGTCAGGATGACGTGAATAATCTCATTCTGACTCTCTTCACTTAAGGTCGGATAGATGGGTAAGCAAAGAACTTGCTTAGACAGTAAGGACGCCTCAGGGAGATTATCAGGAGATGAAGACGAATAGCCTTTATACATTGGGAATTCTGAAATCAATGGATAAAAATAGCGGCGTACATAAATATTTTTTTCTTTAAAGAGCATATACATCGCATCGCGAGAAAGTGGGAACAGGCTTTCATCGATAAAAATTGCACAGTAGGCATAATTCCAGTCCACACCGGCTGGGACAAAACTAAAAGAAATGCCCTTAAGATGGCTCAACGCCGCAACATATCTCTCAAAAATTTTTCTGCGACAATCCAGCGCGTAGTCAATATGTTTTAATTGCAATAAGCCAAATGCAGCCTGAATCTCGTTCATTTTTCCATTAATGCCCGGGGCAACAACGGTGGTTTCATCTGCAAAGCCAAAGTTTTTCAAATAATCGATGCGACGCTTGATTTTTTCATTTGGGCAAATGATCGCGCCGCCTTCAAAGGTATTAAATACTTTGGTCGCGTGGAAACTTAATACTGACAGATCGCCATGATTCAGTATGCTTTCGCCGTCCTGCTTCACCGAAAAAGCATGGGCTGCGTCGTAAATCACTTTAAGGCCATACCGATCGGCAATTTCCTGAATAGCGTCCATATTACAGGGAATGCCATAGCAATGGACCGGCAATATGGCGGTTGTCTGAGGCGTGATCGCCGCCTCGATTTTAGCCGGATCGAGATTGCACGTTACCGGATCGATATCGACGAAGACAGGTTTTATGTCATTCCAGAGTAAAGAGTGAGAGGTGGCAACAAAGGAAAAAGGCGTCGTGATGACTTCACCAGAGATACGCAAGGCCTGCAATGCGGTCACCAGTGCCAGCGTACCATTTGCGAACAGGCAAAGATGTTTTACATCCAGATACTCAGCCAATGCCTGTTCAAGCTGTTGATGAAAAGGGCCGCCATTAGTCAATTGCTTGCTCTGCCAGATCTCTTCAAGATAAGGCATAAACTCTTCCAGAGGCGGAAGCAACGGACTGGTCACCATTATATTGTTATTCATACCCTCTCCTGCTGACCATATGTCATCAAAATAAACCAGATTGATTTATTCTACTCAGGTCAAGGGAGAGTCAATCGGCGCAAAAACACTATAAAAGCGCAGTATTCTTGCTTATCAATAGCAACAGAACAGATAAAAAAACCCTGCCAAAAGGCAGGGTTCGAATGCGTTGTAAAGAGGATTAACGCAGCAGAGAAAGCATAGTCTGTGGCACCTGGTTGGCCTGGGCCAGCACCGAAGAACCTGCCTGCTGCAGGATCTGCGCGCGGGACATGTTAGACACTTCGGTCGCGTAGTCGGCATCCTGAATACGGCTGCGGGCTGCGGTCAGGTTGGTCACGGTGTTGTTCAGGTTGCTGATGGTGGACTCGAAACGGTTCTGAGATGCACCCAGCAGGCTGCGCTGGTTGTCGACAGATTTGATTGCCGCATCGATATCAGTCAGTGGGCTGCCATCTGTAGCGCCACCAGAAGTAACGGTACCTTTCAGTACGTCAAAGCCTTCAGCGACGGTTGAACGTGCGTTACCGTTGATTGTCTGACCTGAAGTCTGACCTGATGCACTTGCAGTATTGAACAGGTTGAAGCCGTTACTTGAACTGATAGTGATACCGATAGTTTCGCCATCTTTCGCGCCAACCTGGAAGTTATAGGTCGTGCTGCCAGAACCGGTGTTCAGGACTTTAATGCCGTTGAAATCGGTCTGCTGAGTAACACGGTTGATCTCTTCCATACGCTGGTTAACTTCAGACTGAATGGAGTCGATGTCAGACGCTGAGTTAGAGCTGTTCTGCGCCTGTACGGTCAGGTCACGTACACGCTGCAGGTTGTTGTTGACTTCGGTCAGTGCGCCTTCAGCGGTCTGTGACAGAGAGATACCGTCGTTGGCGTTACGTGCCGCAACGGTCAGACCGTTGATGTTAGAGCTGAAGCGGTTAGCAATTGCCTGACCCGCTGCGTCATCTTTGGCGCTGTTGATACGCAGGCCAGAAGACAGGCGCTCAATAGCAGTACCTAATGAAGACTGGGATTTTGTCAGGTTATTCTGGGTAACCAGTGACAGGGTATTGGTATTAATAACTGCCATGATAAGTATCCTTCATAAAGAGATTTAGGTTTGGTTTTTGGCCTGCGGCTTAATTGCCTTCAATAATGTTATCGCCCGCTATGCGCAAAACTTTAAGCCTTACTGGTATTTTTTATCTTAATAAAGGAAAAAACAGGTTTGCGAAAAATTATTTGACCGAGTTTTAAAATCGTCCTTACTGGCTGTCAGCCCCACCTCTCTGAAGACTCATAACCTTATGTTTTTTAAGTCATCATTAAAAATATACATGACCAAATCACAGTATCTGACCAGTATATAGACCTCTAACACTACCGCATTTCTGTTGAAGAGAAAGATGCTAAGCCATTGAATTACTGTAAAACCATAATAGTGTAATAGTATTAGTAATGTAACGGACGCAATAATACTTTATCGCGCAATTGAAACCCTCACCGCCCTATTCCGTCTACGTATCACCTTTTTTATGCATGTTATAATCACGGCAGGTTAATAAATGCGGTTTTGCCAGTTAATTAAAACAAGCTATCTTTACGAAATTATAAAAAGAATCAACGATAGTAACGCACAGGATGACAGTAGCAGACTATCCGCTGAAAAATCTTTGCCGCGGTAACATATCCACGGATGGGAATATGAGATAACTGCGTGAGGTTTCAGGCGCCAGAAGACGGAGCTAACGTTTTGCAGCTTCCTACGCGCAGGACGCTATCTAAAAGCCACTTAGCATAGCCAGTAAGGGTGAAAGCCTTAAAACAGTACTGCTTCACTTCAGCTAATATCAGGCCGTCGTAAAACTGTGACTGGCCTGGTATATGCTTGTATAAAATAAAAAAACGCCCTCATTACTGAGGGCGTTTTTATTAATGCGTGCTTTGCGGCAATTAACGCAGCAGAGACAGCATAGTCTGAGGCACCTGGTTGGCCTGCGCCAGCACCGAAGAACCTGCCTGCTGCAGGATCTGCGAGCGAGACATGTTAGATACTTCGGTCGCGTAGTCCGCATCCTGAATACGGCTGCGGGCCGCGGTCAGGTTGGTCACGGTGTTGTTCAGGTTGCTGATGGTGGACTCAAAACGGTTCTGAGACGCACCCAGCAGGCTGCGCTGGTTATCAACCGCTTTAATCGCTTTATCGATATCAGCCAGCGGCGTAGTACCCGTTGCAGTACCACCGCTACCACCCGTTACAGCACCTTTCAGCACGTCGAAGCCGACTGCTGAAGTGGTACGCGCGTTACCGTTAACGATATCTGTGCCTGAAGCCATAGCACGGGTGTTCTGAACACTACCAGACTGACCCGCTGCGGCCAGGTCAAAACCGTCGCTTGAGCTGATCGCGATGCCGATGGTTTCGCCGTCTTTCGCGCCAACCTGGAAGTTATAGGTGGTGCTGCCTGAGCCGGTGTTCAGGACTTTAATGCCGTTGAAATCGGTCTGCTTGGTGACGCGGTCGATTTCCTGCATACGCTGGTTAACTTCAGCCTGAATCGAGTCGATGTCAGACGCTGAGTTAGAGCTGTTCTGCGCCTGTACGGTCAGATCACGTACACGCTGCAGGTTGTTGTTGACTTCTGACAGGGCGCCTTCAGCGGTCTGCGACAGAGAGATACCGTCGTTGGCGTTACGTGCCGCAACAGTCAGGCCGTTGATGTTAGAGCTGAAGCGGTTGGCGATAGCCTGACCCGCTGCATCATCTTTGGCGCTGTTGATACGCAGGCCGGAAGACAGGCGCTCAATCGCAGTGCCCAGGGATGACTGAGATTTGCTCAGGTTGTTCTGAGTAACCAGAGACAGGGTATTGGTATTAATGACTGCCATGATGAATATCCTTTAATAAGAAATACTGGGTCAGGTATTTGGCCTGCGGCTTTATCGCCTTCAATATTGTTATCGTCCGGGCTAAGCAAAACTTTATGCAAGAGGCATATTTTTTAATCGTCTAACGGAAAACAGGTTCAGCCAGGTCTTCAGTCATACCTGAAAAACATCAGCAGAGCTCGAAAGGCCGTAGCGCCGTTTCACTTTCGCCGCTGAATTTCCGATAGCGTAAAAACCGTGGTTAGGATGGAAAGCCAAACGAAAGAAGCGTGGTCGAGGATAATATTGACAGGCCATAAATGAAAAACGCCTTCATCACTGAAGGCGTTTTTATTAATGCATGCTTTGCGGCAATTAACGCAGCAGAGACAGCATCGTCTGAGGCACCTGGTTGGCCTGCGCCAGCACCGAAGAACCTGCCTGCTGCAGGATCTGCGCGCGGGACATGTTAGATACTTCGGTCGCGTAGTCGGCATCCTGAATACGGCTGCGGGCTGCGGTCAGGTTGGTCACGGTGTTGTTCAGGTTGCTGATGGTGGACTCAAAACGGTTCTGAGACGCACCCAGCAGGCTGCGCTGGTTATCAACCGCT
>NZ_NTMH01000013.1 GCF_002307475.1 Pantoea allii | reverse complement strand
AGAAAAAACCTCTACAGGCTTGTAGCTCAGGTGGTTAGAGCGCACCCCTGATAAGGGTGAGGTCGGTGGTTCAAGTCCACTCAGGCCTACCAAATTTCTTCTCATGCTGCGTTAAAGCGCCGCTCGTATAGTGAACTATACGTCGCGACCCTTTGCCTTGCCTGAAAAGAAATTACCGTTTATCAAAAACGGGACTCCTGGTGAGTGGTAGTAGTGGTCTCTGCAGTAACTGTATGGGGCTATAGCTCAGCTGGGAGAGCGCCTGCCTTGCACGCAGGAGGTCAGCGGTTCGATCCCGCTTAGCTCCACCATACTGATATTACTGTATTTCTGAAAAATACTTCAGAGCGTACCGGC
>NZ_NTMH01000012.1 GCF_002307475.1 Pantoea allii | reverse complement strand
TGTCCCGTCCTGAATAGCGTTGACACATTTTCCACTGGTTTTGAGGAGAATGTGATGAAACAGTATGTTAAACGCACTCAGCGGGATTACTCTCTGTCTTTTAAGCTGGCAGTCGTGGAGCAGGTTGAAAAAGGCGAGATGACTTACCGCCAGGCTCAGGAACGCTACGGCATCCAGGGATGTTCCACCGTGCTCATGTGGTTACGTAAATACGGTCATCTGGACTGGCAGTCATCCCGGCAGCGCACCACCCGTGGAGGAAACATGACAAAATCTCTCCCCCTCACACCTGAACAGCGAATCAAAGAGCTTGAGCAGCAACTGGCTGAATCCGAAGTTAAAGCGCAGTTTTTTGAAGCTGTCGTGAAGGTGATGAACACCGAATTCGGTGCCACACTCACAAAGAAGCAGTTAGCGTCCTTATCGCGAAAGCACAGACACAATCCCTGAAACTGACTGTCGTCAGGGTCTGCCGGTATTTAAAGATAAGCCGTCAGGCCTGGTATCAGGGATGCCGGCGTGAAATGCGCAGGGCTGAAAAGGCACACCGCATTACTGAAGAAGTCAGACTTATCAGGTTACAGCAGCCCCGCCTGGGTACCCGGAAACTGCAGCATATTCTTAACGAGCGGGAAGATGCCGCATTGCATATCGGGCGGGACAGTCTGTTCGCTGTGCTGCGGGAAGCCCGGTTACTGGTTCATCCGGCAAGGGCTTATCATAAAACAACGAACAGCCGTCATCATTTTTACAGACATCCGAATCTGCTGAAAGCGGGGCCGGAGCAGACGGTAATCTCCGGTCCGGAGCAGGTATGGGTTGCCGACATCACCTGGCTTCCGGTAAGAACAGGTATGGCCTACATCAGTCTGGTAACGGACGCTTTCTCACGAAAAATCGTGGGGTATCATGTTCATGAAAGTCTGCATACGGAACACGTTATTAAGGCGCTGCAAATGGCACTGAGGGAGCGGCAGGGAAAGGGCCGCCTGATCCACCACTCAGATCGCGGACTTCAGTACTGTTCGGCAATGTATCAGTCAGTGCATAAAAAACACGGTCTTGTCTGTTCAATGACGGACGGCTACGACTGCTATCAGAATGCGCTGGCAGAAAGGGTTAACGGCATACTGAAAAATGAATTACTGATTACGCGTCCGGCAGACGTGGTGCAGGCAGGCAGGATGGTCAGTGAGTCAGTCAGGATCTATAACAGCCAGCGTCCTCATCTGTCATTAAAATACAAAACGCCTGATGAGGTACATCAGGCGTTTTAAAAGATAAAAAAAGTGTCAACCTATGCCAGGACTAGTCAACAACGTGATCAGGCCAGACGACCGTGACACTGTTTATATTTTTTACCTGAACCGCACGGGCAAGGATCGTTACGGCCCACTTTACGTTCGCCGCCCTGCTGCGCAACGGACTCCGCCGCCAGGATTTCTTCGCTGGCATGGCTCAACTGCTGTTGTTGTGCCAGGCGCTCGGCCTCTTCACGACGTTGTTGCTCCATCGCTTCGACTTCTTCCGGCATACGAACCTGTACTTTGCTCAGGGTACTGATCACTTCGTACTTAAGCGTTTCCAGCATCGCGGCAAACATGGCGAACGATTCACGCTTATATTCCTGCTTAGGATCTTTTTGCGCATATCCACGTAAGTGGATGCCCTGACGCAGATAATCCATTGCGGCCAGGTGCTCTTTCCACAACGAGTCCAGCGTTTGCAGCATGACGCCTTTCTCAAAGTTGCGCATCATTTCCGCGCCGACGATCTCTTCTTTTTCCGCATAACTCTCGGCGGCGTGCGTCATGATACGTTCACGCAGCGTCTCTTCATGCAGATCCGGTTCTTTGTCCAGCCATTCGCTAATCGGCAGATCCAGATCGAAATCGTTACGCAGGCGCTCTTCAAGGCCTGGCACATCCCACATTTCTTCCAGCGACTGAGGCGGAATATAGCTGTCGATAATGGATTTATAGACGTCTTCGCGAATACTGTTGATGGTTTCTGACACATCAGACACATCAAGGAGTTCATTACGCTGGCTATAGATAGCACGACGCTGATCGTTGGCCACGTCATCATATTCCAGCAGTTGCTTACGAATATCGAAGTTACGGCTTTCCACCTTACGCTGCGCGTTGGCAATGGCTTTGGTCACCCACGGATGCTCAATGGCCTCGCCAGGTTTCATTCCCAGTTTGCGCATCATGTTGGAAACACGATCCGAGGCAAAGATACGCATCAGCGCATCTTCCATGGACAGGTAGAAGCGTGAAGAACCGGCGTCACCCTGACGACCCGCACGACCACGTAGCTGGTTATCAATACGACGTGATTCGTGACGTTCAGTACCCACGATATGCAGACCGCCCGAAGCCAGCACCGCATCATGGCGAATCTGCCAGGCGGCTTTAATCTCTTCGATTTGCGCATCTGATGGGTTTTCAAGCTCGGCAACTTCTGCGTGCCAGCTACCGCCCAGCATGATATCCGTACCACGGCCCGCCATGTTAGTGGCGATAGTGACAGCACCCGGTTGACCGGCCTGCGCCACGATATCCGCTTCGCGGGCATGGAACTTCGCATTCAGAACATTGTGTTTAATGCCGGCGCGCGTCAGTTCGTTTGATACCACTTCTGATTTCTCAATCGAAATCGTACCGACCAACACAGGCTGTCCGTTGGCCGTACGCTCGCGGATGTCTTCAATGATGGCATCGATCTTCTCTTTCTCGGTCATATAAACCAGATCGGCAAGATCTTTACGCACCATAGGACGGTTGGTCGGCACAACAATGGTATCGAGTTTGTAGATGGAGCTGAACTCAAACGCTTCGGTATCAGCTGTACCGGTCATCCCCGCCAGCTTGTCATAAAGGCGGAAGTAGTTCTGGAAGGTGATAGAAGCCAGGGTCTGGTTTTCGTTCTGAATCTCAACGCCTTCTTTAGCTTCAATCGCCTGATGCAGACCGTCAGACCAGCGACGACCCTGCATCGTACGACCTGTATGTTCGTCGACAATGACGACTTCATCATCTTTTACAATGTAGTCGACATCGCGCGTGAACAGCGCATGGGCGCGAAGTGCCGCAGTAACGTGGTGCATCAGCATGATATTGGTCGGTGAATAAAGTGATTCCCCTTCCACCATAATGCCCTGACTTACCAGCAGTTCTTCTACTTTTACCAGTCCGCGCTCGCTCATGTGCGCCTGACGCGCCTTCTCATCGACCCAATAGTCGCCTTCGCCCTGGAAGTTGTCTGAATCTTCCTTTTCCTGGCGAATCAAATGAGGAATGATTTTATTCACTTTGGTGTAAAGTTCTGAGCTGTCTTCGGCCGGACCAGAAATGATCAGCGGCGTACGCGCTTCATCAATCAGGATGGAGTCAACTTCATCCACCAGTGCATAGTGCAGCTTACGCTGTACGCGCTCTTCTGGACTGAACGCCATGTTGTCACGCAGATAGTCAAAGCCGTACTCGTTGTTGGTACCGTAGGTGATGTCTGCTGCATAGGCTTCGCGTTTGGCGACAGAAGGCAGGCCAGACATGTTGATCCCGACGCTCAGGCCAAGAAACTCAAACAGCGGACGGTTATTTTCCGCATCACGCTGGGCCAGATAGTCGTTGACGGTGACGACGTGTACGCCCTGGCCGGTTAAGGCATTCAAATAGGCTGGCAGGGTTGCCGTCAGGGTTTTACCTTCACCAGTACGCATCTCTGCGATACAGCGGTTATTCAGCACCATGCCGCCAATCAGCTGCACGTCAAAGTGACGCATGCCAAACACACGTTTACTGGCTTCACGCACGGTTGCAAAGGCTTCGGGGATAAGGCTTTCCAGTGATTCACCTTTTTTCAGGCGCTCACGAAAGAGTACCGTTTTGGCTTTCAGCTCGTCATCGGAGAGCACCTCGAACTCGGGCTCCATCTTGTTGATGATATCAACGTTTTTACGCATGCGGCGCAAAGTACGATCGTTGCTGCTACCAAAAACCTTGGTCAACATTTTGATTAACATAATAAATATATTCTCAATTCAGCCGGAGAGTCCGGACTGCGAAATCTAAATGGGATTAAAAACAAAGAGATTAGCAGAACAATAAAGCGGGCCCGGCACGGATACCGTGCACTTTGCCATGTCCGTCAGAACGCGTCTGTGTCGGAGCGGCAGGAAGGGGTTGCGAGGAGACACGAACCGGGATGCTGGGTTGTGCCGCCTGGGAGGTTAATAATGCATGAAGTGAATCAATCAACGCCAGCTTTTGTGCGGCCAGCGGATGCACCTGCTCTTCCGCCTGCGCCTGCGGCGTTAACGTGAAAGAGAGATGGCGGATAACCGTGCGGATGGCGTGCTGGTGCCAGTAGTCAACCGAGAAACTGGGACGTCGCGAGGCTTCCTGAAGACGAATCAAATGGTCAAAACGAACGGCATTGCCGATAAACAGGCTACTGGCGGAAGATTCTGATGCGGTATTGAGTTCAGCCGTTTGCGCACACGCTGGCAAGCCAAGACTGGCCGCCACCATTCCGAGAAGGAAATGAGGCCAGAAATAGCGTCTACCTAATTGTCGCCAGCGTAGAAGGATTCCGATCACAATTGTTCCATTGCGCATAACATTTTAATTATTCACCGCGGTTTTCAGCAGCATGCAGCCTGTAAAAGCGCCAGAGATAGTAACACTAATGTGGCGCGGCGACACCTGGGATTAGCGCAACAACGGGAGAAATCGCGCGCGATTGTGCAGCAATTCAGCAATTGTTTGCTTTGACGTGGGAATGCTATCGCAACAGGCGGAGATTAACAGCGAGGCAATAAAAAACGGCTGGTGCCACTGACCGGAGAGAGTGTCAGCACAGCCAGCCGTTTTACGTTCTGAACGAATTTAAGCCAGAACCAAATTTGGTGCTTTGAACGCCAGTGGCAATTCAGCTTCGTCTTCGAAGGTTGCCCATTCCCAGGCTTCCTGCTTAGCCAAAACGGCCTGCAGCAGTTTGTTGTTCAGCGCATGGCCTGATTTGAACGCGGTGAACGCGCCAATAATATTGTGGCCACACATAAACAGATCGCCGATAGCATCCAGCATTTTGTGACGCACGAACTCGTCTTCAAAACGCAGGCCTTCTTCATTAAGCACGCGGAAATCATCAAGGCCAATCGCACAATCTAAACTACCGCCCAGGCACAGGCCTTTAGACTGCAGATATTCGATTTCACGCATGAAGCCAAAAGTACGTGCACGGCTAATCTGACGAACAAACGCTTCGGCAGAGAATTTCATCTGGTAGCGCTGAGAGCTGGAATCGATAGCCGGGTGTTTGAAATCGATAGTGAAATCAAGCGAGAAACCGTTATAAGGTTTGATCTCTGCCCATTTGTCACCGTCTTCAACACGCACAGTCTGCTTAACACGCACAAATTTCTTGGCGCTGCTGAGCTGCTCGATACCTGCATCCATCAGCAGATAGATGAAAGGCGCTGCACTGCCGTCCATAATCGGGATTTCTGGCGCATCAACTTCGACAATGATGTTATCGATGCCCAGACCTGCCAGTGCGGCATTTAAGTGTTCAACTGTCGAAATACGCACGCCTTCATCGTTCACCAGGCAGGTGCTCAGCATGGTGTCGCGCACGTATTTTGCATCAGCCGGAAAATCAACCGGTGGATTCAAGTCAGTGCGACGATAGATGACCCCGGTATTAGCCGGCGCAGGGCGCAGGGTCAGACTGACTTTCTTGCCGGTATGTAAACCGACACCTGTCGCCTGAACAATACGTTTTAATGTCCTTTGTTTGATCATCGTTATTATCTCGCAATATCGCTTTCCGACCGCCAGTATACGTTACCAGCGGGCGAACACTTTAGCACAAAGAGCGGGAAATCCCAATTATAAGGTTATTCCTAGTCGGCCTGCTTACGCAAAAATGCCGGAATATCAAGGTAATCTGGCTCTTTGTTAGACTGCGCGCTCTGATCGTTCACCACTTTAGCGGCAGGTTTTTGCTCCTGCGGCAGCGGAGACATACCGTGCTGCTGGTAACGATGATCCATCACAGGCTGACTGGCTGGTTTGTTAGTGACCAGGGTGATCTCTGGACGCTTATCCATGCCAATACCGGTTGCCACCACAGTGACGCGCAGTTCGTCATTCATTTCTGGGTCCAGCGAGGTACCAATCACGACGGTTGCGTTGTCTGAGGCGAAGGCGCGAATAGTGTTACCCACGGTTTCAAACTCATCCAGACGCAGGTCAAAGCCCGCAGTAATGTTGACCAGCACGCCGCGCGCACCAGAGAGATCGATATCTTCCAGCAGTGGGCTGGAGATCGCCATCTCAGCGGCTTCTTCTGCACGGTCTTCACCACAGGCCACGCCAGAACCCATCATTGCGTAACCCATTTCTGACATTACGGTACGCACGTCAGCGAAGTCCACGTTCATCAAGCCGGGACGAGTAATCAGCTCGGCGATACCCTGTACTGCGCCTTTCAGCACGTCGTTAGCCGCGCCAAAAGCATCGAGCAGGGAAATACCACGTCCAAGGACTTTCAACAGCTTGTCGTTAGGAATGGTAATCAGTGAATCCACGTGCTTGGACAGCTCAGCGATACCCTGCTCAGCAAACGCCATGCGCTTCTTGCCTTCAAAATTAAAAGGCTTGGTCACGACCGCGACGGTCAAAATACCTAAATCTTTGGCCACTTCAGCCACAACAGGCGCTGCGCCGGTACCGGTACCGCCACCCATACCTGCTGCGATGAACACCATGTCTGCCCCTTCCAGCGCAGAACGCAGTGCTTCGCGATCTTCTTCTGCAGAGTTACGGCCTACTTCCGGGTTAGCACCCGCGCCCAGCCCCTTGGTAATGTTATTACCAATCTGGATGGTCTGGCCGACCGCTGTCTTACGCAACGCCTGAGCGTCGGTATTCACAGCGAAGAATTCCACACCTTCGATACGCTCGCGTACCATGTGCTCTACGGCGTTGCCACCGCCACCGCCGACGCCGATGACTTTAATCACCGCGTCATTGGTTAATTCCATAGGTTCAAACATGATTTCTCTCCGTTATGTGCCTGTCGCCTGGAGATCACTAAAGAAAACAGCATGATCCCCTTTTACAAAAATTAAAACTCTTTTTTTAACCAACTATTAATACGTTTAAACCAGTTACCCACGGAAACGCGCTTTTCAGCCTCTGCGTCACCGTTCAGGTGTGACTCTTTACCGTAGTGCAACAGCCCCACCGCAGTGGAATAGTAAGACTCCTGCGCGTAGTCCGTCAGACCCGTGATGTTTAGCGGCTGTCCAATGCGTACCTGCGTATGGAATACGCGCTGCGCACAGGCGGCCAATCCTTCAATCTGCGCCGCGCCGCCGGTTAACACAATCCCTGCTGCAAGATGGTGTTTAACGCCCTGCTGGCGAAGCTGCTCTTGTAACTGCAAAATCTCGTCGTTGACCAGATTTAAAAGCTCGGTGTAACGCGGCTCGATCACCTCGGCCAGCGTCTGACGTTGCAGGCTACGTGGCGGACGTCCGCCCACGCTTGGCACTTCAACGTTTTCGTCTTTTCCGACGATCGACCCTAATGCACAGCCGTGTCGTACTTTGATGGCTTCCGCATCGGTGGGCGGCGTACCAAATGCGTAGGCGATATCACTGGTGACCACATTGCCAGCATAAGGAATAACCTTAGTATGACGTAATGCGCCGCCCGTGTAGACGGCGATATCCATTGTGCCGCCACCAATATCCACCACACAAACGCCCAGTTCGCGTTCGTCTTCGGTCAGGACCGCAAAGCTGGATGCCAGACCGGCAAAAATCAGTTGGTCAACTTTGAGGCCACAACGTTCAACGGCTTTGACAATATTTTTTGCCATGTCGTTGTGACAGGTGATCAAATGCACCTTTGCCTGCATGCGCACACCCGACAGACCAACCGGATTTTTAATGCCTTCCTGATAGTCGATGGCATATTCCTGAGGAATAACGTGCAGAATGCGATGCTCGTCACGAACGCGCACTGACTTGGCCGTATGCACCACGTTCTCTACATCATCCTGAGTCACTTCCTCTTCGGAAATCGGAACCATCCCGATTTCGTTCTGACAACTGATATGTTTGCCCGATAATGCAAGGTAAACAGAGGAGATCTGGCAATCCGCCATCAACTCAGCCTGATCGATGGCGCGCTGTACGCATTTCACCACCGACTCAAGATCGTTTACGCCACCTTTATCCATACCGCGGGACGGGCAACTGCCGACCCCAATAATATTGACCATACCATCAGGCAGAATTTCCCCAACCAGGGCGGCGACCTTCGCAGTGCCGATTTCGAGTCCAACTACCAGTTTTCTGTCCGTTGCCTTGATCATTGTTGTTTAGCCTGTGCCTGGTTTTGTTGCTGATTACTGTCCTGTGGCTCCATCACTATCGGTGTCCAGCCAACAGAAGCGCCAGAGTCATAGCGTAAATCAACCGAGTTGATGCGCTTGTGTTCATTCTGACCTTGCTGCAGCAGCACCGGATAGAGCTCAATAAAACGATTCAGACGCTTCATGGTATCGGTACGACCCAGCTCAATACGTACATCATCGCTGGTCACTAACTGCCATGAACGCCGCGCCGTCATCGACGCCACCTTCAGGGTAAACTTCCTGGCTTTCAGCACGTCATCCATACTGTGATAACCCGCCAGCACCTCTTTTTCACTGCCTTCTGGACCGTATAACATCGGCAGCGTTTCTTTACCCATATGGTTAGCCGGTACGCTGAATGACACGCCGTCGCTGTCAACCATGTGAGAGTCGTTCCAGCGCGCCACCGGCGTATATTCCACCAGATGGATTTTCAGTTCATCCGGCCACTGCTTACGCACGCTGACCTGCTTTATCCATGGCAATCTTTCTATCTGCTGCTGGATGATGTTCACATCCTGCGACATAAAGGTACCGGGTGAACCTAACGACAAAATCGCCTGGCGAATATCGTCGTGAGTGGTGTAATGCAGTTGTCCCGTCACTACCAGCTTTGACAGCGGTAACCGAGAGGCATCGTTCATCCACTTCAGCACCACTAAGCCACCCGCAATCATTACGCCCATCACCATCAGCAGAAACACGATGCCGAAGAGCCGGGCACCGTTACTGCGACCGTTGCGTGCCCGCTCCTGCGCCTCACGGTTACGTACGTTCATCGCCGCCTGTGACATATCAGTCGGCCAGTTCCAGAATGCGTACGACTAACTGAGAAAACGTCAGGCCAGCCTGCTTTGCTGCCATCGGCACTAAGCTGTGGCTGGTCATACCGGGTGACGTGTTCGCTTCCAACAGCTGGAAGTGTCCTTCACCATCGGTCATGACATCAACGCGTCCCCAGCCACTGCATCCCAGTGCACGCCAGGCAGACCAAACCAGCTGTTGTAATTCTGCCTCACGCTCTGCACTCAGTCCGGCTGGACAGAAGTACTGAGTATCGTCAGAAATGTATTTAGCTTCATAGTCATAGAACTCGCTGGCGGTCTTTATTTTTATGGCTGGCAGAATCTGCTCGCCCAGAATGCCAACGGTATATTCCCCACCGCTCAGAAACGCCTCAACCAGCACGTTATCGTCGTGGCGAAATGCTTCTTCCAGTGCTGCGGTCAGATCGCTCTGCTGATTCACGCGGCTGATCCCAACACTGGACCCTTCGCTGCTCGGTTTAACGAACAGCGGTAAACCTAGCGCGCTAATCGCTGTCTTGGTGGCCGTATCCAGACCGGCCTGCATCTGCTCACGCGTGATCCAGACAAATTTACCTGCCGGCAGTCCCCTGCCCTGCCACAGCAGCTTGGTGCGCAGTTTGTCCATGGTCACGGCCGATGCCATCACGCCGCTGCCGGTATAGGGCAACTGCAGGAACTCCAGCACCGCCTGAAGCGTGCCGTCTTCACCGCCACGACCGTGCAGGGCGATAAACACCTTTTCAAAACCTTGTGCAGTTAAATCCAGCACTGAAACGTCGCGGGTATCAATACCCTGTGCGTCAATACCTGCTTCGCGTAAGCCGGCCAGCACGGCCCCGCCGGACATCAGGGACACGTCGCGCTCGGCTGACGTGCCGCCCATTAAAACGGCAACTTTAGGCATGACGGCCCTCCACTTTGCGCTCTGGCTGCAATTTGCAGTCGGCCAGTTTACGCGCCACTTTACCTACGTTCCCTGCACCCTGAACCAGAATCAGATCGTTACCTGACAGCAAAGGTGCCAGCATTTCAACGAGCGAATCATGCTCCGGCACCAGAATAGGATCGACCTTGCCACGGTTACGAATGGCACGGCACAGTGCACGGCTGTCCGCGCCAGGAATGGGCGTTTCACCTGCCGCGTACACATCCAGCATCAGCAAAACGTCAACCTGAGACAGCACGTTGGCAAAATCATCAAACAGGTCACGGGTTCGCGTGTAACGGTGCGGCTGAAACACCATCGCCAGTTTTTTATCAGGCCAACCTGCGCGCGCCGCCTTGATGGTAGCGTCCACTTCCGTGGGATGATGACCATAATCATCCACCAGCATGGCGGTGCCAGGCTGACCGTTGACCGGTTCGGTAGAAAACTCGCCCAACTGGTCGAAACGACGACCGGTTCCCTGAAAGCTTTCCAGCGCCGCCAGAATGGCGCTGTCTTCAATCCCTTCTTCGCTGGCAACGGCTACGGCCGCTGCTGCGTTTAATGCATTGTGCCGACCCGGTGCGTTCAGGGTGATCTGTAACGGCGCCTTGTCCTGACGAATCAGGCTAAAGTGCACCTGTGCACCACGCTGTTCAAAGTCTTCGATGCGGAAGTCAGCATCGTCACTGAAGCCATAGGTCGTAATCTGGCGGCCTACGCGAGGAAGCAGGTCACGAATCACGGCATCATCGACGCACATGACTGCCCGGCCGTAGAACGGCAAATTGTGCAGGAAATTAACGAACGTCTGCTTCAGGTTTTCAAAATCTCCCTGATAGGTGTCCATATGATCCGCTTCGATATTGGTGACGACAGCGACCATTGGCTGCAGATGGAGGAATGACGCATCGCTCTCATCCGCTTCGGCGATCAGATAGCGGCTGCTGCCCAGACGCGCATGCGTGCCTGCTGCTTTAACCAGCCCCCCGTTAACGAAAGTCGGGTCCAGGCCACCTTCTGCGTAAATGCTCGACACCATTGCTGTTGTCGTGGTTTTGCCGTGCGTGCCGGCAATCGCAATACCGTGACGAAAGCGCATCAGTTCTGCCAGCATCTCCGCGCGACGAATCACCGGGATACGTTGCTCGCGTGCCGCCACCAGTTCAGGATTGTCCTGCGCAACGGCGCTGGACACCACGACTACGCTGGCATCCGTTACGTTTTCCGGGCGATGGTTAAAGTAAATCGTTGCGCCCAGTTTGATCAGATTTTGTGTTACCGGATTCGGCGCCAGATCAGAACCGCTGATATGGTAGCCTTCATTTGCTAACACTTCGGCAATACCGCCCATGCCAGCACCGCCGATGCCGACAAAGTGAATGTGCCGGACGCGACGCATCTCGGGCACGATTGAACGCAGTTTCGCCAGTTGTTGTGTATTCATTACGCTTTATTACCTACCTACTCATTCAGTTTGTGCTCAGTTTGAGCACGGGTCAGCCAGGCTGACCTGATGCGTTAATGTGCGGCGTGAGCCACTGCCTGCGCGACCCGTTCAGTCGCATCGGGTACCGCCACCTCATGGGCTTTTTCAGCCATCGCGAGTAATGTCGGGCGATCCCAGTGACGCAACGTTTCCGCTACCGCCTCCGCTGTAAACTGCGGCTGCTCAAAAATTTTGGCTGCACCTGCGCCCTCAAGCGGCAAGGCATTCCAGTACTGCTGACGATCTTTGTGCTGAAACGGCACGAAGATGGCCGGTAATCCCGCGGCAGCAATTTCACTCACCGTCAGTGCACCTGAGCGACAAATCACTACATCAGCCCAGGCATACGCCGCCGCCATATCATCAATAAATTCGGTCACCTTGTGCTGCTGACCTGCCTGCTGATAGGCATGCTCTACGTCCTGCAATGCACCTTTACCGGTCTGATGCCAGACGGTGATCTGCTCACCCAGTTTTGCCGCAACCAGGGGCACCGTCTGGTTAAGAACGCGCGCGCCCTGACTGCCGCCCACCACCAGAATACGGATGGCACCACTGCGTCCGGCCAGGCGCTGAGCCGGTGATGGCAGGGCCAGCACGTCCGTACGCACCGGGTTTCCTACCACCTCTGCGTGGGGAAACGCACCGGGAAATGCCTGCATAACTTTGGTGGCAATTTTTGCCAGCCACTTGTTGGTCAGTCCGGCAATACCGTTTTGCTCATGCAGCACGACAGGGACACCACAGCTCCAGGCCGCCAGGCCGCCCGGGCCCGATACATAGCCACCCATGCCCAGCACGACGTCCGGCTTCCAGGCTTTAATAATCTTGCGAGCCTGACGCCAGGCGTTAAAAATACGCACCGGCGCTAGCAACAGGGCATTGATGCCCTTGCCGCGTAATCCGCTGATACGGATAAAGTCGATGTCGATACCGTGCTTGGGTACCAGGTCGGCTTCCATACGATCTGCGGTGCCTAACCAGCGAACTTCCCAGCCCTGCGCTTTCAGATGATGGGCCACGGCCAGCCCCGGGAACACATGTCCACCGGTGCCACCTGCCATGACCATCAATCGTTTACCACTCATCGACCACCTCGGGTAAACGCCTGCGCTTTAGCCAGACGCGTTTCATAATCAATACGTAACAAAAATACGATGGCCGTAGACATAATGATGAGACTCGAACCACCGTAACTAATTAACGGTAACGTCAGCCCTTTGGTCGGTAACATACCCGCCGCGGCACCCACGTTGACCAGTGCCTGAAAGCTAAACCATACGCCGATTGAACAGGCTAAGAAGCCCGAAAAACGTTGGTCAAGTTCAAGCGCGCGTCGACCAATCGACATTGCGCGAAAAGCGACGAAGAATACCATTAACAGCGCTAAAACCACACCGATGTAACCCAGTTCTTCTCCGATAATGGAGAAAATAAAGTCGGTATGCGCTTCGGGCAGATATTCCAGTTTCTGAACCGAATTCCCCAGCCCCTGGCCCCAGAATTCACCGCGGCCAAATGCCATCAGCGATTGTGTAAGCTGGTAGCCGCTGCCGAAAGGATCTTCCCATGGGTCCCAGAATGACGTAACGCGGCGCATACGGTATGGCTCGGCGATAATCAACAGCACCACGGCAAAAATGCCGGAGCCGATGATGGCCAGAAACTGCCACAGCTTGGCCCCCGCCAGAAACAGCATCGCCAGCGTGGTAACAAACAGCACCACCACCGTGCCGAGGTCCGGTTGAGCCAGCAGCAGTACAGCCAGCACGACCATCACGCCCATCGGCTTACAGAAGCCCCAGAAGTTATTTCGCACCTCTTCGACTTTACGCACCAGGTAACTGGCGAGATAGCAGAAGAGCGTGAGTTTAGATAATTCGGCTGGCTGGATACGTAGCGGGCCTAACGCAATCCAGCGTGAAGCACCATTGACCGAGCTACCCACGACTAAAACAATCAACAGCATGGCGACAGACACCATCAGCATCACGTTGCTGTAACGCTGCCAGAAATCCATCGGGACGCGCAGGGTAACCAGCGCCATACCGAATGCCAGGGCGATATAAAACGCATCACGCTTGGCAAAATAGAACGGATCGTCATTCAGACGCTGACCTACCGGCATCGATGCCGAGGTCACCATCACAAAGCCGATGGCGGCTAACCCCAGCGTTAACCAGAGCAACGTACGGTCATAGAGCACCAGCGAGGTATCATCGCTTTCGCGCGACCCCATTACCCAGTTACTCAACCGACTGGACAGGTAACTCGCAATGCCCGAACCAGGAATACGCATCAGCTTAGCTCCCTGGCCAGTTGCGCGAAGACGTCACCGCGCTGCTCAAAACTGCGAAACTGATCGAGGCTGGCACAGGCTGGCGAAAGCAGTACCATATCGCTCGGCTGGACCTGCCTGGCAATCTGTTCCATAGCCTGCTGCAGCGTTTCAGTGCGTACCGCGACGTCGGGCCGCAGCGCGGCCAGCGCATCACCATCGCGACCAAAGCAGAACAACCGGATACGATCGCCCTGAACATAAGGCGCCAACGGCGAGAAGTCTGCTGATTTGCCATCCCCACCAAGCAGCAGCCAGAGCGTGCCGTTAACCTGCAAGCCTTTTAATGCGGCTTCTGTACTGCCGACGTTGGTCGCTTTTGAATCATTAATCCAGCGTACGCCGCGACTCTCATGAACCAGTTGAAAACGGTGTGGCAGGCCGGAATAGGCTGCAAGCGCAGACAGGCTGGTGGATCGTGGTAACCCTACCGCATCTGCCAACGCTAATGCCGCCAGCGCATTGGTGTAATTATGTTGCCCCACCAGCGTCATTTCATCGGTGTTCAGCACCTTCTCGCCTTTGGCGCGGAGCCAGATACTGCCCTGCTGCTTATTGAGATGGTAATCCCCGATATCGATGCCAAAACTCACACAGCGCGCGTCAGCGCCGCGCACCGGCATCGTCATGCCATCATCAGCGTTCACCACACAAACCTGGGCGTTCTCGTAAATACGCAGTTTGGCTGCCCGATACTGCTGCATACCTAACGGATAGCGATCCATATGATCTTCCGTCACGTTAAGAATGGTGGCGGCGGCAGCTTTCAGGCTGTGCGTGGTTTCCAACTGAAAGCTGGAGAGCTCCAGCACATACAGCTGCGCAGGCGCTTTCAGCAGGCTGAGCGCGGGCAAACCAATATTGCCACCCACACCTACCTGCCAGCCTGCCGCCTTCGCCATTTCGCCGACCAGGGTGGTGACCGTACTTTTTCCATTCGAGCCGGTAATCGCCACAATCGGTGCCTGTGCTTCACGACAAAACAGCTCAATGTCACCGACGATTTCGATGCCCGCGTCCGCAGCTTCACACAACGCCGGATGCGCCAGCGCAATACCGGGGCTGGCAATGATAAGGTCTGCCGCTAACAGCCAGTCACTGTTGATACCGCCCACGTAACGCTCTACCTGCTCAGGCAACTTATCCAGCCCTGGCGGTGACATACGGGTATCCATCACGCGTGGCGTTACGCCCTGCGCTACAAAGAAATCAACACAGGACAGCCCGGTCAGGCCTAATCCGATGATGACGACTTTTCTCCCGCGATAGTCAGCCATGATTACCGTACCTTCAGCGTCGCCAGGCCAATCAGCACCAGCATGAGCGAAATAATCCAGAAGCGCACAATGACGCGCGGCTCTGGCCAGCCTTTCAGTTCGTAGTGATGGTGAATCGGCGCCATTCGGAAAATACGTTGCCCGCGTAGCTTGAATGACCCCACCTGCAGAATCACCGACAGCGTTTCAACAACAAACACGCCGCCCATGATCACTAATAAAAATTCCTGACGCAGCAGCACGGCGATGGTCCCCAATGCGCCGCCCAGCGCCAGCGATCCGACATCGCCCATGAAAACCTGGGCCGGATAGGTATTGAACCAGAGGAACCCTAATCCTGCCCCCACGATGGCGGTACAGACGATCACCAGTTCACCGGCATGCCGTAAATAAGGAATATGCAGATACTCAGCGAATTTCACGTTACCTGTTGCCCAGGCGACCAGTGCAAAACCTGCCGCCACAAAGACAGTTGGCATAATGGCCAGGCCATCCAGACCGTCGGTCAGGTTGACGGCATTACCGGTACCCACAATGACAAAGTAAGCCAGCACGATGTAAAACAGACCCAGCTGTGGCATCACGTCTTTGAAGAAAGGCACAACCAGCTCTGTGGCTGGCGTATCTTTACCGGCCAGATAAAGCGCAAAGGCAACACCCAGGGAAATCACCGACATCCAGAAGTATTTCCAGCGCGCGATCAACCCTTTCGTATCTTTGCGTACCACTTTGCGGTAATCATCGACAAAGCCAATCACGCCAAAGCCCACCAGCACCACCAGCACACACCAGACATAGGGGTTGGATGGGTAAGCCCACATCAATACCGACAGGGTGATCGAAGTCAGAATCATGATGCCGCCCATGGTCGGCGTCCCACGCTTGCTAAAGTGCGACTCCGGGCCGTCGTTACGCACCACCTGACCGATTTGCAGTTTCTGCAGCCACGCAATCAGGCGTGGCCCCATCCACAGGGAGATAAATAACGCGGTCAGCAGGCTGACAATGGCGCGAAACGTCAGATACGAAAAGACGTTGAAGCCGGAATAAAATGCGACCAGATGTTCGGCCAGCCAAACTAACATGTTCCTTTCTCCTGTAAGCTCTGTACTACCTGCTCCATGGCGGCACTACGTGAACCCTTAATCAATACGGTCATTTCTTTGTGTTCGGACAGTAACTGGCGTAAACGTTCAGTCAGCGCGGTTTTATCGCTGAAATGTTCGCCAACGCCACTGCTTTCGCTAATTAAATGGCTTATCTGACCGGTGCTTAACACCCGATCAATGCCTGCGGCTTTGGCGGCCAGGCCCACTTCACGATGGCACTGTTCGCTTTCGTCGCCTAATTCAGCCATATCGCCCACCACCATAACGCGGTAACCCGGCATCTCAGACAGCACCTGAGCTGCAGCGATCATCGAGCCGACGTTTGCGTTGTAGCTGTCATCGAGCAGCAGTTGCTGCGCGGAAAGGCGGATGGGGAACAGCCGTCCGGGCACGGACTGAAGGTTTTTCAGGCCACTCTGCACTGCGCTGAGCGGGGCATCCACCGACAGCGCGAGCGCGGCAGCAGCGAGCGCATTCGCAATATTATGCCGTCCCGGCACCGGTAAGGTAATGTCTGCTTCGCCACGCGGCGTGTGCATAACAAAGTGCGTGCCATCCTGACTGATGCGAATATCGCGCGCGTGAAAATCGCAGTCAGCATCCTGGGGGGAGAAACGCCATACCGTTTTACCGTGCAGGTTCTCCTGCCAGTGCGGCCAGTCATTGCTGTCAGCGTTTAAAATCGCCGTTCCCTTCGCGGGCAAACCGTTAAAAATTTCACCTTTGGCTTTTGCCACGCCAGCCAGCGAACCAAACCCTTCAAGATGAGCCGCGGCAAGGTTATTGACTAGTGCGCTTTCCGGACGGACCAGATCGGTGGTGTAGGCGATTTCGCCCTGATGATTTGCACCCAGCTCAATGACCGCGAACTGATGTTCAGGCGTAAGGCGCAATAAGGTCATCGGCACGCCAAAATCGTTGTTCAGGTTACCGGCGGTGTGAAGTGTTTCACCGCATTGACGTAAAATCGCAGCCGTCATCTCTTTCACCGAGGTCTTACCGGAAGAGCCAGTCAGGGCGACTACCCGAGCGCTGGCCTGTTGACGCACCCATGCTCCCAGCTTGCCAAACGCCAGGCGCGTATCCTTAACCACAACCTGAGGCACAGATACAGGTAAACGCTTACTTACCAGCAAGGCTTTGGCCCCTTTGGCGATAGCATCTTCTGCAAAGTCATGGGCATCAAAACGCTCACCCACGATGGCCACAAACAGGCTACCTGCGGTGACCTTGCGGGTATCCGTTGTGACATCATTTAATGTCAGGTCGTCGCCGTGCAGGGTGCCGCTGGTGATCTGTGCTAACGTGCTCAATGAAACCGGAATCATGCTACGCCTCCTAGCAATGTGGCGACCGTCGCACGATCGGAGTAATCCAGACGTTGATTGCCAACAATTTGATAGTCTTCATGGCCTTTCCCGGCCACCAATACGATGTCATCGGGATGAGCCTGCATGATGGTGCTGGTCACGGCCTGCGCGCGTCCGGAAACCACACGGGCACGGCCAGGATCGAGCAGCCCACTCAGAATGTCCTGCACAATCGCCTGAGGATCTTCACTGCGCGGATTATCATCCGTCACCACCACCACGTCGGCAAACTGCTCAGCAATTGCTCCCATTAGTGGGCGCTTACCTTTGTCGCGATCGCCGCCACATCCGAACAGGCACCACAGTTTGCCTTTGCAATGCAGACGCGCGGCTTCCAATGCTTTCTCTAAGGCATCCGGCGTGTGGGCATAATCCACCACGACGGTAGGCTTACCCGGGGCGCTGAAGACTTCCATTCGCCCGTTCACCGGCTGCAGTCTTGCCGCAACCCGCAGTAGATCATCCAGCGCATAACCCAGCGCCAGCAGCGTTGCCAGAGCCAACAGTAAGTTACTGACGTTGAAGGCCCCCATCAGGCGGCTGTTTATCTCGCCCTCGCCCCAGCTTGAGTCGAAGCGAATGTGGGCACCATTATCGTGATAGTTCACGTCGGTCGCACGAAGCCAGCGACCATGATTACCAGGCTGCAGGTTATTTTCCATCGTGACTGCCACGGCGTCAGGCAGATTTGCCAGCCAGCGGCGACCGACGTCATCGTCAGCATTAAGCACGGCCACACCGACCTGATGCTCGGAAAATAACAACCATTTTGCCGACGCATACTGCTGCATATCACCGTGGTAATCGAGATGGTCACGGCTGAGGTTGGTAAACACCGCAGCGGCAAAAGGCAGTGCTGAAACACGATGCTGCACCAGCCCGTGTGACGAAATTTCCATTGCCGTCAGCGATGCGCCTTTCCGGACCAGTTCATCCAGGTTGTGCTGCACATCTACGGCTGAACCCGTGGTATTTTCCGCTGGCACCAGTTGCCCGACCAGCCCATTGCCTACCGTGCCCATCACGGCACTGGTTTCGCCCAGCAGGCTGGCCCATTGCGCCAGTAACTGCGTAGTGGTCGTTTTACCATTGGTACCGGTTACGCCAATCAGCTTTTGCTTTTCGCCCGGCTGCTGGTAAAAACGGCCTGCCAGAGCAGAAAGACGTTGATGCAGCTGCGCCAGATAAATGACCGGCACGCCGTGCATCTCACGAATTTCGCCGTCGGTCGCTTCCCCTTCTGCTTCCGCGATAACGGCAGCCACGCCCTGCGCAATCGCCTGAGGAATAAACCGGCGACCATCAACCTGATGGCCGGCAATGGCCACAAACAGATCGCCCGCCGCCGCACTGCGGCTGTCCAGAGTCATGTCACGCAACGGGCGCGCAGGTGCGTCAGGCACCCACGGTCCGAGTAAGTCGCGCAGGTTACGATCTGTCACTTGATTCCTCACTTCTGTTTGTCACCAACTCGTTTTTGTCATTGGTCGGCAGGGCATCCGGTTCGATATTCATGGTACGCAGAACGCCGCCCATGATGGCACCGAACACCGGTGCAGAAACCGCACCACCATAATATTTACCGGCCTGGGGATCGTTAATGACCACCACCAGTGCAAAACGAGGGCGACTGGCAGGCGCAACGCCTGCGGTATAGGCAATGTATTTATTCACGTAACGACCATCCGGCCCGACCTTTTTCGCGGTACCGGTTTTGATCGCCACGCGATAGCCTTTGATGGCGGCTTTCACGCCGCCTCCGCCCGGTAACGCCACGCTTTCCATCATGTGCACCACGGTTTTCACCAGGGCTTCAGGAAACACGCGCTCACCACCAACCGGCGGATCAACTTTGGTTATCGACAGCGGACGAGCAATGCCGAAGCTGCCAATCGTTGCGTAGACTCGCGCTAACTGTAACGGCGTTACCATTAGCCCGTAGCCGAAAGAGAAGGTGGCCCTCTCTATGTCAGACCACCGTTGTTTTTTAGGGTATAAGCCACTACTTTCCCCGACCAGCCCCAAATTGGTCGGTTTACCCAGTCCAAAGCGCGCATAAGTATCTACAAGCGCTGAGGAGGGCATCGCTAACGCCAGTCGTGAAACACCGACGTTACTCGATTTCTGTAAAACACCTGTCAAAGTCAGTTCGCTGTAGCGCGCCACATCTTTGATTTCATGGCCGTTGACGCGATAGGGAACGGTATTCAGTACGCTGTTCTCTTTCACCACACCGCGTTGCAGGGCCGTCATCACCACCATCGGCTTCACCGTTGAGCCTGGCTCGAAAATATCGGTGATGGCGCGGTTACGCATCAGGTCTTTTGCCGTGTTGCTCAGGTTATTCGGGTTGTAGGCCGGGCTGTTGGCCATTGCCAGTACTTCGCCGGTGTTTACGTCCACCAGCACCGCCGTGCCCGATTCCGCTTTGTTAAAGGCCACTGCGTTGTTGAGTTCGCGGTAGACCAGCGCCTGCAGGCGTTCGTCGATGCTCAGCGTCAGGTTGTGCGCGGCACGGCTGTCAACCGAAGAGATATCTTCAATCACACGTCCGTAGCGATCTTTACGCACGGTTCGCTCGCCTGGTTCACCGGTCAGCCATTTATCGAAGCTCTTTTCGATGCCTTCGATGCCCTGACCGTCGATATTGGTAAAGCCGATGAGATGTGACGTCACCTGACCAGCCGGATAGTAGCGTCGGGACTCTTCACGCAGATGAATGCCTGGCAGCTTGAGTTTTTTAACGTATTCACCGATGGCGGGATTGACCTGACGCGCCAGGTAAATAAAGCGCCCTTTGGGATTCGCATTCACGCGTGCGGCCAATTGATCGATGGGGATAGAAAGGGCATCGGATAAGGCTTTCCAGCGGCTGTCGAGCGTGACCCCGCCAGCATCATGTAGCTCTTTAGGATCGGCCCAGATCGCATTTACCGGCACGCTGACCGCCAGCGGGCGTCCGCCACGATCGCTGATCATGCCGCGCGCGGTCGGCACCGCCTGAACGCGTAATGAGCGTAAATCGCCTTCTTTAACCAGCTTGTCTGGGTTGATCACCTGCAGCCATGCAACCCGGGACAACAGCCCACCTAACGCCAGCAAAATGCAACCGCATAACAACGCAAAACGCCAGCTTACAAAGCTGGCTTTATCTTCCGGTTTTTTTAACTTCAGCGTTCTTTTTACGCCGTTCATTAGCAGTAACAGATCCTTATTTTTGCACCACGATGTTTTCCTGCGAAGGATCAACGTGCTGCATCTGCAGCTTTTCGGTGGCGATCCGCTCAACGCGGCTGTGATCGCCAAGGGCGTTCTCTTCCAGAATTAAATTGCGCCACTCAATGTCCAGCGCATCACGCTCCAGCACCAGTTGCTCTCGCTGGGCGGTTAACAGGCGCGTTTTGTGCGTAGTGGTCACCACCAATACGGCAGAAACCAGTACGGCTATCAGCAACAGCAGGGGAATTTTGCCTTTGCGCAAAATGTCCCCGGCGATAACGCCGGGTAAGCTGTGCCGTTCGTTGCCGATCATGCGTCAGTTCTCTCCGCGATGCGTAAAACGGAACTGCGTGCACGAGGGTTCTCTTTCACCTCAATGTCGCCCGGGACCATTTTTCCCAGTAGCTTTAACTGACGGCCACCCAGCGCATTGAGCTGCTGTTCAGTCATAGGGAGTCCATGTGGCACCTGCGGACCCCGACTCTGATCGCGCATAAAACGTTTTACCAGTCGGTCTTCCAGCGAATGGAAGCTGATAACGGATAAACGCCCTTGTGGGGCAAGTACCTCAACCGCACCTTTCAACGCGATATCAATCTCTTCCAGTTCGCTGTTAATCCAGATCCTGATCGCCTGGAAGCTGCGCGTGGCCGGATGTTTAAACTTATCTTTTATCGGTGTGGCTGCGGCTATTACCGCAGCCAGCTCTTTCGTGCGCGTCATCGGTTCTTCACGATTACGCTCGACGATGGCGCGGGCAATGCGTTTCGCAAAACGCTCTTCGCCGTAAGTTTTCAGCACAAACGCAATATCCGCTTCGTCTGCCTGCAATAACCATTCGGCGGCAGAGTGACCCCGCGTGGGGTCCATGCGCATATCCAGTGGTCCGTCACGCATGAATGAAAAACCTCGTTCGGCATCATCCAGTTGGGGGGACGAAACCCCCAGATCCAGCAATATGCCGTCGATACGGCCAACCAGTTCCCGCTCGGCCATGTACTCTGCCAGTGCGGAAAAAGGACCATGAACAATCGAAAAACGTGGGTCCTTTATCTCAGCCGCTGCGGCGATAGCTTGCGGATCACGGTCAATGGCGATGAGCTTTCCGCCAGCGCCAAGCTGCGCCAGAATTAAGCGCGAGTGGCCGCCACGACCGAAGGTGCCGTCGATGTAGATGCCGTCTTCCTTGATGTTGAGGCCATTAACCGCCTCATCCAACAGCACGGTGGTGTGTTTGTAATTTTCCTGCATAGCTATAGCGATAAATCCTGCAACCGCTCAGATAAAGGCTCCTGAGCTGACTGTTCTGCGTCAATATCTTCCCTGACTTGTTGATACCAGGTCTGTTCATCCCACAGTTCAAACTTATTGAACTGCCCAACCAGCATCACTTCTTTGCTTAAATTTGCATGCTGACGAAGCGTATTCGCCAACAACAAGCGGCCTGCATTGTCCATCTGACATTCACTGGCATGTCCCAGCAGCAAGCGCTGTACCCGGCGCTCCAGAGGATTCATGCTGGAAAGACTCGCCAGCTTCTTCTCAATGATTTCCCATGCGGGCAAGGTGTAGAGCAACAGGCATGGCTGGTGGAGGTCGATGGTACAAACCATCTGCCCCTGTGATTCCTCGCTCAGCAAATTGCGATAGCGCGTTGGTACCGCCAGGCGTCCTTTGCTGTCGAGATTGACTAACGTTGCTCCACGGAACATGCCAGCCTCACCCCTCAATTACCCATTTGCACCACTTTATCCCACTTTTTACCACAAAACGAGTTTAAGGATCGTAGGAAATCATTGTCAAGCCGGAGCGGCAGTTGAATATGACTATTTACCGAGGCGGGAATTAACACTGAGAGGGTTTCAAAACGCCAAAAGATGATTAATCAAAATTAAACTAATGAATAACTGAATAAAAAAATCTGACGCAAAAAAGAGTGGCTTAAAATTACACGTTTATTCAGGTTGAATAGCATTGAGCCGTTTTGAGACAGGGGACGCATTTTAGGGGATTTCTTAAGGGATGCACAGCCACATAGCGACAAACAGCGTTTAAAACAGGCGCTAAGTTGTAAGTAAACAAGAATAGTCCGTTAACTTAATTTGTGAGCATGAATGAATAACGCTTACGCTTTTTTACTTTAAGAAGAAAGAGTTTAAAAACAGCATGTAATAGACAGGGCAGACTTATTGCTGCCCTTAATTTAATTAGAAATTCTGCTTAATTGTCCACGACGCAATAAATTACGACGAATTCGGGTTAAACCGGGTTTGGGTTTTCTGGGTTCATCCAAAGAGGCTAAAACTAATTCCAGCACCCGTTCGGCGACGTCACGATGACGTTGGCCAACAGACAATACCGGACATTCAAGAAAGTCCAACAGCTCGTGATCGCCAAAGGTGGCAATGGCGAGATCGGCTGGCAAGCGCCCGTTACGTTTCAGCGTGACATCCATGACGCCCTGCAGCAGACCAAAAGAGGTCGTGAAAAGCGCATCTGGCATGGGGTGATTCTCCAGATAAGTTTCAAATAACGCAGCAGAGGCCGTGCGTTCAAAACTATTACAGTAAATGTAATCAATCGGGCGCTCATCATCTTTCCAGGCCTCTCTGAAGCCCAATTCACGCAGGAAACTGACGGAGAGTTCAGGTAACGCGCCCATAAACAGCACGTTATTAATTTTGAGCTGACGCAATTCAGCCGCCAGCGCAAAGGCATCATCCTGGTCGGCGCCGACAACGCTGGTGAAGTGCTCACGATCCAGCGCACGGTCCAGCGCGATGATCGGTAATGGGTTATTGATCCAGCGTTGATAAAAAGGATGCTCGGGTGGAAGCGACGTCGATACGATAATCGCATCGACCTGGCGTTGCAGCAGATGCTCGATACAGCGCATCTCGTTATCAGGCTGATCTTCAGAACAGGCGATCAGCAACTGGTAGCCACGCTGGCGAGCCTGACGTTCAAGGTAGTTAGCAATGCGCGTGTAACTGGTATTTTCTAAATCGGGGATGACCAATCCAATCGATCGCGTGCGTCCGGCGCGCAGCCCTGCCGCTACCGCATTGGGATGGTAATTATGCTCGCGCACCACCGCCATGACTTTCTCAACGGTTTTGTCGCTGACACGATACTGCCGTGCTTTGCCATTTATAACGTAACTGGCCGTGGTGCGCGATACACCCGCCAGACGCGCAATTTCATCCAGTTTCACTGTAACCCCACCATTAAACAGGCTTAAGCTGATTGTTAACCCGCAGATAAGCTATGGACATCCTTTTTAGCACATCTAACAGCAGAAAAGTGCGCGTAGCAACCGCTTTTCTGATGGTCGTCAATCTTGCGCATTAAAAAGAAAAAACCCGGCATTTCGCCGGGTTACAAACATTGCTGATGGTAACGGAGCGTGATTAACGCATAATGCGCTCACCACGAGACACGCCCACGATTCCTGAGCGAGCCACTTCGACAATTTCAGCGACTTCACGAACGGTGCTTAAAAAGGCATCCAGCTTGTCGCTGGTACCTGCCAGCTGAACCGTGTAAAGCGATGGCGTGACGTCAATAATCTGCCCACGGAAGATTTCAGCGCTACGCTTCACCTCTTCGCGGCCATAACCCGTCGCCTGAATTTTCACCAGCATAATTTCACGTTCGACATACGCGCCCTGCCCTAACTCGGTCACGCGCAGTACGTCGACCAGTTTGTGGAGCTGCTTCTCGATCTGCTCCAGCACTTTCTGGTCGCCGACGGTCTGAATGGTCATGCGTGACAGCGTGGGATCATCCGTCGGTGCGACGGTCAGGCTCTCAATGTTATAGCCGCGTTGTGAAAACAGGCCCACTACGCGAGACAATGCGCCGGATTCGTTTTCCAGCAAAACTGATAAAATGCGACGCATAATTAAGTCCTCTCCGTTTTGCTCAACCACATCTCGTCCATGCTGCCACCGCGAATCTGCATCGGGTAAACATGCTCACTGCCGTCAACGTTGACGTCTACAAAGACCAGCCGCCCTGTGGCCAGGGTTTCCAGCGCCAGCGCCAGCTTTTCTTCCAGCTCTGCAGGATGATCAATGGCAATACCCACGTGACCATAGGCTTCAGCCAGGCGAACAAAATCAGGCAGCGATTCCATATAAGACTGAGAATGGCGACCGGAATAAATCATGTCCTGCCACTGTTTCACCATGCCCAGGAAACGGTTGTTCAGATTCAGCACCAACACCGGCAAATCGTACTGCAGCGCGGTCGAGAGCTCCTGAATATTCATCTGAATACTGCCATCACCGGTTACACAGATAACCGTCTCGTCAGGCAGGGCCATTTTAACGCCCAGCGCGGCAGGCAGGCCAAAGCCCATGGTGCCGAGGCCACCGGAGTTAATCCAGCGACGCGGTTTATCGAAGGTGTAATAAAGGGCGGCGAACATCTGATGCTGTCCCACGTCCGAAGTGACGTAGGCATCCCCGTTCGTCAGGCGACAAATGGTTTCGATAACCGCCTGGGGTTTGATTTTGTCACTGGTGCGATCGAACGCCAGGCACTGGCGACTGCGCCAGGTTTCAATCGACTGCCACCAGTCACGCAGGCTGTCGAATGGCTGCTTTGCCTCACTCTGGTCCAGCAGTTCCAGCATTTGCTGTAAGGTCTGTTTGGCATCTCCGACAATCGGAATATCTGCCGCTACCGTTTTTGAAATGGAGGTCGGGTCGATATCAATATGCATCACGGTGGCATTGGGACAATATTTAGCCAGATTGTTGGTGGTGCGGTCATCAAAACGTACGCCAACCCCGAAGATCAAATCGGCGTTATGCATGGTCATGTTCGCTTCGTAGGTTCCATGCATGCCCAGCATACCGACACACTGACTATGGCTGCCGGGGAACGCGCCCAGCCCCATCAGTGAGGTGGTGACCGGAATATTCAGACGTTCGGCCAACTGCAGCAATTCCGCTTCGCAAGAGGACGTGATGGCACCGCCGCCGGCATAGATAACGGGCTTATGCGCCGCCAGCAAGGTTTGCAAGGCGCGTTTAATCTGGCCTTTGTGCCCCTGAATCGTGGGGTTATAAGAGCGCATGCTCACGTCCTGCGGATAATGGTAAGGCAGCTTATTCGCAGGATTAAGAATATCTTTTGGCAGATCGATGACCACCGGCCCTGGACGACCCGTAGAGGCCAGCCAGAAGGCTTTTTTCAGCACCATCGGGATCTCTTCGGTATTTTTCACCAGGAAACTGTGTTTCACCACCGGACGAGAAATACCGACCATGTCACATTCCTGGAAGGCATCATAGCCAATCAGAGACGAAGGAACCTGACCTGACAAAATGACCAACGGAATAGAATCCATATAGGCCGTCGCTATGCCGGTAATCGCATTGGTTGCGCCCGGCCCCGACGTTACCAGCACCACGCCCACTTCGCCGGTTGCGCGCGCCAGACCATCTGCCATGTGCACCGCGCCCTGCTCGTGACGAACCAGAACGTGATCTATCCCACCTACGGTTTGCAGCGCATCATAAATATCCAGCACTGCGCCACCCGGATAGCCGAATACCTGCTTAACGCCCTGATCGATTAACGACCGGACGACCATTTCGGCTCCTGACAACATCTCCATTTTCTGCCTCCCGGCTTGAGGAACTGAATCTACTGACGACTGCTTTCCCGCTAGCCACATGCATCCAGCCCTGTTTTCGCCAATTAAGATCAAAACCTTATGTTTTTGCTAAGACAGCAGAACTCATTTCTGCTGTCCAGATACAGAGAATTCTGCTGGGTTATTTTTTCTAAGAGTAGGTCGATTACCATAACCGCAGAAAAACGGGCTGGCAAACGCCAAACGCCTTTTATTAAAGGAGGCAGGATACAAAGCCTCTGCTCGCCAACTTTGGCTTACGATTATTAAACTAAATACGCCAGTTAATAGCAGAGGAAAATGCTGATAATGGTATTTTTTTCAGTCGTATCTAAGAAATAAAAAAAACAGATGACAGACCGGTTCAGCCAGCCGTCTTTCAGCCGGGCCTTTTTACGGCGTAACGCTCTTATAAAGTCTTCAGGCGCGATGGATTATGCTGCCTTTCATCACACCCTCGTGGATAAAATGATATAACGCCTTTAATTTATCATTATAATTCATTGAATTAGCACATAACCATCGACCAGCAGGCTAACATCAGCGGCAATAAGCGTGACGCGAAGTGTCTCTCTCGTTTAATACTCTGCGAGGGCCGAAAATGGCAGAACATTTTTCTTTGCCGCTGCAAAAAATAACCCTTTGCTTATGGTTGACATCGATGGGTGATTCCAGTACCAATAGATGCAGCAAAAAATTCACGAGGTTTGAAACATGTCACGTTCTTTTCGTCTATCAGGTCTACTACTAAACGCAACTTATGTGCGCGGTAGACTTGTGGGCGAAATCAAACACTGATTCGAACCTGCTAAAAGTTAAAAACCCGCGCCTGTCGCGGGTTTTTTTATGCTCGTTGCAAGGCAAGAAACGCAAAAGGATGAACACGATGAGCCAGCAAGTTATTATTTTCGATACCACTCTGCGCGATGGTGAACAGGCATTACAGGCCAGCCTGAGTGTGAAAGAAAAACTGCAAATTGCATTAGCGCTGGAACGTATGGGCGTTGATGTGATGGAAGTCGGTTTCCCTGTGTCTTCACCAGGTGATTTTGAATCCGTGCAAACCATTGCGCGTACCATCAAAAACAGCCGGGTTTGCGGTCTGGCTCGCTGTGTTGAACAGGATATTGATGCCGCTTACGAGTCGTTGCGCGTCGCCGAAGCGTTCCGTATCCATACCTTTATCGCGACGTCACCAATGCATATTGCCACGAAGCTGCGCAGCACCCTGCCTGAGGTGATCGAACGCGCCGTCCGTATGGTGAAGCGCGCCCGTAACTATACGGATGATGTCGAGTTTTCCTGCGAAGACGGTGGCCGTACTCCAATTGACGACCTGTGCCGTATGGTTGAAGCCGCAATTAACGCCGGAGCGACCACCATTAACATCCCGGACACCGTCGGCTACACCTTGCCGAACGAATACGCCAACATCATTAGCCAGTTGATTCAACGCGTACCAAACATTGATAAAGCGATCCTGTCTGTCCATACGCATGATGATTTGGGCATGGCAACGGGCAATGCGATTGCTGCAGTTCAGGCTGGAGCCCGTCAGGTCGAAGGCACGTTGAACGGATTAGGTGAACGCGCCGGTAACTGTGCGCTGGAAGAAGTGATCATGGCGATCAAAACCCGCCAGCAGATCATGAATGTTCATACCAATATTCATCATCAGGAAATTTACCGTACCAGCCAGATGATTAGCCAGATCTGCAATATGCCGATTCCGGCCAACAAAGCGGTGGTCGGTTCTAACGCCTTTGCCCACTCTTCCGGTATTCATCAGGACGGTGTCATCAAAAATCGTGAAAACTATGAAATCCTGACTCCTGAATCCATCGGCCTGCACAAAATTCAGCTTAATCTGACATCCCGCTCCGGTCGCGCAGCGGTAAAACATCGTATGGAAGAGATGGGCTACACAGAAAGCGAATACAACCTGGATTCCCTGTATGACGCTTTCCTGAAACTGGCGGACAAGAAAGGTCAGGTATTTGATTACGATCTGGAAGCGCTGGCTTTCATTAATAAACAAAACGAAGAGCCTGAATTTTTCCAACTGAATGATTTCAATGTGCAGTCAGGCTCCAGCATTACGGCCACCGCGTCGGTGAATCTGGGCTGCGGCGAACAAACGAAATCAGAAGCGGCGACCGGTAACGGTCCGGTTGATGCGGTTTATCAGGCGATTAACCGTATTACCCAGTTCAATGCAGAACTGGTTAATTACAAGCTGACGGCAAAAGGTCATGGCGAGAATGCGCTGGGTCAGGTTGATATCGTGGTGAGCTATAACAATCGTAAGTTCCACGGCGTCGGTCTGGCGACAGATATTGTCGAATCTTCTGCAAAAGCGATGGTGAACGCACTAAACAACATCTGGCGAGCCAAACAGGTCGAGAAAGAGTTACAGCGCAAGTCTAAAGATCAGAAGGAAACGGTGTAATCATGTCAAACTCTTCACATATCGCAGTACTGGCGGGCGACGGAATTGGCCCGGAAGTGATGGCCCAGGCTATCAAAGTATTGGATGCGGTTCGTCAGCGTTTTAATTTGCGTATTACCACCAGTGAATACGATGTCGGCGGTATCGCCATCGATCGTCATGGCGAACCTTTGCCACCTGCTACCGTTGCAGGTTGTGAGCAGGCTAACGCGATTCTGTTTGGATCGGTAGGCGGCCCTAAGTGGGAGCACTTACCGCCAGCCTCTCAGCCTGAGCGCGGCGCGCTGCTGCCGTTACGCAAACACTTTAAGCTGTTCAGCAACCTGCGTCCTGCGGCGCTGTACAGTGGTCTGGAAGACTTTTGCCCACTGCGCAGCGATATCGCTGCCCGCGGATTCGATATTCTCTGCGTACGTGAGCTGACCGGTGGAATTTATTTTGGTCAGCCGAAAGGACGCGAAGGCAGCGGCCCACACGAGCGGGCTTTTGATACTGAAGTTTATCATCGCTTTGAAATCGAACGCATTGCGCGCCAGGCTTTTGAATCGGCTCGTAAGCGTCGCAACAAAGTCACCTCGGTCGATAAAGCTAACGTGCTGCAAACGTCCGTGATGTGGCGCGAAATCGTGAACGAAATCGCGAAAGATTACCCTGATGTACAGCTGAGCCACATGTACATTGATAACGCCACCATGCAGTTGATTAAAGATCCCTCTCAGTTCGACGTGCTGCTGTGTTCTAACCTGTTTGGCGACATTTTGTCAGACGAGTGCGCGATGATCACCGGCTCGATGGGCATGTTGCCTTCAGCCAGCCTGAGCGAAGACGGTTTTGGCCTGTATGAACCGGCTGGCGGCTCAGCGCCCGATATCGCAGGTCAGAACATTGCGAATCCCATTGCCCAGATCCTGTCTCTGTCGCTGCTGCTGCGCTACAGCCTGAATGCCGATGACGCCGCTGCCTGCATTGAGCGCGCCATTAGCCGGGCCTTAGCGGAAGGCTATCGCACTAAAGATTTAGCGGGTGACGGCCATGCGATCAGCACAGATGAGATGGGCAGCATCATTGCCCGCTTTATCGCCGAGGAAAAATAATAAAATGAAAACCTTATACCAGAAGTTATTTGATGCACATGTCGTTCACGAAGCGCCGAATGAAACACCCTTGCTCTATATTGACCGCCACCTGATTCATGAGGTGACCTCACCACAGGCCTTTGATGGCTTGCGAGCACACGGGCGTAAAGTTCGTCAGCCGTCGAAGACGTTTGCCACCATGGATCACAACGTGTCCACCCAGACCAAGGACATCAATGCTTCGGGTGAGATGGCGCGCATCCAGATGCAGGAACTGATGAAGAACTGTGCCGAATTTGGCGTGCAGCTGTATGACCTGGATCACCCGTTCCAGGGCATCGTGCATGTTATTGGCCCAGAGCAAGGCATGACTTTACCCGGCATGACGATTGTCTGCGGCGACTCGCACACGGCGACCCACGGTGCCTTTGGTTCACTGGCATTCGGTATCGGTACGTCAGAGGTGGAACATGTTTTTGCCACGCAAACCCTGAAGCAGGGCCGTGCCAAAACCATGAAGATTGAAGTGACAGGCACCGTCGCGCCGGGCATTACGGCAAAAGATATTGTGCTGGCGATTATTGGTAAAACCGGCAGCGCCGGCGGTACCGGTCACGTGGTTGAATTCTGTGGTTCCGCGATTGAAGCGCTGAGCATGGAAGGCCGCATGACACTGTGTAATATGGCCATTGAAATGGGTGCGAAAGCCGGTCTGGTTGCGCCGGATGACACAACATTCAGTTATCTGAAAGGCCGCCAGTTCTCCCCTGAAGGCGAAAAGTGGGAGCAGGCCGTTGCATACTGGCGCACGCTGAAGAGCGATCCCGAGGCTAAATTTGATCGCGTCGTTACGCTGCATGCGGAAGAGATTGCACCGCAGGTGACATGGGGAACCAACCCCGGCCAGGTGATCGCGGTTGATGCCAACATCCCTGATCCCGCTTCATTTGCCGATCCGGTAGAGCGAGCCTCCGCTGAAAAAGCACTGGCTTACATGAACCTGCAACCCGGCATCAAACTGACCGACGTCAGCATTGATAAAGTCTTTATTGGCTCCTGCACTAACTCGCGCATTGAAGATCTGCGCGCCGCCGCCGCGATTGCCAAAGGGCGTAAAGTCGCGCCAGGTGTGCAGGCACTTGTGGTACCCGGCTCTGGCCCGGTTAAGGCTCAGGCTGAAGCAGAAGGACTGGATAAAATTTTTATTGAGGCCGGTTTTGAGTGGCGCCTGCCTGGCTGCTCCATGTGTCTGGCAATGAACAATGACCGCCTGAACCCCGGCGAGCGCTGTGCATCCACCAGTAACCGTAACTTCGAAGGTCGCCAGGGCCGTGGCGGACGCACGCATTTAGTCAGCCCGGCAATGGCCGCCGCTGCCGCCATTAATGGCCATTTTGCCGACATTCGCAGCCTGACATAAGGAAACCATCATGGCAGAAAAATTCACTCAACATACTGGTCTGGTGGTTCCTTTGGATGCCGCTAACGTCGACACCGATGCCATCATTCCGAAGCAGTTTCTGCAGAAAGTGACCCGAGTGGGCTTCGGAGCCCACCTGTTCAATGACTGGCGTTTTCTGGACGATCACGGTTTAGAGCCCAATCCGGACTTCGTACTCAACTTTCCTGAGTATAAAGGTGCCTCGATTCTGCTTACGCGCGAGAACTTTGGTTGCGGTTCATCTCGTGAACATGCCCCCTGGGCGCTGACCGATTACGGTTTCAAAGTCGTGATTGCCCCCAGCTTTGCCGATATTTTTTATGGTAACAGCTTCAACAACCAGCTGCTGCCGGTGACGTTGAGCGACGAGCAGGTGGAAGCGTTATTCACGCTGGTGAAAGCCAATCCGGGGATCAGGTTTGAAGTGGACCTGGAATCCCAGGTCGTGAAAGCTGGCGACCAGTCTTACAGCTTTAAGATTGATGACTTCCGTCGCCATTGCATGCTGAACGGGCTGGACAGTATCGGCCTGACGCTGCAGCACGAAAGCGCGATCTCGGCTTACGAAAACAACCAGCCGGCCTTTATGCGTTAACTGGTACACCTCTTAATCAGCCCGCTCTGCTCTGCAGTCCGGGCTTTTTTTAACGAAAACTGCGCTAAAACAATTAATCGCAATTTATTTTCTTGCAGAAAGCGCGTTATTTATTCACCGATGACGTTTATATTTTGACTCGCATCATCTTCTCCTCACTTTTTCCTCTCTGTTATCACAAGAAGTAAATCGTTTGCTATTTTAATTAACATCAATGCCCTTCTTTTGTTATTTGATAGTTAATCCCATAGAACCTGCCTATAGCTTCTGAAAAAAAAACCATTATTTCCGTAAATTCCCCCTCGCTATCATCGCCGCAGAGAAAATTCAACGCAAAGCACATCGGGATCGTCTCAGCCTGCCTGTCAGATCTTTTGTGGAGACAATGTATGCACGCTTACCCTCACCTGTTTACCCCGTTAACAATCAACGGGATGACATTAAAAAACCGTATCATCATGCCGCCAATGGGCACCAATCTGGCCAGTCTGAATGGCGAAGTCTCTCAGGAACAGCTTGATTACTATTCACTTAGAGCAAAGGGTGGCACCGGGCTCATTACGATTGAGAATATTTGCGTGGATTTCCCATTCGCGTCGAACGGCACCACACAACTACGCATTGATAATGACCAGTATATTCCCGGTTTATACAAACTCACCGAGACGTTGCATAAACACGGAGCCTGTGTCGCCATCCAGTTAAATCATGCAGGTGCATCAGCTTATACCTATCGCCTCAATGGGGAGATGCCCATTTCAGCCTCCGCGGTACCGTCAAAAAAGAAGGGGACTATTCCACGTCCGATGACGCATGAGGAAATATATCGGGCGGTTGACAAATTTGGTGACGCTGCAGAACGCGTCAGACGCGCCAATTTTGACTGCGTAGAGATTCATGCCGGGCACTCTTATTTAATTAGTCAGTTTTTATCGCCACTGTTCAATCAGCGCAATGACGAATTTGGCGGAAGTATCGAGAACCGGTCACGCTTTTTAACCCTGATTGTCGACAAAGTTCGGGCCTGCGTTGGACCGACGTTTCCCATCAGTCTGCGTATCAGCGCGGATGATTTTTTACAGGGCGGTAACACGCTCGCGGATTCGCTGCGCATCCTTGAATACTGTCAGGAAAAAGTCGACATCATCAATGTGTCGGCGGCGCAGAATGACAACCTGTTTTTACAAATAGACCAAATGTCTCAAGAGGATGGCTGGAAACGCTATCTGTCACGTGCCGTTCGCGACAAATTTAATAAACCCACCGTTGTCGCTGGCAATATTCGCACGCCTCAGCTTGCTGAAGACATTCTTGCCCAGGGTGACGCCGACCTCATTGCCATTGGTCGCGGGCTGATTGCCGAACCAGACTGGGTGCAAAAGGTACAGAGTGGGCATGAAGAGATGATGCGTAAGTGCATCTCCTGCAACATCGGCTGCGCCGACCATCGCATTGCCCGCTCGCTTCCCCTTCGCTGCTCAATTAATCCCGATATTATCCATGGTGATGCTTATAAAAAGCGGCGGGTAAATCGTCCAACGCGTGTCGTCGTCATCGGGGCTGGGACCGCAGGTATCGAAGCCGCCTGCACGGCCGCCGAGGTGGGATGCAAGACATGGCTGCTTGAAGCCAAAGACCATATCGGAGGCCTGGCTGTCGAGATTGCACGGTTGCCCGAAAAAAAACGTATTGCCGATTTTCCGCAATTCCTGAACAACCGTATTGCCCGGCTGGAGAATTTGCAATTGCAGCTGGGGCAACACATTCAGCCCGACTCCCTCGAAGTGCTGCGTCCCGACTTGATTGTGAATGCCACGGGCTCTGTCCCCCTGCTGCCGCCAATTGCAGGGTTACATGAGACGATCGACCGCCCCGGCAGCGGGGTGTTCACGATTACTGGCATGATTCAACACCTGAATAGCTTTAGCGATCTGCAAGGCAAGCGTATTGCCGTGGTCGGCGGCGGTGCCGTTGGACTCGATGTTGTTGAGTATTTTGCCAGCCGAGGCGCTGAAGCTGTACTGATTGAAATGCAGCATTCACCAGGACGCGACCTCGACATCATCACAAAGAGAGCCATGTTAGCTCTGCTTGAACAACATCAGGTAGAACAACATATGGACACGCAACTCGTTGAAGTTCAACCCGATCGCTTCCGCGTTAAAAACCCTCACCGCACCTTCGACATCACCTTTGACTACGGATTTATCTGTCTGGGGATGCGTCCTAACCGCACCGGTTTCGAGGCCATAGAGCACTGGGCCACCGCCAACCAGATCAAAATAATGAACATCGGCGACAGCCTGAAAGCGCGGCGAATTATTGATGGTGTACGCGAAGGACGCAACGTACTGGATGCCCTCGAAGAGATTGGCGCACTGGGTAACCGCGAAGCGACAAGCATTCCACTTTTAACTTACTGAGGACACTATCATGGCAGAACGTATTACCGGGCATACCGAGCTGATTGGGCTAATAGCCACCCCTATTCGCCACAGTATGTCGCCAACCATGCACAACGAAGCCTTCGCGCATCTTGGGCTGGACTATGCTTACCTGGCTTTTGAGGTCGGCACTGAGGAACTGAAGGAGGTGGTGCAAGGTTTTCGTGCACTGAAGCTGCGCGGATGCAATGTTTCCATGCCCAATAAAACGGAGGTTTGTCGTTATCTGGATAAGCTGTCTCCCGCTGCGCAGCTTGTTGGCGCGGTGAACACCGTCGTGAATGATAATGGCGTGCTAACCGGGCACATCACTGATGGTACAGGTTACATGCGCGCCCTCGCTGAAGAGCGCATAGATATCCTGGGCAAAAAGATGACTGTTCTGGGCGCTGGCGGTGCGGCAACGGCCATTTGCGTTCAGGCCGCGCTGGATGGGGTAAAGGCGATCTCGGTATTTAACCAACGCGATAAGTTCTTTGCCAATGCGCAGGAAACCGTGGCGAAAATTCGTGCCCATACTGACTGTGAGATTCAGCTTTTTGATCTCGACGACCATGACCGTTTACGCGCTGAGATTAACGACAGCGTTATTCTCACCAATGCGACCGGCGTGGGCATGAAACCGTTTGAAGGTCAGATGTTGCTCCCCGACGACAGCTTCCTGCGTCCTGAGCTCATTGTCTCGGATGTTGTATATATCCCACGTAAAACACATCTGCTTGAGATCGCAGAGAAAAAAGGCTGCCGTATTATTAATGGTCTCGGCATGATGCTGTGGCAAGGCGCAAGCGCGTTTGAAATCTGGACAGGAAAACCGATGCCTGTTGATCACCTCAAAAAAATCCTTTTTTGAGGATGACAGAGATGAAAAACAAATATATTCCCACCGCCGCTGGGCTGTATCTCAATTATCTCATTCATGGCATGGGCGTGCTGGTCATCACTCTCAATATGGCTAACCTGCAGGTGCAATGGAACACCGATGCAGCGGGCGTATCGATTGTGATTTCCTCACTGGGCATTGGCAAACTGATTACCATCATTACCGGTTTTCTGTCGGATCGTTTTGGCCGCAAGCCTTTTGTCTTTTTGGGCATCATGAGTTACGTGGCGTTTTTCATCGGTATTCTGTTTACCCGAGATATTTATACGGCTTATATCTTTGGCGTGCTGGCAGGTATGGCAAACAGTTTCCTTGATTCAGCCACCTATCCGACGCTGATGGAGGCTTTCCCGGACTCGGCCAGCCGCGCTAACGTGCTGATTAAAGCGTTTGTCTCCGCCGGGCAATTTTTATTGCCGTTTATCATTAGCCTGCTTATCTGGGCGGATTTGTGGTTTGGTTGGTCATTCGTGCTGGCAGCAGCCTTAATGATGATGAGCGGAATCTACCTGATCAAGATGCCGTTTCCCGATCATCGGGTACAGAACGTCGCGGAAGGATCAGCCACGGTGGCAACCCCACCGCGTAGTCGTCTGTATCAGCTGGATATGGTTGTGTTCACCTTATACGGCTATATCAGTATGGCGACCTTTTATCTGGTGAGCCAATGGTTGGCACAGTATGGGCAGTTTGTCGCTGGCATGTCCTATACCGCATCGGTGAAATTACTCAGTATCTACACGGCAGGATCGCTGACCTGCGTATTCGTCACGGCGGTCATGGTGAAAAAAGTGTTGAGCTCAGCCATTGCGATGATCATTTACACTTTCTTGTCGGCCCTCTCAGTGCTGATCGTCTGCCTCTATCCGACGCCACAAATGGTTACTGGTTTTGCGTTCGTCTTTGGGTTTGCGGCCGCAGGCGGCGTTATGCAACTGGGGGCAACGATCATGGCGATGAGTTTTCCCCATGCGAAAGGCTTTGCGACAGGGGTCTTTTACACCGCCGGCAGTCTGGCCAGTTTTACCATCCCTTTATTTACAGCACATCTTTCACGAATCAGTATCGCCAGCATCATGTGGTTTGATCTGATTATTGCGGTGGCAGGTTTTATCCTTGCGCTTTATATCGGTTCCCGCCAGCTTCAATTTCATTGTGCGGAAAAACGCAGCCAAACTGCCTCAGCAACCCGTTGAACAGTTAAAACAGGAATGACTATGACTCAAACGGTTAGGGTTAAAAACATCATATTCCAACAGGGACAAACGCTGCTATGTGTGCCCTTGACAGGCCGTACTCGCGCTGACCTTCAGGCCGGAGCGCAGTTACTGGCCACAGCAAAGGCAGACATTATTGAATGGCGCGTCGACCACTTCATCGATGGGAAAGACGTGAGTGAAGTCTTACTGGCGCTGGCCGACATTCGTCAGCAACTGGGGGAAACACCGCTGCTCTTCACCTTCCGCAGTAAAAAAGAAGGCGGCGAGGCGGAAATCAGTGATGACGAATACTTCGCGCTCAACCGTGCGGCCGCCTTAAGCGGACTGGCTGATGTGATTGATATTGAGTTGTTTAATGATGAGTCACGCATCCGTTCGCTGGTAAGCGAGGCCCATAACGTCGGTGTTAAGGTCATTATGAGTAATCATGATTTCCACCAAACACCCGCGAAGGAAGAGATCATTTACCGGCTGCGCCGCATGCAGGATTTAGGTGCAGACCTGCCGAAGATCGCCGTAATGCCTCAGACACCACAGGATGTGCTGACGCTGCTGTCTGCCACCCTGTTAATGAAAGAGTGCTACGCAACGCGGCCGCTTATCACTATGTCGATGGGAAAAATGGGCGGTGTCAGTCGGGTAACCGGACGCCTGTTCGGTTCCGCAATGACTTTTGGCACCCTGGGCCAGTCCTCGGCACCAGGGCAAATCGCCGTTACACAGTTGCGGGAGATGATGGAGACGCTTTCTTAGATGCTGACATGCCCAAAGCCGTGCTTTGGGCATGTTTCTGGGCGACCTGGCTGTTCGCGATAATAAAGTTTTTTAGCCTAAGCACAGCGGGTGAAAGCTTTTTGGTTTTAATCGTCGCCAGACAAATATAACGGGGTGGGAGCGAATTTTTGATCGTCAGGATATGAATATTGTAGTACGCGAGTGCCGCAATCCTTGGCATGATGGCGATACCATAACCGATACTGACCAATCCGGCCATTGCCAAATCCTCTTCCACATAGCAGGCAATGTCCGGTGACAGCTTTTGCTGTTGAAAGATTCCGTCAATAAATGGACGTAGCCCACTATTTTCTGAAAAATAGACATAGGGATAACGAATGGTCTCCGCTAAATCAACTTCACTGTCGTATAAACGCGCTAACGGATGATCTTTCGCCGCCACCACCACTAATTCTTGTTCAATCACCGGGATAAATTCAATATCAGGATCGTCGCCAATGCGAGAACAAATGACCATATCAACCTTATCCGCTTTTAGTGACTGCAACAACACAACTGACGTTCCCTGTTTAAAAGAGAATGTCACATCGTTATGACACAAGTGTTGGGAATACTTGTTGATAATTTGCGGAACAACATATTCCCCCATAGTATAGATAAACGCAATCCGGATATTTTCCCGGCACAGAAATTGATTATTTTTTAGCACCTCCTTGCCATTTTCCAATGCTGAAAGTGCCGTCTCAACATAGGGTAAAAAGCATTTACCACTTTCGCTAATCCTCACATTTCTGCCCTGACGGGAAAAGAGTGATACGCCTAACTCCTTTTCTAACTCTGCGATAGCATGACTCAACGATGGCTGGGTGATAAAAAGGCTGGATGCTGCTTCTGTGTAATGCTCAGTTTCTGACAGGCGTTTAAAATAATAAAGTTGCTTCAGGTTCATGGCATTTGCCTTTAAATAAAAAGTAAATCATCTATCCCTACTTTATCATCGTCAAAAGAACTAATTATGTACTCAGGTCAAAATTAATGGCACTAAAAAAATGCTATAAACAAGCAAAAAAGATTAGCAATGTCAGACTATTTTTTAATGTAAAAAAAACATCAAAAAATAGTTTAAACTTCAGGAATACACCATGAAAAAGTCATACCAAGAGGAACAGACTGGCAGGTACATGCAGAAAAAGAAACCCACGAAAGTCAGAATGGTTATTCTGCTATTAATATCCATTGGTACAATGATTAACTATCTTGATCGCACAATCCTGGGCATCGTTGCGCCAAAAATCACCAGTGAACTTGACATCGATCCTGCCATGATGGGCGTTGCCTTTTCTGCTTTCGCCTGGACGTATACGCTGGCACAAATCCCTGGTGGGATGTTTTTAGATCGCTTTGGTAATAAACTGACCTATGCGCTTTCTATTATGTTTTGGTCGATTTTCACCCTACTGCAAACCTTTACTTTTGGACTCAAATCATTGATCTTACTGAGGCTGGGACTGGGGCTAAGCGAAGCTCCGTGTTTTCCGGTCAATAGCCGCGTAGTAGCAAAATGGTTTCCTCGTCATGAACGTGCTCGCGCCACCGCAACCTATTCTGTCGGGGAATATATTGGCCTGGCGGCATTTTCGCCCTTACTCTATATCATTCTGGAGCATCATAGCTGGCGCAGCCTTTTTTTGATCACCGGCGGGGCCGGTATTATTTTCACGTTTATTTGGTGGCGTTTTTATCATGAACCTGAAGTATCAAAAAAAGCCAACAAGGAAGAAATTGAATATATTCTCAACAATGAACCTATCGAAAAAATCAAAAACACGCCTTTTAACTGGCCCGATGCTAAACGTTTAATATGCTGTCGGCAAATCATCGGTGCCAGCCTCGGACAATTCGCTGGAAATACGACACTGGTCTTTTTCCTGACATGGTTCCCCACCTATTTAGCGAAAGAACGGCAACTTGAATGGCTTCAGGTGGGTTTTTTCTCAGTGTGGCCATTTATGGCTGCCGCAGTAGGCGTTTTCTTTGGCGGTTGGCTGTCTGATAAATTATTAAGTAAAACGGGTTCCATTAATCTGAGCCGAAAACTCCCAGTCATTAGCGGCTTAATTCTTTCCGGCATGATCATTGCTGCTAACTGGATGAGTTCAGATAGCGCCGTGATCATTATTATGTCCATTGCCTTTTTTGGTCAAGGCATGGTTGGATTGGGCTGGACAATTATCGCGGATATTGCACCTGCTTCAATGGCAGGTCTCACTGGCGGTATATTTAACTTTTGCGCCAATATGGCCTCGATTTTGGCCCCCCTGATTATTGGCATTATTATTTCAATGACGAGCAGCTTTTTTTATGCGTTAGTGTATATCGGCATCACGGCGGTTATTGGCTTAGTCGCCTATACCTTTATCATAGGCGATATTAAGCGGATTGTTCTTTAAAGTACCGTTCCCCCGGCACTGTTATTCCGGGGGAACGCGCGTATTAAATGTCTTTAACTTTTCTGATCATCACCAGCGTCAGCACAGCAATCGCGGCAATTACCCAGTACACGCTGCCGTGACCAAAATGTTCAACCAGCATGCCCTGAAATAACCCCGCCAGGATAATGCCGGTCGAAATGCTGTTGGTAAACAGGGTTGTGGCCGCCCCAGCCCGTCCGGGCATCAGATCCTGAAACCACAACATCCCGATGCCCGCGACTACGCCGATAAACAGGGCGTTAAACACCTGCAGGATCAGCAATGCCAGATGGCTGTGAAACAGAATCAGTCCGCTGTAAAACACCACGGCTGAGGCAACCGCTGCCACCATCATATTGCGTTTGCCCCAGCGTTTGGCATAGAAGCCCGCCAGGATCATGACCGGGATTTCCAGCCCGGCGGCCGTGCCCATTAAGAGACCGGCAAGGTTTTCGGGCAAGCCTAAATCATTGCTGATCCACAACGGCATGTCGATGATGTACATGGTGTTGCAGGTCCACATCAGGGTCGATGCAGCAAACAGGACGCGCACGTCACGAATACGCCAGCCGCTCAGAGGAATACCGCCCGACTGCATCAGGGAAGCGGTGCGCGGCACCGAGGGCAACGTGAACCAGACCAGCAGAAAACAGATAAAAAACAGCCCGGCCGCCACACTGAACAGCGTCACGAAACCAAAATTCAGCGCCAGCGCAAACGACAAAGGTGGCCCAATCACCCATGCCAGCGACACCTGCGCACGCATAATGGAGCTGAACATCACCACTTCGCGCGAAGCACTGTCGGCATATTCTCGCGCCAGCGCAAAGAGCTGTGGCATGGCGACATTCGCCAGCGATGAGAGCAGCACACCTAAGGTTATCAGCGTCAGATAATGGCGGGTAAACGCGAACAGTATGGCGTTTGCCAGGGCAAGGATGCAGCACAGTAAAATGATATTACGTCGATCGCCGACGCTGTCGGAGCGCTTTGCGATCATCATGCTCACCACAATGCCTGCAATGGCATTGATGGTAAAAAACAGTCCTACCCACAGCGGCGGCACCTGCACTTCCCGTGATAAAAACAGGCTTAGCGTGGGTGCCTGCAAAGCACCGGCAATACCGAGGATAAAAGCGGTTACCATAAAGGCAAAAAAGACAGGATTAAAGCGCTTGAAGAGCGTGAACAACGATTTCATGCCAGGTCCCTTACAGGATGAAAGTGATAAACAGGTTGCATGACTGATGGGCGTCAGCCCTTCATTTTGCCTGATTATACTCAACGTAAAATAACAAACGGATGATGCTCATAGCCTACTGCATGTCAGGTTATACCGCGCGTGTTGCCGCTTTCTTATGGCCTTCTGCCTGCGAAACCTTTCGTACCTGGTGGCGCGGCTCAGGCTGCCCGGATAAGGTTTTTAGTAGGTAATCATCAACAAAATTGCCTCGCGTTTCATCGCCAGTACACTGTTTTATGACTGCCACCTTCACCACGAGAACGAGACATGATTACTTTCAGGCCGCTAACCGCTGACGAATTCACTGCGTTTACAGATTATTTCATTGCTGATTATGCCGCAGAGATAGTCAGCAATGACCGCATTTCACAAGAGGATGCGCTGCGACAGGCTCGTCAGACTATCCTGTCCAGCTTCCCTGACGGCGAAAAAACGACCGGGCACGTTATTTTGTCTATCACTGACACCAGTAAGGATAACGCACAACCTGTCGGTTACCTGTGGTACAAACCGGACCTGGCGTTTGGATCCGTCTTTATCAATGACTTTTACCTGTTCCCGGCCTTCCGCGGACAAGGCCTCGGCCGGGCGTCCATGGCGGCGTTAGAAAAGCGGCTCATTGAGCAGGGTTTCACGCAAATCAGGCTGCGCGTCGCGGCAGATAATCCCTCTGCACGTCAGCTTTACGACACCGCCGGTTTTCAGGTGACGGGCATCAATATGAATAAGGTGCTGACGCCCGTCTCCGGCAAAGAACCGTTACCCTAAGCGAAAAAAGCCAGCAGAATAAACGCTGCTGGCGAAATGGTAACACACGACTCAGAAGGGACAGACATCGCTGCCAGTCCATGTCAGAGCGCCATTCATGACTGAATGCCTCCCGCTCTTCCATTACAGGAAAGCTTGCCTCTAAAATGAGGTAAGAAAAACAGAGCACGTTTCTCAGGGAGTTCCTCTTTTATGTCTTCATCACGTCTGAAGCAGCAGTTCATTCGTCTGTGGCAAAGTTGCCAGGGGCAATCGCAGGAAACAACCCTGGGCGAACTGGCTGATTTGCTGCACTGTTCGCGTCGCCATATGCGAAACCTGCTAAACAGAATGCAGGAGGCTGGCTGGCTGACCTGGCAGGCCGAAGCCGGACGGGGAAAACGCTCCCTGCTCACCTTCTGCTATACCGGGCTGGCACTGCAGCAGCAGCGAGCCGAAGACCTGCTAGAGCAGGATCGTATCGATCAGTTAGTTCAACTGGTGGGGGATAAAAACCAGGTCAGGCAGATGATTAGCGCGCACCTGGGGCGCAGTTTTCGCCAGGGCAAACATATTTTGCGCGTCCTTTACTACCGTCCTCTGCTCAATCTGTTGCCCGGATCGCCACTGCGCCGTTCCGAAACCCATATTGCCCGCCAGATCTTTAGCGGCCTGACCCGTATAAATGAGGAAAAGGGGGAAATCGAAGCCGATATCGCCCATCACTGGCAGCAGAGCTCGGATCGTCACTGGCGCTTCTATATACGGCCGGCCATCCGTTTTCACCATGGCCGGGAACTGGACATGGCCGACGTTATCGCCAGTCTTGAACGTCAGCGCCAGCATCCTCTGTTTTCCCATATCCACCGGATCGATTCCCCTGCTCCCTGGACGCTGGATATTTATTTAGACCAGCCCGACAGCTGGCTGCCCTGGCTACTGGGTAGCGTCAGCGCCATGATTCTGCCGCGTGAATGGCCTGAAATCCGCGATTTTGCCCGCCAGCCTGTGGGAACTGGCCCCTATCGGGTGATACGCAATCAGCAAAGCCAGCTGAAGATCGAAGCGTTTGATGATTATTTTGGCTATCGCGCGTTGATCGATGACGTGTCGGTTTGGGTCCTGCCCGAGATCAGCGACGAGCTGGTGTATGCCGGCGTTCGTCTGCAGGGCGAAAATGCCGATGAGAAACAGGAAGAGAGCCGCCTCGAAGAGGGTTGCTACTATTTACTGTTCGATCAGCGTTCAGAAAAAGCTGCCGATCGGGACATCCGGCGCTGGGTAAGCTACCTGCTTAATCCGATTGCACTCCTTAATAAGGCGGGCATGGGTTATCAGCGCTACTGGTTCCCGGCTTACGGCCTGCTGCCCCGCTGGCACCATCGCCGCGATCTGACCCCGGTGGAAAAACCTGCCGGCCTCACGACGCTGACGCTGACCTGGTATAATCAGCATATTGAGCATGTCAGCATTACGGATGCCCTGCGTCCACTGCTGGCAGAACATGGCGTTGCTTTGGAAACCCGAGAGGTCAGTTACGAGAGCTGGCATCAGGGCGAGGGTGAAAGCGATATCTGGCTGGGCAGCGTCAATTTTACTCTGCCACTTGAGTATTCACTGTTTGCGTTGTTATACGAAACGCCGTTAATGCAGCACTGCCTGCCGGTTAACTGGCAGCAGGATGCCGCGCGCTGGCGGGGAAAAACGCTTCCCCTTGCCGAATGGGGTAAACACCTGGTTGAGAATAACTGGCTCCATCCGTTGTTTCACCACTGGCTACTGCTGGAGGGCCAGCGAAGCATGCGCGGCGTCCGAATGAATACGCTGGGCTGGTTTGATTTTAAATCCGCCTGGTTTGCCCCGCCCACGCTGTGAGCCTTCCCCCCTGACCGTTAAATGACTAGAATGTCACGTTCTCAACGGGGTGCCTCTTTCCACAGTGTCAGAGCGCTGAGAAATACCCGTCGAACCTGAATCGGTTAATACCGACGTAGGGATTTGAGAGGCTACTTTGCTCAGATCCTTTGCGACTCAACCCTGCCGCCATTAGGAGCGCAAAGTGTTAAAAAACGTCCTGCCCGTGCTGCTGTTACTTTCTACCCCGGTATTCGCCGCCAAACCTGTCCTGACGGTTTACACCTACGACTCCTTTTCCGCTGACTGGGGCCCCGGCCCGGCTGTAAAAAAAGCGTTTGAAGCCCAGTGCGATTGCGAACTGAAATTTGTTGCCCTGGAAGACGGGGTATCCCTGCTGAACCGCGTGCGCATGGAAGGCAAAAACAGCAAGGCCGATGTGGTATTAGGCCTGGACAACAATCTCGTGCAGGCGGCGGCACAAACCGGCCTTTTCGCCAAAAGCGACGTGGATACCAGCAAACTGCAGTTGCCAGACGGCTGGAAAGACACCACTTTTGTGCCCTTCGATTACGGTTACTTTGCGTTCGTCTATAACAAAAACACCCTGAAGAATCCCCCTACAAGCCTGAAAGAACTGGTGGAAAGCCCGGAGAAGTGGCGCGTGATTTATGAAGATCCGCGCACCAGCACGCCCGGCCTTGGCTTGTTACTCTGGATGCAAAAAGTCTATGGCGATAAGGCCCCTGAAGCCTGGCAAAAGCTGGCGAAAAAAACCGTCACGGTCACCAAGGGCTGGAGTGAAGCCTATGGTCTGTTCCTGAAAGGCGAAAGCGATCTGGTGCTGAGCTATACCACATCGCCGGCTTACCACATCATCAAAGAGAAAAAAGATAACTATGCCGCTGCGCCGTTTGCCGAAGGCCATTATCTGCAGGTAGAAGTGGCGGCCAGACTGGCCAACAGTAAACAGCCAAAACTGGCGCAGCAGTTTATGCAATTTATGGTGACGCCTGCTTTCCAGAACACCATTCCGACCGGCAACTGGATGTATCCCGTGATCAAAACCGACCTGCCTGCTGGCTTTGCCTCTCTCAGCGTGCCAAAAACCGCATTACAGTTCTCGCCCGAAGAGGTCGCCAGCCACCGTTCGCAATGGGTTAGCCAATGGCAACGCGCCGTCAGCCATTAATTCCGTGCTGGCTGATTCCGGGTTCCCTCGCCACGCTACTGCTTTGCAGCGTGGCGCTGTTGGCATTTGCGTCATTGTGGATGGCGGCACCGGCGACCGACTGGCTGAAGGTACTGCAGGATGATTATCTGCACCATGTGATGGTCTTTTCATTGGGTCAGGCCCTGCTCTCTGCCCTGCTCTCTCTGCTTCCGGCCATTCCGCTATCCCGCGCCCTTTATCGACGCCGCTTTCCTGGCCGCCAGTGGTTGCTGCGCCTGTGCGCTATGACCCTGGTACTGCCCGTGCTGGTCGCGGTGTTTGGCCTGCTTACCGTTTATGGTCGGGTGGGCTGGCTGGCACAGCTTTGCGCATGGCTTGGTGTGGACTATCACTTCTCACCTTACGGGCTGCAGGGCATTTTACTGGCGCACGTATTTTTTAATCTGCCGTTGGCTACGCGCCTGATGCTTCAGTCACTGGAAAGCATTCCTGCCGAACAGCGGCAGCTGGCTGCCCAGTTGAACATACGTGGCTGGCATCAGTTCCGGCTGCTTGAGTGGCCCTGGCTGCGCCGCCAGCTGCTGCCCACGGGCGCACTGATCTTCATGCTCTGCTTTGCCAGTTTTGCCACCGTACTCTCGTTGGGCGGTGGCCCCCAGGCAACCACTGTCGAACTGGCCATCTTCCAGGCGTTAAGTTATGACTACGATCCTGGCCGGGCTGCATTGCTGGCGCTTATTCAGCTCTGCTGTTGCCTGATGCTGGTGCTCCTCAGCCAACGCTTCAGTAAAGCCATTCCGGCTGGCAGTCCACAGCTGCAGGGCTGGCGCGATCCTCAGGACTCCACGCTGTCACGCGTCAGTGACGCCGTGATGATTGTTTTCGCGCTGCTGCTGCTGCTGCCTCCGCTGCTGGCGGTGATTGTGAATGGTCTGGAGGGCGGGATTCAGGGCGCGTTACAGCAACCGGCCCTGTGGCAGGCCACCCTGACCTCGTTGCGGATCGCGCTCGGTGCCGGGCTGTTATGTGTGGTGCTGACCACGATGTTGCTGTGGAGCAGCCGGGAGCTGCGCCTGCGGCAGCGTAATGTCGCCGCACAAGCCATGGACAGCAGCGGTATGTTGATTCTGGCGATGCCCGGTATTGTACTGGCAACCGGCTTTTTCCTGCTGCTGAACGCGACGGTCGGTTTGCCCGACGCCCCGGATGGCGTGGTCATTTTTGCCAATGCGTTAATCGCCATTCCCTACGCGCTGAAAGTGCTGGAAAACCCCATGCGAGATATCGCTGAACGTTACACCCGCCTGTGCGGCGCACTGGGCATCAGCGGCTGGAACCGTCTGTGGCTGATTGAACGGCGAGCACTAAAGCGTCCACTGGCGCAGGCGCTGGCATTTGCCTGCATCCTGTCAATTGGTGACTTCGGCATTGTCGCGCTGTTTGGCAACGCGGATTTCCGCACGCTGCCGTTCTACCTTTATCAGCAGATAGGTTCCTATCGCGGCGCAGATGGGGCCGTGACTGCGCTGATACTGCTGTTACTCTGCCTGTCTCTGTTCACTCTGATGGAAAAATTACCGGGTCGCCATGCTGACACTGAATAATCTGACTTACCTGTATCAGCATTTGCCGATGCGTTTTTCTCTGAACGCCGTTCGCGGCGAACGGCTGGCTATTCTCGGCCCCAGCGGCGCGGGTAAAAGCACGCTGTTAAATCTGATAGCCGGCTTTCTGCCTGTCAGCCAGGGCAGTCTGACGATCGACGGTGTCGATCACACCCACAGCGTACCCGCTCAGCGACCGGTGTCGATGCTGTTTCAGGAAAACAACCTGTTTCCACATCTTAACGTTGAACAAAATCTGGGGCTGGGCTTACATCCAGGATTGAAGCTTAATTCAGTGCAACTTCAGCAGGTCGCGGCTATCGCCCACCAGGTGGGGTTAAGCGATATGCTGACGCGCCTGCCGGGTCAGCTCTCGGGTGGACAACGCCAGCGCGTTGCGCTGGCGCGCTGTTTACTCCGCGATCGCCCGCTGCTGCTGCTGGATGAACCTTTTTCGGCGCTTGACCCGGCCCTGCGCGGTGAGATGCTTCATCTGGTGCGTACCGTCTGCGAAACCCGCGCGATTACGTTGCTGATGGTGTCGCACAGCCTTGAAGATGCGCAGCAGATTGCGCCACGCAGTGTTGTCGTGGTGGACGGACGGGTTTACTGGGATGGCGCGACGGACAGACTGTTATCAGGCGAAATACGGGAAGCCGATGTGCTCGGCATCCCGCTTCGTTAGCCAATAAAGACCTGCCACAAAAGGTGGCGGAAAATCGGCATCATCGGGTGAAACTGGATGCCGATAAAGGCTGCAACGGCGACGACAAAACTCAGCGGTGCCAGCCAGCGCAGGCGTTGCGGCGGCAAATACGCCGTCGCCCAGTCGCGGGTTTTACCGCTGCGCCACCAGCGCCAGCACAGCCAGCATCCCAGCCACACCAGAATAGCAACGCCCAATAACAGCCAGATGAAATGACCGCCCCTGGCTTCTTTCGGTACATCAATCGCGACGCCTGCCAGAATACCCGGCAATAAATAGAGCGGTGGCCATAAAATGCAGCCGATCAGGTTGGGGGGCAGAAACTTACGCACCGGCAGTTCCAGCATGCCCGCCACCAGCGGGATTAACGGTCGGGTTGGTCCCACAAAGCGCCCGACCAGAATCGTAAACATGCTGTGCTGATACAGCGCATGTTCGGTCTTATCCAGTAACCCTTTGTACTTTTGCAGGTATTTCCAGCGATGGAGCGGCCCCTGAAATTTCCAGCCAATGCCATAAGATACCCAGTCGCCCAACAGGCAGCCGACGAAGCCCGCCGCCCAGGCCGGATACAATCCTATCTGCCCACTACCGACCAGCGCGCCCAGGCTTGCCATCATCACGGTTCCAGGGAGTAACAGCCCCACGAACGCTAATGACTCCAGAAATGTCACCAGCGCCACGGCAAACAGCGCCCACTCCAGCGACTGTGTAATCAGGTGTTCAACCCAGGCTTCCATATCAATCCTCAGAAAAAGCAGAAGGCTGGATTGTCCAGAGCAGACATCACAGCGTCAAGGCAAGAATTGTAGGTCAATATTGACAAAACGCACCGGCAGACACTGTATAAATATCCATGTTATACTTTTTAACCTACACTTCCGACTCGCTGTCTGCCTGGAGAATACGTGAATAAGCCCCGCGCAGGGTTTCTGCTCAGCCGTCACTGGCGCGATACGCCGCAAGGCACTGAAATTACGCTCTGGCTGGCCACCGATTCAGGTGCTCAGCGCGTCGTGCTGCCCGCGCAGGAATCGGTAACCTTTATTCCCGTTGAATATCAGGCCCAGGTGGAATCGCTGTTGCAGGACGAGCGTCAGCTGCGCATCCAACCTTTGCAGTTAAAAGATTTTCGCCGCCGTCCGGTATTTGGCCTTTACTGCCGCCAGCACCGTCAGTTGCAGTGGATTGAAAAAAAACTGCGTGAAAACGGTATTCCTCTCTATGAATCCGATATCCGTCCCCCCGAGCGCTACTTGATGGAACGGTTTATCACCGCGCCCGTGTGGTTCGATGGAGATATTCAGGGCGATTCGGTGGTTAACGCTCGTCTTAAACCTCATCCTGATTACCGCCCGCCGCTAAAGTGGGTATCGCTGGATATCGAAACCACTCAGCACGGGGAGCTTTACTGCATCGGCCTGGAGGGCTGCGGTCAGCGCCAGGTTTACATGCTGGGGCCGCCTAACGGTGATGCCAGCGCACTGGATTTCGAACTCATCTACCTTGAAAGCCGCCCGCAGTTGCTGGACGCGCTTAATCGCTGGTTTGCCGACAACGACCCGGATGTGATCATCGGCTGGAACGTGGTGCAGTTTGACCTGCGTGTGCTGCAAAAACACGCCGACCGCTACGGCATTCCATTGCGTCTTGGCCGACAGCAGGCCGTGCTGGAGTGGCGAGAACACGGTTTTAAACCCGGCGTTTTTTTTGCCCAGGCCAGCGGACGCCTGATTATCGATGGCATTGATGCGCTGAAATCCGCCTTCTGGGACTTTCCCTCCTTTAGTCTGGAGGCCGTCTCGCAGCAGCTGCTTGGTGAAGGCAAAGCCATTGATAATCCGTGGCAGCGCATGGAAGAGATCAACTGGCGTTTTGCCAACGATAAACCGGCGCTGGCGCGCTATAACCTGAAAGACTGCGAGCTGGTGACGCGCATCTTCCACAAAACCGAGATTATGCCATTTTTGCTGGAGCGCGCAGCCGTCAACGGGCTGGCAGTCGATCGCCACGGCGGCTCCGTCGCCGCCTTCAGTCATCTGTATATCCCCCGCATGCATCGGGTCGGCTTTGTTGCGCCTAATCCTGGCGATGTTGCACCAGAGGCCAGCCCCGGTGGTTACGTAATGGATTCCCGTCCCGGCCTGTATGATTCGGTGCTGGTGCTGGATTATAAAAGCCTGTACCCGTCGATTATCCGCACTTTTCTAATCGATCCCGTCGGCCTGATTGACGGCCTGGCGCACCCTGCTGACGCTGACTCCGTCACCGGTTTCCGCGAGGCACGCTTCTCCCGCACAACGCACTGCCTGCCGGCTATCGTTGAACAGATTTGGCAGGGACGTGAAACCGCAAAACAGCAGGGTAATAAACCGCTGTCGCAAGCGCTGAAAATCATCATGAATGCGTTTTACGGCGTGCTGGGCACCAGCGCCTGTCGCTTTTTTGACCCACGGCTGGCTTCCTCCATCACCCTGCGCGGTCACGCCATCATGCAGCAAACCCGCGAACTCATTGAAGCCGAAGGCTATGATGTGATTTATGGCGATACCGACTCAACTTTTGTCTGGCTCAAATCCGCCCACAGTGAAGCCGATGCAGAAGCCATTGGCCGCTCGCTGGCGGTGAAGGTTAATCACTGGTGGCGCACGCATCTGCAACAGCAATACGGCCTGACCAGCGCACTGGAGCTGGAGTATGAAAATCACTTTTGCCGCTTCCTGATGCCCACCATTCGCGGTGCCGAACAGGGCAGTAAGAAACGTTATGCCGGCTTAATTCGGGAGGCCGAAGGTGAACGTATGGTGTTTAAAGGGCTGGAATCGGTACGTACCGACTGGACGCCGCTGGCGCAGCAGTTTCAGCAGGCGCTTTACAGCCGGATATTTCATCGCCAGCCTTGGGAGGAGTATGTCCGCACTACGGTGGCGCAATTACTGGCGGGCGAGCTGGACGATCAGCTGATTTACAAAAAGCGCCTGCGCCGCCCGCTGAACGAGTATGAACGAAACGTGCCGCCGCACGTTCGCGCCGCCCGCCTGGCTGATGAACAGAACCGTAAACTGGGCAGGCCGCTGCAATACCAGACCGGCGGCCGCATTCGCTATGTGATTGCCACCGGCGGTCCTGAGCCCGTGGAGGCCCGAACCACGCCGCTGGACTACGATCATTACGTCACAAAACAGCTGCAACCCGTAGCCGAAGGCATTCTGCCCTTCGTCGAGGGTGACTTTGCTACACTCATTACCGGGCAGTTAGGGCTTTTTTGACAGGTGACGAATGCCCTGCCATCCAGTACCATAATGCCCTTCCTCAAAACTCACTGCTCTGAAATGACGTACCAGGCCCTTTTGCCTGGTTGACATGCTATTGCCTGAGAATGGGGAACACCTTCAAAAACGTTAAAAATTCGAGCAAAAATTATATGGTTTTTACATTAGGTCAGCGTTGGATCAGTGATACAGAAAGTGAACTGGGATTAGGCACCGTGGTGGCGATTGATACTCGCATGATCACGTTGATTTTTCCGGCCACAGGGGAAAATCGCCTCTACGCTCGCAACGACTCGCCGGTCACTCGCGTGATTTTTAATCCGGGTGATACCGTTACCAGCCACGAAGGCTGGCAGATGCAGGTCGATGAAGTCCGCAATGACAATGACCTGATAACCTATATCGGTACGCGCCTTGATACCCAGGAAACCGACGTTATGCTGCGCGAAGTGATGCTCGACAGCAAACTGGTGTTCAGTAAGCCTCAGGACCGGTTATTCGCAGGCCAGCTTGATCGTATGGATCGCTTCGCCCTGCGTTTTCGTGCACGTAAATACCAAAGTGAGCAGTATCGTCTGCCTGTCAGTGGCCTGCGCGGCATGCGCACCAACCTGATTCCACACCAGCTGCACATTGCCCACGATGTGGGTCGTCGCCATGCGCCGCGCGTTCTGCTGGCGGATGAAGTGGGCTTAGGTAAAACCATTGAAGCCGGCATGATTATCCAGCAGCAACTGTTAGCGGGCCGGGCTGAGCGCGTGCTTATTGTGGTGCCGGAAACCCTGCAACATCAGTGGCTGGTAGAAATGCTGCGCCGCTTCAACCTGCGCTTTGCCCTGTTCGATGACGATCGCTATGCCGAAGCACAGCATGACAGTGATAATGCCTTTGACACCGAGCAGTTGATTATCTGCTCGCTGGACTTTGTCCGTCGTAATAAGCAGCGTCTGGATAAGCTGGCGGAGGCTGACTGGGATTTAATGGTGGTCGATGAAGCTCATCACCTGGCCTGGTCCGAAGGCGAACCCAGCCGTGAATATCAGGTTATCGAAAAACTGGCCGAAAAAACGCCGGGCGTCCTGTTACTGACGGCAACGCCAGAACAGTTGGGCATGGAGAGCCACTTTGCGCGTCTGCGCCTGCTCGATCCTAATCGTTTTCATGATTTTGCCGCCTTCGTTGAAGAGCAGCAGCACTTCCGTCCGATTGCGGACGCGGTCACCTCGCTGCTGGCCGATCATGCCATCTCCCAAAGCGAGATGAATATGATCAATGAGCTGGTCGGCGAGCAGGACATTGAACCGCTGCTGCAGGTGGCAAACAGCGACCGTGAAGGCAAGCAGGACGCGCGCAAAGAACTCATTTCTATGCTGATGGATCGCCACGGCACCAGCCGCGTTCTGTTTCGTAATACGCGGAACGGTGTGAAAGGCTTCCCTAAACGTGAGCTGCACCAGATCCGTCTGCCGCTGCCTGCGCAGTATCAAACCGCCATTAAAGTGTCCGGTATTATGGGAACGCGCAAAAGCGCAGAGGCGCGTGCGCGCGACCTGCTTTACCCGGAGCAGATTTATCAGGAATTCGAAGGCGATACCGGCACCTGGTGGAACTTCGATCCACGCGTTGAATGGCTTATGGGTTATCTCACCAGTAACCGTAAAGAGAAGGTGCTGGTGATCTGCGCTCAGGCCGCGACGGCGCTGCAGTTGGAACAGGTCTTGCGTGAACGGGAAGGGATTCGCGCTGCGGTGTTCCACGAAGGCTTGTCGATTATTGAACGCGATCGGGCCGCTGCCTGGTTTGCTTCAGACGAGAACGGTGCGCAAGTGCTGCTGTGTTCCGAAATTGGCTCCGAAGGCCGTAACTTCCAGTTCGCCAGCCGTCTGGTCATGTTCGATCTGCCGTTTAACCCGGATCTGCTGGAACAGCGTATTGGTCGTCTGGATCGTATTGGTCAGGCACACGATATCCAGATTCTGGTGCCGTGGCTGGAGAAAACGGCGCAGGCCGTGCTGCTGCGCTGGTATCACGAAGGGCTGGATGCGTTTGAGCACACCTGTCCGACCGGCAGAGCAATCTATGACAGCGTTCACGCAGAGCTGATCAACTATCTGGCTGCGCCGGAAAACAGCGACGGTTTTGATGATTTCATCATTGAATGCCGCAAGCAGCATGACGCGCTGAAATCCCAGTTGGAACAGGGCCGCGATCGTCTGCTGGAACTGAACTCTAACGGTGGCGACGCCGCTCAGGCGCTGGCGAATACCATCGCCGAGCAGGACAATGATACTGAGCTGGTTAACTTTGCCCTCAACCTGTTCGACATCGTGGGAATCAATCAGGAAGACCGCAGCGATAACCTGATAGTGCTGACGCCATCGGATCATATGCTGGTGCCGGATTTTCCGGGCCTGCCAGAAGATGGTTGCACGATCACCTTCAATCGCGATCAGGCCCTTTCGCGTGAAGATACGCAGTTTATCACCTGGGAACATCCGTTAATCCGTAATGGGTTGGATCTGATCCTGTCAGGTGATACCGGGAGCTGTGCGCTGTCATTGCTGAAGAATAAGGCCTTACCCGTGGGAACGCTGTTGGTCGAAATGATCTATGTGGTGGAAGCGCAGGCGCCGAAACATCTGCAACTCACCCGTTTCCTGCCGCCAACGCCCGTGCGTCTGCTGTTAGATCGCAACGGTACGAATCTGGCCGGTAAAGTGGAGTTCGAGAGTTTCAACCGTCAGTTGAATGCGGTTAACCGCCATACCGGCAGTAAGCTGGTGAATGCCGTACAGCAGGATGTTCACGCGATTCTTACGCTGGCCGAAAAAGAAGTCGTCAGTGAAGCGCGCGCCGTCATTGACGCGGCGCGGCGTGAGGCAGGCGAAAAGCTGGGGGCCGAGTTATCCCGTCTTGAAGCCCTGAGAGCCGTGAACCCCAACATCCGTGACGATGAAGTCGAGGCGTTAGAAAGCAATCGCCAGCAGGTGCTGGAGAGTCTGGATGAGGCCAACTGGCGACTGGACGCGCTGCGTCTGATTGTGGTTACGCATCAATAAGTTCAGGGCCGCAAGGCCCTCTTTTTTGGAATAACCTATGGAACCCTATAATCCGCCGCAGGAGCCCTGGCTGCACATCCTGTATCAGGATGCCCACATCATGGTGGTGAATAAGCCCAGCGGCCTGCTTTCGGTACCCGGCCGGCTTGAAGAGCACAAAGACAGCGTGATGACGCGGATTCAACGCGATTATCCCGAGGCTGAGTCCGTGCACCGGCTGGATATGGCGACCAGCGGCGTGATAGTGGTTGCCCTGACAAAAGCCGCCGAACGCGAGCTTAAACGCCAGTTTCGCGAGCGCGAACCCGCGAAGACCTATGTGGCCCGGATCTGGGGCCATCCGGCCAACGAGAAAGGCGTGGTGGATTTACCGCTGATTTGCGACTGGCCAAATCGCCCGAAACAAAAAGTGTGTTTCGAGACCGGCAAGTCGGCACAAACCGACTATCAGGTGATTGAATATCGCGAAGATAACAGCGCCCGCGTTGTACTGAAGCCGATTACCGGGCGGTCGCACCAGCTGCGCGTGCATATGCTGGCGCTGGGCCATCCGATTCTGGGGGACGGTTTTTATGCCCATCCGGAAGCAAAAGCCATGGCAGAGCGCCTTCTGCTGCATGCCGAATCATTAACCATTACGCACCCAGCGTTTGGTAATGCCATGACCTTCAGGCAGCCTGCCGATTTTTAACCCGCGCGTCATGCCGGGTATTCGCGCGCCCTGGCCATTCGCCCGGGCGCGCATCAACCGCTTACTTAAACCCTTTTTCTTTGCGAATCAGATCGTAAGCTGACTGAATGTCCTGCGCTTTCTGTTTGGCCATTTCCATCATTTCTGGCGGCAGGCCTTTCGCCACCAGCTTATCCGGGTGATGTTCACTCATCAGCTTGCGATAGGCGCGTTTAATGGTGGTGGCATCATCCGTCGTTTTCACGCCCAACACATTGCAGGCATCCGAGAGCGTCGGGCCACGTTGCGCCTGTTGAAAGCCACCCTGTTGCGAGTAGCTGCGGCCGCCACCGAACTGCTGGCCCCCTTCCATCATGCGCAGAAACTGGTCGAACTGGCTGCGTGAAATCCCCAGTTCTTCACCAATCACATACAGCACCTGACGTTCATTGGGATGCAGTGAGCCATCGGCAAAGGCCGCCTGAATCTGAATTTCCAGAAACATCCTAATCAGATCAAAACGGCCGAAGCAGGCGCTGCGTAATTCACGCAATTTATTACGTAACGGATACTCGCCCTGTTTGCCTTCACGAAAAGCACGCTGAGCAGCCGTTCGGGCCTCTCCGTGCAACTGCATGCGATCCATAAACAGCGAGGCAATCTGGATATCCGCTTCGGTTACGCGCCCTTTGGACTTGGTTAAGTGCCCCATGACCTGAAAAGTCGTACTGAAAAACAGTGACTGCCGGGTCTGATTATTTGAGAAGTAAGCCTTGCTCTGCGCACCGCGAACCTTATCAAATCCATGCCCAACGATCAGACCAATTACAATTCCCCAAAAGCCTGCGCCGGACAGCAATCCAAGCACTAAACCTATAACTTTTCCCCAGTAGCGCATAAACTCCTCAATTCGCCATGCTTACGGCTGAAAATTGCATTATCATACCTGTCATTTATCTCAGCGCCTAACGGCAGCGCGGACAGAAAAGGATTAACACTGGCACAACGCCAGGCAGTGCGTTAGTCTCTGACCCGATTGTCGGCATGATGCCAGTTTTCATGGAATTTTCGATACCGCGTATGAAAAAACATATACCTACTCTGCTGGCCACCATGATCGGCGCAGCCATTAGCCAGCAAGCCTTCGCCGACGATTTAATGTCGCAGTGTATGTTGGGCGTACCCAGTTACAATCGTCCCCTGGTTAACGGCGATCCTAATCAGCTGCCCGTTACTATTCACTCGGATTCACTGAAAGGCAACTACCCTGACGATGCGGTATTCACAGGTGATGTGGATGTTAAGCAAGGCAACAGCCGCATGCTGGCAGACGAAGTCCAGCTTCATCAACGCCAGCCCGAAGGGCAGACGGTTCCCGTCCGTACTGTGGATGCGCTAGGTAATGTGCACTACGATGACAATCAGGTCATCCTGAAAGGTCCGAAAGCCTGGTCAAATCTTAATACCAAAGATACGAACGTCTGGAACGGCGATTATCAGATGGTAGACCGCCAGGGGCGAGGCACTGGCGATCAAATGAAGCTGCGCGGAGAAAACCGCTACACCATTATGGAAAACGGAACCTTCACCTCCTGTCTGCCTGGCAGTAACAGCTGGAGCGTTGCTGGTTCTGAGATTATTCAGGATCGTCAGGAAGAGGTTGCTGAAATCTGGAATGCGCGCTTTAAGCTCGGTTCGGTTCCCGTGTTCTACAGTCCCTATATGCAGCTGCCGCTGGGCGACCGCCGCCGTTCAGGCTTCCTGATCCCCAACGCCAAATACGGCAGCAGCAACGGTTTTGAATTCATTCTGCCCTATTACTGGAATATCGCGCCGCAGGCGGATGCCACCATTACGCCGCATTACATGAGTAAGCGCGGGCTGCAATTGCAGAATGAATTCCGCTACCTGACCCAGGCGGGTGCAGGCATCGTTGAGTTCGACTATCTGGCATCGGATAAGCAGTACGACAACGATAAAGCCGCGCGCGGCATCGCCCAAGACGACAGTTCCGACCGCTGGTTATTTTACTGGCGCCATTCAGGTGTTTATGACCAGCACTGGCGTTTTAGCGCTGACTACACCAAAGTCAGCGATCAGTATTATTTCAACGATCTGACCTCACCTTATTACACCTCGACTGACGGTTACGCCTCGCAGAAATTTAGCGTGGGCTACGCGGATACCAACTGGGACGCAACCCTGTCGACCAAAGACTTCCAGATTTTTGGTAATACCAGCAACAGCAACGTCTATCGCGCCTTCCCGCAACTGGATGTGAACTGGTATCAGAACGATGTCGGCCCGTTTGACACCCATATTTATGCGCAGGCCGTGAAGTTCACCAACGTAAACAGTAGTTTCCCTGAAACCACACGTTTACATGTTGAGCCCACCATCAATCTGCCGTTATCAAACGGCTGGGCCAGCCTGGATACCGAAGCCAAGTTTCTGGCGACGCACTACCAGCAAAAAGATGTTGATTACTACAACACTAACTTTGCACCGAGCAGCACCACGAGTGGTGTGCTGAAAGACTCCGTCAACCGCACCTTGCCCCAGTTTAAGGTCGACGGTCGCATGGTGTTTGACCGTGATATGGACTGGGCGCAGGGTTATACCCAGACGCTGGAACCCCGTGTTCAGTACCTCTATATCCCGTATCGTGACCAGAGTGATATCTATCCTTACGACTCCACCCTGTTGCAAACCGACTATACCGGCCTGTTCCGCGATCGCTCATACAGCGGTCTGGATCGCATCGCATCGGCCAACCAGGTTGCAACCGGTGTGACGACGCGAATTTATGATACCGATCTGGTTGAACGTTTTAACGTTTCTGTGGGTCAAATCTATTCGTTTACGCCTTCTCGTACGGGCGTTAACCAGGTCAACAAAGAAGATGATACAGGCAGTCTCCTGTGGGCAGGTGACAGCTACTGGAAGATAAGCGATCGTTGGGGCGTGCGTGGCGGGCTGCAATACGATACCCGCCTGAATAACGTCGCGCAGGGTAATACCGTGCTGGAATACCGTCGTGACGCTGACCGTATGGTGCAGTTGAGCTACCGTTACAGTAGCCCGGAGTATGTTGCTTCTGCGCTGAACAACAGTTCACTGGTGAATAACCCGATTTATAAAAACGGGATTTCGCAGGTTGGTACGACGGCGAGCTGGCCGATCCATGACGCCTGGTCGGTGGTTGGCGCGTATTACTATGATACGCGTAATAATCGTCCTGCATCACAGTTGGTGGGTCTGCAGTACAGCTCATGTTGCTACGCGATTCGTCTGGGCTATGAACGCAAAATCAACGGTTGGGAAAACAACGACAGTAAGTATGACAACCAAATCTCATTCAACATTGAGTTACGTGGCCTGAGTTCAAATTATGGGCTGGGCACCGGCCAGATGCTGGCTCAGGGAATCATCCCTTATCAGCATGCATTCTGATGTTGTGATGTTTGACAGGCAATCCCGCAGTGCGGAACCAATAATGGATAAAGTATGAAGAACTGGAGAATGCTGATTCTTGGTGTGGCGATAAGTGCCAACACCGTGTTCGCAGCACCACAAGTGGTTGATAAAGTTGCAGCTGTAGTGAATAACGGTGTGGTCCTGGAGAGTGATGTGGACAGCATGATGAGCACCGTTAAATCTCAGGCGAAGCAAGCAGGTCAGCAGTTGCCCGATGACAAAACGTTGCGCCATCAGATCCTCGAACGTGAGATCATGGACGCGATTATTATGCAACTGGGCGATAAAGCCGGTTTGCAAATCAGCGATCAGCAACTGGATCAGGCTATCCAGAATATTGCCGCGCAAAACCGCATGAGCGTTGATCAACTGCGTAGCCGCCTGGCTTATGATGGAATGAACTACAACACCTATCGGGCTCAGATTCGTAAAGAGATGCTGATCTCGGAAGTGCGCAATAATGAAGTACGCCGTCGGGTCACGATCCTGCCGCAGGAAGTGGATACGCTGGCGCAGCAGGTTGGCGCGCAGAACACCCAGGGCACGGAAATGAACATCAGTCACATTCTGCTGCCACTGCCGGAAAACCCGACGCAGCAGCAGGTTGACGATCAGGAAAAGCTGGCAAAACAGCTGATGACTGAACTGAAAGGTGGTGCGGACTTTGGCAAGCTGGCCGTAACCTACTCCGCCGACTCTCAGGCGCTGAAAGGCGGTAATATGGGCTGGGCGAAAATCGAAGAGCTGCCTACCCTGTTTGCTCAGGCGCTGACCACGGCGAAGAAAGGCGACATTGTTGGCCCTATCCGCTCAGGTGTAGGTTTCCATATTTTGAAAGTGAACGACCTGCGCGGCGAGAGCAAAAACGTCTCTGTGACCGAAGTACATGCGCGTCACATTCTGTTGAAGCCTTCTCCGATCATGACCGACGATCAGGCTCGCGCCAGGCTGGAGCAGATTGCTGCCGATATTCGCAGTGGTAAAACCACCTTTGCCGCGGCAGCCAAGCAATTCTCTGACGATCCAGGTTCCGCGAATCAGGGTGGCGATCTGGGCTGGACCTCACCAGAAGCGTACGATCCGGCTTTCCGCGATGCGTTGCTACGTCTGAAAAAAGGCGAAACCAGCCAGCCGGTTCACTCCTCTTTTGGTTGGCACCTGATTCAACTGCTGGATACTCGCCAGGTTGATAAAACCGATGCGGCCCAGAAAGAGCGCGCCTATCGCATGCTGTTTAACCGTAAGTTTGCGGAAGAAGCGCAGACCTGGATGCAGGAACAGCGCGCCGGGGCTTACGTGAAAATTCTGGATAACAATGCGCAGTGATTTTCGTGTGGTGATCACGCCCGGCGAACCCGCCGGGATTGGTCCCGATCTTGCCGTTCAACTGGCCCAGCAGGCCTGGCCCGTTGAACTGGTTGTCTGTGCGTCCCCTCAGCTGTTGCTGCAACGTGCCGCACAGCTGGGGTTGCCGTTGACGTTGCGCGTTTACGATCCCGCCCGCACAGCCGAACCGCAACAGGCCGGCACGCTTACCGTCCTTCCCGTTGAGCTACCGCAGCCGGTCACGCCAGGCACGCTATGCGTCGCCAACAGCAACTACGTGCTGGAAACCCTGGCCCGCGCCTGTGACGGGTGCTTATCCGGGGAGTTTTCGGCCTTAATTACCGGCCCCGTGCACAAAGGCGTGATTAACGACGCGGGCATTCCGTTTACCGGCCATACCGAATTTTTTGCCGATCGTGCAGGTGCTCAGCGCGTGGTGATGATGTTGGCGACTGAGCAGCTCCGTGTGGCTCTGGCCACCACCCATCTGCCGTTAAAAGATGTTGCCGCCGCCGTTACCCGTGATTGTCTGCATGAAGTGATCACGATCCTGCATCAGGATCTCAGAAATAAGTTTGCCATTGCCCAGCCGCATATTTTTGTCTGCGGACTGAATCCTCATGCGGGAGAAGGCGGCCACATGGGGCGGGAAGAGATAGATACGATCATCCCGGCATTGAATGAACTTCGTCAGCAAGGCATACAACTGACCGGTCCGCTGCCTGCGGATACCCTGTTCCAACCGAAATATCTGCAACATGCCGATGCAGTGCTGGCGATGTACCACGATCAGGGTTTACCGGTACTCAAGTTTCAGGGATTTGGTCGGGCGGTCAATATTACCCTCGGCCTGCCGTTTATCCGCACCTCAGTTGACCACGGCACCGCGCTTGAATTAGCCGGCCTGGGTCAGGCTGACGCGGGCAGCTTTATCACGGCGCTTAACCTCGCCATCACTATGATCAAGAGCAGTAATGAATAATCGCGTCCATCAGGGGCACTACGCCCGTAAACGTTTCGGGCAGAACTTCCTGAACGATCAATATATTATCGACAGTATCGTCTCCGCCATTCACCCACAACGCGATCAGGCGATAGTGGAAATCGGCCCCGGCCTTGGTGCACTCACTGAACCGGTAGGCGAACGCCTCGACAGTTTAACGGTGGTGGAGTTAGATCGCGATCTTGCTGCACGCCTGCAAACCCATCCGTTTTTGGGCCCCAAGCTGACGATTTTTCAGCAGGATGCCATGACGTTTGATTTCGCCGCGCTGGCCAAAGAGAAAGGCCAGCCACTGCGTGTCTTTGGTAACCTGCCGTACAATATCTCGACCCCGCTGATGTTCCATCTGTTCAGCTATACTGGTTCGATTAAAGATATGCACTTTATGCTGCAGAAAGAGGTGGTTAATCGTCTGGTTGCCGGTCCTGGCAGTAAAGCCTATGGTCGTCTGAGCGTCATGGCTCAGTACTATTGTCAGATCATTCCGGTGCTGGAAGTTCCGCCGCACTCCTTTACCCCACCACCGAAAGTGGATTCGGCGGTCGTGCGGTTAGTGCCTTATATGGCACCGCCTCATCCGGTTAAAGACGTGCGTATTCTGAGCCGTATAACCACTGAAGCATTCGGTAAACGCCGTAAAACACTGCGCAACAGCCTGAGCCATATGGTAGAGGCAGGCGCGCTGGACGCGCTGGCGATCGATACCGGCTTACGTGCCGAGAATGTTTCGGTTGCACAGTATTGCCAGTTAGCAAACTGGCTGGCAGACCATCTGGATAAAACCCAGGAGTAACCCATGAGTGAACCGGCCCGCGTATCGCTACACGTACAAAGTCTGTATGTCGCCTCTCAGTCCTCACCGGACGAAGAGCGCTATGTCTTTGCTTATACCGTCACGATTCGCAACGTAGGCCGGTCTTCTGTGCAGCTGCTCAGGCGTTACTGGCTAATTACGAACGGTAACGGCCGTGAAACAGAAGTTCAGGGTGAAGGCGTGATCGGCGAACAGCCGCATATTGCGCCGGGAAATGAATATCAGTACACCAGTGGTGCTGTTCTTGAAACCCCAATGGGCACCATGCAAGGTCACTATGTGATGGTCGATGAGCAAGGCGACGAATTCCACGTTGAAATCCCGGTATTCCGCCTCGCGATTCAAACCCATATTCATTGATATTGATGTCTCTCGCCCGTGTCTCGGGCGACTGTTTTAGTTGGATAACCCTTTATGAATACTTACCTGATTGGCGACGTTCACGGTTGTTACGATGAATTACGTGCTCTGCTAAACCAGGTTAACTATGATCCCAGTCAGGATACATTATGGCTGACGGGTGATCTGGTCGCGCGGGGCCCTGGCTCGCTGGACGTTCTGCGCTACGTCAAGTCACTGGGTGACAGTGTTCGTCTGGTGCTGGGTAATCACGATCTGCATCTGCTGGCTGTCTATGCCGGTATCAGCCGTAATAAGCCTAAAGATCGCCTGACGCCGCTGCTGGAAGCGGAAGATGCTGATGAGCTGATCAACTGGCTGCGCCGTCAGCCGCTGCTTCAGGTGGATGAAGAGAAAAAGCTGGTGATGGGCCATGCCGGGATTACCCCGCAGTGGGATTTGGATACAGCGCAACGCTGTGCACGCGAAGTGGAAGCCGTGCTGTCCAGTGACAGCTATCCGCTGTTTCTTGATGCGATGTATGGTGACATGCCTAACAACTGGAACGACTCCCTGACCGGTCTGGCACGCCTGCGTTTCTCCACCAACGCCCTGACCCGGATGCGCTTCTGCTTTCCCAATGGTCAGTTGGATATGATCTGTAAGGATGCGCCGGAATCCGCGCCACCACCTTTAAAGCCCTGGTTTATGATTGAAGGCCCGGTCGCACGCGATCACACGATTGTCTTTGGTCACTGGGCGTCACTTGAGGGTAAAGGCACGCCGGCAGGTATTATCGGTCTGGATACCGGTTGCTGCTGGGGCGGTAACCTGACGCTCCTGCACTGGGAAACGCAACGCTATTACGTTCAGCCATCGAACCGCCAGTTATCCTTACCGGACGACCTTGCTCCGCAGCAGTCAGCCCGCTAACCCGCAGCCATAAAAAAACGCCTTGTTATGACAAGGCGTTTTTTTTACTGCGTATTCATTAACGGCGGCGTTCAAGAATCTCGAAGCAGTAACTGTGGGAGTTCTGCGCATCCGCATCATGAAACTCACTGAACGTCGAGTGCCACTCATCCGGTTCGTAATCCGGGAATTGCGTATCACCTTCGACTTCCGCATCAATGTGCGTCAGATAAAGACGGTCGGCGCGCGCCAGCATTTGCGCATAGATACGACCACCGCCAATTACCATGATCTCTTCAGCGTCACCCGCCGCGTTAATCGCATCATCCAGCGATGTCACCCAGGTGACGCCTTCCGCTTTACCCGGCTTACTGCTGACCACAATATTCAGCCTGCCAGGCAACGGACGACCAATCGATTCAAAGGTCAGTCGGCCCATAATCACAGGTTTTTTCAGGGTGTTACGCTTAAACCACGCCAGATCTGCAGGCAGGTCCCACGGCATGGCGTTTTCCATTCCAATAATGCGATCTGCTGCTAATGCCGCGATAAGACTAATCATGTTAAAAGGCTCGCTGAAAAAAACAGGCGCCATGATACGTAAAGGTTAAACCTTCGTCGATAGGCGAAAGGGGGTTATTGCATAAAGCGGCATTGCCACCGTATTTCAGACTTTGTGCAGGGTTTTACTCCGTAAGACGGGCCACGCGCCCCAAAAGTCGCCAGATAATGGTGCCATGTCGCGATAAACAGAGAGAATAAAACGGCTCCCGTGGGAGCCGTGGCAGGTCATCAGAAATCGTAGCGGAAACGAACCAGATTCATATCGCCCTGATTGTCCGTGCTCGACGTGAAGACATGTTCGTAATCAACACGGAATCCATAGTCCAGGAACAGGGTTACGCCCAGACCGTTATCAATGCGCTGGTAATTGCGGCCATTCACATATTCTAAGCGGTCACCCATGACATAAGGCTGAACGGCTTTGACGCCATACTGCGCAACCGGAATTTTATAACCGGCATAATATTCAATGCCCCAGGCATCATCAGCAAAATAGTTATTCACATCGCGCTGTCTGGTCGTCAGGAAATTCTGGTACCAGCCGCCTCCTGCTGACAGGGTCCAGTTGCCTGGCGTCCAGCTTAATGCGGTACCAAAGATGTTCTGGTCGTAATCTTTATTGTCGCCGGTGACAGGATTACGCATGGTGGCGCGGGTGTAGTTCCACGCGGTGCCCCAGGCCAGATTGTTCGTGATGTTGTAATTCACACCCAGCGAGCCGCCACCCTGACGCTTATAGCGCAGTCCGTTGCCCGGCAAATATTCGTTATCGCTAAACAGGTAAGAGGCATAAACATCAAATGCACCATAACTGTTTTTGTATTTCAGCTGCTTGCGAGAACGGTATGAACCGTCGTAATCACCGTTAATGCCGTTACCCGGTGCCTGGGCCAGCATGTCGTAATCCCAGATATCCGTCTTGGCACCCACAACGTCGTAATACACGCTGTTCTGCTGACCGAAGGTCAACTGGCCCCAGGTTTTACTTTTCAGGCCGGTATAGAGCTGGCGACGCGTGGTTTCATGCGCCCCTTCAGCGTAGTGATTATCCCAGTTGAATACAGCCGGAATGTTAACGCCCAGCTCGTAGTAGCTGGTCCAGCTGATATCGTCGAACAGGTAGTAATCCGCGCTAAAGCGGAAACGGGAACCACCGTCAAAGCCGTTACGCTTGTAGGACTGATCCTTCCCGCCGGTTTGATGGTTGAACTGAGGACGAATGCTGCCACCGAATTTAAAATCGAGACGGCTAAGGGGATCGCCTGCTTGTGGGTCTTGTTTAAGAAGAGTGATTTCAGCCTGGCTGGAAAAAGACACCAGGGCCAACAGTGCAGCCACTGCACTCAGTGAAAAAAAACGCGCTTTCATTGTTATTAATATCCTGTTTAGGCTCTATTAATGAGCGAGCCGGATATTACAACGGTGAATGTCAGCCTGGTAGTTTTTTATATTATAGATTTGTGCGAATCAGCGGATTAGGCATGATTGGCTAAAAATTAAATCAAATTAACTTAAGCATATTAACGTCAAGCTGGCAGGATGCCACGCATACCGGGTTTGTCCTGTGCGATTCCCCCCTCAGGCCGCTCTTATCTCCCGCCGCTTCATGCCGTCCGCACAGAGACGTTCAGTTTACCCCGGGCAGGTTGGCCAGCACCTTTTCGATTAACGTGGCGATGCCTCTTACCCTGACAGGAATAAAGCGTGCATCCGGAAAAACGGCATACAGAAAGCGGTCAGGATGGCGATAAGCGGGTAAAACCCTGACAAGCGAGCCGGATTTCAGTGCCTCCATTGCAAGCGGTAGCTGCATACCACCGACACCGATGTCCGCCTGCAATGCCTGCAATAATCCCTCACTGCTGTTTGCCCTGAAGACCGTATTCACCGCCAGCTCCACGGTTTCATCATCTCTGACAAGCCGTAATGGCGCAGACTCGTCGATGCTGCTAAAGCGAACATGCGGGTGAAGCGCCAGCGCATCCAGCGAAACGATTGGCGGAAAACGCGGTGACGCGAAAAGCGGCGTTTCAATTCGGGCGATCTTCCTTGCCGGAAACACATCCGGTGCGTCATGGGTCAGTCGGAAGGCAATATCCACGCCTTCTCTGGCCAGGTCAGATATCCGGTCGTCGAGCGACAGCGTCAGATTCAACCCCGGATTCGCCTTTTGCAGCGCGAGCAGGTGGGGAAGAAAAAGCCGCCCTAACCCGCCGGGCAACTGGATGTTTACCTTGCCTTGCCACTGCTGCGTGGCAGAAGACAACTGGCTCTCGACTGCCAGCATCGCCTCAAGTATCGGCCGCATCTGGCCACGGTAATATTCCCCTTGCGCCGTCAGTACCATCACGCGCGTCGTTCGGTGCAGCAAGACGACGCCCAGCTCGGCCTCAAGTGCGACGATCTGCTGACTGACCGCTGACTGCTTGATACCCAACTGGCGCGCGGCGGCAGAGAAGGAACCGGCCTCGGCTACACGTAAAAAGGTGCGAATGGCATTGAGCTTGTTATTCATTTACGCATTTCTCTTATAAGTGACATCAGCTTGCGGGGATATCGGCGAAAAGAAATTTATATCACGCTGTCTGCAACCTAACCGGAGGAAAGAAAATGTCACAGAAGCCTCAATCTAAAGTTGCACTGGTGGCTGGCGCAAGCGGTATTGTCGGCAGCCAGTTGGTCAAAACGTTGTTGCAGAATGCGTGGCAGGTTATCGGACTGTCACGTTCAGGCACCGATCGGCACGGCGCGGTCCCGTTTGTAAAAGTCGATCTGCTGGATGAGAAAGACAGCGCGCGTGCCCTTACGCCACTAAGTAACGTGACACATATTTTCTATAGCGCCTGGCTTAATGCCGCCAACTGGCAGGAGATGGTTGAACCCAACGTGACCCTGCTGCGTAATCTGGTCACCCAGGTTGAGAAAGTTGCCCCGCTGGAAACGGTGAGCCTGATGCAGGGCTACAAAATTTACGGCGCTCACCTTGGCCCCTTTAAAACGCCCGCCAGAGAAAATGATGCTGCCATTCCCGGCGCGGAATTCAATACGGCGCAACAGGCCTGGCTAAGCGACTTTCAGCGCAATAAAACCTGGAACTGGCATGCGCTTCGCCCCGGCGTGGTTGGCAGCGCATTACCCGGCAATACCATGAATCTTGCGCTGAGTATCGCGATATATGCCTCACTGTGCAAAGCGCAGAGCCTGCCCCTGCGCTTTCCCGGGTCACAAACAGCCTGGCATAGCATTGTCGATCATACGGATGACGGCTTACTTTCTGCCGCCACGCTATGGGCCTCGACCGCCCCTGCCGCCAGAAATCAGGCATTCAATGTTAACAACGGTGACATCTGGCGGTGGAGTGAACTCTGGCCGGTCATTGCGGGCTGGTTTGAACTGGAGATGGCCCCGCCGGTCCAGCTGTCGTTTCAGCAACTCTTTAGCGATTACCGCAAGACCTGGCAGGCTCTGGCTGAAAAAACGCTGTTGGTCGAGCCTGATATCATGAAGTTGAGTAACGGTCAGTTCGCAGACTTTGTGTTTAGCTGGGATTACGACATGTTTGGCGATGGCAGCAAACTGCGGCGGGCGGGCTTTACGGGTTTTCGTGCGACCGATGAGATGTTTATCCGTCTCTTTACTCAGTTCAGAACGGCGAAGATTATTCCCTGACAGATGTGGCAGGCACGTTTCCCCTGCCACCGCGCTGGCAGGGGAAAGTGTGCAGAATAATGCGAAAAAGGCCTGTTTGGCGGGCAACGCCCGATGGCGCGGGCGTGAATAAAGGGCGTTTCGCCTCGCGCAGTCGCATTCCCAATATCATCGACTGACTCAGACGGGCAACAATGCGGCCTTGCCGATCTGAGCAATCAGATAATGACTCGACCATTATTGACCGAATGGCACCACCGGTTTTTATAGTCCCCGGACATCGATCCATAGGAGTAATAGAGCGGAAGCTGGATATCGGCAGCGTCCTGATACACAGACGTCAGGTTCTTCCACATCAACATCGTACCCACAGCGCCTGCGTTGCTGTCCATCCGGTAGCCGATATTAATAAAATCAACGAACATCCCGGCGCAGCTGGATACAGATAACAGCAGCTGCAGCGCAACAGGTTCATTATTCAGGAACATGATGTAGCCTTTGAAACAAGGCTGAAATTCCCGGAAGAACGCTTTATTGATTTCCCTGTCAGCGATAGCCTGATTTCGTCTCGCCTGGTAAAGGGTCTCAAATACGTCAAAAATGTGTTCGCCATCCAGCTGGCTGACGTTGAGAAAACTGCCCCCGTCATTAAGAAACTTTCGTAACTCACGTTCCCGCGTGGAGACGGTTTTCCGGGAAAAGTCGGCAGCAGGGTTCTTGGTAAAAGCAGCATGGCTTTTACTCAACAGGCCATAAGACGTATTAAGAAACCGCTGACTCTGCAAGTGATGCAGCGACTTACAACGGAAAGGTAAAAGCACCTTTTGCGGAACCTCGTTGCAAAAAGGCACATAGACGGATGTTGACGGTGTAAGCAGTGCGGGAAGAGAACGTTGCCGGTGTCTGCCGTCATTGGCAAGCCAGCCATTTTCGACGCAAACGCTCCCCACTATTTTGCCTTTACGTTTATAAGCATAAAACTCAAAGGACTGCTCATGTCGCATTTTAAATGCAATAAATCCCGGCGCTGACTCGCAGTTGTAACCAAAACTATTACAGGCTATTTGATAATCGTCAAAAGAGCACTGTCCCCACCTGAAAAATTTGGGAATAAACATATTAAACACGAGCTCTTAATTAAGTCTTTAAAATTCAGAAAAACGAGGCTGTTCTCTGAAAACGTAAAACCATGCAAAACACAGGGCATCATAAAGTTAAGCGGAACAACTGAACAGTTGATTATCAGGCGTGATCGACAGCAATGCAGGTTCGTTTAAAATCTGTTTAATAACAGTCAAATGGTCAGGAGAAGGCAGAGAAAGAGGAATCAACAGGGAATGAGTTGATATTATTAACAAGTATTTAAATGACAACATATCCCTATTTAGTGCGCCACGTTTCGCAAAGCAGGATTAAACATCTTTTTATTCGTAATTTGTCATAATTTTGAAAAGAACAGGTAAAACCAAATACAGAACAGCGTGTTATTCAGCACCAGCCATCATGATTAACAGCCTGTATTGCGCTGAATTTAAATAGGGTTTAACAGAGTTTGTCTGAATGGCTATGAACAGCGGTCTGATAAAACCCATCCCCAGCAATAATGCCTGCAGCACCTCACCTTGATGAAGTCTTCGCTTGCCACTGACCGCTGATAGCAGGAACCGTATTTCCGCCATCTGTAAAACAGCCGCTGACGCCGCTCTTTGCGCGCAATGCAACGGCCTGCTGGCCGATGTTGTCCCGACAGGCTTCCTGGGATTAAACACGAAAAAGCCCCTGCAGGCAGGACGGTCTGTCAGCCTACTGACAGAGATCCCCCCACAGGGGCGATGACGCGCGATCAGCCTGCGCTATTTCTGCGCAAGGATTTGTGCGTGCATCTCCTGGACTGAAATCACTTTTTCCGTTGGGTCCGCATTGAGCGCCATTGCCGTTGCAAAACCCCCGTTCAACGTGGTGTCGTAATGCACTTTGTATTGCAGCGCACTGCGGCGAATCAGCTTGGAGTCTTCAATCGCCTGGCGACCTGCTGTGGTATTCACGATGTAGGCATATTCGCCGTTCTTCAGGCGGTCCTGAATATGTGGACGACCTTCATGAACCTTGTTAACCAGACGAGGATTAATGCCCGCCTCGCCCAGCACCACAGCCGTACCGTGAGTGGCATCCAGCTCAAAGCCAAACTTCTGCAGCTTAGCGGCCAAATCGACGATACGTTTCTTATCGCCCTCACGCACGGACAACAGGGCACGTCCGGTTTTCTTCATGTTGCTCTGCGCGCCCAGCATCGCTTTGGCAAAGGCTTCAGCGAAGGTCCGGCCCACGCCCATGACTTCACCGGTTGAACGCATTTCCGGACCGAGAATCGGGTCAACACCCTGGAACTTGTTAAAGGGCAGTACGACTTCTTTAACAGAGTAATAAGGTGGGATTACCTCTTTGGTTACGCCCTGCTCTGCCAGCGTTTTGCCTGCCATCACGCGCGCGGCAACCTTCGCCAGCGGGACGCCTGTCGCTTTTGACACGAAAGGCACGGTACGCGCGGCACGTGGGTTCACTTCGATCAGGTAGACTTCGTTGTCTTTTACCGCGAACTGCACGTTCATCAAACCGCGCACGCTCAGCTCAAACGCCAGTTTTTCGACCTGCTGACGCATCACGTTTTGAATCTCTTCGCTCAGCGTATAGGCCGGCAGAGAACACGCGGAGTCACCCGAGTGGACGCCTGCCTGCTCGATATGCTCCATGATGCCGCCAATCAGCACGCGTTCGCCGTCGCAAATGGCATCGACATCAACTTCTACGGCGTCATCAAGGAAACGATCCAGCAAGACTGGTGCATCATTGGAAACCGACACCGCTGTCTGGAAGTAACGTTTCAGATCGATTTCGTCATAGACGATTTCCATTGCACGTCCGCCCAGCACGTAGGAAGGACGCACCACCAGCGGATAACCAATGCCGGCGGCTTTCTCCACGGCCTGCTCCAGCGTGGCAACGGTGGCGTTAGCCGGCTGCTTCAGGTTCAGACGGTCAACGGCCTGCTGGAAGCGTTCGCGATCTTCTGCCCGGTCGATAGCGTCCGGGCTGGTACCGATGACCGGTACGCCTGCCGCTTCCAGTGCGCGAGCCAGTTTCAGCGGCGTCTGACCGCCGTACTGCACGATCACCCCTTTCGGTTTTTCGATGCGTACGATTTCCAGCACGTCCTCAAGCGTAACCGGCTCAAAGTAGAGACGGTCAGAGGTGTCATAATCCGTCGAGACGGTTTCCGGGTTACAGTTCACCATGATGGTTTCAAAACCATCTTCACGCAGCGCCAGCGCCGCATGAACGCAGCAATAGTCAAACTCAATGCCCTGGCCAATACGGTTTGGTCCGCCACCCAGCACCATGATTTTGTCGCGATCCTGATTAGGATTCGCTTCGCACTCTTCTTCATAGGTGGAGTACATGTAAGCCGTATCGGTAGAGAATTCTGCCGCACAGGTATCGACACGCTTATAAACCGGGTGCAGATTATGTTGCTGACGCAATTTACGAATTTCACCTTCCGCTACGCCCGCCAGTGAAGCCAGACGCGCATCCGCAAAACCTTTACGCTTCAGTGCACGCAGGAAATCCACGTTGAGGCCGTTCATGCCTTCACGCGCGACCTGCTCTTCCAGGCGCACCAGCTCTTCAATCTGCACCAGGAACCAGCGGTCAATGTTGGTGAGGTTAAATACGCCGTCTACCGACATCCCCGCGCGGAAGGCATCGGCGATATACCAGATACGATCCGAACCGGCATCTTTCAGCTCACGGCGGATACGGGTTAACGCCTCTGCGTCGTCCAGGTGAACTTTCGGGTCGAAGCCATTCGCCCCGACTTCCAGGCCGCGCAGCGCTTTCTGCATCGACTCCTGGAAGGTACGACCGATCGCCATGACTTCACCCACGGATTTCATCTGCGTGGTCAGGCGGTCATTCGCACCGGCAAATTTTTCAAAGTTGAAGCGAGGGATCTTCGTGACGACGTAATCGATTGAAGGCTCAAACGAGGCCGGCGTGCGTCCACCGGTAATGTCGTTCATCAGTTCATCCAGCGTATAGCCAACCGCCAGTTTCGCTGCCACTTTCGCAATCGGGAAGCCGGTCGCTTTAGAGGCCAGTGCCGAGGAGCGCGACACACGGGGGTTCATCTCGATAACGATCAGGCGACCATTTTTTGGGTTCACCGCAAACTGTACGTTGGAACCGCCGGTTTCGACACCAATCTCACGCAGTACCGCCAGCGAGGCGTTACGCATAATCTGGTATTCCTTATCGGTCAGCGTCTGTGCTGGCGCAACCGTAATGGAATCACCGGTGTGAATGCCCATGGCGTCAAAGTTTTCAATGGAGCAGACGATAATGCAGTTGTCGTTTTTGTCACGTACCACTTCCATCTCGTACTCTTTCCAGCCAATCAGCGATTCGTCAATTAACAACTCGTTGGTAGGAGAAAGGTCGAGGCCGCGTTCGCAGATCTCTTCAAACTCTTCGCGGTTATAGGCGATACCGCCGCCGGTGCCACCCATGGTGAAAGACGGACGGATAATGCAGGGGAAGCCGACGTCTGCAGCCACCGCCAGCGCTTCATCCATGGTGTGCGCAATACCAGAGCGCGCCGTATCCAGGCCAATGCTTTTCATCGCCACATCGAAGCGACGACGGTCTTCTGCTTTATCAATGGCATCGGCGGTCGCACCTATCATGGTGACGCCGAACTCTTCCAGTACGCCCTGACGTTCCAGTTCCAGCGCACAGTTCAGCGCTGTCTGGCCGCCCATGGTGGGCAGCACCGCATCCGGGCGCTCTTTTTCAATGATTTTACGCACCACTTCCCAGTGAATCGGCTCGATGTAGGTCGCATCGGCCATTTCCGGGTCGGTCATAATGGTTGCCGGGTTTGAGTTGACCAGAATAACCCGGTAACCCTCTTCACGCAGGGCTTTACAAGCCTGGGCACCGGAATAGTCGAATTCGCAGGCCTGACCGATCACAATCGGACCGGCACCAAGAATCAGGATGGATTTTATGTCTGTACGTTTTGGCATGATTAGCTCCTGATTACTTTGCTTTCGAACGGAATGCGTCAATCAACTCAATAAAGTGGTCAAACAGCGGTGCGGCATCACCCGGTCCCGGGCTGGCTTCCGGGTGACCCTGGAAGCTAAACGCTGGCTTATCGGTGCGGTGAATGCCCTGCACGGTCTTATCAAACAGGGAGATATGGGTAACACGCAGGGTCGCGGGCAGATCGGTTTCATCAACGGCAAAACCGTGGTTCTGCGCGGTAATCATTACGCGGTTGTTATCCAGATCTTTCACCGGGTGGTTACCACCATGGTGGCCCAGCTTCATCTTGACGGTCTTCGCACCGCTGGCCAGAGCCAGCAACTGATGACCAAGGCAGATACCGAATACCGGAATATCCGTTTTCAGAAAGGCCTGAATGGCTTCAATCGCATAGTCGCAGGGTTCAGGATCGCCAGGGCCGTTAGACAGGAAGATGCCATCCGGATTCATCGCCAGTACCGTTTCGGCTGGTGTTTTGGCCGGCACAACCGTCAGGCGGCAGCCACGGTCTACCAGCATACGCAGGATATTGCGCTTCGCACCGTAATCGTAAGCCACGACATGGTAAGGCAGGGCTTCCGCCGGTGTCTGTTCCGGTAAATCCCCTTCCAGTGTCCAGCTCCCCTGCTGCCAGGCGTAGGTTTCCGCCGTTGTCACTTCTTTCGCCAGATCCATACCTTTCAGGCCGGGGAAAGCCTGCGCTTTTTGTAAGGCCAGTGCGGCATCCAGGTTGTCGCCCGCGATGATACAGCCGTTCTGCGCCCCTTTTTCCCGCAGCAGACGCGTCAGCTTGCGGGTATCAATATCGGCAATCGCGACGATGTTATTGCGCTGCAGATAAGCCGATAAGCTCTCTTCGCTGCGATAGTTACTGGCAATCAGCGGCAGGTCACGAATCACCAGGCCCTGCGCATGAATTTGACTGGATTCTTCGTCGGCGGCGTTTGCACCAACATTGCCGATATGGGGATAAGTAAGAGTAACGATTTGGCGAGAATAGGAGGGATCAGTGAGGATTTCTTGATAACCGGTCATTGACGTATTGAAAACGACTTCCCCCACTGCCGACCCTGTAGCCCCGATGGCCCGACCGTGGAATTGGGTTCCGTCTTCCAGAACCAAGAGCGCTGACTTAATCAAAACATCCTCCAGGGAATAAACAGTCACAATATCTGCATATTAATTCATAATAGTGATCTGAATCAATGCAAAAACTGCCTGAGTGGTCAATTTTTGGCAAATTGCGCGCATTCTAATGATCGTCCTGATACTTGTCCACCCTGAAGCAACATTTTTAACATCTTTTCGGGCTCAGAACGAAAATGCAGAGGATAAGCGGCAAAAACAGGGGTAAACACAGCCGAATAATCGTTTGCCAATCGCAATCAACGTTTATTCTGATAGTGCACACGATTAATTTTGACCAAATGGTCAAAATTAACAGGTTTATGACAAAAACAGGGACGCGATAACCATTCTTTTGAGCCACTCACTGAAAAAATTAGCCAAAGACCTTATTTTAAATAAAATTAAGGGCAATTAAAAAATTGCCCTTTTCAATCAATTCATTAGCGATTGAAATAACCACATCACACAGGTAAACCCATTACAAACTCGATAAATCCAGCACGTCGCGCATGTCATAAAGCCCAGTTTTCTTCTCACTCACCCATAACGCTGCTTTTATCGCGCCCTTTGCAAAGGTCATGCGGCTGGAAGCCTTGTGGGTTATCTCAACGCGCTCACCGTCATCGGCAAACATTGCCGTATGTTCCCCGACAATGTCGCCTGCTCGCACGGTGGCAAAACCAATAGTGTTCGCATGACGCTCGCCGGTATGGCCTTCTCGGCTGTAAACGGCATGTTCATCCAGTTTCCAGTCCATTGCCTCTGCAATCGCCTCGCCCATCGCCAGGGCGGTCCCTGAAGGCGCATCGACTTTGTGGCGATGGTGGGCTTCGATAATCTCAATATCCGCATAATCGCCCATGACTTTGGCCGCTTTCTCCAGCAGCTTGAGTACCAGGTTAACGCCAATGCTGAAGTTGGCGGCAAACACAATGCCAATCTCTGCCGCAGCATCACGAATCGCTGCCTTGCCTGCTTCGTCAAATCCTGTGGTACCAATGATCATGGCCTTACGGTGCTCACGACAAATGGCCATGTACTCCAGCGTTCCTTCGGGGCGGGTAAAATCGATCAAGACGTCAAAATCATCGATTACGGCGCGTAAGTTATCGCCCAGGATAACGCCCACGTTGCCGGTACCGGCCAGTTCGCCTGCGTCGCTGCCGATCAACGACGATCCGGGACGGGCTAACGCAGCGCCCAGTTCAACACCTTCCATCTGCGCAACCGCCTGGATGAGATTGCGCCCCATACGCCCCGGTGCGCCCACGATGGCAATGCGGATATTCTTCATATTTATTCATTCCTAAAACAAAACTATGCATGCAAGCGCAATCAGGTTAACGATGAGATAACAACTGCGCCACTCTTTATCAGGGATAATAAGAATTTTTATGCCAGGCAAGGCGGATTATCAGTAAAAGCAATTTCAGCTGCCGCAGGCCTGGTCTGAAAAGCAAAAAGGCCGAACAGAGTCGGCCTTTTGATAACTGCAAGTGTGCGGTTACTGCACATTGCGGACGTCAACCCGCAACTCTTTGGGGACTTCAAACACAATGTTTTCTTCCCGCCCTTCCAGCACTCTCGCTTCGCCACCGCCCAGTTCCTGCAGGCGAGCAATCACGTTCTGAACCAGAATATCGGGCGCTGACGCACCGGCCGTAACGCCAACACAACCTACAGAGACTACCCACTCAGGCTGAATGTCCGCCGCATCATCAATCAGATAGGCAGCTTTACCCATGCGCTGTGCCAGCTCGGCCAGGCGATTGGAGTTGGACGAGTTTTTCGATCCGACCACCAGCACCACATCGGCCTGTTGCGACATTGCCCTTACGGCTTCCTGACGGTTGGTGGTGGCATAGCAAATATCGTCTTTGCGTGGCCCCACGATTTTCGGGAAACGGGCGCGCAGCGCATCAATCACGTCTGACGTATCATCCACCGACAACGTGGTTTGGGTCATAAAGGACAGGCGGTTGTCATCTTTAACGTCCAGTTTCCAGACGTCGTCCGGCGACTCCACCAGATACATCCCGCCCTTGGGGTTATTGTACTGCCCCATGGTGCCTTCCACTTCCGGATGGCCTGCGTGACCAATCAGCACCGACTCTTCACCCCGACGGCTGGCACGGGCGACTTCCATATGAACTTTAGTGACTAAGGGACAGGTGGCATCAAAGACGGTGAGCTCACGCCCCTTCGCCTCATTGCGCACCGCCTGAGACACGCCGTGGGCAGAGAAGATCAGGATAGCGCCATCGGGCACTTCCGCGATCTGCTCAATAAAAATGGCCCCGCGCTGACGCAGGCTGTCCACCACGTAGCGGTTATGTACCACTTCATGACGCACATAAACCGGCGCGCCAAACAGGGTGAGTGCGTTTTCAACAATGCTGATGGCACGATCGACACCCGCACAAAAACCACGTGGATTAGCCAGCAGAATTTGCATTGTTCGCCTCCAGTGCCGGATCGATATCCAGCACCTCAATATCAAACTGAACGCGGTGGCCTGCCAGCGGATGATTGAAATCCACAGTGATTGAATCACCGGAAATCTCCCGAATCACGCCCGGCATTTCACTACCGCCCATTCCGGTAAACAGCATGATGGCACCGATCTCCGGCTCACCCGTATCGATAAAATCACGACGGGAAAAGTACTGGATAAGATCGGGACTGACGCTGCCAAAGGCATCTTCTGGCGCCAGCGTGAAATGATGTTTTTCACCCGCTTTTAATCCCAACAGTGCCTGCTCCAGCGGGCCAGACAGGCTACCGTCGCCGAGCCGAAACAGCGCAGGTTTACCGTTGGCGCGGGTGGATTCTGCCACAGAGCCGTCTTCCAGCTTCATGACGAAATGCAACAACACCGCGCTGTCGCCCTGTACAGACTCAGTCATGCTTTACCCTTTTTTAACCTGCTTGCTGGAAGGGTTGAAAAAGCCCTCCAGCACCACCAACGCGGCACCGATACAGATGCCGCAGTCAGCGATATTAAATGTAGCAAAGTGCCAGTTACCGACATAGAAATCGATAAAATCCACCACGAAGCCATGATACGAACGGTCAAACAGATTGCCCACTGCGCCGCCAATGATCAATGCATAGGCGATATTGGCTATCTTCTGACTGGCGCTGTTGCGGTACATCATCACCAGCAACGAGATCACAATTGCCAGCGCAATACCGGCAAAGAACCAGCGCTGCCAGCCGCCTTTATCAGCAAGGAAACTGAACGCTGCGCCGTAGTTGTGCGCATAGAACAGGTTAAGGAACGGCATTAGCGGCTGCGTTTCATGCAGCATCATGTTGTTCATTACCCACTGCTTGCTGACGAAATCAACAACGATAACTAACAGCACCAGCCACAGCCAGCGCAATCCGGTGGAGAAAACAGGTTTACTCATCAGGCAAACTTACGCTCTTCGCCGTTTCCGGCTACGTTGGTGTAACAGCGACCGCACACCGCAGCGTGCTCGGGATTCTGACCGACGTCAGTAGTGTAGTGCCAGCAGCGAGGGCATTTCTCGCCTTCTGCTTTATTCAGGCCGATTTTCAGACCTTTTAACAGTTCGCTCTGCTGCGCGTCACCGCCTGCCTGGGCGTAATCAGCAACCTGTGCGCCAGAGGTCAGCAGCACAAAACGCAGTTCGTTACCTAACGCCTGCAGTTTCGTCGCCAGGTCCGCATCGGCATACAGCGTCACGGACGCTTCCAGCGCGCCGCCGATACGTTTGTCGCTACGCGCCTGCTCGATCACCTTGTTCACTTCACCACGTACTTTAAGCAGTTCTGCCCAGTACGCATCGTTCAGCGCTTCGTTTTCTGGCAGACCAAACAGGCCGGTATACCACTCTTCTGTGAACACGTACTTCGCCCGATCGCCTGGCAGATAGCCCCAGATTTCGTCGGCCGTGAAAGACATGATCGGTGCCATCCAGCGCACCAGCGCCTCAACAATGTGCCACAGTGCCGACTGGCAGCTGCGACGCGCCAGGCTGTCGCCTTTCGCGGTGTACTGGCGGTCTTTGATGATATCGAGGTAGAACGACCCCATTTCCACGGAGCAGAACTGCATCAGGCGCTGAATCACCTCGTGGAAATCGTAGTTCTCGTAGGAGGCAACGATATCAGCCTGCGCAGCCTGCGCACGTCCGACAGCCCAGCGATCGACCACCACCATCTCTTCCGGCTTAACCAGATCGGTTAGCGGATTAAAGCCGCTCAGGTTGGCTAACAGGAAGCGCGCCGTATTACGGATGCGACGGTAGGCATCCGCAGAACGTTTCAGGATTTCGTCCGATACCGCCATCTCACCCGAGTAATCGGTAGAGGCGACCCACAGGCGTAAAATGTCCGCACCCAGTTTGTCCATCACATCCTGCGGCGCAACGGTATTGCCAATGGATTTCGACATCTTGCGGCCCTGACCATCGACGGTGAAACCGTGCGTCAGCACCTGACGATAAGGCGCTTTGCCCTTCATCGCCGTGGAAATCATCAGCGAAGACATAAACCAGCCACGATGCTGATCCGAACCTTCCAGATACATATCCGGTGTATTGCCGCCAAACTCCGGACGGGCATCGACAACCGAATAGCTGGTTGAACCGGAATCAAACCAGACGTCCAGGGTGTCCGGCACTTTAACGTAGTGATCGGCATCGTCGCCCATCAGATCGCGCGGATCGAGATCCCACCAGGCCTGAATGCCCTCTTGCTCAACACGCTGGGCCACTTTTTCCATCAGCGCCAGGGTTTCAGGATGCAGCGCTTCGGTCTCTTTATGCACGAACAGCGCCATGGGCACGCCCCAGGTACGCTGACGGGAAATACACCAGTCAGGGCGGTTGGCAACCATGGATTCAATTCGCGCCTGGCCCCAGTCCGGAATCCACTGAACGCCTTTGATCTCCTGCAGTGATTGAGCACGCAGGCCTTTCTGATCCATGCTGATAAACCACTGCGGCGTGGCACGGAATATAATCGGGGTTTTATGACGCCAGCAGTGCGGGTAGCTGTGCAGCAGTTTTTCAACATGCAGCAGGGCACCCTTCTCTTTCAGCAGTTCAACGATCATGTCGTTGGCTTTAAAGACGTTGATGCCGTCAAGACCGGGATAAGTCCCTGGCAGGTAGGCGCCATCGGGGCCGACCGGATTCGCCGTCTCCAGACCATATTTCTGACCAATCACGTAGTCATCCGGGCCATGACCGGGGGCAGTGTGAACGGCACCCGTACCGGCATCCAGCGTGACGTGTTCGCCTAAGACGACTTTGGACTGAATCTGCTCAAGCAACGGATGCTGGAACAGTTGCAATTCCAGTGCCGCGCCCTGGCACTCACCCAGCACGGTCCAGTCGCTGATGCCTGCGCGTTTCATCACGCTCTCAACCAGATCTTTTGCCAGGATCAGGCTGCGGCCATCAATCTGCAGTAGCTGGTATTCGAACTCAGGGTGCAGTGAAATGCCGCGGTTAGCCGGAATGGTCCATGGTGTTGTGGTCCAGATCACCAGCGAAACCGGGCCTTCTGAGGCGGTGACGCCAAAGGCTGCACGCACCGCATCGGCATCAAGGGCATTGAACATCACGTCGATGGACGGCGAGGTTTTGTCGTAGTATTCCACTTCGGCTTCGGCCAGCGCAGAACGGCAATCCATGCACCAGTGCACCGGCTTCGCGCCTTTATGCAGATGGCCATTGCCGATAATTTTACCCAGCGCACGAATGATATTGGCTTCGGTGGTGAAGTCCATGGTGAGGTAAGGACGATCCCAGTCACCCAGCACGCCCAGGCGAATAAAGTCGGCTTTTTGCCCCTCAACCTGTTCGGCGGCATACTGACGGCAGGCGGCGCGGAATTCGGCGGCGCTGACTTTTTCGCCCGGCTTGCCGATCATCTGCTCAACTTTATGCTCGATAGGCAAACCGTGACAGTCCCAGCCCGGCACATAAGGCGAGTCGTAACCTGCCATGCCTTTAGACTTCACAATAATGTCTTTCAGAATCTTGTTAACGGAGTGACCAATATGAATGCTGCCGTTCGCATAAGGAGGGCCATCATGCAGGATAAAGGTTTTTTTCCCTTTCTTGGCTTCGCGGATGATGCCGTACAGATTGTCATCATACCAACGTTGCAGCATTCCCGGTTCGCGCTTGGCCAGATCGCCACGCATGGGGAACCCCGTTTCCGGCAAATTCAGGGTTGATTTATAGTCACTCATCAGATTCTCGATTCCGTTTTTCGCTCAGGTTACAGACCAAAAAATTGTCGGGCCGTTACCGTATCTTTCGCAATTTGCTCTTTCAACGCATCCAGTGAAGCAAAGCGCTGCTCGTTTCGTATTTTCTGCTTCAACACCACATCAATGTGGCGACCATAGAGATCCATATTGATGTCCAACAGGTGAACTTCAAGCTGTTGGCGTAAACCTTTTACCGTTGGGCGCGTACCAATATTGGCCACGCCGGGCAGCGGCGTTGGCCCCAGGCCCTCGACTTCAACCGCATAAACGCCTTTGACCGGCGATACGCAGCGCCGTAACGGGATATTGGCCGTAGGGAACCCCAGTGTCCGTCCCAGTGCATCACCGTGCACGACGCGCCCTGAGATACTGAAAGGATGGCCCAATAGCGACTGCGCCAGCGCTAAGTTGTCCTCAGCCAGTGCCTGACGCACCGCTGTGCTGCTGATGCGCTTACCGCCATCACAAAACGTTTCTGTGCTGACCACATCAAAACCATACTGGGCACCGGCTTTCTGTAATAGCAGGAAATCCCCCTGGCGACCAGCGCCAAAGCGGAAATCATCCCCGACAGCCAGATAGTTGACGCCCAGTTTGTTCACCAGCAGTTCGCTGATAAAACTCTGCGCCGATAACGCGGCAAAGCGATGGTCAAAACGCACACACAGCACGTAATCCACGCCAATTTCTGCCAGGTATTTTAGCTTTTCCCGCAAGCGGGTGAGCCTGGCGGGTGCGCTTTCGCCCGCAAAGAGTTCTAGCGGCTGCGGTTCAAACACCATGACCATCACTGGCAAATTACGTTTGCGTCCTTCTTCCAGCAACCGCCCCATCAGCGCCTGATGACCGCGGTGCACACCATCGAAATTACCGATGGTCAAAACGCAGCCGTGATGCTGCGCATTAAGATTATGAATACCGCGGATAAACTTCATGGCTGACTCAAACCTGTGGAAATCGGCGGATTATACCCTCGAAAGCCGTCAAGGTTAACCCGTGAACACGCCTTTCATGCGTAACAGGCCGTAATTACTGACATGCAGAGCCGTTGAGAGAATTTTGTTGCGAAATACTGTATTCAGGGAGCGGAAGCTGGTAGAATCTTGCGCCATCAAATACGTAACCGAGTGTCGTACAGGTTATCACGAGTAACGACGCTTATTTGCACAAATCCATTGACAACAGAAGGTCCAAAAGGCATAGTCCTCGGCCTTTGATTTGTCTCTATCGAACATATTTGGGAGTTGGACCTTGGCTAATATCAAATCAGCTAAGAAACGTGCCGTAACATCTGAGAAACGTCGCAAGCATAATGCAAGCCGTCGCTCTATGATGCGTACCTTCGTTAAGAAAGTATACGCGGCGATCGCTTCAGGCGACAAAGCTGCTGCGCAGAACGCATTTAATGAAATGCAACCAATCGTGGACCGTCAGGCTGCTAAAGGTCTGATCCACAAAAACAAAGCTGCACGTTATAAAGCAAACCTGACTGCACAGATCAACAAACTGGCTTAATCGCCATTTGTTCATCGCTTTGTTGAAAGAACCGGCGCTACGCCGGTTTTTTTATGCCTGCTATTTAGCGCCGCCAGGCGACTGTCTCTTCCTGACTTTATCTTCCTGCCCTGCCAGACAACCCACCGCCTCTGCACTGTTCTCAACCTGCCGAACCATGCTGCCCCAGGTTCAGGCCCGTAGCGCCCCGGACAGCCTCTCTCACGAGCCCTCTGTCGGGTTATCAGGCCCAGGGTTAACAGAGAAGGTCAATCACGGCGTGCTTGCGAGTTCAGACCGGCCGCAGAGCAACACGATAACAGCCAGTCAATGCGCGATGTCATCGTGGATCACAGGCCATATTGAGATGTTGAGACAGGAACCAGCATTGCTGCAACACCGGATGAATGTGTTGCAGCAATGGCTTTTTTATCGCAGCTTGATGCGCAATAAGGTGTAGCCCAGCACGGCGGAGAGCAGTGAACCACTAAGGATACCGAGCTTAGAGAACGTCACTAACTGCTCGTGGGCAGCGTCAAAGGCTAGCGAACTGATAAATATCGACATGGTAAAGCCAATGCCGCACAGCACGCCAATCGCCATGATATCGCGAATAGTCGTACCGCCAGGCAAGGCTGCCAGCCTCAGCTTCACCGCCAGCCAGCAAAACAACGTAATCCCCAGTGGCTTACCGATTAACAGGCCCAGGATGATACCCAGCGGCTCCGGCGACAGCACGTCGCCAAAGGTGATGCCCGTCAGCGAAATGCCAGCGTTAGCAAAGGCAAACAACGGCAGAATCAACCAGTTCACCCACGGCATTAAACCGTGCGCAAGGTGTTCCGCTGGCGAATGACCGTTTTTCTCTTCCAACGGCACGAAGAAGCCCACAATGACGCCCGCCAGCGTGGCATGCACGCCAGACTTCAGAACTGCGGTCCACAACACCATCCCAACCAGCATGTATACCGCGATGTTCCGCACGTTACAGCGGTTCAGCACGGCCAGCACCACGATAGCGCCTGCCGCCACGCTCAGGGACATCACAGACAGGTCGCTGGTGTAAAACAGCGCGATGATGACGATGGCACCCAGGTCGTCGATAATCGCCAGCGCCATCAGGAACACCTTCAGGGCGGGCGGAACACGACTGCCAAGCAGGGCAAGCACGCCGAGCGCAAACGCGATATCAGTAGCAGTAGGAATCGCCCAGCCATTTCGGGCAATCTCATCACCATGGTTAAACAGCAAAAACACAATGGCAGGTGCTGCCATGCCACCGACTGCGGCGATAACCGGAAAGATGGCCCGATCGCGACTGGCGAGTTCACCAGAGATCAGTTCGCGCTTCACTTCCAGACCAATCAGCAGGAAAAAGAGCGCCATGAGCGCATCGTTTATCCACAGAAGCAGATTTTTACTGATATCCAGTTCGCCGAAGCGAATCTGTACCGGTGTGTCCAACAAAGCCTGGTAGCTCTGGGCGGTGGAAGCGCCATTAGCGAGGATCATAGCGACGACCGCAGCCAGAATGAGCACCATGCCGTTACTGGCATCACTCTCAATAAAACTTTTCAGTAAATGCTTGATACGACGAGGTTTTGACAAAACGCACTCCTCCTGAGCGGAAAACACAATGCCGAGCAGTGTAACGATTCACTGAACCCGAGAAAAAGCTTATTTATCCGCTTTTACATTAAGTCCGACGTTTTGTTACATCAAAGGGTGAGCCAGAGCAGGCCGGAAAGAGGACAATATCGGTGAAAGTGGCAGCATAAAGTGCGCGAGAAACCGTGTCAGCCGCGCAGAGCGCATAAAAAAACGGAGAGTCTCCTCTCCGTTTTTAATCACGCCAGACCGCTGTGAATTAACGGGTTAAGTCGTCGAAGAATTTCTTCACGCCGTCGAAGAAGCTTTTGGATCGCGGGCTGTTATGTTCGCCGCTGGGTCCACCAAAGCTCTCTTCCAGCTCACGCAGTAACGCTTTTTGCTTGTCGTTGAGGCTGACAGGGGTTTCCACCACCACACGACACAGCAGATCGCCTACCGCACCGCCGCGCACCGATTTCACACCGCGTCCACGCATGCGGAACAGCTTGCCGGTTTGGGTTTCTGCCGGCACTTTCAGCTTCACCCGACCATCCAGCGTGGGCACTTCAATCTCACCGCCCAGGGCAGCCATCGCAAAGTTAATCGGTACTTCACAGTACAGGTTATTCTCTTCACGCTCAAAGATCGGGTGTTTTTTCACCGACACCTGAACGTAGAGATCGCCCGCTGGCGCGCCCTGCTCACCGGCTTCGCCTTCACCGCTCAGACGAATACGGTCACCCGTATCCACACCAGCAGGAATTTTCACCGACAGGGTTTTCGATTTCTCTACACGACCGTGGCCGTGACAGGCATTGCAGGGATCTTTAATCACCGAGCCGCGACCGTGACAGGTCGGACAAGCCTGCTGGACGGTGAAGAAGCCCTGACGCATCTGTACCTGACCTGCACCATGACAGGTTGAACAGGTTTGCGGTTTGGTGCCCGCTTTTGCGCCGCTGCCATGGCACACGTCGCACTCTTCCAGCGTCGGAATACGGATCTCTTTGGTCACGCCGCGAACCGCTTCTTCCAGCGTCAGCTCCATGTTGTAGCGCAAATCTGCACCACGGGATGCACGCTGACGGCGGCCACCACCAAAGATGTCACCGAAAACGTCGCCAAAGATATCGCTGAAATCTGCACCGCCGCCAAAGCCGCCACCGCCGTATCCGCCACCGCCCATACCACCTTGTTCAAAGGCAGCATGACCGTACTGATCGTAGGCCGCACGCTTCTGCGGGTCGGTCAGAATTTCGTAGGCTTCTTTCGCTTCTTTAAATTTGGTTTCCGATTCTTTATCACCGGGATTGCGGTCCGGGTGATGTTTCATCGCCAGGCGTTTGTAAGCCTTTTTGATTTCACGCTCGTCTGCAGATTTGGCGACGCCTAAAATCTCGTAGTAATCACTCTTCGCCATTTATTTAGCCCTTAACATGATCGCACGGGCGTGGAGAAAACTCCTACGCCCGTGCTGGTTTCAACGGCTGTCAGGGCAACCGTCGCGCCCGGTCAGGGGCAATTATTTCTTATTGTCTTTCACTTCTTCGAATTCAGCATCGACAACGTCGTCATCTTTTTTCGCTGACGCTTCGCCGGCTTCCGCTGCACCCGCCTGAGACTGCTGTGCTGCTTCCATCAGTTTGCTGGAGACTTCCATCAGCGCCTGCATTTTCGCGTCGATTTCTGCTTTATCTTCGCCTTTCAGCGCAGTTTCCAGCGCACTCAGTGCAGCTTCGATAGGCGCTTTGTCGTCGGCTGACAGTTTATCGCCCACTTCGTCCAGTTGCTTACGTGTGCTGTGAGCAATCTGGTCGCCCTGGTTACGGGTCTGCACCAGCTCTTCGAACTTACGGTCAGACTCAGCGTTAGCTTCCGCATCACGTACCATTTTCGCAATTTCATCTTCATTCAGACCTGAAGAGGCTTTGATGGTGATCTTCTGCTCTTTACCGCTGTTTTTGTCCTTCGCCGATACGTGCAGGATACCGTCCGCATCGATGTCAAAGGTTACTTCAACCTGCGGCATACCGCGTGGCGCAGGCTGGATGCCGTCCAGGTTAAACTGGCCCAGTGACTTGTTGTCATTGGCACGCTTACGCTCACCCTGCAGCACGTGAATCGTTACCGCAGACTGGTTGTCTTCTGCCGTTGAGAACACCTGACTGTGCTTAGTCGGGATGGTGGTGTTCTTGCTGATCAGCGAGGTCATCACGCCGCCCATGGTTTCGATACCCAGCGACAGCGGGGTTACGTCCAGCAGCAGAACGTCTTTAACATCACCACCTAACACACCGCCCTGTACCGCAGCACCCACGGCAACCGCTTCATCCGGGTTAACGTCTTTACGTGGTTCTTTACCAAAGAATTCCGTTACTTTTGCCTGAACCAGTGGCATACGCGTCTGACCACCCACCAAGATGACGTCGTTGATGTCAGAAACGGACAGACCGGCATCCTGCAGAGCGACTTTCAGCGGCTCGATAGAGCGTGCAACCAGATCTTCAACCAGTGATTCCAGTTTCGAACGCGTTACTTTAATGTTCAGGTGCTTAGGACCGGTTGCATCCGCCGTGATGTACGGCAGGTTAACGTCAGTCTGCTGCGCAGAAGACAGCTCGATCTTCGCTTTCTCTGCGGCTTCTTTCAGACGCTGCATCGCCAGCGGATCGTTGTGCAGGTCAATGCCCTGATCTTTCTTGAATTCCGCAACCAGGTAGTTAATCAGACGGCTGTCGAAGTCTTCACCACCCAGGTGGGTATCACCGTTGGTCGCCAGTACTTCAAAGGTTTTTTCGCCATCAACTTCATCGATTTCGATGATAGAGATATCAAACGTACCACCACCCAGGTCATACACCGCGATAGTGCGGTTGCCCTGGCCTTTATCCAGACCGTAGGCCAGCGCCGCGGCGGTAGGTTCGTTGATGATACGTTTTACTTCCAGACCTGCGATACGGCCGGCGTCTTTGGTCGCCTGACGCTGCGCATCGTTAAAGTAGGCTGGAACAGTGATAACCGCTTCAGTAACGGGCTCACCCAGAAAATCTTCAGCCGTTTTCTTCATCTTTTTCAGGACTTCCGCAGAAATCTGCGGTGGTGCCATTTTCTGGCCTTTGACTTCCAGCCATGCGTCGCCGTTATCGGCACCCACAATTTTGTATGGCATGATTTTGATATCACGCTGTACTTCTTCGTCCTGGAAGCGACGGCCAATCAGGCGCTTGATCGCAAACAGGGTATTCTGCGGGTTGGTGACAGCCTGACGTTTAGCCGGTTGTCCGACCAGAGTTTCCCCGTCCTGGGTGTAAGCGATGATCGAAGGCGTGGTGCGATCGCCTTCCGCGTTTTCAAGCACACGCGCTTTCGTGCCGTCCATGACCGCAACACAAGAGTTGGTTGTACCCAGGTCAATACCAATAATCTTACCCATCTAAACATCTCCCACTTAAATTCGTTGCCAGTTTGGGTTGTGAACCTTTTATGTGGGCGGGTTGCTTACATTCAACCCATCCTCACATGCTTTTTTTTACAACGTTCACAACGCTCGATGACAAGTAAATGGGGTCGCTTAGAAGCGCATCAAGGGTTAAATGAAAAAAAATTTTCAGTACCTGTCAGACCAGGATCAAAGACGGTGATGATTACGCTGAAGATTATGCGGCTCGCCGCGCTCATTCTGCGTTAAGCCGCCCACCCGATTATCGAGGAGAATTGCGCTGAGTAACGCTGACAACAACAATGGCTACCCTGCCCCTGAGAGTTAACAGGATGTGGCATGAGCTGTTGTTTGCCACGCAACAGTACACAGGACGCAAGTGTACCCTTCTGCCGACTGGCGCGCACGCCGCCCGCTTAAAGCAACACGCGAAGCCAGGCTCCGCGTGTGATTTATGCCTGTTTTATCCCGTCGTACAGGTCCGGCTCATGATTGATATCTTCTCTGAGCCAGAGACCGGTCAGCAATCCCACCAGCGCAAGCGCCATGACATACCAGCCAGGCGCCATAGGGGAGACCGCTGTCAGCAGCGTCACGCAAATCGGCGTCAGGCCGCCAAATACCGCATAAGAAAGGTTGTAAGAGAAGGATAATCCGGTGAAACGGACCTCAGCGGGGAACGCGCGAACCATGATAAAGGGCACAATCCCGACCACGCCAACGCTAAAACCCACCAGCCCATACAGCGGAAACAGATAGTCGGGATACTGGGGAGCCAGGGAATAGAACATCCAGCTACACAGCGCCAGCAGCAGGCTTCCGATGCTTAGCGTCCGGCTGGCCCCGAAACGGTCCACCAGCAGCCCGGCAACGATGCAGCCCACACACAACATGATAATCGCCAGGCTGTTCGCCTTTAAGGTGAGTGCGGGGGCCATACCATGCTGTTTCTGCAGCCAGACCGGCGCCATTAAAATCACCACCACGATGCAGGCCGACAGCATCCAGGTAAGCAGAATCGAAATCACCACCGATTTTTGATGCTTCATCACCACGGTTTTCAGCGGTAGCTCCTGTGCAAGGGTTTTACGCTGCTGCATTTCGACAAAAACCGGGGTTTCATGCAGCCAGCGGCGTAAATACATTGCGCCGAGGCCAAACAATCCGCCCAGGAAGAACGGAATGCGCCAGCCACCATCATGAATGGCCTGCTGGGTCATAGAGGTATTAATTAAAGTCGCCACCACCGAGCCCAACAGGATGCCGATAGTGAGTCCGGCGGTCAGCGTACCGCAGGCGATGCCAATCCGTTTGTAAGGCACATGCTCCGCCACAAAAACCCATGCTCCAGGAACTTCGCCGCCAATGGCCGCGCCCTGCAACATGCGCATCAGCAACATCAACAAAGGTGCAGCCAGGCCAATCGTGTCCCAACCCGGCAGCGCGCCCATGGCAAGCGTTGGCAGCGCCATTAACAAAATGCTCAGGCTAAACATTTTTTTGCGCCCGACTTTGTCGCCAAAGTGGGCCATGACAATCCCGCCCAGCGGACGTGCCAGATAACCCGCAGCAAAAATGGCAAACGTCTGTAGCTGGCGGAGCCATTCAGGAATGTCGCTGGGGAAGAAGATCTCGCCAATCACGGCGGCAAAAAAAACGAAGATGATGAAGTCGTAAAATTCCAGCGCGCCACCCAGCGCCGCGAGGGCCAGCGTTTTATAATCCTGGGGTTTCAGGCGGGGTGTCTCAAGTGTGGTCATAAGCGTCCAGAGAAAGTGAAAGCAGTTGTAAAGCTGCGCTTACTATACCGTCAATTGATCACCACACCAGCGAGCCTGTAGCTTATTCCTGAAAAGCAGAATATTTAGTTATTTATCTCACGTATCGCGCTTTTGGGGCGAAAAGCTGCTACTACATCGGCGTTCGTTTCAACATAGGGACCTTCGAGCAACTGTAAACAATAAGGTACGGCGGCAAAGATACCCGGTACCTTTACCTTGCCCTGCGCGTCTTTAAGCCCTTCCAGGGTTTCCTTGATCGACTTCGGCTGGCCTGGCAGATTAAGAATAAGTGACTGCTTACGGATCACCCCCACCTGACGCGACAGAATGGCGGTAGGCACAAACTGCAGGCTGATTTGCCGCATCTGCTCACCAAAACCCGGCATCTCACGATCGGCCACGGCGAGCGTGGCATCGGGCGTGACATCTCGTCGCGCCGGGCCGGTCCCGCCGGTGGTCAAGACCAGATGGCAAAAGCGTTCATCGACCAGTTCACAAATCGCCTGTTCGATCATGGGCTGTTCATCAGGGACCAGGCGCGTTTCCACTTCAAAAGGGGTGCCGATCGCGCTGTTGAGCCAGGCTTCCAGGGCAGGAATCCCCTGATCCTGATAAATCCCGTTCGCGGCGCGATCGGAAACCGAGATCAATCCGATACGTAATGTGTTCATGATGATATTCGCTGTGATTTACCGCAGGGCGGTGGATGAGAAAGGACGTACTAAGAAGAATAACAAACGGTGGCGGAAAGGGAAAACCGTGGCGACAGTGCCGCCACGGTAGAAAAGATTACAGCATTTCTGCCAGCATCTTCTCAAGCTTGCCCTGGTCGATGGCAAAATTACGAATGCCTTCGGCCAGCTTGCTGACGGCCATTGGGTCCTGGTTGTGCTGCCACAGGAACTCAGATTCGGTCATCCGGGCCGGACGCGCTTTGACTTCGCCGCTATAGCTCAGCTTACGCTCCAGGGTCCCTTCACTTTCCGCCAGCTCTTTCAGCAGCGCAGGGGAAATGGTCAAACGGTCACAGCCAGCCAGTTCAATGATTTCGCCGACGTTACGGAAGCTTGCGCCCATCACCACGGTTTCATAACCATGCTGCTTGTAGTAGTCATAGATTTCAGACACGGAAACCACGCCTGGATCTTCGTGTGGCGCGTACTCTTTCTTGTCCGTGTTCGCTTTATACCAGTCGAGGATACGGCCCACAAAGGGTGAAATCAGATACACGCCCGCTTCAGCACAGGCACGCGCCTGAGCGAAAGAGAACAGCAGAGTCAGGTTACAGTTGATGCCTTCTTTTTCCAGCTGTTCTGCCGCGCGAATGCCCTGCCAGGTTGATGCCAGCTTGATCAGGATACGATCGTTGCTGATACCGGCGTCGTTATACAATTTGATCAGGCTGCGTGCTTTCGCGATGCTGGCGTCGGTGTCATAAGAAAGGCGAGCATCCACTTCGGTGGAAACACGGCCCGGCACCAGCTTAAGAATTTCCAGACCAATGTTAACGGCCAGCTTGTCGGATACCAACTGCAGCTGCTGTTCTTTGTCGCTGCTCTGCTGGCGCGCCCAGGCGATCGCTTCATCAATCAGTTTGCGGTATTCAGGGATTTGAGCAGCGTTGAGAATCAGAGAAGGGTTGGTGGTCGCGTCCTGGGGCTGATACAGCTTCATCGCTGCGATATCACCGGTGTCGGCCACTACGGTGGTCAGTTGACGCAGGGAGGTCAGTTTGTCCGTCATGTTTTTTCTCTTAGTTAACTGTCAGGGTGATAAAAGGCTGTTGGGATAATATCACGCGGTAACGGTGGTGCAAGGTCAGGGAATGCCGTTTACGATAGCGCGAACAAATAGGAGTGATTTGCCGATCCTTGCGGCTTTTTTGCTACACTGCGGGCGACAATTACAGGCTAACCCCTTAAAAAAAGGGACTCATTGAGGACGCGACGATGTTGATGGTGATCTCTCCCGCCAAGACGCTGGATTATGAAAGCCCCCTGGCGACACAGCGCTTTACCCAGCCTGCGCTGTTAGAAAAGTCACAACAGCTGATTAAAATTGCGCGCAAGCTGTCGCCTGCGCAGGTCGCGTCATTGATGAGTATTAGCGACAAGCTGGCGCATTTAAATGCTGAGCGTTTTAACAGCTGGCAGCCCGATTTCAGCCTGGAGAATGCCCGTCAGGCCATTCTGGCGTTTAAAGGCGACGTCTATACTGGTTTGCAGGCCGAAACCTTTAGTGAAAAAGACTTCGACTTTGCTCAGGATCATCTGCGCATGCTGTCTGGCCTGTATGGCCTGCTGCGTCCGCTGGATTTAATGCAGCCTTATCGGCTGGAGATGGGCATCAAACTGGCTAACCCGGCAGGTCAGGATCTCTACAGTTTCTGGGGCGATCTGTTAACGGAAAAACTTAACGACGCGCTGGCAAGCCAGGGGGATGACGTGTTGATTAATCTGGCTTCCGATGAATACTTCAAAGCGATTAAGCCGAAGAAGCTACAGGCGCGCCTGATTAAACCGGTCTTTCTGGACGAGAAAAACGGCAAGTTCAAAGTGATCAGTTTCTACGCGAAAAAGGCCCGGGGATTGATGAGTCGCTATATCATTCAGCACCGCCTGACGAAGCCAGAGCAGTTAACGCGGTTTGACGTTGATGGCTATGCGTTTGCCGCTGATGAAAGCCGTGAGAACGAACTGGTGTTCAAACGCGCCGAACAGTAAGACTGCCCGACGTATCGGTCTTTCAAGACGCAGAGGGGGTGAGTGCCCCCTCTGCGTGATGACCTGAACACTACTTAAGCAAAAATGCCCGCAGTTGAGCAAAGTCCGCGTTCATCTTGTGCGACAGCAAGGGCAAATCCGCACGCTCAGCCAGTTCTGCAGGCAAGGCCAGTTTCTGATCCAGGATGCTTTCCACGCTCTCCAGGAACTTAGCCGGATGCGCCGTGCCAAGGAATAAACCAAACTCCCCGTCCTGCAGTTGATCACGTAACAAACGCCAGGCAATTGCCGCATGTGGCTCAGATACGTAACCCAGTTTAGCCAGTTCGCGCATGGCTTCCCGCGTCACATCGTCCGTTACCGCGCCGTAAGCCAGATCGCCCAAACGCCAAGTTTTGCGGCGGAACAACTCTTCCACACGCGGCCAGTTGTTTGGCTGGCTGACGTCCATCGCATTCGACAGCGTCGCGACGGTGGCGTTAGGCTGCCATTCGCCGTTGCCAAGGAAACGTGGCACGGTGTCGTTGGCATTGGTCGCGGCGATAAAACGCTTAATCGGCAGGCCCAGTGACTTCGCCAGCAGACCGGCCGTTAAATCACCAAAGTTTCCGCTTGGCACTGACACGACCAGTTGATTACGTTTCTCCTGCGGCAGTTGGGCAACCGCTTCGAAGTAGTAACAAATCTGCGCCAGCAGGCGGCTGATATTAATTGAGTTGGCGGAGTTCAGGCCGATGGCCTTCTTTAGTTCCTGATCGTCAAACGCCTGCTTAACCAGCGACTGACAGGCATCAAAATCCCCCTCAATGGCGATGGTTTCGATGTTGCCGCCAAGGGTACAGAACAATTTTTCCTGTAACGGGCTAATTTTTCCCTGCGGATAGAGAATAACGACACGCACGTTTTCCATACCGTAAAACGCGTGGGCCACGGCGGCACCGGTATCCCCGGAGGTTGCTGTCAGAATGGTGATCTGCTCATCTGAACCGCTGACGTAGGCCAGCATTTGCGCCATAAAACGACCGCCAAAGTCTTTGAACGCCAGCGTCGGACCGTGAAACAGCTCAAGACAGGCGATATCGTCGCTCACTTCTTTCAGCGGGGCCGGGAAGGTAAAGGCGGTTTTAAGACGTTCGGTCAGATGCTGCGCCGGGATTTCATCACCAATATAGGCCGACAGGATTTTACTACTGCGCGTAACAAAATCCATTTCCAGCATGGCATCAATGTCGGTCAGTTCAAATTCCGGCAGTTCGAGCGGGAAAAACAGCCCTTGCTGTGAACCCAGACCCTGTTTCACCGCCTGGGCGAAGCTGACCTGCTCGTTATGATCCTTAAGATTGTAGAGTTTCATGCGTTATCCCAGTTTACGTGCGCCAGCCGTATCAAGACGGCAGATATGGACGAAGCCTTCATCGTTCTGCAGATAGTGCTGGCTCAGCCAGTCGGCCACCTGCTGTGCCGTTTCCATTTGGTTGCAAATGGCGAATAGCGTGGGGCCTGAGCCCGAAATCCCGCAGGCCAGCGCCCCAATGTCCAGAGCGGCCTGGCGAGCCTGGGCAAAGCCCGGTAACAGCTGAGTACGATAAGGCTCAGCAATGACATCCTGCATCAGTTTAGCGGCCAGCGCAGGTTGGCGCGTATGACAGGCGTGAACGAAGCCTGCCAGCAGACGACCGTGTTTGATGCAGTCCTGTTTAGCATACTGCGCCGGTAAAATCGCCCGCGCTTCAGCGGTCGAGACTTTAATGCCCGGATAGGCCATCACCCACAGCCAGTCGTCAAATCCCGGTACTGGCTGACTGATAATACCGTTTTCTTGCAGAATCAGCTGAATGCCGCCAAGGAAACAGGGCGCAACATTATCGTAATGGACGCCACCGGAGACGCGCCCTTCCAGTTCGCCCATCAGGTCCAGAAGCCGGGTATCATCCAGGGGTTTACCGCAAAACTCGTTCATCGCCATCAGTCCTGCCACTACAGAGCAGGCGCTGGAGCCAAGGCCCGAGCCAATCGGCATATTTTTTTCCAGCGTCATCGTCACCGGCACCGTTTTGCCAATCGCTTCACAGAAGCGCTGCCAGCACTGATAAACGATATTCTCTTTGGGGTCGCTGGGCAGTTTACTGACAAACCGACCCGAATTGATCAGGCTAAAACTGTCAGCGGCCTCAACGGACACGCAATCCCCCAGCAACGAACCATCGGCTGGCGATACCGTGGCGCCCAACACGTCAAACCCCACGCTGACGTTACCGATTGAGGCTGGCGCATAAATTTTTACCATCATTACACTCCCAACTTCCATGACAGTGTGCGCAGCAGATCGGCGAAAACGCCTGCGGCTGTCACATCATTTCCTGCACCGTATCCGCGTAATACTAACGGAATCGGCTGATAATAGCGGCTGTAAAAAGCCAGCGCGTTTTCGCCATTTTTGACTTTGAAAAGCGGATCGTTACCGTCAACCGCATCGATCTTCACTTTGCAGGCTCCGCCCTCTTCGATCACGCCAACCAGACGTAACACTTTCCCTTCAGCACGCGCCTGTTCCACTCTGGCGGCAATCGCCGCATCGGCGTCGGGTAACTGCTGCATAAACTGTTCAACATCGGCAATCGCGTTCAGGTGCGCGGGCAGCAGCGGTTCGATATCAACATCGCTCATCTCCAGCGAATGGCCTGCTTCACGTGCCAGAATCAGTAGCTTACGCGCAACGTCCGTACCAGAAAGATCGTCACGTGGATCGGGCTCAGTAAAGCCCATCTCGCGTGCCATACGCGTCGCTTCTGACAACGATACACCTTCGTCCAGCTTACCAAAAATATAAGACAGTGAACCCGACAGAATACCGGAGAACTTAATCAACTCATCGCCTGCATTCAGCAGGTTCTGCAGGTTCTCGATCACCGGTAATCCCGCGCCGACGTTCGTGTCATACAGGAACTTACGACGCGAGCCGGCCGCGGCAACACGCATCTTCTGATAGTATTCCCACGACGAAGTATTGGCCTTTTTATTTGGCGTGACCACGTGAAAACCTTCGGCCAGAAATTCCGCGTACTGGTCGGCAACCGCCTGACTCGATGTACAGTCCACAATCACCGGATTCAGTAGATGGTACTCTTTGACCAGGCGGATTAAGCGTCCCAGATTAAACGGCTCTTTGGCCTGTGCCATTTCGCCTTTCCAGTTGCTGAGATCGATACCGTGGACGTTGGTTAACAGCGCACGGGAATTGGCGATGCCGCAAACACGCAGATCAATATGCTTTTGCTTGAGCCACGCCTGTTGACGATGCAACTGATCCAGCAATGCACCGCCGACACCGCCGACGCCTACCACAAAGACTTCAATCACCTGGTCGGTGGCAAACAACATCTGGTGCACGACGCGCACGCCCGTGGTGACGTCATCATTATTGACCACGACCGAAATGGAGCGTTCAGACGATCCCTGAGCAATGGCGATAATATTAATGTTGGCGCGCGCCAGCGCAGAGAAGAACTTCGCTGAAATTCCGCGCAGGGTGCGCATCCCGTCACCCACGACCGAGATAACCGCCAGATTTTCGATAACGTCCAGCGCATCCAGTAAGCCATCTTTCAACTCAAGGTAGAATTCCTCTTCCAGCACGCGGCGCGCACGCGCCTGCTCGCTCTGCGGCACGCAGAAGCTGATGCTGTATTCAGAGGACGACTGCGTGATTAACACCACCGAAATGCCGGTACGCGACATGGTGGCGAACACGCGGGCCGCCATGCCGACCATACCTTTCATTCCCGGGCCGGAGACGTTAAACATCGCCATATTATTCAGGTTAGTGATGCCCTTAACCGGGAAGTCGTCCTGTTCGCCATGACCGCTAATCAGCGTGCCGGGGGCTTGCGGGTTAGCCGTATTTTTGATCAGGCAAGGGATTTGAAACTGTGCGATAGGCGCGATAGTGCGTGGATGCAGGACTTTAGCCCCGAAATAGGACAGCTCCATGGCTTCCTGATAAGACATGGATTTAAGCAGACGAGCATCCGGCACCTGGCGCGGATCGCAAGTATAAACCCCGTCCACATCGGTCCAGATCTCACAGCAATCGGCGCGCAGGCAGGCAGCCAGCACCGCCGCCGAGTAGTCAGAACCGTTACGTCCCAGCACGACCAGCTCACCCCGCTCATTACCGGCGGTAAAACCGGCCATCAGGATCATATTTTCTGCGGGAATTTTACTGGCTTCAATGCGGCGGGTTGATTCGGCGATATCGACAGTCGACTCAAGATAGTGGCCAATGGCTAAGAGTTTCTCGACCGGATCGATAACGCTGACGCCATAGCCTCGCGCCTCAAGCAGCTTTTCCATAATGGCGATAGAGAGCTTCTCACCACGACAAATAATGGCGGCATTGACGCTGTCCGGGCACTGTCCCAACAGGCTGATACCGTGCAGCACCTGTTTGAGTTGGGCAAACTCGCTGTCCACGCGGCTTTTGAGGCCGTCATAGTCAAAACCGGGTTGAGCCTCGGCCAGGCCCTGCAACAGTTCAGCAAAGATGCGCGTAGCGTCACTGATATTCGGCAGCGCATCCTGGCCGCTGATGGTTTTTTCAATCATCGCGACCAGATGGTTGGTGATCTTAGCAGGCGCAGAAAGCACGGTGGCAACCTGTCCTTGTTGCGCATTACTTTCCAGAATATCGGCCACGCGCAGAAAACGTTCTGCATTCGCAACCGAGGTCCCACCGAATTTCAGCACTCGCATGATGTCAACTCTCCTGATTTTGAGTCAAAAAAAAACCCGCACTCGTGAGGTGCGGGCTTCTTTTCTGTTTTTCCTGGATGCGTCAGCCCGCCCCTTTACCGATGGTAATGGTAATGGTGGTGGTAATAATTGTGGTGTTCAGGCTGTGATTACGCATTCAGATTTATTTTTTTCTGTCTGTCATTGATTGTCTGTCTGCGTCAAGAAGTAAAGCAAAGCGCACATCAAGTCAACGGTTTTATCCTTTGCGCAAATATAAACCACAATGTTTAGCATCCTGTTAAACAAAAAAAACCTGGCGAATCGTTTGGCATACCGCGCTTCATTAACATCTGTCACTAGATAGTCAGGTTTAACCCGAGGATTTATCTGCCAGCTTTTTTTCCACGTCATGCAGTAAACGATGCAGCATGGCACTGTCGCGCTGCTCCAGTAGGCCAATGCGCTGGTTAATCCAGTCTGACATTTTGCTGTCGTCACTGACCTCTAACTGCAACAGTAGCTGTTCAAAACGCTGGCGCAGCGCATGGAGCTGTTGCGCATCGGCAGACGGTGCCACCGGCGCGGCCACCTGGTTGAGCGCCGACAGCTGGTAGCAGTAAACCATGACCGCCTGCCCCAGGTTCAGTGAGGGATAGTCATTTGCCATCGGAATACCGGTGAGCAGGTCGACCTGTTCAAGCTCTTCGTTGGTCAGGCCGCTGTCTTCACGGCCAAACACCAACGCCATGCTGTTCACCCACTGCCGTTTCTCAAGCAACTGGGCCTCAACCTGTTGTGGCGTCGCATAATAGCGGAACCGGGCCCGGCTTCGCGCAGTGGTGGCGACGGAAAAATCGATATCCGCCAGCGCGTCGGTCAGTGTCTCAAAGGTTTTTACCCTATCCAGAATGTCTCCCGCACCATGTGCCACGCGCCGTGCTGCCGGGTCCTGCCATGCATCGCTGGCAACAATCCGCAATTCGCTGAATCCCATGGTTTTCATGGCGCGGGCAGCCGCACCGATATTTTCGGCCCGGGCAGGTGAAACGAGGATAAGAGGAAAAAGCATGATTGTTCCATCAGTTAATGTGTACGCCAGTAGTGTAACATGGCCCCATATTATTAAGGGATATAGGCAGTCAGGTTAAAACCCTGAAATACATGTTAAAACACGTTAAAAAAGGCCGAAGAGTGTGTTTTTATCATAAAGTGCACATTATCAGAATAGTCCAAATAAAAGCCTTTCATTTCAGTCCACTGTAATAGTAAGTTCCTAACATCATATTTTGTGACAACCCCGTCTCACCGGCACAAAGATGATGCTTTATGTCAGCCAGCACGCTATTTTTTGAGATGTTTTTCACAGAAATGTTAACGTGCTACAATTGCATTTGATATAAGTCAACGAAGCGTTGTTTTTATGCTTACCAGTTGTTGTTATTGCTGTTAGGTTGCTGTTAATACAGTTAGTATATGTTTCAAATTATTTATTCCGCAGGGCATGGAATCTTTATCCCGGCTGGCTGAGCTAACACTGTTGTTGACATTGATAAAAGCTTATCAAAATTTACTTTCGTACAACGGTTCAGCAAAGCTTGCCGTTCTCCGCACTGGAGAGCACCTAACCGCTGTACGCCCTGTTTTCAATTTAGTTGGCAAAATTAGGTAGCTAAACATGCAGACCCCGCACATTCTCATCGTTGAAGACGAACTGGTCACGCGTAATACCCTCAAAAGTATTTTTGAGGCGGAAGGTTATGTCGTATATGAAGCCACCGACGGTGCAGAAATGCATCAGGTGTTGACCGACAATGATGTCAATCTGGTTATCATGGACATCAACCTGCCAGGCAAAAATGGCCTGTTACTGGCGCGTGAACTGCGTGAGCAAGCTAATGTGGCATTGATGTTCCTGACCGGACGCGATAATGAAGTCGATAAGATCCTTGGGCTGGAAATTGGTGCAGATGACTACATCACCAAACCGTTCAACCCACGTGAATTAACTATTCGTGCCCGTAACCTGCTGTTGCGCACCATGAATTTGCCTTTGCCTAATGAAGAGCGCCGCCAGGTTGAAAGCTACAAGTTCAACGGCTGGGAGCTGGACATCAACAGCCGATCGCTGATCAATCCCAACGGTGAGCAGTACAAACTGCCGCGCAGTGAGTTCCGTGCCATGCTGCACTTCTGCGAAAATCCGGGCAAGATTCAGACACGTGCTGATTTGCTGAAGAAGATGACCGGACGCGACCTCAAGCCACACGATCGTACCGTTGACGTGACGATCCGTCGTATCCGCAAACATTTTGAATCCACGCCAGATACCCCGGAAATCATCGCCACCATTCATGGTGAAGGCTATCGTTTCTGCGGCGACCTGCAGGATTAATCTGTCGTTTTTTAAACGCCCTCACGGGCGTTTTTAATGTCCTGGCCTTAATGCCACGGCATAATCGGTACGGCGCTCAACGCATTTTTGGGTGAGCCATCCACCACTTTGTCTGAGTACGCCAGATAGACTAATGCGTTACGCTTGCTGTCAAAGAAACGCACAACCTGCAGTTTCTTAAAGATCAGCGACGTCCGCTGGCGGAACACCACGTCCCCTTCTGCTTTGCCTTTGGCAATTTTTTCACTCAGTTCAATCGGCCCAATTTGCTGGCACGAAATGGCCGCGTCAGATGTATCCTCCGCTAATCCCAGCCCGCCCTTAATGCCGCCTGTTTTAGCCCGGCTAATGTAGCAAGTGACATTTTTTACGTCAGGATCGTCAAACGCTTCCACCACAATTTTATGGTCAGGTCCAAATATCTTAAACACGGTGTTGACGGAGCCAATCTCTTCAGCCAACAGCGGACCGGAAAACAGTAAACCTGCGAAGGTGAGGATTACAAGACGAAGTGTTGTCATTGAGTTACCATTGCAAATGTAATAGATGAGCATGTAATGTACTGTTAATTGATGCAATCACCAACGTAAAAAGGGTAGAAATTCCCGCGTAGATAGCACAACAATCCCTGTCAAAACCGAACATGTCTTTTAAGCAATAAGTGCTATTATTCGTCGACTTCATTTAGCTGCGCCACCAGAGTATGAGGATGTTTTATGGACCAAGCCGGTATCATTCGCGATTTGCTTGCCTGGCTGGAGAGCCATTTGGATCAACCACTTTCACTGGATAATGTTTCCATTAAAGCGGGTTATTCTAAATGGCATCTACAACGGATGTTTAAAGACGTTACCGGACACGCCATTGGCGCTTACATCCGGGCACGACGTCTTTCCAAAGCAGCGGTAGCACTTCGCCTGACCAGCCGCCCGATTCTCGATATTGCTCTGCAGTATCGTTTTGATTCACAACAGACCTTTACGCGAGCCTTTAAAAAGCAGTTTAATCAAACACCTGCATGGTATCGCCGTTCGTCAGAATGGAACTCCTTTGGTATCCGCCCGCCGATTCGGTTAGGGAATGAACAGCAGCCAGAATCGCAGTTCGTGACGCTTCCGGAAACCGTGCTGATGGGACAGACACAGAGTTATACCTGTACCCTGGAACAAATCTCCAGCTACCGTGATGAGATGCGTGTTCATTTCTGGAAACAGTTTCTGCTGGAAACGGATACGGTTCCGCCCGTGCTTTATGGGTTGCACCAGGTCCGTGCCAGTCATGAAAAGGATGATGAGCAGGAGATTCTGTACACCACGGCCGTTCCTGCCGACAGCGCAACCACGATGTATTCAGGGCAGAAGGTGATTCTTGAAGCGGGAGATTACGTTCAGTTCAACTACAATGGCCCGCGCGTGGAACTGCAGGAATTTATTCTGTTGCTGTACGGAACCTGTATGCCAACGCTGGGCCTGACGCGCCGTATGGGGCAGGATATTGAACGCTTTATTACCCATGGCGGCAAAAAGCGCAGCGAGCCGCCAACAGAGATTCACTGTGAATATCTGATTCCGATTCGCCGTTAAACGCTTGCGGTTATGCCGTCATCATGACGGCATAATCGATTAACGCTGAAGCTCGTCCATCGCAGGCGCGTCGAGATGGGTGATATCACCCGCAGTCTCCACGACCCAACCCTGCGCCAGCCACGCGCTCTGCTGATGATCGACGCGTGAGATCGAACAGTTGCGCAGGCGAAGACGACGCTCGGCATAAGCCGGCAGCCCCAGAATCGTGCTGACCAGAACACCCAGCGCCATACCGTGGCTGACCAGTAATGGACGGCTACCGGCTGGCAGCGCAAGACAGGCATCCAGAGCAGCCTGCATACGTTGCGCCAGCTCCGTCATTGACTCGCCCTGAGGAATACGGCCACCCTCGGTTCCGTTAACCAGCGAAGCGCGCCAGCGCTCTTCTTCCGCGCTCAGTTCGTCAAGCAGACGCTTTTCCAGTACGCCCATATTCAGCTCCCGCAAACGCGGGTCGAAGGTAATGTCACATCCACAGGCATCAGCAATGATTTCAGCGGTGCGCCGGGTGCGCCCTAAATCGCTGGAAATGATATGTGTGATACCTGCGTTTTTGATACGTTCACCGACCTGACGGGCTTGTTGCTCACCTTTTTCCGTCAGCGGACTGTCGGAGTGCCCTTGAATGCGACGCTCTGCATTCCATACCGTTTCACCGTGACGAACAAGATAGACCTGTAGCATGCTTAGTTTCCGTTATACTGCGACCAAAATCGCCTTTATTACCTGAGGGTTCAATTGATTATGTACCATGTTGTCGCAGCTACCATTAATCCAGCAAAGATTCGTGCAATTGCTCAGGCATTCAACGACGTTTTCGGCGAGGGATCCTGCCATATTGAAGGGGTCGAGGTCGAGAGCGGCGTTGCCGCACAGCCATTAACCAATCACGAAACGCGAACTGGCGCACGTCAGCGTGTCATGAATGCCCGTCAGGTTCGCCCGGAAGCCGACTTCTGGGTGGCGATTGAAGCAGGTATTGAAGAAGAGTCTGCCTTTGCCTGGATGGTAGTGGAAAACCAGAAACAGCGTGGCGAGTCGCGTTCGGCCAGTTTTACCCTGCCGCCGGTTGTGATGGCCGGATTACGTGAAGGTCGCGAACTGGGCGAAGAAATGGCACGTCTGACCGGGGTCGAAAACATTAAACACAAAGGTGGCGCGATCGGTACCTTGACCAATGGCCTGCTTAGCCGCACCAGCGTCTACCACCAGGCCTTGATTTTGGCGCTCTGTCCGCTCACACATCCGTTCTATCAGCAATAATCAGCGGCGATGAAGTTGCGCTTCCAGCCAACGCTTCAGCTCTGGAGGGGCTTCTTTCAGGCTGTTTGAACCACGGGTTATCGTGGCAATTCCCACGCCCAGTTCATTTTTCAACTCACGCTGGCTGATATCGCCATTCAGCAAGGATTCAATGATACGCAAGCGTGTACCAAAAGCCTCTCGCTCATCAGGCGTCATCATCAGTTGCAACAGCGGCAGCGCGTGATGGTCCGCAAAAGCCTGATGCATCAGGTCAACAAAACGCAGCCAGTCAGCGTCCGCAGCCGGTTCAGTGTTGGATGGCACAGAGGGTTGATTCATGAAAGGCTTCCGTACTCGCTAAAGAGTACGGAAGCTTAACACAGCTAGTAGCGGCGATTCCACTCAGCATCTGACAGGATCTTGTCAGGCTGGCCCATGAAATACCGGTAGTAGGCATCATAAGCCAGCACGTTCTTCACGTAACCTCGGGTTTCGGAAAACGGAATGGTTTCGATAAAGGCGACCGCGCTCAGATTCCCTGCGGTACTGCCCTGCCACGTCCGTACCCGACCCGGCCCGGCGTTGTAAGCCGCGGACGAGAAAATCCGGTTCTTATCAAACTGCTGGTAAACATACTCCAGATACTGCGTCCCGATCTGGATATTGGTTTGCGGATCGAACAGCTGAGACGGATTGACATAGCCGGGTATGTTGAACATCTTCACGGTGTGCGTCGCTGTCGCGGGCATAATCTGCATCAGCCCACTGGCTCCCACCGGTGAACGTGCTTTGGGGTTCCACGCACTTTCCTGACGGGAAATGGCCATCGCATAACTTTGCGGAATGGTTTTCCCCTGGGTGTTCTGCTTATACAGATCCTGCCATGCCAGCGGGAAACGTTCTTTCAGGCTGTCCCACATTTTCGCGGTAATCGTCGCCTGTACGCTCAGATCCCACCAGTCCTGTTCGCTGGCATAACGCGCCAGCATCTGCTGCTGCACATGGGTTTTGCTGCCAATCAGGTTAGCCCATTCGCTGCGTGCCAGGTTGTCCATCCCCCAGTACATCAGCTCACGCACGCGTGCCAACTCCGGCCCCTGGATTGTTGCACTGTCCGGTTTTGGAGCGGCATCCACCTGAAGTGGATACTCCACGCCCAAACGTTGCGCGGCGACCATGGGATAAAAACCGCGTGACTTCATCAGCTTATGCAGTATTTCATCCGCTTCTTCTTTTCGATCTTTTGAATAAAGCAGATCGGCCTGCCAGTATTGCCACTCATCTTTCTCTTTTGCCTCAACCGGCAGACGAGCAATCCAGGTGTTCAGACCACGGCGATCGTTTTCAGTGAGCGCCAGGCGCACCCGCCGCTCTATTAACGCGGTAGACTCACTGTCCATCACCACCGCATCGCGCCAGCGCGCCTGCTCTGACGTCAGATCGCTCCCCATCATGCGCCAGACCACAATTTCTTTCAGCGCCTGCTCATCTTCGGGGCCCATTTTTTGCGCCCGCACCAGTTGCGGGATCATGCTACGGGCATTTTCCATATCGGCACGCGCGACGCGGGTGAACGCAAAAATCGTGGCCTGCCGTGTGAAATCGGTCGCACCGACGCTGTTGGCAAAGGTTGTAACGGATTGGGGATCTTTCTGCAGCGCCAGCAGCGCATCCGACATCGTCTTATAATCGGCGGGCAGCGTTTTCGCCAGGTAGCTGACCAGGCTGTCATTGCCCGCTTTCATCGCCAGACGGATACGTTCAAGAATGGTGATGGGAGAAAGCTGACCGCTGGCCTGCCAGACAGAAAATAACTTGTCACAGTCATTCGGCAGGGCCGTACCGCGTAGCCAAATCGCTTTTGCACCGTCAAAGGCGACCTGCTGCTGACCGGTTGACCATTTGGCATAGTACCAGTTACAGCGCGCCTGAACCGGCGTGGGTTCATCGGGGCTGAAGTTGAGCACGCCTTGCCAGTCCTGACGATGTGCCAGTACGTTAACAAAACGCGTTTTCAGCGAGCGGGCGGGCGGTAACGTGGGATACTTTTGAATGAAATTCTGTACCGCCAGGCTGGTTTCCTGATCGAGATCCTGCGCCAGCAGACGATATTCTAAATACGGGTAAAGCGGATAATCCTGCAGCGTCGGTAACAGCTGTTCGACTGTCGCCATTTGATTACTGTCCCACGCCTGCTTAATCTGTTGATATCGTTGCCGTTGTTGATCAAGCGAATCAGCCCATGCGCTGCCTGCCGTGCTGACCAGGCAGATCCCTATCATCCAGTTACGCCACTTCTCCACGTAAATCTCCTCTGTTGCTGGGCGCTGGCTACGTGCCAGGCGTTATTCATGCTAACCAGGGGAAGCCACTCTTGCCATGTTCTTCACAAAATTTACCTTAGCAGACGTTCAACGCACCGCGATGTCACAATGCCTGCGCGACAACTGTGCATTTTATCATCACATATACTTATGGATGGCCGAATTATCTTATTGATTCATATAATTAAAATTCTGGCACAGGCTTTGCTTTGTTGAATCCCATCTTGTATACCTGTTGGAATTCACTGCATGGCTTCGACATTTGGCTTAACCCTAAAAGAGTGGCAGCAACGCGCTCAGCAGCACCCTGAGCAGATCCACACGCTGCTGGCGGCCCACCTTTCTGAGCTGGACCCGGAAGATAATGCCTGGATCTACCTTGCCACGCCGTCCCAGTTAATGGCGCAAACTGAGCCGCTCCTGGCGCGCTACCAGCAGGACCCGAACTCGCTCCCACTGTTTGGTGTGCCCTTTGCAGTGAAAGACAACATTGACGTGGCAGGCTGGCCGACAACCGCCGCCTGCCCTGCTTTCAGCTACACCGCTGTTGATGATGCATTTGTGGTGGCGCGACTCAAAGCGGCGGGCGCGGTGGTGATGGGAAAAACCAACCTCGACCAGTTTGCTACCGGCCTGGTCGGCACACGTTCACCCTACGGCGCGGTATGTAATACCTTTGACCCGGATTTTGTCAGTGGCGGTT
>NZ_NTMH01000011.1 GCF_002307475.1 Pantoea allii | reverse complement strand
GGTGCAGGGGGACAAGACGACCTGCGGCGGGAAAATCACCACGGGCGCAGATGATCACACTCTGTTTGATAAACCTGTTGCCCGGGAGCAGGACAGGGTGACCTGCGGGAAGCATGCCGGGCTTTTCAGGATAGCCGGTGGCATTGACAACGATACCATTCATGACCGGCGAATGGCCGGAACCCTCGACAGCTACAGCACCTGCCCCTGTAAGGCGAAGTTCATTCCGTCGATGATGAATGATACGTACGAGAAGAACAGTGGAGCTTCCGCTGGAAAATTGGCAGCCGGCTTTACAGCGGCTCCTACGCAGGCATCTCCTGAGCTGCCAGGTTATCTGACCGGCGAGCAAAAGCCGACAGGATTTGTGCCTGATTATCCTGTTCTGATAAATACTCACTATCTGCCCGATGATAAACTTCGGACTATGCTGGAAGTTAACAGACAGGATTGCATGATCCTTACTTTGCCAGAATGTCTCGAAATTATAACGTCATGGGATTTTGTAAAGCATACATGGACTTCTATTACGACGAGCACTCCCGGCAGTATCGTAAAGACCTACTGGACAAATATTAATGATGTGGTTAGTGCCTCAAAAATTGTAAGCCAGTTGGGTGCAATGGGGATTAAAGGCACCGTATTTATTAACCATAGAGGAACTGAGCTCATAAAGCTTACTGGCTATCCGGGAATCAGAAAAGCACTCAATGCTCCAGTTTTCTCTTTGAAGCACCCAAAAATTATTGAAATGGCAATTGGTAAATATGGGCTTGCAAAGACTGTTATAAACGGAACTATTGTCGGGTTAATTTATGTATCCGCTGTTGATACAGTCGATTTCATTCTTAATGATGAAACCTCCCTCGCGGAGTTTATGGGGACACTTGCTACTGATGTCGTAAAAGTTGGTCTTTCGTCAGCCGTAGTTTGGGGCGTTGGCTATGCTGCGAATGCATTCTTACCTTTTGTTCTTGGACCTTTAGCGGTTGTCGTATTTGCTGGCGTTGGTACAGCAATAATACTAAATGCTATTGATAAAGAATACGGCATTACAGATAAACTGGTAGCTTATATAGAGTCAGCACAGCAGGAGTTTGTTGACAGAGCCAGAGGTATCGAGCGCGGAGTATGGGATTTGGGGGCTATGTATGTTGATGGGATGCTTGAAAAGGGACGAAGGGTTATCGAGGCAGAAGTTAAACGCTATATCCGAAATGCTATCCGTGATGTTGGTTTAAGGAGCTTGGAATAAATGTTTTCGTTGAAAGAACGAGTGGTTCTTTTCTTTTTAAATATGCTTATTGCATTTTTGATAATTGTATTTACTTATGTCGGTGTAATTTCTATTGTTAAGTACTTGTCTTTTCCACATGCGTTTGAGTACTCTACTGGATGCGTTATTTTATCTTTTTCAGCTATTATTCTTGGGCCTGTGTTTATTAGTGGGTTTCCGGTGATTTTTCTTGGCAGACGCTTTGAGCATAAGATAGCGACTATTTTAAGTAAGATAATAATCTGGGGCTTTGTTTTAGCTGTTTTTTCTGGTGTTCTGTTTCGTACTTATTACATTTATGAAATTAAGAGTCAAGGGTATGTTGAATGTCATAATAAAAATCTCGGGGCCTTTTCTGCGCTATCGACAAAATATGCTTTAAATTTGGCTGATTGTAGGCGGTAAAAAAATAAAGTAATGCAGCGTAAGAGTTGTGATGTTACCTACTGATTTTTAGGGAGATATCTATAAGTCAGAAATGACATAATGAGTATCCAGCGGAGGTTGTATTGATGTTTGAAACAAAGGTTCGGCCTGTTTTAGCCATATTACTCATACTGGGGTTGTGGAGTCTTTGTGTTTACCTTGGGAACGATACGTTTAATGAGTATTTTTCGTTTGGTGACAACATCGTTTTTTCGTGGTTGACGGTTTCTTTTATCGCTTTACCTGTGGTAATGATCTTTCCATTTATATATTTCATTTTGCTTTTATTAAAAGGTAAAGAATATGCATTCAAAACGATGGATGCGTATGTGGTATATTTAAAATGGGGCTGTATTGCTTTAGTAATTATTGGGGTTATGTATTCAGTTTTTTACCCAACAATTCTGGTAAAAAAAGGATATTTGAGGTGCGGTGGCATTCCATCAGGATTAATGCCTGGAGCGGCTACTGGTTATGTCCGTGATTCGTCTTTGTGTAGCGTAAGTGATAAGTAATAACAATGTATTCTCTTAAATTACGTGTAATTGCATTTTACGGGGTGTTTTTTTAACCGCATTTTTCTTTTTTTTCTCACCGTTATTGGCGGTTTTTTTCTGTTATTTTTGCGGGGGTATAATCGTTACATTAGGTAAAAGATTACTCAGTACCTCGTTTATTATCTTGGAGCTAACAGTCCTGTGAATATTCATCTTTTCAGAAAGACATACGACATTTTTAATGCATAAAGGATACACAGAATGCCAGGGGCTCCCTTCGGATTGGATGCCTGGTATGGCAAAAAAATATGTCATAGAACCGCCCCTTTGTACTCAGCATTGATGGTTCTCTTTTCTGTATGAATACCCGAGCCAGACTCCCGGAGTCTGCTTAAGTGTTTAACACGCAGCAATTTACTAAGCAGAATAAATATGGATGACTTAACCCTGCGTTACTATGACGCTGAAATGCGCTACCTGCTGGAAGCCGGTGAAGAGTTTGCCCGCGCTCACCCCGAGCAGGCGGCAATGCTCAATCTCGATAAAGCGGGCGCGCGCGACCCGTACGTGGAACGCCTGTTCGAAGGTTTTGCCTTCCTGATGGGCCGACTGCGTGAGAAGCTTGATGACGACTTGCCTGAACTGACCGAAGGGCTGGTCAGCCTGTTGTGGCCGCATTATCTGCGCACCATTCCGTCGATGTCGGTGGTGGAGTTCACCCCTGACTGGCGTGAAATGAAAGAGCAGATGCGTATTGCCAAAGGTTTCGAAGTGAACTCACGACCAATTGGTGTGAAGGGCACGCGCTGCCGGTACACCACCACCAAACAAATAACCCTTCAGCCGTTGTCGCTGGAGCACGTCCACCTGTCGACTGATCCTGACGGGCGTTCGGTCATCAACCTGCGTTTCAACTGTAGCCATCTTGCCGACTGGAGCCGTGTCGATCTCAGTCAGATTCCGTTCTACTTCAACGCTGACGCACCGCTGGCCAGCGCCATGCATGAAGCCTTTACCATGAACACGGCGTGTCTGTGGCTGCGGATGCCGGGTGATAGGGACAGAAGACCGCTCGACGGTTATTTCACCGCACTGGGGTTTGGTGATGATGACGGGCTATGGCCGAAGGGTGACAGCAGTTTCAGTGGTTACCAGTTGCTACTCGAGTATTTCACCTTCCGTGAGAAATTCATGTTCACTGCCCTGTGCGGCCTGGATAGCGTGCTCTTTCAGGCTGAACTTCCCTGGTTTGAGATCGACGTGGTGCTGACAGAACGCTGGGAGCATGATTTCAGCTTTACCGAAAAGCATCTGCGCCTGAATTGCGTACCGGTGATTAACCTGTTCCCGCTGGAATCTGATCCGCTGACGCTCAACTCCCTGCAGACCGAATACATGTTGCGCCCGATGCGCGTGCAGGATGGACATACGGAGATTTACGCAGTGGATTCGGTAATCTCATCGAGCCAGCATACCTACGTACCGTTTTCGAGCTTCCGCCACAAAGGCGGGATGATGCGTCACGAAGCGCCGGAATATTATTACCACACCCGCGTGCGTCGCGGTCCGTCCGGGTTACATAACACCTGGCTTATCCTCGGTGGAGAAGCCTTTGATAACCATACGGTGCCGGAAGATGAAAGCCTGTCGTTGACGCTCACCGGCACCAACGGCCAACTGCCGCGACGTGCGCTGCAAAGCACCGTGCTTGATACGGTGATGAAAACCACTTCGGCCAGCATTGCCGTACGTAACCTGTGTGCGCCGACGCTACCCTGTTATCCCCCGGCAAGGGACCGTTTTCACTGGCGCGTACTGAGCCATCTCGGCAGCGGGTTCCTGTCGATGATGGATAATGCCGATGTGCTGCGCGGTACCCTGGCGCTGTATGAATGGACGGACAGCGAGATGAACCGTCGTCGCCTGGAAGCCATCCTCAACGTGAAACACAGTGAAACAGAGCGCTTCGAGCAGGGCTACCTGGTTCGTGGTGTGCAGATTGACGTGACGCTGGACAGTCACGGCTTTACCGGGCGCGGTGATATCTGCCTGTTTGGCGAGATGCTGAGCCGCTTCTTTGCACTCTATACCGACATCTATCTCTTTAACCGCCTGATTATCATTTTGCAACCGACCGGAGAACGCCTGGAATGGGAAGAGAAGCACAACCGCCGCATTCCCGGCTGACCCCAAGGCTGGAGGCCGACCTTCACCGCATTAACTTTTACCGTTTATGTCAGCTTTTGGAGAAACGTAATCCGGACAGGCCATTAATGGGCGCGACCAGCCACCCCGGGGATGACCCGGTACGTTTTGCGCCGCATCCGGGCATGGGGTTTCCGGCCAGTGAGCTGAAAACCGTTGAATATGATGAGGACGATGACAGCAAGCCACCGGTTATCCGTGCCACGTTTATGGGGATGTATGGGGTTGACTCACCATTGCCGACGGCCTATCTCGATGACATCTCTCAGCGCAGTGAAGGGCACGAAGCGCTGCAGGGATTTCTGGATATCTTCAGCCATCGCATTCTGACGCAGTTTTACCGCATCTGGCGTAAGTACTCTTACCCGGCCACCTTTGAGCCCGGCGGTACCGACAGCATCTCGCAGTCACTGCTGGGCCTTGTGGGGTTGGGTATTCCCGGCACAGCAAACCACATTGCCACGCCGGTATCGCGCTTTCTGGCGCTGCTGGGTGTACTGCGACAGCCGGGCAAAACTCAAGAGGGGATGCAGGCGCTGGTCACTCTACTGGCCCCGGATACCACCGTGAAGGTCAGCCCGTACTGCCTTCGACCCGTGGAGGTCACTCGGCCACTGGGCTTCTATGGTGATGCCGATTTTCTGCTGGACGGCAATACGCCACTGGGTGACGAAGCGATGGATACGGGCAGCCAACTGCTGGTTGCGCTCGCGACGAATAATGAACAGGAGGCGCAGGGCTGGAAACCGGATGGTCTGCTGTATCAGGATTTTCTGGTCATGCTGCGGGTGTACCTGGGATGGCGCTTCAAAGCACGCATTACCCTGACCACGTCTGTCCGGTTGCTGGCCGTGCCACTGCTGGGCGAAGACCCTTTCTGGCTCGGCATGAACGGTGTGCTGGGCGCAGAGGGCGATGAGCTTCCGGCGGATATCCCTGCGACCTTTACGACCGAACTGGGTTACTACACCGGGCTGGAGCCTGCGAAACCACAACAAGGAAACCGACGTGTTACGTACAAGTTTGACTAAAACGCTCTGGTTGATGCCTCTGATGGCATTCAGTCTGGCGGGCTGCGGAATAACCCAGGGGGTTGCCGATAGTACCCAATCGGCGTTTAACGCTGTTTTTTACAAAAAGATCAAGGTGCTGCACCTTGATTTCACAGCACGTGAGGCGCTGAATACCGACGCCCGCGAGAGCAACTCGTTGTCTGTACCTGTTGTGATACGGATTTACCAGTTGAAAGACCGCAAAACCTTCGACAAAACGCTCTACCAGCAATTGCTCCAGGAAGGTGACACCATTCTGAAAGCCGACCTGCTTGCCCGCCGGGATGTGGTGGTGAAGCCGGGCGGAGATGCGAGCCTTAACATGCCAATGGAAGCCGGTGCGCAGTTTGTGGCGGTGGCGGGACTGTTCCGTCATCCGGACAGGGTTAAGAATACCTGGAAGCTGGTGATTCAGCGCGAAGACCTCGATCCGGATAAGCCGCGTATTCTGGAAGCCGGTAATAACTATCTGATGCTGCAACCGCTCAAGGATGACTAATGCCACGGGAACATCACACGCCTTCGCTGTATGAAATGCTCACCGGCCATTTTACCGGTGGCCTTGCTCTCAATCAGGTCAGTGAAGAAAATCAGGTCATCCTCTCTGTACTGGATAACATGCAGCGTATCCTTAACTGCCGTGCGGGAACCCTGGCACACCTGCCGGATTATGGTCTGCCGGATATGACCAGAATCCTGCAAGGCATGCCGGGAACGGCCCATGAGCTGATGGGGGCATTGTCCGCCGTCCTGCTCAAATATGAGCCCCGACTGAAAAGGATAGCGGTAATCCTGCTGGAGCAGAACGTCCCCGGTGAGTTGCGCTATGCCATTGACGCAGAACTCAAAGGCGTTGGCCTGGTCCGCTATGGCACTGAGTTTATGCCTGAAGGTCGGGTTCTGTTACGCCATCTTAAGCAACAGCAGTATCTCGACACGAGAACCCTTCTCTAAGGCGAGATCACATCCTGCCAGTTTCATCTGGCGAGCTGGCGTTATTTCGCTGCGCTGACGCCGCCGTTAGTGTTGATTTTTAATTTTTTTTCAGTCGATTGCGTGTTGATGATGAGACTCTTTTTACTGACTCATTACTACTGCTTGCGTCTGTGGCGGGATGAACGATTTTTTCAGCTCATTGAGAGTGAAAACGACCTCATTGAGTTTGATAACAGGATTGCGCTTTGGTGGACAATAAAAGGGAGCACTCGCTCTCTGGTTGGACGCTGGTGCGGGTCTAAGGTTTTATGGTGACGCTATGATTTTTTTCATTGTGTATGGTCTTTTACAGGGCCCTTGGTTGATAAGGCAGGTCTTAAATGACGATGAATCCCGGTATGCATTGGACGTTAAATTTTAAGGTTTCACATCACGAAGAGAGCCTGTTAAGCATCACTTTCGCCCCGGAACCGGGTAGAAACTTTTTCAGCTATATGTTGATTTAATACATCGCTGACCCGGTGGCACTTCAGTATCTACAGCGTCTCGAATATGCAGAAAGCAAAGCCGCATAAGCAATAACCCTCCACAGCTCCTTTTACGTCAAATGGACAACTGGTCATGCATGACATCCCCCCTCGTAAAATCAAAACCGGTGGCGACCCGCGCACGTTAGCGGATTACGCCGCTCTGCGCGATGAACTGAGTAAGCTCACACATCCCGCGCGCCCGGATGTGAACTGGCGATATGTCGAAAAACGCTGTCTCTCACTGTTTGAGCAGAACGGTGTGGAACTGCAGACGGCAGCCTGGTACACGCTGGCCCGAACGCAACTGGCCGGGCTGGTCGGTCTTAATGAAGGACTTGCGATACTCGACGCCCTGATAAGTCATCAATGGGGGACGCTGTGGCCGCAGCCCGTCCATGCCCGCATGGAAATCCTCAGCAGTCTGAGTCAGCGTTTGCAGCAACGGATGCGTTCGCTCCCGATCAATTACAGCGACCTCAGCCAGTTGTACCGGGCTGAGCAACGGCTTACCGGTATCGGGGAAGTGCTCAAGCGCCTGGAACTAAAACATCTCAGTCAGCTCGATACCCTGCGTACCTTGATGCACAATTGCGCTGTCCGGTTGGAAAACAGCGATGGGACAACCAGTACAACGGCGACGGTTCAGTCCGGTATAGTGTTGCCGGCCACCGTGATGCATGATGCCGAAGCCTCCATGAGGGACCTGGCGGGTAGCTCGCCTGAGAATACGCCAGAAAGCGCAGTGAAGTGGGTGTACGTCGCACAGGCGGAACATCAGGCGAATGTGGACGTTTTGGCGGCAATACCTGCTCCGGTAAAAAAACGAACATCCTTCGCTGCCGGGATGTGCACCATGCTGGTGATAAGTATCGTCGCAGTGTGGAGCTGGCATTATTTTCACCGGCCTGACCCGCTTCAGGCTCAGCTTGCAGCATCCCTGGCGCCTTTACCCGCAACGCTCACGCCTGAACAACTGGATATGTTGCGTCAGCAATCGCTTTCATCACAAACAGTGATAACACAAACACAGCAGCAACTTGCCCGACTGGATAAATTGCCTCCTGACTGGAATATCGCCTTGAGTCGACAGCTTTTGGAACAGGCCAGGGCACTGTGGCCGGAGCAGACAAAACCCCTGATAAAGCAATGGCAGCAACAACTCAATGCTGCCGCATTGCCGACAGAACGCCTGAATGGCTGGCATCAGGGAATGATGACGCTACAGAAACTAAGTGACAGGTTGAACGGACTGGATGAGCAAAAGGGAAAATACATGACGATCAGTGAGCTGAAATCAGTGGTTTTTTCCACGATGCAATTTTTTAATCAATCCATACCGGCTGAAGAACAACTACGGGCACTGTCACAACATCCTGCGGGAAAACCATTACCTGCTGCTGCCCGGTCTCAACTGGAAATGCATCTGAAACAACTGACAGCCCATTATGCTGAACTGAAACAGCAGACAGAAAAATAAACACAGCGCTAAAAGCCGGGGTTGATTCAGTCATCGTATCGTCCAGCAAAAATAAGGCGGTCGTTTCCGGTTAGTTCTTCCGGTTTCCAAAGGGCGATCAAGGATTGGATCGATCCTGGTACAGCATGAGGACGCTTCATTTTTATTCTGGCAAGCCTTTTCCTTCATGGTTTTCTATACGAATGGAGGTTCGATTTGCTGCGGCGTGTTCTAACAAATCTGCAGGCAGTTTTTGCTCTACATATCGTTCTAGACTGTGAGACATAGTGTGCTCAAGTGAGTAAGATAACTGGGTAAACATTAAAGGTATATTTCCTGTCCGCATTTTAATCAATGAATTCCGTTTGATAATTATTTTTTGGTGCGGGATTGCTCAGAATTAGTGTTGCGTTTTCGTGTCAGTATGGTGACTAAAATGATTGATGAGAATAATTTTAAATCATTTTTTAAACTGACTTATTGGGCGTGATGGTCAGGTTATATTGGTGCTATTGGTGAAAGTTAATGGGGGGGTAACTATTGGCTTTGGTAATAGCGATACACTATCTTAATTACGATGGCAGTGGAGTGGTTTTTTAAGATTTAATGGCGAGAAAAATAATTAGGAGGCTGATGTAAGTTAAAATACTAATATTAAGTTGCCTAAATTAGGGAAAGGAGGATGGTTTACATTAGAATGATTCTGTTATTCCCAGGCAAAGAGTTGAATCTCAAAAGTGAAAATGACTAGATGGCAGGGTATAAGAAGGGTTATTCTAAAGTGATTTAGAACTGGCCGAGGATGAAGCATGGACGTTATCCCTAGCGATATACAGACAAGGCTACAATTAGTCATCTCGAAAGCGGCAGCTCTTTTACCGGCTGACGTAGGTCAACAGCTTCTTGCTATGGTCACCCCCTCAGCATTAGCCACTATGGCGGGGGTAATCGTGGTTTGGGCTGGTGCGCACTTTTTTGGGATTGGTGAAATCGCTGATTTAGTGCTTCTCATTGTAGGTTGGGTGGCTGTAGGAGGCGTAGCGCTTGAAGCGGCTAAGAAGTTGTTTGATTTTGCGACGAAGACTAACTCAGCTAGTAGCGAAGGAGATCTTGACGCTGCCGCTAAGGACTTAGCCGATGCTATCACTCTGATAGGGGTTAATACTGTCCTTGCGCTTCTTTTAAAGAAGAAGCCTGGTGACACATTTAAAACTCCTTTCAGGGGAGTAAAAATGCCTAGGTACAGCAGCGACATCGGTAGGAAAATGAACCTGCCTCGCACTGGAGGATGGCGTTATACCCCCAAGATAAAAATCACAAAGAATAGTGACGTCGTTCAGGGACGCACAAAACCTTGGGGGGACGTAGAAGTTGGACGTAACTACTATCCTGGTGCAATGTCGAAAGATGACGCTTATTTGCAGATGCTATCAACTCTTTACCACGAGCAGGTACATATGGCGATTGCCCCTAAGTTCTATTTATTAAGAGAACTTAGAGTTTTCATGAGACAAAGCGCATACAATAAATCATATATACTGCGATACCTGGAAGAGGCACTTGCTGAAACAATTGGCTTATTAAGAGCCAGGGGGATGAGTAGGAAATATATCATTGAAGGGTTTAAATTTCCTCTTGGAAATACGTATGAAATCACTTATACATTATTACGGCATGAGGCTGCAGGCATTCTTTTAGGTCCGGTGGTAGTTGGTGGGTTAATGTATAATGTATGGTATGGAGTTCAGAAATGATAACTGAAAGCAAAGCTATTGAAATTGCTAAAGAATATGCAAAGGAAACTGGTTATGGTTGGGACGAGCGTTTTCATGAGGCTGAGAGATCATCTTTAGATGGTAAATCTGTTTGGGTAGTTTCAACCTCAGACTTGAAATTCTCTGAAGAGCTTCCGTGGATGATGGAAAACATGCCTAATCCAATAAAATATTACATAGATTTATCCTGCGGTGAATGTATTGCAATTGGGGGGAGAGGTGATCGGATTTTTCGATTGGAAAAATAATCTGCTTTACAAAGCACTGGCCCGTCTTTTTAGTGAGATTTAAAAGTAGATAATTTATTACGTTAAGCTTTAATTGGAAGGTGGTTAAGTTAAGTAAGTAACAGTTTTTAAATTTCTTTTAGAAAAAATATAAAAAATTTTCATTTTAAAATTGAATTTTTATCTTGCTTGTTAAATTCATATAATCTGCTTTAGCTATCTATAAGTAGAGCTTTTTTACCATTTCAGAGATGTAAGAGTGCATATATGAGAAGGGAGCAGTCAAGGTGTAAGCATCACTTTAATTTCGACCTTATCGGCTTTACGTTTTTCGCCTGGAACGACACGGTTTACAACGAGTTGTCTGCCTTCTGGATTCCGATAACGTGACTTCAGGATACACACCCAGTGCAAGAATCTTTTGTTTGCTACCAAAGCGATACTGAAAACGCCAGTATTTGGAACCGTTTGGGGTAATCAAAAGTTGCATACCATTACCGTCTGTTATTTTGACGGGCTTCGCAGCAGCCTTCCCATTCCCATTCCTTACCTTTAACTCATTGAGCGGCATAGTAAAAATCCTCGGCTGAGGGTATTTGCATTATCGAACCAAACATACCAACAATTGTACCAACATGGCGCTGTGAATTTTGCGAGACTAATGAAGACGTAGGTAGCATACGAAAATGAGTTAACTTATTGATTATAATGGAGTGAGTAGGCGTTAAGGTACGTTATGAGGCTAACATCTGGTGTCCCCTGCAGACTTCGAATTTATTTTTTTAATTTATTGATAATAATGAAGTTTGTTTCATTCGATTCATTAATGAGCCCCCATTAAGGCCCCCTTTATGCATAACATCAAAATTTAACGGTTGAACGGGAATTTTTACGTCCATCTGGATGCTTTTTGATGAGACGATGCTCTGGCTTTTTTACGGAATCGTAGTGAGCACCATCCGTGTTTGAAAATGATACCATAATTTGGCTCCTTACTGTTTAGTGGGCAACGCCCCTGGATAATGTCTGGCGATGATGTCATTCATCTCTTCAACCAAATCGGGACGCTTGAAAATGATGTGCCCGGTTCCCTTCTGGAAGTAGCGTATCTCAACATACGTGTCTTCGAAAACGGATGCGTGCTGTCTACTGATATGCGCATCCAGCCTGACGGCCAGATCGTTGCGATTCTCAGGGACGGGCTTACCGTCCAGCAAATTCAGCATGCGGTCTAAATCTGACAGTTGCTCCCGCCGTCGGCCATGTCGAAAATGAAATCCCCAGCGGTCATACTGAACCAGCCCGTCAACGATTACCTTCTCCCCAAACTTACACGGGCTGTTGCTCTTATAGTTCCAGCTCAGCCCTTTAAACACGTTAATGATCCCACGCTCAAAAACCTCTGCTTTGCGCTGATTCAGGTACAGAAAGCACAGTAAGGTATTGCTGGTCACGATATTGAACAGTAATACCCAATTGACTTTTTGTTAAAGTGTTTGTGGTGCCGATTCAAATGACTTCGACGAGTTTTGTTTTGAAACAGGCCATAAATCCTCGTAATGATATCCGGTTAAATCCTCAACCACTTCACGAGTTTCCTGCGTAACGGCAGTTCTGTCACCACCGCTTTTTAAACGCTCAACCTCAGCAACCAAGATACCGTGATTGCGTTTATCCAGTTTCAGGGTCTGAGCAATAGCCAGTGCCAGCAGCAGTAATCCCCCTGTCCCCACAAACAACATGACGGCAATAGTCAGTACTGCATGCGCGGACTGGGTGGTGGCACCTTTTTCAAATCCGCCCCATTGCAAACCTAAGCCGATAAATAAGGTCGCTATTGCCACCGTCGTTTTACGCGAAAACGTCATCACTGCGGCGAACAGCCCTTCGCGGCGTTTGCGACAAATCAGTTCGTCCACATCAGGAATAAACGGGAACACATTCCAGGGAGTAAATTCAAGCAGGCAACGGCCCACCTGATATAAGGCAGCAATGCCATATAGCCATGCTATTTTAGAAGCAGGATCGATAAGATAAATAACCAGCAGTGCTGCTAAGCATACCAGCATGGTGAGATATGACGTGCTGAAGAGTACGCGTGGCCCAAAGCGTACAAACGCAAACCCAGCAATGAGCGTGACGGGTAAACCGATAATACTGAGCGAAAGTAAGCCCGCTGCCAGCGAAGCCGGAACCATTAAACAATAGACGCAGAAGAAAACAAGAACGGTGTTGAAAACATCTTTGCCGGTAAATGACAGCAGATAAATAGCCAGATGTTTGCGGAAAGCTCTTACTTTCAGGGTCGAGATATAATCATGGCTGACGTTTACAAGAACACGCCAGATGGACTGCCGCTGCTGTGGTTTACGCTTATTTTCCAGCTCCTGGATCATTTCCGGTGTCAAAGGTCGTTCCCAACTGGCAGCCCAGGATGCCAGGACACATAACACGAACACGGCAGCAAAAAACAATCCGTTATAGAAATAGGCCTGTGGATTATCTTCACCGAAATGACGTATCAGAATGCCTGGAATAAACGTTGCCAGGAATGTCCCTAAGGCTGACAGGAACATACGGCAGGTCGAAAGGCGGGTACGCTCTTTATAATCCGTGCTCATCTCAGAGGGCAGTGTTTCCCAGGGGATCATCACGACGGCAACGACAATTTCGAATGCCAGATAAACCATTAAATAGAAGAAATAGTTCATGCCTGTTACCCACAACAGGCTGTAGCTGAGCATCAGTGGTGCGCCAATTAATAAGAAAAATCGCCGACGGCCAAAGCGTGCTCCCAGGCGATTCTTATAGAAGTTGTCGGTAATACTGCCCATAAACAGGCTGATCACTGCATCAATAATACGGGCAATCGCCATAATTGACGCCGCTTCCAGGGGCGAAAGCCCAACGAAAGTGGTATAAAAATAGAGCAGCCAGGCACCAATAATAGTAAATGCCCCGCCGCCAATAATATCAGTCAAACCAAAACCAAATGCTACCGGTAGGGTGACTTTTCTGTTTTTCACTGTCATACCTTCACCTTGCAGTCTGCTTTTTAGATAAAAGAGTTCCTTGCACCTTTGTTAACAAAGGTGCATCTCAGTTGCTGAATAAAATCCGGGGCGCAGGCACCGTCCATCAGGAAAAATAAAGTTTTAGTGTTTTGATCTCATAAGGTAAAAAAGACAATGAAACAGGCTCTGAACCTGCGTGAACGTGTTCAGGTTGTTCCATCAAATCACACTCAACCCATCGGCTGAGCGGGTAGTCACTGTGTAATGTCACCTGTTGACGTCCACCGGTGAACTCATGCAGCCTGACGAGCAATGCAGGTTCATCTTCAGCCTGTTTTATGGCGTCCAGCTGTATACATGGATGGCTGAACCTGACTGGATAAACCAGCGGCTGCGCTAATATGCCTGACATCACCGACGGTGTTTCATTCAGGAACCAGGCCTGATGGGCAACACAAGCCTGTCGCCAGTCACCTGCATGAGGGAGCAGCGCATAGGTAAAATGGTGTTTCCCCTGGTCCGCCTGTGGGTCCGGACTTATCGCCGATTTAATCAGCGTCAATTGCATGGCGTTATCTTTGATAGCCTGGCCGTATTTGCTGTCATTCAGGAAGCTGACACCATAATTTGACTCTGACAAATCCGCCCACTGGTGAACCACACTTTCAAAGCGGGCGTAGTCCCAGCTGGTGTTCCAGGTTGTGGAACGACGCACATTTCCGAACTGAATGTCATAGGTCGCTTCGGTAGCTCTTATCGCCACCGGGAAGCGGACTTTCAGCAGTTGATTTGTCGCAAACCAGTCAACATCGGTGACGAAATCAATGCGAGGAGAGTTCCGGTATACCCTCATGCACTGACGGATCTGACTCTCTCCATCCTGCCACTGGAATGACACTTCCGCTAAAAGTGGTCCGGAAGTCGTGAGCGATACGGCTGTCAACTCGGTGATCATGCGTGATTTTTGGACGTGGAATATTTCAATATCCCAGGCGTCGTACTTCAGAGGTTTATCTTCATAAACGGTAAAAATGTTACCCGGCTCAGCCAGTACGTCGCGCTGTTGTTGGCGATCCCATATTCGGGTCAGTTGTCCGCTTGTGTTCCAGCTAATGCGGTACAGAGGGGTATCCAGTTGTCCTTCCTGATAATGGAAAGGATTATCACTCTCTACCGCCGCATGGCCAGTTGCTTGAAAACTGACCGCCTCAAGAGGATGCAACACTGATGGGGCCAGCCAGCATCCTCCATCGGTAAGCTGACTGGGTACAGGTTGACCTTCAGTATCCAGCCATCCACTTTCAGTCTGCCCCGCCAAAAATACAGGTTCTGCATAGCGCGGCCATGCACTGCTGTTGAACAGGGTGACTCCGGCGGCCGCTGTATTCAACAAAGGTGCAGCAGCCCTGGCTGTTAACAGCGTAATGGTGTCGTCCAGCTGTTGATATTCTTCAGCGGCATCCTGATAAACTTCAGCAATCGACGATCCGGGAATAATGTCGTGGAATTGATTTCGCAGCAGCAATGTCCAGGCATCGCGCAATGGCTGCTCAGGATAATCCTGCCAGCCTTTTTGGTGCAGAGCAGAAACAACGCTGAGCCACTCCAGATGGCGGAGCGATAATTCCCCACGCCGATTGGCTCGTTTGACCTGGGCCTGACTGGTGTAAGTCCCTCGGTGACTTTCGAAATAAAGCTCACCATCCCAGACATGTTGCCATGCACCGCTCTCCTTCTGACATTGAGCTAAACCATCAAAGAAAGAAAGCGCACCGCCGTGTTTAACTTTAGGCAATCCAGGTAGCGCGCTGAAGCGCTCCAGAAGCTCCAGCATCTCTTCATTCGGCCCACCGCCGCCGTCACCATAACCGTAAGGCAGCATCAGTGTTTGATTAAGTGTTTTATCCCGATAATTGTTCCATAGCCCCTGCACAGATTTAGCATTCACAATGCCGTTATAAGTATATCGGGGGAAGCCTTCCTCTGGCGTCGTGACAAAGTGTGCCAGCACTTCGCTACCATCAATACCTCGCCAGGTGAACGTATCGTGAGGGAGCTGATTGAATTCATTCCAGCTGATTTTGGTTGTCATGAAGTAACTGATGCCAGATTTTTTGAGGATCTGCGGTAAGGCCCAGGAATAACCAAATACGTCCGGGAGCCACAGGCAGCGAGGCGTGACGCCAAACTCCTGTTGCATAAAACGCCGTCCGTAGAGAACCTGCCGCACCAGCGACTCCCCTGACGGGATGTTGCAGTCAGCCTCCAGCCACATTGCTCCGTCGATTTCCCAACGTCCTTCAGCAATACGTTCCCGGATTTGGTTGTAGAGCACGGGATAGTCAGATTTCAGCCAGGCGTAAAGCTGGGGCTGCGACTGGAAAAAGCAGTATTGCGGATAACGTTCCATCAGGCGTAATGCAGTGGAAAACGATCGGGCGCATTTTTCACGTGTGTGCTTTAACTGCCACAAGAATGCGACATCAATGTGGGTATGTCCCACGGCATGCACGGTTACAGGATGATGTTTCTCTGAAGACAGTATTGCCGTCCGTAGCTGGTCAGCAGCCCGGTGAACGCTTTCGTAGAAAGCCTCATCTCCGGGTTTACGCCAGTCAATAATATTAAATGCGAGGTCAGTTTGATGCAGCAAGTGGGCGCGGTCGGCCGAGTTTTCGTCCAGCGCCATCACGCTTTGCCACGCGGACAGAGCGGTGTAGTAAAGATCGTCACACGCCTCATCCCGCCAGCCGAATCGAACGTTCTGGATGGAATTGCCCACGTGAAATGCTTCAAAATGCTGACGGATTTTACCTTCGAGAATGCCGGACCAAATCCGACAGTACATGCGAACAGTGCTGCCTGCGCGTTCTTTGGGCAAAACTACCCAAGGGTGATTTTGATCCACGCCTGACCAGGGCTGCTCGTCAATGAACAGCAGCGCTTCAAATTCACGGCGATCGCGACCTAAACTAAAGTCAAAATGTCCGATGACCTGACGATCCTGCCAGCTATCAGGCATGTGCCAGTCAATACGCAGCCATGCATAAATATCTTTTTCACGCCACTGAGTCTCCGGACCACAGGCCTGCCAATCGGCATTGTCCCCCGGCGGTAACGCACCGTTGACTCCCTCACGATCGTAACAGAGCGACAGCGCGGCAGGAGACTGCCAGTCCCGGCCCCGGTACTGAGAGAGTTCATCAATACGTTGCTGAAGTTTCTTTTCAGTAAAAAACATCCTGACTCCCGATAATATACAAAGCAATGTTTAGTAAACTACACATAAAAAAAGAGTCAGTCCGTGACCGCAATCACTAATAACCATGCCATGAATGATTTATTTTTGCGTAAACTCGGCTACGGAAAGAAAATACCGGTACTCAGGCAGCATGAATGATGCCATTTTGTTTACTAATCAATTTATACTGGTTAGAGTTACTCTTACGAGATTCTGCCGGAGAGAAGATGAAGATAATGTTTCATTTGGGAATGGATATTGGCGGTACCAAAATTGAAGTACAGGTATTAGACAAGAGCGGCACCAGCATTTATCGCCATCGAACCGCGACTCACACGCAGTCAACAGAGGCTCTGGTAGAACAAGTGGTTTTGCTGATAAGGGATGCAGAGGCGGAAGTCGGACAACCTTGTACGTTGGGCGTTGGTTTACCGGGGAGTCTGGACCCGCAAAGTGGCTTACTGAAGAATTCAAACATCCTCAGTCTTAATCAGCACCCCGTGCAACAACTGCTTGTTCAGCGTTTACAGCGGCCGATCACGCTCACCAATGATGCCAACTGCTTTGCGTTGTCCGAAGCCATGGACGGAGCCGGAGCCGGACACCATTGCGTCGCGGGCGTCATTCTTGGCACTGGATGCGGCGGCGGCATTGTGATTGGACAGCAGTTACAGCAAGGAAAAAATGGCAACAGTGGCGAATGGGGCCATGTGGCACTGCCGGGCTATCAGCAGGAACGAGATGGCGCGCCACACCGCTGCTATTGTGGACAATGGAATTGTCTGGAATCTTTCGTCTCCGGCACGGGGATAACCCGGCAGCTCCGCAGTGAATTTGGTGAATCTATGAACGGTGAGCAGTTTTTCCACGATTATTCCTTGCATCCAACACCTCATAGCATTCAATGGGTTGAACGCTTTCGCGATCAGCTTTCGCGCGTACTGGCAATGATTGTGAATATCCTTGACCCTGATATCATCGTGCTGGGCGGAGGTTTGTCCAATGTCAGCCCGCTGCATTCCAATTTAGCCGATTGTATGAGTCAGTATACGTTCGGACGCTATGCTAACACGCCCGTTGTCACTGCCCGACACGGCGACAGCAGTGGCGTCAGAGGGGCCGCGTGGCTGGGGGGAAATGCATTATGAAATTGAGTAACAATCATTAAGGAGCATGCCGCCATGAGTAAATCCGTCAGGATCCGGGACATTGCCAGTGCATCTGGATTTTCGGTCGGGGCTGTGTCGCGCGCGTTAAACGGCCAGCCGGGTATCGGTGATAAACCGCGGCAACATGTCATTCAGACCGCCCGCGATCTGGGCTATGATTTTACTCGCCTGCAAGGCAATAAAATTCAGCGGATCCTGTTTATTCTTCACCAACAGCATAATGTCCCGCTCTCGTTGTTGTTCTATACCCCGCTGTTGATGGAAGTGGAAGCGGTATGCCGTGAGAATGATATTGCGCTGAGCTTTCTGGCACTGGGCCCAATGGATCCCGTAGAAAAACGGGTGCGTCAGCACAATCCCGACGGGCTGCTGGTCGTTGGCTATATGGAGCAGGAGCTTTTGGCCTCTCTACAAAAATTACAGTTGCCTGTGGCACTTGTGGATTTATTTTCGCCGGATTTGAACTCAGTCAATCCAGATAACCAGCGAGGCGGCTATCTGGCCACTCATCATCTCATCGACCTGGGTCGCCAGCGCATTGCTTTTTTGGCCAGCAGCCTGGCACATTACAGCATCCAGCAGAGGGAACGGGGTTACAGACATGCCCTTTATGAAGCGGGTTTACTGATGCCTCCTGATTATGAAGCTATTGCACCGGGCCACTTACCACCGGAACAAAGTCTGGAAGCGGCCATGCAAAGCCTGCTGACGTTACCAAAGCCGCCCGATGCGCTGTTTGCCTATAACGATGCCGCAGCGCTCATCGCTCTGCGGGTGAGCCAGCGAATGGGCTTGCGTGTGCCTGAGGATATCGCCATCATCGGCTTTGACGGTATTGATGGGGCCGGTCTGAATGAGCCGTCGCTAAGCACGATTCGGGTTGATCGTAAAGCGCTGGGTCGGGAAGGCGTGGCGCTACTTTCGGAACACAATGCACCACAGCAGCGGTTAGTTGATGTGCGTCTGTGTATTCGCGCCAGTACTGACTCTTCAGCTGAGAAACACAATGAAAACTGAAGCTTTGACGACCGAATTAAACAGCCCAGATGGCCTGCTCCACATGCTCCTGACTCTGCAGGGAGGAGCATGTCAGCAGCTCTTTATGACAAGAGGCAATGGCTCCCGACAACCGATCTTTTATCGTGCTCACTGGCTGGATAATCTGGACAGTTGTGCCGGACAGCCTCCGTTGATGCGGCAGCTGGGGGGAGAATGGGTAGGTGTTCCATTCGGGCACGGTGAAGATGGAAAGTATTTTCAACCAGAATACCCACATGGAATGCCTGCCAACAGTTTATGGCACTGGCGATCGCTGAGGAAAAGCCAGGCAACTATGGGCTACAGCTACCCGGAGTCGTATCCGCTGCGCGAGCTGGAAAGAACTATTGTCCTGGGTGATGACGGACAGGTATCTTTTTCCTTGCGAATTGAAGCTCGTGAAGACTGTGCGTTACCCGTTGGATTACATCCCATTTTCCCGTTCGGGGGGGACTGGGGGCCGCTGCATCTGCTGGACCTGGATGGTATTCCTGCGCTTAGTTATCCCCACCCTCCCGAAGCGGGAGTGAGCCAACTGATGCCATTGCAGCCATTCTCCTCTATAAAGGCGGCACCGCTCAGTAACGGTGAGTCATGGGATTTAACGCGTTTACCCTTGCCTGTTAAGACCGAAGAAATTGTGCAGCTATTACCCCCTGTCCATCAGGTGGGAATGGAATGGCCCCGACTCGGTTTGCAGGTGACGTTAAAATGGGATACCGAGTGGTTACCCTATTGTCTGCTATGGTTCAGCAACGGCGGCCGTGAATACGCCCCCTGGGATGGTCGTAATTATTGCCTGGGCATCGAGCCTGTTCATTCAGCCTGGGATTCAGGGCCGGGAGCCATCCAGGATAATCCCCTTAGTGAGCAGGGGTTTTCAACCGCGCTTTCGCTGAAAGCAAACAAGGCCATCACAATCCAGTATCAATTAACATGCACATTACTTTAGGCTTCGGTCAGGGCCGTTTGCAGAACAGTTATTAGCATAACGAGCATGCCATACGCACAATGTTTAGTAACACTGCCGCCTCTTTTACTCATAAACTGATAGCTCAATAAGATTTAAATCTGGGTCGCGGATATAAACAGACACAATGTTACCTGTCGCCCCCGTTCTGCTCACTGGTCCTTCTGTCACAACAACCTGTTGTTCCTGTAGTTGTAAAAGGACTTCGGCGATGGGTTTGTTAACAATAAAGCAAAGATCCAGCGAACGCGCTCTTGATGTCAGACTCCCTGAACAGTTTTCGTTAATCGGGAAACTCAGAGCGCAGTATCCTGTGGTCACTCTCTGCCATGTGTTCGGGGTTCATCGCAGCAGTTACAAATACTGGAAAAACCGTCCTGAAACGCCAGACGGGCTGTATTACGCAGTCAGGTACTTGAGCTGCATGGCATCAGCCACGGTTCGGCCGGGGCAAGAAGCATCGCCACAATGGCAACCCAGAGAGGCTACCAGATGGGGCGCTGGCTCGCTGGCAGGCTCATGAAAGAGCTGGGGCTGGTCAGTTGCCAGCAGCCGACTCACCGGTATAAACGTGGTGGTCATGAGCACATTGCTATCCCGAATCATCTTGAGCGGCAGTTCGCCGTAACAGAACCAAACCAGGTGTGGTGCGGTGATGTGACCTGTATCTGGACAGGTAAGCGCTGTGCGTACCTCGCCGTTGTTCTCGACCTGTTCGCAAGGAAACCAGTAGGCCGGGCAATGTCGTTCTCACCGGACAGCAGACTCACCATGAAAGCGCTGGAAATGACATGGGAAACGCGCGGCAAGCCCGTCGGAGTGATGTTCCACAGCGATCAGGGCAGCCATTATACAAGCAGGCAGTTCCAGCAGTTACTGTGGCGATACCGGATCAAACAGAGTATGAGTCGGCGTGGAAACTGCTGGGATAATAGCCCAATGGAGCGCTTCCGGAGTCTGAAGAACGAATGGGTGCCAGTGACGGGTTATGTAAGCTTCAGCGACGCAGCTCACGCAATAACGGACTATATCGTTGGATATTACAGCGCACTCAGGCCGCATGAATATAATGGTGGGTTACCACCAAACGAATCGGAAAATCGATACTGGAAAAACTCTAACGCAGTGGCCAGTTTTTGTTGACCACTACACTTCGTAAAAGCTGCCTGTGGCCACCTGGTGCCACCTAGAAGAGTTGGTTAGCGCCACTACAAAGGTGTTTCGACAGACCTCGTTGCGAGGACATAAATTGTCTACTGGCGTAAGATCAGTCCATCATGATCGTTGATATGGTTGAGCAAATTATACGAAATTTTGATTAATTTATTAAAAAAACAAACGGGCTGAGCTTTTATACTGCTGTATTTGTACCTTCTGGTTCATCAATAAAATCAGCGTACCACTGCATCATCTCGCGACGATTTTCCAAATACTGTGCATGGTTGTATGTGCCACGAATACTGTTCTTATCCACATGAGCGAGTTGCGTCTCGATCCATGCAGTATTAAAACCCTGTTCATGCAAAATGGTACTTATTGTGTGGCGAAAACCGTGGCCGGTTGCTCTCTTATCATAACCAATCCTTTTAAGAACCATATTAATGCTAGCCTCACTCATCGGTTTGTTCACATCATTTCGCCCCGCAAAAATGAGCTGATAGTTTCCTGTTAACTCTCCCAATTGACGAAGAGCGTTCAAGGATTGAGCCGATAATGGGACAATGTGAGGACGTTTCATTTTCATTCTGGTTTTGGGGATTTCCCAGATACGATTATCGAAGTCTATTTCATGCCATTCAGCCAGACGTAATTCTACAGTTCTCAATCCTGTCAGCAAGAGCAATCGGGTTGCGAGAAGGGTAATAAGACTTCCAGAGTAACTTTATAGCTTTTGCAAAAACTCAGGCAGCTCTGCGGCGGTAAGAAAGGGATAGTGCTGTTTCTCATGGCCTTGTAAAGCGCTACCAAGATCAGCTGCTGGGTTGTATTCGGCACGACCTGTCACAATCGCGTAGCGAAAAACCTCACTACAACGCTGGCGTACTTTGCTTGTGAGCTCAGACGCTCCCCGCTTTTCTATTCGTTGCAACACAGACAAAAGCTCTAGCGGCTTTATTTCATTTACCGGCTGGGAGCCAAGATAGGGAAAGACATTATTTTTAAAAGCTCGATTGACGTAATCAGCATAACTCTTCGACCAGCCAGATACTTTTGCGTTGTACCATTCGAGAGCAATTGCTTCAAATGTGTTGGTAACCGAGAGCTTTTTGGCTAACTGCGCGGCTTTTTTGACCTCTCCGGGATCCTTATCATTCGCCAATACCTTTCTTGCCTCATCTCGTTTAGTGCGAGCTTCCGCAAGTGAAATATCCGGTTAGGTTCCGAATGAGAGCTTTTTCTCTCTCCCGGCAAATCGATACTTCATGCGCCAGTACTTTGAACCGTTAGTATTGACCATGAGATATACCCTCCACCATCAGTGAGGTTATAGGCTTTGTCACTGGGTTTTGCAGTCTCGACCTGACGCGCATTTAAGGGCATTTTGGGGGCCTCGATTTTCATTGAACAGGATAAGCCCCCCACTAAGGCCCCCAAGCGTTTATTGATTCGCGTTAAAATGGGTAGACATCAGTTGACGTCGCATAGCCAGAATAGAGGGTTTGTCGCTGATTATAAATGGGTTTTATTGAATTCGGTAGATGTCAGGAGAAGTGTATATGGTGTCCCCTGCAGGAATCGAACCTGCAACTAGCCCTTAGGAGGGGCTCGTTATATCCGTTTAACTAAGGAGACGCCAGCGCAGTATAACGCAGTTATGCGGCAGGATTCACTACACTGCCGCGCGTTTGCTCATTCTGTCAGCAATTTAGCGTTCTTCTTGTTGCTGCTGACGTTTTTTCTCTGCTTTTCGCCGTTCGGCTTTCGCTTTGGCCTGTGCAGCTTCGCCCATATCATTACGGATCTGTGCATGACTAATCAGGGCGAAAATCAGCGTGCCACCGGTAAGGTTACCCAGCAATGTCGGGATAGCGAAGGGCCAGATAAAATCGGTCCAGGGTACGCTGCCGTCAAATACCAGGTAAAACACCTCAACAGAACCCACCACGATATGCGCCAGATCGCCCAGCGCGACCAGCCAGGTCATCATCACAATCACAAAGAGTTTGGCGCCCCCTGCAAAGGGGAACATCCAGACCATCGTGGCGATAATCCAGCCTGAAATCACCGCATTGGCAAACATCTCACCCGGCGTGTGTTCCATCACTTTCATGCTGATATCGGTAAAGGCTTGTCGTGTGGCCTCATCAAAGATGGGCATCTCGTTAAACGCCAGCGCCGCGAATGCCGTGCCGATGAGATTCCCCAACAACACAATGCCCCACAGGCGCAGCAGTAATCCGACATTGCCCATCGTCGGTTTGTGCATTATCGGCAGTACGGCTGTTACGGTGTTTTCAGTAAAAAGCTGCTGACGGGCCATAATGACAATCACAAAGCCAAAGGTGTAGCCCAGGTTTTCCAGTAAAAAGGCACCGGGTACGCCGTCCAGATGAACCTGAAAAATACCTTTTGCCATGAGCGATGCGCCCATCGACAAACCGGCCGCAATAGCTGACCACAGCAGGGCCATGCCGTCACGCTCCAGCTCTTTCTCCCCATCCTGACGAATCTCTTCGTGGATAGCGGCAGCGCGTGAGGGAAGGGCATCTTCATTTACCTCGATATCCTCTTTGCCTTCGTCCTTTTCTTCGCTATCAACATCATTTTTGCCCTGATTCATGCTTGATGAAGGCTTCATGTTTTCTCCTGGTAACAGTGCAAATGCGTTATAAGCGTAGACGTTTTTTGGTGCGTGAAAGTGTTTCTGCAATTGCTAACAAAAGTTACAACATTTTAATGGAGCGCGCTTTTTGACCGTTGCGCCACGCGTAAAGCACGAATGTCTACAACTGCCTGAAAAGCGGGAGGCGCGCGGTCTTCGGCAGATTGCAACATTGTGCTATCATTTCCGCCTTATTTGGCTGGCGCGATTTACCCTCCCATGTTGGAAATCATCAATCTGCTTTGTGTTCGTGATGAGCGTGCGCTCTTTGAGGCGCTTACGTTTAGCGTGGCAGCGGGCAACATTGTGCAAATTGAAGGACCAAACGGGGCCGGTAAAACCTCACTGCTGCGCGTCCTGGCGGGATTAAGCACGCCAGAACAGGGTGACGTGCTGTGGCAGTCGCAGCCCATTCAGCGGCAACGCGACGAATGGCACCGTTCCATGCTGTATCTGGGCCATCTTCCGGGTATCAAAGCGGCACTTTCCCCGCTGGAAAATTTGCGGTTTTATCATCATACGTGCAGCGATGAACAAATTTTTAACGCACTAGCCAGCGTTGAGCTGGCGGGTTATGAAGACGTCGCGGCATCGCAACTCTCTGCGGGGCAGCAGCGTCGCATTGCCCTGGCACGGTTGTGGCTGACCCAGGCAAGGTTATGGATTCTGGATGAGCCTTTAACCGCCATCGATAAAACCGGCGTTGAAACGCTAATCGCCCGATTTGCCGACCACCTCGGTGGCGGCGGGGCGCTGATTTTGACCAGCCATCAGGCTTTGCCCGGCTGGCGCAGAGAAATAACCAAAATCAGTCTGAAAAGCGTGGAGTGTCATTAATGCTGTTTCGCCTTATTCAGCGTGAGTTGCGTATCGCATTTCGTCGTGGGGCAGAGGTGGTCAATCCGTTGTGGTTTTTCCTGATTGTCATCACGCTCTTTCCGCTGGGCATTGGACCCGACCCACAGCAGCTGGCGCGCATTGCCCCTGGCATTGTCTGGGTTGCCGCCTTGCTTTCCTCGCTGCTCGCACTGGAAAGGCTGTTCCGTGACGACTATCTCGATGGAACGCTGGAACAGCTTTTATTATCGCCCACGCCGCTACCGGTCGCGGTGATGGGCAAAGTGATCGCCCACTGGCTGGTAACCGGCCTGCCCCTGATTCTGCTTTCGCCGCTGGTTGCCATGTTGCTCTCACTGGATATGCACAGCTGGCGGGCCATGGCGTTAACGCTACTGCTCGGTACGCCAACGCTGAGTTTTTTAGGTGCCATCGGGGTTGGGCTGACCGTTGGGTTGCGTCGCGGCGGCGTGCTGCTCAGCCTGCTGGTTTTACCCCTGGCGATTCCGGTCCTTATTTTTGCCAGCGCCGCCATCGATGCGGTGGGGCAGGGGTTAGCCATTGGCGGTTATCTGGCGCTGCTGGGTGCCATGCTGGTTGGCAGTGCCACGCTGGCCCCTTTTGCAACAGCGGCTGCCTTGCGCATCACGCTGCAATAAATCATCACGCAACAGACGTGCAGATAAGCACTAATTAAATGTGAGCAATTCATCATGTGGAAAGGATTACATCAGCTGGCAAAGCCTGAACGGCTCTATCAGTTATGCGGTCGGCTGGTGCCGTGGTGCGCCGTGGCCTGCATAGCGAGTTTGCTGCTGGCATGGGTGTGGGGATTTGGCTATGCACCGCCGGATTATCAGCAGGGCGACAGCTTTCGGATTATGTATATTCATGTTCCTGCGGCAATGTGGTCGATGGGCGTTTACAGCGCCATGGCGGTTGCCGCATTCACCGGCCTGGTATGGCAAATGAAAATGGCCGATCTGGTCTCGGCAGCGATGGCACCGGTGGGAGCTGTCTTCACCTTTATTGCCTTAATCACCGGTTCTGCCTGGGGCAAACCGATGTGGGGCACATGGTGGATTTGGGACGCCAGATTAACGTCTGAGCTGGTGCTGCTGTTTTTATATCTGGGCGTTATCGCGCTGTACCATGCGTTTGACGATCGCCGGACGGCCGGACGCGCGGCCAGCGTGCTGATTCTGGTCGGCGTGATCAATCTGCCCATCATTCATTTTTCCGTGCAGTGGTGGAATACCCTGCACCAGGGATCGTCCGGGCTGATGCAGCAGGCGATAGCGCCACCGATGCGCACGCCGCTGCGCTGGGCGATTCTGGGTTACCTGTTGTTGTTTATTACTCTTACGCTACTGCGCCTGCGTAATCTTATCCTGCTAACGGAACGCCGACGTCCCTGGGCGATTGCACTTGCGAACTCAAGGAGCAAGTCATGACGCCTGCTTTTGCCTCATGGCATGACTTCTTTGCCATGGGAGGCTATGCCTTCTATGTCTGGCTGGCCGTCCTGTGTACGGTAATACCCATGTTGGGGCTGGCACTGCACGCGCTGCTGTCGCATCGTCGTCTGCTGGCTGACATTCGTCAGCGTGATGCCCGGGAGCGCCGCCTGCGTGCGGCCAGACGTCAACATGCCAGTGAACCGACAGGAGAGGAAAAGTGAATACCCGTCGTCGTCATCGTCTGTATGTTGTGCTGGCGATACTAACCGGATTTGGGCTGGCCACGGCGCTGGTGATGTATGCACTGCGGTCCAATATCGATCTGTTTTACACGCCGGGTGAAATTATCAATGGCAAAGGCGAAGCGCATATCAGGCCTGAGCCGGGACAGCGCCTGCGCGTGGGCGGCATGGTGATGCCCGGCAGCGTGACACGCGATCCCCAAACCCTGGCCGTCGCCTTTCAGCTTTATGACGGCAGCGCCGTGGTCAGCGTTAACTTTGTCGGCATCTTACCGGACTTGTTTCGTGAAGGTCAGGGCGTCGTAGCCCAGGGCGTTCTTGAACCCGGCAATCTGATTAACGCGAAAGAGGTGCTGGCGAAACATGATGAAAACTACACGCCACCCGAAATTACCATGGCAATGAAGCCCGCACCGCAAGGGCAGGAAGCCGTGAAACAGCAGGCAGGGAACACACCATGATGCCAGAAGTGGGCAGTTTTTTACTCTGTCTCGGCTTAGCGCTGGCGCTTCTGCTCAGCGTTTATCCACTGTGGGGCGCATGGCGTCAGGACGCGCGTTTAATGGCAATGGCGCGCCCACTTGCCGCCGGTTTGTTTGCCTGCATCGCGGGCGCATTTATGCTGCTGGTATGGGCCTTTATCGTTAATGATTTCACCGTCAGCTATGTCGTGAATAACGCTAATACGCTCCTGCCGGTGTATTACCGCATTGCCGCGACCTGGGGCGCGCACGAAGGCTCGTTGCTGTTGTGGGTGCTGCTGCTCAGCAGCTGGACGCTGGCCGTGGCAATATTCAGCCGTGGTATGCCGCAGGACGCGCTGGCCCGTGTGTTGTCAGTGATGGGGATGATTAATCTGGGCTTTTTGCTGTTTATTATCCTCACCTCAAATCCGTTTAGCCGGACGCTCCCCGATTTTCCTGTAGACGGTCGCGATCTCAACCCAATGTTGCAGGATATCGGTCTGATTTTTCATCCGCCACTGCTGTATATGGGTTATGTCGGCTTCTCCGTGGCCTTTGCGTTTGCCATCGCCTCGTTAATGGCGGGACGGCTGGATACGGCCTGGGCCCGCTGGTCGCGCCCCTGGACCACCGCCGCCTGGCTCTTTCTCACCATCGGCATTGTGCTGGGTTCAGCCTGGGCTTATTACGAACTGGGCTGGGGCGGCTGGTGGTTTTGGGACCCGGTCGAAAACGCGTCCTTTATGCCGTGGCTGGCGGGCACCGCCTTGATGCATTCGCTGGCGGTCACGGAAAAACGCGGCACCTTCAAAGCCTGGACGGTGTTGTTGGCCATCACCGCGTTCTCACTGAGCCTGCTCGGCACCTTCCTGGTTCGCTCTGGCGTGCTGGTGTCGGTGCACGCGTTTGCCTCCGATCCTGCGCGCGGCATGTTTATTCTGGCATTCCTGGTGATTGTGATTGGCAGTTCACTGCTGCTGTATGCCATTAAAGGCGGACAGGTGCGCAGTCGGGTGCAAAATGAACTCTGGTCGCGCGAATCTTTCCTGCTGGGGAATAACGTACTGTTGATTGCGGCCATGCTGGTGGTGCTGCTCGGTACGCTATTGCCCTTAGTGCATAAGCAATTAGGCCTGGGCAGCATTTCGGTAGGCGAACCCTTCTTTAATACGATGTTTAGTTGGTTAATGGCCCCGCTGGCATTGATGCTCGGTATTGGGCCGTTAGTGCGCTGGCGACGTGATGAACCGCAAAAACTGGTGCGCCGTTTGGTGTTAGCGCTGCTCGTCACGCTGATTGCGTCCGTGCTACTGCCCTGGTGGTTGCAGGATCGTGTTGAAGCCATGACGGTGGTGGGATTACTGATGGCGGTATGGATCATCGTGTTGACCCTGATGGAGCTGCATGAACGCGCCACCCATCGTCACCGTTTTTTCACCGGATTACGTCATCTTTCGCGCAGCCACTGGGGCATGGTGCTGGGACACCTTGGCGTGGGCGTCACCGTGATTGGCATTGCGTTCAGTACTCAATACAGCGTTGAGCGCGATGTAAGAATGAAAGCAGGCGACAGCGTCGATATCCATCACTACCATTTTGTTTTTCGTGATGTTCAGGAGTTACAAGGCCCTAACTACAGCGGCGGCGTCGCAGTCATTGATGTTTCTCGCAAGGGCAAGCCGGAAGCCATCCTGTATGCCGAAAAACGCTTTTACTCTGCTGCGCGTACCATGATGACCGAGGCGGCTATTGACGGGGGTTTTACCCGTGATCTTTACGCTGCGCTGGGTGAAGAGCTGAATGACGGCAGCTGGGCGGTGCGTCTTTACTACAAACCTTTTGTTCGCTGGATCTGGTTTGGTGGACTGTTCATGGCTGTCGGCGGCCTGTTCTGTTTACTGGACCCCCGTTATCGCTCACGCAAGAAAGCCGATCCTGAGGCGCAGGCATGAAAAAAATTCTGTTTGTTCCGCTGGTATTATTTTTACTGCTGGCAGCCGCCCTCCTGTGGCAACTGTCACGGAATGCTGAAGGGGACGATCCTTCCCGGCTGGAGTCAGCTCTGATTGGCCAGCCCCTGCCCGTTTTCAGGCTGGAGGCGCTGGATAAACCGGGTCAAACCTATAATCAGCAGACGCTGATTACCGGTAAGCCGCTGTTGCTGAACGTCTGGGCGACCTGGTGTCCAACCTGCCGTGCCGAGCATCGCTATCTTAATGCGCTGGCAGAGCAGGGCGTCCGTGTTGTAGGGCTGAACTACAAAGACGATCGCCAAAAGGCGGTGACCTGGCTGAATACGCTGGGCAATCCTTATGCGCTCAGCCTGTATGATGGTGACGGAATGCTGGGCCTCGATCTTGGCGTCTACGGCGCACCTGAAACTTTTCTGATTGATGGCAACGGGATTATTCGCTATCGCCATGCCGGTGACCTGAATCCGCGCGTCTGGCAACAGGAAGTGAAGCCGTTGTGGGATAAATATATGAAGGAGAGCGGCGCATGAAATCCCTTGTGATGATGATCTGTGGGCTGCTGTTTAGCGCCAGCCTGTGGGCCGCGATGGACACCTATGCATTTGACTCCGTCGCCCAGGAAGAGCAGTACCGGGACATCACGGCCTCGCTGCGCTGCCCTAAGTGTCAGAACAACAGCATTGCCGACTCCAACGCCATGATTGCGTCAGATATGCGGTTAAAAGTTTACCACCTGATGAAACAGGGACAGAGTCGTCAGCAGATCATCGACTATATGGTGGCGCGCTATGGCCATTTCGTCAGCTACCAGCCGCCTGTCACCCCATCCACCCTGATCTTATGGGCCGGGCCGGCACTGTTTGTGGTACTGGGCGCTGCCGTGATCGTGCTGCGTAGTCGTCAGCGTAAAACCCGCAGCGAGCTTGATGATGAAGAACAGCAGCGCCTGGCGGCGATTCTGAAGTCGGACAGGAAAGTATAATGGCGGTTTTTTTAATCACGATGTTGCTGCTCCTGCTGGCGGCCTGCGTGCTGTTTTTGGCTGCAGGCTGGCGACAACGCGAGGCGCGCGGAGATGCGCGCGACAGCCTTAACACACATTTTTATCAGCAACGGTTGGCTGAACTCACTCAGGATGAAGAACAGGGCGTGATTGCCGATCGGGCCGTGATGGAGCGAGAGTTACAGCAAACCCTGCTCAGTGACATCCCGCCTGCGTCGGAGACCCACGCGCACAGCAGCAGCCGTCGTTGGGTGCTGTTACCCGGCCTTATCGTGTTGATCGTCGTGTCTGTGGCGAGCTATCTCAAAACCGGCGGATTAACGCAGTTGAGTAGCTGGATGCAGATACAGGAAGACTATCCTGCGCTGCGCGCGCAGGTTATGGACCCTCATGCCCGGCCGCTTACCCTGGAGCAACTCTCACGTTTACAGCTCGGTTTGCGCAGCCAACTGCAAAGCGAACCTGATAATCCTGGCGGCTGGGCGATGCTGGGCCGTCTTGGTATGGTACTCAATGATGCCACAACCGCCCGGCAGGCGTTTGAGCGAGCACTCCAGTTAGCACCCAACAATATGGCCTTAAAGCAGGATTATGCCGAGGTACTGACGCGATCGGGCGATCCTCAGGATAACCGCCAGGCCGGGCTGTTGCTTAAGGATCTGCTTAAACAGCATCCGCAGAATATCCGCACGCTGAGTCTGCTGGCCTATAATGCGTTTGAACAGCAGCAGTATTCGCAGGCCATAGACAGTTGGGAAACGCTGTTGCACGTGTTGCCGACCGATGATCCTCGTCGCGACGGCATCGCGCGCAGCATTGAACAAGCCAAAACAGACGCCGGGCAGCAAAACACACAGCTGGCGGTCGACGTGACACTTTCTCCGCAGGCAGAAAAAATGTTACCGCCGGGCGGAGTCATGTATATTTCGGTTACTGACGGTATATCGCCTGTCCCGGTGGCGGTGAAGCGGCTATCGCCCGGCCATTTTCCCGTATCGTTGACGCTGGATGACAGTAATGCCATGTTGCAAGATCGCCGTCTTTCGGCGCAGAAACAGATCCAGGTGCGCGTCAGAATTTCACGCAATGGCCGCGCCAGTCCAGAGCCGGGTGACTGGTTCGGGCTTAGCGCAGTGGTTCCCTGGGATGGTCATCAGCACATTGCCGTGGCGATCGATCAGCAGCAGCCTTAACCGGCTGCTATCTGGCAATGTCTGAATCTGTAAACCGCACGGGAGATATCAGCTATGCTTGCTGCAATGCGCTGATCTACCCGGTGAAACTTGCAGGGTATAAATAACTTACATGCACAGGGAGAAAAAAATGGATCACCGCCTGACCAGCCTGGCCTTGGCCAGTGTGCTTCTGGTTGGTTGTGCCAGTTCAAAGCCTGACGACGACGCGCCTGCAGGGCGTAGCGATCCGCTTGAAGGCTTTAACCGCACAATGTTCAACTTCAACTATAACGTGCTGGACCCGTACGTGCTGCGCCCTGTGGCAGTCGCCTGGCGCGACTACGTGCCCGTGCCTGCACGTGCTGGCCTGAGCAACTTCCTGGGTAACCTTGGCGAGCCAGCCAGTATGGTGAATGCTATCCTGGTCGGCGATCCGCGTAACGCAGGTATCCACTTTACGCGCTTCTTCCTGAATACGGTGCTGGGGCTTGGCGGTTTCATCGATGTCGCCGGTAAAGCCAATCCGGAACTGGCACGTCAGGGATCGCAGCGTTTTGGTACTACGCTGGGCCATTATGGTGTGGGCTACGGTCCTTATGTGCAGTTACCTGGCTATGGGAGCTTCACGGTGCGTCAGGACGGCGGTGACTACGTCGATACGCTTTATCCTGTGCTTGGCTGGTTGACCTGGCCCATGTCGATTGGTAAATGGACACTGGAAGGCATTGAATCACGCGCGCAACTGCTGGACTCGGATGCCATCCTGAAACAGCAACGCGATCCTTACGCCTTTGTGCGTAGCGCCTATTTCCAGCGCTATGACTTCCTGGCGCGCGGCGGCAAGCTGAAGCCAGAAGATAATCCTAACGCTGCGGCGATTCAGGGCGATCTGAAAGATATTGATTCTCAGTAAGCCACGGCGAGTGAAAAGCCGCCTGTGCAAAGGGCGGCCTCAGGATTGGCGCAGGATGATGTAACGCTGTTACGCTGCCGTCCTGATAACGTTGATGATCGTTGGACAATAAAAAAGCGACACGCAGTGTCGCTTTTTTTATGCGTTTAGCGCATCAGAACTTGTAGTTAAAGCTCGCGCCATACAGCCAGGCTTTACCGCTGGAGTTAAAGGTATAGTTGCCTTCCTGTACGGTGACTTTCTGACCGTGCATGTAAGACACGCCGACGTCTACCGATGCAGCGTCGTTAAACGCATAAGAGGCACCGGCGCTCAGCCACAAACGGTCCTGATCCGGGATAGAGATAGAACGTTTATCTGCCGGAACCGGGCTGTCATCAAAGGCGATACCGCTGCGGAAGGTCCAGTTTTTGTCGTACTGATAGGTGGTACCCAGTGCGATGCGGTAGGCATCATGGAAACCCTCATCTTTGTAAAACAGCGTCTGGCCGTTTGAGCCCGTCGCTTTCAGCTCCTGGAACTGGCTCCAGCTGGTATAGGCCAGGCTATAGTGCACGGCCCACTGCGGTGCCACTTTATGCCAGCCTGAAACTTCCCACATTTCTGGCAGGTTCAGGGTTAGTGACCCCGGAATGGTATTACCGCTTGTGCCAAAAGGTGCACCGGGAAGATTAAAGGCATTGATAGCGGCGGGCAGATTACTTTTGTAATCCCCATCGAAATCGACTTTCACTTCAGAGCGGTAGGTGAAACCGAAACGGTTATTTTCATCCACTTCATACAAAATACCGGCGTTCCAGCCGTAGCCCCATTTGTCACCTTTCAGGCGGGCAATCTGCGTATCAGCCGGAATTCCGAGTGCAGAGAAGGATTCGCCAGCATAACGCTCAATTTTTGCTTTGGCATAAACAGCGTCAAAGCCCACACCGAAGCTGAAATGCTCATTCAGACGATAAGCGGTGCTGAGGTTCAGGTTAGCGGTCATCAGGTCGGTTTTACCGCCGAATCCCCCCGCGGTATAGCCATCGTTAAATTCTGTCGCCAGGCCGTAGTTTGAGGTCGCTGATGCGCCAACCCACCATTGATCGTTAATCGGCTGGACGTAATGCAGGTTAGGGATCCACTGATTGGGGGCGATGTTTTTCGCATCCAGACTGCGTCCCGATGGACTTTGCCCACTGATATCGACCTGAGGATCAATATAAACCGCACCGATAGAAAACTCAGGACGATCCATGAGCGCCATGGTTGCCGGGTTACGACTGGCTGAGGCCGCCGTATCACCCATTGCGCCTTCGCCAGAATAAGCGCGACCTAAACCAATGGAAGAAAATTCATTTAACTGAAATCCGGCTGCGTATACGTTAGAGGAAATTAGCGCTACTGCAGCTGCCACGGCTGACTTTGCGAACAGGTTTTTATGGTTCATGACCACAACCTCATGTGAATTATTATTTAACGTTGTGACGTCGCGTAACAAGGAACGGCGGATTGTATGGACTGATGTCAAACGTACATATCAGACCAGTGCGGAGAGTATAGGTCCGACCTGTACACATGTTGCAATATTGTTTTTAAAATATTTCCAATTTGATCGATGAAAATTCGATCTGCTTAACACTTCTCAGGATAAAACGGCAAGAGAGGCAGGATTAAAACTGATCCATATCAAATTTTATTGTGATATTCGTCACTTAGCGCGGTGTGTCTGGCAGCCTGAAAAATGAAGGCGTAAAATTTTTAGCAGAAAATTACCCACCTTATGATGTGTTGTCAGGAGAGACCCATGACTGATGCTTTAAAAAAATGTAGCGCGACAGAAACGGCCGCGTGCTGTTGTGTCGATGTCGGTACGGTGATGGATAATTCGGACTGTACGGCCAGCTGGTCAGAATGGTTTGCCCGGCGTGCCGAGGCGGAAAGTAAACTGGCCCGCCTGACTGAAAAAGCGCGGCAGGTCGAGTCCGAACCCTGCGTTATCCAAGCCAGCATGGTGGAAGAGGCCGACGGCGTGCAGCTTAATATCGATTTCACCTTTAGCTGTCAGGCTGAAACCCTGATTTTTCAACTCGGTTTACGTTAAGGCTTTCGACGCCGCTTCTGTGCGGCGTTTTTCATTTTCGTGTTTCTCATCTCACTTTTCTCCTCCTGATGTTGGCGGCGCCCCGGCTTGTGGTTAACACTGTGGATCAGGTCAGACCTCTTTCGGCAATGATGCCTCGGTCACGATGTACAGGTGAAAACAATGAGCAAAGCGCAGTCACTGCTGACGCGTAATGGCGAGCGCATCGCCATAACCCACGGATTACGTACACCTTTCCTTCGCCAGGCTACGGGTTTTCATGGCATCCCAGCGGTCGAGCTGGGCCGCATGGTGATAAGCGAAATCATGGCCCGCAGTGAGCTTCCGGTCGACATCATCGAACAACTGGTCTTCGGGCAGGTGGTGCAGATGCCGGAAGCACCGAATATTGCGCGTGAGATTGTGCTGAGCAGTGGCCTGAGTGTGAATACCGACGCCTACAGCGTCAGCCGGGCCTGCGCCACCAGCTTTCAGGCGGTGGCAAACGTCACTGAAAGCTTACTGGCCGGTACCATTTCTGCGGGCATTGCGGGCGGGGCTGACTCCTCCTCGGTGTTGCCTGTCGGGGTGAATAAAACGCTGGCGCGTGCGCTGGTGGACATGAATAAAGCGCGCAGCCTTTCGCAGAAGTTACATATTCTACGGCGGTTGCGGCCCCGAGATCTGTTACCGGTGCCGCCTGCGGTCGCGGAATATTCCACAGGATTACGCATGGGTGATACTGCAGAACAGATGGCGAAAACGCACGGCATTAGCCGGGAAGAGCAGGACGCGCTGGCCTTGCGATCGCATCAGCGTGCAGCCCAGGCCTGGCAGTCAGGCGTGCTGAATCAGGAAGTGATGGCCGCTTTTGTACCCCCGTGGAAAACGCCCATTGAACAGGATAATAATGTGCGCATGGATGCGAAAGCCGCCGACTATGCCCGACTGCGCCCGGCGTTTGACCGCCAGCACGGTACCGTCACCGCGGCAAACAGCACGCCGCTTACCGACGGTGCGGCGGCAGTCATTTTGATGCGTGAAGGCCGGGCAAAAGAGCTCGGGTTACAGCCGCTGGGCTACTTACGCAGCTATGCGTTTACCGCTATCGACGTCTGGCAGGACATGCTGCTAGGGCCGGCCTATGCTTCCCCTTTAGCGCTGGATCGCGCCGGAATCACGCTAAGTGATTTAACCCTGATAGATATGCACGAGGCGTTCGCGGCGCAGACGTTAAGCAATTTAAAAATGTTCCGTGATGAACGCTTTGCCCGGGACGTGTTAAACCGTCCGCATGCGCTGGGCGAGGTCGACGAGGCGCGCTTTAACGTCTCGGGCGGATCGATCGCCTTTGGGCATCCCTTTGCCGCCACCGGTGCGCGCATGATCACCCAGACATTAAATGAATTACGCCGCCGGGGCGGAGGGCTGGGTTTAGTCACGGCCTGTGCCGCCGGGGGTTTAGGTGCAGCAATGGTTCTGGAGGCCGAATAATGGAACAGAGCGCTTTCACATTACAGATGCGGGACGATCACGTTGGCGTGATCACCATTGATGTGCCAGATGAAAAGATGAATACATTAAAGGCGGAATTTGCGGCGCAGATTGCGGCGATCATCGCGCAGGCGCGCAAGAACCCGCAGTTGCTGGGGCTGGTGCTGATTTCCGGCAAGCCTGACAACTTTGTTGCAGGTGCCGATATCAGCATGATCGATCGTTGTCGAAACGCCCATGAGGCGGAAGCGCTGGCGAGACAAGGACAGGAGGTGATGGCCGCTATCGCAGCCTTACCTTTTCCGGTGGTGGCAGCGATCCACGGTGCCTGCCTGGGCGGTGGTCTTGAGCTGGCGCTGGCCTGTAACACGCGCATCTGCTCGCTGGATGATAAAACCCGCATCGGCCTGCCGGAGGTACAGTTGGGATTACTGCCGGGCTCGGGCGGTACCCAGCGTCTGCCTCGCTTAATCGGCGTGCAGAAAGCGCTACCGCTCATTCTTACCGGTAAAAACCTGCGAGCAAAACAGGCGAAAAAGCTGGGCATTGTGGACGATGCCGTGCCGCAGGCCATTCTGCTGGATACCGCCATTGCGCAGGTAAAAAAAGGAAAATTCCGCAGAGCGCCGCTGCCATTGCGCGATCGACTGCTGCAAGGCCCGGTGGCTCGCCAGGCGCTGTTCGCGCTGGTCAGGCGTGAAACCGACCGTAAAACGCAGGGTAACTATCCTGCGGCACAGCGCATCATCGAGGTGGTACGCATCGGCCTGGAGCAGAACAGCCAGGCCGGTTATGCCGCCGAGGCACGCGCGTTTGGCGAGCTGGCGATGACACCCGAGTCGGCCGCGCTGCGCAGTCTGTTTTTTGCCTCAACAGCGCTGAAGAAAGAGAACGGGACCCGTGCTGAACCACGACTCATCCAGCGGGTTGGGGTTTTGGGGGGCGGACTGATGGGCGGCGGGATCGCCAGCGTCAGCGCCATCAATGCCGGGTTGCCGGTGCGCATCAAAGACATCAGCCTGCAAGGCATCAACCATGCGCTGCAAACCAGTTGGGCGCTGCTCGGTAAAAAAGTGAAACGTCGGCAGTTAAGTCCGGCGCAGCGTCAGCAGCAGATGGCACGCATCAGCGGCGGCACGGATTATCAGGGTTTTGCTCACCGCGATATGGTCATTGAGGCGGTGTTTGAGGATCTGGCGCTTAAAAGGCAGATGGTGGCCGACGTCGAGGCGCATTGTCAGCCTGATACGATCTTTGCGTCTAACACGTCATCGATCCCTATTGCGGAGATTGCCGCGACGGCCCAGCGTCCGCAGAACATCATCGGTCTGCATTACTTTAGTCCGGTAGAAAAAATGCCGCTGGTGGAGGTGATTCCGCATGCGACAACCTCACCTGAAACGCTGGCCAGCACGGTCACGCTGGCACGAAAACAGGGTAAAACGCCGATAGTGGTGGCGGACAAACCGGGCTTTTACGTCAACCGTATTCTGACGCCTTACATCAATGAAGCCATGCGCTGTGTGGTGGAAGGGGAGCCGATCGATCACATCGATCGGGCACTGGTGAAGTTTGGTTTCCCGGTCGGGCCCGTTCAGTTACTGGATGAAGTGGGGATTGATGTCGGCAGTAAAATCTCCCCGGGGTTACAACAGGCTTATGGCGAGCGGTTTGCTGCGCCTTCTGCGCTGGATGCGGTGATTCAGGACGGACGCAAAGGGCGTAAAAACGGTAAGGGGTTTTATCTGTATGGATCGTCGCGATTCGCGCGCAAAAAAGTCGATCCCGCGGTGTACAGCTTATTGAAGCGTAAACCGGTGAAGACGCAGAGTGGCGCGCAGATTGCCGAGCGTTGTGTGTTGATGATGGTAAACGAAGCGGTGCGCTGTCTGGATGAGCAGGTTGTTCGCTCGCCGCGGGACGGTGATATCGGTGCCGTGTTTGGCATTGGCTTTCCGCCGTTCCTGGGAGGGCCGTTTCATTACATTGACAGGCTGGGCGCAGCAGAGGTTGTGAGCAGATTAACGCGGCTTGAGCAGCAATACGGTGACCGTTTTGCGCCCTGTGACGCACTGCTGCGCGCGGCGGAGCAGCAGACAAAGTTTTACACTTCTTCATAAATACGAATACCCATCCTGATTCAGGGGGTTAGAAACGCGCCGCACAAGCGTGAGGCGCTACACGAATCTGACAGGTGCTTATTTAATAAACAACCGGTTGACTATACTGAAGTCATTAGGGTACAACACGACGTTCATTCGCAGAATGAAGCGCCTGACGCGAATGCATCAGGCGATGTCGACAAACTACAGCGGTGCTTTATGCAAGTTTTTATCATGCGTCACGGCGATGCGGCTCTTGAGGCTGCCAGTGATTCGGTCAGGCCTTTAACGCTTTGTGGATGTGACGAATCACGTCAAATGGCAAACTGGTTAAAAGGTCAGTCTGTTGACATTGAACGTGTACTGGTCAGTCCTTATCTGCGTGCGCAGCAAACGCTCGCCACGTTTCGTGAGGCCTTTCCTTTGCCAGACGGTGAGGATATTTTGCCGGAACTCACGCCCGGCGGCGATCCCGGTCTGGTGGGATGCCATTTGCAGGCGCTGGCCAATGAAGGGGTGAAATCGGTGCTAGTGATCTCTCACTTACCGTTGGTGGGATACCTGGTGTCGGAACTGTGCCCCCAGGAAACACCGCCAATGTTTGCCACTTCTGCAATCGCCTGCGTTGACTTCGATCCCGCTGAAAGCCAGGGCACATTGCTGTGGCAGATTAGCCCGAAAAAACTGGCGAAAGCCATGTAATGATGTCGGGCCATAAAAAGGCCCGAACATGCATGAATCCACAACGGAACAACCATCCCGTCAGGCTTTTCCCGAACAGATTACGCAATCACAAAACGTGATACCGAGCCTGCCAGCGTTTGTGCCTGGTCATGAAGCGCACTGGCCGCCGCAGAGGACTGTTCCACTAACGCCGCGTTTTGCTGCGTCACGTTATCCATTTCAACGATAGCCACGCCCACCTGCGCAATGCCGCGGTTCTGCTCTTCAGATGCCTGAGAAATCTCGTTCAGTATCTCTGTCACATTGCTGACTGAGGTAACGATTTCACCCATGGTGTTGCCTGTCTGACTGACCAGTTGCGAACCCGCGCTGATACGGGCAACCGAATCCTGAATCAGCGTTTCGATTTCTTTCGCGGCTAACGCGCTGCGCTGCGCCAGGTTTCTCACTTCACTGGCGACGACGGCAAAACCCCGACCCTGTTCGCCGGCCCGTGCCGCTTCGACCGCAGCGTTCAGTGCCAGAATATTGGTCTGAAACGCGATGCTGTTAATCACGGAGGTGATCTCCGAGATTTTTCCTGAGCTGGCAGAAATTTCATTCATCGTGCTGACCACGCTGGTAACCAGTTGTCCGCCACGGCTGGCCGTGTCGAAGGTTTCCTGCGCCAGTCTGCTGGAATGATGAATATTATCGGCATTCTGTTTTACGGTGGATGTCAGCTGCTCCATGCTGGCTGCCGTTTGCGCAAGGGCGGCCGCCTGACTTTCCGTTCGCGCAGACAGGTCATTATTCCCGGAGGCGATTTCTGCCGACGCCTGACTCACGCTGGTGACGCCGCTGCGGATACCGCTGATAATCCGGCGTAGTTCATCACTCATTTCACCTACCGCATGCATGAGTTCGCCCAGTTCATCCCGGCGAGAGGTGTGCATCACGGTGCTGAGATCGCCACGTGCCATTTGTCGGGCAATATGCAGAAGCTCAGATAAGGGACGCGTCAGCTGGCGGGTAATAAACAGCGCAATAAGAATACCCGCAATGATGGCACCAATAACAATGGTCGCCATCAGCCAAACGGCTTGTCTGGCATCGTGATTGGTGGCGTCCAGCTGTTGGGTAAACAACGCATTGCTCATATCGGTCAGGGTTTTGCCTGCCGCCGCCAGTTCGGCTGTGGCCTCTTCGCCCGCTTTTACCGAAGCCATCATCGCGCTGATATCCGCTTGTTTTGTCACGAGCTGTTCACTGATTTTGTCGATTGCTGCAGCGTCTGCGGGGGTAAGCCGAGATTTGATCTGCGCAATAAGTCCGACGGTTTCAGTGAGGAAGCTGCTGAGCACATTGCGATCTTCATCTTTATGCTCAAGGCCAAAGAGTTTCACCCGCACCGCTACGCCGCTCAAATGCTTATTGATCTCCTGCAACGCGGCGGCGGTCTGCGCGTCACCGTTATTGCTTGCGGCGAGCTGACCAATAGCACGCATCTCATCAGCCACGGAGAGGTTCGTCAGCGCCTGCGTACCGTCACGGACGGCCTGCACGGTACCGGCCCGTTTCTGCCGGTAAGTGGCAATGGCCGACGGCATCGCGGTAATCATTGCCTGCTGACTGTCATCCCAACGAAAAACGCCCAGGTTTTTCAAGTTCTGATCTACCTCTTTCAGCATGTCTTCGTTCAGAACGATGAATTTTTCATCATGTGTTTTAACGAATTGCAGGCGGGCATCTTTGGCCTGTGAAAACCGGTCATTGACGCTTTTAAGCTCCCTGAGCTTTTCGGCCCGCACGCTAATGTCATTCAGATTTTTAATGCCGCATATCGCGACAGCCAGACTCAACAATAAAATAAGCCCAAAACCGAGCATGAGCTTTTTGCCCACTTTTAAATTCTCAAAAAAATTACTCAACCCGCTCATTCAAAAAGTTCCCTTGGTCAATGTGCCAATAATGTTTAAACGTAATATGCCTAAATGCTTGAACGTTATCGGCAGCGGGAAAATTGTATTCAGTATAAATAGTTTCTTAAGCAAATAGTCTGCGTCAGCCTGAACAGAAATCAGCAGAACGCCCGGACAATAAGGGGCGGAATGACGCGTGATAAGGGAAGAAGGTGTAACGCAGTGGCGCGGATTCCCCCGGCAAAGGGGGAACAAGCGGGACGGCAGGGCAAGGGGCTTAAGACGTTTTTCTGCCTGAATATCAAGGCAATTCTGGCGGTTGCCACTCTTCAATTTCAATAAGAACTAATAACGCGGCATCGCCGCCAAACATTTTGGGTGCCTGGTGAAAGGCCATGACCCAGGGATGCTGGGCCAGCCACAGTGGCGTTTGTTGCTTTAAAATATGTTTACCATGTCCGGTCATCACGCTGGCACAAAAGAGGTGTTCGCGACGACAGGCGGCAATCAACGCGCCTAACTCCTGCTTGGCTTGCATCTGGGTCAGCCCGTGCAGATCAAGAAAAATCTCTGGCGTGTAGTCACCCCGGCGCAGCTTCTTCAGTTCAAAATGGCTCACGTCGGCACGAACATAGCGCGTTGCCCCTTCAGTGGACAGCAGCGGCTGGAATTCATCTGAAAAGTAGTGGCTGTTATCCGCTTGTTCAGACAGCAGTCTTTTTATCGGGACTTCCCGGGTTTTCACTGCCGGTTTGTGCACGATAGTATCTTGTTTTAATTGACGCGTGCCCGTCATCAACTGGCGAAACAGCGCTTGATCATCCTGGCTCAGGGGGTTTTTTTTACTCATTATTCGTAAATCATATCTGAGGTGGCTGATTAACAGCAGAAGCCGATACCTTACCGTTAACCGTCATTAATTGTCAGCTTTTTCACCTTGCCGCGCTGAATTCTCCTCGGCTTCGTGGCAAACTATCGGCCGATTTAGTAAAAGGCCTGCGGAGGGCTACGTGGACAAAATTTTCGTCGATGAGGCAGTGAATGAACTGCACACCATTCAGGATATGCTGCGCTGGTCGGTAAGCCGCTTTACCGCTGCCGGAATCTGGTACGGACACGGCACAGATAATCCCTGGGACGAAGCTGTCCAGCTGGTTCTGCCCACGCTGTGGTTACCCTTAGATATCCCGGAAGATATGCGTAACGCGCGCCTGACAGCCAGCGAACGCCATCGCATCGTTGAGCGCGTCATTCGCCGCGTGAACGAACGTATCCCGGTCGCCTATCTCACCAACAAGGCCTGGTTCTGCGGCCATGAGTTTTACGTTGATGAACGCGTTCTGGTGCCTCGTTCACCTATTGGTGAACTGATTGAAAACCGCTTTGCCGGTTTAGTGACGGAAAAACCGCGTCATATTCTGGACATGTGTACCGGCAGCGGCTGTATTGCGATTGCCTGTGCCTATGCGTTCCCGGAAGCTGAAGTCGATGCGGTGGATATTTCTCATGATGCGCTGGCGGTGGCCGAGCAGAATATTGAAGAGCACGGTCTGATGCATCACGTGACGCCGATTCGCGCCGATCTGTTCCGCGAACTGCCGCCGGTACAGTACGATCTGATCGTGACTAACCCGCCTTATGTTGATGCAGAAGATATGGACGACCTGCCGAGCGAATATCAGCATGAACCCGAACTGGGTCTGGCTGCGGGCAGCGACGGGCTTAAACTGGTGCGCCGTATCCTTGCCTGCGCGCCGGGCTATTTGAGCGAACAGGGCGTGCTGATTTGCGAAGTGGGTAACAGCATGGTGCATATGATGGAGCAATATCCTGACGTGCCTTTCACCTGGCTGGAGTTCGACAACGGCGGTGACGGCGTCTTTATGCTCACCCGTCAGCAGATCGTTGATGCACAGCACCATTTCTCATTTTATAAAGACTAAAAGGGTGAGCGAACTTTCGCCCGTCAAACCGTAACAAGGAATCTCAATGGCCGGAAACAGCATCGGACAGTTCTTTCGCGTCACCACGTTTGGTGAATCTCACGGTATTGCCCTGGGCTGTATCGTTGATGGCGTGCCGCCGGGCATTCCGTTAACCGAAGCCGATATCCAGCACGATCTTGATCGTCGTCGTCCGGGAACGTCGCGCTACACCACCCAGCGCCGTGAGCCGGATCAGGTGAAAATTTTGTCCGGTGTCTTTGACGGCATCACCACCGGTACCTCGATTGGCCTGCTGATCGAGAATACCGATCAACGTTCGCAGGATTACGGTGCCATCAAAGACCTGTTCCGTCCGGGCCATGCGGATTACACCTATGAGCAAAAATACGGCACACGTGACTACCGTGGCGGTGGCCGTTCATCGGCACGCGAAACCGCGATGCGCGTGGCGGCCGGCGTGATTGCTAAAAAATACCTGCAGATGAAGCACGGTATCCTGGTTCGCGGCTATCTGGCGCAGATCGGCGACGTTGCCTGCGAACTGAAAGACTGGAGCATCGTTGAACAGAATCCCTTCTTTTGCCCGGATGCCGACAAGCTGGAGGCGCTGGATGAACTGATGCGCGCCCTGAAGAAAGAAGGGGATTCGATTGGGGCCAGGGTCACGGTTATGGCGGAAAATGTCCCACCAGGCCTGGGCGAACCGGTTTTTGATCGCCTGGATGCTGACCTCGCGCATGCACTCATGAGCATTAACGCGGTGAAAGGTGTGGAAATCGGCGACGGTTTTGCCGTAGTGAATCAGCGCGGCAGCCAGCATCGTGATGAAATCCGCGCCACCGGTTTTCAGAGCAATCATGCAGGCGGTATCCTCGGCGGCATCAGTAGCGGCCAGACGATTAGCGCGAATCTGGCCATGAAACCGACCTCCAGTATTACCGTACCGGGTAAAACTATCACCCGCGATGGCGGGGAAGTGGAGATGATCACCAAAGGTCGTCACGATCCTTGTGTGGGCATCCGTGCCGTGCCCATTGCAGAAGCCATGATGGCGATCGTGCTGATGGATCATCTGCTGCGCCAGCGCGCGCAGTGCGGTGAGGTTAACTCGACGGTGCCACGTTGGTGAGCCTATGAAAATCTTGCTGATGGTGAGTGCGCTCCTGCTGAGTGCCTCCAGCCTGGCGGCAACGCCGTGGCAACGTATCCAGCACCCTGTTGCGGGTGAGCCCAATGCGATTGGGGGCTTTGCCAACGGCTGTATCGTGGGTGCCCAGGCGTTGCCGCTTAACTCGCCGGATTATCAGGTCATGCGCCAGGATCAGCGCCGCTATTTCGGTCATCCCGACCTGATCCTGTTTATTCAGCGCCTGGCAACCCAGGCGCATAACCTCCAACTGGGAAACGTGCTAATTGGCGATATGGGCATGGCGGCAGGCGGGCGCTTTAGCAGTGGACATGCCAGCCACCAAACCGGGCTGGACGTCGACATTTGGCTACAACTGCCTAAAACCCGCTGGAGCGCGCAGCAACTCCTTAAACCGCAGCCGTTGGATCTCGTCACCGCTGACGACAAGAACGTGGTGGCGCGTCACTGGCAGCCTGAAATCGATAGCCTGATCAAACTGGCGGCGAAAGATGAGGATGTGACACGTATCTTCGTCAATCCGGCGATTAAAAAGCAGCTTTGTGCCGATGCGGGTAGCGATCGCGGCTGGCTTCGAAAAGTGCGTCCCTGGTTTGCGCATCGCGCGCACATGCACGTCCGCTTGCGCTGTCCTCAGGGCAGCACCGAGTGTGAAGAGCAGGCCCCACCGCCTGCGGGTGATGGCTGTGGAGCCGAACTACAGAGCTGGTTTTTGCCCAAACAGCCTGGTTCTGCGCCGGTAAAACGTGAGCCACCGCCGCTGCCTGCGGCCTGTCAGGCACTGCTGGATAAACATTTACTGTAAGGGTTCCCATGGAATGGTTCGTTGTCAGCCCGCTGTTGGTTGTGCTGCTGTTTTTTATTGCCCTGCTGGCTGGGTTCATTGACTCCATTGCGGGTGGCGGCGGACTGTTAACGGTTCCCTCTTTGCTGGCTGCCGGGCTGTCACCGGCGCAGGCGCTGGCGACCAACAAGCTGCAATCGGTCGGCGGATCTTTCTCATCCAGCCTCTATTTTGTCCGGCGCGGGGCCATCCGACTCAGCGAGCAGCGGCTGAATATCGCCATGACCTTTTTGGGGTCGATTGGCGGGGCCATTCTCATCCAGCACCTGCAGGCTGATATGCTGCGTCAGGTGTTGCCGCTGCTGTTAATCGCTATCGGCATGTGGTTTCTGCTGATGCCACGTATCGGTGAAGAAGACCGCGTTCACCGTCTGCAGGGGCTGCCTTTCGCCCTGATTGGCGGTGGCTGTGTCGGCTTTTATGACGGTTTTTTTGGGCCGGGTGCCGGCTCATTTTACGCACTGGCCTTCGTTACGCTGTGCGGCTATAACCTGGCAAAAGCCACCGCGCACGCCAAGCTGCTTAACTTCACCTCCAACTTTGGTAGCCTGCTGTTTTTTATATTTGGTGGCAAAGTGGTGTGGGGCACAGGGCTTATCATGATGCTGGGGGCATTTTGTGGTGCCCGGCTGGGTGCACGGCTGGTGCTGGCACGTGGACAAAAGCTGATCCGCCCGATGGTGGTAATCGTTTCGGCGGTCATGAGCGCCAAACTGCTCTGGGACAGCCACGGCAGTGAATTGATGGCCTGGCTGACCACGCTGAATCTGTAATACTTTTACGTGATGACTTAATGACAACAACTCATAACTACGAACAGCTGATCGCGCTGTTTGATGATTGCTTTAGCCACGACTTTCAGACCCGTCTAATTAAAGGCGATGACGAACCGATCTATCTTCCTGCGGATGACGAATCGCCATGGAATCGGGTGGTATTTGCTCATGGATATTACGCCAGCGCGTTACATGAAATTTCGCACTGGTGCATCGCGGGTGAAGCCCGGCGCAAGCTGGTGGATTTTGGTTACTGGTATTGTCCGGATGGCCGCGACGCGCAAACGCAAAGCCAGTTCGAAGCGGTAGAGGTTAAGCCGCAGGCGCTGGAATGGATGTTTTGTGTGGCTGCAGGCTTTCCCTTCAACGTCAGTTGTGACAATCTCGAAGGAGATTGTGAGCCAGATCGCATTGTGTTCCAGCGAAAGGTTCATGCCCAGGTCATGAACTACCTGGCGTCGGGTATTCCTGCCCGTCCCGCACGCTTTATTTCAGCCCTGGCTGACTATTATGGCAGGCCTTCTCTGACCGCATCGCAATTTCCCTGGCCGGACGATTTGTGATGCAGAAGGGACTTAATAACAGAGGAATGATGAGATGATCGCAGAATTTGAGGCACGTATTCTGGCCCTGATTGACGACATGGTTGAGCACGCCAGTGACGATGAGCTATTTGCCAGCGGTTATCTGCGTGGCCACCTCACGTTGGCAGTGGCGGAAGTGGAACGCCTGGACGAACACACGCCGCAAGCGTTACAGATCCAGGTGACACGAAGCCTGCAAAACGCTATCGCCGCCGGAGAATTATCGCCCCGGGATCAGGCGCTGGTGATTGGTATGTGGGATAACCTGTTTTTACAGGCCCGCCAGCAATCTGCCTGAATGCACGGGGCGGTACGCCGCCCGTGCTAGTTCCCCGCTTTTTTGCCCTTCAGCAATTTTCTTACCCAATAACGATTTGGATTGAGCGCCGCCAGCGTGCTGGCATCCAGCGGCTGGGGTTCGCCGCTGAGCTGAGCCGCCAGCACTTCTGCCGCCAGGGGCGCACTGCACAATCCACGTGAGCCAAGCGCGCCAAACACATAAAGCCCTGAAAAATACGGTGCCGTTTCGCTTTCTGCTTCGCGGGTGCGTTGCTGTGCAAGATCCGCATAGGTGGCAAGCGTCGCCGCGTAATCCGGCACGCTGCCCACCATGGGCAAATGGTCCCGGGTGGCGCAGCGTACGCCATTGCGCGCCTCGCCCTGGCTGACGTCCACTTCATCCACCCACCCGCTGTGGGGCAGGCAGTGCTGCAGACGGCTGCGGTTTTGCTGCTGGTCGTCTTCACGGTAGGCCGTCGACGTATCGCCACGGTGATAGCTGGCGCCGATACAGTGCGTCCCAAACTGTGGGCTGGCTGGGGTGAGATAACCGTCATAACAGAGCACCGTTTTCAGCGCCGATAACGTGGGTGAAGCCGGAATATGACTGACCTGGCCGGCGACCGGATAAACCGGCAGCGAGTCGGTCTGGGTCAGATGGGTAATCGCATGACCGTTGGCCAGCACCACAGCCTGGTGGCAGGTGGCGGGTTGTTCACTGAAGGTCAACTGCCAGCCTTGCGAATGCGGCTCCAGCGCGGTGACGCGGTGCAGCCAGTGAACACGCAATCCGAGTCGTTCACCGTGGGATAACAACGCAGACGTCAATTCAGCCGGGGCTAACCAGCCACCCAGCGGATAAAAGATGCCGCCACAATCCAGCGCCACGTTGGCCAGTGCCTCCGCCTCGTCGCGATTGACGCTGTAAGCGACCTCAGCCGGTAAGGCCATCTCCAGCATCTGCGCAATCTTGCTGGCGCTTTTCTCGTCCCAGCCCAACTGTAATACACCGCTCCAGTCATGTTCGTAAGGGAGATCGAGTGCGTCATACAGGCGACGGGCGAAACTGAATGCAGCAGGAAAGAAGCTGGCCAGCGCGGGATCGTGCTGATTCAGCAGGGGATACAGCGCGCCCTGGCGATTACTGGACGCGCCCAGAGCGGGTGCCTCATCGGCACAGTAGAGCGTTACCTGAAAGCCCCGGCGCAGCAGCGCAAGGGCCAGCGTGGCGCTTGCCACGCCGCCGCCAACCAGGGCAATCTCCTTGCCGGACAGCGCAGGGCGCGCATACCAGGGCTGGCGATGCGCCAGCGCGGGTGCGGTCTCCAGCGAACCGCACAGCATTTCCCGTTTTGGCCCGAACCCTTTACGCCGGGTCACCGCAAAGCCCGCCTGTTGCAAACCGCGCCGCACAAAACCCGCCGCCGTAAAGGTCGCGAAGGTGCCACCCGGCCGCGCCAGCTTTGCCATCGACTGGAACAGGTCAGGCGTCCACATATCGGGGTTTTTCGACGGCGCAAAGCCATCTAAAAACCAGGCATCGACCTGACGATGCAGACTGTCATCAAAATTATCAATTAGCGCATTAATATCGCCTAACCACAGATCCAGCGTGATGCGGCCCGAATCAAATAACACACGTTGGCAGCCCGGCAGTGCCAGGGGCCACTGGCACTGAAGTTGTTCAGCCCAGGGGGCCAGTTCGGGCCAGTGCTGATGCGCCGCCGTCAAATCGGCCTGGGTCAGCGGAAATTTTTCAAAGCTGATGAAATGCAGTCGTTTTAAGGCCGCATCAGGATGGTGGCGCTGAAAGGAATCAAAGGCTTGCCACAGCGTCAGAAAATTAAGGCCTGTGCCGAAACCGCTTTCGGCAACAATCAGCAGATCGCGCGGATGCTGATGAAAGCGTTGCGGGAAATCATTGCCACCCAGAAAGACATACCGCGTCTCTTCCAGACCGTTGTCATTGGAAAAATAGACGTCGTTAAACGCTCGGGAAACAGGTGTACCCTGTTCGTTCCAGCTCAGTTGGGCGTGTTCAACCTGGGGCAGTTTCACAGTAAAGGCTCATTTTTCAGGGAGTGTCAGGATTTTATCGGTCGACGTGACATGACGCAAATTTACAAAAGGAAATGGCTGATCGGACTTGTTCGGCGTACAAGTGTAAGCTAGAGTGCTCGTCAAATAACAGAAGTGGTGAGGATGATTGAATGAAACGTGCTGTGATTACTGGCTTAGGGATCGTTTCCAGTATTGGTAATAACCAGCAAGAGGTGCTGGCATCTCTGCGTGAGGGCCGCTCAGGCATCACTTTTTCCCAAGAGATGAAAGATTCCGGCATGCGTAGTCACGTCTGGGGTAACGTTAAACTCGATACCACTGGCCTCATCGATCGCAAAGTTGTGCGTTTTATGAGTGATGCGTCCATCTATGCTTACCTCTCTATGGAAGAGGCTATCAAAGATTCTGGCCTGAGCAACGAGGCTTACCAGAACAATCCACGCGTTGGTCTGATTGCAGGATCTGGCGGAGGTTCCCCACGTTTTCAGGTTTTTGGTGCGGATGCCATGCGCAGCCCACGCGGTCTGAAAGCGGTAGGCCCTTATGTGGTGACCAAGGCGATGGCGTCAGGCGTTTCAGCCTGCCTGGCCACGCCGTTTAAGATCCACGGCGTAAACTATTCGATCAGTTCAGCCTGTGCGACTTCCGCGCACTGTATCGGTAACGCGGTTGAGCAGATTCAGCTGGGCAAACAGGATATTGTTTTTGCGGGCGGCGGCGAAGAGCTGTGCTGGGAAATGGCCTGTGAGTTCGATGCAATGGGCGCACTGTCTACGCGTTACAACGAGACGCCAGAAAAAGCCTCACGTACCTATGATAACGAACGCGATGGCTTTGTCATTGCGGGCGGCGGCGGTATGGTCGTGGTTGAGGAACTGGAGCATGCACTGGCACGTGGTGCGCACATTTACGCTGAAATCGTAGGTTACGGCGCAACCTCAGATGGTGCAGACATGGTCGCGCCATCGGGTGAAGGCGCAGTGCGCTGCATGAAGATGGCGATGCACGGCGTGGACACGCCAATCGACTACCTGAACAGCCACGGTACTTCTACCCCGGTCGGTGATGTCAAAGAACTGGGCGCGATTCGTGAAGTGTTTGGCGATAACACGCCGTACATTTCTGCTACCAAAGCGATGACCGGCCACTCCTTAGGGGCGGCGGGCGTGCAGGAAGCCATCTACTCGCTGCTAATGCTGGAGCACAGTTTTATTGCCCCAAGCATCAATATCAGCTCGCTGGATGCGGCGGCAGAAGGCATGAATATCGTGACGCAGCCGACAGAAAAAACGCTGACCACTGTGATGTCTAACAGCTTTGGTTTTGGTGGCACCAACGCCACGCTGACCATGCGCAAATACCAGGCATAACGCTGGATTAAAACGTCATGCTGCACGCAGCATGACGTGAACCCTACGAAAAGGTCGGCGCTTGCCGGCCTTTTTTACGTTGGGATTGCCACTCAGCCACTGTTGCGTGATGAGCCTGCTGAAAGCAGCCTGACCAGCTTGTCGCACCCGGCCACAATCTCATCGGGCGTTAGCGCCGCAAAGCCTAAAATCCAGCCTTGCTGAGGTGCGCTATCGCCGTACAGTGGGCTGAGTCGGGGCAGTAATAAACCCGCCTTTGTCGCCTGTAACGTTAAGGCGGCGTCGTCGCCCTGCACCAGCGCAACGGTTGTCTGCAATCCACCCGGGCAGGGAAACGGCCTGAGCCATGGCGTCAGACGCTGGGCTAGCTGCTCCAGCAGGCGATCGCGACGGCTGTGATAAAGCTGGCGCATCAGCCGCAAGTGGCTGGCAAAATGCCCCTGCTGCATAAATTCTGCCGTTACCGCCTGCGGCAGCAGTGCGCTATGCCCGTCCAGCAGGCTGCGTGCCCGGCCTAAAGGTGCCACCAACGGGACAGGCACCACCATCCACGCCAGACGCAGCGAGGGAAACAGCGATTTCGAAAAGGTTCCGAGGGTAATGACCCGGCTATCGTTGTCGAGCGCGTGCAGCGCAGGCGCAGGGCGATCGTCATAGTGAAACTCGCTGTCGTAATCGTCTTCAATCAGCCAACTGCCGTGACGACGTGCCCAGTCCAGCCAGGCGAGACGGCGCGGCAGACTTAAGGACACGCCGGTGGGATACTGATGCGAAGGGGTCAGATACATCAGTTTTGCGGAACCGGGTTGGGGAACCGCACCCTCGGCATCCACCTGAATACCGCGCACTCTGGCCCCCGCAGAAAGAAAAGCATTACGCGCCCCCGCATAGCCCGGCTCTTCCATCCAGATCTCATCACCCGCATCAACCAGCATTAGCGCCAGCAGCTGCAGCGCCTGTTGTGAACTGGTTAAAATAATCACCTGATCAGCCTCGCACTGCACGCCACGTGACAGAGCCAGATAGTCAGCAAGCGCGCGGCGCAGTGGCAGATAACCCAGCGGATCGCCGTAGCCCATCACGTCAGGGCCAGCGGTGCGCTGAACGCGGGCGGTTAACCGCCGCCAGAGAGGATGAGGAAAGGCACGTAAATCCGGCGAACCTGCCGCAAACGCATAGGGAAAGGGCGCATCCTGACAGCCGCCCGTTGCCAGCATCTGCTGGCCGCGCTGTGAGAATGTCGCCATGCGATTGGCGCGCACGCGGGGCGAACTGCCCGGCAGCGTGATGGCGACGAAGCTGCCGCGACCGGATTCACGCCGCAGGTAACCTTCACTTTCAAGCTGGGCGTAAGCGGCTTCAACCGTGACGCGCGACAGCGTTAAATCGGTTGCCAGCTGACGCGTTGAGGGCAGTTTCTGCCCGACCTGAAGGTGCGCGGTTTCAATCCACTGACGAAGTGTGGCGCACAGGCGGTCGCGCAGACCACCGGTTGCCTGATGATGAAACAATTGCAGCAGCGGCGACGTCATAATGGTCTTATCACCTCGTTGAAAGCGGTATTATTCAGTAGGCCACTTTGCCGTAAACTGCCTGTCTGTCACAACAGGAGAAAAAAGAATGTCATCTGTTTTAGGTTTTCCCCCGGCGTTACCGCAGCAGAGCGTTGCGTATCTGCAGGCCAAGCTGGCTTATTACACCGATGCCTGGGATCTGGCTGACGATCTGGCCCACCAACGGCAGGGGATTGTCGTGATCGATGCCCGTCAGGTGGAAGCCTGGCGGGCAGGCCATATCAGCGGCGCGGTAAACTTCCCTCATCGGGAAATCAATGAAGCCAGCACGGCTTCTCTGGATCGCGACCTGCTCTATGTGACTTACTGCGATGGCATCGGCTGTAATGGCTCAACCAAAGCGGCGTATCAGCTGGCGTTACTGGGATTTAAAGTCAAAGAACTGACTGGCGGGCTGGATTTCTGGAAGCGAGACGGTCATCCGATGACATGGGGCGATGAGGCGGGCGAATGGCCGCAGACAGCTTCTGCGGCATCCTGTGGGTGTTAAATTACAACACCAGCCACAGTAAAAAGGCCAGAACAATCAACCCTACGACCGCGCTCAGCACCGGGCGCGCTGCCAGCGATTGCAACGCCGGCGGCAGCGAACCGGAAATGGGCGCCCATATCGGATGCGGATTCAGTTCGTTGTCGGCCAGGGCTTGCTCATGGGCTCTTTCAGCCCGACGCGCAAACAGGAAGTTAAGCAGATCCTGGGTTTGCGTCGGGGTCAGCACCATTTGCGGCGTGGCCTGAAAACGTTGCAGGCTGTAATCCTGCAGCATCTGCTGTTCACGCTGATCCAAAGGATGTTTTAACGAGGCTTCAATCAGCTGTAACGTCGGCGCACTGTGCTGGCTCAACGTCTGACGCACCTGCAAATACTGTGTAAGCAGCGGGTAATGGCGCGACGGAATAGGATCGCCGCTGGTGAGATTGACCAGCTTCAGCGCAGCGGTCCATATTTTGCCACTGGATTCGCCTGTCGCGGCAGCCAGACGAACAATTTGCTGATTCAGCGCCTGATGCTCCGCAGGCAGCAGCGAACGATCGCTGGTACGGCTCTGTTGGGGTTGCGGAATTGCCATCTGACCATTTTGCAGCATGGTTAATACCTGGCGCAGCTGGTCCTGGGTTAAGGCGCTCAGCACCGTCTGACCAAACTGCTGGCGGATAAAATCACTGACCGCCTGACGATTATTACCTTTCGGCAGCAGGTCGGTCAGTTGCGTCATTAACTGACGTGTGCCGTGGCCTGTCTGCACCTGCGCCAGGCGGGCATTGAGAAACTGCTCCGCAGCCGGAAAATGGCGCGACTGAAGCTCTGCTTCGCTTTTAACACCCACTTCATGGCGTAAACCGGCCCAGAGTTCGGGCGCCTTAAGCGTGCTAAGCGACATAATGCGCACAATCAAACGCTCAAGCGTCGTGCGCTGGGCAGGAGAAAGGGGCTGTTCACCGGCAACGCTTCCTGCACGCGGGGCGTCAGTTTGCGGATTAACAGATGAACGATCGCCGACCGGCACACCGGGGCCGCTGACAGGTTGCATGGCGGATTCCTTGGGAAACAGAACAGCGTGGGGTGCGCCGGAAACAGAATACGCTATGATAACAAAAGCCCCTGGGAAATCCACGGGGCTTGTGTGTTTCGCACAAAGATTTACTTACTGATGCACGGTGGCGGGTTTACGGCGCAGTCGTTTCCACACCAGAGGCACAATCAATACGGCTACAGCCAGGATAAGCAGCACCTTGGCAATCGGGCTTTCCCACAGGATAGCCATTTCACCATTGCTGATAGACAGCGCCCGACGCAGGTTTTGCTCCAGCATTTCACCCAGTACAAACCCCAAAATCAGCGGTGACATAGGGAAATCCATTTTTCGCAGGATATAGCCGAAAATGCCCAATCCCACCATCAGCAGCAGGTCAAAGGTGGTGCTGTGAACCGCATAAACGCCCACCGCGGAGATGGCGGCGATAGCCGGGACTAAGAACCACAGCGGAATCGTCAGCATACGCGCAAACACGTTAATCATCGGGATGTTCATGATCAACAGCATCAGGTTGCCAATCAGCAGCGCGGCAATCAATCCCCAGACAATATCCGGCTGCTCAGTAAACATCGCCGGGCCAGGGGTGATGTTATACAACGTTAGCGCACCGACCATCACTGCGGTGGTACCGGAACCGGGAATGCCGAGCGTCAGCATCGGAATAAACGAGCCACAGGCGGAGGCATTGTTCGCCGCTTCCGGCGCAGCCACACCGCGAATATCCCCTTTACCAAACTGATCGCTGCCGCTGATTTTTTTCTCGGCCATGTAGGCGATAGCACTGGCGATGGTTGCGCCCGCGCCGGGTAACACACCCACAAAGAAGCCAATAAACGAGGCACGCAGTGTGGCACCGGTAGACATGGCGGCCTCTTTCATATTGAACATCATGCGGCCACTGGCGCGGACCACTTTCTGCCCGCTGTGTGTGGATTCCAGCATCAGCAAAATTTCGCTGACCGAGAACAGGCCAATGACCACCACCACAAACTGGATGCCGTCAGAAAGGTGCACACTGTCAAAGGTGAAGCGATAGACGCCGGTATTGGCATCGACGCCCACGGTCGCCATGCTCAGCCCGATCAGGGCCGACAGGAACGACTTAAGTGGGTTCTGACTCATCATGCTGCCCAGACAGGCAATGGCAAAGACCATTAGCGCAAAATATTCGGCCGGGCCAAACGCCAGCGACCACCGAGCGAGCAACGGGGCGAATAAGATGATGCCGAGAATGGCGATGGTGGAACCGACGAAGGAACTGACGGCAGAGATCGAGAGCGCCACACCCGCTTTGCCTTGCTGCGCCATCGGGTAGCCATCCAGCGCGGTCATGATCGCGCCGGCATCGCCCGGGACGTTGAGCAAGATGGAGGAAATGCGCCCACCGTATTCACAACCCAGATAAACCGTCGCCAGCAGAATCAACGCTGATTCGGCAGGCAGGTGCAGGGCGAACGCCAGCGGCATTAAAATCGCCACGCCGTTGATCGGCCCGAGTCCGGGCAGTAAGCCGACGATCGTGCCGATAAAGCAGCCGATGAGGGCAATCAGCAGGTTTTCAGGCGTCATGGCAACGGCAAAACCGTGCATCAGGAAAGACCAGGTTTCCATTATTTCTCTCCTTAATTGAACAGGCTGCCAGCGGGCAAGGTCACGTCAAGTAAACGGTCAAAGGCGTAGAACAGTGACCATCCCATTACCGCACCGGAGAGCAGGGCGGCCCACCAACGTGCACCAAACAGCATGCCGAGACCGAAAGTCAGCAGCGAAGTGGATAGCGGAAAGCCCAGGGTTTCAAACATCCCGCCGTAAACCAGCATCATCACCGCCAGCGCCACCAGACGTTTCATCGTGGCTGCCGACGGCCACTGGATGTCATCCGGTTTTCTCAGCAGCAGCATCAGGGCACAGAAGGCCATCAGGCTGAGAAGGATGAGCGGAAAAGGACGCGGTCCAACGGGCTCATAGCTGTATTCGCTTTGAATTTGCCAGGCGATGACCAGGCCTGCCAGGCACATCATTAGCCACAGGGTGGCGAAAATACGATCGCTCATGATGTCTCCCGGTTACTTAGCCAGACCAAAGGATTTCGCCTGCTCGCGGTAAGCGGCAACCTGATCTTTCACGTATTTATCCAGTTCTGCGCCGAACATATTGAATTCAAACAGGCCACGCAGTTCGCGCTGCTTTTTGAACTCTGGGGTTTGCACCATTTTCTCGAAGGCGCTCTGCCACCACTGATAATCGGCATCGCTGACTTTAGGGCCAAGATAGAAGCCACGAATAATGGGCCATTCCACGTTAAATCCCTGCTCTTTGGCGGTCGGAATTGACGCCAGCTGATCGGGCAGGCGTTTGTCTGCCATTACCGCCAGCACCCGCAGTTTGCCCCCTTGTAAATGCGGCACCATCTCGCTGAGATCGCCCGACATTACCTGAATATGATTCCCCAGCAGGGCGGTGACCACTTCACCTCCGCCTTCGAAGGCGACATAGCGCATTTTGCGTGGATCAATACCGGCTTCTTTAGCGATCAGCGCGGTTTTCATCCAGTCCTGGCTGCCGATGGAGGCACCCGCGCCCACCACCACTTTGGTCGGATCTTTTTTCATCGCGGCCATGAGCTCGCCCAGGTTTTTCCACGGCGCGTCTTCACGGACGGCAATCATGCCGTAATCGGTGCCAATTGCCGCCAGCCACTTAACGTCATCAACCGAATAGCGACCAAACTTGCCCTGGGACAGATTCAGCAGCGAGCCACCCGAAAAGGCCACAACCGTTCCGGCTTCGGCAGGACGCTGCGCAATGATCGCGTTATAGGCCACTGCACCCACGCCGCCTGGCATATAGGTGATGCGCATCGGTTTCTCAATCTGTTTGGTTTCCATCAGCGAAACCTGAATCAGCTTACAGGTCAGGTCGAAACCGCCACCGGGTTTAGCCGGTGCGATGCATTCCGTTCTGTCTGGTGCAGCGGCATAGCCGGATGACGGCAACATCAAGGCCAGCAGGGCAGAGGCGAGGGCGGTATGGATTATTTTTTTCATCGTGCGCTCCATCTTTCTTCCAGAGTGTGATTACCACCGACAATTCGGCGTTGCTGAATTGTTAAATTAGTAACCTTTCATTTACCTTTCATTGATAAGGTTTAGTGAAAGGATGTGATATGCGTCTCTTACTGGTTGAAGACACGGCGGAACTGGGGCGATGGTTACAGAAAGCGTTAACCCAGAAAGGCTTTGCCGTGGACTGGGTGGTCGATGGCGTGGCGGCCGACCACAGCCTGCAAAGCGAAGACTATGCGCTGCTGGTGCTGGATGTCTCTTTGCCGCGTCTGGATGGCATCGAGCTGTTAACGCGGCTGCGCCGTCGGGGACAAAATATGCCAGTGCTGCTGCTGACCGCGCGCAGTACGCTGGACGACCGCGTGCGCGGCCTGAACACCGGTGCCGATGACTACCTGACCAAACCCTTCGAACTGGATGAACTGGATGCGCGTCTGCGTGCGCTGTTGCGGCGTTCACAGGGGCAATCGCCACAAAATCAAACGCTGGGACAGCTTGAGCTTAACGGCGAGGGCTACTTTTTGCTGGACGAAAAACCCCTGGCGCTGACGCCGCGTGAGTCCAGTGTGCTCACCACGCTGATGCAGCGCCGTGGCCGTCCGGTCTCGCGGCAGCATCTCTATGAGCAGACCTTTACGCTGGTGGACGAGGCCAGCCCGGAAAGCATTGAGCTGTATGTCCATCGGGTGCGCAAAAAACTGGCCGGGAGTGATGTGGGCATTGTGACGCTGCGAGGGCTGGGCTATAGCCTGGAAACCCTGCCATGCGACTGATTCATTCTCTGCGCGGTGAGCTGCTGGCGTGGCTCGGCCTGCCGCTGGTGCTGCTGTGGATTCTGTCGGTTTATACCCATTATCAGAGCGGCCTGGCGGCGGCGAATCAGGCCTACGATCGCTCCCTGCTGGCCTCTGCGCGTACCGTCGCCGAGCGGCTGGTGGTTCGTCATCAGCATCTGGAGGTGGATGTGCCCTGGGTGGTGCTCGACAGCTTTGAGCGCAATATGAATGACCGCCTGTATTACCAGGTGATTTCGCCCCAGGGCAAAACGTTATCGGGCTATGACGGGCTGCCCCCGATTCCTGCCACCAGCGAAATGTCTGCAGCCTATCCCGCGTTAGTGCATTTTTATGACGGGCTTTACCAGAAGCAGCGCATTCGGGTGGCTGCATTATGGCAGCCGGTCAGTGACTCGGGCGTGGAAGGCATGGCGCTGGTGCTGGTGGCGGAAACCATTCACTCCCGTGAGGCATTTGCTCAGGGGCTGATGCGCACTGCGTTACTCAGCCAAAGCGCGCTGGTATTCATCACGCTGTTACTGGCGAGCATGATGCTGCGCCGGGTATTGCGGCCGCTGCGCCGTCTGTCACGCATCGTGCTGCGCCGTAACGGCGCGGCGCTGACACCGTTACCGTCCCTGCCGTGGTCGGAGTTACAGCCGCTCATCATCGCCTTTAATCGCTACCTTGAGCGACTGAGAGGGCTACTGGCGCGGCAGGACAGGTTCAGCGCCGATGCCGCTCACCAGCTTCGCACCCCGCTCACCATCCTTAAAACCCAGATCAGCACGGCGCTGGACAGCGACCGGCCTGAACAGTGGCGCGAAAGCCTGCAGGGCATGCAGCATACGCTGGATGACACCATCCTGCTGACCGATCGCCTGCTGCAACTGGCGCGAATTAAAGCCCGTCACGGGGAAGATAAGCCCATGGCGCGGGTGGATTTAGCGGCCATCGTCCGCGAGGCCTGCTTTAGCCGTTATGCCGCGGCACGCGCAAAATACATTGATCTGGGTTATGAGGGTGATGAACACAGTGAGGTGAAAGGCGACGCGCTGTTGCTGGGCGAACTCTGTGCCAACCTGCTGGATAACGCGATTAAATATACCCCTTCTCAAGGGATGATCACTGCGCGCCTCCAGAGCGGAACACTTCAAATTGAAGACGCGGGGCCGGGGATTAGCCCGGACGAGCAGCAAAAAGCGCTGCAGCCTTTTATCCGGCTGGATAATGCCGCTATGCATGCCGGCGCCGGCATTGGGCTGGCGCTGGTCCAGGATATTTGTGCCTGGCACGGCGCTGCCGTAACGCTGGATCGCAGCCCGTTACTGGGCGGGCTACGGGTTACCGTCCAGTTCAATGTGGATCGGTGTTAACCGGTTTGCGCGCGGTTAACGGCCTGCGCAGCCGCTGGGCCAGCAGAACGCCTGCCAGCGTCAGACCGCCGCCAATCCAGTGATAGCTGTGCAGATGTTCATGCAGAAACAGCACCGCAATGATGGCGGTAAACACCGGTGTCAGATTCATAAAAATACTGGTAATGCTGGCCCCTAACTTTTGAACGCCATGTATCCACAGCCAGGGCGCAAGAATAGAGGCAAACAGCCCGGCAAAGGCCACCAGGGGAAGATTGCGCGGCGTGAGCGAGACATCTGACGTCATCAAAAAGCCGGGTAACAGCAACAAAACGCCAAAGGCAATTTGCACGTAAAGGCTCTGCCAGACCGGCAACGGAATCGACCAGCGTTTTGTCATCACGCCATAAAGCGCATAGCAGCTGGATGCCGCCAGCATCATCGCTTCTCCGGCACCGATACCGTGATTCAGCAGCTGGTGAAGGTTGCCTGCGCTGACCAGCCAGATTAAGCCGCAGAACGAGATCAGGCTGCCCACCAGAATGCCCACCGTCGGCGCAATCCGCAGGACCAGCACGCTGAGCAACACCGTTAACAGCGGAATCAGCGCCGCAATAATGCCCATAAACAGGGCGCTCACGCTGTGGGCGGCATAGTAAGCCAGACTTTGATACAGCGCCATGCCCAGCAGGCCCAGAACCATCAAACGCCAGAGGTGCGGCCTGATCGCCTGCCAGCGCCGTATCACGCCGGGTAACACAAACGGCGTTAACACCAGCAACGCCAGTAGCCAGCGATAAAAGGAGATGGCTGCAGGCTCGATTGCCCCCGCCGATAATTTATTAACGATAGCGTTAACCGACCAAATCAATACCGCAAACAGCGGAAACAGAAAAAACATAGCATGACTCCAGCCTCAGACCCGCGGCAGTTTACGCCTGTCTGACATGCTTCTGCCAGCCTTATGGTCGACGGCATGGGGAGGTTAGGCTAAGGCGGGGCTTTTGTGCCAGAATAGCGCCCTTAAATGCAACACACAGGAAAGCCGTGGTGAAAATTCTCGTCGATGAAAATATGCCCTACGCCCGTGAACTCTTTAGCCGTACGGGCGATGTGGTTGCCGTACCTGGCAGGCCATTACCCGAAGCGCAATTAGCCGACGCTGATGGACTGATGGTGCGATCGGTCACTCAGGTTAACGCGGCGTTACTGCAGGATAAACCTGTCAGGTTTGTGGGCACGGCCACGGCCGGGACGGATCACGTCGATGAAGCCTGGCTGGCGCAGGCGGGCATCGCGTTCTCGGCCGCACCCGGTTGTAACGCCATCGCCGTCGTAGAGTATGTTTTTTCTGCCTTGCTGCTGCTGGCTGAACGCGACGGTTTCCTGTTGCGCGATCGTACCGTAGGCATTGTTGGCGTGGGTAACGTGGGCAGCCGTCTGCAGAAACGCCTGGAAGCCTGGGGCGTGAAAACGCTGCTGTGCGATCCACCCCGGGCTGACCGTGGGGACGAAGGGGATTTTCACTCGCTCGATACGCTGGTTGAGCAGGCCGATATTTTGACGTTTCATACGCCACTGTTTAAATCTGGCCCTTACAAGAGCTGGCATCTGGCGGATGCTGCGCGACTGATGGCCCTGAAGCCTGACACCATTCTGATTAATGCCTGCCGCGGCCCGGTAGTCGATAATGCCGCGCTGCTGGAAGTGCTGAACATGCGCCACGATCTGAGCGTGGTGCTGGACGTCTGGGAGCCGGAGCCGGATCTCTCCCTGGCACTGCTGGATAAGGTTGATATCGCCACAGCCCACATTGCCGGTTATACCCTGGAAGGCAAAGCGCGCGGCACTACCCAGGTTTTCGAGGCCTGGTGCGACTTTATTGGGCAACCGCAGCAGGTGCCGCTCGGCAGCCTGTTACCCACGCCGGAATTCAGCCAGATCCGTCTGAATGGGCCGCTCGATCAGCCAACGCTGAAACGGTTAGTGCATCTGGTGTATGATGTGCGCCGCGATGATGCGCCACTACGAAAAGTGGCGGCAAAACCGGGCGAGTTTGACCGCCTGCGCAAACAGTATGAAGAGCGTCGTGAATGGTCATCATTACAGGTGAACTGTGATGATCAGGCCACCGCTGATCTGCTTATTCAACTGGGCTTTAACGCCATATTATCCTCAACCTGATTGGTTCCGCCTGCGTGAACGGCGGGTGAAGGTAGGGATAATTCTGAATCCCCGGGCGGTGACATCACCGCCTTCTGTTTTTATGTCATTGTCTGAGGTAAACCAACATGTCTGACGGCTGGAATATTGCGCTACTTGGCGCAACAGGCGCAGTAGGGAACGCTGTACTGGAACTGCTGGCTCAACGCCAGTTCCCGGTTGGTGAATTGTATTTGCTGGCGAGCGATAACGGTGCCGGTGAAATTAAACGTTTCGAAGGCCGTTCTGTTCGGGTCGAAAACGCGGCGGAGTTTGACTGGTCACAGGCGCAACTGGCCTTTTTTGTTGCCGGTCGCGAGGCATCAGAACGCTATGCAGAAGAAGCGGCGAGTGCAGGCTGCCTGGTTATCGACAGCAGTGAGCTGTTTGCCCTGTCACCGGACGTGCCGCTGGTGGTGCCGGACGTCAATCCCCAGGTGCTGGCGGATTACCGTAATCGCAATATCATCAGCGTGGCAGATAATCTGGTGAGCCAGCTGCTGACGGCGATTAAACCGCTGGTCGATGCGGCAGGTTTAGGCCGTTTACAGGTGACGAATCTGATCTCTGTCTCCACGCACGGCAAAGCGGCCGTGGATGCGCTGGCAGGGGAAAGTGCACGTTTGCTGAACGGCGTGCCCGCTGACGAGCACCATTTTGGTCGCCAGCTGGCTTTTAACCTTCTGCCGCAGCAGGCGGACAGCGAAGGCAGCGTAGAAAGCGAGCGTCGCCTGGTCGATCAGGTGCGTAAAGTGTTACAGGACGACGGGTTGCCGGTTGCCGTCAGCAGCATTCAGGCACCGGTGTTTTATGGCAATGCGCAGATTGTCCACATTGAAAACCTGCGCCCGCTGTCAGCCGAAGAGGCGAGGGCAGAATGGGCACTGGCGGCCGATATTCGTCTGAGTGAAGAGGCCGAGGTGCCGACGCCGGTCACGGATGCCTCCGGCACCGATGAAATGAGCATCGGCTGTGTACGTAATGATTACGGCATTCCGGAGCTGTTGCAGTTCTGGTCAGTGGCGGACAACGTTCGTTTCGGCGGCGCGCTGATGGCCGTAAAAACCGCTGAGAAGCTGGTCCAGGAGTACATGTACTGATGTCAGAAGGTCAGACAAAAAAACTGGCACTGGGCATTGAGTACGACGGCAGCCGTTACTATGGCTGGCAACGTCAGCAGGAAGTGCGCAGCGTGCAGGAAAAGCTGGAGCGGGCGCTGTCGAAAGTGGCTGACCATCCGGTCAGCGTATTCTGTGCCGGCCGCACCGATGCCGGGGTCCATGGCACCGGACAGGTGGTGCATTTTGAAACCGTGGCGCCGCGTGCCGATGCGGCCTGGACGTTAGGCGTCAACGCCAACCTGCCTGATGATATCGCTGTGCGTTGGGTAAAGGCGGTGCCGGATGACTTTCACGCCCGCTTTAGCGCGACGGCCCGGCGCTATCGTTATCTGATTTACAATCAGCGGCTACGTCCGGCGATTCTGGGCAACGGTGTGACGCACTTTTACTATCCTCTGGATGTGGAAAAGATGCAGCGTGCCGGTCAGTGCCTGCTGGGCGAGAATGATTTTACGTCTTTTCGCGCCGTGCAGTGCCAGTCGCGAACGCCGTGGCGCAATGTGATGCACCTTAATGTCACGCGTCAGGGGCCTTATGTGATTGTCGACATCAAAGCGAATGCCTTTGTGCACCATATGGTGCGCAATATTGTCGGAAGTCTGATGGAAATTGGCTGTGGAAATCAGCCAGAATCCTGGATGGCTGAACTGCTGGCCGCCAAAGACCGTACCCTGGCAGCGGCGACGGCGAAAGCCGAAGGGCTTTATCTGGTTGCGGTGGATTATCCCGCGCATTTTGCTTTACCACAGCCGGCGATGGGGCCATTGTTCCTCGCGGATTAATTAACCTTACGTACAAGGGATCGTTATGGAGTTCATCCATTTTGTGGTCGATTTTATTCTGCACATTGACGTGCATCTGGCCGAATTAGTAGCGCAGTATGGCATCTGGATTTACGCCATTTTATTCCTGATTTTGTTCTGCGAAACGGGATTAGTGGTGACGCCGTTTTTGCCAGGGGATTCGCTGCTGTTCGTGGCAGGGGCGCTGGCCGCGTTGCCGGGTAACGATCTCAACGTGCATCTCATGGTGGCGCTGTTGGTCATTGCCGCTATTCTTGGGGATGCCGTGAACTACACCATTGGCAAACTGTTTGGCGAACGGCTGTTCAGTAACCCAGACTCAAAGATTTTCCGCCGCAGCTATCTCGATAAAACCCATGCGTTTTATGCCCGTCACGGGGGGAAAACCATTATTCTGGCCCGCTTCGTGCCTATCGTGCGCACCTTTGCGCCTTTCGTCGCCGGAATGGGGCACATGTCCTATCGCCACTTCGCGCTGTTTAACGTCACCGGCGCGCTGGCCTGGGTGCTGCTGTTCTCCTATGCGGGTTATCTGTTTGGCGATTTGCCTGTGGTGCAGGAAAATCTTAAGCTGCTTATCCTCGGGATCATCGTGGTATCGATTCTGCCGGGTGTGATTGAAATCTGGCGTCATCGCCGCCAGGCTAAGCAGTAAAATCCACCCTGAGCAGCGGCATTGCTCAGGGGTAAGACCAGATTTTTATCCACAGTCTTAATTGGTTGTGGTTTAATGAGCGACATTTACCGTCTGCTGAAGCGGTTTTCAGCAGTATCGAGACGACTGGACCAGGTCAGTTTTTAACAGAAAGGTCATCAATGAGCTGGATTGAACGCATTCTTAATAAAAGCAACATTACGCCTGCACGTCGTGCCAATATTCCGGAAGGAGTGTGGACGAAATGCGACAGCTGTGGCCAGGTACTTTATCGTGCCGAGCTGGAGCGTAATCTTGAGGTCTGCCCTAAGTGCGACCACCACATGCGCATGCACGCCCGTGAGCGCCTGGCGAGCCTGCTCGATCAGGGCACGCTGGTCGAGTTGGGCAGCGAACTGGAACCCAAGGACCTGCTGAAGTTCCGGGATTCCAAAAAGTATAAAGATCGGCTGGTGGCTGCACAGAAAGCCACGGATGAAAAAGATGCGCTGATTGTGATGAAAGGTCAGCTGCACGGTATGCCGGTTGTGGCAGCCGCCTTTGAATTCGCCTTTATGGGCGGGTCAATGGGTTCTGTGGTTGGCGCACGTTTCGTGCGGGCGGTGGAGCAGGCGCTGGAAGATAACTGCCCGATGATCTGCTTCTCTGCCAGTGGCGGGGCGCGTATGCAGGAAGCGTTAATGTCGCTGATGCAAATGGCCAAAACCAGCGCCGCGCTGGCGAAAATGCAGGAGCGGGGTTTGCCGTATATTTCGGTCCTCACCGATCCAACCATGGGCGGCGTCTCTGCCAGCTTCGCGATGCTGGGCGATCTGAATATCGCCGAACCTAAAGCCCTGATCGGCTTTGCCGGTCCGCGCGTGATTGAGCAGACCGTGCGTGAAAAACTGCCGCCGGGCTTCCAGCGTAGTGAGTTTCTGATTGAGAAAGGGGCGATTGATATGATCATTCGTCGTCCTGAAATGCGCTATAAACTGGCGAGTCTGCTGGCAAAAATGATGAATCTGCCAGCACCGCTGCACGACGGTGAAGCGTTCGCACCTGCGACGACCGACCCGGAGAGCAACGAGGCCTGACAGGAGACCGAAGGCGCGCGGGTCGCGCCTTCCACCAATGCACCGTATACCTTGCGGCTTTCACCGGGTATAAATTTGCAAAACGGGACATATGGACAATCTTCACCTTCCTCAAGCCACGTCGCCTTTGGCCACGTGGCTTTATTATCTTGAACACCTCCACTCTCAGGCGATAGAACTGGGCCTGGATCGTATTCGCCTGGTGGCGCAACGTCTGGACCTGCTTAAGCCTGCGCCCTTCGTGTTTACCGTTGCGGGCACGAATGGCAAAGGCACCACCTGTCGCACTCTGGAAACCCTACTGATGGCCGCCGGTTATCGGGTCGGGGTTTACAGCTCACCGCACCTTGTGCGTTACACCGAGCGTGTCCGGGTTCAGGGGCAGGAACTCAGTGAAGCCCAACACAGCGCCAGTTTCGCCGACATTGAAGCGGGTCGCGGTACGATTTCTTTGACCTATTTTGAATTTGGCACGCTGTCGGCGCTTAACCTGTTTAGGCAGGCAAAGCTGGATGTGGTCATTCTGGAAGTCGGGCTGGGCGGTCGGCTGGATGCGACCAACATTGTCGATGCGGACGTCGCGGTCATTACCAGTATTGCGCTGGACCACACCGACTGGCTTGGCCCGGATCGTAACAGTATTGGTCGGGAAAAAGCCGGTGTCTTCCGCCAGGCTAAACCGGCGGTCGTCGGTGAACCGGATATGCCCGCCACCATTGCTGAAGTCGCCCGTGAAAAAGGCGCGGTGTTAATGCAGCACGGGCGCGACTGGCAGTACCGGCAGCAGGCAGAAAGCTGGTCACTGCGCGATGCGCAAGGCGAGCTGAGTGATTTGCCTCTGCCTCAGGTGCCGTTGCCTAACGCGGCTACCGCCCTGGTGGCGCTTCGCGCTTCAGGGCTGAAAGTCAGCGAGGCGCTAATCCGTGCGCATTTGCCGCTGGCGATTTTGCCCGGCCGTTTCCAGACGATCAGCGAATCACCTCGCGTAATTTTGGATGTTGCCCATAATCCCCACGCCGCAGCCTATCTGGCCTCGCGACTTGCGGCGCTGCCGCAGTCAGGTCGGGTACATGCGGTCGTTGGCATGCTGCACGATAAAGATATTGCTGGCACGCTGGCGGCGCTGTCACCTCAGGTGGACAACTGGTATTGCGCGCCGCTTGATGGCCCTCGCGGTGCCAGCGCGGAACAACTCATGGCGCACGTGACCTCCGCTCAGGCGTTCGCGGATGTTGAACAGGCCTGGCAACAGGCGCGCCAGCAGGCGGAACCGCAGGATATCATTCTGGTCTGTGGCTCTTTCCTGACGGTCGCGCAGGTCATGGAATCGATTGAAACGGAGAAAGGACGTGGCGAGTAAGTTTCAAAACCGTTTAGTCGGTACCGTTATTCTGGTAGCCGTCGGCGTAATCGTATTGCCGGGGCTGCTGGATGGTAAGAAAAAGCATTACAAAGAAGAGTTTGCCGCGATCCCTCTGGTGCCCAAACCCGATGATCAGCAGGACAGCGAAATGGTGCCGCCGGTTACGCAGTCGCTTCCTGCGCAGCCGCCAGCGGGCGCGGGCAGTGCTGTCAGCCATCCTGATGCGGATGACGCTGACGCCACCGAGGGCAGCAGTCAGCCAGAGCACAGCAGCGAGCCGAGCGTGGTATCGCCGCCGCCGGTACATTCGTCGACGGCCACGACCACCCCGAAAGCCAAACCGGTGGAGCCAACCCGACCCAAACAGGTTGAACAGGCTAAACCGAAATCGGCAGAGCAGCCGCAGAGCAAACCGGTGGAAAAAAACCGGCCGGTTGAACAGGCTAAGCCGGTTGAAAAAACCAAACCGGCAGAACAATCTCAGCCTGCGGAAAAGTCCGCCCCAGCAGAGCAGCCTAAAGAGACTCAGCCTGCCGGTCAGGCCTATGTCGTGCAGTTGGGTGCGCTGAAAAATGCCAGTAAGGTCAATGAAATCGTCGCGAAGTTGCGCTTGTCGGGCTACCGGGCTTATACGGTGCCGTCCACGCCGGTACAGGGACAAATCACCCGTATTTATGTCGGGCCGGACGCTTCAAAAGCCAAAATGCAGGCGGCGGTGGCTGAGCTGAAAAACGTGTCGGGCTTAAGCGGCGTCGTAAAATCTTACAGCGCACGTTAAACCGCTGATTGGTGCTGCCGATAAGATTAACAGGCAGCGCCTTTCGCCGCGGGAACGGGGACACCGGGAGCGGCTCAGGCGTGAATAGCAACCACTTTTCAACCTGTTAATGGGTTAATAATGACACAGGCGAAGACGGATTTTTTCATCGCCTTTTTTATGGATGCAGAACCTGAAAACCCCTACGCAAACGTTTTCTTTTTCTGTTAGAATGCGCCCCGAACTGGAAGCAGGGGTGCAATGGCACTGGCGCTGGAAGAGTTCATGATCTGGATTGATTACGTCATTATTGCGGTAGTTGGTTTTTCGGCTTTGGTCAGCCTGGTTCGAGGGTTTGTCCGCGAAGCCTTATCTCTTGTTACCTGGGGATGCGCGTTTTTTGTCGCCAGTCATTACTATGCCTACCTTGCAGTCTGGTTCACAGGTTTTGACGACGAACTGGTTCGTAACGGAATCGCGATTGCGGTGCTGTTCATCGCGACCCTGATTGTGGGGGCAATCGTGAACTACGTTATCGGCTCGCTGGTTGAGAAAACCGGCCTGTCGGGAACCGATCGGGTATTAGGCGTTTGTTTCGGGGCGTTGCGTGGTGTGCTCATCGTGGCCGCTTTGCTGTTCTTCCTTGATACATTCACGGGCTTTTCGAAGAGCCCGGACTGGCAGCAGTCTCAACTTATTCCCGAGTTCAGTTCTATAATCAGGTGGTTTTTTGACTACCTGAAAAGCACGTCGAGTTTTTTGCCCCGGTGAGGCCACCGGGCGTACGGCTTAATGAGGAAATGACAACATGTGCGGTATTGTCGGTATCACCGGTTTCATGCCGGTCAACCAGTCGATCTATGACGCGTTAACGGTGCTCCAGCACCGTGGGCAGGATGCCGCAGGCATTTGTACCATCGATGCGCTGAACTGCTTTCGTCTGCGTAAGGCGAATGGTCTGGTCAGCGACGTCTTCGAAGCGCGTCATATGCAACGTTTGCAAGGCAACATGGGGATTGGTCACGCACGCTATCCTACCGCGGGCAGCTCCAGCGCTTCTGAAGCACAGCCGTTCTACGTCAACTCGCCGTACGGTATTTCTCTTGCCCATAACGGCAACCTGACCAATGCACATGAACTGCGTAAACGCCTGTTCGAAAAGGGTCGCCGTCATGTGAATACCACCTCAGATTCTGAAATTCTGCTGAATATTTTTGCTCAGGAACTGGATCGTTTTCAGCACTATCCGCTGGAAGCCGACAACGTTTTCGCCGCCATTGCGGCGGTGCACCAGCAGGTTCGTGGCGCGTATGCCGTGGTGGCGATGATTATCGGTCACGGTATGGTGGCCTTTCGCGATCCTAATGGCATTCGTCCGCTGGTGCTGGGCAAACGCGTCATTGCCGATGGCCGTACCGAGTACATGGTGGCGTCTGAAAGTGTGGCGCTGGACACCCTGGGTTTTGAATTCATCCGTGACGTTGCACCGGGTGAAGCGGTCTATATCACTGAGCAGGGACAGCTTTCTACCCGTCAGTGCGCCGAAAATCCTAAAAACAATCCTTGCCTGTTCGAATACGTCTATTTTGCCCGTCCGGACTCATTCCTGGATAAGATTTCGGTCTACAGCGCCCGCGTCCGTATGGGCACCAAGCTGGGCCAGAAGATTGCCCGCGAGTGGGAAGATCTGGATATCGACGTGGTGATTCCGATTCCGGAAACCTCAATGGATACCGCGCTGGAAATTGCACGTATCCTCGATAAGCCTTACCGTCAGGGCTTTGTTAAAAACCGCTACGTCGGCCGCACCTTTATCATGCCGGGTCAGCAACTGCGCCGCAGCGCGGTTCGCCGCAAGCTCAACGCTAACCGTGCTGAGTTCCGCGATAAAAACGTCCTGCTGATTGATGACTCTATCGTGCGCGGCACCACCTCTGAGCAGATTATCGAGATGGCTCGTGAAGCGGGCGCGAAAAAGGTTTACCTTGCGTCTGCCGCACCGGAAGTGCGTTTTCCCAATGTCTATGGCATCGATATGCCAAGCGCGACCGAGCTGATTGCCCACGGTCGTGAAGTAGAAGAAATTCGCCAGATCATCAAAGCGGATGCGCTGATTTTTCAGGACCTTGATGACCTTATCGAAGCCGTACGGGAAGAAAACCCGGATATCGTTCAGTTCGAGTGTTCCGTCTTCAACGGTATTTATGTGACGAAAGACGTCGATCAGGGCTATCTTGAATATCTGGAATCCCTGCGTAATGACGACGCAAAAGCCATTGCCCGTCAAAATGAAGTGGAAAATCTTGAGCTGCATAACGAAGGCTAAGCTAACCTGAATGCAAATAAGAGGGCGGGACTTATCCCGCCCTCTGTGTTTTCTGCCGGTCTGCGCTATTATGGTGCGCTTTGCCACTGCAAGGTTGAACGATGAAACGACTCATTATTGGTATTTCTGGTGCAAGCGGCGTGATATTTGGCATCCGGCTGTTGCAGGTTTTGCAGCAGGTCAGCGATGTGGAAACGCACCTGATCATCAGTCAGGCAGCACGTCAGACGCTGAGCCTGGAAAGCGACTACAGCCTGCGGGACGTCCAGGCGCTGGCCGATGTGGTTCACGATGTGCGCGATATTGCCGCCAGCATCTCCTCCGGGTCGTTTAAAACGCTGGGAATGGTGATTCTGCCCTGCTCGATGAAAACCCTGTCCGGTATTGTGCATAGCTACAGCGACTCGCTGCTGACACGTGCTGCGGATGTGGTGCTGAAAGAGCAGCGCAAGCTGGTGCTGTGCGTGCGTGAAACACCGCTGCATATTGGTCATCTGCGGATGATGACCACCGCGGCTGAACTGGGGGCCATCATTATGCCGCCGGTACCTGCCTTTTATCACCGTCCCACCACCATTGATCAACTGGTCGATCAGACCGTTAATCGGGTTATCGACCAGTTTGATATTGAACTGCCGCAGGATTTATTTGTGCGCTGGCAAGGTGCATAAGTTTCTTCTTCCGCACTTCTTTGGTGCAGAAACGCGGGAGCGATCACTGTTCCTGCATTTCCTGAACTAAAAGTTCACAACATCGCTTTTTCTCTGCGACATCACTGATATATTCCATTCACAAACCCAGCCTTTTCGTGGCTAAACGGCTGGCTGGGCAGGCGGTAACGTTGCAGAACTGGCATGAAACATGCACAGAAAAAGGCAGTGTTAGTCGCAAACACACATCATGCACCACATAACAATAAGCATTTTACTTGAGGGTAATCTATGAAGAAGCGTGTTCTGGCTCTTTCTTTAATGTTGGGCCTGTCCAGTGCGGCCAGCGTATTTGCAGCAGTACCGACCTCGATTCGTGTCGGCACTGACCCAACATATCCGCCGTTTGAGTCGAAAAACGCGCAAGGACAGCTGGTCGGTTTTGATATCGATCTGGCTAACGAAATCTGTAAACGTATTCATACCAAGTGTACTTACGTAGAAAGCGACTTTGATGCGCTGATCCCCTCTTTGAAAGCCAAGAAAATCGACGCCATCATCTCCTCGCTGTCTATCACCGCTAAGCGTCAGGAAGAAATTGCGTTCTCTGACAAGCTCTATGCCGCCAATGCGCGTTTAGTGGCGCCTAAAGGCGCAAAAATTGAACCCACCCCTGAGTCGCTGAAAGGCAAAAATATCGGCGTACTGCAGGGCACCACCCAGGAAACCTATGCTAATCAGAACTGGCGTCCAAAAGGTGTGACCGTCACGCCTTATGCTAACCAGGATCTGGTGTATCAGGATCTGACCGCTGGTCGTATCGATGCTGCGTTCCAGGACGAAGTTCAGGCTGCCGAAGGCTTCCTGAAACAGCCGGTTGGCAAGAGCTATGCGTTTGCAGGCCCGGCAGTGAAAGACGATAAAATCTTTGGCGTCGGCACCGGCATGGGATTGCGTAAAGATGATACCGAGCTGAAAGCGGCCATCGACAAAGCGTTCGAATCTATGCGTAAAGACGGTACCTACGACAAAATTGCGAAGAAATATTTTACTTTCAACGTGTACGGTGACTGATCTGTCGTCTTCGCTTCTGCTGTTCGCATAACAGGATTCGCCTCTGGTTGCCCCAGCCTGTCTGGCCGGGGCAACGTTGTGCGTTATCGTTTATGTGTTAACAGAAGCAACGCGGCCCGTCTGTAGGGCGGGCACCGCGTCGTTTCCACCCCACGACAGGACTTTTTTCCATGTTGTATGGCTATTCTGATGTCATTTTAAAAGGGACGCTGGTCACGCTTGAGCTCGCGCTGAGTTCAGTCTTGATGGCGGTGATCCTGGGTCTGATTGGTGCTGGCGCGAAGCTATCGCGTAATCGCCTGCTGTCCCTGATTTTTGAGGGCTACACGACGCTGATTCGTGGCGTGCCCGACCTCGTTCTGATGCTGCTGATCTTCTACGGTCTGCAGATTGCGCTGAATCATCTCACCGATGCGCTCGGACTGGCCCAGTTCGATATCGATCCCATGGTTGCGGGCATCATTACGCTGGGGTTTATCTATGGCGCCTATTTTACCGAAACCTTCCGCGGTGCCTTTATGGCGGTGCCAAAAGGGCAAATCGAAGCGGCCACGGCGTTTGGTTTTACCGGTTCCCAGATTTTCCGCCGAATCCTGTTTCCGGCGATGATGCGCTATGCGCTGCCCGGCATTGGTAACAACTGGCAGGTGATCCTGAAAGCCACCGCACTGGTTTCCCTGTTAGGTCTGGAAGATGTGGTTAAAGCCACGCAACTGGCTGGCAAAAGCACATGGCAGCCGTTTTATTTTGCTATCGTAGCCGGTGTGATCTATCTGGTCTTTACCACCTTATCTAACGGCATTCTCTGGTGGCTCAATCGCCGCTACACGGTCGGTGTGAAGAGGGCGGAGCTATGATCGAGATTCTTCACGAATACTGGAAAGCGCTGCTCTGGACAGACGGTTATCGCTTCACCGGCGTAGCCATTACCCTGTGGCTGCTGATTGTCTCGGTCGTGCTGGGCGGCTGCATGGCGGTGTTGCTGGCGATTGCGCGCGTGTCACCGAATCGTTTTATCAGCCTGCCGGTGTGGCTCTTTACCTACGTTTTTCGCGGTACGCCGCTTTATGTGCAACTGCTGGTGTTCTACTCCGGCATGTATACGCTGGAAATCGTTAAAGGCACGGAGCTGCTGAATGCGTTTTTCCGTAGCGGCCTGAACTGTACGTTACTGGCTTTCACCCTGAATACCTGCGCCTACACCACGGAAATTTTCGCCGGTGCGATTCGTGCTGTGCCACACGGCGAAATCGAAGCCGCGCGGGCCTATGGTTTTTCCACCTTTAAACTGTATCGCTGCATTATTTTGCCTTCTGCGTTGCGCACGGCCTTACCGGTTTACAGCAATGAAGTCATACTGATGCTGCACTCAACCGCTCTGGCTTTTACCGCAACCGTGCCAGATTTGCTGAAAATCGCCAGGGACATTAACGCGGCAACCTATCAGCCCTTTACCGCGTTCGGCATTGCGGCCGTGTTGTACCTGATTATTTCTTATGTGCTGATTAGCCTGTTTCGTCTTGCGGAACGTCGTTGGCTGGCGCACGTGAAACCTTCTTCATCGCATTGAGTAAGACTATGGCTGATAACAAATTAAGCGTCACCGACCTGCATAAACATTACGGTGAACATGAAGTATTAAAAGGCGTGTCATTGCACGCCAATGCGGGCGATGTCATCAGTATTATTGGCTCGTCGGGTTCAGGGAAAAGTACCTTTTTACGCTGTATCAACTTCCTCGAAAAACCGAGCGAAGGCGCCATTGTGGTCAACAACACCGCCATTACCCTGGTGCGCGATACGGATGGCCAGTTAAAAGTGGCAGACAAGGAGCAGCTGCGCCTGCTTCGTACCCGTCTGACGATGGTCTTTCAGCATTTCAACCTGTGGAGCCACATGACCGTGCTGGAAAACGTCATGGAAGCGCCGATTCAGGTGTTGGGGCTGAGTAAAGCCGAAGCACGCGAACGCGCCATTACCTATCTGAACAAGGTCGGCATTGATGAGCGGGCGCAGGGAAAATATCCCGTACACCTGTCCGGTGGTCAGCAGCAACGCGTTTCGATTGCCCGCGCACTGGCGATGGAGCCGGAAGTGCTGCTGTTTGATGAGCCCACCTCTGCTCTGGACCCCGAACTGGTCGGTGAGGTGCTGCGCATCATGCAGAAACTGGCCGAAGAGGGCAAAACCATGGTGGTGGTCACGCACGAAATGGAATTTGCCCGTCACGTTTCCAGCCACGTGATTTTCCTGCATCAGGGAAAAATTGAGGAGCAGGGACCCCCGACGGAATTATTCGGTAACCCGAAAAGCCCACGCTTACAGCAGTTCCTTAAGGGATCGCTGAAGTAGTTGAGTTACCTGTCATTCAGCAGGCGCATGGCGGTGGTTTCGTCGGTCACCAGGCCCGATATCCAGCCGCCGTTCACCGCAGCCTGAATGGCAGCATATTTTCGCTCACCACCGGCAAAGCCGATGATATTGCGCGTCGTCTGGCTTTCCAGCGTCACGCTGGTTAACAGCGCGTCGGTTTCCCCCAGAACGCGTTCGCCCTGCTGATTGAAGAAGTGGCCGAGCATTTCCCCGACAACGCCGCGCGCATTCAGCGCTTGCACCTGACGGTCAGTAATAAAGCCTTCCGCATTCAGTGGGCAGCCGGGGTTAACTTCCCCGATCCCCAGAAACGTCACATGCGCCTGCAGTGCACGATCGACCACGCGCTGATAGACCTGATGCTGACACCACATCTGCTTATCTTCCGGGCTGTCAGCAAACAGCGGCGCGGGGATGAAGAAATACTTGCCCTGCATTTTTTCAGACAGCTTAAGTGGCACGTCATAGCGGGTGCCCGAGTCGTCACGGGCAATCGCGCCAATCATGGAAACACAGTGGTGCTGAGGGCGTTCCACCCAGGGCAGCGCATCGATAATGGCACGCAGCGTTTTGCCCGATCCAATGCCAAACACCTGCGGCTGATCGTCATTGATAAACTGTGACATCACCTCTGCACCTTCCACCGCCAGCATCTGCTGTATGGCGTCGTCGTCAAGGCCACCGGAGGGCACGACGCGACAATGCTGCAGGCCAAATTTTTCCTGCACATCGTGCGCCAGACGCAGGCAGTGCGTGACAGGATGATCGATCTTCACGCTGACCATTCCCATTTCACGCGCCCCTGAAATCAGGCGCTGGGCAACCTGGCGCGACAATCCCAGCGCCCGGGCGATCTCCTGCTGCGTTAAGCCCGCGACGTAATACATCCAGGCAGCACGCGCGGCGAGTTCCTGTTTCTTCTCTTCTTTGTTCATTCCGGCATTCCATCTTCTGTGAACCGCCATTTTATCGCGCAATGCGGCGAAAAGCCTATTCGGGCAAAAGCGCATTTTCTGGGCGAATGTTTTAAATGTGAAATTAATCACAGTACATCGACGTAACCTCTGATTAACATATGTGTATCCGGGCAAATGCCCTTTAGTTAAACAAATGCTTAAAGAGGTCGTGATGACAACGTCAGTTTGGATGCATATCGGCGCAGGCTCGTTCCATCGTGCTCATCAGGCATGGTATCTGCATCGACTGATGCAGCAGGGCGACAGCCGTTGGCATATCGCCCTGGGAAATATCCGCGATGATGCCACGCCGTTACTCACGCAGTTGGCTGCGCAGCAAGGCGAATATGTGCTGGAAACGGTCACGCCAGAAGGCGATCGCGATTACGAAACCATCACCTCGATTCGTCAGGTTCTGCCGTGGGACAAAGAGATCAGCGCGCTGGTGCGGCAGGGTGCCGATCCGGCAACCCGGGTGATCGCGTTTACCGTGACCGAAGCCGGTTACTATTTAACGCCGGAGCATGAACTGGACCTGCAGCAGCCCGATATCCGTGCGGATCTTAACGGCGAGGCACGGACGCTGTATGGCGCGCTGGTGCGCATCCTGACGGCACGTGTTGCCAACGGCGGTGCACCCGTAACGCTGTTGAACTGCGACAATCTGCGTCATAACGGTGAACGTTTTCGCCAGGGCTTTTTAGCTTTCCTGGCGGCGAAGGGCGCAGATCGCCTGGCCGAGTGGGTACGCGAGAAGACGACATCGCCAAATACCATGGTTGACCGTATCACCCCGCGCCCCACGGCAGATGTCGCTGAGCGGGTTCAGGCCGCGACAGGTAAAGATGATGCGGTGCCGGTGATGGCGGAATCCTTTATTCAGTGGGTCATTGAAGACGATTTTATTGCCGGACGTCCGGCGCTGGAGCAGGTTGGCGTCGAGCTGGTGGACTCGGTGCTGCCCTGGGAAGAAGCCAAAATCCGTATCCTGAACGCCACCCACAGTGCAATTGCCTGGGCGGGAACCCTTATCGGCTTGCTTTACATCGATGAAAGCACCCGACAGAAAGCCATCCATCAGATGGCCTGGGAATACGTCTCTCAGGATGTCATTCCCTCCCTCTCTCCCAGCCCGCTGGACCTGGCGGACTATCGGGATGTGGTGTTGTCTCGCTTCAGTAACCCGTGGATCAAAGACACCAACCAACGTGTGGCGGCGGATGGCCTGTCAAAAATTCCCGCGATGGTGACGCCGACCTTGCAGGAATGTTACCGGCGCGGCACGCCGCCAGCCGCCAGCCTGGTACTACCCGCGTTGTTCTATCTGTTTTTGCAGCGTTGGGCCCGGGGCGAGCTGCCCTATGACTATCAGGATGGCGTGCTGCAACCCGACGTGATTCAGCAGTGGTTTGCCCGCACCGATCCGCTGGCGGCGTATATGAGCCAGTCTTCCCTGTTTGGTGAGCTGGCCGCGTCTGACGATTTTCATGCGCGGCTGACCGCGACCGTGGCCGGGCTGGAAACATGGTTGGTCCAGCCAGAGCAACCTCTTGCCGTGGTGTAGGGAGATGACAGGTTCTGGCTATGGATATTGGCCGCTCAGCGCTAAAAGCGCCGATGGTGAAATCACGGCAGCAATGTGGCATCGGAACATGCCGCATCTTATCCGCACCGGGCAGAGCAGAGCCCATGAAGCGGGTAACGCGCAGTTGCCTGAACGTCGCGATGCTGGCGCTGACCATCGTTATACCTCTCGTCAATGCGGCGGGTCATGAGCGGGCGGACGCGCAAATGTACCTCAACGTGCCGAATCCTGGCGTTGTCTGCCCAGGACCAGAGGCTTTAGCGCCGCCTTACACAGTGCCGTGAGCTCTACCGTCAACCATGTCAGTCTCGCTTGCTGACCTGATTAACCTGTAACCGAACAGAGAAGGACCATCGTCATGCACTCTACTGCGTACTGGTTTGGCTTGCCCAAACATCTGATCTGGGGATTTGTGGCTATTGCCGTTTTTATGGCGGGTGACGGCTTCGAGATGGCTTTCCTGTCACGCCATATTACCGATATGGGGTTCACGCCAGGCCAGTCGGCGCTGGTGTTCACCTTTTACGGTTTAGCCGTGGCGCTGGCGGCATGGGCGTCAGGTGTGGTGGCGGAGCTGATTACCCCGCAGCGCGCCATGCTGATTGGTTTTATTTTGTGGGTGGTCATGCATGCCCTGTTTATGAGCCTGGGACTGGGGATGCGTAATTATCCGCTCATGGTGCTGTTCTATGGTATTCGTGGTCTGGCCTATCCGCTGTTTATCTACTCATTCATGATGCTGCTGGTGCAGGTCCTGCCACGGGAACGGCTGGCTGCCGCCACGGGCTGGTTCTGGGCGATGTATTCAGTGGGGATCGGCGTAGTGGGAAGCTATCTGCCAAGCCTGATTATCCCTTCCGTTGGTGAAACCGGCACATTATGGCTGGCGATTGGCTGGGTCACCTGCGGCGGCTTGCTGGCGTACTTTAGCCTGCGCAACGTGCCGGTCGATCGTTCTCGCGTCAACTTGCCTCTGCGGGAAAAAATGACGGAGATGTCGCGAGCGGTGACCATCCTGTTCACCAACCAGCATGTGTTTTATGCCTGCCTTATCCGCATCATTAACACACTGTCGCTGTTTGGCTTTGCCATCATCATGCCGCTGCTGTTTGTGGACCGCCTTGGGTTTACCCTGTCGGAGTGGCTACAAATTTGGGCGGTGTTCTTCTTTGTGACCATCTTTACCAATATTTTCTGGGGCATCATGGGCGAACGTATTGGCTGGATTCGCCAGGTACGCTGGTTTGGCTGCCTGGGAATGGCCGTTTCCAGCCTGGCGTTCTACTACCTGCCTGTCTATGCCGGTCACAATTTCCTGGTCGCCCTTATTCCCGCCGTGATGCTGGGGATTTTCGTTGCGGCCTTTGTGCCGATGACGGCGGTTTTCCCCACGCTGGAGCCGCATCATCAGGGCGCGGCCGTTTCGGTATATAACTTGTCTGCCGGCATGAGCAATTTTGTCGCGCCCGCGATCGCCTCGGTGATGCTGCCGTTTTTTGATATCGTCGGCGTGGTCTGGGCGTACACCGGTCTGTATGTGTTTGCCGGTGTGCTGACGTTTATCATTCGCGTCCCGCAACCGAATCACGGCGCGCTGCGTAGGGTGAAGTCAAAACCCGCCGTCACGTCTCAGTAAACGACAGGGGAGCGCCATGCTCCCCTCTGTCGCTCAGTTTTTTACCACGTCCTGTAACGCGTCCTGCAGCTCATACCAGCGGAAGCGAAAACCCGACGCCTCCAGCCGTTTGGGCAGCACATGTTGCCCGCCCAGCACCAGCACAGAAGATTCACCCATCATCAGTTTTATGGCACTGGCTGGGGTGCGCATGAAAGCAGGGCGGTGCATCACCTCGCCCAGCGTGGCGGCAAACTGCTCATTGCGCACGGCATAGGGCGAAACCATGTTAAAAGGGCCGCTGCAGTCGTCATTGTCCAGCAACCACATAATGCCATTGACCATGTCATCAATATGAATCCACGGCATATACTGTTTGCCGCTGCCGATAGGGCCACCGATACCCAGTTTAAACGGCAGTTTCATTTTACTCAGCGCGCCGCCCTCGCGCGCCAGCACCACGCCGGTTCGCAGCAGGCAGACGCGCGTGCGCTCCGTTTGAGCGGTCAGCGCCAACTGCTCCCAGCGGGCACACAGCTCGTGGGTAAACTCATTTTGGCCGGGATCATCCTCGGTTAATACGACGTCGCCACTGTTGCCATAAAAGCCCGTCGCCGATCCCGAAATGAAGACGCGCGGTGGTGTGGTGCTGGCATTGATCAGTGAGGCGATGCGTTCCGTGATTTGCCAGCGGCTCTCGCACAACTGCTGTTTATGCGCCTCGGTCCAGCGTTTATCAGCGATGGGTTCGCCGGCCAGGTTAATGACGGCATCGATGCCGTCAAGCGACTGCTGTTGCGCCAGGCCTGACCAGAGCGCGATATCCTCCCCCAGCTTTTCTCGTGCGGCGGCCACGTCGCGGGTGACCACGCTAACCTCGTGACCGAAGTGTTGTAAACGTGGGATAAGATGGCGGCCAATAAGCCCGGTTCCACCGGTGATTAAGATATGCATAGTGCGGCTCCGTCTGATTTTTTATTTTTTGCTTACTTCATCATAGAAGAGTCGTACCCGTGTGGCGTGAGCCGCTTCGTAATTTAGCGAGTTGACCCCAAACATCGGACCAGCGCCTGGTTGTTTTCAGAAATAAAAGTCGGTAAACATGAGGCACCCCTTTTAGCCATTCGAGGTAGCAGATGAATTACCCTTCCATCACCCTGTGGTCAGATTCATCTTTCTTTAGTCCTTATGTCATGTCGGCTTATGTTGCGCTCAGCGAAAAAGGGGTGCCTTTTAGCGTAAAGCGTCTCGATTTATCGCAAAACCAGCAGCGTGCGGAAACCTACCGCGATCTGTCGTTAACCTGCCGTGTGCCGACCTTACAGGTCGATGACTTTATGCTGAGTGAATCCTCGGCGATCTGCGAATACCTTGAGGAGCGTTTTGCCGCCCCCGAGTACGAACGTCTTTATCCCAAAGATCGCGAGAAACGTGCGCGCGCCCGGCAAATTCAGGCCTGGCTACGCAGCGATCTGATGCCGATTCGCCAGGAGCGTCCTACCGAGGTGTTGTTTGCGGGAGAGCACTTTGCGCCGTTGTCGCCTGCGGCACTGGAAGCGGCGGATAAACTGATCGCCGCCGTACAGCGCCTGTTACCGGAGCGGCAGCAAAATTTATTTGGTGAGTGGTGCATTGCAGATACCGATTTGGCTGTCATGCTTAATCGACTGGCGCTGCATGGTGATACGTTGCCTGCGCGTTTACAACATTATGCCGAGTTTCAATGGCAGCGAGCATCAGTCCAGTTATGGTTAGCGGAAAGCGGCAAAAATCGCTAGCGATCGGCGCTTGCTCAACCCGTCATAAGTGATTACCTTACGACTGATAAAAACGTGGCAAACAGCGCGTGCATAAAGACACGCTAAACAGGAAAGGGTTACGGATGGTGGATCACATTGCTGGTGGCGAAATCGAATGGGTCGATATCGTAAGCGAAGAGAATGAAGTCGTTGCACAGGCTACGCGTGCGCAGATGCGCGCGCAATGCTTACGTCACCGCGCAACTTATATCGTGGTTCATGACGGTATGGGCAAAATACTGGTTCAGCGCCGTACTGAAATCAAAGATTTTATGCCGGGTAAACTGGATGCAACTGCCGGTGGCGTGGTGCAGAGTGGCGAGGACATGCTGGAATCTGCGCGACGCGAAGCCGAAGAAGAGCTGGGCATTGCGGATGTTCCCTTTGCAGAACATGGCAAATTCTACTTTGAAGATGAGCATTGCCGCGTCTGGGGCGGCTTATTCAGTTGCGTGTCGCACGGCCCCTTTGCCATGCAGGAAGAAGAGGTGGATGAAATCTTCTGGATGACCCCGGATGAAATCACCGCGCGCTGTGATGAGTTTACCGATGATTCGCTTAAAGCCTTATCTTTATGGCTGAGTCGTAACAACGAAAACAGTCACTGATACCTTCTGTTAGCTTTGCGCGCGGTCATGGCCGTTCGCAAAGCTAGCCCTCTGTTTTAATCGCCGCCGCATTCCCGCCTGATTATCAGCTCCCCGTCTTTTAGCCATCAGTCGCGTTGTCAGGGCCACGCCGTCCATTCACCTTGCGCGCAAGAAACGGGCAGGGGATTTATGCTAGTCGGCCTGTCAGAACAGGAAAGCGGTTATGGGTCAACGGTGCGGTTCACCTTCACCGGACGATGACAAGGCGCAGGGCCGGTTCAGCGCTTGCTGTGACTGTGCGCCTGTCAGGCTGACAGCGGCAGGATGCGCACTGTCCAGATCGTACCACCGCCCACCGGTTAACCGCGTGGGCGGTGGTACAATGCGCACCCTTATACTGAGGGTGATCTAAGCCGGTTGCGCTTGGCGCATCTTTTCCCCGCGCCGCCGCAGCACTTCCATCACGATCAGTAATAAAAGCGAAGCCGCAATCATGATAGTGGCGGCCGCTGCAATGGTGGGATCGAGATTTTCGCGGATACCGGCAAACATCTGAATCGGTAATGTCCGCTGCGTTGGGCTGGCAAGGAATAGCGTCACGACCACTTCATCAAATGAGGTCGCAAACGCGAATAACGCGCCGGAAAATACGCCGGGTGCAATCAGCGGCAGGGTGACTTTACGAAACGCCAGCAGCGGCGAGGCACCAAGACTGGCGGCGGCCCGCGTCAGATTCGTGTCGTAACTTTTCAGCACGGCAACCACCGTGATCACCACAAAGGGCACGCCCAGCAGCGCATGGGCCAGTACCAGCCCAAGATAGCTGTTCAGCAGTGACAGTTTGGCGAAGAAGAAAAACATGCCAACGGCGATGATCACTACGGGCGCAACCATGGGAGAGATAATGATCGCCATCACCAGGGCTTTTCCGCGAAACTCACCGCGTACCAGGCCCATAGCGGCCAGCACCCCGAGGACGCTGGCCAACAGCGTCGCCAGTGGGGCAACCAGCAGGCTGTTCATTAGCGCACCGATCCACTCCTTCGAGTGAAAAAAGGCCGCATACCAGCGCAGTGAAAAGCCACTTAGCGGATAGCTCAGAAACGAACTTTCGTTAAATGACAGCGGCACGATGACCAGGACAGGCACAATCAAAAACAGCAGTGCTGCTGCGCCGTAGAAATTAAACAGGTAGCGCCAGACCCGCAGCAACGTTGAACCTTGTTGTCTCATCATTCGCTCCTTAACGCACCGCAGCTTCGGATGAAGTCCGGGTGACACGTGAATACACCACATACAGCAACGTCACGATAATCAGCAACTGACTGCCTAAGGCGGCGGCCATGCCCCAGTTCATGGTGCTGTTGGTAAAGAAGGCGACAAAATAGCTGACCATCTGATCGTCCGGCCCGCCTAACAGGGCAGGTGTCACGTAGTAGCCAATCGCCATCATGAACACCAGCAGCGCACCTGCGGTAATCCCGGCAAACGTCTGTGGCACATAGACGCGCCAGAAGGCCACAAAGGGATGCGCACCCAGCGACACGGCAGCACGGACATAGCTGGGGGAAATGCCTTTCATTACCGCATACAGAGGCAGCACGATGAAGGGCAGTAGAATATGTGTCATTGAGATGTAGACGCCGACCCGGTTAAACACCAGCGTGAGCGGGCTGTCGATGAGACCTGTTGCCATTAAGGTCCGGTTAATTAATCCTCCAGACTGCAGCAGCACAATCCAGCTCGCGGTACGCACAATTAATGAGGTCCAGAAGGGCAGCAGCACCATAATCATCAGGAGGTTGGCCCGGTTAGACGGCTGTTTCGCCAGCCAGTAAGCCAGCGGATAGCCCAGGCCGACGCACAATAAGGTGACGACGGTCGCCATCCACAAGGTGCGTAGCAGAACATTGACATAAAGCGCCTGATCGGGCGACTGTGGTGTGATGTCGCCGGTTTTGGCATCGACCTTATGGTCAAACACCGACAGCAGATAATAACTGGTATAAGGTTTGGCCACGCGTTTCAGGGTTTGCCAGGTGGACAGCTCTCCCCACATCGGCTGCTTGTCGATCAACGTTTGTTTGACGTTAAGGCCATCTTCGGGAGCCTGGCGAGGGACGGCCAGGATCAGCCGACGAAAGGTGCTGTCTTCATAACTTAACCGCTTAGCAATGCCGGAAATCTGGCCCTGTTCACGCGCCGCGCTGACTTCTTTTGCCATAGTGGCAAACAGGCTTTCATCCGGCAGCGCCTTGCCATCCCACTTAGTTAAGGCCTGGCTGGTTTGCGGGAGCCCATCTTTAAGCTCAGGGTTATTCACGCTCATACTGAGAATCGAGCCGATGGGAAATAAAAAACACACCACGACGAAAATCAGTAAAGGGGCAACTAAAAGCAGGGAGCGTTGCGTTTTGATCCAACCAGCCCGGTTAAATTTGTGACGCAGACTGAATGCGCCTTCCGTGCGTCTGACGGGCGCTGAATCCATAACGGGGTTTTGACTCATGCCGACCTCCTCAATGGTGCTGCCGGAGCGGGTCCGGCAGAGGGTTATTTCGCGGCCCAGGCGTTAAAGCGCTGTTCCAGTTCTTCACCATGTTCCAGCCAGAACGTCGCGTTCACCTGAACCGCCTTGGCCATATTGTCAGGCGCAGTGGGCAGTTGGGCTAAACGATCGGCAGCCAGCAGCTTGCCAGCCTGGATATTGGCAGGGCCATAAGGAATATTTTCGGCATAGACCTTTTGGTTTTCCGGCTTCAGCGTGAAGGCAATAAACTTTTCCGCCAGCGCTTTGTGTTTTGAGCCTTTCACAATGGCCCAGTTGTCGAAGTCGTACAGGTTGCCATCCCAGACGATTTTAAAATTATGGCCTTCTGCCTGGGCGGTGCCGATGCGACCGTTATAGGCCGACGCCAGCGTTACGTCGCCTGAAACCAGCCACTGCAGGGGCTGTGCGCCCGATTCCCACCACTGAATGTTCGGCTTGAGCTGATCCAGCTTCTTAAAAGCACGATCCACGCCCGCCGGGGTTGCCAGCACGTTATAAACGTCTTCGCGCTTCACGCCATCCGCCATCAGCGCAATTTCCAGCGTGTATTTCGCACTCTTACGCAAGGCGCGTTTGCCCGGGAATTTTTTCACGTCCCAAAAATCCGCCCAACTGGTTGGGGCCGTTTTTAGCTTGTTGCCATCGTAGGTCAGTACGGTAGACCAGACGAAGAAGCCTGCGCCACATTCGCTTACGCTGCCCTTGGCAAAGTCGGCTTTGTTACCCAACTTGCTCCAGTCCAGCGTTTCAAGCAGCCCTTCTTCACAACCACGTTCCAGTTCCGGGGTTTCGAGCTCGACCACGTCCCAGCCGACCTGTTTGGTTTCGACCATGGCACGGATGCGCGCCATCTCACCGTTATATTCACCCGCTTCTATGCCGTCATGACTTGAGGCCATAAAAGGCTTATAAAACGCTTTATCCTGCGCGTCTTTGTTGGTACCACCGAAAGAAACCACCGTAAGGTTTTCGGCCTGCGCCTGGACAGCCACCGCCGCCAGAACCAGTGCCGCTATATTTTTCATCATCCCCGGACTCCTGAATTATTATGTTTGGGCAGAATCCTCTGCCCGGTGTTTGCTTTGCAATCTTAATGCCAGGGTACTGCCACGCTGCGGAACGGGCGGCGTGGCAGAACGCGAAACTCAATACTTGCCCAGAATACGGTTCAGCAGGTTCAGTGCCGTGCGGAACTGCGCGTCCGGGATGGTGAGCGGGTAGAGGAAGCGGATCACGTTGCCGTGCACGCCGCAGGTGAGCAGCAGCAGTCCCTCGTCCAGCGCCTGTTGCTGAATTGCTTTGGCGATGTCCGCACTCGGCTTGCCTGCGCCATCCATGAATTCAGCGGCGATCATTGAACCATGACCGCGCACCTCTGCCAGCGCTTTACAGCCTGCACCTTGCAGGGTTTCAACCAGTTGTCCACCCAGTTGCAGGGCTTGCTCGCTCAGGTTCTCATCGCGAATCACCTCAAGCACGGCCAGCGCGGCGGCAATGGCCGGTGGGCTGCCGGCGTAGGTGCCGCCCAGACCGCCGGGCAGCGGCGCATCCATCACCTCAGCCCGTCCTGATACCGCCGACAGCGGCATACCGCCCGCCAGGCTTTTTGCCATTGTGATCAGGTCTGGCTGCACGTCGGGATAGTACTCACTGGCAAACAGCTTGCCGGTGCGGGCGAAGCCACTTTGAATCTCATCGGCGATGAGCAAAATGCCATGCTGATCGCACAGCTTACGCAGAGCGTTGACGAAGGCGGGCGGTGCCACATTAAAGCCGCCTTCACCCTGAATCGGTTCATAGATAATGGCCGCCACCTGTTGCGGGCTGATATCGCAGCGGAAAATGGCCTGCAAACTTTCCAGTGCATCATCCACGCTGCAGCCATGCAGTGCATTCGGGTAGCGGGCGTGAAATACTGAGCTGGCAAAAGGGCCAAAACCGGTTTTATAGGGGACCACTTTGCCGGTCAGCGACATCGTCATGTTGGTGCGACCGTGAAAAGCCCCCGTAAAGGCGATAACGCCAGGACGGCCCGTGGCGGCGCGTGCAATTTTCACCGCATTCTCAACGGCCTCCGCCCCGGTGGAGAAAAAAGTGGTTTTGGCGGGCCCATTCACCGGCACCAGCGCATTCAGTTTTTCTGCCAGGGCGATGTAGTTTTCGTAGGGCACGACCTGAAACGCGGTATGGGTAAAATGGTCAAGCTGTTCTTTGATGGCGGCGATGACTTTGGGATGGCGATGTCCGGTATTCAGCACGGCAATGCCTGCGCTGAAATCGATAATTTCGCGCCCCTGATGATCCCATAACGTGGCGTTTTCTGCTTTCACCGCATAGAAATCGCACATCACGCCCACGCCGCGCGGCGTAGCATTGAGACGACGAACCTGAACTTCACTGTTACTCATAACGCGACCTCATGGTGTTTGTTGCCATATTGTTACAGTGGAATCTGCCTCCTTGCTTTTTAGCGTTTTCAGGGTTTTATAATCCAGAGCCAGTTTTTTTTATTTTGAGGTACCAATTTTGCGAAGCTTACTCGGTGACCTGCTTGCACAACGTCTGGCCTCGCTTTCCGGCGGTACGCTGAATAAGCGATTGTATGATGTCTTGCAGGCAGCCATTCAGGATGGAGCCATTGCCACCGCGACGCGACTGCCCGCCAGCCGCGACCTTGCTCGTGAACTCGCCGTCTCACGTAACACCGTGCTGGCAGTTTATGAACAGCTTCAGTCTGAGGGTTACTTACAAACCCGTACCGGAAGCGGCACCTTCGTCAGTGCGGTATTACCGGAACAGGCACCGGGAGAGCCGCTGGTCAGGCCGGTAACGCCGCCGATGAAACCCGTCCGGCTGTCGCGACGGGGTTCACGTCTGCTGGCGAACAGCGGTGCCGGGAGCCATCAGTGGGGCGCGTTCATGCCCGGCGTACCGGACGTCAGCCATATGCCGCACGACATCTGGCGAAAAATACAGCTTCGCCTCAGCCGGCGGCTGCCGGTTGAGAATCTGAGCTATGCCAGCCACGGCGGCTGCGTCGAGTTACAACAGGCGCTGGCCGATTACCTGCGGGTGATCCGATCGGTGAACTGCAGCCCCGAGCAGATCCTGGTCACCGCCGGAACGCATCAGTCGCTGGATCTGCTGGCGAAAATGCTCTGCGATCCCGGTGACAGGGCTATCGTGGAAGAGCCGGGATACTGGGGAATTCGTAATGTGCTGGCGGTGAATGGGGTGACGCTGATTCCCACTCAGGTTGACGACCAGGGGCTGGTTTTGCCCCCTGAGCAACCGGACAGCCCGGTACCGCGCCTGATTTGTGTGACGCCTTCCCACCAGTACCCACTGGGTGCGGTGATGAGCCTGCAACGGCGCCATGAATTACTGGAGCGCGCCAAAAGCTGCGGCAGTTGGGTGGTGGAAGATGACTACGATGGTGAGTTTCGCTTTACCGGTAGCCCGATCCCGGCGCTACAGGGCCTGGCGGCGGACGCACCGGTGATCTATCTGGGCACCTTCAGCAAAACGCTGTATCCGGGCATCCGGCTCAGCTACATGGTGGTGCCTAAATCCATGGCCGCACGCATGAAAATGGCACACTCAGAGCTTTATCGTGGCGGCTACGGCCTGGTGCAACTCACCCTGGCGGCGTTTATTCGGGAAGGGCACTATGCGGCCCACGTTCGGCGCATGCGGCAGATTTACAGCCGTCGCCGGGCCGTGCTGGTGGAGGTGATTAGCACCTCGCTGGGCGCTGACTGGATTGTGCACCACAGCAATGCAGGTTTGCATCTGGTGCTCAGGCTGCCCGACAGCATCGACGATGTGGCCTTCAGCGCAGAGTTAGAACAGTGCGGTGTGTTAACGCGTCCGCTTTCATCCTACTACCTGCAAGGGACGCCGCAGCGAGGCTTGCTGCTGGGCTACGCCTGCGTTAACGAGGCAGATATCCCCGCCGCCTTTGCGCCTGTCCTTGCCCGATTGGAACATCATCTGCAAATTGCCTCAGTTTCGCCCTGAGGCACCATCAGCGTGCATCACCCTGGATTGCCTGATTCTGTGAGCAATCTCACGTTAAATTAATGTTAAATATAAAAAGACAATAAAATACAATGGCCTGCAAATTGATTTTGTAAGCCGTTTCTTTTCCTGTTGTCAAATTCTGCTTGTGCAAATCAAAGGCGTTGTGGTAGTGCTAAAAAAAGGCCCGCCAGAATTCGCACGTCAAAAGGATGATGCATGAATCGTGCCGACACCTTTTTTTATCCTGTTTACGAGAGTACGCCATGAGAAATTTTGTCAGTTTTCGCAACATCAAAAAGAGCTACGACGGCGACAAGCTGGTGGTGCGCAACCTCAATCTGGATGTGGCAGAAGGGGAGTTTTTGACCCTGTTAGGGCCATCTGGCTCCGGAAAAACCACCAGCCTGATGATGCTGGCCGGATTTGAAACGCCTACCGATGGTGAGATCCTGCTGCGTGATAAACCCCTTCACACCTTGCCGCCGCATCAACGTGATATCGGTATGGTATTCCAAAACTATGCGCTTTTTCCCCACATGACGGTGGCGGAAAATCTGGCATTTCCGTTGTCGATTCGCCGTTTGAGCAAAGCCGATATCAGTGTGCGGGTTAAGCGGGTGCTGGATATGATTAAACTCACTTCGCTGGCAGACCGCTATCCCGCGCAGATGTCTGGGGGGCAGCAGCAGCGTGTGGCCCTGGCGCGGGCGCTGGTCTTTGAACCCAAACTGATCCTGATGGATGAGCCGCTAGGCGCGCTGGATAAACAACTGCGCGAGCACATGCAGATGGAGATTAAGCAGCTCCACAGTATGCTCGGACTGACCATTGTCTATGTCACGCATGACCAGAGTGAAGCCATGACCATGTCAGACCGGGTGGCGGTCTTCAATGATGGAATGATCCAGCAGATGGACAGCCCGCATAAACTTTATGAGCAGCCCGATAACGCCTTTGTGGCGCAGTTTATCGGCGAAAATAACAGCCTGTTGGCCACGCAGTCGGGACAGCATGGCGATTATTATCAGGTGACGCTGGATAACGGTGTTCAGCTGGATGCGCTGAAGGTGCGCCCGAGCTCGCCTGGTAAAAAAATACAGCTCAGTATTCGCCCAGAACGCATCAATGTGAACGCCGCCAAACCGGGCGAACAGTCTGTTCAGGCCAGGATACAGCAGTTTATCTATCTGGGGGATCACGTGAGAATGCTCACTGAGGTTGCCGGGCAGGGGAATTTTATGGTGAAAATGGCCGCATCTGAGGTATCACCCGACTGGAAAGCCGGCAGTGAAGTGAGACTGTCCTGGCAGCCTCAGCACCTGCGCGCGCTTGACGTTACGCTGCAATAGGCAAAAAAAAGAGCATGCAGTCTGCATGCTCTTATTCAGCCATGGAAACTTAGCCTTCAGCCTGCTGCGACTGAATCGCCGTCAGGGCGATGGTGTAGACGATGTCATCCACCAGCGCGCCACGTGACAGGTCGTTGACCGGTTTACGCATGCCCTGCAGCATTGGCCCGATTGAAATCAGGTCAGCTGAACGCTGTACCGCTTTATAGGTGGTATTACCGGTATTGAGATCCGGGAAAATAAACACCGTTGCGCGACCGGCAACCTGCGAGTTGGGGGCTTTGGATTTTGCCACGTCTTCCATAATCGCCGCGTCATACTGCAACGGACCATCAATCACCAGATCTGGACGTTTTTCCTGGGCAAGTCGCGTTGCTTCGCGTACTTTCTCCACGTCGCTACCTGCACCTGAGTTACCGGTTGAGTAGGAGATCATCGCGACGCGCGGATCGATGCCGAAGGCTTTGGCGGAATCGGCGGACTGAATGGCAATTTCTGCCAGCTGTTCAGCGGTGGGGTCCGGGTTGATCGCGCAGTCGCCGTAGACCAGCACCTGCTCCGGAAGCAGCATAAAGAACACCGATGAGACCAGCGAACTGTTGGGTGCGGTTTTGATCAGCTGTAACGGCGGACGGATGGTGTTTGCAGTGGTATGCACTGCGCCGGAGACCAGCCCGTCGACTTCACCACTTTCCAGCATCATGGTGCCCAGCACCACGTTATCTTCCAGCTGTTCCTGAGCAACCACTTCGGTCATGCCTTTGCTTTTACGCAGTTCGACCAGACGTGGAACGTAGTTCTGGCGAACCACTTCGGGATCAACAATCTCAATCCCTTTGCCCAGCTCAACGCCCTGAGCTGCCGCAACGCGCTGGATTTCATCCGGATTGCCTAACAGGACACAGGTCGCGATGCCGCGCTCGGCGCAGATGGCTGCCGCTTTGACGGTGCGGGGTTCATCCCCTTCCGGCAGCACAATGCGTTTGCCTGCATTGCGTGCCAGCTCGGTCAACTGATAGCGGAAGGCCGGCGGTGACAGGCGACGGCTGCGTTCAGACGTGGCCGTCAGGGATTCAACCCAGTCAGCATTGATGTAGCTGGCAACGTACTCCTGGACTTTCTCAATACGCTGCGTGTCGTCTACGGGCACTTCAAGGTTGAAGCTTTGCAGGCTGAGCGAGGTTTGCCAGGTGTTGGTTTTCACCATAAATACCGGCAGGCCGGTCTGGAAGGCACGTTCGCACAGTTTGGCGATGCGCTCATCAATTTCATAGTTACCGGTTAAGAGGATGGCACCAATCTCAATACCGTTCATTGCCGCCAGGCAGGCAGCAACCAGCACATCAGGACGGTCGGCAGAGGTGACCAGCAGCGAGCCTGGACGGAAGTGCTCAAGCATGTGCGGAATGCTGCGTGCGCAGAACGTCACTGATTTTACGCGGCGCGTCTGAAGTTCACCTTCGTTAATGACCCGGGCGTTAAGGTGGCGGCACATATCAATGGCGCGGGTGGCAATCAGGTCGAAGCTCCAGGGCACACAACCCAGGATGGGCAGTGGGCTGTTGGCAAACAGCTGGTCAGGATTGATGTTGGCAATGCTGGCTTTTGACGAATCATCGAAAATTTCTGACAGGTCGGGGCGCGTGCGGCCCTGTTCGTCGACCGGTGCGTTCAGTTTGTTAATGATCACGCCAGTGATGTTTTTATTCTTTGACCCGCCAAAGCTGCTTTGCGTCAGTTCAATACGCTCTTTAAGCTGTGCAGGCGAATCGTTACCCAGCGCGGTCACAAAGACGATTTCAGCGTTTAACGTTTTGGCGATTTCATAGTTCAGGGCGTTGGCAAACTGGTGCTTGCGCGTGGGGACTAAGCCCTCGACCAGGACCACTTCAGCATTCTGGGTATTGGCGTGGTAGCGGGCAATAATCTCTTCCATCAGCACATCTTGCTGATTTGACCCCAACAGCGATTCCACGCGGGACATTGGCAACGGCTCTGCGGCCGGAATGCCTGAACTCTTGCGCACAATGCTGGTGGTCTGGTCTGGTGCATTGCCGCCCGCACGCGGTTGAGCAATGGGTTTGAAAACGCTCAGTCGAACGCCTTTACGTTCCATGGCGCGAATGACGCCAAGGCTAACGCTGGTCAGACCGACGCTGGTGCCGGTCGGAATGAGCATAATTGTACGTGACACGATTGAACCTCTCAGATTTCACTGGGTGTCAAAACAACGCCGTCAGCATGGGCTGACGGCGAAAGGAGATCAGGCGGTAAGACGTGCGGCGTCGCGGGCAATCACTAACTCTTCGTTAGTCGGAATCACCACAGCCGGGCGGGTGCCTTCTTTATTGATAAAACCTGACTTGCCAAAGCGTGCCGCCAGGTTGCGGTCGTGGTCAACCTCAAAGCCAAGCAGTGCCAGTTTATTTAAGGTCAGCTCGCGCACCATTGCCGCATTTTCGCCGATACCACCGGTAAAGATTACACCATCAAGACGGCCGTCCATCAGCGCCGTATAGCTACCAATGTATTTGGCAAGACGATGGCAGAAGACATCCATCGCGCGTTTGGCATCCGCTTTCGTTGCATAGTTATCTTCGACATAACGGCAGTCGCTGGTGACTTCGGTGAGCCCTAACAGGCCGGACTCTTTGGTCAACATTTTGTTGATGGCGTCAACGCTCATGCCTAAGGTGTCGTGCAGGAAGAAAATAATCGCGGGATCGATGTCGCCACTGCGGGTACCCATCACCAGGCCTTCCAGCGGTGTCAGCCCCATCGAAGTATCCACACATTCGCCGTTGCGAATGGCAGAAACAGACCCACCGTTACCGAGGTGACAGGTAATAATGTTCAGCGTTTCCAGCGGCTTGTTGAGCATTTTTGCCGCTTCGTGGGTCACATAGTAGTGACTGGTGCCGTGCGCGCCATAGCGACGAACGCCATGTTCTTTATAAAGCGCATACGGCAGCGCATAAAGATAGGACTCTTCCGGCATTGTCTGATGGAAAGCCGTGTCGAAAATCGCCACATTCTTGTCGGACAAATGCGGGAAGTTTTTCATGGCTTCATCAATACCGATCAGGCCGGCTGGGTTATGCAGTGGTGCAAAAGATGACGCATCTTTGATACCCTGCACGACAGACTGAGAAATGACCACTGACTGCGTGAGTTTTTCGCCGCCGTGAACAATACGGTGACCTATTGCTGCGATTTGTGCTGAAAGCTCTGGTTTTTGTGCCAGAATTGTTTTAACAATGAAATTCAGCGCTTCGCTGTGGGCAGCGCCAGCACCCAGAGGGGCTTCCTGCTTCTGGCCCTCAAGTTTCCATTTAATCCGCGCTTCGGGAAGGTGGAAGCATTCTGCCAGGCCAGACAGGAATTCTTCACCGCTGGTGGGATTAAGGATGGCAAACTTAAGGGAAGAGCTGCCGCAGTTCAGAACCAGTACTAACTTACTCGACATGGAAGTACCTATTTGTTAAAAGTGGCTAAAAATAACGCAATCAGACTTACAGCGTAGCCCATTGAAGCAGCCAGATTAATGACAGAAGTCATACCCAGGTCAAAATAGTGCGTTTTACGCAAAAAAATTTGAGTTTTTACGCATAAATTTGAAAATTCGCTTAAAACGGGCCTTGTCGTCTCTGTTACAAGGAAAGTTGCGGCAGGGACGTTGTTAAATCGGCGACAGAATAGCCGGAGTCACCTTTAAAGACAAAAACATTTGAAGGATGTTACGTAAAGTTGTGTCGTTATAATTATTTTTCAAAAAATACAGCATTAGTTGAGGCGAGCCATGGCGAATGAATCCCACACCGGCTGGTTCCGGATGTTTCAACGCGGACAGCATTATATGAAGACCTGGCCCAACGATAAACGCCTGGCGCCAGTCTTTCCTGAAAATCGTGTCTCTTCGGCGACACGGTTTTCAATTCGCTTTATGCCGCCGCTGGCGGTCTTTACGTTAACGTGGCAAATCGCGATGGGTGGCCAACTTGGCCCAGCGGTCGCGACGGCCCTGTTCGCCTGCAGTTTGCCTATGCAGGGTTTATGGTGGTTAGGTAAGCGTTCGGTCACGCCATTGCCGCCCACGCTGCTGCGCTGGTTTCACGAGGTGCGCACGAAACTGGAAGCCGCAGGGCAGGCGATTGCCCCGGTTGAGGGGAAACCCACATACCAGGCGCTGGCCGATCTGCTTAAGCGTGCCTTTAAGCAACTGGACCGGACATTTCTGGACGATCTTTAATCTGCGCCGTGCGGCAAATTATTGCACCCAAACCCGCGCTTAAATCAATGAAAAGCGATGTGGCAACGCCCACATCGTTTCCCCTGTGTAATTATCCTTCCATCGTATAAAACCTGAACGGCCAGCGGGCTTGAGGAAGAGATGATGGAAATGACCCATGCACAACGTTTGATCCTGACAAACCAGTACAAAATCATGGCGATGCTGGAGCCGGAGAACGCCGAACGTTTTCGTCGCTATCAGACCATCATTGAGCGTGGTTATGGCCTGCAGATGCGTGAACTGGATAAAGAATTTGGCAAACTACCCGAAGAAACCTGCCGCACGCTCATCGACATTATGGAGATGCACCATGCGCTGCAGGTTTCCTGGTCAAATCTTAAAGCCGAAGGCGACATCGATCCACGACGTCTGGCGTTTCTGGGCTTTGATGCCGCCACGGAATCGCGTTATCTGGGCTACGTGCGTTTTATGGTGAATACCGAAGGGCGCTATACCCATTTTGATGCCGGTACGCACGGCTTTAATGCGCAAACGCCGATGTGGGAAAAGTATCAACGGATGCTGGCTTTGTGGCAGACTTGTCCCCGCCAATACCATTTAAGCGTAAACGAGATTGCGCAAATCATTAACGCCTGATGAGGAGTGACGCGTGGAGTACAGTGGTTTTTTATTTGATTTAGACGGCACCTTAGTTGATTCACTACCGGCGGTAGAACGCGCCTGGAGCAACTGGGGTGCACGTCATGGCATTGCGGCTGATGAAATTCTGGACTTCATTCACGGTAAGCAGGCTATTACTTCACTGCGCCACTTCATGTCGGGCCAGTCAGAAGAAGCGATACAGGCTGAGTTTCTGGCGCTGGAAAAAACAGAAGCAGAAGACACCGACGGCGTGCAGGCGCTGCCAGGCGCAAAAGCGCTGCTCACGCAACTGGATGCGTTGCAGATCCCCTGGGCGATTGTCACCTCAGGTTCCGTGCCGGTGGCACATGCGCGCCATAAAGCAGCAGGATTACCGCAGCCTGCCGTGTTTATTACGGCTGAGCAGGTGGCAAAGGGCAAACCGGAACCCGATCCTTACTTACTTGGGGCAAAAATGCTGAAACTCTCTCCGGCCGACTGTGTCGTGGTCGAAGACGCGCCTGCTGGTGTGATGTCAGGATTGGCGGCAGGCTGTGCTGTCATTGCCGCCAATGCGCCAGATGATACACCACGCATCGATGAGGTGGCGCTGCGCCTGACCTCACTGACATCGCTGGTGGTCACCCAACAGACGACGGGCAAGTTTGCTTTTCACAGTAAAGACTAAGCAGAACGTGGCGGCGTGAAGCCGCCCGTATCAGAGCGGCGAATCCTGCGAAATTTCATCCAGAGACAGGCTAAAGCTGGGAATAAACACCTCGACGAAATAGCTCATTTCGGGTGAGCGACGTTGGCTCAGGGTTTTTTCCAGCCGCGCCTTTGCTAATAAAAATTCATTGTTGCCGGCCGACAGCTCTTCAAGGCATTTTACGTATGCGCAAAGTGCATCGGCCTGCTTCACCACGGCTTTCTCTTCTTCACTGTGCAGGTGCTCATCAATCAGCGGGCGGTAAATATCCTGCAGTTCTTCCGGCAGCATCTCAATCAACTTCTGCTGCGCAATCTTTTCAATCTTTTTGTATTCGTGGGCTATCTGCGCGTTGTAGTACTTCACCGGTGTCGGTAAATCGCCGGTCAGCACTTCACTGGCATCGTGATACAGCGCCATCATAGCGATGCGCTCGGCATTGAGATTGCCATTGAACTTCTTGTTCTTAATGGCGGCCAGGGCATGGGCAACCATCGCCACCTGCAAACTGTGTTCCGAGACGTTTTCGGTGCGTACGTTACGCATCAGCGGCCAGCGGTTGATCAGTTTGAGACGGGAAAGGTGGGCGAAGAAATGGCTTTGAGTCATGGTGGTTCCTGTTTGCAACAGGGGAGAGGCGAGCTCTCCCCGACATCACATCAGTATAGGCGCAACAGGACTACTGACGGTAGCCCTGCAGGAAACGGCCAAACTTATTGATCGCCATCTCCAGATCGTCAACGCGTGGCAGCGTGACGATTCGCAGGTGATCGGGCCACGGCCAGTTAAACGCCGTGCCCTGTACCAGCAGGACCTTCTCCTGCAACAGGAAATCCAGCACCATTTTCTGATCGTCGTGAATATTGAATTTTTTAGCATCAATACGCGGGAACATGTAGAGCGCGCCCTGCGGCTTCACACAACTGACGCCGGGAATCTCGTTGATCAGTTCCCAGGCACGTTGGCGCTGCTCGTAGAGCCGTCCACCGGGCACAATGAATTCGCTAATGCTTTGGTAGCCACCCAGCGCAGTCTGAATCGCGTGCTGCGCCGGTACATTGGCACACAGGCGCATGGATGCCAGCATTTCCAGGCCTTCGATATAGCCTTTCGCATGCTTTTTAGGTCCGTTCAGCACCATCCAGCCCTGGCGGAAACCCGCGACGCGGTAAGTTTTAGATAGACCATTAAAGGTTACTGTCAGTAAATCCGGTGCCAGCGCAGCGATAGAATGGTGCTGTGCCGCGTCATACAGAATTTTGTCGTAGATTTCGTCAGCAAAAATAATCAGGTTATGCTGACGGGCAATCTCAACCACTTCCATTAACAGCTCTTTGCTGTAAACCGCACCGGTGGGGTTATTGGGGTTGATAATCACAATGCCACGGGTGCGCGGCGTGATTTTACTGCGGATATCATCAAGATCCGGGAACCAGCCTGCGGATTCATCACACAGATAGTGCACGGCCTTGCCGCTCGACAGGGACACGGCGGCGGTCCACAACGGATAGTCGGGCGCAGGCACCAGCATTTCATCACCGCTGTTCAGTAACGCCTGCATAGCCTGGACGATCAGTTCAGACACACCATTACCGATGTAAATGTCTTCGACCGTAACGTCGCGCATATCGCGCGCCTGGTAGTGCTGCATAATGGCTTTGCGGGCAGAATACAGCCCTTTGGAATCACAGTACCCCTGCGCACTGGGGAGGTTGCGGATGACATCAACCAGAATCTCATCCGGCGCTTCGAAACCAAAAGGTGCCGGATTGCCGATGTTCAACTTAAGAACTTTATTACCTTCTTCTTCAAGGCGTTTAGCCTCTTTTAAAACCGGCCCACGAATGTCGTAACAGACATTGTCCAGTTTGCCGGATTTATCAATTTGAAAAGTCATTGTGGCCGCCTTAATGTGCAGAATCCTTTTGCCTGCCGCTGAAAACAAACCTGCACAATGTACTCTCCTCAGGCCTACAAAAGAAGGGCAAGAAACGGTTTTGGCGTGTTCAGCATCTTTGTCTTCGGGCAGACGACGTAATGCATATTGGTTATCATGCAGTCCGGTTGAAACGTTTGGTTTATAAGGCTTTCCTGGTTTATTGTTCTGTGAGTAAAAATTGAGCGCTGGGTAATGTCTGCTTTTATTATGCCGATAATGAACCTGAAGGCCGTGACACAATCTGAGTATGCGCAATGCGTCATGAGCGAAATAGTTTAATTATGCTTTATTAATGCATAAAATTTGCGCGGCTTTGACCGCAGTTAATCAGAGTAACCTGAAAAACAACGGTTGCTCTTGATGTTAACGCATTTATATCTAAGGTTTTTTTAACGATTATTAAGGCCGACAGAAATAATGCAGAGCATCTTCAATGCATGTTTCGACAATGAAAAGTCGTATTTACTGTTTTCCGGCAGGTTACGTCCGCTCAGGAGGGACAAGGATGAATGTAAGATGCGATTTGATCAAAATATGCAATGCTTTTCATAAAAACATTTCCATTTTGCGGTCAAAAATGATTAAGTATAATTTACTATTTGATGAGATTAAACGCTACACACCGTTAGCGTATTCCAGACCTGTTTACCCCTGCTTAACCGCATTTTGGGGGTAGAAAAAAGACAACTACACAGCTTCCCGCATTTTTGCATCCCGTGCCCTCGGCACAGAAGTTGTCTCTGTCTTCAGGAGCCGGTTTCCTTGTTTTGCAGGGAAGTTCCGTCTTCCTCCGTAAGTAAATTTTATGTCGGCCCTTTGCCGGGACGCCATGAAGCATCATTACCGCTTATCGCTTTGATAAGCATGTAATAACACCAGGATAGTAGTTCTTAAAAATCTAATAAGTGAAGAAAAAAACATGACTAATGCAAATCGTCCGATACTTAATCTCGATCTCGATCTGCTCCGAACTTTTGTTGCTGTTGCTGATTTGAACACCTTTGCAGCCGCTGCTGCTGCGGTGTGCAGAACGCAATCGGCAGTAAGTCAGCAGATGCAACGTCTGGAACAACTGGTTGGTAAAGAGTTGTTTGCCAGACATGGCCGCAACAAGTTGTTAACAGAACACGGTATTCAGCTTCTGGGCTATGCCAGGAAAATCCTGCGTTTTAACGATGAAGCCTGTACTTCCCTGATGTACAGCAACATCCAGGGCGTACTGACGATTGGCGCTTCTGACGATACGTCCGACACCATTCTGCCGTTCCTGTTAAACCGCGTGACCTCTGTCTATCCAAAACTGGCGATTGATGTTCGCGTGAAACGCAATCCCTTTATGATGGAAATGCTGAACCAGGGCGAAGTCGATTTAGTTGTCACGACCTCCAGCCCGGGTAACTTTACTCACCAGGTCCTGCGCACGTCGCCGACCTTGTGGTACTGCGCGGCGGATTACGTGTTCCAGCGTGGGGAAGCGATTCCGTTGGTATTACTCGATGAGCCAAGCCCGTACCGCGATATGGCGATTGACCATCTTAATGAAGCCGGTATTCCGTGGCGTATCTCCTACGTTGCATCAACCCTGGCGGCCGTGCGCGCTGCGGTGAAAGCAGGATTAGGTGTAACGGCGCGTCCGGTAGAAATGATGAGCCCGGAATTGCGTGTCATGGGTGCAGCTGAAGGCTTACCGGTATTACCTGATACGCAATACCTGCTGTGTCGCAATGCTGACAGTGATAACGAGCTGGCGCTGGCGATCTTTAATGCTATGCAGTCTACGCACGATCCTTACAACATGGTGGCCAATGCCGATGGCACATTGTTGCTGGATGATGAAGAGTAAATACCGCATTCTTTTGCAAAAAATGCGCAATTTAGCAGCACGATAACCTCTGTAAATACGCCTCTTGTCCTGTAAAAAGGACAGGGGGCTTTTTTTTAGGCTTTTTCTTGCGCAATAAAACCGATTTTCGAGGGGTTGTCTTTACTTGCTGTCAGCCACCCGCAATCGAGCGGACGTGAGAGAAGGACGCCTGTAAAATGTGAAATAGTTGATTCGAATCAGTCTGATAACTGCTGAAATTTAACACAAAAAAGATAATTCTGTGTTCTGGATCAACAAAATAGCCATTCCAAAGGGAAGGAAAAGCCTGAAAATCCTGTCAAAATATGGGGGTTAAATGCACGATCCATGCGCGCAAATACCCGCTACACTAAAATTACCCTTACAGACTGAAGCGATTTAGCTGGAAACACGCGCATCATATGTTAATAATATGATGCAGGTGTAAAATAAAGTTTGGATACTTTTGTCTAAGTTGACAAAAGGTTATAGAAAGGAGTAAAAAACCCCATAAAATTGCTGCTTATTCCAGAGTAACAGCAAAATTTGTAAGGTTTTTATCCTTCCCTTTGAATCGATGTGGTGAGTTTGCTGCCAGAACCCGAGCAGGATGCCAGCGCCACTTTTGATGAGTAAGCAAAGAGTATGTCAACTACCACCGAAATCATCGCTCAGCATTGGGCATTCGTCGTTTTTATCGTCATTGCATTTGGCCTCTGTGCGTTTATGTTAACCGGAGGATGGCTGCTTGGCGGCAGAGCGCGTGCCCGTTACAAAGACACACCTTTTGAGTCCGGCATTGAATCTGTCGGTGATACTCACCTCCGCTTGTCAGCAAAATTCTACCTGGTGGCGATGTTCTTCGTTATCTTCGACGTAGAAGCTCTCTTTTTATACGCATGGGCGACTTCAATCCGCGAAAGTGGATGGATCGGCTTTGCGGAAGCCGCAATTTTCATTTTGGTGCTCCTGGCGGGCTTGGTTTATCTGGTGCGCATTGGCGCGTTGGACTGGACGCCTGCACGCCGCCGAATCGTGGTTAAAACTCCCACGGTAAGTCACACCAATCCTCACAAGCAGTAAAAGAGAGGCAATAAGATGGACTATACGCTCACCCGCATAGACCCAAACGGTGGTGAGAACGACCGTTACCCTCTGCAAAAGCAGGAAATCGTCAGCGATCCGCTGGAGCAGCACGTTCATCGCAGCGTTTACATGGGCAAGCTCGAACATGCCCTGCACGACATGGTGAACTGGGGACGTAAAAATTCCCTGTGGCCGTACAACTTTGGTCTTTCCTGCTGCTACGTTGAGATGACGACCTCTTTCACCGCCGTGCACGATGTGGCGCGCTTTGGTGCTGAGGTTATGCGTGCTTCTCCACGTCAGGCTGACTTTATGGTGATCGCCGGTACGCCATTTACCAAAATGGCCCCGGTGATTCAGCGTTTGTACGATCAAATGCTGGAGCCGAAATGGGTCATTTCCATGGGTGCCTGTGCCAACTCAGGCGGCATGTACGATATCTATTCTGTCGTGCAGGGCGTGGATAAGTTCCTGCCGGTTGACGTTTATATCCCAGGCTGCCCGCCGCGTCCTGAAGCCTATATGCAGGCGCTACTGCTGCTGCAGGAGTCGATTGGCAAAGAGCGTCGTCCCCTGTCGTGGGTGGTCGGTGATCAGGGCGTTTATCGTGCCAATATGCAGCCTGAGCGTGAACGTAAGCGTGGCGAACGTATTGCAGTAACCAACCTGCGTACACCAGACGAAGTTTAAGTTAACCGTATGGATGGAATTCGTGCCTGCAGCAGACAACATCACAAATTAATGCATGGCACCATCCTGACGCCTTCATTTGAGCGCCTGTTATCAGGCCGGAATGGTGAGTAACGTATGACAGATTTGACCACGCAAGATCTCGCTCAGCCACTATGGCAAACCCGCGATCACCTGGATGATCCGGTGATTGGCGAGCTGCGTAATCGTTTTGGGCCGGATGCCTTTACCGTTCAGGCCACCCGCACCGGTATTCCGGTGGTGTGGATAAAGCGTGAACAGCTGCTGGAAATCATTACATTCCTGCGTAAATTACCTAAGCCGTACGTCATGCTCTATGACCTGCACGGCATGGACGAACGTTTACGTACCCACCGCGCAGGTTTACCTGACGCGGATTTTTCCGTTTTCTACCACCTGCTGTCGATTGAACGCAATCGCGACATCATGCTCAAGGTGGCTTTATCTGAAAACGATATGCATGTGCCGACCATCACCACTATTTTCGCCAATGCCAACTGGTACGAGCGCGAAACCTGGGAGATGTTTGGCATCACCTTTGATGGTCACCCGCATCTGACGCGCATTATGATGCCGCAGACCTGGGAAGGGCATCCGCTGCGTAAGGATTATCCCGCGCGCGCGACCGAGTTCGATCCTTTTACGCTGACGAAGCAGAAAGAAGATCTGGAAATGGAAGCGTTGACGTTCAAGCCTGAAGACTGGGGCATGAAACGCAGCACCGCCAATGAAGACTTTATGTTCCTCAACCTCGGTCCAAACCACCCCTCCGCGCACGGTGCTTTCCGCATCATTTTGCAGCTGGATGGTGAAGAGATCGTCGACTGCGTCCCGGACATTGGTTATCACCACCGTGGTGCGGAGAAGATGGGCGAGCGTCAGTCCTGGCACAGCTACATTCCTTACACCGACCGTATCGAGTACCTCGGTGGCTGCGTCAACGAAATGCCTTACGTACTGGCGGTAGAAAAACTGGCCGGTATCGTTGTCCCTGACCGCGTTAATGTGATTCGCGTTATGCTCTCCGAGCTGTTCCGCATTAACAGTCACCTGCTGTACATCTCCACCTTTATTCAGGACGTCGGTGCCATGACACCGGTGTTCTTTGCCTTTACCGACCGCCAGAAAATCTATGACGTGGTTGAGGCGATTACCGGTTTCCGTATGCACCCGGCCTGGTTCCGTATTGGCGGTGTGGCACACGACCTGCCGAATGGCTGGGAACGCCTGCTGCGTGACTTCCTGGACTGGATGCCGAAGCGCCTGAAAGAGTATGACAAAGCGGCGCTGCGCAACACGGTACTGATGGGTCGTTCACAAGGTGTGGCGGCCTACAATATGGAAGAAGCGCTGGCATGGGGCACCACAGGTGCGGCTCTGCGCGCGACCGGTCTTGATTTTGACGTGCGTAAATGGCGGCCATATTCAGGCTATGAAAACTTCGACTTCGACGTGCCCGTGGGTGCCGGCATCAGTGATGCCTACACGCGCGTGCAGCTGAAAATGGAAGAGATGTGGCAGTCGCTGCGTATTCTTGAGCAGTGCCTGAACAACATGCCGGCAGGGCCGTTTAAAGCGGATCATCCGCTGACCACGCCGCCGCCAAAAGAGCGCACGCTGCAGCACATTGAAACCCTGATCACTCACTTCCTGCAGGTGTCATGGGGCCCGGTTATGCCGGCCAATGAATCCTTCCAGATGATTGAGGCGACCAAAGGGATTAACAGTTACTACCTGACCAGCGATGGCAGCACGATGAGCTATCGCACACGTGTGCGTACGCCGAGCTTCCCGCATCTGCAACAGATTCCTTCGGTAATCCGTGGCAGCCTGGTATCCGATTTAATCGTGTACCTCGGTAGTATCGACTTTGTTATGTCAGACGTGGACCGCTAATTATGCACGATCAACACATTGCTATTAAAACGATCGACCCCAACGAGGTCTTCGTGCTGAGTGCGGAAGAGCACCATGCGATTGAGCACGAAAAACACCATTACGAAGATGCACGCGCCGCGTCAATTGAAGCGCTGAAAATCGTGCAGAAGCAACGCGGCTGGGTACCCGACGGCGCAATTCACGCCATTGCAGACGTGTTAGGTATTCCTGCCAGCGACGTAGAAGGTGTTGCCACTTTCTATAGCCAGATTTTCCGTCAGCCGGTTGGCCGCCATGTGATCCGCTATTGCGACAGCGTGGTATGCCACATTACGGGTTTTCAGGGAATTCAGGCAGCACTGGAAGAAAACCTGAATATCAAGCCGGGTCAGACGACAACCGATGGTCGCTTTACGTTGCTGCCAACCTGCTGCCTGGGTAACTGCGATAAAGGCCCAACCATGATGGTGGATGAAGATACGCACGTTCATCTGACGCCGGAAGGCATCGCCTCTTTGCTGGAGCAGTATCAATGACAATTAAACAGATCATTCGTACTGCAGAAACCCATCCCCTGACCTGGCGCATGCGTGACGATCAGCAGCCCGTTTGGCTGGATGAGTATCGCAGTAAAAACGGTTATGCCGGTGCAGAAAAAGCCCTGAAAGGCATGGCACCGGATGAGATCGTGGCGCTGGTGAAAGATTCCGGCCTGAAGGGACGCGGCGGTGCAGGCTTCTCTACCGGTTTGAAGTGGAGCCTGATGCCGAAAGACGAATCCATGAACATCCGTTACCTGCTGTGTAACGCCGATGAGATGGAGCCGGGCACCTATAAAGACCGCCTGTTGATGGAGCAAATGCCTCATCAGCTGGTGGAAGGCATGCTGATCAGTGCGTTTGCCCTGAAAGCTTACCGTGGCTATATCTTCCTGCGTGGCGAATACATTGAAGCTGCGGTGCACCTGCGCCGCGCTATCGCCGAAGCCACTGAAGCCGGTTTACTGGGTAAAAATATCTTGGGCTCAGGGTTCGATTTCGAACTCATCGTGCACACCGGTGCCGGCCGCTATATTTGTGGTGAAGAAACGGCCTTGATTAACTCGCTGGAAGGGCGTCGTGCTAACCCACGTTCTAAGCCACCTTTCCCGGCGAGCGCGGGCGTCTGGGGTAAACCGACCTGCGTCAACAACGTTGAAACGCTGTCAAACGTGCCAGCTATTCTGGCCAATGGGGTTGAATGGTATCAGGGCCTGTCAAAGAGCGATGATGCCGGTACGAAACTGATGGGCTTCTCAGGTCGGGTAAAAAACCCCGGCGTCTGGGAGCTGCCGTTTGGTATCACTGCCCGAGAAATTCTTGAAGACTATGCGGGCGGCATGCGCGATGGCCTGCGCTTCAAAGCCTGGCAGCCGGGCGGTGCAGGAACAGACTTCCTGACCGATCAGCACCTGGATCTGCCGATGGAGTTCGCCAGTATCGGTAAAGCAGGCAGCCGCCTGGGTACTGCCCTGGCTATGGCCGTCGACCATGAAATCAATATGGTTTCACTGGTGCGCAACCTGGAAGAGTTCTTTGCTCGCGAATCCTGCGGCTGGTGTACGCCATGCCGTGACGGTTTGCCGTGGAGCGTGAAGATCCTGCGCGCGTTGGAGCAGAAAAAAGGCCAGCCGGGGGATATCGAAACCCTGGAGCAGCTTTGCCGCCAGCTCGGCCCGGGCAAAACCTTCTGTGCTCACGCACCTGGTGCCGTCGAACCGCTGCAAAGCGCCATTAAATATTTCCGTGAAGAGTTTGAAGCCGGCATCGCGCCGCAGGTGTTTGGTAATACCCGAGCTATCGGTGGTATTCAGCCAAACCTGCTGAAAGCGCGCTGGTAATTCGCCGTTATCCACGGGAGCTGGCCCTGTGCCGCCGTTCCTGCTGCAGTGTGCAGGGACAAGAATTTGATTAACGCTCGTTTATGACGAGCCTTACGGAAGCATGTCACTATGGCTACAATCCATGTAGACGGTAAAGAATATGATGTGAACGGAGCGGACAACCTGCTACAGGCATGTCTGTCTCTGGGCCTTGATATTCCTTATTTTTGCTGGCATCCGGCGCTGGGAAGCGTGGGTGCCTGCCGCCAGTGTGCGGTAAAGCAATTCCAGAACGCTGAAGATACCCGCGGCCGCCTTGTCATGTCCTGTATGACGCCGGCGTCTGATGGCACCTTCATCTCTATTGATGATGGCGAAGCGAAAGAGTTCCGTGAAAGCGTGGTCGAGTGGTTGATGACGAACCACCCGCACGACTGTCCGGTATGTGAAGAGGGCGGTAACTGTCATCTGCAGGATATGACGGTGATGACCGGCCACAGCTTCCGTCGCTATCGCTTTACCAAACGCACCCATCGCAATCAGGATCTTGGCCCGTTCATTTCGCATGAAATGAACCGCTGTATTGCCTGCTATCGCTGCGTGCGTTACTACAAAGATTATGCTGATGGCACCGATCTGGGCGTTTATGGTGCCCATGACAACGTTTACTTCGGCCGCCCGGAAGACGGCACGCTGGAAAGCGAGTTTTCCGGTAACCTTGTCGAAATCTGCCCAACCGGCGTCTTCACCGATAAAACCCACTCTGAACGCTATAACCGTAAATGGGATATGCAGTTCGCGCCAAGCATCTGCCAGCAGTGCAGCGTAGGTTGTAACACCAGCCCGGGTGAGCGCTATGGTGAACTGCGCCGCATAGAAAACCGTTATAACGGCAGCGTTAACCACTATTTCCTGTGTGACCGTGGTCGCTTTGGTTACGGTTATGTGAACCTGAAAGATCGTCCTCATCATCCGGTGCAGTTACGTGGCAGCGACCGCGTAACGTTGAATGCAGAGCAGGCGGTGAACGTCGGTGCTGACGTTCTGCGTCAGGCGAAACGCGTGATTGGTATTGGCTCACCGCGCGCCAGCATCGAGAGTAACTTTGCGCTGCGTGAACTGGTCGGGGCCGAAAACTTCTCTACCGGTATGCCTGCGGGTGAGCAGGAGCGCCTTGAGCTGCTGTTAAAAGTGCTGCGCGAAGGTGGGATTTATACGCCGTCGCTGCGCGAAATTGAAAGCTATGACGCGGTGCTGGTGTTGGGTGAAGACCTGACGCAGGTCGGCGCGCGCGTTGCCCTGTCTGTTCGCCAGGCGGTGAAAGGCAAGGCCCGTGAAATGGCCGCTGCGCAGAAAGTCGCAGACTGGCAAATCGCGGCCATCATGAATATCGGTCAGCACGCTAAGCATCCACTCTTTGTTACCAACGTCGATGAAACGCGTCTCGATGATATTGCCGCATGGAGCTACCGTGCCCCAGTGGAAGATCAGGCGCGTCTTGGGTTTGCCATCGCCAATGCGCTGGACGAAACCGCCCCGGCCGTAAGCGATTTCGACCCTGCGCTGAACGGCAAGCTGGATGTGGTGGTACAGGCTCTGGCGGGTGCGAGAAAGCCCCTGATTATCTCCGGCGTCCACTCCGGCAGCAGCGCCATGATTGAAGCCGCAGCAAACGTGGCGAAAGCGCTTAAAGCACGCGGCGCAGAGGTGGGTATCACCTTAATGGCAAGCCATGCGAACAGCATGGGACTGGGCCTGATGGGCGGACATACCCTGGACCACGCGCTGGAGCAGCTGCAAAGCGGCGAAGCCGATGCGGTCGTCGTGCTGGAAAACGATCTTTATCGTCATGCGCCAAAAGCGCAGGTCGATGCCGCGCTGAATCATGCCGCTAATGTGATCGTGGTTGATCATCAACGCACCGCCACACTGGAAAAAGCCGGACTGGTTCTTTCCGCTGCCAGCTTCGCAGAAAGTGACGGCACCTCGATTAACCATGAAGGCCGCGCACAGCGTTTCTTCCAGGTCTACGATCCTGCCTATTACGACAACAGCATCGTGATGCTTGAAAGCTGGCGCTGGCTGCATTCACTGCACAGCGCGCTGGAAAGCCGTCACGTTGACTGGACGCAGCTCGATCATGTTATTGATGCCGTGGTCGCCAGCCTGCCACAGCTTAAAGGCATTAAAGAAGCTGCACCGGATGCCAGCTTCCGTATTCGTGGTCAGAAACTGGCGCGTTCACCGCACCGTGCCAGTGGGCGTACCGCCGCGCGCGCTAATATCAGCGTGCATGAGCCGCGTCAGCCACAGGATCAGGACACCATGTTTGCCTTCTCTATGGAAGGGAACAACCAGCCAAGCGCACCGCGTTCGCAGATTCCGTTTGCCTGGGCACCCGGCTGGAACTCACCTCAGGCATGGAACAAATTTCAGGATGAAGTGGGCGGCAAACTGCGTCACGGCGATCCCGGCGTTCGCCTGTTTGAAGCCAGCGAGGCGCAGTTAGCCTGGTTCAGCAGCGTACCAGGTGCTTATGCTACCACCGGTCAGTTCCGTGTCGCCCCTTACTACCAGTTGTTTGGTAGTGAAGAGATGACGCAGCGTGCGCCGGTAATCCAACAGCGTATGTCGGCACCGACCCTGGTGCTGAACCCGGATGATGCGGCTAAGCTGGGCGTGAACAGCGGCGCATCCGTGGAATTAACCTGTGCCGGTGAAACCGTCCGCTTGCCTGTGCGCTTCTCTTCTTCGCTGCAGGCAGGGCAGGTGGGCCTTCCACTCGGTCTGCCAGGCGTGCCGCCATTCCTGGCGAATGCAAAAATTGATTCTCTGCAGGAGGCGGCGCAATGAGCTGGTTAACTCCGGGTGTTATCGACATTCTGATCGCCGTGGGTAAAGCGCTGGTGATTCTGCTGGTTGTCGTGGGCTGTGGTGCGTTTATGAGCTTCGCCGAGCGTCGTTTGCTTGGCCTGTTCCAGAACCGCTACGGACCAAACCGCGTGGGCTGGGGCGGCTCCTTGCAGCTGGTTGCTGACATGATCAAGATGTTCTTTAAAGAGGACTGGGTTCCCCCCTTTACAGACCGCTTTATCTTTACCCTGGCGCCGGTGATTGCTTTTGTGTCACTGCTGCTGGCGTTTGCCATCGTACCGGTATCACCGACCTGGGTCGTCACTGACCTGAACATCGGGTTACTGTTCTTCCTGATGATGGCAGGCCTGGCGGTCTATGCGGTGTTGTTTGCTGGCTGGTCGAGTAACAACAAATACTCGCTGTTAGGTGCCATGCGTGCTTCTGCCCAGACGCTGAGTTATGAAGTGTTCCTGGGGCTGTCGCTGATGGGCGTAGTGGCGCAGGCGGGCTCGTTCAATATGACCGATATCGTCAACAGCCAGACGCACCTGTGGAACATCATCCCGCAGTTCTTTGGTTTTCTGACCTTCTGTATTGCGGGCGTCGCAGTGTGCCACCGTCATCCGTTTGACCAGCCAGAAGCTGAGCAAGAACTGGCCGACGGTTACCACATTGAATATGCCGGTATGAAGTTTGGCCTGTTCTTTGTGGGCGAATACGTTGCGATTACCACCGTTTCAGCGCTGATTGTTACGCTGTTCTTCGGTGGCTGGCATGGGCCTTTCCTGCCGCCATTCATCTGGTTCGCCCTGAAAACGGCGTTCTTTATGATGATGTTCATCCTGATTCGTGCTGCGCTTCCGCGTCCACGCTATGACCAGGTGCTGTCGTTCGGCTGGAAAGTGTGTCTGCCGTTGACGCTGTTGAACCTGCTGGCAACCGCCGCAGTCATTCTGTATACAGCGCAGTAAGGGGTAAACAAATGACATTAAAAGATATTGTCGTAGGCTTCGGCACGACAGTGCGCAGTATCTGGATGATAGGCATGCATGCCTTCGCGAAACGCGAAACCCAGATGTATCCGGAAGAGCCGGTCTACCTGCCACCACGCTATCGTGGTCGTATTGTACTGACCCGCGATCCCGACGGGGCAGAGCGTTGCGTTGCCTGTAACCTTTGTGCAGTAGCCTGCCCGGTAGGCTGTATTTCACTGCAAAAGGCCGAAACAAAAGACGGTCGCTGGTATCCAGAGTTCTTCCGCATTAACTTCTCACGCTGCATTTTCTGCGGTCTGTGTGAAGAGGCCTGCCCAACCACCGCTATCCAGCTGACGCCGGATTTCGAACTGGGCGAGTTCAAGCGTCAGGATCTGGTGTATGAGAAAGAAGACCTGCTGATCTCGGGGCCGGGTAAATATCCGGAATACAACTTCTACCGCATGGCAGGTATGGCGATTGACGGTAAAGATAAAGGTGACGCTGAAAACGAAGCGAAACCCATCGACGTCAAAGGCTTATTACCTTAAGGAGCAAGGCATGGAATTTGCGTTTTATCTTTGCGGACTGGTGGCGGTAGTGACGACGTTACGCGTTATCACCCACACTAATCCGGTACATGCGTTGCTGTACCTGATCGTTTCGCTGTTATCGGTGGCTGGCGTCTTTTTCTCCCTGGGTGCCTATTTTGCCGGTGCGCTGGAAATCATCGTTTATGCCGGTGCCATTATGGTGCTGTTCGTGTTCGTCGTGATGATGCTCAATCTGGGCAAAGCCACTGAAAAACAGGAACGCGAATGGCTGAGCCCGTCATTGTGGATTGGTCCCGGACTGGTTTCGTTTCTGCTGCTAGCGGTCATGATTTACGCCATCATGACAGCGCATGACCAGGGCATTGACGGTAAAATCATCGACGCAAAAGCGGTCGGTATTAGCCTGTTTGGCCCTTATGTCCTGGCGGTTGAACTGGCGTCAATGCTGCTGCTGGCCGGTCTGGTGGTGGCCTTCCATCTGGGACGCGAAGAGCGTCAGGGTGAAGTGCTGAGCAACCGTTCAAACGAAGCCGCGCAGGCGAATAAGGAGCAAGCATGATTCCGTTACAACATGGATTGATTCTGGCCGCGGTGCTGTTCGTCCTTGGACTGACCTCGCTGGTACTGCGCCGTAACCTGCTGTTTATGCTGATCAGCCTTGAAATCATGATCAACGCTGCGGCCCTGGCACTGGTCGTCGCGGGCAGCTACTGGGGACAGGCCGATGGTCAGGTGATGTATATTCTGGCAATCAGCCTCGCCGCAGCGGAAGCCAGTATTGGTCTGGCCCTGCTGCTTCAGCTCTATCGTCGTCGTCAGACGCTGAACATTGATATTGTGAGCGAGATGCGCGGATGAATCTTCTCTATTTAACTGTCTTGTTTCCGCTAATCGGCTTTTTGCTGTTAGCGTTTTCCCGTGGTCGCTGGTCAGAGAATTTATCGGCTGCTGTGGGAATGGGATCGGTGGGGTTAGCCGCACTGACGACCGTTTTTGTTGGCTTCGACTTCTTTGCTAACGGGCAGCAGGTCTTCACTCAGGCGCTGTGGACCTGGATTCACGTGGGCAATTTTAACATCCAGGTCAATCTGACCCTGGATGGCCTGTCACTGACCATGCTGTCGGTGGTCACCGGCGTCGGTTTCCTGATCCATATGTTCGCCTCCTGGTACATGCGTGGCGAAGAGGGCTATTCCCGCTTCTTCGCCTATACCAACCTGTTTATCGCCAGCATGGTGGTTCTGGTGCTGGCGGATAACCTGATGCTGATGTATCTGGGCTGGGAAGGGGTAGGGTTGTGCTCCTACTTACTGATTGGCTTCTACTACAGCAATCCAGAAAACGGCAAAGCGGCGATGAAAGCTTTTATCATCACGCGCGTCGGCGATGTGTTTCTGGCTTTTGCCCTGTTCATTCTTTACAACGAACTGGGTACGCTCAACTTCCGCGAAATGGTTGAACTGGCACCGGCACACTTTGCCGCCGACAATCACATGCTGCAGTGGGCGACCCTGATGCTGTTAGGCGGTGCGGTCGGTAAATCTGCCCAGTTGCCTTTACAGACCTGGCTGGCGGATGCAATGGCAGGTCCAACACCGGTATCGGCACTGATTCACGCCGCGACCATGGTGACGGCGGGTGTGTACCTGATTGCCCGCACACATGGCCTGTTCCTGCTGACGCCTGAAGTGCTGCATCTGGTCGGCATTATCGGTGCCATTACCCTGGTGCTTGCCGGTTTTGCCGCGCTGGTGCAGACGGACATCAAACGTGTTCTCGCTTACTCCACCATGAGCCAGATTGGCTATATGTTCCTGGCGCTGGGCGTACAGGCGTGGGATGCCGCGATTTTCCACCTGATGACTCACGCCTTCTTTAAAGCCTTACTGTTCCTCTCTTCAGGTTCGGTTATTCTGGCCTGCCACCACGAGCAGAACATCTTTAAGATGGGCGGACTGCGTAAAAGTATCCCGCTGGTTTATACCTGCTTCCTGGTCGGCGGCGCGGCGCTGGCGGCACTGCCGCTGATTACCGCAGGATTCTACAGTAAAGATGAAATCCTGTTTGGTGCGCTGGCTAACGGTCATCTTAACCTGATGGTTGCGGGTCTGGTGGGGGCGTTCCTGACCTCAATCTATACCTTCCGCATGATCTTCATCGTGTTCCACGGCGAAGAGAAAATTCATGCTCATGCGGGTAAAGGCATTACCCATCATCTGCCGCTGATTGTACTGCTGGTGCTCTCCACCTTTATTGGCGCATTAATTACCCCACCGCTGGCGGGTGTTTTACCGGCTAATGAGTTTGGTGAAAACGGTAAAGTGACGCTGGAGATCGCTTCTGGTCTGGTCGCCGTTGCCGGCATCGTTATTGCTGCCGCGCTCTGGCTGGGCAAGCGTCAACTGGTTACCCGCATCGCCAATAGCGGCCCGGGCCGGTTCTTCGGCACCTGGTGGTTCGCCGCCTGGGGCTTCGACTGGCTCTACGATAAAGTGTTTGTCAAACCTTACCTGGGCATTGCGTGGCTGTTGAAACGCGATCCGCTTAACGGCTTGATGAACCTGCCTGCGTTGCTTTCACGTATCGCCAATAAAGGTCTGGTGGTGAGTGAAAACGGTTATCTGCGCTGGTACGTGGCGTCGATGAGCGTGGGTGCCGTCGTGGTTCTGGCCCTGTTGCTGGTAATTTAAAGATTGATGAGCGGGTAGGTGTGAAAACTTACCCATTAAGAATGTCAAAGATTGTCTGATGTAAGGGCGTAATCGGCGCAGTCCGTTTCGCCACCGCCAGCGCACAGCAACCGGAGCGTACTGAAGTACGTGAGGATGCGAGCACTGCCGGGGGCGAAACGGGCAAGTGAGATAGCCCGAGCCAGGACAAAAAAAAGGGAAGTATGCCGTGTTATTACCTTGGCTAATTTTCATACCCTTCTTCGGTGGTTTTATCTGCTGGCTCACCGAGCGCTTCGGCGCGAAGGTGCCACGCTGGATTGCCCTGATCACCATGGGGCTGACGTTGGCGCTTTCACTGCAGCTCTGGTTGCAGGGTGGCTATTCACTGACGCAGGCAGCGGGTATTCCGCAGTGGCAATCGAGCTTCTCAGTACCCTGGATTCCTCGTTTCGGCATTAATTTCCATTTAGCGCTTGATGGCCTTTCGCTGTTAATGGTGGTGCTGACTGGACTGCTCGGCCTGATGGCGGTGCTGTGTTCATGGAACGAGATCGAGAAGTATCAGGGGTTCTTCCATCTTAACCTGATGTGGATTCTGGGCGGCGTTATCGGTGTGTTCCTTGCCATCGACATGTTCCTGTTCTTCTTCTTCTGGGAAATGATGCTGGTGCCGATGTACTTCCTCATTGCACTGTGGGGACATAAGGCATCGGACGGTAAGACACGTATCACCGCCGCCACCAAATTCTTTATTTATACCCAGGCGTCAGGTCTGGTGATGCTGATTGCGATTCTGGCGCTGGTGTTTGTTCATTACAACGCTACCGGCGTCTGGACCTTCAACTACGAACAGTTGTTGAAAACGCCAATGTCGCACACCGTTGAATATCTGCTGATGCTGGGCTTCTTTATCGCGTTTGCGGTGAAAATGCCGGTGGTGCCACTGCACGGCTGGCTGCCTGATGCGCACAGTCAGGCACCGACAGCCGGTTCAGTGGACCTGGCGGGTATTCTGCTGAAAACCGCAGCCTATGGTTTGCTGCGCTTCAGCCTGCCGCTGTTTCCCAACGCCTCGGCTGAGTTTGCACCTGTCGCGATGTGGTTAGGTATTATCGGTATCTTCTACGGCGCATGGATGGCGTTCTCGCAGACTGATATTAAACGACTGATTGCTTACACGTCGATTTCACACATGGGCTTTGTGCTGATTGCGATTTACACCGGTAGCCAGCTGGCTATGCAGGGCGCAGTGGTACAGATGATTGCGCACGGTTTGTCGGCGGCGGCACTGTTCATCCTGTGTGGACAGTTGTATGAGCGCCTGCACACGCGTGATATGCGTCAGATGGGCGGTCTGTGGTCGCGTATCAAATGGATTCCGGGTTTATCACTGTTCTTTGCTGTCGCCAACCTGGGGATGCCGGGCACCGGTAACTTCGTGGGTGAGTTTATGATCCTCACCGGCAGCTTCCAGATCGTCCCTGTCATTATTGTGATTGCGACCTTTGGTCTGGTTTTCGCTTCGGTTTATTCGCTGGTAATGATGCAGCGTGCCTATTACGGTGAAGCGAAATCTAAAGATCCACTGCCGGGCATGTCGGCACGTGAATTCATGACCATTGGCGTGCTCGTGGTTCTGCTGGTGCTGCTGGGTATTTATCCACAGCCGATTCTGGATACCTCACATGCTGCAATGAGCAATATTCAGCAGTGGTTTACCGCTTCAATTTCAACTACAAGGCCGTAATTCGCCATGACAATAACTCCTCAACAATTGATCGCGTTGCTGCCGCTGTTAATCGTCGGATTGACGGTGGTGGTTGTGATGCTGTCCATTGCCTGGCGACGCAACCACTTTGTTAACGCCACGCTAACGGTGGTTGGCCTGAACCTGGCTCTGCTGTCACTCTACTTTGTGGGCCATGTCGGGGCGATGGACGTCACGCCGCTGCTGCGCGTCGACGCTTATTCGATGTTCTATACCGCACTGGTGATGCTGGCCAGCCTGGCAACCTGTACCTTCGCCTATCCGTGGCTGGCAACATTCCCGGATAACAAGGACGAGTTCTATCTGCTGGTATTGATTGCCGCGCTGGGCGGTATTGTGCTGTCAGCCTCTAACCACCTTGCGTCGCTGTTTATTGGTATTGAGCTGCTGTCTCTGCCGCTGTTTGGGTTGATTGGTTACGCATTCCGCCAGAAACGTTCTCTGGAAGCGGCCCTGAAATACACCATCTTGTCGGCGGCAGCATCGTCTTTCCTGCTGTTTGGTATCGCGCTGATTTATGCTGACTCCGGCAACCTGGGCTTTGTCAGCCTGGGCAAAAGCCTCACTGACAGCATGATTCAGGAACCGCTGTTGCTAGTGGGCCTGGGGATGCTGATTATCGGTCTGGGCTTTAAGCTGTCGCTGGTGCCGTTCCACCTGTGGACGCCAGACGTGTATCAAGGCGCGCCTGCACCTGTGTCAACCTTCCTGGCAACCGCCAGTAAAATTGCCATTTTTGGTGTTGTCATGCGTCTGTTCATGTACGCGCCGGTCACGGACAGCGAAGCCGTGCGGACGGTACTGGGCATTATCGCCTTTGTTTCCATCCTGTTCGGTAACCTGATGGCGATTTCGCAGAGCAACATCAAGCGTCTGCTGGGTTACTCGTCTATCGCCCATTTGGGTTACCTGCTGGTCGCGCTGATTGCGGTTAAAGATCATCAGCTGTCGCTGGAAACCTCTGGGGTTTACCTGGCGGGTTATCTGTTCAGCAGCCTGGGTGCGTTTGGTGTCGTGAGCCTGATGTCGAGCCCGTATCGTGGTCCGGACGCCGATTCACTCTACTCCTACCGTGGTCTGTTCTGGCATCGTCCGATTCTGTCTGCGGTAATGACCGTAATGATGCTGTCACTGGCCGGTATTCCAATGACGCTGGGCTTTATCGGTAAGTTCTACGTTATTGCCTCAGGCGTCAGTGCCCACCTGTGGTGGCTGACCGGTGCGGTCGTGGTCGGTAGTGCGATTGGCCTGTATTACTATCTGCGCGTTACCGTCAGTCTGTACCTCAGTCCACCAGAACTGCTGAGCCGCGATACGCCAGCGAACTGGGCTTTCACTGCCGGTGGTGTTGTGGTGCTGATTTCTGCGATTCTGGTGCTGCTGTTGGGTGTTTATCCACAGCCGCTAATCAGACTGGTACAAATGGCCCAGCCGCTGATGTAAGTTTACGCCGTTACACTGAATCAGGCCTCCGGGCCTGATTTTTTTTGCCTTGATCCTGTCCCGTCAGCCCGTTGGTCAGTTCAAACCCGCTTGCTCCTGCTGATGCGTCCACCTTCCCGTTATAAAATGCATATCTTCATTCTGTTTCCATAGTTTCCTGCTGAAATGGGCCATACCTTGCTATCAGGAGTACCCGCTATGGATCGTCGCCGTTTTCTGACAGGTTTGGCAGCTGCATGGGTTGCCGCCAGGAGTACCGTTTCCCAGGCTCAGCCATCCGCTTACTCACAAAGGGTGGTGCCGCTCTGGCCTGGCACACCTCCGGGCGGCGGCGGACCGGAAGGCCAGATCGAGACGCTGCCTTCAGGGGCGCAACGTCATATCGCCATTCCGACCTTAACGGTGTTAAGTCCCAGCGTGTCGAACGGTCATGTTGTTCTGATAGCCGGGGGCGGCGGCTATCAGCGCATTGAGATGGCAAAAGAGTCCTGGCCTGCAGCGCGCTGGTTAACCGCACGCGGCTATACCGCAGCGGTGCTGCGCTACCGTCTTCCCGGTGAGGGCTGGACTGATGGGAATGAAGTGGCCTTACAGGACGCCCAGCGCGCGCTGCGGCTGTTAAGACCGCAGGCAAAGCGGTTAACGGTGCTGGGTTTTTCAGCCGGTGCGCATCTGCTCGGGATGGCCGTGACCCGGCATCAGCTTCACAGCTACCCAGCCATGGATGCCCTGGACAGCACGCCCGCTTATGCTGATGCTGCTGCGTTGATCTATCCGGTCATCACACTGGAAGCGCCTTATACGCACACGGCAACACACCGTATGTTAGTCGGTGCGCATGCCACGGCGGCAGAAGATGCAGCCTGGTCAGTGCAGAATTATGTGACATCAACATCGCCCCCTTTTTTTCTGGTCCAGGCCGAGGACGATCCGGTTTCCGATCCCCATAACACACTGATTATGGCACGTGCCTGCCGACAGCATCAGGTTGACGTGGAGATGTATCGTTATCTCACGGGCGGTCATGGGTTTGGCATGGGAAAACCCGGAACGCCCACCGTCGCCTGGCCTGGGCATTATCAACGCTGGCTGCAGAAAGGGTAGCATTGTAGATTAGTGTTATTGCGCCGCCGGGCAGTCAGCCCATTGTGATAAGGATAAGAGATGCAAATCAGTTGGCTGGATCTTCACCAGCAAGCCATAACCGTACCGCAGCTTTATGCGGCGCTGGTCCTGCGCTGCAAGGTGTTCGTGGTGGAGCAAAACTGTGCCTATCTGGACGTCGATGGCCTGGATTTGCAGGCCGATAACCGCCATGTGTTGGGCATGGCGCAGGATGAACTGCTCGCGTATGCCCGCATCTTGTCACCGGATGGCCCGCAGGCAGACATCACCATCGGGCGCGTTATCGTTTCTGATAAGGCGCGTGGTCTGAATCTGGGAAACCAGCTCATGGCGCAGGCGATAGCCAGTTGTGAGCAGCACTGGCCGGGACATGCGCTGTTTCTTTCCGCCCAGGCGCATCTCCAGGCTTTCTATCAGCGACATGGCTTTGTTGCGGTCAGCGACAGCTATCTTGAAGATGGCATTGCCCATATTGATATGCGCAGAGCAGAGCAGGCTGGCGAATGAGTCTGCCTGTGCACTGGGCGAAACGCAGCAGGTTTGAAAAGAGAGGCGCGCTGACGGGTGAGCATTCACCACGCGCTGCAGGAGATGATGGGCAAAAAAAATGCATCCCGGCAGAGCGCCTGGGATGCATTTAGGTCAAGCCTGAACGATTAACTCACCGTCATCTGACGGTCATCAACGTATTTACGCTGATCCGGCGGCGGCGGAACGTACTGATAGAGCCAGGTTTCACTCAGGGTTTCCTCTTTTGTTCGCAGGAACAGACGCATTTCAACCGGTTTGACGGCGTCGCTGTTGGGATACCAGTCGAACAGAATGCGGTAGCCCTTGATGGGTTCGACATAGAGAATCTCAACCTGTTTGAAGGTACCGGATGAAACGGTAATTACCGGCTCAATCCCTTTCGCTGCGGCGGCCTGCAAATCACCACCGATGAAATCGATAGCAAAGCGACGGCACCAGACATCCGGGAAGTGCTCGCCGGGTGCCCAGCCTTCAGGGAAACCACCGATGCCGGTACGGGTTGCATCCACGCGCGCCAGATCGCTCTGTACAGGCGGCAGGGCACTCCAGTAAAGCTTGTAGGCAAAACTGTATTCGCTGCCGGCTTTAATTGGCTCAGCGGGCTGCCAGAAGCAAACAATGTTATCGAGCGTTTCACCGGTCGTCGGAATTTCCATCAGGTTGATGGCGCCTTTGCCCCATTTGCCTACTGGTTCAACCCACAGGCTCGGACGCTTGTTATACCAGCCGATAACGTCCTGATAATTCTCGAAGTCATGGTCAAGCTGCAGCAGACCAAAACCGCGTGGGTTTTCATCTTCATAGGCATTGAACTGCAAACGCTGAGGATTATTCAACGGACGGGCAATCCATTCCCCTTTACCGTTCCACATCGCCAGGCGATCGGAGTCGTGAATCTGTGGGTGATAGGTATTACACATGCGACGTTCGTTGGTGCCGCAGCTGAACATACTGGTCATCGGCGAAATGCCTAACTGGCGAATATCCTTGCGGGCAAAGAGATGATTTTCAATCTCCATCACCACGCGTTCGGCTTCGCAGTGAATGACAAACTTATAGGCGCCGGTGATGCTGGCTCCGTCCAGTAAGGCATAGCAGGTAAACGTGGTGTCCTCGGCTTTCGGCGTTTCAAACCAGAACGCCGTAAAGTCGGGGAACTCTTCCTGACCATTGCTGAACGTGTTGATTGCCACGCCACGGGCGGACAGGCCGTACTGATAAGTGTCATCGACCGCACGGAAGTAACTGGCACCCAGGAAAGAGACGATATCGCGGCGGGCCAGCTCAGGCTTTTTAAACGCGCGGAAGCCCGCAAAGCCAAGATCGGTTTTGCCTTCCAGCTGTTTGGTGTCGACTTTGGCATCGTTGTAATTAAACAACTCAGGACGGAAATGAATTTCACGTGCTTCACGGCTGGCGCTGTCCACGGAGAACATACGGATGCGGCGTTTGAATCCCATTCCTACGTGAAAGAACTGCACATCCAGTTCGCGATTGGGAATATTGTTCCACAGAGAGTGGCTGGCATCATACTGAATGTCGTTGTATGCCTGCGGTGTCAGGGTCGCCAGCGTGGGTGGAAGAGGGCCGGGTGCGCCGCCCCAGGGTTTTTTAGCCAGCGCGGCCGCATTCTTCTTCAACTCATCGAAATCGAAGCGTACTGCGGTTCCGTCAGCAATGCCATCGTCTGCCCAGGCGGATTGCGCGAACAGCGTCGATAAGCCTGTCATCCCGCTTACTGCGGAGAAGGCCATTGACGCTTTCATAAACATTCTTCGATTCATGCCAGAGATCATTCCTTAGCTGTTCGAGTTTGTTGTGACTGTCGTGTCAGCACATTGTTATACACATGGCCTGATTATTACAGGCAACAGCAGGGTACGACAGTCGGCGTAGAGAAAAATTCAGTTCGCTAAAAATTTATCAGATAAATCAAATAAGCGAAGCGAAATTACGGCCAGCAGGCTATCTCTTACACTTCTTTGCGTAGCGCTCAGCGTGACACAGATTGACTCGCGTTCGGTTTACTTATGCTGATTTTCAGGCGATTCCTGGTCGGGTTCCGCGCAAAGCCCTATTTTATGGCTATAGTTACCTTTGTGCTTTGCAATTCACATGGAGGAAATGATGGTAAAACAGACTGAACCTTTCGAAACAGGCTATGACGACGATATCGCACTGCTGACCGAAACGCTGGAAGAAGTGCTGAAGTCATCAGGCGATCCGGCCGACCAGAAATATATCGAACTCAAAACCAAAGCTGAACGAGCGCTGGAAGATGTAAAGTCACGTGTTAGCCAGGCATCCGATAGCTACTACTATCGTGCTAAGCAGGTGGCTTACCGTGCTGATGACTACGTACATGAGAAACCGTGGAAAGGCATCGGCATCGGTGCGACTGCGGGACTGATTTTAGGCTTGCTGCTGGCTCGCCGTTAATCGTAACGCGCACTACATCGCGTACAACGGGCAGGCTTCGTCCTGTCCGTTTTGTTTTTGAATTTCGGCTTCTTCGCACCCGCATGTTAGTCCCGCTGTTTTACTCTCCCGCCTGTCCCGCCTGAAAAGGTTTTATTCCGTGCTAAATCCGCCTTACAGATTGTGTTTTACGCAGGGGCTTCCTAAAGTGAAGTGACTGGCACAAGGAGAAAGAACGTGATTAGAGTTGAAATGCTGTCCACGGGCGATGAAGTGTTACATGGTCAAATCGTCGATACCAACGCGGCCTGGCTGGCTGATGTGTTATTTCAGCACGGGCTGCCGATGACCAGCCGTACGACGGTCGGTGACTCCCTGTCATCGCTGGTGGAGACGCTACAGGCGCGTAGCCTTGAGGCGGACGTTCTCATCGTCAACGGCGGTCTTGGCCCTACCAGTGACGATCTCAGTGCTCAGGCGGCGGCCAAAGCGAGCGGGGTAGCGCTGGTCATGCAGGAAGACTGGCTGGAAACCATGGAAGCCTGGTTCGCCAGCCGCGGACGGGTGATGGCAGACAGTAATCGTAAGCAGGCAGAAATCCCCGCTAACGCTGAAATGCTGGATAACCCGGTCGGTACCGCCTGTGGGTTCGCCATGCAACTCAACCGCTGCTGGTTGTTTTTCACCCCTGGCGTGCCTTCAGAATTTAAAGTAATGGTTGAGCAACAAATCATTCCCCGCCTGAAAGACAAATTTGAACTGCCCGAGCCGCCGCTTTGTCTGCGCCTGACCACTTTTGGTCGTGGGGAAAGTGACATTGCCAATGAACTGGAGCCGCTGCCCCTGCCAGAGAACGTGTTAATGGGCTACCGCTCGTCGATGCCCATTATCGAAATCAAACTGACCGGACCGGCCTCCCAGCGTGTTGCAATGGAGCAGGTCTGGCAACAGGTGCGTTTGCTGCTGGCGGAGTGCACGATTTTTGAAGGCACCGAGGGGCTGCCTGCACTGTTGGCGCGTGAGCTGCATCAGCGTCACTGGCGCCTGGCGATTAGCGAGCAGTACACCGCAGGTTTACTGAACTGGCAGCTGGCTTCAGCTGAGGTTCCCCTGAGCGCCACCGAAATTTTACCGCAGCAGGACGAAAGTCTTGAAGTACAGGTAATGCGTACTCAGGCGCTGGCGGCGAGGCTTCAGACACCGTTAGCCCTGTCGGTAGGCAATCTGCGCGAAGGCGAAATCTCCGTTGCGCTCCATACGCCAGAGGCTACATGGGGGCAACGCGTGAAGTTCAGCCACGGTCGCCACAACCTGGAAACCCGGCAAAAAGTCGTGGCGATGATGGCGATGAATATGCTGCGGCGCTGGTTGCACGGCAGTGAGGTAAGCACAGGCCACGGCTGGATTGACGTAATCGAAACGGTTAAGCACTAAGGATTACAGGGCCGCATTGCGTGAAGGCGGCCCTGTACATCCAGGCTGTTCGGCTCTTCTGCACGAACGCTACTCCGGTCTCGGCTGGCATGATGCCGTAGGCTGCAGTAATCCCCCCGCCAGCACGTTAAATGTCGCCGTCACTTTCGCTAAGGTCGCCTGAGGATCATCACTGGCGGCCACCCACAATGCGGCAGTAAAAGCGGCACCGTTGAGCAAGCGGGCTGCCGCTTCGACGTCCACCGGCTTCACTACTCCGTTCTTAACCATCTCACTCAGCGCGCTTTGCGTGGCAGCCAGGCAGGCGTTCTGGCTGGGCCAGAGAGAGGGATCGCCAAGAAAGGCCGGGCCATCCAGTAACACAATGCGCTGGACTTCAGGGTCGAGCGCCATGTGAATGTACGCGTTCCCTTCCTCCAGTAGCTGGTTCCAGCTGTCTTTTATACCCGCCGCTCTCTCTTTGGCCCGATGGGCTATTTCACTATCGACTTCCGCCACAACGGCGGCGAGCAGGCCGCGCTTATCGCCAAAGTTGTGGTAGAGCGCCCCGCGGGTTAACCCGACGCTGGCAGTAAGCTCATCCATAGAAGCGGCTGCAAAGCCTTTTTCTGCAAACGCTTTGCGTGCTGCGGATATCAGTTTGACGCGATTCTCTTCCATCGTGACCGCGCGTGGCCGTGCTGTCATCTCTCCTCCTTTTCAGATACGTACCGTATTTGGCTTTGACATACGACGCGTATCTGTGTTCTATTTCATATACGCCATGTATCTTAAATCAAGCAGGTGATGCGTGCATGACTTACTGACCGTAAATCGATTAAAGGTGATTGTATGATGACTCGTGAGGCCGTATTTCCCGAAGGACGCAATGCGCTGTATGACATGCATGGGTATTCTGCTGCCATCCGCTCTGGTGACCTGCTGTTTGTCTCCGGCCAGGTCGGCAGCCGCACAGACGGCACGCCAGAGCCGGATTTTGCCACTCAGGTAGCGCTTGCCTTTGATAACCTGCGGCAAACCCTGGCGGCGGCGGGCTGCACATTGGACGATCTTATCGACGTCACCACCTTTCATACCGATCCTGAACATCAGTTTGAAACCATCATGCAGGTAAAGAATGCCCTGTTTCCTCAGGCACCTTATCCCAACTGGACGGCGGTCGGCGTGACCTGGCTGGCGGGGTTTGATTTTGAAATTAAGGTGATTGCGCGTATTCCCTGAACTATCCGTGGGCATAAAAAAACCGCAACCCGGTCGGGATTACGGTTTTTAAACGCGGGCGGCTCAGGCGTTAAAGCTCAAGCTCAATGTCGCCCTTTGCCTTACAGCAGCAGGGCAGAATCTCGCCTTGTTCAATGAAAGCCAGCGGCGTTTCCGCATAGTCGACCTCACCGCTCAGCAGCCGCATACGGCAGGAGCCGCAGTAGCCTTCGCGGCACTGGAATTCAACACACAGATTGTTGGCTTCCAGCATGGTCAGCAGGTTAGGGTGATCGTCTGCGCACTCCAGTCGGGTACCGGAGCTGCGCAGAATAACAACAGAACGGCTCATTATTACAGCTGGAAGTCGTCGAAGTCGTTTTCACCCACTTCGGAGTCAATCTGACCGACCAGGTAAGAGCTGACTTCCACTTCCTGCGGGGCCACCTGAACGTTGTCCGACACCAGCCAGGCGTTAATCCAGGGAATCGGGTTCGAGCGTGTTTCAAACGGCAGGTCGAGGCCAACTGCCTGCATACGAATATTGGTGATGTATTCAATATACTGGCACAGGATATCTTTGTTCAGGCCGATCATTGAGCCGCCGCTGAACAGGTATTCCGCCCACTCTTTTTCCTGCAACGCCGCTTTCTTAAACAGCTCAAAACACTCCTGACGACACTCAGCGGCAATCTCTTTCATTTCAGGATCGTCTTCGCCCGTGCGCAGCAGGTTCAGCATGTGCTGGGTGCCGGTCAGATGTAAGGCTTCATCGCGGGCAATCAGCTTGATGATTTTCGCATTCCCTTCCATCAGCTCACGCTCGGCGAACGCGAATGAACAGGCAAAGCTGACGTAGAAACGAATCGCTTCCAGCGCATTGACACTCATCAGGCAGATATAAAGCTGCTTTTTCAGCGCACGCAGGCTGACGGTAACGGACTTACCCGCGACCTGATGTGTGCCTTCACCTAACAGATGCCAGTAGCTGGTCATCTCAATCAGGTCATCGTAGTACTTCGAGATATCCTGAGCACGCGCCAGAATCTGCTGGTTGGTGACGATATCGTCAAACACCACAGCCGGATCGTTGACGATGTTGCGGATGATGTGCGTATAAGAGCGCGAGTGAATCGTCTCTGAGAACGCCCAGGTTTCGATCCAGGTTTCCAGTTCAGGAATGGAGATCAGCGGCAGGAGGGCCACGTTCGGGCTGCGTCCCTGAATCGAGTCCAGCAAGGTCTGATACTTCAGGTTGCTGATGAAAATGTGTTTTTCATGATCGGGCAGTGCCTGGTAGTCGATGCGGTCACGTGAAACATCAACCTCTTCAGGACGCCAGAAGAAGGAGAGCTGCTTTTCGATCAGTTTTTCAAAGATGTCGTATTTCTGCTGGTCAAAACGCGCCACGTTAACGGACTGACCGAAAAACATCGGCTCTTTCAACTGGTCATTTTTGTTCTGTGAAAAAGTGGAGTAAGCCATAAAAACTGTCCAAAGTAGACGAGGCTCAGCACCGGCCTCGCGGGAAAATGTGGGCGGGAAAGGCTTCCCGCCCGACCGTCAGATCTTACAGGCGCCGCTCTCGCAGCCATCATCCTGAATAGAAGGTGCCAGATCATCCTGTGCATCTTCCGCACCATCACGGGTGTTTTGATAATAGAGTGTCTTAACGCCAAACTTGTAGGCGGTCAGCAGATCTTTTAACAACTGCTTCATCGGCACTTTGCCGTTGGCAAAACGTGACGGATCGTAGTTGGTGTTAGACGAAATCGCCTGGTCGACGAATTTCTGCATCACGCCGACCAGTTGCAGGTAACCATCGTTCGACGGCATATCCCACAGCAGTTCGTACTGATCTTTAAGGCGCTCATACTCCGGCACAACCTGACGCAGGATACCGTCTTTGGATGCCTTGATGCTGATATGACCACGCGGTGGCTCAATACCATTGGTTGCGTTTGAAATCTGCGATGAGGTTTCAGACGGCATCAGCGCGGACAGCGTCGAGTTACGCAGACCGTGGGTTTTAATCTGCTCACGCAGGGTTTCCCAGTCCAGGTGCAGCGGCTCATTACAGATCGCATCCAGATCTTTCTTGTAGGTGTCGATCGGCAGCACGCCCTGCGCATAAGTGGTTTCATTGAACCACGGGCAGGCACCTTGCTCTTTCGCCAGCTCATTGGACGCTTTCAGCAGGTAGTACTGAATGGCTTCAAACGTTTTGTGCGTCAGACCATTGGCACTGCCGTCGGAGTAACGTACACCGTGTTTCGCCAGGTAGTAAGCAAAGTTAATTACGCCAATACCCAGCGTACGGCGACCCATTGCACCGCGTTGTGCGGCCGGGATAGGGTAGTCCTGATAATCGAGCAGGGCATCCAGTGCACGCACCGCGAGTGTTGCCAGCTCTTCCAGGTCGTCCAGGCTTTCGATGGCCCCCAGGTTAAAGGCCGACAGCGTACACAACGCGATTTCACCGTTGTCGTCGTTAACGTCGCTCATCGGTTTGGTTGGCAGCGCAATTTCCAGGCACAGATTAGACTGGCGCACGGGAGCGATGCTGGCGTCAAACGGGCTGTGCGTGTTGCAGTGATCGACGTTCTGGATGTAGATACGGCCCGTTGAGGCGCGTTCCTGCATCATCAGCGAGAACAGGTCAACCGCTTTGACACGCTGCTTACGAATGCTGCTGTCTTTTTCGTATTTGGTGTAGAGACGCTCAAATTCGTCCTGATCGGCAAAGAACGCATCATACAGGCCAGGCACGTCTGACGGGCTGAACAGCGTGATGTCTTCGCCTTTAAGCAGACGCTGGTACATCAGTTTGTTGAGCTGCACGCCATAGTCCATATGACGAACGCGGTTGCCTTCAACGCCACGGTTGTTCTTCAGAACTAACAGGCTTTCGACTTCCAGATGCCACATGGGATAGAACAGCGTGGCTGCACCACCACGGACGCCGCCCTGCGAACAGGATTTTACGGCGGTCTGGAAGTGTTTGTAGAACGGAATACAGCCGGTATGGAAGGCTTCACCGCCGCGGATAGGGCTACCCAACGCGCGGATACGGCCGGCGTTAATACCAATGCCCGCACGCTGAGAAACGTATTTCACAATCGCACTGGAAGTGGCATTGATGGAGTCCAGGCTGTCGCCGCACTCAATCAGCACACACGAGCTGAACTGACGCGTAGGCGTACGCACACCGGACATGATGGGCGTCGGCAGTGAGATTTTAAAGGTCGAGATCGCATCATAGAAACGCTTGATGTAATCCATGCGGGTCGCACGAGGATAAGCTGAGAACAGGCAGGCTGCGACCAGGATATACAGGAACTGTGCGCTTTCATAGATTTCACCGGATACACGGTTCTGAGCCAGATATTTGCCTTCTAACTGCTTCACCGCCGCGTAGGAAAAATTCATGTCACGCCAGTGGTCGAGAAAGCCGTCCATCTGCTCGAACTCTTCACGGCTGTAGTCTTCCAGCAGATGGCGGTCGTACTTACCCAGATCGACCATCTTAACAACCTGATCGTACAGGGCTGGGGGTTCAAACTGACCGTAAGCTTTCTTGCGCAGGTGGAAAATAGCCAGTCGCGCAGCCAGATACTGATAATCAGGGGCATCGCGAGAAATGAGGTCTGCAGCGGCCTTAATGATAGTTTCATGGATGTCAGACGTTTTGATGCCATCATAAAACTGAATGTGGGAACGCAGCTCTACCTGTGAAACCGACACATTGTTCAGCCCTTCGGCCGCCCAGTCGAGGACACGGTGAATTTTGTCGAGATCAATGCGCTCCTGGCGGCCATCGCGTTTAGTAACGAGCAGACTTTGGTTCATGTCGCGTTTTTACCTTTGCGTGAGTATCCAATAATTAAAAGAAATCCCGATTTATGCACAGCATATTCATTGTGAATAATGTTGTGGATAAACACTACATCTTGGGGTTGTCGAAGATATGTATAACAATATGGAGGCTTATTCTAGTATTTTGCTGGCGCTTAACAAGAGGAAAAAATGATGTCTACGGGGGTTGTATTTTCTAAGGGTTTTCTTAAGCCGCGTCTCGTAAGGCCGCAGGTCATGTCAACCATCCAGAGAAAATATTGCAATTTATGATCGACCGCTGATTTTTCAAACATTGCGCAAGTTTTTCAAACACCAGAAAGCAGGCATCAGCAAAATGTGCAAATGTCACGGCTCCGATGACACAGAACTGCCCCATGGGAAAATTAGCGCGAGCAGATGACAACAGGATGACAGCAGCGTGGGCAGAGCCGCACGCTGCGGCGGATCAGGCGTCGCCGTGGTGGGCGTGTATCATGTAGTTCACATCAACACCGTTACCCAGACGAAACTTATCGGTGATGGGGTTGTAGTGCAGGCCAATCATATTGCGCTCACGCAGTGGCGTTTCATCGACCCAGCCCAGCAGTTCGGAAGGGCGGATAAATTTTTTCACATCATGCGTGCCGCGCGGCACCATGCGCAGAACATACTCAGCGCCAAAAATAGCCATCAGCCAGGCTTTGGGATTACGGTTAATGGTAGAAAAGAACACCTCACCGCCGGGTTTCACCAGCTGCGCGCAGGCGTGCACCACCGAACGTGGATCGGGCACATGTTCCAGCATCTCCATGCAGGTCACCACATCGTATTCGCCCGCGTGTTGGCTGGCGTGCTCTTCCACCGTCTGCTGCACATAGCTGAGCGTGACGCCGCTTTCCAGCGCGTGCAGACGCGCGACTTCCAGCGGTTCAGCACCCATATCCAATCCGGTGACCACTGCGCCTTCCCGAGCCATGCTTTCGGCCAGGATACCGCCGCCACAGCCGACATCCAGCACCTTCTTGCCAAACAGCCCGTTGCTGTGTTGTGCAATATAGCCCAGCCGCAGAGGGTTAATACGGTGCAGCGGTTTAAATTCGCCCTCCAGATCCCACCAGCGCGAGGCAACGGCCTCAAACTTGGCAATTTCCTTATGGTCAACGTTCTGACCGCTTTCCTGTGAAGTTGAAATCATAACCTTGTTACTCCGGCTAATAGCGTTGATGGTTGGGAGTATACCTCAAGCTGAACCAGGCCGTAGGCTGAAGAGTCAGCAGTCATAGCCAAACCTGCCTTAAATCGAAAGGCACGATGACAAAAGAGAATGTTTCACTGGCAAGCCGTAAGGTGGGAGCAACCGAAATGTGATTATGTTATCAGCACTATCAGAATGATGACCGGAAGCTAAAGATGGCCTGATCGCAGGTGGCGTAAGGGTAAAACGGCGAGACAAAAAACGCGCTTACGTTATGTGTTTTCTGGTTAGTAACAAAGGGATTAAAGCCATAAAATAGGGAAAAGGTATCCACAAAAAACCAATCGCACGGCTTCTGTTCAGATAGTTAAGGCACCGCAAACTGCTGGAAATAAGAGGCATAATAAATGCAATGATCAGCAGGATTGAAAGGGAATCGTCCGCCAGAAAGGACAGGTAGAGCGAAAACCAGACTAGCTGGAAAACCAGGAAGATGAAGTATTCGAGTTTCGAATCTTTTTCTTCGTAATTCATGCTGAGTCTGAACCCTTTTTTTATGGTTTTAAAAATCAAGACCACCTCTTTTTTGGAACAAATATCAGGTTAACCAACCGGCTCAGTTGGCTTGCATCAGGGGCATGCAAGCAGTGAAGACATCTTATCTCAACGCGAAAACAGGCGTTCATTGAGCGTTTCAATACGCGGAATAATGTAATGAATTTATAGAGTAAGGGCCAGAAAGATATCCCGGTACTGAACGTCGTACACACACTTAGGGATTTTTCGTGGCTAAAACTCTTATGGCGGGTGCAGAGGCAATCAGGTGCTGATTAGGTTGTTTTATCCTGATTACTGAGGAGTGAGAGTAACCGCTGCTGATACCAGAACCCATTTGTGATCATGAATGCAAATTATGCGTTTCCTCTCCAGCCGGGTACCGCCTGTAAGGTGCATTTTCGTGTTGTACCTGTCTGGGTTAAATTTGTGCCAGTAAGGGATGAAAAACCTCGTGGTTGTCGTTGCTTTACTTTTCCCTCACGTGCGGCTCTATGATATACTTTCGCACCTTTAAAATCCGGGATTAGTAGAGGGATAGCGGCTCCATGAGCGACCTTGCGAGAGAAATTACACCGGTTAATATCGAAGAAGAGTTAAAAAATTCTTACCTCGATTACGCCATGTCGGTCATCGTTGGCCGAGCTTTACCCGATGTGCGTGATGGCCTGAAGCCAGTGCATCGCCGCGTACTTTTCGCGATGAGCGAACTGGGTAATGACTGGAACAAACCCTATAAAAAATCTGCCCGCGTCGTCGGTGACGTTATCGGTAAATATCACCCGCATGGTGATTCTGCCGTTTACGACACCATTGTACGTATGGCCCAGCCTTTCTCCCTGCGTTACATGCTGGTGGACGGTCAAGGCAACTTCGGCTCCATCGACGGCGACTCCGCTGCGGCGATGCGTTATACCGAAGTGCGCATGTCCAAAATCGCCCACGACCTGTTAGCTGACCTGGAAAAAGAGACCGTCGATTTCGTTCCGAACTACGACGGTACTGAGCAGATCCCTGAAGTTCTGCCCACCAAAATCCCTAACCTGCTGGTAAACGGCTCGTCCGGTATCGCAGTGGGTATGGCAACCAACATTCCGCCGCATAACCTGCGCGAAGTGATCAACGGCTGCCTCGCTTATATCGAAGATGAAAACATCAGCATTGAAGGGCTGATGGAACACATTCCGGGGCCTGACTTCCCGACAGCGGCAATCATCAATGGCCGCCGCGGCATTGAAGAAGCCTATCGCACTGGCCGTGGTAAGGTTTATATCCGTGCCCGTGGCGAAGTAGAAGTGGATGCCAAAACCGGGCGTGAAACGATCATCATTCATGAACTTCCGTATCAGGTGAACAAAGCTCGCCTGATCGAGAAAATCGCCGAGCTGGTGAAAGAAAAACGCGTCGAAGGGATCAGCGCCCTGCGTGATGAGTCCGATAAAGACGGCATGCGCATCGTCATTGAAATCAAACGCGATGCAGTCGGTGAAGTGGTCCTTAACAACCTCTATTCACTGACTCAACTGCAAACCTCTTTCGGCATCAACATGGTGGCACTGCATCAGGGCCAGCCGAAGATTATGGCGCTGAAGGAGATTCTTGAAGCCTTCGTTCGCCATCGTCGTGAAGTGGTGACGCGTCGTACTATTTTTGAACTGCGTAAGGCGCGCGATCGCGCACATATCCTTGAAGGCCTGGCGATTGCGCTGGCTAACATCGATCCGATCATCGAACTGATTCGCCGTGCACCGACGCCAGCGGAAGCCAAAGCGGGCCTGATTTCACAAGCGTGGGATCTGGGCAACGTGTCAGCCATGCTGGAGCGCGCAGGTGACGATGCAGCCCGCCCGGAGTGGCTGGAGGCGCAGTTTGGTATTCGTGACGGCCAGTATTACCTGACCGAGCAACAGGCTCAGGCCATTCTGGACTTACGTCTGCAGAAACTGACCGGTCTTGAGCATGAAAAGCTGCTGGATGAGTACAAACAGCTGCTGGATCAAATTGCCGAGTTACTGCACATCCTGGGAAGCTCAGAGCGCTTGATGGAAGTCATCCGCGAAGAGCTGGAACTGATGCGCGATCAGTTTGGTGATGAGCGCCGCACGGAAATCACCGCGAACAGTGCTGACATCAACATCGAAGACCTGATCAATCAGGAAGACGTGGTGGTTACGCTGTCGCATCAGGGGTATGTGAAATATCAGCCACTGACGGATTATGAAGCGCAGCGCCGTGGTGGCAAAGGCAAGTCAGCCGCACGCATTAAAGAAGAAGACTTTATCGATCGTCTGTTGGTGGCCAACACCCACGATACCATTCTGTGCTTCTCCAGCCGTGGCCGACTCTACTGGATGAAGGTCTACCAGTTGCCGGAAGCCAGCCGTGGTGCGCGTGGACGTCCCATCGTCAACCTGCTGCCGCTTGAAGCCAACGAACGTATCACGGCGATTCTGCCAGTGCGCGAATATACCGAAGGCTTCAACATCTTCATGGCAACCGCAAGCGGTACAGTGAAGAAAACAGGCCTGCAAGAGTTCAGCCGCCCACGCAGCGCCGGTATCATTGCCATTAACCTGCGCGATGATGATGAGCTGATTGGTGTCGCGCTGACCAACGGTAACGATGAAGCGATGTTGTTCTCAGCTGCCGGTAAAGTGGTGCGCTTCGCCGAATCTGCCGTGCGTGCCATGGGCCGTACCGCCTCGGGCGTTCGTGGTATCAAGCTGGCGCAGAACGATCGGGTGGTTTCACTCATCGTGCCGCGCGAAGAGGGCGCTATCCTGACGGTCACCCAGAACGGCTATGGTAAGCGTACAGCTAACAGCGAATACCCGACCAAGTCGCGTGCTACGCAGGGCGTTATCTCCATCAAAGTGACCGAGCGTAACGGTCCGGTGATTGGCGCAGTGCAGGTGGTCGACAGCGATCAGATCATGATGATCACCGATGCAGGCACCCTGGTGCGTACGCGGGTATCTGAAGTCAGCATCGTGGGCCGTAATACCCAGGGTGTGATTCTGATTCGTACTGCGGAAGACGAGAACGTGGTCGGACTGCAACGCGTTGCGGAGCCGGTGGAAGAAGAAGAGCTGGATTCTATCGACGGCAGCGTCGCGGAAGGGGATGAAGATATCGTGCCTGAAGTCGACAACGACGACGACGATGTCCCCGCAGCGGACGACGACGTGTAAGTCATCCAACGCACGTGAGTCATGAACGGCAGGTCAGGGGCAACCCGACCTGCCGTTTTTTTTGCGGTGGTGTGTTAGCAAGGATGATTTCCCGTAAGGTCAAACATTCCCAAACTGCGGTCGCGCTCCGCAGCCGACTGGCTTTTTTGCTGCGATAAAGCTAGTGTATGAGCATTAAAAATCCAACGATGCGACTAACCTTGCCACCTGCGAGTCACCTTTGAAATATCTAGTCTCTTTCCGCACGACGCTTCGCATTTCGCGCTATCTGTTTCGCGCGCTGGCGCTGCTAATCTGGTTACTGGGCGCGGTGCTGACCACCTTCTATATCATCAGCGTACTGCACGATAAAGAGAATAAGGTTCGTCAGGAATTCGCCAGCAACTACGGGACAATTGACTGGTACGTGCGCCACTCGGCGGGCATGATGCGTGAGCTCAAGTACATCGCTGAAAACCATTTAACCAGTGGCAGTAGCGGGGCCGATCCCTCAGGTCGGTTACCGGCCGGCAAAACCATTCAACCGCAGTTTACGCCACTGTATTCAGGCGACGACTGCGCCTCCATGAGCACCACCTGGCGCACCTCACTGGACTCACTTGGCAACTATATCAATTACTGGAAAAGCAACTTTGCCTCATCTTATGATTTGAGCCGGGTTTTCCTGATTAGTGGGGATAGTAAGTGCCTGGCGGATTTTGCTATCGGCAATAACGTCAGTCGCGATCGCAGTCTGAAACTGCTGCAAGAAAACCTGCAACGCTACCGCAACAGCTCGGAAGAGGACCGGCGCAATCCCGCTTACTGGGTAAACAGTAGCGCGCAGCCTGGCGTGGGTAGCTTCTCTGTTGTGATGCCGATATACGTTGCCGATAAGCTTCAGGCCTTGCTGGGGGTGGAACAAAACATTCAGCTTGAGGAGTTTATTCAGCCCGGTAGCCTGCCCGTAACAGCCACGATCACGGATGAAAACTATTATCCGCTCCTGACCTCGCGCCGGGGTGGTTTAGGTTTTTCACTAAATGAATTGCCCGATGACAAAACCTGGTTTGGCTATCTTGACGGTTATCGTCAACTGGTGCTGAAAAAACCGCTGCCGCCCTCGAATCTTAACGTGGTGTGGTCGGTATCGACCGATGTGCTGGTCGATCAGCTTAAGCTGATGATGATTAATGCCCTGTTGCTTAATATCCTGAGCGCGATTGTGCTGTTTACGCTGGCCTGGCTATTTGAGCGGCGCATGTTTCTGCCAGCGGAAGAAAATGCCCACCGGCTGGAAGAGCATGAGCAGTTTAACCGTAAAATTGTGGCCTCGGCCCCGGTCGGGATTTGTATTCTGCGCACCAGCGATGGCACCAACATTCTCAGTAATGAGCTGGCGCACAACTATCTCACGCTGCTGACGCAAGAAGATCGTAAGCGATTGAATGAGATTATCGGTGGTCAGCAGGTTAACTTTGTCGATGTGCTGACGGGCAGCAACACTAACCTGCAAATCAGCTTCGTGCATTCCCGCTATCGAAATGAGAACGTAGCCATCTGTGTGCTGGTGGACGTGTCCGCGCGTGTCCGTATGGAGCAATCGCTACAGGAAATGGCCCATGCTGCTGAACAGGCCAGCCAGTCGAAATCGATGTTCCTGGCGACGGTCAGCCACGAACTTCGTACGCCGCTGTATGGCATCATTGGCAACCTGGATCTGCTGCAGACGCGGCAGTTGCCGAGCGGGATAGCGTCGCTGGTCACCGCAATGAATAACTCCTCCAGCCTGCTGCTGAAAATCATCAGCGACATTCTCGATTTCTCCAAAATTGAGTCGGAGCAGCTGAAGATAGAACCGCGTCCTTTCTCGCCGCGAGAAGTGATTACCCACATTGTCGGTAACTACCTCTCCCTGGTGGTAAAGAAACGTCTGACGCTTTACTGCTATATCGAGCACGATGTGCCGCAGGCGCTTGATGGCGATCCACTGCGCCTGCAACAGGTGATTTCTAACCTGCTGAATAATGCCATTAAATTTACCCACACGGGCTGCATTATCCTGCATGCCTATGTCACACAAGGCTATCTGGCGTTCCGCACGCGGGATACCGGCGTCGGGATTCCGGCAAAAGAGTTAACCCGACTGTTCGATCCTTTTTTCCAGGTGGGTAATGGCGTACAGCGTAATTTCCAGGGCACCGGGCTGGGTTTAGCGATTTGCGAAAAGCTTATCAATATGATGGACGGTGATATTGAGGTTGAGTCTGAGCCAGGAATGGGAAGCCAGTTTATTGTGCGCATTCCCATCTATAACGGTAAGCAGCCATCAATCCCGCTGCTGGATGGGTTACAGGATAAGAAAATCTGGCTGGCGATGCGTAATGAATACCTGGCGCAGTATCTTGAGCGGTTGTTAAAGCAGCATGGTATTCAGGTCGCCGAATATCAGGCTGATCCCGGCAGTGATGATGTGGTGTTAACGGATTATTCGTTAGACGTTAGCTCTCCGGTTCGCGCAGTTATCACCGTTGACGGCTCACACGTGGACATGCCGCGTGAGCCCCAGGCCGGGCGCTGGATTCACAGCACCGCCACCCTGCATGAGCTGCCAACCCTGCTGGCGCGCATTTACCGCATTGCGGTTGAATCCGACGTGAACGATGCGTTGTCGCTGGCCAGTCCGGTGGAAGAGAAAATTCATAACGACGACATTATGGTGCTGATCGTTGACGATCATCCTATCAACCGTATGTTGCTGTCAGAGCAGCTTGGCACGCTGGGTTATCAGGTTAAAACGGCACAGGATGGCGTTGATGCGTTGAATGTCCTCAGCCGTAACAGCATTGATATAGTGCTGACTGATGTGAACATGCCGAATATGGATGGCTATCGCCTGACACAGCGGTTGCGTCAGCTTGGGCACGTATTCCCGGTGGTGGGCGTGACGGCGAATGCGCTGGCGGAAGAAAAACAACGTTGTATGGATGCCGGAATGGATAACTGTCTGTCGAAGCCAGTGACGTTAGACGTGCTGAAAACGACGCTGGGTATTTATGCGGAGCGGGTACGTAAAACGCGGGAAGGATAGCCGGGAAGAGAGGCGGTGCGTAAACGCACCGCCTGCAGACTTAATCTTTATCGATTTGGGTCGCACTGACCGATGACAGGTAGTTGAGCAGGGCGATATCGTTATCCACACCCAACTTCATCATGGCTGATTTTTTCTGGCTACTGATGGTTTTAATACTGCGGTTCAGCTTCTTGGCAATTTCTGTGACCAGGAAACCTTCAGCAAAGAGGCGCAATACTTCGCTCTCTTTTGGCGACAAACGTTTGTCGCCATAACCGCCCGCACTGATTTTCTCCAGCAGTTTAGCCACGCTTTCTGGCGTATATTTCTTGCCTTTCTGCAGGGCTGCCAGCGCTTTTGGCAGATCGGTTGGCGCACCCTGTTTCAGTACGATCCCTTCAATATCCAGATCCAGTACCGAGCTCAGAATCGCCGGGTTATTGTTCATGGTAAGAACAATAATGGACAGGTCGGGATAGTGACGTTTGATATATTTAATCAGCGTAATACCGTCACCATACTTTTCACCTGGCATGGAGAGGTCGGTGATCAGAACATTCGCATCAAGCTTGGACAGGTTGTTGATCAGCGCCGTTGAATCTTCAAATTCGCCTACAACGTTAACCCACTCAATTTGTTCCAGAGATTTTCGGATACCGAAAAGAACAATTGGGTGATCATCCGCAATAATTACATTCAAGTTATTCATCTTATTGGTTACCTTGCTGCAGCAGTTGATTGACATAAGCGTCAATATTACTGGTGGTATTTGTAATGTTTGAATCGTCACACACTTTAATGTGGTGTTCTAACTCTTCACAAAGCTGTTTGCCCGGTGTCAAATTGAGCATAGCAAACACGCCTTTAAGGCGATGAGCTGTCTGAGCAAGCGAGGCATAATCTGATATCGCTGACTCAGTATACAATCTCTTTACATCATCCGGTACTGTCTCAGTAAACAGCTGGAAATAGCCACCACTTAACAGTGGCGTGCTGGCGTCATCGTCGGTGTCATCCTCCATCACATCGTGGGACAATTGCTTCTCAATCAGTGCCAGTAATGCATCAAGTAGTGCATTGCTGAGATTGAAATTGACGCGATACTGTTGATCGTTTAAAGCATGATGGCCGGGTTCATCTTCCGCCAGCAATAAAGCCCAGCCACATAATTTGCTGGGGTCGTCAGTAATTTGTACATCATGATCCTGGCCTGAGATGCGTTCATCTGGCGTCAGGCAGCGTGCGCCCCAGTTCTCCAGATGGCGACAGACGATCTTGTGGACGTCTTCAACCGCGATCTCCACCAGGGCGGTAATCCCTTCGAGGATTTTCTCTTCATCCTCTTCGCGCTTTTCTTCAAGCGTAAGCGGAAGCTGAATATTATAGCGAGTGCCAATATCCGCTTTGGCGACGATTTCCAGACTGCCGCCCATCTGCTTACACAGCTGTTTACACAGGAAAAACGCCATCCCGGAAGCCTGACCATAACGATCCTGGCTGGTATCGCCCAGGAACGGGAAGTCGACATTCGCCAGTTCATCCACGGTGAGTCCGGCACCGGTGTCCACCAGCTCGATATAAAGGCGGTCGGGATGGTGCTCCGCCGTTTTCACTTCGAGCGTTATCTTGCCCCAGCGCGTCGTGATCAAGGCATAATGCATCAGCGTCGTCAGCACTTTGCGCAGGGCACGGCGATCGCCAAACCGCATTTCATCATTCGCCTGATGATTATTCACCACGAGCGATAATCCCTTGCGACGCAGCAGCGGCAGACTTTCCAGAGTGATCTCGTCCAGCAGTTCCTGCAGGTTAAACACCGAGGCATCCGGGGACCAGTCATGCGCTTCAAGGCGATTGAGCAGCACGATATCGTCAACCAGGCGGGCCAGTGACTGACTCTCATCCAGAATATCCAGCACGCTCTCGTCGTTCTCACGCTGGCTCAGGTGAACCAGCTGCGAAACGATCTTTTCCAGCGGCTGGTTTAACGCGTGACCAAGGTGATGGAGCAACTGCTGACGCATCTGGTGGTTACGATCTAACACCTGTTGCGCTTTCTGCAGCTTCTTATTCACCAGTAGCTCACGATCCTGATCGCGCATCATAAACAGCTGAGTATGCGGTGATAAGACGCTGCGCGCGTGGCGGATTTCATACACCTCATTGTTAATCGTGGCTTGCAGTACGCCCTGATGCTGATCGGACATATTGATGATCTTCTGCAAATTAAGGTGAGGCAAAAGATGCTCAGCGATTTTATTGCTTAATAAGGTGCGATTGCTGGCGAAGTCATAGACCAGCAAACCAACCGGTAAACTGGCGACAATCTCCTGATTGAGCACACGGAGCGAATCCAGCTCGGCGCTCTGGTTTTCACTCGGGCGCAGAGACTGTTGACGTAACAACAACATTCCGCCAAGTGACAGCAAGAACAGCACCAGGTTAATCAGCAACGGCCACATCAAATTATGCGCGCTGTCGAGCAACAGGCGTAAGAAGGGCACCTGATAGACCAGCTGTAACGATGTGCTCGGGAGCGTTGCGGCTATTTCGATATTGTGACTGACCAACGAAACCTGCGTGGTTTCGACATCTTCCTGGTTGCTGCTGGCGCTGTTATTCAGCGGAGCATCCTGACGCAGCTGGAAGTTTTCCACCGGCATATTGAGTGGAATCAAGTCATTAACAGGTAAATCAAATGCCACCACGGTGGCCAGATGGCCCGGCTGATTGAACGTCGTACGCAGGGTAAAATAGTGGTCATTCTGGAAAGCGAGATGACGCAGCGGTGAAAAGCTTTCACGCTCATCCAGCGCATTAGCCTGTTGCAGCATTTCTGCACGCCGTGCCTCAACCAGAGAACTGATGGCGTTCTCTTTGTAGCGCGTGGTCATGTCTTTCAGGGGCAGGGTGGAAATCATGATCAGGCTGTTGTCCTGACCATTTAAAAAATACATTGACCATGTCGGCGTTTCTGCACCCCATAACGTATCCAGGTAACTGGACATCCGCATCGACATATCCAGCGTGCTGCTGTCATGCGAACCGAAAATCAGCGCTTCGGTTTTGCGTCGGGTTTTTTCCAGATAGTAGACATCCGGACGCAGGCGCGTCTCTTGTAAATTCGTGGCGGGTGTCGATCCGGCGGCGCTGGTCGACAGGTTTTCATAGATCTGCCAGGTCACAAAGCGATAGGCATCAATGCGTTTTTGAATATCACGCGCCATATCCGCCATGGCATAACGTTTATCCGTCAACCAGGCATTGACGGAATTTTGCACCATAAAGCCCAGCGCCAGTAACAGCACCAGATTAAATACGATAAAAAAGCGAGTGACATTACCGGATGTCAGCGGAAACTTATACAACATAGCGCTCAGATACCTGAATTATCGCGCAACGTTGCGCGCACTGACAGCCACAGCTAACAATAACAGTGCAATAAGCAAAAATGCACCGCTAAGGCTAATCCATTGAGAAATGAACCCGATCAACGCCGGACCAGAAAGAATACCTGCATATCCCAACGTTGTCATGGCAGAAATCGCCAGGTTCGCCGGCATATCATGCTGATTACCTGCCGAATTAAATAACATGGGCACGGTGTTCGATAAACCAAAACCCACCAGTAAGAAAGCCAGCAGTGAGGCTTCTGGCCAGGGCAGGAGCACGGCTAAGGTCATGCCTGAAGCCGCCGCCAGCGCGCCCATCAACATGACCGGGTAGCGGCCAACGCGGTGAATGATTTTATCGCCGCTAAAACGTCCAATCGTCATGGCGACGGAAAACAGGGCATAGCCCAGCCCGGCATGCGCCGTTGTCATTGAGGGGTTTTGTAACAGCAGAAGTGCGCCCCAGTCGAGCACGGCTCCTTCCGCTAAAAACAGAATAAAACACAGCATGCCCAGAAAGGCGACGCGTCCACGCGGAATCACCAGCCACGACTGATCGGGCTGATGTAAGCGCTGATTCATATAGGTTGGCAGACGCCAGAGCAACAGTACCCCCATCACGGCCATAATGATTAACACGGCTATTAACGGGGTAAACGTCAGGCTTAACAGCAGGCTAACCGCACCGGCACCCAGAATACCGCCCAGGCTAAAAAAAGCATGGAAGCCCGACATCATCGGTCTGCCGGATGCTTTTTCCACTTCTACCGCCTGATAGTTCATGGCGACGTCCAGCATGCCCAGTCCGGCACCAAACAGCATCAATGTTGCTGCCATTAACAAATGTGTTTGCACTGTGGCGAGCAGCGGCATCATGAATAACACCACTAACGTCGAACAGACGATCACTCTGCGGCAGCCAAAGCGCGCCACTAAGGTGCCGGTCACCGGCATGGCAAGGAGTGAGCCAATTCCCAGACACAGCAAAAGCGCACCCAATGAGGCGCCATCTAAGTGCAATCGATCGCGTGCATAGGGCACCAACGGAGCCCAGGCAGACATCCCCAATCCGTTGATCAAAAAAATAGTACGGGTGCCCCCGCTCAGGCGGCTGTCAGATTGGCTTGATTTTGCGGCATCCAGTGCTGTCATGGCTCTAATTCATCAGTAGCAAAGCAGAAAAGTGTAGCATCAATTTCCTGTAAAACGCTGTGAGAACACAGGTTTAACAGGTTAACCGGCCTGCTGTAACAGGTCATGAGAAAAGCCAGTGTACCGACTTTTATCCTGATGGATGTGTTTTCCAGAACTTTCCTGGCAAAGCCCGCGAATAAACCCAAAACAGCTCCCTTTCCAGGACGATCTTCATCACAAATTCGCAAGGTGAATAGCTTAGCTGAATTTGAGTATCTGGCAGAAAGCAAAGAACCCAAAAAAGAGAGTCTTTTCCGTCACTTTTGCTATTTACTGGAAACATTTAGCAATGTTTTGACATGGGAGATCATCTTTCCCACCCTGTGCTCTGCTGATTAATCACAAATATGGCTAATGTTATTTTGATTAATTCATAAATAAAACTGCATCTTATGATTGATTTTTAAACGCGATAAGTTAACTATTGATTGCATGGTGTTGCTGTTTATGAACATCGGTTAACAAGAATTTTAAAAAATAAAGTAAATGCTTAGGACATGGTCGGTTTTCTGTGTCTTTTTCTCGCACTGCCCACACCAGACTGAAACGTTTTCTGATACACAGCATGAAAAAACGTCAATGTGAAATCATAACTTATTTTTATGGTTTTACATTTCAGCTAATTAGATATTCTGGTGGAGCAAGGTCAAGATGGCAGAACTCACTCAAAGTCGCGTCGATATCATTTCTCGTGCAAATGGTACGCTCACGTCTCAGGTCAACGGCGGCATAACACAAACGATTACGCTCAGTGAACCCAGCGTTGTACGCATCAACGGGACACGTGAGGCCGTCGTACAATACCAGCGTCAGGGCGACGATTTAATCGTCCAGATGCGTGACGGAAGTTCTGTTCGCTACAAAAAATTCTTCCTGGATGATGCCGCAGGCGATCACAGTGAACTTGTCTTTGACGATGGCGTGAACCCGCCCGATCATGCGCTCTTTCCCACCACGGCTGGTGCAACCGATTTAGCCACGACAACCGTGACGCCCAGCTATGAGTCGCTGGATAGCGTGGAGCCGCTTCTGCTGGCAGATAACAGCAATATTTCCACCGGCCTGATGACGGCGAGTGGTGTCGGCTTGCTGGGTCTTGCGGGCGCTGCACTCGGCACCCGCCGTGGCGGTGGTGGTGGTGGCGGAGAAGACAACGCGGCTACGCCAGGAACTCCAGGTACACCGGGAACGCCAGGCACACCCAATACACCTTCCCTTAGCGTTAATCCGTTTGCCGGTGACAACGTACTGAACAATACCGAGAAGGCCAGCGATCAGCCGGTGTCGGGCACCACCACCAACGTCGAGGCGGGGCAGACCGTCACCGTAACGCTGGGCGGGCAGACGTACACCACCACCGTCGGGCCAGACGGCAGCTGGAGCGTGACGGTGCCGTCGGCGGCGCTGACCGCGCTGGCGGCGGGCACCACCACGCTTAACGTCACCGTCAGCAATGCGGCGGGCACTACCGCCAGTGCAGAGCAGGTTGTGACGGTGGATGCTCCGGTTACCACGCCGGGCGCACCGACGCTGACCGTTGATCCGTTTGCCGGTGACAACGTTCTTGATAATACCGAGAAGGCCAGCAATCAGCCGGTGTCGGGCACCACCACCAACGTCGAGGCGGGCCAGACCGTTACCGTGACGCTGGGCGGGCAGACGTACACCACCACCGTCGGGCCAGACGGCAGCTGGAGCGTGACGGTGCCGTCGGCGGCGCTGACCGCGCTGGCGGCAGGCACCACCACGCTTAACGTCACCGTCAGCAATGCGGCAGGCACTACCGCCAGCGCAGAGCAGGTCGTTACGGTGGATGCCCCGGTTACACCACCGGGCCCACCGACCATCACGGTAGACAACTTCGCCGGTGACAACGTACTGGATAACGCCGAGAAGGCCAGCGATCAGCTGGTATCGGGCACCACCACCAACGTCGAGGCGGGGCGGACCGTCACCGTAACGCTGGGCGGGCAGACGTACAACACCACTGTCGGGCCAGACGGCAACTGGAGCGTAACGGTGCCATCCGCAGCGCTCGGGGCGCTGGCAGCCGGTTCCACCACCATTGACGTCAGCGTCAGCAATAGTGCAGGCGCCAGTGCAACCAATAATGAATCCATTACCGTCGAACCGGCAACGGGTACGCCTGGTACATTGACCATATCGCAGCCACTGGGCGGTGATGGCTTCCTCAATGCCCTTGAAGCAGGACAAGGATTAACCGTAAAAGGGTCGATCGCGGGTGGTTCGCCAGGGCAGCAGGTTGCGGTCAATTTTAATGGCGTTAATTACAACGGAACGGTAGATGCGAATGGTCTCTGGTCCGTCACCATTCCGTCAACCGCGTTTAACGGGGTAAGCGATGGGCTGAAGCAGATCACCGTCAGTACGGTAGACGCCAACGGTAATCTGTTATCCGATACTGCAGACGTTACGTTGCAGGCTACGACCCTGCCAGCCATTACCCTGGATGCCGGATCGGTGAGCGATGGGGTGATTAACAACCTGGACACCGCCAGCGATCAGGTGCTGAGCGGCAGTACCGGGATTACCGGTGCCGGGCAACAGGTCCAGGTTCAGTTGGGTGGCAAAACCTACGATGTTCCGGTTAACAGCGACGGCAGCTGGAGCGTGACGCTACCCGCGGGCGATCTTGCTGTGCTGCCCCAGGGTAACAATTCACTGATCGTTAGCGCAATCGATCAGGCCGGAAACGTGGTTACCCAGACCAGCACCGTAACTATTGATACGCTGCCACCCTCATTGGGCGTGGACCCCGTGGGCGGCGATAATACGCTCAGCGTAAGCGATTTGACGCAACCGCTGGTATTGAGCGGTACCGGTCAGAATGGCGATCAGGTCACCATGTCACTCAATGGCCGGTTCTATCGCACGTTTGTCACGACTAATGGGCGCTGGTCGTTACGCATCGATCAGTCCGATCTGGCTGCGTTGCCTTCGGGTAATAATCCTTTTACCGTGACCATCACCAACGCGAATGGCAGCCAGACGACCTACACCAGCGAGCTGAATGTCGCCACAGCACCAGAAGTGCAACCCACGCTGAGCGTTGACAGCGGGACTTTTGCTGGCAACGGTGTGCTGGATGGGTCAGAGCAAAAACTCCCTCAAACCCTTACCGGCACATCGACTAACGTAGAGGCCGGCCAGCAAGTCACCGTAACCATTAACGGTGTCACTTACAGCGGCACCGTTGAGGCAAGCGGAAACTGGAGCATCAGTATACCGCCAGCCGCACTGGCAACCCTGAATGAGGGTAATCAGGCCCTGACCGTCACCGTGGTGAATGCCGCAGGTAACACGACCAGCACTGAGCTTAACTTTGTGGTTGACGCAACGGGAAGCAGCGTTGCTCTGGCTCCTGCAGGCAACAACAACTATCTCAATGCCGATGACGTGGCAAGCGAGGTGGTGCTTAGCGGCAGCACCAGCAATATTCCGGCGGGCAGCATTGTTAACGTCAACGTTAACGGCACGAACTACACCGGTACGGTGGGTGCGGATGGCAACTGGACGGTTACGCTGCCGGCCGGCAGCCTCGTGGGATTACCCAACGGTGCACTTCCGGTGACGACCACCATCACTGACGCTGACGGCAATACGCTGGCGACCAGTACCTCAGATATTAATGTCGTGGCGACGGACGTGCCGGTTGCCACACCGGGTGATGCCTTTGTTGATGGCGTACTGAATGCCAGTGAAGCGGCAGCGGGCGGTTTTATCACCGGCAACAGTGGTGTAACCGGAGAAGGGCAGCGTGTTGTCGTCAGTCTTAATGGCGTCAACTACACCGGTATCGTCGATAACGCCGGTAACTGGCAGGTCAATATTCCTTCTGGCGTGCTCACCGCCTTACCCCAGGGAACGGTGCCTTATACAGTGACCGTTACCGACATTGCCGGTAACACCAGCAATGCGTCCGGCAATGTCACAGTAGATACCTTACCGCCAGCGCTGACGGTGGCTACGCCGTCTGGTGATGGCGTTCTCAATGCTGCTGAACTTCAACAGCCACTGGTCTTGAGCGGTAACAGCGAAGGCAATGCCATTATCGTGGCGAATATTAACGGCACAACGGTCAGCACCACCGCCAATCCAGACGGTAGCTGGACGCTGGAAGTACCGCCTGCTGCGTTCAATGGGCTGACCAACGGCAATTATCCTTTAACCATTACCGCCACCGATCCGGCGGGCAATGTCACGACCGATACCAGCAACCTGACGGTCAAGGCAGATGCGGCTTCATTACCCACACTCACGCTGAATGCTTTTGCCGGTGACAATCTGATTGATGGGGCGGAACGCCAGGTTAATCAGGAACTGTCGGGTACCACGACGAACGTCGAGGCCGGGCAGGTGGTGACACTGACCGTGGGTAGCGATGTGTTTAGCGGTACCGTTCAGGCAGATGGAACATGGCGGCTGACGGTGCCAGCTACCGTTCTGTCGTCCCTGGCGGATGGCAGTGCCACCTACACGGTTGCCGTCAGCGATGCAGCAGGAAATACCACGACAGCGGATCTTGCTCTCACGGTTAACAGCAATGCATCTGGCGTGGCGCTGGATACCATAAGCGGTGATAACTTCCTGAATGCCAGCGAAGCCGGTGAGCCGTTAATCATCACGGGAACCACCGTCAATGTGGCACCAGACAGCACCGTCACGCTGCAGTTTAATAATGTCACCTATAACGCCGTGGTCTCCGCTGGCGGTACATGGAGCGTGATCATCCCGGCTGCTGCGCTGGCGAGCCTGGCGGATGGTCCTGCCACGTTGACGGTGACAGCGACGGACACGACGGGTGCCGCCCTGAGCAGCTCAGGCACCTTAAACGTTGCGATCAACAACCTGCCTAATCCTGTCGTGATTACGGCATTCGGTGACGGCACCCTCAATGCCGCTGATATTTCCAGCACACAACAGCTGAGCGGAACCACGGGCGTAAGCGGTGTGGGTCAGACCGTCAGTGTTTCACTGGGCGGCAATGTTTATAACGGTACGGTAGACGGCAATGGTAACTGGCGTGTGAGTATTCCTGCCGATGCCTTAACTACACTGAATGAAGGCAGCGCCAACTACAGGGTTACGGTCACTGACGCCGCGGGTAACAGCCGTGAGGTAGACGGTAATGTTAACGTTGATCTCACGCCACCAAACCTGACGCTGGACCCGGTCGCCGGGGATAATATCGTTGACGCTTCAGAAAGCACCGCGCCCATCGTGCTCAGCGGCAGCAGTGACGCCGGTGAAGGCCAGGTGGTGACCATCACCCTCAATAACCAGGTGTGGAATACCACGGTCGATGCGAACGGCAACTGGAGCTTTACTCTGCCCGCGGGTGCCCTTGCCGATGTTGCGGCGGGAAGCTATACCCTGGCGGTGACCGTCAGCGATGCGGCGGGCAACAGTTTTACAGAAACCCGTGATATTACGGTCGCGACGGGAACCTTAGCGATAAGCATTAATACGCCATTTGCCGATGATTATATCAGTCAGGTCGAGGCGGCCAGCGAACAAACGCTCACGGGCACGACCGGTCTCACCGGTGCGGGCCAGATTGTGACCATCACACTGGGCGGTAATGACTATGCGGCAACGGTGGATGCACAGGGTAACTGGACGGTCACGCTTAGCAGCGCAGTCTTGCAGGCACTGCCTGAAGGCGCGAATACGGTCGTCGTCAACGTCAGTGATGCCACGGGCAGCAATAGCGGCAGCCTGAGCACGTCGGTCACGGTCGACTTCACACCACCTGAACTCAGCCTTAATCCTGTTACCGGTGATAACCAGATTAACGCGCTGGAAATCCAGCAAAATATTCCGATTACCGGCACCGCATCGCTGGCCGATGCAGGGCAAACGGTGACGGTGACACTGCAGGGTGAAACCTATCAAACGCTGGTTTTGTCGGACGGCACCTGGCGTCTTGAGATTCCAGCCAGCGTGATGCAGGGCTTGCCGGATGGCACCTATCAGCTGGACATTACGCTGACGGATGCCGCAGGCAACCAGACGGCGTTAACCCAGACGCTGACGCGCGTTGCAGACAGCGCGGCATTGCCTGTACTGACCGTTGATGCCATCAGCGATGATAATTATGTTAACCGGGTTGAAGCGGCTGCAGAGTTAACCATCAGCGGCGGCAGTACTAATCTGACGGCGGGTCAGGTGGTAACTGTCTCGCTGAATGGTCAGAATTATACGGGTGAAGTGCAGAATGATGGCCGCTGGACAATTACCGTCCCGCAGGCGGATGTGAGTGCATTACCTGACGGACAGCTGAGCGTCGTCGTCAGCGCCACCGACGCTGCAGGCAACCCGACCAGCAGCAACGTAACCCTGAATGTCATCGCCAGTGACGCGGCCCAGCCGACGCTGAGTGTGGACGTGGTCGCCAATGATGACATTATTAACGCAATCGAAGCGGGTTCGGACCTTGACGTGAGCGGCGGCAGTACGCATCTGGCGCAAGGAACGGTAGTGACCGTCACGCTGAACGGCGTCGGCTATACCGGTTCGGTGGATGCCAGCGGCAACTGGACGGTGTCAGTGCCGTCTTCAGCCCTGAGTGGCCTGCCTTCTGGTTCACAACAAACCTTTGTCATCACGGCGGATGATGTGGCAGGCAATACGGCCCTGACCAATCACAATGTGTCTGTTGATACGACCCTGCCGGTATTGAGCGATATCAACCTGAGCGCAGGCGCGTCACTTAACCAGGCGGAGTCGTTGCAGGATTTAACCGTCAATGGCAACAGCGATCCGGGCGCGCAGATTACCGTCGTGCTGAATCAGATCACTTATACCACCCTTGCAGACGGTAACGGCGCCTGGTCACTGGCGATCCCGGCTGCGGATTTGCAGCAACTTAATGATGGACGCCAGACGTTCACCATTACCGCCACGGACGTCAACGGTAATATCACGACCAATAACAGCACCACGCTGGATGTGGCCTTCCGCACATTGCCTGAGCTGACGCTGGATACGCCGTTTGGTGATGGGCTTGTCAGTCAGGCTGATGCGGCGGGCGAGCTTACACTCAGCGGCAATGCCACCAATCTGCCAGAGGGCACCCCGATCACGGTGACGATCGGCGATCAGACGTTTAATACGGCGGTCGGCACCAACGGTGCCTGGACCTTAACGCTGGCACCGGGCGCGCTGGACGTATTGCCAGATGGTGCAACGCAGGTGGTTGTCACCGCCAACGATGCAGCAGGGAATCCAGCTGAAGTCAGCGCTGGTGTAGAGATCCTGGTGACGACACTGGCCGATCCAACGATAACCCCAACGTTGTTTGGCGATAACATCATCAATACCAGCGAAGCGGCCTCGGTGCAGTTAATTACCGGCACGGCGCCGTTTGGTGACGGACAAACCGTCAGCGTCAGCGTAGATGGCACACCGCTTAACGTGACCATTGATGCGAACGGCAACTGGAGCGCCAGTCTGCCGCCAGACGTGATAGCCGGGCTGGCGGATGGAACGCACACGATCAGCGTGACCACCACTGACCGTGCCGGAAATACTTCGGCGACTGCCACGCAAGACTTCATAACGGCCACTGCCCCCATTGCGCTGCCGACGATCAATACGCCATTTGGTGATGGTCGTATCAACGCTGTCGAAGCGCAAACCGATGGCACGTTAAGCGGCAACCTGAATATCGATAATGCAGCATCCGTTACGGTAACGGTTAACGGCACAGCCTATGCCGCGACCATCAATGGTGATGGGACCTGGTCACTGGGTCTGCCTTCAACCTTATTGCAGTCACTGCCAGACGGTAACTGGCCGGTCACGCTGACCGTGACAGACACCAACGGCAATACGGCATCCATCAACAGCAACATCGTGGTTGCCATACAAACGCTGCCAGATGTCAGCCTCAATTTGCCATTCGGTGACGGCGCATTGAATGCCAGTGAAGCAGCACAAAATCAGACGCTTACCGGTTCGACAGGCATTAGTGGGGATGGTCAGACGGTAACGGTCATCCTCAGCGGCTTTAATAACGATCAGCCGCTCAGTGCCACCGTTCAGCCTGACGGAAGCTGGTCACTGGTGCTGACGCCCGATCAAATGGCGCAGATCCCTAACGGCAGCCATGTGATTACCGTCACCGCCACGGATATTGCGGGCAATACCGACAGCACCACGCTTAATGTGGTCACCGCCGTCACCGTTCCTGTGCCAACCTTTGCCGACCTGCAGTTTGGTGGCGACAATGTGCTGAACATCAGCGAGGCCGCTGCAGGCGTAACGCTGACCGGTACGACCGGCAGCACCGGTGCAAACCAGGCAGTAAGCATCAGCGTGGATCTCAACGGAACACGCTATCCTGGGACGGTCGATGCGAATGGCAACTGGAGCGTCACGATTCCGCCTAATGCATTAAATGCGATTGGCACGGGTCCCCACAGCGTCACCGTGAATGTGGTGGATGCCACGGGTAACCCCGCCACCGCGCAGTTTACCTTTAACGCCGATCTGACCCCGCCGGCACCGAGCGTCGATCCGCTGCCACGTGACGGCTATGTCAACGCCGCTGACGTGACGAGTGGCATCTCTCTGACGGGCAGTACTGGTGAGGCCGGTGACGGGCAACAGGTGGTGGTGACCATTGGCACCACCACGTTCAATGCCCAGATCGCGGCGGACGGGAGCTGGACATTGCCGTTGAGTAACGCGCAGCTGGAAGCCTTTACCGACGGCACCTATCCGGTTTCCATCACCGTCACCGATCCCGCCGGAAACAGTACGACGCTCAGCGAATCGCTGGTGATCGATACCACGGCACCTTCGATCACCGGGGTGACGTTTGCGGGTGATAATGCGCTTGATTACGCCGAGAGTATTCAGTCTCAGGTATTGACCGGGGTCGCTGAGGGCGCGGAAACCGGCACACAGTTAACCGTTTCCTATAACGGCACCGTGCTGGGTACGGCGGTCGTGGGCGCGAATGGCGCCTGGAGCCTGACGCTGACGCCAGAGCAAATGAGCACCTTTACACAACCGACCACCACCTTAACGCTTGCCGTTAGCGATCTGGCAGGTAATCCGGTCACCCAGGATCTGACGCTACAGGTTGACCTGACACCGCCACCAGGCCCGCTCGTCACGCTGGGCACTGTGTCGGGTGACAATATCATCAGTACGGTCGATCAGCAGGCGGGCGGCGTTGTGGTCAGCGGAACATCGCAAAACCTGGGGGATAGCGGCGTCGTCACCGTCGTGATCAACGGGGTGGAGTACAGCACTACGATCGACGCTAACGGTAACTGGACCACGGCAACGCTGCCGGTCAGCGATTTCGGGAGCACTGACGGACCTGTCACCATCACCGTCAACGCCACCGACGGAACGGATACCGTGTCCACCAGCGGTACGGTTCAGATCGATCTGACGGCACCTACACTGACGATTAACAGCTTCGCAGGCGATGATGTGGTTAACGCCAGTGAGAGTTCAACGCGTCAGACGATCAGTGGTACAGCAGACACCAGCGAAACGGGCCGCACGGTGACCGTGACGCTGAACGGTAAAACCTACACAGGGATCGTCCAGAGCGACGGAACCTGGTCCACCAGCGTGCCAGCCAGCGATATGCAGGCACTGGCCAACGGTGAAACGACCATTACTGCGCAGTTGACCGATGCCGCCGGTAACACAGGTACCGCCAGCCGTAATATTGACGTTGATACGACCGCACCATTGATTGAGATTGATAGCTTCCTCGGCGATAACCTGGTTAATGCCGCCGATCTTGCCGTCGGGCAGGTGTTAACGGGCAGTGCAACGGGGGCAGAAGAGGGACAAACCATTTCTCTGTATGTCGGAGATGGTGCCCCCATCGCGACAGGTGTTATTGGCGCTAACGGCGTCTGGAGCATTGATTTAACACCGGAGGTGCTGTCCAGCCTCAATGATGGTGCACTGGTGTTTGGCGTTCGCGTCAACGATCAGGCGGGTAATCAAACGGATGCCACTATCACCGTGAACAAGGTGGTTAACGCCGCCTTAACGCTGGTGGTTGATTCCGTGTTTGGTGATGGCACGCTGAGCGCGATCGACACGACGGTTGCTCAGACCATTACCGGTACAGCAACGTCGGCGGGTGTAGGCGCAACGGTCGCGGTTACGCTTGGCGGCACCACGCTGACCAGCACTGTCGGTCAGGACGGTAAATGGGCGATTGTCGTGCCGCCATCTGTCCTGGGTTTGCTGAGCGATGGTGAACTGGCTGTGAACGTGACGCTAACCGACGCGGCAGGCAACACCCGCAGCGTTGGCGAAACGGTCACCGCGATTGTCGATGCCGTGCCTGTAGTGGGTAACCTGACCGGCCTGTTTGGCGGTGATAATTTGCTGAACATTGCCGAAGCGGCGGTCAATCAACAGATTGGCGGGGTGATTGAGAACGCGGCGGTAGGTTCACGCGTGACCGTTATCCTGGGAACTCACACTTATAACACCACGGTTCAGGCCGGTGGTAACTGGAGCGTGACGCTGCCGTCCAGCGATCTGACGTCGTTACTTGATGGTAATCTGACCCTGGGCGTTACCGTTACCGATGCCGTTGGCAATGTCGCCAGCAACAGCGCGACTATCGGTATCTTTACGCAAACCCCAACCATCAACCTGACGTCACTGTTCGGCGATGGTGTGCTTAACCTGGTCGATATTGCCACCAGCCAGACCATTAGCGGCGTGGTGAACAACGTTGCTGCAGGTTCACTGGTCACGCTGAATGTGGGTAACAGCCAGGTAACGGCAACAGTGGGCAGCAACGGGGCTTTCACCGCCACCGTAACGCCGGATATTCTCGGCACCCTGGCACAGGGTAATCTCACCGTTAGCGCAACGGTCACCGATCCAGCAGGAAATACCGCCTCCACCAGTGCCGGTATTCGTGTGGATACTCTTGCGCCTACGCTTACCATCAGCCCGCTGTTTGGTGACGGCTTGCTGAATGCCGCCGATGCGCTGCTGGGGCAGACCATTGGTGGCGTCGTGAGCGGTGCAGAAGCAGGTTCTCGTGTCGTGGTGACCGTGGGTGGTCAGCAAATCGTCACGGCAACCGACGCCAGTGGCAACTATTCGGTGGCACTGACGCCAAGGCTGCTCCAGGGCCTGACGGACGGTACCTTGACGGTCGGCGTCAGCGTTACGGACAGCGCCGGTAATACCGCCAACAGTTCAGCTTCTGCCATTGTAGGTATCAACAATTTACCTAAAGTGACACTCAACCCACTGTTTGGGGATGGCGTACTGAATATTGCCGAGTCGCTGATAACCCAGACGGTTAGCGGCACCGCAACCGGCGTAGCCGCCGGCAGTACGGTAAGGCTGGCGATTGGCAGCACCACGTTAACAGCGGTGGTCAACAGTGATGGCACCTTCTCGGCAACGGTTTCACCGGCGATTCTGTCAACCCTGCTCAGCGGTAATTTTACGGTGGGTGCCTCGGTAACCGATGCTGTGGGTAATACTACGTCCACCAGCGCGGGCGTGCAGCTGGCCCTGACTCAGCCTTCTCTGACGGTCAATACCGTGTTTGGTGACGGCATTCTGAGCGCCGCCGATCTGGCTTCTAACCAGACCATCAGCGGCACATCAAACCTGTCTGCGGGGGCGACAGTCAGTGCAACGCTAAACGGCATCACCTATTCAACGAAAGTCATCAGCGGCGGCAGTTGGACAATCAGCGTGCCAAAAACCGATTTGACGGGCATCAGCGATGGCGTTAAAGCCGTTGCGGTGACCGGCACGGATGTTAACGGCAATACTGTGACGGGCAGCGGTAGCCTGAGCGTCATCAGTAACACCGCGCCTGCCTTGACGATTACCTCGCTGTTTGGCGATAACGCGTTGAACGTGGCGGATGTTAAAACTACCCAGACCATCAGCGGTACAGCCACTAACGCCGAAGGTTCGGTGGTGCAGGTGACGATTGGCAACCAGACCTTTACGACCACGGTCAGCAGCAATGGAAACTGGAGTATTCCTGTCGCTGCTTCCAGTCTCGCGGCGATTGCAGATGGGCTCTATACCATCTCGGCCAGCGTGATAAACGGCGTGGGTAACACGGGCAATGCATCGGCTCCGCTGGGCGTCGCCAGCCGGACTACGCCAACGGCGGGCATCAACAGCTACTTCGGTGGTGATGGTTATCTGAATATCACTGAGGCGAATGTTGCAGAAACCATCAGCGGCACCAGCAGTAATGCGGTTGGGGGGCAGGTTTCCGTTAACGTGGCGGGTAATATTTTCACGACCACGATAGGCAGTAACGGTACATGGACAATAAGTGTGCCGTCAGCCACCCTGAAAGGCATTGCAGACGGAAGCCATTCTGTTGCCATCACCGTCACCGATGTGGGCGGTAACAGCACCACGACCACAAGTAGCTTTACGGCACTGTCGCACAACCAGCCCCTTGTGGGCGCGGACCCCGTTCTGAGCGTAGTGTCATCGTTGGTAAATGGACTCACCGTGCAAGGGGGTTCGCTTAACGCGGCTCAGGGTACAAAAGTCAGCGTCACCTTGCTACTGGCGAACGGCAACAACGGACCGACGATCAATACCACGACGGATGCGCTGGGACGTTACTCCGCTAACTTCAGCCCTTCGCTGTTGTCGGTAGGTGGACTGCTGCTGTCCTTAAATACGCTGGCTAAGATCACCATTACGGATGTGGCCGGTAACAGCTACACCACAACCAATACGTTGCTGGCAGGTGCTGTGTTGCCGGTGGCCACCACGTCGGCCACCGAATCCGTCGCGCTGTTCTCGGTGGTGGACGACAGTGCTGCGTCCAGTCTGGATACGCATCACAACACGCAGTCCACTGAACAGGCAACACCTACGGTGCATGTGGCTTCAACCCTGACTACCGAGGCCGATGTGGCCGCGCCGGTCAGTGCGGCGGAGGAGAATACGGCTGTCGCGGCGGCTGCCGTGGCTGAAACCGCAGTAGATCAAACGCCAGCAGAGGAAAGCTACAGCATTGGAGGCGTGGTGATTACGCTGGCCGATGGCACGACGTCAGAAGGTGCAACGGTCAACGGTAGCAGTGGTGCTGATACGGTCACGGTAAGCGATCTGCACTTTAACCATATTGATGGCGGAGCCGGTACCGATACGCTGGTGCTGAACGGTGAACATCTGACGCTGGATCTGACCGATCTTGGTCTGAAAGTGGAAAATATTGAAGTGCTCGATCTCGGTCAGAGCGGGACGAATTCAGTGAAACTGGATCTCAACGAGGCACTGAATATTACTGACAAACAGAGCGATGATCTGATGATTAAAGGGGCAGATGGCAGCCTGGTCACCCTGGTTAACAGCCTGGGCGGTACGTGGGAGATCAGTGGAGAGCGCATGGTGAATGGCCAGTCCTATGAGGTCTACCATAACTCGGCACTCACCAATGACAACACGCTTGGGGATGTGCTGGTCCAGCACAATCTGCAGGTACACGTCGTCTAAATTGCCACATCGTAGTTAAGCAGTGACTCACAGCAGCGGTTGCGTAAGCACCCGCTGCTTTTTTCTGCAAAATTGCGGGCCGCCACGCTCTGTGAGCGATGCGCAAAATGGACGCACTGGCTGGAGGCCAGCCTGCTTATAAACCTGCACCAGGCCTTGCGTTGCCGTTTCGGGTAAAGGCTTCCTGTCTGAGTAAAGGGGGCCTCATAGCGCAAACCCGCGGGCCGTGGAAACCTCTGCGCAGTTACCTGTATCCATACGACGGGTTGGCCGCAGCCTTACTTTTGACGCTTTGGCATCCTGCATTGCCGCTTTTAAGAATGGTAAGCCCTGTAACTTCTTCAAACAGGTTGTTGTTTATTTTTTCTTAACTGGTAAAGGAGGATGCAACTGATTAAAAAATCGCCTTTCAGTAAAGATATTTGATAATTGGTGATTTTTAGAATGAACCGCTGGGGGATATGTACTATTAATATTAACTCGCGCTTAGCGGTCTCTATTAAACGCATTAAGTAAATTAACAATAAAATGCGTAATGCTCATCGTGACCTTGCTTTTTTGTATGCTGAAATCACCAGGACGTCTTCAAATGATCATAAGAAAACCTGTTGGTATGAATAATGAACAAAGCGCGTTTAGCCCTGTTTTTTTACGCCCTGAATGGCGTGGTATTACCCGCGGCGTTTGCCGCACCGCTCCCCAAAGCGGAATTTAACTGGCGAGCGGCACCGAGTGAAGAGCAGGTCGCCATTTTAACGCTGCGAGATTCCATATTACGCGCCTTCTCACGTAACCCGAAGATTTCAGAGGCGGCAGCGCAGATTCATATCGGTGAAGGCGATCTCAGTGCTGCGCAGAGCGCCTGGTATCCTCAGCTATCGCTTCAGGGGGCGGCGGGGCGCTCTCATCAAACCGACTCCTCTGGCAGCCTGAATAATAATGGTTCCGGCGGGATCGTGCTGAGCCAACTGCTGTATGACTTTGGCCGCACCAATGGCGCAATAGACGAACAGCATGCCTTGTCGGATGCCTACCAGTTTAGTTTATTCGACGCGATGACGCAGGTCGCTAAAGAGGCCTTGCAGTCTTATCTGGAGGTCAAACGCTACCAGGCGCTGGCCGCTACCGCGCAGACCAATATCGCCTCGCTTGAACACGTGCGTGACATCGCCAAAATGCGCGCGGATGCCGGGCTGAACTCTCAGTCTGACGTCCTGCAGGCCGAAACACGTATCGCCGCCATGCATGCCACGCGTGAGCAGTATCTGGCGCAATTGCGCTCTGCTAACGCACAGCTTACCGTCCTGACCGGCGTGGTGCCTGCCACGCTGCCTGAACTGCCCCAGGCACTGCTACAACAGCAAATTACCCTGGACAAAATTGCCTATGAAAGCAGTGCTGCGGTGCGCAGTGCACAATACAAGCAGGAAGCCGCCAGGGAGCGGGTACGTCAGGCTCAATCGGGGCACTGGCCCAGCATCAAGGTCCAGGCCGGTCGGACACGTTATGAAAATGACACTCGCTCATACTGGGATGATGAAGTCCAGCTTCAGGTCGAAGCGCCGCTCTATCAGGGCGGTCTGGTCAACGCCAAAACACAGTCAGCAGAAGGCGATAGGCTCGCCGCGCAGGCTGCGGTACAGCAAGCCAAACTCACGATTAATCAAAATGCCTCCACATCTTACGCCGACATGATTGGCGCTCAGCAGCGTCAACTGGCGGGTGAGGCGCAGTTAGCCAGCGCTGAACATACACGCAACGTTTATGCCGATGAATACCGGCTGAGTAAACGCAGCCTGAATGATCTGCTCAGCGTCGAGCAGGATGTTTTTCAGGCCGACAGCGCGCGGATAACTGCGCTTTACGACGGCTGGGATGCCACCGTCCGCTATGCCGCTGCGGTTGATAACCTGCTCGACATCATGGGTATCGACCGTCAAAAAAGCAGTGGCGATCTTCTTCCTTCGTTGCAATAGCGAACCCGTTTTAAAAGGCGTTTACGATGAGTGCACAAAACCCGACGACCGATAACTGGATTGCTGCGATGTTGCGCGTGGCGGCCCGTTTCGGCAAACCTGCAGATGGAAAAACGCTGCGCCAGCAAATGCGCTGGTTTGAACACCTGCCGGTGGCACAGCAGCTGGAGCGCCTGTGTGGTCTCCTTGGGCTCCATCTCACGATGGTGCCACAGAACAAACTACGCTGGCGGCAGGAGATCACGCCCGTTGTGCTGGTCATGGAAAATAACAGCGTTGCCGTGCTGGAAGAGATCGATGCTGACGGCGGCGCACGCTACTGGCTGAGCGAAGGCGGTGACGTGATTCGCGAAGGCGAGCTGGCCGGTCTGCTCTCCAGAGCGCAGGGTGACATTGGCGTGATTGGCGTAGCCGCACGCGGCAGAGATGCCCGAATCGATGAGTTCGTGCAGCCCTATGAACCGCACTGGTTCTGGAAAAACTTTCGCGGCATGGGACGTCGCATCGCGGAAATCTCCGTGGCGTCGGTAATCAGTAACGTGCTGGCGCTGGCCGGTATTCTCTTTTCAATGCAGGTCTACGACAGGGTGATTCCCGCCCAGTCCGAGGCCACCTTGTGGGTGCTGTTTGTCGGCGTACTGATTGCCGCCGCCATTGAATATCTGATTCGCCTGATGCGCACGCAGGTGTCTGACCTGATGGGCAAACGCATCGATTTAAAAGTTTCCGCCATGCTGTTTGCCCGGGCAATGAATATCCGCAATGAGTCACGGCCCAAATCCACCGGGTCCTTTATCTCTCAGCTGCGCGAAATCGATCAGGTGCGTGAGTTACTGACCTCAACCACCGTCGGCGCGGCTGCAGACTTGCCTTTTGTCATTCTGTTCCTGTTTATCATGTCGTTTATTGGCGGCTGGCTGGTACTGATTCCATTGGCCGCTATTCCGTTAATCATTATTCCGGGCATGTTAGTCCAGTTCCCGATGGCGCGGCTGGCGAAAGCCGGATTGCGCGAAGGCGCGCTACGAAACGCCGTGCTGGTTGAAACAATCGAAGGCATTGAAGACATCAAAGCGCTGCAAGCCGAACCCTATTTTCAGCGCCAGTGGGAGCAGACACATGAGGTCAGCGCCGCGATCGGTAATCAGCAACGCCTGTGGGGAGCCAGACTGACCGGCTGGGCAGCGACCGTGCAGCAACTGACCTATGCGGGCATGCTGGTGTTTGGGGTTTACCTGGTGCTGGACTCACAAATCACCACCGGAACGCTGGTCGCCTGTAGCATGCTTTCTTCGCGCACTATCGCGCCGCTGATGCAGTTAACCATGGTCTTTTCACGCTGGCAGCACGCCAAAACCGCCATGAAAGGGCTGGATGAGCTGCTGAAAAAACCACTCGATAAACCTGATTCCGCCACCATGGCGCACTGCCCGACGCTGACCGGGCATTATGAACTGCGCAACGTGCACTATACCTACGACGAAGAAAACGAAAAGAACGTGCTTAATGTGCAGCAGCTGAACGTCAAGCCGGGTGAAAAAATCGCCATTTTGGGGAAGGTCGGTGCGGGGAAATCCACCTTACTGAAGATTCTGGCGGGCCAGGCGCAGGCCAGTCAGGGAAAAGTGCTGGTAGACGGCGTGGATATGGCCCATATCGATCCGACCGACCTACGCCGACAGCTCGGCTGGCTGTCCCACGATTCCCGTCTGTTTTTTGGCACGCTGAGGCAGAATTTGCTGCTCGGCAATCCCCACGCCAGCGAGCAGGACATGCTACAGGCATTACGCATCAGTGGGGCACTGTCGCTGGTCCAGCAGGATGCGGCCAGTCTGGATCGCATTATCAATGAGGGCGGGCGCGGGCTGTCAGGCGGACAGCGGCAAATGATTATGCTCAGCCGACTGATTCTGCGCCAGCCGCAGGTCGTGCTGCTGGATGAGCCGACCGCCTCCATGGATGAGCAGCTTGAAGAGCATGTTATCCGCCAGATGCAGGGCTGGATCAGTGGACGCACGCTGATTCTGGTGACGCACCGTCCCGCTCTGTTGAAGATGGTCGATCGTATTGTCGTAATGGAAAACGGCCGCATCATCGCGGACGGCGCAAAAGATCAGATTTTACGGCGCGCGACCCACAACGTCGCGGATGCCAGTCAGGGAGGTGCGGCATGAGCGTGGTGATGGACAAAGATCTGGCCAAACATGAACGGCGTACGTCGGCAATCATCTGGTTATGTACGGCGGCGCTGGCCATTTTTCTTGTATGGGCGCACATGGCGATTCTTGATGAGGTCACGGTAGGCACCGGAAAGGTCACGCCATCCACCCGCGCACAGGTGATTGACAGCCTGGACGGCGGCATCGTTAAGCAGCTCAATGTGCATGAGGGCGATATCGTCGAAAAGGGCCAGATACTGGCCACGCTTGATCCCACCCGTTTTCAGTCAAACTTTGGCGAAGTACAAGCCAGAGTGCGCACGCTGCGTGCGTCCTCAGAACGGCTCAACGCTGAACTGTCGGGGATTCCGCTTACCTTCAGTGCAGAGACGCAGAAAGAGCCGCAACTGGTGGCGCGCGAGAGGCAACTGTATGAGTCGCGCCGCCGTAATCTGACCGAAACCATCAGTAATCTGCAACAGTCTTTACGGCTGGTACAGGATGAGCTGCGTTTAACTGAACCGCTGGTGGCTAAGGGGGCAGCAGGGCAGGTAGAAGTGATCCGCCTGCGCCGCCAGGTAAGCGATCTGCGCGGTAAGATCGATGAGGCGCGTAACGACTATCTGGTTCGTGCTCATGAAGAGCAGGTAAAAAACAATGCTGAACTGGACGCCCAGCTTCAGGTCGCCGCAGGCAAAGAAGATCAGCTGACGCGCGCGACGCTCTATTCACCGGTACGTGGGATTGTGAAGGATATTCAGGTTACGACAGTCGGCGGGGTACTTGAGCCGGGCGGAAAGATAATGGAGATCGTTCCTCTGGAAGATCAATTGTTGATTGAAACCCGCATTAATCCTCGTGATATCGCCTATATCCGGCCCGGCCTGGCCGCGGTGGTCAAAGTCACCGCCTATGACTCGTCGATTTACGGTGACTTAGCGGGCGTGGTGGAAACCGTTTCTCCTGACACCTTGCAGGATGAGGTCAAGCGCGACCAGTTCTATTACCGGGTTTATGTGCGTACGCAAAAAGCGGAGCTGACGAATCGGGCGGGACGGCGCTTCCCGATTGTTCCTGGTATGGTGGCGAACGTTGAGATTAAGACGGGACAAAAATCCGTAATGGACTATTTGCTTAAGCCGTTGAATAAAGTCAAAGAATCGATGCGCGAGCGCTAATATCGCCAGTCCGAATCGGGCGGCCTGTTATAGTTTCATTAAGTGACTAATTATCTGATAAGCCTTACCTGCTGACGCACTATATTTTCTTAAATCAACAAATAAATTTGGTGATAAAAGCGGCAATAATCAAGGCTATTTAGCGCGTATGAAACCAGAGCAGAGGCGATCAGGCAAAAAAAAGCCGGGCAATAAGCCCGGCGATATATAAGGGTAAAAAAAAATCATTCGGGGTGAATGAAGATAAGAAATAAATGATGATAGCGGGAGTAAGTATATTGGCTGGGGCGCAATAAGTTTTACCATTGAGTGCTTAGGAATATTCCCATTAAAATCATCCTGATAACTATTATTTTCGATTTGATTATCATTTTGTGCTTTATTTTTTATCACTCTGTGCGGCTAATAAGTTCCGTGTTATTTACATGTGGAAATAAATTTTACAGATTATGAAACAGTTTCGGAAATTTAGTAGCATTTTTACGATGGATTATTACTCGCTATGAAACAACAATGGTTTGCCGACCGATATTACCATCGGTTTGCAGTGGCAAATATAAAAGGCACATAACAGAGGGTAATAAAATGAAGCGTCACATTCTCTCCCTGGCGATCCCTGCATTACTGGCAGCAGCGGGATCGGCAAATGCGGCTGAAATATACAATAAAGACGGCAATAAATTAGATTTGTTCGGCAAAGTAGACGGTTTGCACTATTTTTCGGATAACGACAGCGCCAATGGCGACCAGTCCTATGTCCGTTTTGGCTTCAAGGGTGAAACCCAGGTCACCGATCAACTGAGTGGCTATGGCCAGTGGGAATACCAGGCCGCACTCAACAATTCTGAGGCACAAGGCACGGCTGACAGCTATACCCGCGTTGGCTTTGCAGGGCTGAAGTTTGGCGATGCAGGTTCATTTGACTATGGTCGCAACTACGGCGTGGCTTATGACATCGGCGCATGGACCGACGTTCTGCCAGAGTTTGGTGGTGATACTTATGGCGCGGACAACTTTATGTTCCAGCGCGGCAACGGCATGGCGACCTATCGTAACAACGGCTTCTTCGGTCTGGTCGATGGCTGGAACTTTGCCGTCCAGTATCAGGGCAAAAATGACAACCCAACGGAAGCGAGCGGTGGTCGTGATGTGCTGGGTGAAAACGGCGACGGCTGGGGCCTGAGCACCACCTATGATCTGGGTTCCGGTTTCGGTATTGGTGCCGCAACCTTCCAGTCCGATCGTACCAGCAACCAGAATGGTAATGCTGCGGGTATCCTGGGACGCGGTGATAAAGCGGAAGCTTATACCGGCGGTCTGAAATATGATGCCAATAATATTTATCTGGCTGCGATGTATACCCGGTCGTATAACGCGACCAGCTTCGGTGACAGCACCAGCCGTAACCAGCCGAATACGGCTTATGGTTATGCGGATAAAGCGGATAACTGGGAATTAGTGGCTCAGTACCAGTTTGATTTTGGTCTGCGTCCTTCTCTGGCCTACGTGAACTCACGCGGTACCGATGTGCAGAACTGGGGCAAGCAGAATCTGAAGAAATACGTCGACGTCGGTGCGACTTACTACTTCAACAAAAACATGTCGACCTATGTTGATTACAAAATCAACTTACTGGACGACAACGACTTCACCAAAGCGGCGGGAATTAATACCGACGACGTGGTGGGCGTAGGGCTGGTTTACCAGTTCTAAAAGTCACAGGGAGCGCAAATGCGCTCCCTGGTTTTATTCATTCGTTATCTGTTCTGGCCCAGTTTCATCCTGCGGCACGATAACGTTGCCATATCTCGCCCCCTCGAATGCCACACCCGACAAGGTGAATGCAGCAAAACTCAACCAGTTTTGCATCGTAGTCATCGCAGTCTCTGTCTTCTCCATCCCACACCTCTCAGCAAATCAGACGATATAACTGGTGCAGGAATCGTGCCAGTCCGACCGCTCTCATAGCCACGGAAAAACAGGGGATCTTGCTACAATAGCGCGCGGATAAAGGGGCGGATGACCTTAAATGGTGCAGAGGCGATCAACGGCGGCGCAGATAGGCTGTCGCCACATTGCGGTTTCGACGCTGCTGCCACGTTTTATAACTTCCTAATACGAACAGGGCCAACGCAGCGGCAAGGATTAATAAAATCATCTGTTACTCCTTTTTCTGACGCCCTCAAGATCGAGCGGAACGAGCTAGTCTGGTAGAACGCATAAGTTTTATCAACCATATTTAAGTTACTTTACTTAGTGTTTGTGCTTTGAAATATGCATAAATTACCTGTTACGGATGAATATTGATGACCTTTAAGATAAATCTGCTGTTAGTGGCCGCAATGGTGCTGCTGGCAGGGTGTGATAACCCGTCGTCAAAAGAGCAAGACGCCATGGTGCTGGAAGGGAAAACAATGGGGACGGTGTGGCGAGTTAGCCTGGCAGGGGTTGATGCCGGACGTAAAGCCGTGCTCCAGCAGCGCATTCAGCAACGGCTTGATGCCGATGATGCGGAACTCTCAACCTGGAAGCCCACCTCTGTGCTGTCGCGCTTTAATCAGAGCCGTGCCACGACGCCACAGCCAGTGAGTGAAAACATGGCTGATATCGTGACGCTTGCCCTGCGAATCGGCAAGAAAACCGCAGGGGCCATGGATATTACCGTCGGTCCGCTGGTTAATTTATGGGGCTTTGGTCCCGATAAGCAGCCCAGCCATATTCCTGACGATCAGCAGATCGCCGCGGCCCGAGCCCTGACTGGCTTGCAACATTTGCGGGTGATTCAGGGAGGAGAAGGGCAGTGGCTGCAAAAAGATCTGCCAGGCTTATATGTTGACCTCTCCACGGTGGGAGAAGGTTTTGCAACGGACCATCTGGCGCGCCTGATGGAGCAGGAAGGCATTAATAATTATCTGGTCTCGGTGGGCGGCGCTGTTTTGTCGCGTGGAATGAATGCGCAGAACCAGCCGTGGCGGGTGGCGATTCAGAAACCGACCGACCGGGAAAATGCCGTTCAGGCGCGGGTCGATCTGCAGGGGCACGGTATCAGTACCTCAGGCAGCTATCGCAACTATTATGAACTGGATGGCAAACGACTTTCACACATCATCGATCCTGCTACGGGGCGGCCAATCGACCATAAGCTGGTGTCGGCGACCGTGATTGCCACCACCGCGCTGGAAGCCGATGGTTGGGATACAGGATTAATGGTATTGGGCACTGAAAAGGCCAAAGCGCTGGCAATCAAAGAGAAACTGGCGGTGTACTTAATCAGCAAGCAAGGAGACAACTTTGTCAGCTGGATGTCGCCCCAGTTTTCCGCTTTTATTATTCCATCTGACTGACAGAGAGAACATCTATGCTGGATCTGTTTAGTGACGCCTCACCCTGGCAGGAACCGCTGGCTGAGGGCGCGGTAATTTTACGCCGCCGCGCCCGCGATGAGGCGGAAGCACTGTACCAGGCGATGATGGCGATTGCCGCGCAAAATCCGTTTGAACACCGCATTACACCAGTTGGTCATCGCATGTCGGTTGCGATGACCAACTGCGGCGATTTCGGCTGGTCTACGGACGCACGCGGCTACCGCTATAGCGAGCAGGACAGCAGCAGTCAGCGTCAGTGGCCAGCTATGCCGGACGCGTTTCGTTTGCTGGCCCGACAATCCGCTGAAGAAGCCGGCTTTCCGGGGTTTAATCCGGATGCCTGCCTGCTTAACCGCTATGAGCCCGGCGCTAAGCTCACGCTGCACCAGGACAAGGATGAGAAAGATTTGCGCCAGCCGATTGTCTCCGTTTCCCTGGGCTTACCCGCGGTTTTCCAGTTCGGTGGCTTTGAGCGAAGTGACCATGCTCAGCGGGTTTTGCTGGAACATGGCGATGTGGTGGTCTGGGGCGGGCCTTCGCGCCTGCGCTATCACGGTATCTTACCGCTTAAGGCCGGTATCCATCCGCTCACCGGCGCCTTTCGCTATAACCTCACTTTCCGACGGGCGTTTTAGCCCGTCGCACAAGGTGCGAATAACGATTGCTATCATTTGCCATCACTTTACACTGCTGGCTGATTTTCATGTCTGGTAAGGTTTTATGGCACTGTTAAATGTGGTTTTTCGCCAGTATCGCTGGCCTTTTATTGGCGTAATTCTGCTCACGCTACTGAGTGCCGCGTTAGGTATTGGCATGATCGCGTTTATTAATAGCGAGATGATTGTCGCGATTAATACCTCCCTGACGGTCCTGCCCGCGTTCCTGTTCCAGGTGGTTATGTTGATGGCGGTAACGCTGGCCTCGCAGTTGGCACTGACCTGGCTGGGCCATCAGTTTGTCTGGCGTATGCGTGGTGAATTTATCAAGCGCATCCTGGACACGCGCGTGGAGCGCATCGAACAGATTGGTAGCGCACAACTGCTGGCGGGATTAACCAGCGATGTACGGGCCATCACCCTTGCTTTTGTTCGTTTGCCCGAGTTAATTCAGGGAATCATTATCACGCTGGGATCGGCACTCTATCTTGCCTGGCTGTCCCCGAAGATGTTACTGGTGACCAGCGGCTGGTTGGTCGTGACGATAGCAGGCGGCTGGATGCTGGTGTCGCGGGTCTATCAGCACATGGCAAAATTACGGGATGTTGAAGACAACCTGTATCGCGATTACCAGACCGTCATAGAGGGACGCAAAGAGCTCCAGCTTAACCGTGAGCGCGCCAGACTGATCTACGACAAGGTATATCAGCAGGATGCCAGTGATTACCGGCACCATATCGTGCGTGCCGATACCTTTCATCTCAGTGCCGTTAACTGGTCAAACATCATGATGCTTGGCGCGATTGGCATGGTATTTTTCATGGCCAACAGTCTGGGATGGGCCAATACGGCGGTGGCAGCCACCTTTTCCCTGACGTTGCTGTTTCTGCGCACGCCACTGCTGTCAGCGGTTGGGGCACTTCCAACGCTACTCAGTGCTCAGGTCGCCTTTCGCAAACTCAACAGCTTTGACCTCGCCCCGTATGAGCCGGACTTTCCTGCCTTTTCTGGCGACACCGCGTGGCAAACTCTTGAGCTGCGTGATATCACCTTTCACTACGGGGAGAAGGGTTTCCAGGTCGGGCCGATTAATTTAACGCTTCATCGTGGCGAGCTGGTGTTTTTAATTGGCGGTAACGGAAGTGGGAAATCGACACTGGCCATGTTACTCACAGGACTCTATCGGCCTCAGTCCGGCAGCTTGCTAATAGACGGCAAACCGGTTGATGTCAGCGACCTTGATAGCTGGCGTAAACACTTCTCAGCGGTCTTCACCGATGTGCATTTGTTTGACCGTCTGATAGACAGCAAAGGCGATCCCGCTTCGCCTGGCCGGGTTCAGCAATGGCTCGAAAAGCTCAAAATGCAGGACAAGCTGAAAATTGAAGGGAATAAAATACTGAATTTGCAGTTGTCGAAAGGGCAGAGTAAAAGGCTGGCGCTGCTGCTGGCCGTCGCTGAGCAACGCGACGTCCTGCTGCTGGATGAATGGGCCGCCGATCAGGACCCGCATTTCCGTCGGGTTTTCTATCGTGAGTTACTGCCCGCGTTGCAGGCTGCAGGAAAAACCGTTTTTGCCATCAGCCATGATGACCACTACTTTATCCACGCCGACCGCCTGCTGGAGATGCGCGATGGCGTCCTCTACGAGTTAACGGGTAACGAACGCGATCACGCCAGCCTGGATGCCGTCAAGCTTACCGATACGGGTTTATAATTTTTGCTGAGATCGTCTCAGGCTCAGTCAGTCACACCGTGCTGAGCGCGTTGCTCATCGGCGGCGAGCGTCAGACAGGGGCACTGAGAAACGAGAAAGCCGCTCAGTGATGAGCGGCTTAGAAAAGTTCTGGTTGGCGCTTGAAATCACACGGTGCCTGGCCGTAACAACAGGGAGGCGGTGTGAGGTTGGGAGCTTGTTATAATCAATCGTTGGGCGGGATGGGGAAGTTTTTTACTGAAACGACAAAATGCTGTTGGCTTTTACTGATGCGCGCACCGCGTTCGCACCACTGACTTGCCAGACGAAAGAAATCGTCACAACCGATGTCGTATGCCAGCTCCACCTTATTGATGCCTGAGTGCAGTAAGTTTTCTGCATCCTTCAGGTTTTTAGCTTTGATGATCATATCTGTACCCTCGATTTCAGGAGCAAACAGAATACGTTTTTTTCATGACAGAATTGTTTCAATTTAATGAAAGGCTGTCATATTTGTTGTTTTTGTGAAGTAATCAACATTTGCATTTTATTAATAAATAAATGATTTTTATAATTAATGTTGTATTTATTCGCAATTTTTCAGGAAAGTCCGATACACCAACGATAAGCGCCAGGCGGGGCTGAACAGCCTGGCGGACCGAATTTGTTTAGCCCTGCTCACGTCTGAAAAAGAGCAGGCAGGGCAAAGGCTTCTCAGGTCTGGGCTTCATTATGGGTTGCCGGTTGCTGACGTTCCTGTGCCAGAAAACTCAGGTCGCTTCCTGACGGGCGCTGGTAGATGCGCAATGAAAAGACGTTAGCGATGGCATAGATATATTCGAAGATTGTTGATTGAGTATTTTCATAGTCGACCCACAGAATTGATGACGTGAAGCAATAGATTTCAATGGGCAGCCCCTCAGAAGAAGGCTTCATCGACCTCACCACGATATACATGTCTTTTTTGATGTCATCTCGCTGAGCCAGCCAGGCTGTAAGATAGTGACGGAAGATCATCAGGTTAGTCATACCGTTTTCAACAAACCAGCGGTCACCTACGGCACTCAGTTCCCGACCATCCATAAGTTTGGAGAGTTGCTCACTGATGCCGCGAATCTGCGTCATGGGCTCCAGCATGGCGTGGTCCACAAAACCTATCGACGTCTGATCAATGTAAAAACTGCGCATGATTCGGCGAGCACCGGATGAGAACATGGCCTGCCAGTTGGTATAGGTTTCAGTAAGAAAGGTTTTGGTGGGAACACGGGAAAGCGTGTTGTCCCAGTTGCGAATGGTGATGGTGTGAAGGGCGATATCAATCACTTCACCACTGATGTTGTTCGCCGGGATTTCAATCCAGTCGCCCAACTGCAGCACATCATTGGATGACAGCTGAATATTCGCCACCAGCGACAACAAGGTATGCTGAAATATCAACATCAGCACCGCCGCCACCGCACCGAGACTGGAGATAATAATCACTGGCGATTTATTCGACATAATGGCCAGGATCATAATCGCCGAGATGATATGCACCAGGATTTTGCCGACCTGAATATAACCTTTAATCGAATGATTTTTACGTTTCGACTTTTTAACATAGGAGATATTGATAATCTCCAGGACTTCATTAAAAAACAGCGACAGGTAAACCATAAATAAAATGCCGCAGATAGTCTTAATCGCGATTAACAGGTGCTCGGGCAAGTCCGGCATAAACTGCAGCAGAAAGTAAACGGTGATAACCGGAATGAAATTAGAGATTTTTTCAGACAACCTGACATCTTTGTCGAGCGGCACCTGTTTCTTATGGGTACTAAAAAACACCTTACGCACCACTTTTACCACAAAAAACTTACAAATCAGATGCGCAACCAGGCCCGCGACGATCAACACAACGAGGTTAATAGTAACAGAAAGTGCAGGTTTGTTTTCAATATAGTGTTGTATGTCGTTCAAATAATTCATGTTAATCGTATGCCTGAAAATGTTGTTTGTATTCAACCACAAACCCAATGATGCCGATAAGCGTAGCGTGCGTTTGGGCTTCCTGCGACGAGTAAGTTAATGGAATTTATTCATAATGTCATTTCGAGGTTGCACGGTGGCAGCGCTGACCGCCGCTTTCAGACCGCCGCAGCAGGGCAGCCGATGACAGAGCAGATGGCCCTGCGCATGCACTGAGGGTGGGCTGCTTTCTGCACGCGGCAGGAAACACGTGCTGCACGCTGAGGATGTATTGGCGGTCAGCCTGGTACGTTGCCGCCGTAAGGGCACTTTCACCGCGTTTTTACAACATTAAATATGCATGTTTCTGCACTGTATATTTTTAGCTTTCATTATTTAACGATAATGCATTTCATCAGGTTTATATCGATTGAACAATATCTTAATTGACCTCTTTTACTTAAATGATTGGTTAATTCAAACCCACAAGAGGGTGAGTGAAGCGATTCTGTTTTATTCCTCTTTACTCTCCTCTTAATGATCTTTTTGTCGCCATTCAGCACGATATTTATATACAGGAAATCACACCGTTCTCCATCACAGGAGGTTACACAATGGGGTAACGTCCTCCGGCTTTTATGCCTGCATAAGCTAAATATATGGAAAATATAGTCATGATTTTGCTTATGCGAGGGTTATCGTAGGCCAAAAATAGCTCTAAAACATATGCTTATCGCCACCTCTTTTCAGGAAGGTGAAAGGTGAAAAATGAAAACGAATATTACGTCAAACAGTGATACCGCTTATCGTGCCCAGCCGGTGCGCTCGGGTCGCGTTGGCTTTGTTGAAAAGGCCGGATTTGGGGCCGGTGATGCCGCCTGTAATATGCTGTTTAATCCGATAACCATGTTCTTGTCTTTTTTCTATACGGATATATTTGGACTGGCACCGGGGGTTGTGGCGACCATATTTCTTGTTGTACGTTTTGCCGATGCGGTTTTCGACCCCTTTTACGGCGCTTATATTGATAAAACCACGACGCGCTGGGGGCGTTTTCGTCCGTGGATTATTGGTTTTGCCGTGCCCTTTGCCATTAGCTGTATGGTGATGTTTTACACGCCGGATTTACAGGGCCATGCAAAGGTCATGTATGCCTTTATTACCTATCTCATCCTGTCGCTGCTTTACTCTGGGGTGAATATTCCTTACTGCTCGTTGGGCGGGGTGATCACCACCAATGCGCAGGAACGGGTTTCCTGCCAGCAGTTCCGCTTTATGGGCGCAGGGCTTGCCAGCTTGTTCTGCACCCTGACCTTACTGCCGATGGTGGCGTTTTTCGGTAACGGAAACCGGCAAATTGGTTTCTTCTGGGTCATCACGCTGTTTGCCGTGATCTCCCTGTTTCTGTTTGTTTTTTGCGTCGCGACCACCCGAGAGCGCATTACACCTAAGAGCAATGCCGGGGAGTCGATTTTCGCGATCATCCGGCAAATTACGAAAAACGATCAGTGGGTTGTTTGTGTTTTTGCCATGTTTCTCGACTGCATTCCTTCCTTTGTACGCGGCGCGGCCTGTATCTATTTCGCAAAATACGTGATGGGACTGAACGACTATTACGCCACGCTGTTTCTGAGTACCGGCATTATTGCCGGTATTCTTGGCTCGTACATTACCCCGTATTTCACCAACCGCTGGTGTAAAGTCCAGGTTTATCAGGCCGCTAAATCGACAGCCCTGGCAATGTCGATCGTGTTCTTCTTTTTACCCGCCCAGAGTAGTGTGCTGGTTTTCATCTGGTTTTTTATCCTGTCTGTCATTCATCAGATTGGTGCACCCATCCTGTGGTCGTTCATTGGCGATGTCGATGACTACGGTGACTGGAAAACGGGCAAGCGCTTATCCGGGATCTGTGCCTCCGGCAACCTGTTTTCACTCAAAATTGCCCTGGCCGTCAGTGGCGCGATTGTGGGCGGGGTTCTGTCGTTTACCGGCTATCAGGCCAATGTGGTCGAACAAAGCCGCAGCGCGATCGATGGCATTTACGCACTGATGGTCTGGATTCCCGTGGTCGGTTATCTGCTGTCTGTGTGGCTGGTCCGCACGCGCTATATCCTGACTACCGCCAAAATGAAAACCATTGAAGACGATCTGTTCTCGACTCATCCCGACTGAGTCTCCAGCTGTAATCCATTGTGAAAACAGAAGGGAAGAAAATGATTAAGTACTTTTTTCAAAAACAAAACACCATCGATCGGGTGGACGATGCCCTGTACGGTTCCTTTGTGGAACACCTTGGACGGGCCGTCTACAGCGGCATCTATGAACCGGGCCATGCCACGGCGGACGCACAGGGTTTTCGTCAGGACGTGGGCGAACGGGTAAGAGAGCTGGGGATTAGCACCGTCCGTTATCCCGGCGGTAATTTTGTCTCGGGATACAACTGGCGCGATGGTATTGGCCCAAAATCAGCGCGCCCGGTAAGGCTGGATTACGCGTGGCTGACCAAAGAAAGCAATCAGTTTGGCATAGATGAGTTTGCCACCTGGTGCGAAAAGTATGGGGTTACGCCGATGATCGCCGTCAATCTCGGCACAGGCACGCCGCAGGAGGCCGGTTACTTCATTGAGTACTGTAATCTGGCATCCGGCACCGCACTCAGCGATCTGCGTATCCAGCATGGCCGGCAAAAACCCTATAATTTCAAGCTCTGGTGCCTGGGTAACGAGATGGACGGCGAGTGGCAGACCGGGCAGTTGAGTGCGGAAGATTACGTTAAAAAAGCGCGTGAAACGGCAAAAATCATGCGTTGGGTTGATCGGGATATCAAGCTGGTCGGATGCGGCAGTTCTAATTCGCTTCAGGCCAGCTATCCCGAATGGGATCGCATTGTACTGGAGGGGCTTTATCATCAGATTGACTACCTGTCGTGCCATCATTACTTTGAAAACAGTACCGGTCATCCACAGGATTTCTTAGCCTCGTTCCAGAAAATGGATGATTTTATTCATACCATTACGGCAACGGCCGACTATGTTAAAGCCAAACTGCGCAGCGATAAAAAGATGATGCTGTCGTTTGATGAATGGAATATCTGGTCTATCGAAGGCGAGCCCTGGCAGGATCACTTTATCGACCCGAACAACCTGTATCAGGAAGCGCCGCCGTTACTGGAACAGTCTTATACTTTTCTGGATGCGCTGACGTTCGGTGGGCTAATGTGTTCGTTGCTCAATCACTGTGACCGGGTAAAAATGGCGTCCCTGGCTCAACTGGTCAATGTGATTGCTCCCATTTTCACCCGCCCCGGTGGTGAGGTGATTCGCCAGACCATCTTCTGGCCTTTCCAGATGGTGAGTCAGTATGGACGGGGACAGGCATTACGCTATTTTGCCAATGTTCCTACGGTGAACACCGTGCATGGCGAAACCCGACAGGTTCAGAGTGCGGCCGTTTACAACGAAGAGAAACAGCAGATCGCCTTCTTCGCGTTGAACACGCACGCCCATGATGCGGCAGACATTACCTTTGTGCTCGATGAGTTTGGTGAGGGGACATTATCACAACATGTCGTGTTAGCGGGCCATGCGCTGGACGCTAAAAATACCTTTACTGAGCCGGATAAGGTGGTGCCGCAGCCGCGCACTGTCACCGATGCACAGCGTCGCCAGAAACAGGTGTCACTTCCGCCTCTCAGCTGGAATATGGTGGTGATCGATCTGCAGCCCTGAGGGTTTGATCGCCCAGATACCAGAAAGGCGTGGGCATCTGGGCTGTCAGAATGGATATTGCCTGACTCAGTTCGCAGGCAATAAAAAAAGCAGCCGTAAATGGCTGCTTTTAAAGGGATTATTTGGTCGGCACGAGAGGATTTGAACCTCCGACCCCTGACACCCCATGACAGTGCGCTACCAGGCTGCGCTACGTGCCGAACTTTGGAAAGCTAGTCTACTGATTCTTCGCACGAATGCAAGCTACCCGGCAACTAACTGCCGCATTATTAATCAGTTAGCGATAAAACGTTTCTCTTCTGTGAGCACCTGCAACAATAGCGCCAGCTCCGGTTTATGATCTTTCAGCACTTTTCCACTGGCGTCATAAGCACGGTAGCTCCCGTTATTGTTCAGCACCAGCGTGATGTCACGCGTCGTGATCACCAGCTTGTTGTCTTCACTACTGGTGACCCAGTCATGGCGACGCTGAGCAGCAAACAGATCTTCACCCTGGGCATAATTCACCGGATTCGTACTGACGTGCAGCAAGCGCTGCATCAGCGTCACCATCACATCCTGATGATCGGAAAGGCGCGTCACCGTCTGTGCTGGCGTATCCGGCCAGTGAATAACCAGTGGAACCTGCAGGATTTGGCGATTGCCTTCATTATCGGGATCGCCATCCAGCGGCACGCCATGCTGCGCCGTAATGACCACCACGGTGTTTTTCAGCAAGTCACGTTGCTGCAATGTAGAGAGAATGGCCTGAATCTGATCATTGAGCGCCGGTGCCTGACGCATATAGCTGCGCTGCCGTGCTTTGGCGTTATCGCCGCTCACTGTCGGGCCATGCAGTGCCACCCAGGAGAACCATGGCGTACCATCGCTCTTTTGAGCGCCCAGCCAGTTTTGCCATTGCGAGACGGTGCTGGCATTGGGCTGTTCTTCACTGGCAGGCAGCGTGTAGTCGGACAGCAGAGCCTGACGATAAAGTGGCTGACTAAATCCATCCGATGAGAACAGGCCAAACTGATAGCCCTGGGTGCTCAATGCGGTGAGAAGGGCGGACGGCGTTCGCTGTGCCAGCACACCGTTCATATAGCTGGCCGAGATACCGTAGAACAGACCAAACAGGCCTTTTTCTGCATTATCGCCCGCGCTGAAATGTTGGGTAAAGCGTACGTTCTGGCTGGCAAACTGGTTCAATGCTGGCAGGGCGCTGTCACTACTGGCGCTGTTCAGCCCATCCACCGTAATCACTAACAAATTATCGCGTGCGCCTTTATCCGCAAAGGTGATATCACTGAGCGGATACTGTACTGCTGCGGCTTCAGGATCGCCTTGTTGCACCAGACGGCGCTGATATTCCTGCGCATCCAGCAAACCGTGGCGCTCCAGAAAGCGACGTGCCGTCATAGGATAGGAAAGGGGCAAATTTGCGCGCTGCATGGTAATCGGGCGATAAAAATTGGCATCAGCCCAGATATACATTAAGTGGCTGGCAAAGAAGGCGCTGATAAAGAGTGCTGCCAGCGGCTTGCCAAAAGAGCGGCGGTTCAGGCTGCGCAGCTTCTGCCAGCTCCAGGTAGCAAACAGAATCTCCACCAGGAAAATCAGCGGCACACCGATAAACATCAGCTGCCAGTCGCGCGCCATTTCACTTTGATCGGGGTTAATCACCAGTTCCCATACCACCGGATTAAGGTGTAAATGGAAACGATTGAACACGGCACTGTCGACCATCAGCAACGTTAAGCCGGCGGTGGCGACCACCGTCGAAAGCACCCGCATCAAACGTTGCGACATGACGACAAACGTCAGCGGGAAGATAATCAACAGATAAGCGGCAAAAACAATAAAGCTGAAGTGACCCACCCAGCTTGTGTACGCATAGATACGTCCCGCCAACGAGGCAGGCCAGTCGGCAACCAACAGATAGCGGCTACCCAGAATCAGCGCGAAAAAGATATTGAACAGAGCAAACCAGTGTCCCCAGCTAATCATCTGGGAGACTTTCTCGCGGTAGCGCTGTCGGTTGGTTACCATAGTTTTACGTCAGATCAGCGAATTAATGGGTGCTGTCGTCTACCGATGCCTGCAGAGCATCAGCAAAAGAACGTGCCAGAGAGCGACGTTGCGCAGGCGCAACATCGCTGTTAATCAGGTTGGTTACCATGTTCCCCAGTACCATCAGGGAGAGGTCGGTGGGTGCCTGGTCTTTTTGCAAAACCTGCGCCATTTCCGCGAGGAGTTGTTCAACGCGTTGGTCGCTGTAACGGGATGATTGTGGCATAGCGAAAAGTTATCTCGTCTCAAAAGGCGATATAGTACCGGAACAGCGCACTTTTTTCCGCAAATTTATCGAAAGCGCACTGTTCGCATGATGCATGGAGTTGAAAGCTGCTGCTGGCGGTGTTTGAATACGCGCCTGTGCTATTAGGAGAGTTTACCATGAGTCTGGATATCGACCAGATTGCCTTGCATCAGTTAATTAAACGTGATGAAAATCAGTTAGAGCTGGTGCTTCGTGATTCGTTACTGCCTGCCACCAACACCGTCGAAGCGATGGTGGAAGAGCTGCACCGTGTTTACAGTGCGAAGAGTAAAGCTTACGGGCTGTTTAATGCTGAAAGCGAGCTGGCAGAAGCGCTGCGCAACTGCCGCAAAGGTAACGATGATTTTCTCGCTTTTAGCCGGGCTGCGACCGGACGTCTGCGTGATGAACTGGCAAAATATCCGTTCGCCGAAGGCGGCGTGGTGCTGTTTATTCAGTACCGCTACCTGGCGGTCGAATATTTACTGGTGGCGGTGTTGAACAGCCAGTCCAGTATGCGCGTCAACGAACAAATGGATATCAGCAGTACCCATTATCTGGATATTAATCATGCCGATATTGTGGCACGTATCGATCTGACCGAATGGGAAACGAATCCGGAATCCACCCGTTACCTGACTTTCCTGCGTGGACGCGTCGGGCGCAAAGTTTCTGATTTCTTTATGGACTTCCTGGGTGCGGAAGTCGGACTGGATACCAAGGCGCAAAACCGGGGACTGTTACAGGCAGTGGATGACTACTGTGACGAGTCGAATCTGGATAAAAACGAACGCCAAAATTACCGTCAGCAGGTTTACAGCTACTGTAATGAGCAGCTTCAGGCGGGCGAAGAAATTGCGCTAAAAGAATTATCAGGCGAGCTCCCTCCGCTGGGTGAAAAGACGTTTGAAGCCTTTACCCAGGAACAGGGCTATGAACTGGAAGAACATTTCCCGGCGGATCGCGGTACGTTACGCCAGTTAACCAAGTTTGCCGGCAGCGGCGGCGGTCTGACCCTGAACTTCGACGCACTGTTACTTGGTGAACGCATTTTCTGGGACCCGGCAACGGATACGCTGACCATCAAAGGAACACCACCTAACCTGCGCGAACAGCTTCAACGCCGCACCAGCAGTAAGTAATACCAGGCCGGGGCGATGCGTTCCGGCGGGCAACAGACAAAATAAAAGGGCCGGTTTCGCAACCGGCCCTTCTACGTTCAACCCATTCGGCGATTAAGCGCGAACGAAGTCGATGTGGTGCAGTTTTGGCTTGAACGGGTGACGCTGAACAGCCTGCACTTTAACTTTGGTGTCTTTACCGTCAACCACCAGAGTCAGAACTTCATCGTAGAAGCCTGGCTTAGTTTGCAGGTTCATCACCTGGTCGTGGTCAAGGTCGATAGCAACCGCTGCTTCTGAACCACCGTAGATGATGGCCGGGAAACGGTTTGCTGTGCGCAGGCGGCGGCTCGCACCCTTACCCTGCTCTTTACGTTCTGCTGCTTCGATAGTGAACATTGATACGTCTCTTTATGATTCCTGCTACAGGCGACCCAGTAACAGAAGGGTTATTCAACACTGCTTATGCACATGCAAAAGCGGGCGGCATTATAGCCGTAATAGGCAGCAGGGGCAAACGCTAATCCGGCCTAACGGAGTTCGTTAGCGCGGCGAAAGCGTCCCTGGTAGTCAAAGAGCTTTTCACGGATCTGCCAGAAGTGGCCTTTGGCGCGCGCCACAACAAAATCGGGATGGCGCAGCAGGGGTTGCAAAGCCAGCACATCGGCAGCGGTTTGCCAGCCTAATGGCACGCCAGGGGCGCGCTGATGAGGGAGCATAAACAGTTGCTCAAACGCTTTGCGCTGTGCAGGCGTTTGCAGGCGAAACCGTTCGCTGACGCTGGTGCCATCTTCATCAAAATAGGTGGCTTTCAACCATTCGCCTTTGTCGTCCTTACCCTGTTCCAGCGTCATGCCGCCGCAGCGCAGTACGCGTGCATCTTTCAGCTTCAGGGCGGCTTTGAGCATATCGTCGGGATCGACCAGAATCTTGTCGCATTCCCGACAGCGGCGAGCGGCGATATCGTTTTCAGCGTTACAGTCCGGGCAGTTTTTAAAGCGAAACCGATAGTCGCACTGTTCCCGCTCGCCTTCATCGTCTTCCAGTACGCCCTGACAACGTCGGCCAAAGTGCTCAATCACCATGCCGTCCTGAGTGGCCTTACCCCAAAATGTATTCGCGAAACCACATGCAGGACAGAATACCTGCACCGGCTGATTGTCGCTTTTGCCTTTTGGCGCGCCCACTTCAGGGGTAAAAAGATCGTGCGGATTTCCGGCGTAGTCCAGAATCAGGCAATCTTTTTTACCGGGCGACAAACGTAAACCGCGTCCCACAATTTGTTGATACAGGCTGACTGACTCGGTGGGGCGCAGGATTGCAATCAGATCCACATGCGGCGCATCAAAGCCGGTCGTTAACACCGCGACGTTAACCAGAAATTTAAGCTGCTGGGCTTTAAACGCCGCGATCACCGCATCGCGCTCCTGCGCATGGGTTTCCGCCGACACCAGTGCGCTGTTCTCGGGCAGCAGGCCCAGAATTTCGCGCGCGTGCTCCACGGTGGAGGCAAAAAGCATGACGCCGTGGCGATCCTCGGCAAACTCTACAATTTGCCGGATGATATGCGGAGTAATCCGCTGCTGCTGTTTGAGCTCCCGATTCAGGTCGGCTTCGCTGAACAGACCATTAGCCTGAGCGGTGAGGCGGCTGAAATCATATTGAACCACCGGCATATCCAGCCGCTCTGGCGGCACCAGAAACTGATGCTTGATCATGTAGCGCAGAGGCAGCTCGTAGATGCAGTCGCGGAACAGAGCCTTCTCATCGCCACGGACCATGCCGTGGTAATGAAAGCGATAAATCCATCCCTTGCCCAGGCGAAAGGGCGTGGCGGTCAGACCCAGCAATCGTAACTGGGGATTGTGCTGGCGCAGATGATGAAAAATCTGTTGGTACTGGCTCTCTTTATCGTCGCCAATACGGTGGCACTCATCCACAATGACCAGTGAGAAAGCACTGTCAAACAGGCTGAGATTACGTGCAACGGACTGGACGCTGCCGAACACCACCTTTCGCTGGCTCTCTTTACGCTGCAACCCTGCCGCAAAGATATCGGCCTCAAGTCCGTAAGCCTGATATTTGCTGTGATTTTGCGCCACCAACTCTTTGACGTGCGCCAGCACCAGCACCCGACCGCGTGCCAGGCGCGCCAGTTCGGCAATCACCAGGCTTTTTCCGGCCCCGGTGGGCAGGACGATCACGGCAGGTTCATGATGGCGACGGAAGTGGGCGATGGTGGCATCGACCGCGTCCTGTTGATAAGGGCGTAAGGTAAAAGACATGCTGCTCACTTTTGTAAAATCTGCCGCAATTATGCCACGAATCCACTGTAAACGCGCTGTCAGCGAGGCGCAGTTCAGGATATACTTCTCATACTTTTTCAACGGTTAAACAGGCCGTTTTAGTTTCCCTCCGCAGTAACAGGCAAAACGAATTCATGCGACTCGACAAATTCATCTCTCAGCAACTGGAAATCAGCCGTGCTATCGCTGCACGTGAAATCCGTGGTCAACGTGTCACCGTTAACGGTGACGTGGTGCGCGACACCGCTTTCAAACTCCAGCCCGATCACGAGGTTGAGTATGACGGCAACGTGTTACAGATGCAGACCGGGCCGCGCTACTTTATGCTGAACAAACCGCAGGGTTATGTCTGTTCCACGGACGATCCCGATCATCCCACCATTATCTATTTCATTGAAGAACCGATGGCATTTAAGCTGCATGCCGCAGGCCGGTTGGATATTGATACCACCGGTTTAGTTCTGCTTACGGATGATGGTCAGTGGTCACATCGCATTACCTCACCGCGTCACCATTGCGAGAAAACCTACCGTGTGACGCTGGAAGCGCCGGTGAGCGAGGATACGGCCGCGCAATTCAGCGCAGGTGTGCAACTGCATAATGAAAAGCACCTGACAAAACCTGCTCAGCTTGAGGTCATCACGCCCACTGACGTGCTGCTGACGCTTAGCGAAGGCCGTTACCATCAGGTGAAACGTATGTTCGCCGCCGTGGGTAACCGGGTCGTTGGCCTGCATCGCGAGCGCATTGGCGCGATTGCGCTGGACGACGCGTTAGAACCGGGTGAATACCGCCCGTTAACCGCAGAAGAGATAGCCAGCATTGGCTTGCCAGAAGAACTTAAACAGAAATAGCGAGAAACCCGGTGCGTAAGGAAAAGAATTCGCCGATGGGCCTGGTCGTTATTCTCGGCCTGTTAGCGATGTTGATGCCGTTATCGATAGACATGTATCTGCCAGCGATGCCACAAATTGCGCGCCAGTTTGCGGTGTCCGCCGGGAGCGTGCAGATGACGCTCAATCTTTACATCCTGGGGTTTGCCATCGGACAGTTGATCTACGGTCCCCTGGCCGACAGCTATGGCCGCAAGCCGGTCATTACGCTGGGTACCCTGATCTTTGCCTGTGCGGCGGCGGCCTGCGCACTCTCGCAGTCGATTGAACAGCTTATTGCGATGCGGTTTTTGCACGGCCTGTCTGCGGCCGCCGCCAGCGTCGTGATCAATGCGTTGATGCGCGACAGTTACTCGAAAGAGGACTTTTCGCGCATGATGTCATTCGTGATGTTAATTACCACCATCGCACCGCTGCTGGCCCCGATTATCGGCGGCTGGCTGCTGTTAATCTGGAGCTGGCACGCCATTTTCTGGACGCTGTCGATAGCGGCCGTTATCACCACCGTGCTGGTGGCGACTCAGATTCGCGAAACCCTTAAACCTGAGCAGCGGCAGCGCTTTCACCTGCGCACCACGCTGGGGAATTTCGTTATCCTGTTTCGCCATAAGCGGGCGTTCAGCTATATGTTATCAAGCGGATTCTCGTTTGCGGGGCTGTTCACTTTTCTCAATGCCGGCCCTTTTGTTTACATCGAACTGAATCACATTTCGCCGCAGAGTTTTGGCTACTACTTCGGCCTGAATATTGTGTTTTTGTTCATCATGACGCTGATTAACAGCCGGGCAGTGCGCCATTTTGGCCCCGTCGCCCTGTTCCGTTTTGGGTTGTTGGTGCAGTTTGCGATGGGCATCTGGTTGTTGATGGTGAGCGCTTTCGATCTGGGGTTCCTGCCGCTGGTATTGGGCATTGCGATGTTTATCGGCTGTGTTTCCATGGTGTCGTCTAATGCGATGGCCGTCATCCTTGATGAGTTTCCGCATATGGCCGGTACCGCCTCCTCTCTGGCGGGTACGTTACGCTTTGGTGTCGGCGCACTGGCTGGCGCGCTGCTGTCTCTGTTCAGTTTTAACAGTGCCTGGCCTATGGTGGGAACCATTGCGCTGTGCGCGACCCTCTCTGTTTTGTTATTTCTCTACGCTTCACGTCCTCGTTCCGTCGCCCGCTAAGCGGGCGTCGCGCCTTGCTGCGATCCGCCTTTATCCGCTTATAAAATAATGTTTCTTATTTGTGAAAAAAAATAGCAAATAAAGTAATCACATTGGGTCTAAAATGATTGTTAGTTATCATTAAACGCGGTACATATAGCCCAAAGTGAGATTTAACTCTCAAATTTGCTTTTACAGGACGCCTTGCAGGATCTGCGCTTTAGCATGATTTAACGGCTCTCGATGCAGACACCGTTGGTTGTAAATTGAGCTTCATTCTCTGGAGATACTGATCACTATGTTGCAACTTTCGGTTGTGCATCGCTTGCCACAGCGGTTTCGCTGGATTAGCGATCGTCGTGGCGTGATTGAAACCGACGATGTCGGCTCAGAAGAGCATGATGTGATTGCGCTGCGGCTGATCAGCCATGATGGCGTCCCGGCATGGGAAATTCTGCACGAACTCAAAGACATGCTGGCAGCCATTCAGGTGGACGGAAAAATCGCCGAGTGCGAAGGGCAACCCTGCCTGTTTATCCGCCGGTGTGATGAGAGCGCCACGAACTGTTGCCTGAAGAATCAGGGCGTGGCTATTGCGGAAACCTTTATTGGTCACTGAGCGTGACGGAACCCAGCAACTCGCGGGTATAAGCCTGCGCAGGCGCGGCAAACAACGCTTCACAATCGCCTTGTTCAACGACCTCGCCCTGACGAAGTACGATCAGCTGATGGCAGAGCGAGCGTACCACTTCTAAATCATGACTGATAAACAGATAGCTCAGTTGACGCTGTTGCTGTAATCCGCGCAGCAGGGTCAGAATCTGTTTCTGCACTGAGCGGTCAAGCGACGACGTCGGTTCATCCAGTACCAGTAGTTCCGGTTCAAGAATCAGGGCGCGCGCAATGGCAATGCGCTGACGCTGGCCGCCTGAAAATTCCGCCGGGTAGCGATGGCGGCTCTCTGTATCCAGACCCACCTCTGTCATTACCGCATTAACCCGTTCATCCTGCTGGGCCGCACTCAACTGTGGATAATGCACCGCCAGGCCTTCGGCGATGATCTGCTGCACCGTCATACGGGGATTCAGCGCAGAATTAGGGTCCTGAAACACCACCTGAATACGGCGACGTAACGGCAACAGTTGCTTTCGTGACAGCTGATGCAGCGGTCGATCGTCAAACCAGACCTCGCCCTGAGCCGCAATAAGACGCAGCAGGGCCAGGCCCGTAGTGCTTTTGCCTGAGCCAGATTCGCCTACCAGCCCCAGACTTTCTCCCCGTCTCAGGCTAAAACTGAGGTTATTTACGGCGATTTTCTCGCCCGTTTTACGTTTAAATAACCCCTGGCGCAGGGGAAAACCGACGCGCAGATTATCCACTTTCAGGATAACCGGCGTCGCTGCAGGAAGGGGCACGGCACGGCCTTCCGGATCGGCCGCCAGCAGTTGCTGGGTATAAGCGTGCTGTGGCTGCGTGAGCAGCGGTTGGCTGCGGTTGTGCTCAACCACCCGTCCAGCGCGCATTACGCTCACGCTGTCCGCCAGTTGGCGAACAATTTTCAGGTTATGGGTAATAAACAGCATCCCCATATTCAGTTCCTGTTGCAGTTCGCGCAGCAGGTTAAGGATTTGTGCCTGAACCGTTACATCCAGCGCAGTCGTGGGTTCATCGGCAATCAACAGTTTCGGCTGGGTGAGCAGGGCCATGGCTATCATCACGCGCTGGCGTTCTCCCCCGGAGAGCTGGTGGGGAAAATCATTCAGGCGCGAGGCCGGCTGGCGAATACCGACGCGATCCAGACAGCGCAGTATTTCTGCCCGCGCGGCTTCACGTCGCATCCCACGGTGTAGCGAAAGCACTTCGTATAACTGTTTTTCAATACTGTGCAGAGGGTTCAGGGACACCATCGGTTCCTGAAAAATCATGGCCATCTGATTACCGCGCAGACCGCGAAGCCGTTGCTCCGATGCCTGTAGCAGGTCTTCCCCAGCCAGCAGGATTTCCCCCTGGGGATAGGTCACCGCGGCGTCATGAAGCAGGCGCATGATCGACAGGGCAGTAACGCTTTTCCCGGAACCGGATTCGCCTACCAGAGCCAGGGTTTCACCCGCCTCAACGCGCAGCGAAACATCCTCCACCACCTGATGCAGCTGTTTGCCCTGACGAAAGGCGACGGAGAGATGATTAACAGCAAGCAGCGGGGCGCTCATTCAGACTCCTTTACTGGGATCAAAAGCGTCGCGCACGGCTTCGCCAATGAAAATAAGCAGCGACAGCAGAATCGCCAGCGTGAAAAAGCCAGATAAACCCAGCCACGGTGCCTGCAGGTTATTTTTACCCTGTAGCAGCAGTTCACCGAGTGAAGGCGAACCAATGGGCAGGCCAAAACCGAGAAAATCGAGCGAGGTCAACGTGGTGATGGAACCGCACAGGATAAAAGGCAGAAAAGTCAGTGTGGCCACCATGGCATTGGGTAATATATGGCGCAGCATGATCCGTCCGTCACTGACGCCCAGCGCCTGCGCGGCGCGAATATAGTCAAAGTTTCGCGTACGCAGGAACTCAGCGCGTACCACGCTGACTAAACTCATCCAGCCAAACAGCACGGTGACCAGCAGCAGCCACCAGAAGCTGGGCTGGATGACGCTGGACAGTAAGATCAGTAAAAACAGCGACGGCATTCCGGACCAGACCTCAATCAGGCGTTGACCAATCAGATCCACTCTGCCACCAAAATAGCCTTGTATCGCGCCGATCACGATGCCAATCACGCTGGAAAACAGGGTTAGCATTAAGCCGAACAGCAGCGAAATACGCAGGCCGTACAACAGACGCGCCAAAACGTCGCCACCGTTCGCGTCTGTGCCCAGCCAGTTTTGCCATGATGGCGGGGAAGGGAAGGGCACCTGTGACGCAAAATTAATGCTGTTGGCACCAAAGCGAATCGGTGCCCACAGCGCCCATCCCTGTTTTTCAATACGCTGTTGCAACCAGGGGTCCTGATAATCTGCCGCGGTAGCAAACTCGCCACCGAAATCGCTTTCGCTGTAGTTGAAAAATAGCGGGGCGTACCAGCGTTGCTGATAATGCACCAGCAGCGGTTTGTCATTGGCGACTAACTCGGCACACAGGGAAAGGACGAAGATAAGCAGAAAAATCCACAGCGACCAGTAGCCGCGACGGTTATGACGAAAGCGCTGCCAGCGCTGCTGATTCATCGGGGAAATATGCATTACCGCCCCTCGAAATTAATGCGTGGATCAACCAGGGTATAGGTTAAATCGCTCAGGATATTCATCAGCAAACCAATCAAGGTAAAAATATACAAGGTGCCAAACATCACCGGATAATCACGCTGGACGGTAGCGTCAAAGCCCAGTAAGCCCAGGCCATTCAGCGAGAACATCACCTCAATCAGTACCGAACTGGTAAAAAACATGCTGATAAAAGTGGCAGGAAAACTGGCAATCACCAGCAGCATCGCATTGCGAAACACATGGTGATAAAGGATGCGCCGTTCCGAAACGCCCTTGGCCCGGGCGGTGACCACATACTGTTTTCGAATTTCATCAAGAAATGCGTTTTTAGTCAGCATGGTTAAGGTGGCAAAACCGCCAATCACCGTAGCCAGTACCGGCAGCGCGATATGCCACAGATAATCGGTTACTTTGCCGTACCAGGGGAGCGTATCAAACTGTGGAGAGGTCAGTCCGCGCAAGGGGAACCAGTCGAAATAGCTGCCGCCCGCAAACAGAACAATCAAGACAATGCCAAACAGAAACGCCGGAATGGAGTAGCCAATGATAATGAAGGTGCTGCTCCAGATATCGAACGTGCTGCCATTACGCACGGCCTTTTTAATGCCCAGAGGAATCGACACCAGGTAGATGATCAACGTACTCCACAGACCAAGGCTGACAGAAACGGGCAGGCTCTCTTTGATTAACTGCAATACGGAGGCGCTGCGGAACAGGCTGTCGCCAAAGTCGAAGCGCACATAATTCCACAGCATCGTAAGATAGCGTTCCCCGATAGGTTTATCGAAGCCGTAACGTCGCTCAATTTCCGCGATAACCTCGGGGTCCAGACCACGCGCGCCGCGATACTGATTATCCCCGGGCGTGAGGCGATGCAGACTGGCCTGCGTACCGCCGCTGTCACCGCCGCCCGCACCGGGCAGCCCGCTGGTTTGTCCAAACTGAATATTTGCCAGCGCCTGATCGACCGGGCCACCTGGTGCTATCTGTACAATAAAAAAGTTGAGCGTAATGATCGCCCACAAGGTAGGAATAATCAGTAACAGTCTGCGTAAAAAATAACGTGCCAACCGGGCTCTCCTCAGCGTCTGTCGGCCGGCAGTCGCCCGGCTTTATTCACGTCATACCACCAGTTATCCACACCTGTGCTGTAGGCAGGTTTAACGGCAGGATGGGAAAATTTATCCCAAAAGGCAAGCCGCTGCTCGGCGCTATACCACATCGGGATCATATAAGCATTCCACAGCAAGATGCGGTCCAGCGCCTGTCCCAGCGGCAGCAACGCGTCGGCATCGTCCTGATGAGCGATAATTTGTTTGACAACATTATCGACCATGGGATCTTTTACCCTCGCCGTGTTCCACGAAGACTGGATATAGTCCGACTGCCAGTTGGCCTGAAGATTGCGTGAGGGCGTCGGCATAGCATGATAAATATTACTGACCATATCATAGTCGCCGCTACGCAGGCGGCGCAGGTATTGCGAGCTGTCAATCTGGCGCAGGGTTAACGTGATACCCAGCCGCGACAGACTATGCTGATAGGGAAGCGCCCATTCACTATTCACACCGGCAGGCAGCAACAACTCTAGGGTAAAGGGCTGCCCGGTTTTATCGTTCACCAGGCGCTGGTTGTGGATATGCCAGCCAGCCTGATTCAGCAGTGACATGGCCTTAAGCAGGTTAGCGCGATCGTAGCCGCTGCCGTCAGTTTTCGCGGGCGCATAGGCTTCAGTGAAGATTTCAGGAGGTAACTGTGATTTGAACGGTGCCAGTATTTTCCGTTGTGCAGCATCGGGCACGCCTTGCGCCGCGTACTGCGTATTCTGAAAATAACTGCTGGCTCGCTTAAAAGCATTATAAAACAGTGCTTTATTCATCCATTCGAAATCAAAAGCCAGCGCCATTGCCTGCCGTACCCGGCGATCGTGAAACAAGGGTTTTTCATTATTCAGCGCCAGCCAGCGCGTATCAATTGAGGCCGTATTCGGCGTGGTCTCTTTAACGATCTGCTGATTATCGAAGTTACGACCCAGATACTGAGTGGCCCATTTCTTCCCCGACGTTTCTTCGCGGAGATCAAAGGCACCGGCTTTGAATGCCTCAAACGCAACGTTGTCATCCAGATAATAGTCATAACGCATGACATCAAAATTGAAACGGCCACGATTGACCGGCAAATCCGCCGCCCAGTAGTTTTTGACCCGACTGAATTCAATAAACTGGCCCAGTTTCCACTTACTCACGCGATAAGGCCCGCTCGACAACGGAGGCTGGCTGAGCGGTTCATTGAATTTTTTATTTTGCCAAAACGTTTGAGATATCACTGGGAGCGTCAGCAACCCCAGCATCAGGTCTTTATCCGGGGCCGGTAAGGTGATTCGTACCGTCTGGGGGTTAAGGGCTTTAATTGTTACACCACGATAAAATATTCGGAACTGTGGAACGCCCTCGGTCATAAATTTTTGGAAAGTAAAGGCCACATCGTCAGCCGTGATGGGAGAACCGTCGTGAAACTGTGCGCGGGGGTTAAGCGTAATTTCCATCCAACTGAAGTCATCAGGATGTCGGGCTGATTCAGCAATCAGCGGATAGTAGCTGCTGGTTTCATCATCCGAGGTAGTGAATAAGCTGTCATACAGTGGCCCGGTGCCGACGCCAGGGTTGCCTCGTGAGGCATAACGGTTGAAGTTATCGTAAGTGCCGATGACCGACAGGACAATTTTGCCGCCCTTTGGTGCCGCAGGATTCACATAGTCATAGTGACGGAAGTCTCTGGGGTACTTCGGCGATCCCAGTTGAGCAAAGGTGTAACTTGTCTGAACGGGAGAAGCATGCAGCGGGGTGATGAGCAAGCTACACAGCAGCAAAATGACAAAGCGGAGCGGCATAAGGGATGTTCTCTCCTGTGAGTGTCTTGCACCGCAGCGATAATCGACGGTGATTAACGCGTGGGTTGACTGTTTTGACGTTGAAAATAGTCTCTTACCTGCTCTGGACGTAACGGCCGACTGAAGAAATACCCCTGTAAATGGGTGACGCCGCGGTTGATCAGCCAACTGGCTTGTTCATCGGTTTCCACACCTTCAGCCACGCTCATCAGGTTGAGCCTTTTAGCCAGTTGTAACACTGTATCCAGCACGGGTGAAGTGATCGTTTCGGTGCCAATACTTTGCACAAATCCACGATCGATTTTCAGATAATCAAAAGGGTACTTTTCAAGATAGATTAGCGCACTGTGCCCGGTGCCAAAATCATCCACTGCGATTTTAATTCCCCGCTGATGTAGCCAGTGAAACAGTTCAGTTGCATTGCCGTTTTCAACTACGGCCCGTTCAGTGATTTCGAAGACGTACTGAAAATGATCGTGAGGCATATTGTCCTGCCAGTACAGGACATCGTCACGGAAACTGCAGGCGCTCAGATGCAGGGGGGAAATATTTAAGCTGAGGCAGGTTCCTTTGGGCAAGCTATGACGTAGCTGGTGTGCATCGCGGGCGACCAGTTCAAACAGGTGGCGGGTCAGGGGGATAATTTGGTTTTGTGCTTCAGCGTAACTGATAAAAATATCGGGTGAGACCGTTTCACCGGACGGATGCGTCCAGCGTAGCAGCGCCTCCATACCGTAAGATTTGCCATCCTGAGCCGTAATTAAAGGCTGATACTCGACGCGAAATTCACCACGCCGGATGCCCAGAGTAATTTCTTTACCGGGTCGCTGAACCCGGGTCAGTAAAAACCAACAAGTACAGCCAGCGAGTAATGACATCAACAGGCTACTCAACATAATGGTCTGAAAATCGCCTGCGGATAAGGTTGAGCCGTAGAGTGCAAACTGGAACGGCAGCCCGTCCATAGTGATCTGCGTTAACGGTGGAGGGAGTTGATGATTTCTTACGAGAGTGGTTTGCCAGCTGGTCATCGCGGTATTATGCGCGAGTATCGCAATACCGGTAATTTCAGGATGCGAGGACGCTTTTATTTGGTAATCGGCCAGGCTCAGATTCAAGGTGGTAAAGATGCCGGACTGTAGGGTGCCGGGTTGCTTGATCCATATCGCCAGTACCGGTTTCGTCGGCTGCATAGGGGTACCCGGCAATAAACGGATATCCCGGTCGCGTGTGGTATCGGTACGGGCCGAAATCGCGCTCAGTGGCTGAAAAAAGCTGCCGGTGGCTGAAGAGCAAAAGGCGTTACCGTCTTTCACTAAAATGATGGCGCGTATGTCGCCAGCAAACGCGGCACGCGCAGTTAACTCATGATTGCCGATATAACATTCTGACTTGACGAACGGAAGCAGGGGAGAAAGGGTATCTGTAATCAGCGTCGCCACGTGACGCTGGAAGTCGTTGCTGCTGTCGATGAGCAGCTGCTTATGTTGATTTTCCCGTTGATGTTGGGTCTCGGTAAGTAAAACAGAGGTTAACAACAAAAAAAACAGACTGCCAACAATCGCGCTATTCCACGCGATTCGACGAGGATAAGTTGCCTGGCGTATCAGCGCCCGCGACAATGGCATGAAGTGCTTCCCCTGATCAAAATACAAAACTTAATGGTGCGCAATCGCCCGAATATTTGCGTCTGAGAATATAACGAGTCTGTTAATAATGTCTCGTTATTATTTTGATAAACAAGTATTTTTACGCGGATTCGAGGGATTCAAAAAAAAACGCTGCAAAGGCAGCGTTCTGTTTTTCTCTGGCTGAGAGGACGTTCGAGAGTAGCACTAGCTCGGGTTTTTACTTAAGACCCGGCGAGCTTCGCTATAACGCTTTTTCCAGTAGTCTTCATTAAGGCTGGAGATCATGACACCGCTACTGGTTGAGGCGTGAACAAAATTGTCATTGCCGAGGTAGATACCCACATGGCGACCAGTGGAGCCTGCACGAAACAGAACTAAATCACCTGGACGCAGTCTGGTGCGAGAAATTTCTTTACCCGTTCCCTGCTGCTCGGAGGTGGAGCGGGGAAGGTCTAAGCCAAACTGTTCGCGGAAAGTGCGCTGAACGAAAGCGGAACAATCAATACCACGCTTGGTATCACCGCCAAGACGGTAACGTACACCTTTCCAGCTTGCGTATTGCTCCATGATGCGCGACTTAACGTCGACGTTACGCACCATCTCTTCGAACTCATCCTGAGACGCTTGAAGTAAAAAACCATTCTGGTTGTTAACTTCATGATTCTCGTTTTTTACGGTGTTATGGGTACTGCTACAAGCTGAGAGAAGTGTTGCCAGCGCAAGAGCGGGAACTATCCGCGAGATATATCTCAGTATTGGTTGAGACTTGACCATTATACGGGTTTTCCTTCGAAGTCCTTACGACAAGATTGTCGCCAGCCAGATGACAAAACGGAATGAGATTAATAAGCCAGTCAGAACAAGACAATGCTTTAATTATAAAAATGTGTAAATCACCACATTTTACCGATGAAAGCGTGCTTAATACTGCTACTTCTTTCTCACTGCGACCGAGATTAACCGATTACAGAGGCCGTGGCGAGAGCTTTTAATCAAATTCTGATAGGTTTTTTTGATACTTATCAAACTTAAATAACTTGTTCACTTTATCAACAGTTATTCAGGGCTGATAACCTGAGGAAAGGGATGATCTGGCGCTAATTCCAGGCATAGTGCGGGTTAACAGAAGCACGGCAGCGCCGCGAGCGTTGCGGGCTGACGCTAAATGCTGGATTATCATAGGGTTCAGAAAAGGGATTTCTAGTTAGCTTGCTAATTATTTCATTCGGTTTTTTATAAATAAGGGCGGTTTATAATGTAAACATTATTCCGCCCGGGCTAATGAATTACTGTTGGGGTTTATTTTTACCCGGTAATTTGTGATAAAACCAATTAACCAGGTAATCACTTGCCGGGGTTAATAACCACCAACTCAATCCCACCAGCGTAACCGAAAGTGATCCAACGGCAATATCGGTAAACCAGTGTGCACCAGCCATTATGCGTGGAAGAGAAAACACCACCACAATGACCACGCTGACTAAAAATGTGCGAAAGCCAAAATAGCGCCACATAAATGCCGCGAAGATCATCAGCATCATGCCATGATCGCCCGGAAAACTGTCTTTAGACGCGTCTTTGGCTGGAATGCCGGTCAACTCACTGACGCGATGAACCCCTTCAAAAAACAGCGTTGGACTGGCGTGCTTCACCGGTAGCAAATGACCGGCCTGATTCAGGATGACGGCTGTCAGCAACATCGTAATGCCAATGGCCAGCATACGACGTCGGCCTGTCGGTGTTTCCCGTTGCCATAGCCACAGATAGAGTAAGCCCATTACCAGTAATGACACGGCGTCAAAACCGCGGAAGTTGGTAATCGCGACCAGCAGGGCAAACCCCGGGTAATTAACCATCTCATTATTGAAAGCGAAGAAAATCCCTTTATCGATATCAAACCAAAACCCATGACCGGGCGGTAAATACCAGGAAAAAAACAGCATCATTCCCAGTGCATTCAGCAGCAGGATGGTGACAAGGCGTGTTGCGTGCATAATTCTGCCCTAATAAAAAATAACCGCCGACCTTAACCATGTCAGCTTAAACGAATCTTCAACAAAGCGGATTGTAGACTATTCCAGTCGGCAGATGAGGAATGAATCATCTCAACGCGGCTGTCAGGCGGGGTTGAACCCAGTATTTCAATATGAACGTCTTCTCCCTGACGGTTAATGCTGACGGCACCCTCCGCAATGCGCAGCACGCCTTTAACCCGATCAACTGGGGCAAGCCGTGCCCACTCCAGCAACGGCAGAGTATCAAACACCGTTTCATCATCAAAAATCCAGCCACAGGCAACATAACCCTGACCCTGATTGGCCGCCCGACGCCAGGTTGCGTGCCCGTCGAGTCGCATTGCGGCAATACCACTGGCCGGGGCTGAGTGATGATGATGGTGGGCCGGATGCGGAATGGCGCGCGCTTTCCCTCGCGGCCTGTCGAGCAAAGTGAGGGGAATCTGACCAAACTCGGCAGTAACAAACTGACGATCGTCCTGGTGTGCGGCAAGCCACTGCTCCAGGCGCTGCCGATCGGCTTCGCTCCAGCGATCGCGTTTATTGCCGACAATAATGTCGGCGGCGGCCAGTTGATCGCGAAAGTTTTCATTTTTCGCCACGCGTTCATCTGCAAGCTGCCGTGCATCCAGCAGGGTAAGCGTTGCCTGCAGTTCGAGCGAGGGCTGATAAACCGGCGAGGTCAGCATCTGTAATAACTGGCGCGGATGGCCCAGTCCAGTGGGCTCAATCAGCAGGCGATCGGGTTTATTCTGCTTTAACAGCCTGTTTAACCCGACCTGCATGGGCAGTCCGTTGACGCAGCACATGCAACCGCCGGGTATCTCTTTCAGGATGGCACCGCTGTTGGCGAGTAACGCACCATCAATACCAACTTCACCGAATTCATTCACCAGCACAGCCCAGTTTTCCTCTTCGGGCTTATGCGCTAACAGATGAAGCAGCGTGGTGGTTTTACCACTGCCCAGAAATCCGGTAAGAAGGTTAACGCGCGTCATGCCAGCGGCTCCTGTAAAGTAAAGACGGTGATATTGTTATATTATAACATTATTTAGCCGCCAACCTGTAACGCAGGCAATTAGTCTGCGCGCCCCATATAGCGACGTTCTGCCACATGGATTCGGATGCGATCGCCGTTGCTGAGGTACTCCGGTACCTGAACAACTAAACCGGTACTCATCCCGGCAGGTTTGGTGCGGGCACTGGCTGACGCGCCTTTAATACCGGGCGAGGTATCCACAATGTCCATGTCCACGGTTTGTGGTAATTCCAGCGCCAGAACCTGTCCGTCCATGGTGAGAACCTGAATGCCGGGAATGCCACCTTCCGGAATGAACAGCAGCTCTTCTTCTATTTGCTCTTTTTTGAAGGCGTAAGGCGTGTAATCCTCATCGTCCATAAAGACGTATTCATCACCGTCAATATAGGAGAAGGTGACGCTGCGACGGCTCAGAGAGATAGCCTCGATAATCTCGTCGCCTTTAAAGCGTTCTTCGACCTTCATCCCCGTACGGACATCCGTAAAGCGCATTTTATAAAGCGTTGCCGCGCCGCGCGCGCTAGGGCTCTGGACGTCAATATCCTTGACCAGCAGCAGTTTTCCATTGTGGGTAACGGCCATTCCTTTTTTAATTTCATTCGCTTTTGGCATTGCTGTTCTCACTCGCAAAGTAATAGTGCGCGCAACGTTACTCGCGCGCCTCTTAACAGGCAAGATAGCGCGAAAAATTTTGTTGTCGATAGCGAGTGGCAGGACAGAACAGGCCCGTTGTATGAGTAGATAAGCCTGGTTTTACGAGGTCTTCCTCTTGCAACGGCGATTTCAGCATAAACCGCAATGCCTTTCGCTTAGGCGTTAACCTCTTTTTCTGTAAAGGTGATGTCGGGGTAATCCTCATTCTGTTATCGTCCGCGGTTTACCCTATCCCGGATGTGAAAGATGGAATGTCGTACAGATTGCGGTGCCTGTTGTATCGCCCCCAGCATTTCCTCGCCCATTCCTGGCATGCCTCAGGGTAAACCCGCTAATACGCGCTGCATTCAGCTCGCGGATAATAACCTCTGCAAAATTTTTGCATCTCCCCTGCGGCCAGACGTGTGCGCGGGACTTCAGCCATCGGTTGAGATGTGCGGCAGCAATCGTCATTACGCCATGGAATATCTGATTCACCTTGAGCAGAGCACCGCGCCATAACCTTTTTCGGCCTCCCTGTTGTTGAGCTATCACCGCGCGTTTGGTTTTTCCTTCTGTCCGTCCCAAAATCAGGCTGTTAACGATGCGCTGACCAGGCTCTCGGTGGCGCATGGCCAAACCCGGATGATGGCGATGTAACTGACTTCCTTATCGGCGTGATGTTGCCTGATTAAGGGGATAACTCTTCAAGCGACTTTTCTTTGGTTTCAATCGCGAACAGCAGGGTGATCACGCCACCGATCAGGGCAATGACGGCAAACGTGATAAAAACAAATCTGATCCCAAAGCCAGACACAATAAACCCCACCATTAATGGCCCAACGGACGACCCGGCGCGTAGCCAGGCGCTGGAAAAGGCAGTACCTGTCGCCCGAAGCCGGGTCGGATAGAGTTCGGCAGAATAGAGATAAAGTGAGAAGGCGATAGTTTGCAAAATGGCATAGGCGATGCTGCCAAAGATCAGTATCTGCCAGGGCGCATTAGCCCCTAATACACACAGCACGATGAGCGGAATAATGGCCAGCATAAATGCCCAGCTGTACCAGCGCTTACGCCCCACGTGATCGATTTTAAAGGCACAAATTACAGAGGCAATGACGCCGCAGGCCGAGGTGATCCACCCATAGGCCAGGCTGGTTTCTAACGGCAGGTTGAACAGGGTCTTATACATGGTTGGAAACCAGGTAACCATACCGTTATTGATGGTATAAACCGTCAACCACAAACCCCACAGCATAAACGTCCGGGATTTGTAGATACCTGAGAACAGGGCTTTCACCCCGCTGGATGAGGCGGGTATCACCGTTACAGGTTTAATGACGGGCTCGAGTAATGGCATACCACGACGTACAGCTTCTGCCTCGAAGGACTGGACAACTTTTTCAGCCTGTTGATGGCGGCCTTTAGAGACTAACCAGCGCGGAGATTCCGGCATTAACCAGCGCAAAGGTGCCGCCAGGGCCGAGGGGATCAGGCCAATGAGAAACATGATTTTCCAGCCATAAACCGGCACCAGAAAGAACCCGATAAGGCCGGCACACATCATGCCAACCGGAAAGATAACTTCATACAGCAGAAAAAAACGACCGCGTTTCTTTGCACCGACAAACTCGTTGATATAGGCACTGGCGACCGGGACCTCTGCACCAATTCCCAGCCCCTGCAAAAAACGGATAACCAGAATCGACCAGCCGTTCCAGGCGAAAAGGCAGGCGGCATCCATGATGACAAACATAATGATGGTGATACGCAAAACACCAATCCTGCCAATTTTCTCTGCCAGCGTACCAAAAAAGAGCGCACCTACCAGTTGCCCGATATAGCTTGCTGCAATGATCAAACCGACAAATGTCGGCGTGAGTCCCCATTCCTGCGTCAGTTGTGGCAGGGCAAACGCGATAGCAATAATGGTATAGGCATCAAAAAAAGTGGACAGCCCCACCACAACACGAATAGCCATTAACCGGCGTGTGATGGGCAATCGCTCAAGCCGCGCCAGTAATACAGATGAATCGGCGGGACTGGCGTGGGAAGCGATAACCTGAGTTGACATAGTGACACCCTGTTTAGTGATGGATAGGGGGCAAACGTGCAAGACAACGACCGTGCCGGAGCCATGCGTTTACCGCCCACTCACTGATGGTTATTGCATAAAAAAATATGCAAACTGATAATATGAAAACGTTAATGCAATCGTTTTCACATGGGTTATCGTTGGTTTAATATTCTGCTGCGTCAATCAAGCGGCGTAGTTAATTGTTAACGAGTTCACATTCCGCTCTCAGGCAATCAAAAAAGCGTGAATCAGGTCATACTCTTTCTCATTGAGTTTGCGGAGAGGCTAAGACGGGGGAGAACTATAAGAGCGTAATGGCTGAAAATGGCACTCTGTGAGCGTTAAGAGAAGGATAAGTGCGGCCCCCAGGCAGTGCATGTTAACCGCGTATCCCGTTGTTATCGCGTCTGTTGTATATTGTTGCCGTCTGCAGATGGATCTTTGCCACCCACATTAATCCCCGGAGTGATATATGGATCAGGAAAGCCAGGAAAAGGAACAGTCGGATAAAAGGCTGATAACGATGCGTGATGTTGCCAATGCCGCAGGCGTAAGCATTTCAACCGTATCGCGAATTCTGGATGAAAGGCTTCCACAGTCAAAAAGTGCGTCAGCTGAAAAAGTTCGCCAGGTTGCTCGTGAACTTGGCTATCGGCGCGATTATGTTGCCTCCAGCCTGCGAAGGGGCGATACCGGTACGCTTGGTGTACTGGTTCCCCGCATGACGGATGCGGTGACGGCGATGTTGTTTGAGGCTATCGCCACTGCTGCCTCACGACGCGGCTACTTTGCCATCGTGGCGACCTGTGGTGACGACCCGCAACAGGAAAAAGCGTCCGCTGAATCCTTACTGGACAGACGCGTCGACGGACTGATTCTTTCAACCTGCCGTCTGGGCGATCCGCTTCCGCAGACGCTGCGGGAACGCGAAATACCGCACGTACTGGTATTGCGCACCGACGGCGTAAGCCCCTCTTCCGTGGGTGATGACGAAATGGGCGGCTACCTTGCCGCGCGCCATCTGATCGATTTAGGCCATAAAAAAATCGGTATGATTGGTGGGCCGGATTTTGCCTCTAATGCATTGAATCGTCGGAAAGGTTTTGAACGGGCAATGAAGGAAGCCGGTTTGTCTGTTCGACCAGAGTGGTGTCGTTCCTCTGACTTTAATATCCAGTCGGGCGAAGAGGTGGGTTCGTCGATGTTAAACCATTCCTCGCGGCCTACAGCGATTTTTGCCGTCAATGACGAGATTGCGATTGGCGTGATGGCGGCGGCGCATCATGCAGGGATCACCATTGGCAAAGAGCTGTCATTGGTAGGATACAACGATATTCCTCTCGTCAGCCGGTTGCCTGTCGCCTTAACCTCAGTGCGTACGCCACTGGAACATATTGCAGGTAATGCCGTGGATATGCTCATCAATGGCAGGAATGAGCCGCATTTATCGACCATTATTCCCACTTTAATCCCGCGAAAATCCACCGCTTCCCCTCATCTGTAACCGTCTGACCAATGACTGCATTGCGAGTGTAATGCGGTCATGAACCCTCTGCGATCTGGATCGCAGACAATGATTTTCTCCCTTGGTGTTTTGTGATGGCTGCCGCACTTATTAACAGTTGCCGGTTGACACGATGAGATTACATTGCGAATTTAACTTACGTGAAAACGATTGCAGTAACGTTTGCATTTATTTTTCATCCTGACTGCACTTATGAGTAAACGTCTATTACATCAAGGAGTTAATTATGATTAATATCGACCTCAGAGGCTTAACCCCAGCACCCGTTACCCCATTCACTCGCGAAGGAAAAGTCGATTTTGACGCTATTCAACGTCTGGGCAGCTGGCTGGGAAGTATTGACGGCGTAAAAGGGCTGGTGGTCCTGGGGCACGCAGGTGAGGGCACGTTTCTGACCCAGGATGAGCAGGCCGACGTCATTCGGGCATTTGTAAAATCCGTTGAAGGCAAGATCCCCGTCATTGCCGGTATTACTGGGGAAGGAACTGAAGTGGCGGCACGTGAGGCAAAACGCGCTGTTGAGGCTGGGGCGGCTGCCGGTTTACTTTATCCTTCACACGGCTGGTTGCGTTTTGGTTACCAGGACGGTGCGCCACAGGATCGCTATCGCGTCGTTTATGAAGAAAGTGGCTTACCGCTTATTTTATTCCAGTATCCCGATGTCACTAAAGCCACCTATAACCTGAAAACACTGCTGGATATTTCCGCTCAGCCGGGCGTGTTTGCGATGAAAAATGGTGTACGCAACATGCGTCGTTGGGATACTGAAATTCCTGTCATCCGCCGTGAACGTCCCGATCTTCAGATTCTGACCTGCCATGATGAATATCTGCTGCATACCATTTTTGATGTTGATGGCTTTTTGGTGGGCTACGGCAATATTGCACCTGAGCCACTGATTGAAATGATCAATGCCGGTAAAGCGCAGGATTATAAGACAGCCCGTGCATTACATGACCGACTGATGCCTGTGACTAAAGCGGTGTACCATCGTGGTTCACATATGGAAGGCACCGTCGCACTTAAACATGCGCTGGTTGCGCGTGGCATTCTGGAACATGCCACTGTCCGTTCACCGCTGTTACCGCTGGGTGAAGGCGCGGCAGAAGAGATTCACGCGGCAATGCGTGCTGCTGAGCTGGGCCGGGTGAAATAAAACGGGCGAGTCTGGCAGGCAGGACGCCTCAATGTGGGAACTGCCTGTCGTAACGACGTAGCGCGATTCAACGTATTTCTCTGAGATGTCCCGGTCTGCTTACCGGCAGGCATCCAGAGAAATCATGCATCAACGCAAAAAGAATTTACGCCCCTCAGTGCACCCGATGCGCAGAAAACGGTTATTAAGCCGTGTTCCATTTCTCTGTAGGACATATCGACAAATAACCTGATGCAACCTTACGGGGGTAAATGAAGCCTGGACCGGCATTGAGTGTGGGCGGTAACGGTGTCAACCGCAGTCAGAAGGAATGGAATCATGCTAATACTACAGTTTATGACCGTGCTTTTTTTCCTGTTTTTGGGCATGCGTATTGGCGGCATCGGTGTGGGGTTTGCAGGCGGGGCGGGAGTATTAATGTTGTGCGCGCTGGGTGCCACACCTGGCGACCTGCCGATGCTGGTAATGATATTTATCATGGTGGTGATTGTCGCCATCTCGGCCATGCAGCAGGCAGGAGGCATTGATTATCTGGTGCAACTGACCGAGCGTGCCTTGCGCCGTTATCCACGGCTGTTGGTGATTACGGCGCCACTCTCAACCTGGTTATTGACCATGATGGCCAGTACTGGGCAGGTATCTTTTGCCTGTATGCCCGTGATTGTGGCAGTAGCCAAAGATAATCATCTTCGTCCAACCCGCGCATTAGCGCTTTCTGTCGCCGCATCGTTACTTGGCATTGTGGCATCACCCATTTCGGCAGCCGTGATTTTTTTCGCTGGTATTCTGGAACAGGGGCCGCACGGCTGGGGCTATATAGAACTGATTGCCGTGACCATTCCTGCCACCTTCATGGCGCTCTTATGTTCCGCATTGTTTTACCTGTGGTGGGATCGCTTACGTCACACTGACCAACTTGAACATCAGGATAATGCGGTGAAAACCGTGCAGCTTACGCATTCCGCTATTCACGGCAGACGTTCGGTTCTGATTTTTATTATTGGCTTGGTGACGGTGCTGATTTATGCCATTATCAGCAGCCCCAAACTGGAAATCATTACTCGCCCCGTGCTCAATAGCGGACAGGCGCGCATTGCCGTGATGTTAGCGGTGGCAATGGCTATCGTCATGTTCTGTCGGGTGAATGTGCATACGATTCCGGGGTCGTCGGTGTTTAAAACCGGTATGACGTCGTGTATCTGTATACTTGGCGTGGCCTGGCTGGGTTCCACGTTTATGGAGAGCAATCGCCTGTGGTTAGAGGATATGGCCGCGCGCTATTTTCTGGATTCCACAGTGTTACTGGCACTGATTATCGTACTGGCATCATGTTTTCTCTATTCTCAGGCGGCATCGACCAAAATTCTGTTTCCGATGGCCTTGAGTATGGGCATTGCGCCCGCCACACTTGTCATCTGTTTTCCGGCAACCGCGTCCCTGTTTATCTTGCCTAACTATCCCACGTTGCTGGCCGCCGTTGCGCTGGATGATACCGGCTCCACTCGTCTGGGCCGACGAGTAATCGATCACCCGTTTATTTTGCCAGGTTTACTGGCCACCGGCTTGTCGATGCTTTTTGCCGCCGGTTTAGCCATGCTGTTCTAACCTTTAGCCTCATCCTGGGAATTAACGTGCGGTCCATGCTGTTGTGCACGTGCGGATGGCCTATCACTGTCGGGCAAGGTGCCTTCCTGAGCTTAAGGTAACTGTGTTTGCGGCGTCAGCTGACGCTGCTGAAATCCTCCTGAAAAGACTGACCTTGTGTCGTCCAGACTTCAGCACTATTTTTAAGATAATTTCCCAACCTCTCTGAATTGTGCGTAACGTCAAAGATCTGTTATGTCGTTTACGCATTTTCTTGCCTGTAAAGCCAAGCTGAATAACAATCCCTGAAACGTTTCAGCGTTGCTGTGACAACCTTCACGGGTTCAAACAGCAAGTTCCAACACCAATGAGCTGAAACGATTCAATCAGCAAGCGAGGAGAATTATGTTCCAGCTCGAATTGCAGGCCATCCATACCGGAGCCAGCGCCCAAAACAAAGAAGATGCGATTCGTCAGGTTGCGGCGGCACTTACCGCTGCAGGTAACGTGGCGGAAGGTTACGTCAATGGCATGCTGGCGCGTGAGCAGCAAACCTCAACCTTTTTGGGTAATGGTATCGCCATTCCTCATGGCACCACCGACACGCGCGATCTGGTGCTGAAAACCGGCGTTCAGGTCTTCCAGTTTCCACAGGGAATTGCCTGGGGTGACGATCAAACTGCCTATGTCGCGATTGGCATTGCCGCGAAATCGGATGAACACCTGGCGTTGCTGCGTCAGCTGACCCATGTACTCAGCGACGACAGCATTGCTGAACAGCTCAAAACCGCCTCCGCCGAGGATCTTCGTGCGCTGCTGATGGGTGAGAAGCAATCAGCAGAATTCAGCTTCGATACGTCGTTAATTACGCTGGACGTTAACGCACGCGACCTGATGACATTGCAGGCACTCAATGCCGGACGCTTACAGGCCGCTGGCGTGGTCGATGCCAGCTATGTTGCCGACGTGGTGTCAGGCAATCCCTTAAGCCTGGGTCAGGGTATTTGGTTAAGTGACAGCGGCAAGGGCAATCTGCAAAGCGGAGTGGCTGTCAGCCGCGCGGCGAATGCCTTCGAGCACCAGGGTGAATCCGTGGCAATGTTAGTAAGCGTGGCCGCTGTTGATGAACGACCATTAGAGGTCCTGGGCTATCTGAGCGCACTGTTACAGAACAACAAAGCCGACCGTTTGCTGAAAGCGGATGCAGCAGGCGTTTATGCCCTGCTGACCAGCGAAGTTGACGAGCAGGCAGATCAACTAACGGCTGAGTTTACTATCCGCAATGAGCATGGCCTGCATGCGCGCCCGGGTACGGCGCTGGTGAGCGTGATCAAACAGTTTAATAGCGACATCACGATTACCAACCTTGATGGCAGCGGTAAACCAGCAAATGGACGCAGCCTGATGAAGGTCGTCGCGCTGGGCGTGAAAAAAGGCCACCGCCTGCGTTTCACTGCCAGTGGTGAAGATGCACAGCAGGCGCTTAATGCCATTGAAGAAGCCATTAACAGTGGTTTAGGTGAGGGGGCGGCATGACCAGACGTGTTGCAACCATCACGTTGAATCCTGCGTATGATTTAGTTGGTTTTACGCCCGAAATTGAACGTGGCGAAGTCAATCTGGTGAAAACCACCGGTTTGCATGCTGCCGGTAAAGGCATCAACGTTGCCAAAGTCCTGAAAGATCTGGGCATCGACGTGACCGTTGGCGGTTTTCTCGGCAAAGACAATCAGGATGGCTTTCAGCAACTCTTCAGTGAGTTGGGTATCGCCAACCGTTTTCAGGTCGTCAATGGTCGTACGCGCATCAACGTCAAGCTTACCGAGCAAACCGGTGATGTGACCGATCTTAACTTTTCTGGCTTCCAGGTCACGGCGCAGGACTGGGATCGCTTTACCAGCGATTCATTAACCTGGCTGGGTCAGTTTGACATGGTCTGCGTGAGCGGCAGTCTGCCTGAAGGCGTCGATCCCGATGCCTTTACTCGCTGGATGACTGAACTGCGTACGCATTGTCCTTGCATCATCTTTGACAGCAGTCGCGAAGCGCTGGTGGCGGGCCTGAAGGCCGCGCCCTGGCTGGTTAAACCTAATCGTCGCGAGCTGGAAATCTGGGCAGGGCGCAAACTCCCTGCGCTCCAGGACGTGATTGACGCAGCGCATGAGTTGCGTGAGCAGGGCATTGCACATGTGGTGATTTCTCTGGGCGCAGAAGGCGCACTTTGGGTCAATGCCTCAGGTGAATGGATTGCTAAACCGCCGGTGTGCGAGGTTGTCAGCACCGTTGGCGCAGGTGACTCCATGGTAGGTGGCCTGATTTATGGCCTGTTAATGCGTGAATCCAGTGAACATACGTTACGTCTGGCTACTGCGGTAGCCGCGATGGCTGTCAGCCAGAGCAACGTCGGCGTTACTGATCGTACCCAGTTGGCCGCAATGATGGCGCGCGTCGACTTACAACCCGTTAACTGACAGCAGGAGAGCGATAGTGAAAACGCTGCTGATAAAAGATCCTTCAACAGGACTGGCTTCTGCCTACATGGCAAAACAACGCCTGGCTGCTGCGGCTGCGCAGGCTGGTTTAAGACTAACCGAAAACCCGGCAGAGGCCGAGCTGGTGATCGTCACCGGTAAAACTGTGCCGGATGATGCCGCGCTGAACGGAAAATCCGTTTGGCTGGGTGATGTACAACAGGCGGTCAGCGAACCTGAACAGTTCCTGAATCGTGCTAAGGCTGAAGCTAAACCCTGGCAAGCCAGCGCGGCAGCACCTGCCGCGGCTGTTGCCTCTACCGCTGCGCCAGCGAATGGACCAAAACGCGTCGTTGCCGTGACCGCTTGCCCAACGGGCGTCGCGCATACCTTTATGGCGGCCGAGGCTATTCAGACCGAAGCCACCAAACGTGGCTGGTGGGTAAAAGTGGAAACCCGCGGCTCTGTTGGCGCGGGTAACGCGATTACGCCTGAAGAAGTTGCCGCAGCCGATCTGGTGATTGTGGCAGCGGATATCGAAGTGGATCTGGCAAAATTTGCGGGTAAACCGATGTATCGCACCTCAACCGGTCTGGCGCTGAAAAAGACTGCACAGGAGCTGGATAAAGCGGTTGCAGAAGCGAAGCCTTACCAACCTTCTGGCTCGCAAAACAGTCAGCAGGAAGAGAAGAAAGAGGGCGGCGCGGGCGCTTACCGTCACCTGTTGACCGGCGTGTCTTACATGCTGCCAATGGTTGTGGCGGGCGGCTTAAGTATCGCACTGTCGTTTGCTTTTGGTATCACGGCCTTTAAAGAGCCAGGTACTCTGGCGGCGGCGCTGATGCAAATCGGTGGCGGCAGTGCGTTTGCACTGATGGTTCCGGTTCTGGCGGGCTTTATTGCTTTCTCTATCGCAGATCGTCCGGGTCTGACGCCTGGTCTGATTGGCGGTATGATCGCCACCAGCATTAACGCGGGCTTCCTTGGCGGTATTATCGCAGGCTTTATCGCAGGTTACGCTGCCAGGCTGATTAGCGGTAAAGTGAAGCTGCCACAAAGTATGGAGGCGTTGAAGCCCATCCTGATTATTCCGCTGTTTGCCAGCCTGATCACCGGTTTACTGATGATCTATGTGGTAGGTAAACCGGTCGCGGGCATCATGAGCGCTTTGACCCACTGGCTGGCTAATATGGGTACCGCCAATGCGATCCTGTTAGGTGCTATCCTGGGTGGCATGATGTGTACCGACATGGGCGGTCCGGTTAACAAAGTGGCTTATGCGTTTGGCGTTGGGCTGCTGAGTTCACAAACCTACGCACCGATGGCAGCGATTATGGCGGCCGGTATGGTGCCACCGCTGGCCATGGGTCTGGCTACGCTGGTTGCGCGTCGTAAATTTAATAAAGGTCAGCAGGAAGGCGGTAAAGCCGCGCTGGTTCTGGGGCTGTGCTTTATTTCAGAAGGTGCGATTCCTTTTGCGGCTCGTGATCCGATGCGCGTTCTGCCATGCTGTATCGTCGGTGGTGCTGTGACGGGTGCAGTTTCGATGGCGATTGGTGCCAAACTGATGGCACCGCACGGCGGCCTGTTCGTGCTGCTCATCCCTGGTGCGATTACCCCAGTGCTCGGTTATCTGATGGCGATTTTGATTGGTACAGCGATTGCCGGATTAGGTTATGCGGTACTGAAGCGTCCTGAAGAAGAGCTGGCAAAAGCCTGATAGTTAAGTTAAAAACGAAAAAGGAGCCGCAAGGCTCCTTTTTTTTAACGTTGCTCTGACTTGAGCCAGGCGATTTCATCTTTCCAGATATCCGGATTAATGGTTTCCAGAATCAGCGGGATGCCATCAAAACGCGCATCTTTCATGATCCAGCTAAACACGGTTTTACCGATATTCCCCTCACCCAGGCTGTGATGACGGTCAACCCGGCTGCCCAGCGTGCTCTTGGCATCGTTCAGGTGCATCCCGCGAAGATAGTTAAAACCCACAATGCGATCGAATTCAGCAAAGGTTTCGGTGCAGGCGGCTTCGCTGCACAGATCGTAACCGCCCGCAAAAGCATGGCAGGTATCAATGCAAACCCCTACGCGGGATTTGTCTTCAACATGTTCAATAATGGTTGCCAGGTGCTCAAAGCGGAAGCCGAGATTGCTGCCCTGACCGGCGGTATTTTCGATAACGGCGGTGACGCTGTGGGTTTGATCCAGGGCGATATTGATTGACTCAGCGATGCGTTTTAAACAGCTCAGCTCATCGATCTGCTGTAGATGGCTGCCCGGATGAAAATTCAACAGCGTCAGACCCAGCTGTTCGGCGCGTTTCATCTCATCAAGAAACGCATCGCGGGATTTTTGTAATGCTTCCATGACGGGATGACCCAGATTGATCAAATAGCTGTCATGCGGCAGAATCTGGCCCGGCGCAAACTGGTATTTCTCGCAGGCAGCGCGGAAGGCCGCAATCGTTTCATCTGACAGCGGGGCTGCTTTCCACTGACGCTGATTTTTAGTGAACAGCGCAAAAGCCGTGGCTTCCAGTTCATGGGCGCGTATCACCGCCTGATCCACGCCACCCGATGCGCTGACGTGCGCGCCAATATACTTCATGCCGTTCTCCTGAAGGATTTAACTCAGATTTAACGGCATGATACACGATGGCGCGATGGCAAAGCGCGGTGCGCAGGAAATTTTTAGCCAGGTCAGGAGCGGTTTAGACCGGGAGAACAGCCGGGCTGGGACGCGCGCGTTCCTGACAGCCATTAACGCGAGAACGCGCTCAGAGAGAAGATTGGGCAAGGGGAAATCAGCCGTTGCCCCACCGCGCATGTGTGTCAGAAGTCAGAATAAGGCAGAGGATTAATGGCGGAGTTTCGCTAACTCTTCTTCGGTCAGGCCGGTCATTTTGATCACAGTAGGGCGGTCAAGACCGTTATTTAACATGGTCTGGGCAATCTTCAGCGCTTCTTCCTTCCTGCCTTTTACAATGCCTTTTTCGATGCCTTTTTGTTCCAGCTGTTCTGCAATGGTCATCAGAGCCTCTCCGTGTTGCGGCACCCGCTGTGCCAGCTTATGAACAAAGGCGTGCGCATCCGACGCTTCGCCTGCCTGTATCATGTAGTTTACCAGCGATATTACCTGCGATGAAGAGAGATATTCGTTCAGGAGAAGGGTGACCAGCCTGTCCATCAGCGCCGTCAGGTTACGCTGGTGGATATGCTTCTGCAGTAATGTTAAAGCGGCCATGCTGCGATGGCGCGCAATCTCGTCGTCCGGGATAATTGTTACGTCAACCAACGGGAAAGCCGTTGTATACAGCGCCTGTGCGATGTCTGGGTTGGCAAATTCGTCCAGCCAGCAGAGGGAATACGGATAGGGGCTGCGTTTACCGGTGTAGAACAACATTGGGATAACCAACGGCAGTGTTTTATGCCCGGCCTGCAGGTGACGGTGCATGGCGGCAACCGCATAGCGCATCAATCTAAAGGCCATGTGTTTATCCGGACCTGACTGATGCTCGATAAGCACATGGATATAGCCTTTGCCGGATGAGGTTTTGAGGCTGTACAGCACATCGCTGAAGTACTGCCGCAGGTCATCTTCGACAAACGAACCTGATTCCAGTTGCAGAGTAGAAAGATCGCAGAGCACGCGTAACGATGGCGGCAGATGGATCGCCATAAAATCCCGGGCAATGTCTGGCTGTGTCAGAAACTGCCGAAACAGAGCATCGTGAGGCGTAGGCGTGGTATTTTTTATCTTCATGAGTCCCGGCTCGTAAACATCCATCGGCGTAAAATAAAGCAGCCAGCAACGTTCACCTAACAGCGGCAGGGTAATGTTCGGCACGTCTCGCAAAACCGTCGCCATTGTGTCAAGCCCGCGCCGAAGCACCGGGATAACCGGCTCGGCGTCGAGCCGGTCAGAGACTTCCATGTTCGCGCGCTCACGCCATAAAATGTTGAACCAGCAGATTAATACTGCCGCCGCCAACAATCAGCCAGCTGAATACCAGCGCCCCCAACAGCACAGGCTTAAATCCGGCTGCGCGCAGGGCAGTAAAGCGAGTGGTTAAACCCAGAGCCGCCATCGCCATGGTCAACAGTATTCCACCGACGGTATTGAGTGCGTTAACCCAGACGGCAGGCAACCAGTGCAGAGAATTAAACAGGGCGACAGCGACGAATAGCAACGCAAACCACGGAAAGGTGATGGGCTGCGCCCTGTGCTGTGTTGCCTGTTCACGTCGAAGCACACCGCTCAGCAACAGTAAAAAGGGGGCCAGCATCATCACCCGTAGCATTTTCGCAATGACCGCACTGCTTTCGGTTTCTGGCGCAATACTGTGCCCGGCAGCGACCACCTGAGCCACTTCGTGGATCGTTGAACCGATAAACACACCAAACTGGGTAAGACTCACCGTGGGGAAAAGATGATGAACCAGTGGCCACAGTAGGGGATAAATAAAGATTGCCAGGGTGCCAAACAGCACCACGGTTGCCACGGCGACCGCCACCTTTGACGGGGCCGCTTTTAAGACCGGCTCCGTGGCCAGCACGGCCGCTGCGCCACAAATACTGCTGCCTGCACCGATTAACCACACGGTTTCACGATCCAGCTTCAGCAGGCGTCTTCCCAGCAGACAGGTCATAAAAAATGTGCTGCTGAGCGTCAAAACATCAATGAGTACGCCGCTCAGGCCGACATCCGCCATTTGCTGTAAGGTGATGCGGAATCCGAACAGAATGACGCCCAACCTGAGCAATTTTTGTTTTGCCAGCAGCACCCCTGCATCACATTGACCGGCCATGGGTGAATACACCGTGTTACCGATAATGATGCCGAGCATAATGGCCAGGGTTAATGAACCCAGTCCCAGACGCGAGACGGCCGGCACCTGAGCCAGCAGGGCGGTGACGGCGGCAATTGTACCGCATAACAACAGGCCCGGCAGCCATTGCTGCACGGGATGAGATTTAGAAATGCTGATGTCGGCCATGATTACGCTCCTGGTTGAGTACGCATCATCACGCCAGGTTTGTTAAAAGTGAAATTGATTATATATTTATAATCTACCGCTATAAGTGATAAGGCAGGGTTTATGCTGTTCGCACGACTGGGGCGTTTCATTACGCTTATCAAAAGAGATGTTTTAACGCTCGTCTATGCCTGTCGCGATCCGCGAACGCCGCTGTGGTGTAAAGGCCTGGCGGTAGGACTTATGGCATACGGTATCAGCCCCATTGATTTGATTCCTGATGTAATCCCGGTGGTGGGGCTACTGGATGATGCGGTGATCATTCCCACGGGTGTCATGGTGTTGCTGAAAATGCTGCCGAAGGCGGTGCGTGACAGCAGCGCGGAGCGTGCCCGGCAACAACGCGTACGCGGTAAAAAAGTGTTCAGCGTGCTGGCGGTGGTGTTCCTGCTGTGGATAGCCTTGATCATTTACCTTGTACAGCGTTAAGTCATTCAGGAGTTCCCATGCACATTACACTGCGGCAAATTGAAGTCTTCACCGAAGTGCTGAAAAGCGGTTCCACCACCCAGGCTTCCCAGGTGCTGGCTTTGTCTCAGTCAGCCGTCAGCGCGGCCCTCGCCGATCTGGAAAACCAGCTTGGCGTTCAGCTTTTCGATCGCGTCGGCAAGCGGCTGGTACTGAACGAGCATGGCCGGTTACTCTATCCCCGCGCCGTGGGGCTGCTTGAACAGGCCACAGAAATCGAACAGTTATTTAAAGAAGATAACGGTGCGATTCGTATTTATGCCAGCAGTACGATAGGGAATTACCTGCTGCCTGGGATGATTGCCGGCTACCGCCGTGATTTCCCGACCTTGCCTTTAGAGCTGAGCGTCGGAAACAGTCAGGACGTGATCACGGCCGTCTCTGATTTTCGAGTAGACGTGGGGTTAATAGAAGGCCCGTGCCATATGACGGAACTGGTGAGTGAACCCTGGCTTGAAGATGAGCTGGTGGTATTTGCCGCGCCCGATGCTCCGATTTTGCAGCAGCCGGTCACACTGACAACCCTGGCCGATGCTACCTGGATTCTCCGCGAACGCGGTTCAGGCACCCGTGAAATCGTTGATTATCTCTTATTGTCCCATTTACCGACGTTCCAGCTCGGTATGGAACTGGGGAATTCTGAAGCGATCAAACATGCCGTCCGGCACGGTATGGGCATTAGCTGTTTGTCCCGCCGCGTCATCGCCGATCAACTGAGCGCCGGAACGCTTATCGAACTGAATACGCCGTTGCCCAATCTGACGCGTACGCTTTACCGCATTCATCATCGGCAAAAACACATCTCAAAGGCCCTGACGCGGTTTTTGTCCTACTGCCGTGAATAAACGCAGAGAGCCGATCTGGTGGTGAAATCAGCGGTTCAACCCCTTGAAATTCAGGGAAACAGGCATCGCCGCTAATAATTTCCCGTGAATCATGAAGGTAACTTATAACTGTATAGCATTCGCTATACAGCACGGCCTTTGCTGCTACAATCGCGCCTTATTTTTACCCAGCGTAATGTTTACACATGCATAATGACTCAAATACAACACAACAACCTGCGTTACGACGCGATCTAAAAGCACGTCACCTCACCATGATCGCCATCGGCGGTTCAATTGGTACAGGTCTCTTTGTCGCATCGGGTGCCACCATCTCTCAAGCTGGCCCCGGCGGCGCGTTACTCTCCTATGCCTTAATTGGCCTGATGGTCTACTTCCTGATGACCAGCCTGGGTGAACTGGCGGCGTTTATGCCGGTATCGGGCTCTTTTGCTACCTATGGTGCAAAATATGTCGAAGAAGGCTTCGGTTTCGCGCTGGGCTGGAACTACTGGTACAACTGGGCGGTTACGATTGCTGTCGATCTGGTGGCCTCCCAACTGGTCATGAATTACTGGTTCCCGGATACGCCAGGCTGGATCTGGAGCGCTCTGTTCCTGAGCCTGATGTTCCTGATTAATTACATCTCGGTGAAGGGCTTTGGCGAAACGGAATACTGGTTCTCGCTGATCAAGGTTGTCACCGTGGTGATCTTTATCGTGGTCGGCGTGCTGATGATTGTCGGCATTATGCGCGGCGCCGAAAATGCAGGCTGGCATAACTGGCAGGTGGGGGACGCGCCCTTTGCAGGTGGGTTTGCCTCGATGATCGGTGTGGCAATGATTGTCGGTTTCTCATTCCAGGGCACTGAGCTGATCGGTATCGCGGCGGGTGAATCAGAAGATCCCGCTAAGAATATCCCGCGCGCGGTGCGTCAGGTGTTCTGGCGTATTCTGCTGTTCTATGTGCTGGCTATCCTGATCATCAGCCTGATTCTGCCTTATACCGATCCGCAGCTGCTGCACAATGATATTAAAGATATCAGCGTCAGTCCGTTTACGCTGGTGTTCAAAAATGCCGGTCTGCTGTCGGCGGCGGCGGTGATGAATGCGGTGATTTTAACGGCGGTATTGTCCGCCGGTAACTCCGGAATGTACGCCTCAACGCGAATGCTTTATAACCTGGCTCGTGAAGGCAAAGCGCCGCGTATTTTTGCCCGACTGTCAAAAGGCGGTGTACCGCGAAATGCCCTGTGGGCGACCACGGTGGTGGCGGGCCTGTGCTTTTTGACCTCGAAATTTGGCAATCAGGAAGTCTATCTCTGGCTGTTGAATACCTCCGGCATGACCGGTTTTATCGCCTGGCTGGGGATTGCGATCAGCCACTATCGTTTCCGTCGTGGTTATGTGGCGCAAGGGCGTGATCTTAACGCATTGCCTTACCGTTCGGGCTTCTTTCCTGTCGGTCCCATTTTTGCCTTTATCCTCTGCCTGATGATCACCTTAGGCCAGAATTATCAGGCGTTCCTGCAGGACAGAATTGACTGGTATGGTGTGGCAACCACCTATATTGGTCTACCGCTGTTTCTGCTTATCTGGCTGGGTTACAGGCTGGTGCGGGGCGGTCGCATTATCAAATACAGTGAGATGGAATTCCCTCTCCATCAAGACGATAAATGACCAGAAGCGCACGGTGAAAGCCGTGCGCTTTTTACCTTACGTCATCACTGTTAACATTCGATGAATTGATAATTATTATCACCTGCACTATTGTGGCTGCGATTTTAATTTTGGAGCCATTACTGGGTTGAATCATGACAACGGAATCCTCGTTGATCGGTGCTGAAGAGGGCCATCAGCACACACTGACAAACTATCATCAGGTTGTGCGCCGCCGCCTGTTCTGGCTGGGCGCGCTGCTGATAGCAATACTCGCCTCACTCATTCTCGATTTTACGCTCGGTCCGGCAGGGCTTTCTTTATCCGTGCTGTGGCACACACTGCTGTCTCCCGAGAGCGTTGATGCGGGTACGCGCGTGATCGTCTGGGATATCCGCTTACCCTATGCATTAATGGCCATTGTTGTCGGCCTCGCGCTCGGTCTGGCCGGGGCGGAAATGCAAACCATCCTGAATAATCCCCTTGCCAGCCCCTTCACGCTGGGCGTGTCCTCTGCGGCCGCGTTTGGTGCCGCGCTGGCCATTATTCTGGGCGTGGGTATTCCCGGTATTTCCGGGCAGTGGTTTATTTCAGCTAACGCGTTTCTGTTTGCCCTGTTCGCCGCATTAATGCTGGACGGGATTACACGCTGGACCCAGGTGTCCTCGTCAGGTGTGGTGCTGTTTGGTATCGCCCTGGTGTTTACCTTCAATGCACTGGTTTCGATGATGCAGTTTATCGCCAGTGAAGATACGCTGCAGGGACTGGTGTTCTGGACCATGGGCAGCCTGGCGCGCGCGTCCTGGGAAAAACTGGGCGTACTGAGTGCAGCCTTTGCGGTGCTGGTTCCTTTCTCCATGCTCAGTAGCTGGAAGCTCACCGCGCTGCGGCTGGGGGAAGACAGGGCGATCAGTTTTGGTATCGATGTGCGTCGCTTGCGTCTGGCGACTCTGCTGCGCATCAGCGTGCTTTCCGCACTGGCGGTGGCTTTCGTTGGCCCCATTGGCTTTATTGGCCTGGTCGCACCCCATATTGCACGCATTATGTTTGGTGAAGATCATCGCTTTTATTTGCCTGCCAGCGCACTTACCGGTGCACTGGTGCTGTCGCTGGCTTCCGTGGCGTCGAAGAACCTGATCCCTGGCGCGATCATTCCGGTCGGCATTGTCACTTCGCTGATTGGTGTCCCGTTCTTCCTGAGTATTATTCTGCGTCATCGGGGGAATGTGTGATGGAACAAGGTTTAAGCCTGGTCGGTTTCACCACCGGTTACCCTAAACGTCGGGTGATTGAAAACCTGAATGTCGCGCGTTTGCCGCGTGGCGAGATTACGGTACTGCTTGGACCGAACGGCTGCGGCAAATCAACGCTGCTGCGTGCACTGGCCGGGCTGAATAAAGGGCAGGGCGAACTGTGGCTAAACGGGGAAGACCTGATGACCCAGCCTTTCGCGCGCCGTGCCAGGCAGGTGGTTTATCTACCCCAATCCCTGCCGGCGGGTGTTCACCTGCACGTGCTGGAGTCCATTATTGTGGCGCAGCGTGCCTCTAGTGGATTACACAGTGCCGCCAGCGAAGCGGACGTGATGAAGCTGCTGGAGCAGTTGGGCATCGCTCATCTGGCCATGCGTTATCTCGACCAGCTGTCTGGCGGACAAAAACAGTTGGTTGGCCTGGCGCAGTCGCTTATTCGTCGGCCTGCGCTGCTGCTGTTGGATGAACCGCTCAGCGCGCTGGATTTAAATTACCAGTTCCACGTGATGGATTTGGTCCGGCGCGAAACCGCGCTGCGCAATATGGTTACGGTGGTGGTGGTGCACGACATCAATATCGCCTTGCGCCACGCTCAGCATGCGTTGATGCTCAAAGAGGGCAAACTCATTGCTGAAGGCGCGCCGGATCACGTCATCACACCCGCGACGCTGGCGCAGGTTTACGGCGTGCAGGGCCGCATTGAGCACTGTTCGCGAGGAACACCGCAGGTCATGATTGACGGGCTGGTCCAGGAAGGGCTGGCGTAGAATCCGGGGATTGCTCAGGCAATCCCCTTTTTTATATCACCCCACCAACAGGTGTTGCGCATGGAAGCGCAGGTGATCTTCGACAAAACTGGCAATGAAGAAGTAACTGTGATCGTAGCCAGGCTGGATACGCAGTGTTAATGGAAAGCCCATCTCCTGGGCAATCGCTTCTAAGCGCTCCGGCTGGAGTTGATCGGCCAGGAACTGATCGCTGTCGCCCTGATCGATCAACAACGGCAGGCGATGCTGAACGTTATGCATCAACTGACAGCTGTCATATGCGCGCCAGGCCTGGCGATCTTCTCCCAGATAGGCCGTGAATGCTTTCTGGCCCCAGGGAACGTCGCACGGATTGACGATAGGCGCAAACGCCGAGGCAGACGCAAAGCGATTGCCCAGACGTAATGCCAGCATCAGTGCGCCATGTCCACCCATTGAGTGCCCCATGATTGACTGACGTTCACTGACCTTAAAGTTATCGGCAACCACTGCGGGCAGCTCTTCACTGAGGTAGTCGAACATACGGTAGTGGCTTGCCCAGGGCTGTTGCGTGGCATTGAGGTAAAACCCCGCGCCCTGACCCAGATCATAGCCCTCGTCATTGGCGACCTGCTCACCGCGTGGGCTGGTATCTGGCATGATTAACACCAGACCCAGCTCGGCGGCAACACGCTGCGCGCCCGCCTTGGTGGTGAAGTTTTCATCATTGCAGGTCAGCCCCGCCAGAAACCACACCACCGGCGGTGGGGACTCACCGCGTGGGCCTGGCAAATAGATACTGAACGTCATCGGGCAGTTCAGCACCTGTGACTGATGACGCCAGCGCTGCTGCCAGCCGCCAAAAATTCGATGCTCTTCCAGCAGCTCCAGAGTAGATGTCATAGCGCCCCCGATTACTTATTAAAATGCACGACAGAGCGGATCGATTTTCCATCATGCATTAAATCAAAGGCGTCATTAATCTCTTCCAGCGGCATGGTGTGCGTGATGAAATCATTCAGGGCAAATTTGCCGTCCAGATAATCCTGCACAATACCAGGCAACTGTGAGCGGCCTTTTACGCCACCAAAGGCAGAGCCACGCCAGACACGACCAGTAACCAGTTGGAACGGACGCGTCGAAATTTCCTGACCCGCACCCGCTACCCCAATGATCACCGACTCACCCCAGCCTTTATGACAGCATTCAAGGGCAGAGCGCATGACGTTGACGTTACCGATACATTCAAATGAGAAATCCACCCCGCCGTCGGTGAGTTCAACAATCACATCCTGAATGGGTTTGTCATAATCTTTCGGGTTAATCAGATCGGTCGCGCCCAGCTTACGGGCCAGATCGAACTTGCTGGTGTTGATATCAATACCAATAATGCGACCGGCTTTGGCCATTTTTGCGCCGATGATTGCGGATAGTCCAATACCGCCCAGACCAAAGATGGCAACGGTATCGCCTTCTTTAACCTTAGCCGTATTCATCACCGCACCCATGCCGGTGGTCACACCGCAGCCCAGCAGGCACACTTCTTCCAGCGGGGCTTCTTTACTGATTTTTGCCAGGGAGATTTCAGGCACGACAGTGTATTCAGAGAAGGTGGAGGTACCCATGTAGTGGAAAATGGGCTTGCCGTCTTTGAAGAAACGCGTAGTACCGTCAGGCATCAGACCTTTGCCTTGCGTAGTACGAATGGCCTGACAGAGGTTGGTTTTACCGGACAGGCAGAACTTACATTTGCCGCATTCTGGCGTGTAAAGCGGGATCACGTGATCGCCCACTTCAACGCTGGTCACGCCTTCGCCCACCGCTTCAACAACGCCACCGCCTTCGTGACCCAGAATGGCTGGAAACACACCTTCGGGATCGCTGCCAGACAGCGTGTAAGCATCGGTATGACAGACGCCGGTCGCGACGATACGTACCAGCACTTCCCCTTTCTGCGGCGGCATTAAATCCACTTCTTCGATTTTCAGCGGTTCGCCTGCGGCCCAGGCTACGGCGGCGCGGGTTTTGATCATGTTCATGCAATCCCTCTTACAGTCAGATTGTGACGCGACATGGCGTCTGGATGGTCGTGATAAGTTAAAAATAGCGCGGAAACACTATTCCGCTGCATGCAATGGATGCATCAGCTCATCATTGAGCGGACGATCGTGAAATTGTTCGATAATAAGGTACTTCAGCGCCTCAACGTTGGGCGTGAAGGCATCGCGTCGCCACATCAGCCAGGTGGCGGTGTCGCGGTATTCAGCCGGAAGGCTGTGTACCTGCACACGGGCGCGGTCTGGCATCTGTTTCAGGACCGACGCCGGTATCATGGCAACGCCAGCACCGCCCGCCACGCAGGCCAGCATGGCGTGATAGGACTGAATCTCCATCACCGTGTTAGGTGCCGCCTGACTGTCGCGATACCATGCTTCAAGTTTAACCCGGTAGGAGCAGCTGTTACGAAACGCAAACAAGGTATCCTCCTGGGTGTCCCGTGCGCAGGTCACCGGGATATGGTCAAGGTCGGTGATTAAAACCATTTCCTCGCGAAAGGCAATGCAGCCATTGAGATCGTCGTGTTGAACCGGCCCATCGACCAGGGCTGCCGCCAGGGTGCCTTCGCGCACCCGATCGATAATTTCTCCCGAGGTGCCGGTGATCAGCGATAAGGCGACCGCAGGAAAACGTTGATGGTAGGCAGCAAGAAGGCCGGGCAGGCGCGTCGCCGCCGTGCTCTCCATGGAGCCAAGCGCGAAGTTACCGCCAGGCTTACCCGCCCGGGTCATGCTTAATGCTTCATCACTCAACGCCAGAATACGCTGTGCGTAATTAAGGAAATTATGGCCCATAGGCGATAACCGGATGCGCTGTTTTTCGCGAATAAACAGATCCACCCCCAATTCCTCTTCCAACTGGCGCAGGCGCGTGGTGAGATTGGACGGTACCCGATGCAAGTGTTCTGCCGCACGGGCCAGGGAACCGCTCTCTGCCACGGAACAGAACATACGTAACTGAACTAAATCCATAGTGTTCTCTTACCGTAAACAAGTTGCTTAAGATTATTCACTTTTTGTGAGTTTAAGCATCGTTCATGCTATAAGCAAGTTTCAACGCAAAAAACTGAGGTACCAGATGGCGTTTCGCGTGGCGATAAGTGCATTTTTAACCTTGTTTGTGGCTATGGGAATAGGGCGCTTTACCTTTACCCCCCAGGTGCCCTTGATGATCCAGGAACATCAGTTAACCCTCACCAGCGCCAGTCTGGTGGCGGCGTTAAACTACCTGGGTTATCTGTGTGGATCTTTTGATGCCATGCGCGCGCACCAACGCGTTGAGCTGCGTCTGCAACTGGGAATATGGGGCACCGTTGTACTGACGGCGTTGTCAGCACTGGCTGACGGGCCTGGATGGCATGGGGTGATCCGCTTTGTTATTGGTTGGGCCAGCGGCTGGGCGATGGTGCTGGTCGCGGCCTGGAGCAACGAGCAGTTGCACCACCATGGCCGTCCCGGCCTGTCGGCAGCGGTGTTTGCCGGGCCGGGCGCAGGCATTTTTGTCAGCGGCCTGTTGGCCGTGGCGCTACACAGTTTACAGGTCAGCGCAGCACTGGCCTGGTCGGTTTATGCAGCGCTGGCAGCGGTACTGGTCGCGCTTATCAGCCGCAACCTGCCGCGCGCGGGTGAACTGCATCGGCCCGAACAGGCCCCGCAACCGCTGGTTCTGACCCGCAATCTGAAGCGGCTAGTTCTGAGTTACAGTCTGGCCGGCTTTGGCTATATTTTGCCAGCAACCTTTCTTTCACAGATGGCAGCAGCGCGTTTCCCTGACAGTGCCACGGCCCAGTTTGTCTGGCCGGTATTCGGTGGGGCGGCAGTTGTGGGTATTGTGTTAGGCATTGCCACTCGCCGGACAGGCAGCAGCCATGCCCGCTTAGCCGTGGTGCTGTGGGCGCAGGCGTTGGGCGTGCTGGCGGCGGCGCTGCTCCCTGGATTCAGCGGCCTGCTAACAGGCGCGCTGCTGGTCGGCGGGGGCTTTCTGTGCGTGGTGCAGCTGTCGCTGCTCTGCGCCCGTGAGCTGGCACCGCAACATATGCGTTACATGGCCGGGCTGCTGACAACCGGATATGCGATTGGGCAGTTGGCAGGGCCGATGCTTTCCTCGCTTTCAACGCTGTTCTTACATCGCCTGGAGCCTGCCTTGTGGGTCGCCGGTGCCAGCCTGATATGGGCAGGGTTGCTGGTCTGGCGACGGGCAGCATGAAAAGCTTTCATCCCCAATCAGATTGATTGCTGGATTACCTGCACAGAAAGTTTCACAATACGCGCTCAGTAATATGACCCGCTGGCAACAAACGGCGGGCGCAACACCTGCCGGAGAAGAGTAAGATGAGTACCTTAAGTCAGGAAGCTGCACTGGTCCACGAAGCGCTGCTGGCGCGTGGACTGGAAACGCCGCTGCGTGCACCCACGCGTGAAATAGACGATGAAACGCGTAAGAGCCTGATTGCAGGCCATATGACGGAAATCATGCAGCTGCTGAATCTGGATCTTGAAGATGACAGCCTGATGGAAACCCCGCACCGCATCGCCAAAATGTATGTCGATGAGGTCTTTTCCGGTCTCGATTATGCCAACTTCCCCAAAATCACCCTCATTGAAAACAAGATGAAAGTGGATGAGATGGTCACGGTTCGCGACATTACGCTGACCAGCACCTGCGAACATCACTTTGTGATTATCGATGGGAAAGCGACGGTTGCCTACATCCCCAAAGATAAAGTGATTGGCTTATCAAAGATCAACCGTATCGTACAGTTTTTCGCACAGCGGCCTCAGGTGCAGGAGCGTTTAACCCAGCAGGTCCTGCTGGCGCTGCAGACGCTGTTGGGCACCAACAACGTTGCCGTCTCGATTGATGCCGTTCACTATTGTGTCAAAGCGCGCGGCGTGAAGGATGCAACCAGCGCGACCACGACGACCTCGCTGGGCGGCCTGTTTAAATCCAGCCAAAACACCCGTCAGGAATTTCTGCGCGCGGTACGTCATAACTAAAGCTGACAGGCGGGCGCGGCTGTCGTCTGCCTGATACTTCAGGATTCCACATGCAACGCTACCTCGTGCTGGATTTCATTCGGGGCTGTGCCATTCTCGGCATTCTGGTGTTAAACATTATTGGCTTTGGTTTACCTTCCGCCGCGTATCTCAATCCCGCCTGGCAAGGCAGCGTCACGCTCTCTGATGCCTGGACATGGGCCATTTCCGACATCTTTGCCCAGCTCAAATTCCTGACGCTATTCGCTCTGCTGTTTGGCGCAGGGCTGCAAATGCAGCTGTCACGCGGCAGTCGCTGGCTGAGTGCCCGTTTATCCTTGTTAGTGGTGCTGGGATTTATTCACAGTGTCTTTATCTGGGAAGGGGATATTTTACTGGATTACGGCATTATCGGGCTGATCACCTGGCGTATGTTGCGTGATGTACCTTCTACGCGAGGGCTCATTAACACGGGCGTCCTGCTCTATCTGATGGGATGTGCCGTATTGCTGGTGTTCGGGCTTATCTCCAGCCCTGAACCTTCGCCATCGTGGCTCCCGGGCGCCGCCGGGATTCAGTATGAACAGTTCTGGAAGCTGACGGGCGGCCTGGCTGCCGTGCAGATTCGTCTGGACCACCTTTCCTCGGGCCTGATGGCGCTGGTGGCGCAGTATGGCTGGCAACTGGCCGGATTGATGATGCTGGGTGCTGCTCTGGTGCGCTGCGGCTGGCTGAAAGGCGCCTTTCCGGTACAGCACTACCGGCGCGTAGCCGCAATGTTATTGCCGCTGGGGTTACTGATCGCTACTGTCGGTGTTGCCGCACAGTGGTGGGTCGACTGGGATTACCGCTGGAGCGCTTTTTTTCTGCAACTGCCGCGTGACCTGGCCAGTCCATTGATCAGTCTTGGCTATGTCGCATTATGTTTCGGCTTTTGGCCTTCTCTCCAACGCTGGCGGCTGAGCTATGCCATCCGCTGCGTGGGCAGGATGGCGCTCAGCAACTATCTGTTGCAATCCCTGATATGCACCACGCTGTTTTACCGCTTCGGCTTGTTTATGCATTTCTCACGGCTACAGCTGGTTATGCTGGTACCGGCCATCTGGTGCGTTAACCTGCTGTTTTCTGTGCTGTGGTTGCGCTATTTTCCGCAGGGCCCAATGGAATGGGTCTGGCGTCGTCTGACGCAAATTGCGGCAGGCACCTCATCCACTTCCCCTTCTGAAAGATAATGACCGCCATCACAAAGGTTACAGAATTGTATGTAACCGTTTTCATTGATGTGACGTAATTCACGCTGCACGCTCTTCTTCCCTGACAAAATAGCGCCGGTGTTGTAACTGGCATAATGCCTTATCTCTCTGGAAGTGCTGCATGATAACGATTCGTGATGTTGCGCGTCAGGCCGGTGTGTCGGTCGCTACCGTTTCGCGCGTACTAAATAACAGCAGCGCGGTCACCGCTGAAACACGTGAAGTGGTGTTACAGGCGGTTGACGCTCTGGGCTATCGCCCAAATGCCAATGCACAGGCGCTGGCAACCCAGGTGAGCGATACCATCGGGGTGGTCGTCATGGATGTGTCCGATCCCTTTTTTGGCGCGCTGGTCAAGGCGGTAGACACGGTGGCACAGCGCGTACATAAACATGTTCTGATCAGTAACTCCTGGCACCATGAAGAGAAAGAGCGTCATGCGATTGAGGTACTGATTCGCCAACGCTGCAATGCGCTGGTGGTGCACGCGAAAACGCTTTCAGACGCGGAACTGGCTGATTTTATGAGCCAGGTGCCCGGTATGGTGGTGATTAACCGTAGCGTGCCGGGTTTTGAGCACCGTTGCGTCAGCCTTGATAATGTAACAGGCGCATTGATGGCCTCAAGAATGCTGCTGCAACAGGGTCATTGCCGCATTGGCTATCTGTGTTCCAGCCATCCTATCGAAGATGTCGCGCAGCGGCGGGAAGGCTGGCTGCAGGCAATGGCAGAGCAGGGGATTCGCCCGCAGGAAAGCTGGATTGCCAGCGCGGAGCCTGATATGCAAGGGGGCGAAGCGGCAATGGTGGAACTCCTGGGCCGTAATCTCAACCTCAGTGCCATCTTCACCTACAACGACAGCATGGCGGCGGGAGCCCTCACGGCCTTAAAAGACAACGGTATTCAGGTGCCCCAGCATTTTTCAGTGGTGGGCTTCGATGATATCCCGATTTCACGTTATACCGATCCTCAACTGACCACGGTCCGTTATCCTATTGTTTCTATGGCGAAACTTGCCACTGAGCTGGCGCTTCAGGGCGCGGCGGGCTGTATCGACAGCAGTGCAAAACACATCTTTATGCCGACGCTGGTACGCCGCCACTCGGTGGCGCAAAAGCAAATTGTGGAGTCCGTCACTAATTCAGGCGATTCAGCGATGTAACCGTTTTCAATCTGTGATTGTATTCACAGTTAATTAACATTGCTCTCACTATGATGGCAGCGTCTAACAGTACTGAAACATTATGTAACGCCACTCTCTTCATGAGGGGGCCGACCGGGCGTCGGTTTACATGGTTCATGACACGCACTATGGATGCATTGCCTACACGGAAGTCACGGAAGTCGAGTTTTGCATGGCACAGCAGGGGCTCCGCCTGATAAAGCGCATCCTGCCTCGCCGAATAATTCTACCTGATGTTCTGACGCCATCTGGGCGGCTGAACAAAAAAAGACCCTGCAAAAAAAACCGGAGATACCATGAATAAGAAGGTTTTCACGCTCACAGCACTGGTTGCCAGCATGATGTTTGGTGCAACTGCTCATGCCGCTGACACACGCATCGGCGTGACCATTTACAAATACGACGACAACTTTATGTCGATGGTTCGTAAAGATATCGAGAAAGAAGCCAATACACTGGGCGGCATTCAGCTGCTGATGAATGACTCACAGAACGATCAATCCAAACAGAACGATCAAATTGACGTGCTGATGGCAAAAGGCGTGAAAGCGTTAGCCATTAACCTGGTTGACCCGGCTGCGGCGGCCGTTGTCGTGCAAAAAGCCCGTGCTAACGATATTCCCGTGGTGTTCTTCAATAAAGAGCCTAACGCTAAAGTGCTGGCCGGCTATGACAAAGCGTACTACGTGGGTACCGACTCTAAAGAGTCAGGCGTGATTCAGGGCAAACTGATTGAGAAGCACTGGAAAGCGACCCCAGCATGGGACCTGAATAAAGATGGCGTGATCCAGTATGTTCTGCTGAAAGGCGAGCCAGGCCATCCTGATGCAGAAGCACGTACCAAATATGTTATCGACACGCTGAACAAAGACGGCCTGAAAACCCAGAAGTTAGCGATGGATACGGCTATGTGGGATACCGCTCAGGCGAAGGATAAGATGGACGCATGGCTGTCTGGTCCAAACGCTAAGAAAATTGAAGTGGTTATCGCTAACAACGATGCAATGGCAATGGGCGCAGTTGAAGCACTGAAAGCGCACAACATGTCTTCCATTCCGGTATTCGGTGTGGATGCGTTACCTGAAGCGCTGGCGCTGGTTAAGTCAGGTGCAATGGCGGGTACCGTGCTGAATGACGCGGAAAACCAGGCGAAAGCGACCATTGATATGGCGAAAAACCTTGCAGATGGCAAACCGGCTACGGCAGGCACCAACTTCAAGATGGTAGATAAGATCGTCCGCGTACCTTATGTACCGGTCGATCAAGAAAACCTGTCTCAGTTCCAGAAATAAGTTTTTGCAGATGGGCGCGGCAGCTGCTGCGCCTTTTTTATGTCATCACCGTTTTTTAGCCAGGTAAATTATGGCCAGTGATAATACGACCGCGCAGCGCGAATATCTGCTGGAAATGACCGACGTCAGTAAATCATTTCCCGGCGTGAAAGCTCTCGATAACGTTAATTTAAAAGTGCGGCCTCACTCCGTTCATGCACTGATGGGTGAAAACGGCGCTGGTAAATCGACGTTGTTAAAGTGCTTGTTTGGTATCTATAAAAAAGATACCGGCAGTATTCTTTTTCAAGGGCAGGAAATTGATTATAAAAGCTCCAAAGAAGCGCTGGAAAACGGCGTATCAATGGTGCATCAGGAATTAAATCTGGTATTGCAACGCACCGTGATGGACAACATGTGGCTTGGGCGTTATCCACGCAAAGGCTTCTTTGTCGATCAGGACAAAATGTACCGTGATACCAAAGCGATTTTTGACGAGCTGGATATCAATATCGATCCTCGTGATAAAGTCGCCCATCTCTCTGTCTCGCAAATGCAGATGATTGAGATTGCTAAAGCGTTTTCCTATGACGCAAAAATCGTGATCATGGATGAACCGACTTCCTCCTTAACGGAAAAAGAAGTTAATCATCTGTTCACGATTATCCGTAAGCTGAAAGATCGCGGCTGCGGTATTGTTTATATCTCGCATAAGATGGAAGAGATCTTCCAGCTGTGCGATGAAATTACCATCCTGCGTGATGGTCAGTGGATTACGACTCAGCCGCTTGAAGGGCTGGATATGGATAAGATCATCTCCATGATGGTCGGACGTTCACTGAGCCAGCGCTTCCCGGATCGTATCAACGTCCCGGGAGAAACCATTCTTGAGGTGCGTAATCTGACCTCACTGCGTCAGCCTTCTATTCGTGATATTTCGTTTGATTTGCGTAAAGGGGAGATACTCGGCATTGCCGGGTTAGTGGGTGCAAAACGTACTGATATCGTTGAAACGCTGTTTGGCATTCGCGAAAAATCAGGCGGCACCATTAAACTGCATGGTAAAACGATTAACAATCATACGGCCAATGAAGCCATTAACCACGGCTTTGCGCTGGTGACGGAAGAGCGTCGTTCTACCGGTATTTATGCTTTTTTGGATATTGGCTTTAATTCTCTTATATCCAATATCAAAAAATATAAGAACAGTATTGGCCTGCTGGATAATAAACGCATGAAAAGCGATACCCAATGGGTGATCGATTCCATGCGGGTAAAAACCCCTGGGCACCATACGCAAATTGGTTCGCTTTCTGGTGGTAACCAACAGAAAGTGATTATTGGACGCTGGTTGCTGACTCAGCCCGAAATATTAATGCTCGATGAACCGACGCGCGGGATTGATGTGGGTGCCAAATTCGAGATTTACCAGTTGATGGCGGAGCTGGCAAAGAAAGAAAAGGGCATCATTATTATCTCTTCCGAAATGCCAGAGCTGTTAGGCATCACCGATCGTATTCTGGTAATGAGTAACGGTCTGGTAGCCGGCATTGTTGATACGAAAACTACCACGCAGAACGAAATATTGCGTTTAGCGTCATTACACCTTTAATGAAGTAAGGGCTGTTAACATGAAAGCGACTACAAAAAAGAATGCGCTAACCTGGCTTAAAGAGGGCGGCATTTATGTCGTACTGCTGGTACTACTGGCTATTATTATTTTCCAGGACCCGACATTTTTAAGTTTAATGAACCTGAGTAACATTCTCACCCAGTCCTCGGTGCGTATTATTATCGCATTGGGCGTCGCCGGGCTGATTGTGACCCAGGGTACGGACCTGTCAGCAGGCCGTCAGGTGGGACTGGCGGCGGTTGTCGCGGCAACGCTGCTGCAGTCGATGGATAACGTCAATAAAGTGTTTCCACACATGGAAACTGTACCAATCCCAGTGGTTATTCTGATCGTCTGTGCAATTGGTGCAGTGATTGGGCTGGTTAACGGTATTATTATTGCCTATCTCAAAGTGACGCCGTTTATTACCACGCTCGGCACCATGATTATCGTTTACGGTATTAACTCCCTGTATTACGACTTTGTGGGTGCGTCACCTATCGCAGGTTTTTATGACGGCTTCTCAACCTTTACTCAGGGGTTTCTGCGTTTCGGTGATTTCAAGCTGTCGTACATCACGTTCTATGCGCTGGTTGCCATCGTTTTCGTCTGGATTCTGTGGAATAAAACCCGCTTTGGTAAAAACATTTTTGCCATCGGGGGCAACCCGGAAGCGGCGAAAGTCTCAGGCGTCAATGTTAACCTGAACCTGATTTTAATTTATGCCTTGTCCGGTGTGTTTTATGCCTTCGGCGGCATGCTGGAAGCGGGCCGTATCGGCTCAGCCACCAACAACCTCGGCTTTATGTATGAGTTAGATGCAATTGCAGCCTGCGTCGTCGGCGGGGTCTCCTTCGCCGGTGGTGTGGGTACCGTTGCGGGCGTGGTGACCGGTGTACTGATCTTTACCGTTATCAACTACGGTTTGACCTACATCGGTGTGAACCCTTACTGGCAGTACATCATCAAGGGCGGCATCATTATCTTTGCAGTGGCGCTCGACTCGCTGAAGTATTCGCGTAAAAAATAACAGAAGTGGCAATCATACAAGCGGCCTCCGGGCCGCTTTTTTTTGGACCGTGCAAATGCGCGTTCGTCAGCTGGTCTTTAGGCTGGGCACGGCCTTAATATCATCAGTTCATCAGTTCATCAGTTCATCAGCTAAAATCGCAAACCCGCAAACCCGCAAACCCGCAAACCCGCAAACCCAGAAATCCGTAACTCGATAAGTGCATAAACTGGCCAGTGAAGAACAGTCTCCTGCACGTCTGTTCGCCTTCAGCCCTCGACGGGCGCTGGATGCGATATTGCCTTTTCGTATGATTTCTAACACTGAGAGTAGAACGGCAGAACGGCAGAACGGCAGAACGGCAGAACGGCAGAATGAAAAGATGGCAGGATGAAAAGATGGCAGGGCAGGAAGCGCCGTGCGAAGTCTCGTCAGCCCTTTCAGTTAAGGAAAAGCAGCACTGAGCTGGCGGGATAACTAACGGCGTTTCTGTTCGAGTTCCAGCAGTTGTTCCGGGGTCACGGCCGGATAGCTTTGTGCATCTTCAGGTATCTCATGCACGGCAGGGATCGGTACCAGCGGGCCAAGGAAACGTGGTTCGCGCTTCAGCAAAAACAGATCCGCCAGCGCGCCAAGACGTGCACCCACTTCACGCATCCGCACGCTGAGCATATTTTTAGGGGACGGCACTGCGTAGCACTGAGCCTGAATGCCGAGATGTAAAGCGATAAACAGTGCCCGCTCGCAGTGAAAGCGCTGGGTGATGATAATAAAGTCATTGGTATCAAATACCTTGCGCGTGCGCACTATCGAATCCAGGGTACGGAAGCCGGCATAGTCCAGCACGATATCAGCAGGATCGACACCGCCTTTGATCAAATCGCGCCGCATTGTCATCGGCTCGTTGTAGCTTTGCTGTGCATTGTCACCGCTCAACAGCAGGTAGTTAACCTTACCGCTGTTATAGGCGTTGAGCGCGCCCTGCATTCGGTAGAGGTAATACTGATTAATCACACCTGTGCGGTAATATTTCGCCGTTCCCAGCACGACGCCCACTTGTCGATGAGGGAGCGATGCGAGGTTGTCATAAATATAAGGTGCCGTTTTCCAGCTGATCCAGCGATCAAGGCCGAACGCCGTCGCCACCATCGTTAAGATGATGAAAAGCAGAGCAATGAAAACGCGTTTCAGCATGCGCCTGAGCACTCGAGATCAGAAGTTTTGGTGGGACAAGGCTACTTGAGCTACACCTGCTAAGCAAGTTTACCCCGTTTGGCTGGTGTAAATTTGAGCTGCGCTGAATCAATGACGACCCAGCGCAGCAATTTTTAGATCGAGGTACGGCGATAATGACGGTATTGAGGCAGCCAGAAATTGTTCGCGATGGACTGTGACAGCACGTCTTCTGAGGTCACCACTGCCACGCCAGCCAGCTGCGCGGCTTTACCCACTTCCATGGCGATAATCTTCGACACGCCCTGAATATCTTTGATTTCAGGCAGTACCGGACCTTCACCGTCGTTCACCAGCGGTGAGCAATCCGCCAGCGCACGGCTGGCCGTCATCAGCATGGTATCGGTGACACGGGACGCGCCAGAGGCGATCACACCCAAACCGATACCCGGGAAGATGTACGAGTTGTTGCACTGCGCAATCGGGTAGGTTTTGCCGTTCCAGGAAACCGGTGAGAACGGGCTACCGGTGGCCACCAGCGCTGCACCATCAGTCCAGGCAATAATGTCTGCTGGGGTGGCTTCAACGCGCGAGGTTGGGTTGGAAAGCGGCATCACAATAGGACGTTTGCAGTGCTTATGCATCTCACGGATGATCTCTTCCGTGAACAGGCCAGGCTGACCTGACACACCGATTAAAATGTCGGGCTGTGCATTACGCACGACGTCCAGCAGGGAGATAGCGTCGCTTGACGTATCCCAGTCTTTAAGATTGCCGCTTTTCTGCACCAGCCTGCTCTGGAAATCCAGCAGGTTAGGCAGTTTGTCGGTCAGCAGACCAAAGCGATCCACCATCATAACGCGACTACGTGCTTCGTCGTCGCTCAGACCTTCCGACTTCATTTGGGCAACAATCTGCTCAGCAATACCACAACCGGCGGAACCTGCGCCCAGGAAGACGACCTTCTGCTCACACAGGCGGCTTCCGGCAGCGCGGCTTGCGGCAATCAGAGTGCCGACGGTCACGGCAGCGGTGCCCTGAATGTCGTCATTGAAGCAGCACACTTCATCACGGTAGCGCTCCAGCAGCGGCATCGCGTTTTTCTGTGCAAAGTCTTCAAACTGCAACAGCACTTTCGGCCAGCGGCGTTTAACGGCCTGAATGAATTCATTGACAAAGGCATCATATTCTTCACCGGTGATACGTGGATGACGCCATCCCATATACAAGGGATCGTTCAGCAGTTGCTGGTTATTGGTACCCACATCCAGCACAACGGGCAGCGTGTAAGCCGGGCTGATACCGCCACATGCGGTGTACAGTGACAACTTCCCGATTGGAATGCCCATACCGCCAATGCCCTGATCGCCCAGGCCAAGGATGCGCTCTCCGTCAGTGACCACAATCACTTTTACGTTCTGCTTGGTGGCGTTTTGCAGCATGTCTTCGATGTGCGCACGATTGGGGTAGGAGATGAATACGCCGCGTGCGCGACGATAAATTTCCGAGAAATGTTCGCAGGCGGCACCGACGGTTGGGGTATAAATAATCGGCATCATCTCTTCGAGATGGTTGTCCAGCAGGCGGTAAAACAGCGTTTCGTTGGTGTCCTGAATGTTGCGCAGGTAAACATGTTTATCGTTATTGTTTTTAAAGTCCTGAAACTGACGCCATGCGCGTTTTGCCTGCTCTTCGATGGATTCTACAGCTTCAGGCAGTAAGCCATTGAGATTGAACTCATTGCGCTCTTCGATGCTGAAGGCGCTGCCTTTATTCAGCAGCGGAAATTCCAGCAAAATAGGGCCAGCATAGGGAATATATAGCGGGCGTTTACTTTCGTATTCGAGTTCCATGCAGTCATGCTCCGGTTGCAAGTTTTCCTGGCGCAATAATCAAAGAGTAGGGTGGACGCCAGTTTTATTGTGATGACGAAGGCCTGGCGCCAGATCCTATGAAATTTCTCGCCGATGTACAGCTTTTGTAAATAAAAGATTTAGAAACTGTTTAAAACCGTGCCGCACATTACGCTTTTGCCAGGGGCACCTGCGTCAGTTGATCGCAACCCAGCGCGCGTAATGTCGCCTGAGTAGCCGAAAACTGATCCAGAGCAGGCTGGTGCGTCTGGGCCAGTGCGGCGGCCTGGATATCGTGACAGGACTCACCTGCCATGTTCAGTAAAATCAGTGCGGCCTGCAGCGGCGGCAGGCTGGGATTGAACGCCGCGTTTTCTGCATAGCGTCCGCTAAAAATACGGCCTGAGACGGTCTGTAACGCGACACCGCTAAACGCCCGGCTGTAAGGTGCATGAGAGCGATTGGCCGCCTTAACCGCGGCCTGAGCCAGCGCATCGCCCGTTACAACGTAGCCCTGGTCCACATCATCCATCAGGCGTTCCATAATCTTTAGATCACCCGGGCCAAACGCATCGGGCAGGTAATGCGCCAGCGTCTGTACGTCGCGCTGCGGCAGGCTGATGCGAATGTCTGTACCGCTGTTGAGTTCGTTCATGAACTGGCGACAGTGACCGCAAGGCGTGTAGTTGACAGTGATGCTTTCAAGGCGCGATTCGCCACGCAGCCAGGCGTGGGTGATGGCGCTTTGCTCCGCATGAACGGTTTGCTGCATGGTCGCACCGGTAAACTCCATATTGGCACCGAAATACCAGTTACCGCTCACGCCACGCGCGATAGCACCGACGTTAAAATGCGACAGCGTCGCCACCGCGCAGGCGGCGGCGACCGGCAGCAGCGCCAGCGCCAGGGCATCTGCATCCAGTTTGGTTTGCGCCTGCAACAGGGTGACCTGCTCGGCCCGCAGCATCGCGTCAAATCCCGGCTCGTTCAGCACCGGGCGAAGCGCGGTTTGCAGTGCAGCGGGAAGTCCTTCAACGGCAGAGTGGAAACGTGGATGCATGGAAGCCTCATTCAATCATCAGAGCGGTATGCCAGACATCGGTTTATATGTGATCTCCGTCGCTCTGACAATGCAACATGTCTTACAGTTTTCAACTTTGCGAGATCTCTCCCAAAGTTTTAGCCAAACCAGTGCAGCAACAGCGGGAAAACAAAGGGAGCCAGCAACGAGGTGATGATGCCGCAAATCACCAATGCCAGCGAACTAAAGGCGCCTTCCTGAAAATCAATTTCCGCCGCCCGTGCCGTTCCCAGTGCATGAGAGGCATTACCAATCGCCAGGCCGCGTGCCGCTTTGCTCTTCACGCCTAACAGATTCAGTAGCATATGACCAAATACCGCACCCAGCACGCCCGCGATCAACACACAAATCGCGCTAATCGCAGGAATGCCGTGCAGAGATTGGGAGACCGCCATGGCAATCGGGGTGGTCACCGATTTTGGCAAAATCGTGGCGGCGATTTCTGGGGTTGCGCCCATCCACAGCGCAATGGCGGTGCCCGAAATCATTGCCGTCAGGCTACCAATCACGCACACGCCGATAATGGATTTCCAGCGGGCACGGATTTGATGCATCTGTTCATACAGCGGCAGCGCCAGGGCCACCACCGCGGGTTGCAGCAGCTGATTCAGCACCTCGCTGCCAGCGAAATAACGGGCATAGGGCATGTGCAGTAACAGCAGGATGGGAATAATCACGGCCATGGAAACCAGTAACGGATTCAGCAACGATATCTTCAGTCTTGCCGCCAGCTTGCGCGCCAGTAAAAACGCCCCGACAGTGAGTGGCAACGACCACCAAATATCATTCATCGTTAACCTCTTTGACCGTAGGTCGCGAATGCAGTTTATGGGCACTTAACCCCACAATGGCAAGGACAGCGAAGGTACTGACAAGGCAGGAGACGACAACAGGACCGAATTGCGCGGTGAGGATATCGGTGTAATTCATGACGCCCACGCTGATGGGCACAAACAGCAGCGCCATGTAGCGGATAATCAGATGACAACCCGGCTTGACCCAACGCACGGGCAGGATTTGCGACGCAAGCAGCGCAAACATAATAAGCATGCCGATGATGCTGCCGGGCAGGGTGATGGGCAGCAGCAGGGCTATGCCGTTTCCTGCATATAAGCAAAGATAAATAATGATAAAAGCGCGCAGATAACGCCAACTCATCGTTAGCACGGTGTGCATGACAGGCTCCTGTTTTTAACGGGTTTTATCATACGCACTAACGGCCTGGCCTGCCAGCAATCAGCCGTGTGGCTGAAGCGCCATCCCCGGCGGTAAACCGCAGAGGATGGCCAGAGGACTATTTCACCGGCATGCCAGGTACGGCACCGCTGTCTACGGACAGGACAAACAGATCTTTGCCACCGGGGCCGGCAGACAGCACCATGCCTTCCGACACGCCAAACCGCATTTTACGCGGCGCAAGGTTGGCCACGATGATGGTCATCTTGCCGACCAGCACCGCGGGATCGGGATAGGCCGCACGAATGCCTGAGAAAATCTGGCGCTTCTCACCGCCCAGATCCAGCTCAAGACGCAGCAGTTTGTCCGACCCTTCGACTAATTCCGCTTTCTCAATCAGCGCGACGCGCATATCCACTTTGGCAAAATCGTCGATGGTAATGGTATCGCCAATAGGTGCATCCGCCAGTGGGCCGGTTACCGCCGGTTTATTGGCTTCTGCCGCATCCACTTTTGATGCCTCAATCAGGCCTTCGACCTTCGCCATTTCAATACGGCCATAAAGCGCCTTAAATGGCGCGACCTGATGATTCAGCAGCGGCTGTTGAATCCCATCCCATTGCAGTTCGCTGTTCAGGAACGCTTCAGCACGTTCGGTCAGCGATGGCAGCACCGGTTTCAGCCAGGTCATCAGGATGCGGAACAGGTTGATGCCCATTGAGCAAATGGCCTGCAGGTCTGCATCACGGCCTTCCTGCTTCGCCACCACCCAGGGTGCCTGCTCATCAACATAGCGATTCGCCAAATCGGCCAGCGCCATGATTTCACGAATGGCCCGGCTGAATTCACGGCTCGCCCAGGCTTCACCAATCTTCTCTGATGCGTCCAGGAAGGTTTGATACAGGGCGGGATCGGCCAGTTCCGCTGACAGCTTGCCGTCAAAACGTTTAGTGATGAAACCGGCATTACGCGAGGCAAGGTTGACCACTTTGTTGACGATATCGGCGTTGACGCGCTGAACAAAATCTTCCAGGTTCAGGTCAATATCATCGATACGTGAAGAGAGCTTCGCCGCGTAGTAGTAGCGCAGGCTGTCGGCATCCAGATGCTGTAACCAGGTGCTGGCTTTGATAAAGGTCCCGCGTGACTTCGACATTTTTGCGCCATTGACGGTCACGTAACCATGCACAAACAGGTTATTCGGTTTACGGAAACCGCTGCCTTCCAGCATGGCCGGCCAGAACAGACTGTGGAAGTAGACAATGTCTTTACCGATGAAGTGATACAGCTCCGTGGTCGAATCCTGCTGCCAGAATTCGTCGAAGTTGATATCGCCACGCTTGTCACACAGGTTTTTAAACGATCCCATGTAGCCGATAGGTGCATCCAGCCAGACGTAGAAATATTTGCCCGGCGCGCCTGGGATTTCAAAGCCAAAGTAGGGCGCATCACGGGAGATATCCCACTGCTGCAGTCCCGACTCAAACCACTCCTGCATTTTGTTTGCGACCTGCTCTTGCAGTGCACCAGAACGCGTCCAGGCACGCAGCATTTCGCTGAACGACGGCAGATCAAAGAAGAAGTGTTCAGAGTCACGCAGGACCGGCGTCGCACCGGAAACCACGGATTTCGGGTCGATCAGCTCAGTCGGGCTGTAGGTCGCGCTGCACACTTCACAGTTATCACCGTATTGATCGGGTGACTTACATTTCGGGCAGGTGCCTTTGACGAAACGGTCCGGCAGGAACATGCCTTTTTCCGGATCGTATAGCTGAGAAATCGTGCGGTTTTTAATAAAACCGTTCTCTTTCAGGCGACCATAAATGAGCCCGGCAAGCTCACGGTTTTCATCGCCATGCGTAGAGTGATAGTTGTCATAGCTGATATTGAAACCGGCGAAATCTGTTTCATGCTCGTGTTTCATTTCAGCAATCATCTGCTCCGGCGCAATACCAAGCTGCTGCGCTTTCAGCATGATCGGTGTGCCGTGAGCGTCATCGGCGCAGATGAAGTAAACCTGATTGCCACGCATTCGCTGATAACGCACCCAAATGTCCGCCTGGATATGCTCGAGCATGTGACCGAGATGAATTGAGCCGTTTGCGTAAGGCAGGGCGCAGGTTACCAGAATTTTTTTAGCGACTTGAGTCATAGTTTGCGTAGCTTTCAGTTAAGTAAAAAACGGGCTTAGATGGTAACCGATGGGCACAGCCGCGTAAACACAAGGGATTTCCCATGCGCAACAGCCCGCGAAACGATCGGCATCTGATAGAATTGTTATTACCTCGCTGGAACACAGCGCAAGCACAGCAGAAAAAGGAGTGGGGATGACAGCGCAATCCCGGGAACCGCATACACCAGAAGCCTTACGCGCCGTTGTGGTCGGCGTGCTGAGCAGCTTTGAACATCCGACGCTTCAACGTAACCTGATTGCCCTCAAGGCATTACATCATGTGGCGCTGCTCGATGGCACGCTGCACATTGAATTGCTGATGCCGTTTGCCTGGAGCGGTGCGTTTGAAGACCTTAAAGCCGAAACCAGTGCTGAGCTGCTGCGGCTAAGCGGCGCACAGGCGATTGACTGGCGCTTAAGTCATGATATCGCCACCCTGAAACGGGTTAAGAATCACCCTGGCGTCAACGGGGTGAAAAACATCATTGCCGTCAGCTCCGGTAAGGGCGGTGTTGGCAAATCGAGTACGGCAGTCAATCTGGCGCTGGCGTTGATAGCGGAAGGTGCGCGCGTGGGTATCCTTGATGCCGATATCTATGGCCCGTCCGTGCCCAACATGTTGGGTTGCGAAAAAGAACGTCCCACGTCACCCGACGGAACGCATATGGCCCCTGTTCTGTCCCACGGGTTGGCAACCAACTCCATCGGCTATCTCGTGACAGATGATAATGCGATGGTATGGCGTGGGCCGATGGCCAGCAAAGCATTGATGCAGTTGCTTACCGAAACCCTGTGGCCAGACCTGGATTATCTGGTGCTGGATATGCCGCCAGGTACCGGCGATATTCAGCTCACCCTGGCGCAAAGTGTGCCGGTGACCGGCGCGCTGGTAGTGACCACGCCGCAGGATATTGCCCTGATTGATGCGCGCAAAGGCATGGTGATGTTTGAGAAGGTTAACGTGCCGGTGCTGGGCGTTGTTGAAAATATGAGCATTCATATTTGCAGCCAGTGCGGCCATCATGAACCGATTTTCGGCACGGGCGGTGCGCAACGGCTGGTGGACGATTATGGCACCCGGCTGCTGGCGCAGCTTCCGCTGCATATTCACCTGCGCGAAGATCTCGACGATGGCGAACCCACCGTGATCCGTCGTCCGCACAGCGAGTTCGCGGCACTTTATCGCCAGCTTGCCGGGCGGGTGGCTGCCCAGCTTTACTGGCAGGGTGAGGTGATTCCGGGCGATATCGCCTTCCGGGCGCTTTAGCGCGCGTCGGCATCGCTGGTGTAAAGCGAGGCCGCGGGATAGTGCATCAGCACATAGTTGCCCTGTTCGCTTTCAACCTGTGAAATGATTTTCCAGCCGCGCTGCAAATAAAAGGTTTGCGCGGCTTTATTCATTTCCAGGCACTTCAGTGCGCCGGTAGAGGTAAAGCGTGACTGCACCTCGTCAAGTAAAGCGCTGCCCACGCCACGACCCTGGAACGCAGGATCGACATACAGGCTATGCAGGAAGTTATCGTTTTCCATCAGCCCGGCAAAGCCCGCCCGATGACCGTCCAGTTCGGCAACCAGAACGGTTTCGCCAGGGATGATCCGATCAAAGTCTTCAAGCTGCCAGTCATCGTTTTCAATCCAGTTCCAGTTATGACGGCGTGCGGCCAAAAACAGGGTTCGCAAAAAGGGGCGATCGGCCTCAGTAAACAATCGAATATGCACATCATGCTCCGTTAAGTCTTTTTAACAAACCTGGCAGGGATCGCCAAAAAAGCAAAAGCAGAACAAATGTCATCTTTTTCACGGTACACTGCTCGATGGTGCCGTTTGGGGAGAATGCGGTGCGCCGTCGGTTTTTACACGTGGTATTTGGCGCATAAGCAAGTAAAGAGTGACGTTACGAACAGCACCGCTCGCAAAAAAGCGGTTTTTTCCCTGAAAGATCATGACGATCGGCGTTTGATAGCTTTCGTTTATTTTATTGATAACGAGCGCTTATTAGATGTTGGCCCAGAAAATTTGTAACCTGCATCACATATTCTAAAGGAGGCCATCACATGTCCATTATCAATACCAAAATTAAGCCGTTCAAAAATAGCGCTTTTAAAAACGGCGAATTCATTGATGTAACCGAGAAAGACGTTGAAGGTAAATGGAGTGTTTTCTTCTTCTATCCAGCTGATTTCACTTTCGTTTGCCCGACCGAACTGGGCGACGTAGCGGATCACTACGAAGAGTTCCAGAAAATGGGCGTGGACATCTATTCCGTGTCTACCGATACCCACTTTACCCACAAAGCCTGGCACGGTTCTTCCGACACCATCGCTAAAATCAAATATGCGATGCTGGGCGATCCAACTGGTGCGCTGACCCGCAACTTCGACATCATGCGCGAAGACGAAGGTCTGGCTGACCGTGGTACGTTCATTGTTGACCCACAGGGTATTATCCAGGCGGTAGAAATCACCGCTGAAGGTATCGGTCGTGATGCGTCTGATCTGCTGCGCAAAGTGAAAGCAGCACAGTACGTCGCGTCTCACCCAGGTGAAGTGTGCCCGGCAAAATGGAAAGAAGGTGATGCTACGCTAGCGCCGTCTCTGGACCTGGTTGGCAAAATCTAATTTCGCATCGATACGTCGATCATTTTCTCATCGGGTGCTGCGGCACCCGATTTTTTGACCAGGAACTCACTATGCTTGATACCAATTTAAAAACGCAGCTCAAAGCCTACCTTGAGAAACTCACCAAGCCTGTGGAGTTGATTGCGACGCTGGATGATGGCGCAAAATCAACGGAGATTCGCAATCTGTTGGTCGATATCGCGAGCTTGTCTGACAAAGTCAGCTTCCGTGAAGAGAACGATCGTCAGGTGCGTAAGCCCTCATTTTTAATCACCAACCCTGGTGCGAATAACGGCCCACGTTTTGCCGGTTCCCCGCTGGGTCACGAATTTACCTCACTGGTGCTGGCGTTGCTACAGACCGGTGGGCACCCGTCTAAAGAAGCGCAAAGCCTGCTCGATCAGATTGTGGCACTGGATGGAGATTTCCATTTCGAAACCTATTATTCACTGTCGTGCCACAACTGCCCGGATGTGGTGCAGGCATTAAACCTGATGGCGGTGCTGAATCCCCGCATCAGCCACACCGCGATTGACGGCGGTCTGTTCCAGAATGAAATTCAGGAACGCAATGTGATGGGCGTGCCTGCTGTCTATCTGAATGGCAAAGCCTTTGGTCAGGGACGTATGAGCCTGGCCGAGATCGTCAGTAAAGTTGACACCAATGCAGACAAGCGTGCAGCAGAAGAGCTGAACAAACGCGATGCTTACGAGGTTCTGATCGTCGGTAGCGGCCCGGCTGGTGCGGCTGCGGCCATCTATTCTGCACGTAAAGGCATCCGTACTGCGTTACTGGGCGAGCGTTTCGGTGGACAGGTACTGGATACCGTCGATATCGAAAACTACATTTCCGTCCAGAAAACGGAAGGGGCCAAACTGGCCGGCGCCCTGCGTGCCCACGTAGATGACTACAATGTGGACGTCATTGACAGCCAGAGCGCCATTAAACTGATTCCGTCTGCGGTCAAAGGCGGCTTGCACGCCATTGAAACCGCATCCGGCGCGGTCCTGAAATCACGCAGCATCATCCTTGCCACCGGTGCGCGCTGGCGCAACATGGGCGTGCCAGGGGAAGAGCAATATCGCACCAAAGGCGTAACCTACTGCCCGCACTGTGACGGTCCTCTGTTTAAAGGCAAACGCACTGCGGTCATCGGTGGCGGTAACTCTGGTGTCGAAGCGGCTATCGATCTGGCGGGCATTGTTGAACACGTGACGCTGCTGGAGTTCGCCAGTGAAATGCGTGCGGACAAAGTGCTGCAGGACAAACTGCGTAGCCTGAAAAACGTGGATGTGATTCTTAATGCACAAACCACCGAAGTGAAAGGCGACGGCAGTAAAGTCACGGGCCTGCAATATCTGGATCGCACCAACCAGACCACCCATGAGCTGGCGCTGGCGGGCATTTTTGTTCAGATCGGCCTGCTGCCTAACACCAACTGGCTGGAAGGCGCAGTTGAACGCAACAAGATGGGCGAAATCATGATCGATGCGAAATGCGAAACCAGCCTGAAAGGCGTTTTCGCAGCAGGGGACTGTACCACTGTTCCTTATAAGCAAATCATTATTGCCAGCGGTGAAGGTTCAAAAGCCTCTTTGAGCGCGTTTGACTACCTGATTCGCACCCAGCCTGCGCACTAAGTTTTCGCGCGCATGATCAAGGCCCGGTAACCTGCGTTACAGGGCCTTTTTAGTATCCTGCCAGCGTCATTAACATCATCCACAGCGGCGTGGTTATCGCCGCGAAAAGCGTGGAAAACAGCATGCTGGCGGCCGTCGTCCCGGTAATCACATTGAATTTCTGCGACATCAGATACACATTCACCCCAACCGCCATTGACCCCAGTAGCACCACCACTTTGCTTTCCAGCGCGGGCAGGCCGGTTAGCCTGGCAATCGCCCATACGCACAGCGGTTGCAGAATGAGCTTCAACGCACAGATGGTGTAACTCTCTTTCAAGCCTTCACGAATCCGGTAGTGCGCCAGGCTCATGCCAAGGGTGATCAGGGACAGGGGTGCAGCAATGGAGGCCAGCATGCGCAGAGGTTCGGCGGCAATAACGGGCAGTGGGCGCTGTAGCAGGCTCCAGGCGGTACCGGATAAAATCCCGATGATTAACGGATTTTTTAGCACGCTGATCAAGGTGCGTTTAAAGCCGCCCAGTGAAAAACTGCCCTGTTTTGACCATTCCACCGACACCGTTAATAACGTCCACAGTATCAGGCTGTTAAACACCAGCACCAGGGCGACGGAGGGCAGGGCCGCAGGCCCAAGCAGGACGGTGGCAACCGGAATCCCCAGCATCACGTTGTTGGAGAACACGCCGCCCAGGGCAAAGACCGATCCGGCTACGCCATCCAGTTGAAACAGGCGCGAGGCCACAATCCGCCCCACAATGAAGACCAACAGGCAACTGCCAAAAAACGCCAGCAGCAGGCGCACATCGACCGGAGGACTGTTATAAAAGTCACTCATGATGCGAAACAGCATGCAGGGCAGGGCGACGTTGAACACAAAACGGTTCATGCCTTCACTGACGGTAACGGGCCATTTGCCGAACCGGATAAGGCAGAATCCCAGAAAAATCAGGATAAACAACGGGGCCGAAAGATAAATCTGGTGTCCTAAAGTATCCAGCAGGAAAGGCATAAGCGTTCACACGTAAAAAATCACTGGACGTGAGATTAGCAAATTACGCCAGCAACGTAACCTGCCGGTCAGTACCAGGTCGCAATTTTATGATTAGCCCAGCCAGCGCCGCGCCTGTTCATCACTGATATCACGATAGTAAACACGGTGAATGACATCATCGCAATGTGTGCAGCGGGCAGAAATATAAGTGGAATAATAGTGTCGACCAGAAGGAGAAACCGCACCCTGACGGGTTATGTTAATGTCGGTCCATCGATGACGATGAGGAATAAGCGCTAAGAATCGCATCATGCTTCCTGTAAAGTATGAAGTGTTCTGTTTGTTTATTAACTACATGAATTATATGTTTTTTGTTGCGATGTCTAAGGCAGGCTTTATTTATTAAAAGGCGGTGTAATAGATACGAATATTATTATTAAATAGCGGAAAAGTTTTCACGACTATTACGTATGAATTTACAGCCCGCAGCATTAAGCCTTTTTTTGTGAGGTTGGTGGTTGATCGAGATCATGCAAAACGTTTGCATATCCAATCGAAAAAATAATAAGTGCCTTGCTTAAAACAGGGTGCTTACTTATGCTTCTGTTCGTAACACGACTCGGGGTGCCCTTCTTCGTGAAGGCTGAGAAATACCCGTATTACCTGATCTGGATAATGCCAGCGTAGGGAAGTCCGATGCCTGACCGCATTCGCCTTCTTGTCCGCCGGTTGGGAGTTATGATGACACATCAACCGCAGCACCTTTCTGATGCGCAATGCGCGCCCATCCTGCAACAGTTTCGCCGTCAGTCACCGCTGGTGCACTGCATGACCAACGATGTGGTGCAAACGCTAACCGCTAACGTCTTACTCGCCCTTAATGCCTCACCGGCCATGGTTATCGACGCTGAAGAAGCGGCGCAGTTTAGCGCTATCGCCGATGCGCTGCTGATTAATGTCGGTACGCTAACCCACGATCGTAAGCAGGCGATGCAGGCTGCGGTGCTTGCAGCTAATCAGGCTGGCACGCCGTGGACGCTAGACCCGGTGGCGGTGGGCGCACTGACGCTGCGCACCGTGTTTTGCAAGCAGCTGCTCGCGCAGTCGCCTGCAGTGGTACGCGGCAATGCCTCAGAGATTCTGGCTCTGGCGCAGCAGGCCGCAGGCGGACGCGGTGTTGACAGCCTGCACCCGGCCGAAGCCGCACTGCAGGCAGCACAACAGCTGGCAAAAGCCTTTCATACCTGTGTGGTGGTGACCGGCGAAGTGGATTATGCCACTGACGGCACGTTGACCTGGGCGATTCCGGGCGGCTCGCCGTTGATGACGCGGGTGGTGGGCACTGGCTGTGCGCTTTCGGCGGTGGTTGCGGCCTTTGCCTGTTTGCCTGGTGACCGACTGATCAACATCGCCTGCGCCTGCCGGGTGATGGCGCTGGCCGGGGAAAAGGCCGCGCACGTAGCAGATGGACCGGGCAGCTTTGCGCCTGCTTTTCTGGATGCCCTCTGGACGCTGGAGGCGCGCGATGAAACGCATTAATGCCCTGACGATTGCAGGAACCGATCCCAGTGGCGGTGCCGGTATCCAGGCCGATTTAAAAACCTTCTCTGCACTGGGCGCGTACGGCACCAGTGTGATTACGGCGCTGGTGGCGCAGAATACCTGCGGCGTGCAGTCGGTATACCGTATTGCGCCTGAATTTGTGACCGCCCAACTGAACTCAGTGCTGGATGATGTGCGCATCGATAGTGCGAAGATTGGCATGCTCGCTGAAACGGACATTGTGGAGCGCGTGGCACATGGCCTGCAGCGGCGGGACATTCCTTTTGTGGTGCTGGATACGGTCATGGTGGCAAAAAGCGGTGATGCCCTGCTGAACCCGGATGCGATCGCCTGTGTACGTGAGCGCCTGTTGCCGCAGGTGTCATTGATTACACCTAACCTGCCTGAAGCCGCTGCATTGCTGGGATGTCAGGTGGCAGTCAATGAAGATGAGATGCTCACTCAGGGCGAAGCCTTGTTGCTGATGGGCTGTCAGGCGGTACTGATGAAAGGTGGTCATCTGGATGACGATGAAAGCCCGGACTGGCTGCTGACCCGGACAGGACGGCAGCGCTTTAGCAGCGTACGGGTAAATACGCGCCATACGCACGGCACCGGCTGCACGCTGTCCGCCGCGCTCGCAGCCTTGCGGCCGCGCCACCACAGCTGGGAAGCGACGATCAGCGAAGCGAAAGCCTGGCTACAGCAGGCGTTACTCGCCGCGGATTCGCTGGAGGTCGGCAACGGGATTGGACCGGTGCACCATTTTCATCAGTGGTGGTAGCCGCCATGCTTGCGCCTGGCTGTCCGGCAAGGCGTTAATCCTCGTCGAACCAGGCGCTGTTTTGCTTGATGACGGGGGTGATCGAAAACTTCATGGCCTGCAGATGGTGGCGCAGTGCTGCCTCTGCCATCTCGGGATCGCTTGCTTTCAGCGCGGCAAAAATAGCGTCATGCTGCTTAATCAGCGATTCGGCGGGTGCAAGGTCGTTCAGGGTTAAATAACGTACCCGGTCCATGGTGGCTTTGATGTTCTCTACCGTTTCCCATGCCAGCGGGCAGTTAATGCTCTCAGCGATCAGACGATGAAACTCATCATCCAGGCTTAAGAACATCTGACTGTCGCCACGGACAGCCGTGATGCGCTGCAACTGCAGATTATGTTCCAGTGCCATCAGTCCCAGCTCACCGATTTCCTGAGCCGCACGGCGGATCACGGCAACCTCGACAGCCTCACGAATAAAACGGCCATCTTCGACCCGTTTAGCCGAGATCCTGCGGACAAAGGTGCCGCGCTGCGGCAGGATCTGCACCAGCCCCGCTTCCGCGAGCTTGATAAAGGCTTCACGCACCGGCTGACGAGAGAGGTTAAACCTTGCGGAAACCTCTTTTTCAGAAAGCGATGCGCCCGGCTGAATCACGCAGGTCACGATATCGCGGCGCAGGTAGCGGTAAACCTGCTGATTTACCGGCTCGCTGGTGGTGATGGTGTAAGAAAGTGTCATATTGCTGTCCATGTAAAAATCAGTCTGTCCGGGCGTTGGGCTATCGCATCAGTGCTGCGGCTGGCTTGCGGTAGCCTGCTGTACGCTGGCGCGTGCACCCTGTGCAGCAAGCTGTTGGTAACAGGCGGTAAGTTGTTTAACCAGCTCATCGTTTTTGGCAAGGTCATCGCCAAACACCCTGTTCAAGCGCAGCAAGGCCCGCACGCGTGCTTCACCCTCATCACTCTCGGCCACACATGTCGCCAGTTGCGCTTTCAGCGGATCGCGGATCTCAATAGGCTCGCCTTTGTCATCGACCGCACTGACATAACGCATCCAGGCGGCAATGCCCAGCAACAGTAACGGGCAAGGCGTGCCGTTATTCAGGTGCCAGCGCAGGCTGTCCAGAAAGCGCTGGGGCAGTTTCTGTGTGCCGTCAGTTGCAATCTGATACGTCCGGTGTTTGATCGCGCGATTGGCAAAGCGGGCAATCAAAGCATCGGCGTACGCGGGTAAATCAACGCCCTGAATAGTGAGAGTGGGTGCCTGCTCATTGACCATCAGTGCGCGTGCCGCTGCCCGAAACGCGTCATCTGCCATACAGTCGCTGATGTGTTCGTAACCGGCAAGATAGCCAAGGTAAGCTAAAAATGAGTGGCTGCCATTGAGCATGCGCAACTTCATCTGCTCAAACGGCAGGACATCCTGCACCAGTTCGGCACCCGCTTTATCCCAGTCAGGTCGGCCGCTGACGAAATTATCCTCAATGACCCATTGAAAGAAGGGTTCGGCTTCGACGGCCACCGGATCATGGGAACCGATGCGCAGACGTAACGCGTCAAACGCCGCGTCATTCATGGCGGGAACGATACGATCCACCATGGTGGAAGGAAAGGTGATGTTCTGTTGGATATACTCAGCCAGTAAGGGATCGTGCTGCTGGGCTAACTGCATAACGACGTGACGCGTCACATGGCCATTTTCCGGCATATTATCGCAGGACATGACGCTAAACGGCGCTAAGCCGAGATCGCGACGGCGGCGGATTGCCGCAACAATCAGACCCGGCAGAGACTGCGGGTGTTCGGGATGCGCCAGGTCATGCTGAATATCGACATGCTGCAGGTCAAGGTTTCCGCTGGCGGGCAGGTGACAGTAGCCTTTCTCGGTGACGGTCATCGATACAATGGCGACATCAGGCTGGCACATCGCGTCAATCACGGCTGCGATACCGTCCGTTTTGCCGTGTAACGCGGCGGTGATAATGCCGATCACGCGGGTTTCCACCGCATCATCACTTTTCTCTGTCAGCGTGTAGAGCAGGTCTTGTTCACGCAGCGCCTGAATGAGTGCACCGCTGTTAAGGTTGACTTCACAGTATCCCCAGTCACTGCCGTGTTCGGCCAGCTTATCGCTGCATAACGCCTGATGTGCGCGATGAAACGCACCAAAACCGATGTGCACCATGCGGGTTTTAAGCTGGCGACGGTTGTAGGCTGGGCGCTGGACATCAGCGGGAAGGTGGTCAGTTTGCAGCATAATGCATCCTTTTAGCGGAGAGGACGACAGGCCATTCCGGCGTTAAGGATGAAAAATTACGCGTCCTACTACTACCATACAAGTTGACGTAACAAAATTGTGAATGTAATCACGAACTGTTTACATTTAAGCCGGGAGCCTTCACTCCCGGCGCACTCAGTTCAGCAATGCGCACTGCGGTGGCAGACGGCAGCTTAACGCGCCCGGCATAACATCAATCGTGAATTCCTGCCCGGACAGCGGCTCGCCATCCAGATTAAATGTCATCTCGTGGGGCGAGCGAATCGTCAGGGACGATAAACGGGTCGAAATGATGCTGGGATTATCTTCATCGCCGCCGGTGAGGGAATGCAGCAGGGTGGGCAGTAACTCCTGCGCGGTGACCACGCTGACGTCGAGCAGGCCGTCATTAATCAACGCAGAAGGGCATAATCGCTGACCGCCGCCCGCCTGGCGACCATTGCCAATGCCGATGACCAGCGCATCGCCTTGCCAGTGGAAATCGGGCCCGCTGATTTCACAGCTGTCGGGTTTCAGGGTGTCCATGCGCATCAGGCCGTGAATAAAATAGGAAACCCCACCCAGCGCCGATTTCAGCTTTTCCGGCGTCTCGGTGGTAATGCGCGTGCCGAAACCGCCTGTAGCCATATTGATAAAGTAGTGACGCTGATTCACCCGGGCCAGATCGATGTCGTACGCTTTGCCCTGAATAGCCAGCCGTAAAGCCGGTTCGATCTCTTCGGGGATGCCGACGCTGGTGGCAAAATCGTTCGCCGTGCCCAGGGGAATAATCCCCAAGACAGGACGGTCGGCGACATTTACCGACGCCAGTGCGGTGGCGATTTCATTGACGGTGCCATCGCCGCCGCCCGCCACCACGGTGACCGCCTGTAATTCCAGCGCTTCTTCGACGTAGCGTTCGCCGTCGCCTTTTTCATATGTCACGCGCACGGCAATGTTGTAGCCCTCATCGCGCAGCTTAGTGACCGCTTCACGTAGATCATCATTGCCTGCGCCTTTACCGTTAAGGATCAGCAGCGTAAGCGATTCTTTGTCCATTATCTGTTCCTTGAAGATCTAAAGCGTAGGTAGTGGTTATAGCACAGCCTGGAGAGAAAAATGATGGGCGAAAGGGAGAAAAAAGAAAACCCGCACGGGGGAGCCGGGCGGGTGAATGAGGTGGATCCAGTTACAGCTGCTGATAATTGTTACTCATTGGTAGCAGGCAGCACTATAGAGCAGCAAAATTAAGCCGTCTGTGATCCTTCTCGTGCTTTTGTCAAAATGTGTCAACCTGTCACACCGGTGGCGTGAGGCGCGCGCGTATCCTGACCGTCGGTAAAATTGCGCAGCAACAACGCAAATTGCAGATCGACCTGTGGAGGCACCTTCATCCAGACACGATGACCGTCTCCCGGCGCCACGTCCGTCGGCTCGCCCCGGCTGTTTTGCAAGGCATCCAGGGTACAAATCAGGTTACCAGAGGGCGTCATGATCTCCAGGCTGTCATGCAGGACAAATTTATTCTTCACCACCACCTCCGCCCAGTCATCACGCTGCTCGCCGCTGAATTCGCCGACAAACTGTTGGCGCTCAGAAACAGAATAGCCGTTCTGGTAATTTTGATAGCTGTCATGTGTATGGCGACGTAAGAAGCCTTCGGTATAGCCGCGATGCGCCAGACCTTCCAGGGTTTCCAGCAGGGCAGGATCAAAAGGTTTGCCGGCGGCGGCATCGTCAATCGCTTTGCGATAGACTTGCGCGGTGCGGGCGCAGTAATAATAAGATTTGGTTCGGCCTTCAATTTTTAATGAGTGAATGCCCATCTGGCTCAGCCGTTCAACGTGCGCCACGGCACGCAAATCTTTCGAATTCATGATGTAGGTGCCGTGTTCATCTTCAAAGGCACTCATCATCTCGCCGGGTTTCATCTTCTCTTCCAGCAGAAAAACCTTGTCACTGGGCTGACCGATGCCCAGGGTTGGCGTGACGTCCTGCACCGTCACCGGCTGATGGATTTCAACAATATTGCCGACGTCATCTTGTTTGGCCTCCTGCAACTGATATTCCCAGCGGCAGGCATTGGTACAGGTTCCCTGGTTCGGATCGCGTTTATTCATGTAGCCGGAAAGCAGACAGCGCCCGGAATATGCCATACACAGCGCGCCGTGTACGAAGACTTCCAGCTCCATGGTGGGCACCTGCTGTCGAATGTCGGCAATCTCTTCCAGCGACAGTTCACGTGACAAAATCACCCGACTAAGGCCCATCTGCTGCCAGAACTTCACGGTCGCCCAGTTAACGGCATTGGCCTGAACGGATAAGTGAATGGGCATGGCCGGAAAAGCCTCGCGCACCAGCATGATCAAACCGGGATCGGACATAATCAGCGCGTCCGGCTGCATCTCAATCACCGGCGTTAAGTCGCGGATAAAGGTTTTTAGCTTGGCGTTATGCGGGGCGATATTGACGACGACGTAAAATTTTTTACCCAACGCATGGGCTTCGTTGATGCCTTTCGCCAGGTTTTCATGGCTGAATTCGTTGTTACGAACCCGCAGGCTGTAGCGTGGTTGGCCGGCATACACGGCATCTGCGCCGTAGGCAAAGGCATAACGCATATTCTTCAGCGTACCCGCTGGAGAAAGTAATTCTGGTTTCATGGCGTACTCACTGATGTCAGGTCAGTATGCCGCCTCAGGCGGCACGTGCAGGGGCGTTACCCCTGCAAAAGGTGCGGAATTGTAGGCAGTGAGAAAAAGGAAGTAAATTGATCTGAATCAATCTAAATCAAATGACAGATATCGGCTTCCCAGCGATAGCCCATGCCATACACGGCGCGAATGAAAGGCTGCTCGCTGTCCAGGTTTTCCAGCTTTCTTCGCAGGTTCTTGATATGACTGTCAATAGTGCGGTCAGTGACGACCCGATAATCGTCATAGAGGTGGTTTAACAGCTGCTCGCGTGAAAACACTTTTCCAGGCTCAAGGGACAGCGTTTTTAACAAACGAAATTCCGCAGGCGTTAAGTCGAGTGGTTCATCGCGCCAGCTGGCCTGGAAGCGACTTTCATGCACTTTCAGCAGCGACGCAACCGGGGCTTCTTCAGGCGAACGTTTCACCCGACGCAAAATGGTTTTCACCCGCGCCACCACTTCACGCGGGCTGAACGGTTTACAGACGTAGTCATCCGCCCCAATTTCCAGCCCCAGCAGGCGATCGATTTCTTCTGTCCGCGCAGTCACCATAATAATCGGCAGTTCAGAGTCACGGCGGATTTCACGGCACAGTGTCAGGCCGTCCTTACCTGGCAGCATTAAATCCAGCAGGATCAGATCGGGCGGGGTCTGATGAACGTAGTCCAGCACCTCATTGCCATGCGCCAAATGGTGGGTACGGTAGTTGGACGCCTGTAAATAATCGATCATGAGTTGCGCCAGCTTGGGTTCATCCTCAACCACAAGGATTAGCGGATAGGTGTTTTCCTGATTCATAGTCTTCTAAACGGGAGGAACATAACGCAATTGTAGCGCGATTTTCAGTCCACCTAAATCAGCGTGCGTCGCGGTTATGGTTCCGCCATGCGCATCAACAATATTTTTACAGATTGCCAGACCCAAACCTGAGCCGCCGCTGGCCCGATTGCGGGACCCTTCGGTGCGGAAAAACCGTTCGAAAATTTGCGCCTGCTGCTCGCCATCCACACCGGGTGCGCTGTCCTCAACGGTGACGTGCCAGTAGGGTGCGTCATACCAGAGACGAACCTGGACCGTGCCACCCGCATCGGTATAACGCAGGCTGTTTTCCAGCAGATTGATAAACAGCTGCATCAGGCGATCGGGATCGCCAAAGAAGGGCGCATCTTCAGGCATAGCCAGTTTCAGTGTCAGGTCATGGGCACGGTAGCGTTCGGTAAAATTGCCTGCGCTGACCTCAATGAGCTGCACCAAATCCGTGGCCTGCTTGCGGTAGGCCAGCGCACCAACATCAGAAAGAGACAACTGATGCAGGTCGTCTACCAGCTTCGTCAGCAACGCAACTTCACTTTGCAATGAGGTAATGGCGTCGGGCGTCAGCTGACGAACGCCATCCTGCATCGCCTCCAGTTCACCGCGTAAAATAGCCAGCGGCGTTCGCAACTCATGAGAAATATCGGCCATAAACGCCCGGCGCATACTTTCATTTTTCTCCAGTGAGCTGGCCAGCAGGTTAAAGTCATGTGCCAGCTGGCCCAGTTCATCCTGGCTGCTGACCTCCACTCGGGTGGCTAAATTCCCCTCGGCCAGATGATGGGTACCGTCCACCAGCCTTTTTACCGGAGCCAGCAAGCCTCGCGCCATCAGCCAGGTCACCAGCGCGGCAAGCAGAGTCGACAAGCCGACGATATACCAGCTGGTTCGTCGCTGTTGCTGATCAAAATTAATGTCGGTACTGCGCGTCAGGCGTTCGGGCGGTGAGCTGATGATCCAGCCCACCACCTTGCCGTTGCTGGTGGTGATATTGTGGCGTATTCCCTCTGGCGGTACCTGTGAGCGCGGACCAACCATCACTTTATATTGCTGATCGAGCACCCAGAACTGGGTTCGCCAGCCGTGCGGCGGAAGCTGATTGTTGCTGTCGGGATTCTGCTCCAGCGAGCGCAGCATGGTAAAAATCAGTCGGTCATTGTTGCGCAGAAAATCCCAGTTGCCATGCTGCTCGTACTGATCGGCCAGCGCCGCGCCCAGCAAATTCAGTCGCTGTTCATTACCGCGTTTGATGTAGTCGACGAAGCCATGCTCAAAGCTCAGCCTGACGCCCCAGTGCATGGTAATCAGTACCAGCATGCAGGTGGAGAAAATAGCCATAAACAGCTTGGCACCGATGCCAACGCGCAGAAACGATCTCATTCACTTCTCCGGCGTCGCAGATCGACGCTTTTACTCTCTTCTTTCGGGACACGCCAGAACACCAGCGCAGGCAGAATAATGATCAGGGCCATACAGAGATAAACATAGATAAAGGCCTGGTGGCTTAACCCCTGTTGCCCCAGCGCCGACTGACCAAACGCGCCCAGCAGCAGGCCCGCGACGGTTACCCCGATACTCATTGAAAGCTGCATGATCATCGACAGCAGGCTGTTACCGCTGGATGCCAGATCGTCCGGCAGCTCTTTCAGCGTCAGCGTGTTCATTGAGGAGAAGCGAATCGCATTCACCATCCCTTGCAGGAATAACACCAGCGGCAGCATGGCCGTCCAGCCCAGCATCGCCACCAGCGGAAACAGCAACACCACCAACGCCAGACCGACGGTCGATCCCACCAGCACGTTGCGATAGCCGAACAGGTTAACGATACGGACCACGATGCGTTTCATGCCCATATTGCCGAGCACCATCGCAATCATCATTAAACCGGCATGAAACGGGCTGAAACCCATTCCGATCTGTAAAAAAAGCGGCGTCATAAAAGGTAACATCCCGCTGCCGATGCGGCCCGCCAGGCTACCGAGTAATCCGATGGAGAACACCCGATTATCAAACAGCTTCAGGCTAAACAGCGCATCGTCGTTGTGGCGCGCATGCAGCAGGTAAAACAGCAGGGAACCTGTGCCTGTCAGGATCATCGCCGCCAGCAACAACGCGGAGCCGCCGCTGCTGCGCTGGCCATCAAGCGCCAGCGTCAGGGTTGCCATGCCCGCAGCCAGCAGAACAAAACCCAAAAAATCGAAGCGTCGTGGCGGCATGGCGTAGTTGGGTAACAGCTTTAAGGTGGCGATAGCGCCGATCACGCCAACCGGGATATTAATCAGGAAAATCCAGTGCCAGCTGGCATATTCCACCAGTACCCCGCCGAGCGCCGGACCCAGTAGCGGACCAATCTGGCCGGGCAGGGTGACGAACGTCATGGCGGACATATATTGATCGCGCGGCACAATGCGCATCACCGTCAGCCTGCCTACCGGCACCATCATGGCCCCGCCGATGCCCTGCAGTACACGTGCCACGAGCAGCTGATCCAGCGTGTGGGACAACCCGCACATCAGCGAACCCAGGCTGAACAGCACGATGGCGCTGAAGAAGATATTTCTGACGCCAAACCGATCGGCCAGCCAGCCACTCAGGGGCAGGGTGACCGCCACCGTTAACACGTAGGCGACAATGACCGAATGCATATGCAATGGGCTCACGCCCAGATCGTGGGCCATGGACGGGATGGCCGTATTGACGATGGTGGTATCCAGCGCCTGCATAAAGAAGCCAAAGGCGACAATCCATAACTGCCAGCGGACCGTTACGCTCTGCATGATAGTTACCCCTTAGTGCTGCGTCGCATTCATTGTCTGAGTGCGCTTTTTGCGTCGCAGTTTATCCATCATTAAGTACACCACTGGCGTGGTATACAGGGTAAGGAGCTGGCTCATGATCAGCCCGCCCGCAATGGTGATCCCTAACGGCTGGCGCAGTTCCGCGCCATCTCCGCTGGTCAGCACCAGCGGGAGCGCGCCAAACAACGCGGCCAGGGTAGTCATTAAAATAGGGCGGAAACGCAACAGGCAGGCCTGGAAAATGGCATCGCGGGCGCTCAGGTTACCCTTACGTTCTGCCTCCAGGGCGAAGTCCACCATCATGATGGCGTTCTTTTTAACGATCCCGATTAATAACAGAATACCGATCAGGGCAATCAGGCTGAACGGCGTATCAAACAGCTCCAGCGCCAGCAGCGCACCGACGCCTGCCGAGGGCAACGTTGAAAGAATGGTCAAAGGATGCACGTAGCTCTCATAGAGAATGCCCAGCACAATATAGACTGCCGCAATGGCGGCCAGCATCAGCCACAGCTGGCTGCTCTGCGACTGCTGGAAAGCCTGCGCGGTACCGGCAAAGCTGCCGCGCACGCTGGACGGCACGCCCAGCGCGGTCATGGTGCGGTCGATGGCCTCCGACGCCTGTGACAGGGAAACACCTTCTGGCAGGTTAAAGGAAATGGTCGATGCGGCAGACAGCCCCTGATGATTGACGGACAGCGGGGCATTAGCCGGCTGCCATTTGGCAAACCAGGCGAGCGGGATCGGTTTGCCCTCGCTGTTAATCACAAACATCTGATTCAGCGCGCTGATGTCCTGGGTATAGCGGGGGTCCACTTCCATGACGACCTTGTACTGGTTCAGCGGCTGGTAAATGGTGGATATCTGGCGCTGACCAAATGCATCATTTAACAGGGCGTTGGCTTCTGAGACGTTGATTCCCAGCCGGGCCATGCTGGCGCGATCGTAGGTCAGGGCCATTTCACTGCCTTTATCCTGTTGGTCGGAGTTGACGTCAGCCAGTTCCGGCAGGGCGGTAAAGGCCTGGCGGATTTGGGGTTCCCAGGTGCGAAGCGCAGCAAGATCGTCTGACAGCAGCGAGTACTGATAGCTGGCATTGGCTTCGCGACCGCCCACCCGAATATCCTGCACCGCATTGAGATACAGGTTGGCTCCGGGTTCGTTTGCCAGCTTCGTACGCAGCCGGGCAATCACCATCTGGGCATTGTCTTTCCGTTCAGACAGCGGTTTCAGGGAGATAAACATCAGCCCCATGTTGGTGCGCATCCCGCCGGTGAAGCCCACCACGCTGGACACATCGGGATCGGCACCGACGATTTTCATAAAGTCTTCCAGCTTACCGCGCATCGCCTGAAACGAAATACTTTGGTCGGCTGAGATAAAGCCCGACAACCGGCCAGTGTCCTGCTCGGGCAGGAAGGTTTTGGGAATACTGATAAACAGCCATACCGTCAGGGCCACCGTCCCCAGCAGCAGCAAGAGTACCCAGCGCGCGTGGTTCAATACCACGGTCAGTGAGCGCGCATAACCGCGCTGCACCGCCAGCAGCAGCCGTCCAAATCCCCGTCGTTGCGGTTGACTGCGCGGCGCATGGGGCTTGAGCAGGTAAGCACACATCATCGGCGTCAGCGTGACAGAGACAAACAGGGAGATCAGGATGGCGACCGACAGCGTGATAGAAAATTCGGCGAAGAAGCGACCAATCAATCCGCCCATCATTAGCAGCGGCAGGAATACCGCAATTAACGAGAGGCTCATCGACAGCACGGTGAAGCCGACTTCACGCACGCCTTTGAGCGCGGCAGCCATGGGTTTCATCCCGGCTTCCACATGACGGGCGATGTTTTCCAGCACTACAATGGCATCATCCACCACAAATCCGGTGGCGATCGTCAGGGCCATCAGCGACAGGTTATTCAGGCTGAAGCCGCATAAATACATCGCGGCGAAGGTGCCGATCAGCGATACCGGTACTGCCACGGCAGGGATGAGCGTGGCGCGACCAGAGCGTAAAAACACAAACACCACCAGAATCACCAACGCGACGGCAATCACCAGCGACTGTTCCACTTCCTCAAGCGAGGCGCGGATGGTGGGCGAGCGGTCCTGCGCCACCTCAAGGTTAATGGCCGCAGGGATAATCTCGTGCAGTTCGGGCAGTTCGGCACGAATGCGATCCACCGTGTCAATCACGTTCGCATCGGCGGTTTTGCGTATGACCAGCAACACCGCTGGTTTACCCCGTGACATCCCGGCGTTACGCACGTCCTGTACCGAATCCTGCACTGTGGCAACATCCGACAGGCGCACCGCTGCGCCATTGTTGTAATGCACCACCAGGGGCTGATATTCACTGGCGGTTTGCAGCGCATCGTTGGTGCGCAACTGCCACCGCTGTTGACGATCTTCTAGCGCGCCCTGTGGACGACGCTGGTTGGCGTTAGAAATGGCCTGCCGTACTGCGTCCAGGGAAACGCCCTGGTTAAACAGGGCCTGCGGGTTCAGCGCAACGCGCACGGCGGGCAAAGAGCTGCCGCCTACGGTGACATCGCCAACGCCGTTAATCTGCGACAGCTTCTGCGCCAGCTGTGTGGAGGCGTAATCGTAGAGCTGAGCCGGGCTGAACAGGTCGGAGGTCAGCGTCATGATCATGATCGGCGCATCAGACGGGTTAGCTTTGCGATAGGTCGGGCGCGAAGGCATACCGGTGGGGAGCAGGCTTTGCGCAGCGTTGATCGCCGCCTGGACATCCCGCGCCGCACCATTAATGTCACGATCAAAATCGAAGACCATAATGATGCGGGTCGATCCCAGTGAACTGGTGGAGGTCATTTCGCTGACGCCGGCGATGCGGCCCAGAGAACGTTCCAGCGGCGTGGCGACTGACGAGGCCATCGTTTCCGGCGAGGCGCCGGGCAGAGAAGCCGACACCATAATCACCGGAAAATCCACCTGAGGCAGCGGGGCGACGGGCAGCAGGCGAAAGCCCAGCATCCCGGCCAGCGCAATCGCCAGCGTCAGCAGCGTGGTGGCAACCGGGCGATGGATAAACAGCGCAAAAAATTTCACTGCTGTTCCTCCGTGTGACCGAGGCGGCGACGCAGGTTATGCGCCAGTCGGTCAAACAGCAGGTAAATAACCGGTGTGGTAAACAGGGTCAAAATCTGGCTGAGGATCAGGCCGCCGACCATAGCAATACCCAGCGGTTGGCGTAATTCTGCGCCGACGCCGGTGCTGAGCATCAGCGGTAACGCCCCCAGCAGCGCGGCCAGCGTGGTCATCAGAATAGGTCGGAAACGCAGCAGGCAGGCCTGATAGATCGCGTCATACGGCTTCATGCCCTGTTCACGCTCCGCAGCCAGGGCGAAGTCAATCATCATGATGGCGTTCTTCTTCACGATGCCAATCAGCAAAATGATGCCGATGATCGCCACGATATCCAGCTCGTTGCCGCTTATCATCAGGGCCAGCAAGGCACCCACACCTGCGGTTGGCAGGGTTGAAAGAATGGTGATGGGATGAATAAAACTCTCGTACAGGACGCCCAGCACGATATACATCGCCACGACAGCCGCCACAATCAGCCACACCGTGCTCGTCAGTGCCGCTTCAAACGCCAGGGTGCTGCCCTGGAACTGCGTCATCACCTCTGACGGCATACCAAGCTGTTCTTCGGCCTGGGTTATCGCCTTTGTGGCATCTTCCAGCGAATAGCCCTTCGCCACATTAAATGAGAAGGTGGCAGACGGAAACTGGCTCAGGTGGTTGATGGTCAAAGGCGCATGGCGCTGCTCAATGCTGGCGATAGCATTTAAGGGAACGCTGCCGCCGTCGGTACTGATCAGGCGAATACCCTCCAGACTTTGCAGGCCCTGCGTGGTGCTGTTGTCCTGCTCCAGCACCACACGGTACTGGTTTGCCTGGGTATAGATGGTGGAGATCAGCCGCTGCCCAAAGGCGTCGTAGAGCGCGTTATCCACATCCGCCATGCTGATACCCAACCGACTGGCGCTGTCACGATCGACTTTGATATAGGCTTCCAGGCCCTGATCCTGCCAGTCGCTGCTGACATCTTGCAGCGCGGGCAGTTTCTGCAAGGCGCTCACCAGCGCAGGAACCCAGGTGCTGAGTGAGTCCAGCGATCCGGACTGTAGCGTAAACTGATAGGGCGTGCGGCTGGCCTGGGTATCAATCGTCAGATCCTGAACCGCCTGAAGCCACAGCGTGACGCCGGGGATCATGCTGATTTGCTGTTGCAGTCGCTGCTGAATCTCAGGAATACGTTCGCTGCGCGCATCCAGCGGTTTAAGGTTGATCTGCAACCGGGCACTGTTGAGTGACGGATTGGTGCCGTCGACGCCCACAAACGAAGTCAGGCTTTGTACCGCGGGATCTTTCATTATCACCGAGGCAACGTCACGGGTGCGCTCAGCCATGCTGGCGTAAGACACCGACTGCGGGGCCTGCAGAGTGCCCTGGATGATGCCGTTATCCTGCTGTGGGAAAAAGCCTTTAGGAATCGCGATCCATAACAAGACGGTAAGCAGCATTGTGCCAAGTGCCACGGATAGCGTCAGCCAGGGATGGTTAAGCACCCGACTCAGCCCGCGACCGTACACCGCAATCACTCGCTCAAACATGGCTTCGCTGGCGCGGGAAAAGCGGTTTTGCCTGCGCAGCGATTCTGCGCTCAACATGCGGGCACACATCATCGGCGTCAGGGTGAGCGAGACCACGGCTGAAATCAAAATTGCCACCGCCAGCGTCACCGCAAATTCGCGGAACAGACGGCCGATGACATCACCCATAAACAGCAGCGGGATTAACACCGCAATCAGTGAAAACGTCAGAGAGATAATGGTAAAGCCAATTTCGCCCGCGCCCTTCAGGGCCGCCGTCATGGGTTTTTCGCCTTTCTCGATATAGCGCGAGATGTTCTCAATCACGACGATGGCATCGTCTACGACAAAGCCTGTGGCGATGGTCAGCGCCATCAGCGTCAGATTGTTGATGGAAAAACCCAAAAAATACATCGCCGCAAAGGTGCCAATCAGCGACAGGGGCACTGCCACGGCCGGAATAATGGTGGCAGGCACGTTACGCAAAAACAGGTAGATGATCATCACCACCAACCCCATTGCCAGCATCAGTTCATGCTGGGTGTCGCTGACGGACGCACGAATGTTGGTGGTGCGGTCAGTGACCAGTTTCACGTCGACTGATTTAGGCAGGCTGGCGATCAGTGACGGCAGCATGGCGCGAATGCTATCGGCGGTGGCAATAATGTTGGCACCTGGCTGGCGTTGCACATTCAGCACAATGGCTGGTTCACGGTTGGACCAGGCACCCAGCCAGCTGTTTTCTGCGCCCTGTTCAATGGTTGCCACATCCGCCAGGCGCACCGGTGCACCATTTTTATAACTGACGATCAACTGGCGGTAATCCTCTACCGATTTCATCTGATCGTTGGCGGAAAGCGTGACCGAGCGGGTAGGGCCATCCAGGCTGCCTTTCGCGGAGTTGACATTGGCATTGGTGATCGCCGTGCGCACCGTTTCGCTGGTCAGCCCCATGGCGGCCAACGCCTGGCTGTTCATCTTCACGCGCACCGCCGGACGTTGACCGCCCGTCAGCGTCACCAGACCGACGCCGGTGACCTGCGATATCTTCTGTGCGACACGGGTTTCCACCATGTCCTGCACCTGGGTTAACGGCATGCTGCTGGTGGTGACGGCCAGAGTCATAATCGGTGGATCGGCCGGATTGACTTTGCTGTAAACCGGCGGATTCGGCAGGTCACTGGGCAGCAGGTTGGTGGCAGAGTTGATCGCCGCCTGCACTTCCTGCTCCGCCACATCAAGCGGCAGCGTCAACTGAAATTGCAGCGTGACGATTGAGGCGCCACCCGAGCTTTGCGATGCCATCTGTTTCAGTCCGGACATCTGGCCGAACTGGCGTTCAAGCGGGGCGGTAATGGAGGAGGTCACTACATCCGGGCTTGCCCCGGGATACAGCGTAACGACCTGAATCGTCGGATAATCCACTTCAGGCAGGGCAGAGACCGGCAAAAAGCGGTAACCCAGAATCCCCGCCAGTAAAATGGCAATCATCAGTAAGGTGGTCGCGACCGGACGCAGGATAAACTGGCGTGACGGCCCTCCGCTGTGGTCAGGAGGCATAACCTGCATTACTCAGATTCCCCTTTTGACGGCAAGCTGGTGCGGGTCTCTTTTGTGGCGCGACTCTGCGCGGCAACCACTTCGACTTTTGCCCCTTCTGTCAGGCGGTCCAGTCCGTCGGTGACGACGCGATCGCCTGCGTTGAGTCCGGCGCTGATTACCACTTTCTGGCTGTCCTGCAGACCGGCGGTCACGCTTTTCTTACTGACCTTGTCTTCACTGTTGATCACCCAGACAAAGTGGCCTTCATTCCCCATTTGCAGTGCTGCGGTGGGAATCACGACGGCATCCTGTAAGGTATTCACCTTCAGGCGCGCATTAACAAACTGGTTAGGAAAGAGCAGGTCATCCTGATTATCAAAGCGCGCTTTAATTTTAATCGTGCCGGTGGTCACATCAATCTGGTTATCCAGACTGAGCAGTTTACCGCGGGTGATCAAATGCTGATTGCTGCGATCCCAGGCTTCGACCAGTAAAGGTTCGCCAGTTTTCTGCGCCTGCATGATCTGGCTGATAGTGTTTTCAGCCACGCTGAACACCACATCGACCGGATGCGTTTGAGTAATCACCACCAGGCCATTGGTGTCGCCGCTGGTAATGTAGTTGCCGATATCAACCTGCTTCAGACCCACGCGGCCATCGATAGGTGAAGTGATGCGGCTGTAAGTCAGATTCAGTTGGGCGCTGGCAACGCTGCCTTCATCGGCTTTTATCGTGCCCAGGGTTTCATTCACCAGGGCGCTCTGTGTGTCCAGATCCTGCTGGGAAACCAGCGAGGTTTTCGCCAGCTTCTGGTAACGGGCTAAATCGCGGCGTGCGTTCGCCAGGGTAGCCTGGTCGCGCGCCAGCTGACCCTGTGCCTGCATGAGGGCTACCTGATAGGGACGGGGATCGATCTCGGCGAGCAGATCGCCGGCTTTCACCTGCTGGCCTTCTGTGAAGTGGATAGCCATCAGATTCCCATCCACCCTGCTACGCACCGTCACGGTGTTGGCGGCTGTCACGGTGCCTAACCCATTCAGGTATTGCGGCACACTCTCTTTGACCGCACTGGCCGCCTGCACCGGCGCTAAGGGCTTATGCGCGCCACTGCCTCTTTTACCATGTGCAGACTGGCCGGATGCGTCACCGTCGCTTGCGGGCTGGGCCGGATGCTTCCACCAGTAATAGCCGCCTGCGGCCACGGCAATCACCACCAGCGCAATCAACGCTTTTTTCATAACAGGGTATCGGTTGTTCATTGTTGTTGTTGCTCTCCAGCACTGTCTTTCCAGGGCGCGGGCTTAAAAGGTCGCCTGCAAACCACGAATTGTAGTCGTCCCTGCGGGTAAAAATTTGAAGGAATTAAGGATATCTGTCAGCACTGCGTAATTATGTCGATTTTCTGAAGACATATTGTCGTTTAATTGATGGGCCGTATTCATAACGCATTTGAATGAGTGTGCCACAGCATAGCGCGCGATGAGCTGTTGTGGTCAGGAAATGATTTTTTAAATTCATCAATGGCAACAAGCGCAAAAAGCCAGAAGGAGCAGGTGTCAGGCGGCAATACGCCGCGCGGAGCGGCGTGAAAACGCCAGCGTTTGCCCGCAGGAAGGCGAGCAAAAGGCATGAGGTGACGTCAGGTGAACGAATGGTGCAGAGAGGGTGCCTCAGCGGCGCGAGGAGCGCAGAGCCTTGATACCGACTCTGGCGACATCGCCGGCCGTTGACGCTGTCCTTTTACTGCCACACCAGGCAGTTGCCTCACCCGGCAGGATCAGGCAAACATCACCTCTGCCCAGCGCGCCAGACCTGCGGTGACCGAGGCAAAATCGTCTCCACCGGCAATGGGCGTACCCGGCAGGGCCTGCTGCAGTGCGGCGCGTAAAAGAGGCGAGCGGGCGCTGCCGCCGGTGAGATAGATCACCTCGGGTTTGATATTGCTGGTTGCCAGCGCCAGCTGTACCTGCTCCAGAATCTTCTCCAGCGGCTGGCTGATTGCGTCCTGCAGGGTGGTCACGCTGATATCGGCCTGTAAACCGGCGGTGATAAAATCCAGGGATGCCGTAAAGTCGGGGCGATCGGACAGGGCGATCTTGCTTTCTTCGGCGGTCCGGACCAGGCGATAACTCAGCTTCTGCTGCCATACCTTGAGTAAATGGGCGACGGCGACAGGATTTTCTGCCTCGCGGACTAAATCGCGCAGCATCTTGCCGCAGGCGGTGCTGTAAAAATCGCTTTGCGCAGGCACATCGTTGATGGCGACGGCGTTCCACCAGGGCAGGGCAGGCAGAGCAGTGCCTTTCTGGGTGTTACCGCCCGCGCCCAGTAAGGGCATCAGCGCCTTGAATGCCAGCATAATATCCAAATCGTTCCCGCCCACGCGACAACCACTGTGACCCAGCAGGCTTTCACGCCGATCTGACAGGTTGCGCCACTGCGGGCCCATCAGCAGCATCGAGCAGTCGGTGGTTCCCCCGCCAATATCGACCACCAGCACACGGGTTTCCTTATCCAGCGTCGCCTCAAAATCCAGGCCCGCCGCCACCGGCTCAAATTGAAATTCCACATCCCGGAACCCCGCGCGTTTCGCCGCACGTAACAAAATGCCCTGTGCCTGCTGATTCGCGTCTTCGCTGCCTAATCCTTGAAAGTTAACCGGACGGCCTATAACCGCCTGGTCAATCGGCTGCTGGGTTTGCGCTTCACCCTGTTGGCGAATGTGCAGCATCATGGCGCAGACCAGATCTTCAAAAAAGGCAATCTGCTGCGGTTTCAGGCCCGTGGCACCCAGAAAAGATTTAGGGGATTTAACAAACCAGACATCTTCAGGATCGACCATGTAATGCTGGAGCGCGGTCAGGCCAAACTGAATGCTGTCGGGTAAAACATCGATATCTTCTTCGCGGTTATAGCGTAGCGCCCGCTGCAGCAGCGCCGTGCTTTCCTGTTCAGGTGTGGCAACCTGATGATGGCGATAGAGCCATTCCGTCACGGCTTCACGTGTAGGGGAGCAAATCATGGACGGCAGCAGGCGTTGACCCTTCTCCAGCGTTAACAGCCGTGGCGAGCCATTTTCGCTGACCGCAATGGAACAGTTAGCCGTACCGTAATCGAATCCAATGAACATTTTTCGCCCCCAGGCAGGAAAAAAGGGGGCGACTTTAGCGCAGCTGAAAGGTCGTGGCAAGCGGTGAGCGGCAGAATTAGCGAATCGCGAAAAGGGACTCTTCCGCCAGTTTACTCAGTGGCTGGCGTTCTGCGACCGCGCTTCCCCAGACGCCGGCAACGTCGAGACGGGTGAGCGTGGTGAGAACGGCTGGAACCGAAACCGGGCCTGCAAGCAGGGTAATATCACGCTGGCTGGTCTGGCTCTGAATAATGGAGATCAGCATCTCATCCATCAGATTATTGTGCAGGTTAGCAACCAGCTCCGGGGCCAGAATCAGGCAGTCAACGACCTTGCCGGTGAGCTGATTAAAGGCATCCAGATTACGGCCAAAATGCTGCAACACGATGCGACAGCCCGCCTGGCGTAGTTTCGTCAACGCGCCGATCAGGCGCTCACCGCTGGCAAGGACGCTGGCGGCGTTAAGCGCAATCCCGCTATGGCTGTCTGCAAGACCCGATTCCGCAAAGCGAAAACACAGGTTTTCGACAAAGGCCGGATCGTAAAGCGCGTTCACATCAAGGGGCAATATCAAGGCGATGCCTTTTTGGCTCATTGTGGAAATACGCTGACCGAAAAAGGCTGCAACGATATTGTCTTCCAGCCGGCGTTTCAGCGCCTCATCGGTCAGGTTGTTACGCAGCAGATGCTCATCAATAAGCAACCCTTCCTCGGTGAACAGCTGAATCTCCACCAGCCAGACGCTGGCAGAATGAGGCTTACCGGGCGGCGCGACCGCCCATACCTGCATTTCAACCTGCAAGGCATCCACCATCGTCAGATCCAGGGCGTGAGGGTTTCCCATCAACGCGAGAGGGTGCTGCTCATACACCATATAGCGGCCCCGCCCGCTACGCTTGGCGTTATAACAGGCAATATCCGCCTGCGAGAGGACATCACTGCTCTGCGCGTTCTGTGCGGAGATTTGCGTAATGCCCGCGCTGGCACCGACCTGATAGGCGCGCCCCAGCCATTCAAAACAGTAGTCACTGACGGCGCGAACGATGTTTTCGACCTCTTCGCAGGCCTGATCGACCCGGCATTCGGGCATCAGGATGGCAAACTCGTCGCCGCCGAGCCGGGCCAGGAAGTCGCTGCCGCGCAGGCGGTGGCGCATTAAGTCCGAGAGTTCGCTTAGCAGGGCGTCCCCGGCGGCATGTCCCGCGCTGTCGTTGACCGCCTTAAATTTATCAAGGTCAATAAACACCAGCACGTGCTGATTCTGATGCTCGACAGCGTCGGAAAGCAGTCGCTTAAGTTGCAGCTCAAAGCTGGCCCGGTTAGGCAATCGGGTCAGCGTATCGTGCAGGGCGCTGTAACTCAGGCGTTTCATCACTTTACGTGACTCGCTGACGTCCTGAATAACCAGCACCGCACCGCGCTCGGTGCCAGATTCAGATTTGAGCGGCGTAATACTGTAATGGATATCAATGTGTTCGCCGTTCAGCGTGTGTAATACCCACTCTTCAGACAGGTAGGGCGCGGTTTTTTCGGAGGGGATGTGGTTCAGCAGCAGGTTTTCGACTTCAGGGCCATGACGACCATGGGTGATATGCAATAGCTCGCTGACCGGTTTACCTGCCGCCGCGTCCTGAGACCAGCCCGTCATTTTTTCCGCCACAGGGTTCATAAAGGTCACGCGCATCTCCTGATCGGTACTGATAACGGCCTCACCGATTGAGTCCAGCGTGATCATCATGCGCTCTTTTTCCTGAAACAGTGCATCATTCAAATTACGTAACGGAGTGATGTCTTGAGAGATCCCCAGGATGCGCTCAATACGGCCATCTTTACTGAGCAGGCGGTTAGCCTGGGTACGAATCCAGTAGTGCTCATCCTCTCGCACCACCCGATACTCCATCTGGAACGCACTGCTTTGTTCAATAGCGCCTTGTATCGTCATCACGCAATATTCACGATCGGCGGGATGGACCATCTTCACCCAAAGATCGTAGCTGGGCGATTCATGGGATTTCATGCCAAACAGCTCGTACATGCGCTTATCCCACAGTACTTCGCCGCTGATCATGTTCCATTCCCATACGCCGATGCCGCCCGCTTCATTCGCCAGCGTAATCCGCTCCATCAGACGCTGATTCACTTGTTCGCTCTGTTTCAGTTCGGAGATATCGATAATCTGCGCAATAAAATAGAGCGGTTGCTGCGCATTATCGCGCACCAGGGAGATGGTCAGCCGTACCCAGACTATTTCGCCGTCTTTACGAAAATAGCGCTTTTCCAGCGTGTAGGAATAAATTTTGCCTTCGAGCAGCTTCTCCAGTCGCTTCTGATCGTCATAGATGTCGTCGGGATGGGTAATTTGCAGGAAGGTTAGTTTGGTGAGTTCATGCTCGGGATAACCCAGCGTATCGCACAAGGATTTATTCACCTGAAGCCATCGGCCTTCTACAGAAACCAGCGCCATGCCAATGGCTGAATACTCCATGGCATGACGAAAACGGGTTTCGCTCTCGCTAATGTGATGCTTTTCATGGCGGAAAGCATCCATCACTAACGACATGATATGACAGGGGATTAAAACCATCAAAAACGGAAGCCAACTGGTGATGACCGCATAGGCGCTGACGGTAGGCGTGACCTTAATCCAGTCTAATGACAGCAGTAACGCCATAAAGCTGGCGTTAAGAAAAAACAGCACAAAGGCTTCGACCTTGGGCAGCCGCACGGCACACCAGAACAGCACGACCAAAATAAAGGTAAACGGCCAGGGTAAGAACCGCAGCGATAAATAGCTGGCGGTGAGCGTCAGAACGAGGGTGATAAGCGTTTCAAACAGCGACGCGCGTTTCAGATAATCGTGCGGCAATGGCCAGGAGAGCAGCAGCAAAACCGGGCCAAGGGCGAGCATGCCGATAATTTCTGAAATCACCCAGGTATAAAAGAAGGCAAACGACGCCTGTTCACCCACGTGCAGTACCCACAGGGCAAGGGTACCGCCAATAACCGGAGAAATGATGCCGGTGGCAATGACAAAGCGTATCCAGTCATTTAGCGAAACCAGCGGCGCATCCCGGTTAAGCAATGCGCGTAATAAAAATCCGCCGATCAGGGCCTGCAACAGATTAAGCAGCGCAAATTTTAAATTTGAAAGGGCAGGGCCGATAATCAATGCGTTTGCCACCGCCGTACCAATGAGGCAGGCAAGGAGCAAAAAGGGCAACTGGCGTGAAGTGCAACGAAAAACCACGATGGTCATTAGTGCCGTTGAGAACCAGAGCGGCGAAATTTTACCGCTGACCACAATTAGTTCAAGACAGAACAACGTCAGGACGAAGGAAACCAGGCTAAGCCAGCAGGCGTGTAGCCACGTGTTAGGTGATTTATCTGACGAGGCCAGTGTCTCAACGATCATTTATCGATCCAGCAGGGAGCAAGATAGTGCAATGGGATGCAGTGCGCGAGCCATTGTTATTGGAAGAATGCTAGCACATTTGGTAGAAAAAACAGGGGGGAAATCATTAAATTGCGGTATTCGTTGGATTGAATGGCGCGCGCCAGCACGCGCCATTCAGTTTATCAGTCGCGGAAAAGATCTGCCCTTGTATAAGGTTTTTCCATGCCAGCCAGACGGGCAGAAAACTGCTCCAGAAACTGTTGTGTTGTGGCTATCCGGCCGTGCCCCAGCAGCAGTACCGGGACCAGGAGCGCCGCGGCAATTTGTGGCCAGCTAAAGCCCTTCAGCGCCGTTTGCCGTTGCGACAATAAAAACGCGGTACTGAGCGTAAAGCCCAGCAACAGCCCGGTCAGTACCTCACTAATGGAATGGGCATGAATGACCAGTCGTGACAGACCTACCATCAATGGAATGACATAGCCCACACCAATGGCAAAGACGCGCCACCGGCTTGACCAGCGCCCAGATATTAACCAAAGCATCACTGGCCACAGGGTAGCGGACATGGCGCTGTGACCGCTAAACCCGGTGAAGTTAAAGCGGGCGCTACCGATACCAAAACCAAGAAACAGTATTTTGGACACGCTGACAACCAACCCGGCTAAACCAAACGCCATGATCCAGTACCATACGGTGCGGCGGTTATCGCTTTTCCACGGCAAAATCAGTGCAATAATCACCGCCGTGGGAATCAACAACATACTGTCACCAAAATAGGTGAGGGTCTTCCAGAGCATAGTCTTCCTTTATTCTTCTTCGGGCAAAACGCCCTTATTCATCAGCCATATCAGGCCCGACAGGTGCTGTGCGTCGTCATTCTGTTTTGTGCTGCTAGTTTATCGGTGAAACCCGTTAGGTTAAAAGGGGAAAGTCTGAAAAGGGAGAATGCCATTTCTCTGGCATCAAAAGGCCGAAATCCCTATACTTAGCGCCAACTCACCCTCTCCGTTCAGCCCCATTAACTGGGTGCGCAGTTTGCGCACAGTTTCTGGCTCCAGTATCAGGTTTTTAAAAGTATGACTGACAAGTCTCATCAGTGCGTGATCGTTGGCATTGCAGGTGCATCCGCATCCGGTAAAAGTTTAATCGCCAGTACTCTCTATCGTGAAATCCGCGACCAGGTGGGCGATGAACATATCGGCGTTATTCCTGAAGATGCGTATTACAAAGATCAAAGTCACCTCACCATGGAAGAGAGGGTTAAAACCAATTATGACCATCCCAGCGCGATGGATCATGATTTGTTATTACAGCATTTGCGTGCGGTAAAAGCAGGACAGGACATTGAGTTACCCGTGTACAGCTATGTCGAGCACACTCGTACGAAAGAAACGCTGCAAATTAAGCCTAAAAAAGTCATCATCCTTGAAGGCATTTTACTGTTGACCGATGCGCGCCTGCGTCAGGAACTGAATTTCTCCATCTTTGTGGATACGCCGCTCGACATTTGTCTGATGCGTCGTATGAAGCGTGATGTGAATGAACGTGGTCGTTCAATGGACTCCGTGATGAGCCAGTACCAGAAAACGGTTCGCCCTATGTTTCTGCAGTTCATTGAACCCTCCAAACAATATGCAGATATTATTGTGCCGCGCGGGGGTAAAAACCGTATCGCCATTGATATCCTCAAGGCCAAGATTAACCAGTTCTTCGAGTAGTTTACGTCTCAAAGGACGTGGCGCGAACAGGTTAACAGCACAGATGCGCCCTGTTCGCTACACTTACTTCATGGAGTTACCGCAATGAGATTATGCGACCGCGATATTGAAGCCTGGCTTGATAGCGGAAAACTGGCGATTACGCCGCGGCCACCCGTAGAACGTATCAATGGTGCAACGGTTGACGTCCGTTTAGGCAATCAGTTCCGTACTTTCAGTGGACATACCGCTGCCTTTATCGACCTGAGTGGCCCGAAGGACGAAGTGAGTGCCGCGCTCGATCGCGTGATGAGCGATGAGATCGTTCTCCCCGAAGGCGAGGCGTTCTTCCTGCATCCAGGAGAGCTGGCTCTGGCGGTAACGCTGGAATCCGTCACCATTCCTGACGACCTCGTAGGCTGGCTGGACGGACGCTCCTCGCTGGCGCGCCTGGGTTTGATGGTCCATGTGACCGCGCACCGTATCGATCCAGGCTGGCAGGGCCGTATCGTGCTGGAGTTCTATAATTCGGGCAAACTGCCCCTGGCGCTGCGCCCCGGAATGCTGATTGGTGCCCTAAGCTTTGAGCCGCTTTCCGGGCCAGCCGCGCGCCCTTATAATCGCCGTGAGAACGCGAAATATCGAGGCCAGCAGGGTGCTGATGCCAGTCGTATCGATAAAGACTAATTCATGAGGATGTGATGAGAAGAGTGATAACCACGCTGGCCATCTTACTGGTGGTGGTCGTAGCAGGCTTGACCGCGCTGGTTTTGCTGGTCAATCCCAACGACTTTCGTAGCTACATGGTACAACAGGTCGAACAGCGCAGCGGTTATCAACTTACCATCAACGGCGATTTGCGCTGGCATGTCTGGCCAAAACTCAGCATTCTTGCCGGTCGTATGAGTCTGACGGCGCCCGGTGCGTCGCAGCCCGTCGTTTCTGCAGACAACATGCGCCTGGATGTAAACCTCCTGCCTTTATTGTCGCATCAGTTGAGCGTCAGCCAGGTGATGCTGAAAAATGCCGTGGTGCGGGTGACACCTGACAGTGCCGCACAGGCCCCGCAGGATGCGCCGCGCGGCCCGCACAATACCGAGCCGACCTCTTCTGCCCGCTGGTCATTCGATATCGACAAGCTTCAGCTGTCGGACAGCCTGTTTATCTGGCAACAGCCCGGCGGTGATGCGTTCACCTTCCGCAATCTGAATCTGGATATGGAGCAGGATCAGTCCAGCGTGGCAACGATCACGCTGAATACCAGCCTGACGCGCAACCAGCGCACGGCGCTAGTCAATCTGAAAGGCCGGCTGGACAAATCACAGTATCCTCATCAGTTAAGCGGTCAGCTCGATCAGCTGGATTACGATCTGTCTGGTGCCAGCCTGCCGCCGCAGGGCATTAAAGGTACGCTGAGTTTTCAGGGACGCTGGAATGCCGACAGGAATACCTTTGCCGTCACCGACCTGAAGCTTAACGCCAACGACAGCGTTCTCAGCGGCAACGCGCAAGGCAACCTCACGCCACCGCAACAACTGGCGCTGGACCTTCATGCCACTTCACTCGATATGGACAACCTGCTTTTTATCTCATCACTGACCCAGCAGGTGAGTGGGCAAAGCAGCCAGATCGCCCCTGCGCCAGTGATTGCCGATCAGCGCGAACCCACGAATGCGGACTCGCCGCTCAACGATATCGATCTGGATGTCAAACTGCAGGCGGATAAGGCGGTGTGGCGAGGTCTTAGCCTCACCAAATTCGCTGTGGATGCGGTTAACCAACAGGGCTTGATGACACTGCGTACGCTGTCTGGCTCAGTAGGGCAGGGCAGTTTCTCTGTTCCTGGCAGCATTGATATTCGTCAACCCGTTACTTATGTCAGCTTTAAGCCGGTGCTGAACCAGGTTGATATCCAGCCCTTGTTAAAGGCGCTTGCCTTGCCGCAGTCGCTACAGGGAACGGTGGATCTCAACGGTGATTTGGCGGGTGATAACCTTACCCTTGAGGATGCGAAACGCAGCTGGCAGGGCAAAGCGGATATCCGTGTGAGCCACCTCAAGCTGGCACAAATTGACTTGCAGCAGATGGTGCGTCGCGCCGTCGCACGCGTCAGCGACCGTATCAGCAGTGACGATCAGGCATCAGGGCAGGGCATCGACGACATTAGTGGCCAGCTTGCGCTGAAAAAAGGGCTACTCACCTTTAGCCATCTTAACGGTACCAGTAAGCAACTGGCATTACGGGGTGACGGCAGTGTCAATATGGTGCAGCAACAGTTAGACGTGACGCTGGGCCTGACGCTGAGTGGCTGGCAGGGTGATGAAAAACTGGTTGCAGCGCTCTCCAGCCAGGCGATCCCGTTTCGTATCTACGGCAGCTGGGATAATCCACAATATACGCTGCCGGTTGACGACGTGCTCCGTGATAAGTTGCAAAACGAGGCTAAATCGCGTCTGAATCAGTGGCTCGATCGTCAGCAGACCAAAGACAGCCGCCAGGATTCGCCGCGCCCATAAAGGCGCTGCATCAGTGCGGCGCGTCGGGGTTCGGCAGGATTTCTACCTTCTGAATCCGGTGGTGTTCAACCTGCAGGGTGCGTAACCGGTAATCGCCGAGTGCGATCTCTTCGCCTTCCTGCGGGATCGTCTGCAGTCGATCCATCACCAGCCCGGCAAGCGTGTGATAATTCCGTTTGTCGTCCAGCGGCAAGGTGACATACATTGCCAGGTCTTCTAACGGCATTTGGCCATTGGCAATCCAGCCGCCCGCACCGTTAGGCTGAATGTCATAGCGCGCATCGGTCTCACCTGCCTCATTGGGCAGACTCCCGGCGATGGTTTCCATCAAATCGCTCAAGGTGACAACGCCTTCCACAGAACCAAACTCATCAACGACAAAAGCAAAGTGCGTGTGCCCCTGACGAAACAGCTCCAGCGCCTGTAACAGGGTGATGCGTTCATGAAACACCAGCGGCTGGCGGATCAGACTGCGTAAATCGAGTGAATGGTGGTGCAGTGACTGATGCAGCAAATCGTTAACATGCACAATACCGAGCGGCTCGTTGCCGTTATCCGTGATAACGATGCGCGTATGCTGATTACTGTCGAGATTCGCCATAATGACGGCCGGATCGTCACTTAAGTCAATATGCTGAACATCGTGGCGCGTCGTCATAATGCTGTTTACGTGACGTTGCCCAAGCCCCATGACTCTGGCGATCATCACGCGCTCCTGACGATTGAACAGCGCGACTGAATCGCCATCGGCAAGCATCGACGACGTTTTTGCATCCAGTTCTGCCCGTTCGGCTTCGCCGCGTAACAGGCGTAAAACCGCTTCGGCGGTACGCTGCCGTAACGGACGACCGGCAGACAGCACCTTGCGACGGTTAAACTGCGCAAGCTGGTTCAGGGCTTCAATAAGCACCGAGAAACCAATGGCGGCATAGAGATAGCCTTTCGGAATGGCAAAGCCAAACCCTTCCGCCACCAGACTAAAGCCAATCATCAGCAAAAAACTCAGGCACAGGATAACGATGGACGGGTGACTGTTGACGAAGCGGGTAAGGGGCTTACTGGCCAGCAACATCAATAAAATGGCGACGGTAACCGCGACCATCATCACGGGCAAATCGTTTACCATACCGACAGCCGTGATCACCGCATCCAGCGAAAATATCGCGTCCAGCACCACAATTTGTGCCACTACTGGCCAGAATTTAGCGCCGCCTTTTTGTTGAGCGTTGTCGTCATCGCTACCTTCTAGTCTTTCGTTCAGTTCTGTTGTCGCTTTAAACAATAAAAACAGTCCACCGAACAGCAGTAACAGGTCACGGGCGCTAAAGGCGTGATTAGCCAGCGTCATCAATGGCTGGGTCAGTGTTACCAGCCAGGAAAGAGATGCCAGCAGCAGCAGTCGGCAGACCAACGCCATCAGCAGGCCAATAACCCGGGCCCGATCGCGCGACGCGGCGGGAAGCTTTTCGACCAGAATGGCGATAAATACCAGGTTATCGATGCCCAGTACCAGTTCAAGAACGATTAGCGTGACTAAACCTGCCCATAACGCGGGGTCGGCCATTACCTCCAACATGCTTTATTCACCTGAATGTCTAAAAATAAGCTTTATCTGATGATAGTGGAGAGAGGGCCAGGGGACAAATAGCGACCTTACAGGTTCTTTACGATTTAATTGAATACCGCATACATTAATTACAGGATGATTCTTCAGCAGATTGATTAATGCGGGGACGACAGTAGCGGAAAAAGGTTGCAGATTAATGTCACCGCATTTCTCATTCAGAGGAATTTCTTATGCGATTATTCCTGGTGCCAACATGGAATAAATCTGATTTTTTTCCACCTCAAAGCCGAAAATGGGCGGGTTCAATACTTATTACTGGTAGTCTTTTTCCTAAAATAGTCCAGGGATGGCGGGGTCTACTTGTAAACATGCCAGTAATAACTAGTATAGCAACGAGTTAGTCAACGCCTGCGCCTGAATCTGTAATTTGCGCGATAATCCGTCATGGTATGTAGCGGAATGTCAACGCATTCTGCACAAGGATGTTTTGTGCGCAATCGCACGCGGTGCAGCGAAAAACAGTGGCAATCAGGGCGGTATTGGCAGCGACAGCCAAGGGCGGTAGCGTGTCTGAGTCGCCGCTTCGGTTTGATATTTAATCAGCATGTTGCTGATAAAGTCAGAGTAATCTGTTGGTATTGAGTACGGTATTATTGGTTTCATAGTCAATGACAATGGCGTAAATGCCGCAGGAGCTCCCCTCAGAAACGCTCGGGCTTAAGGGACAATGCTGGTCGCTTAAGAGTCTGGTGTGGTGGGTTAAGGAAATAAAATAAAGAGTTAAATATGCGCGATAACGAATTTACGTTTAAAAGTCTTATCACCAAATTATTATTGGCTTGTTCTGATTTAATATGTTTCAACGCGGCATTATTTATCGCGATGATGCTAATTAATATGACATCTCCTTCACTGTTGTCGGATATGTCTGATCGGGAATTAAATTTAAAAGTTGCTACACACATCTGCCTGTCTGTAATTTGCGTGTTCTGGTTCTGGGTCAGGCTGCGTCATTACACCTATCGCAAACCTTTTTGGTTCGAATTAAAAGAAATTTTTCGTACCATTCTCATTTTCTCCGTCATTGAACTGTCGATCACGGCCTTGTCACAATGGCAGATGTCACGTTTTGTCTGGTTGCTGACCTGGCTTATTACGCTGGTGATCATTCCGGTCTGCCGTTCGCTGTCTAAACGCCTGCTGAATAAATACGGCTTGTGGAAAAAGCAGACCATTATCATCGGTAGCAATAAAAACGCCCAGGAAGCCTGGCAGGCTTTGCAGAGCGAAGAAGTCATGGGCTTCGACGTGATTGCCTTCTATGACGTGGACGGTTCCTGCCCGCAGGAGTTAATTTCAGGTATCCCGGTGCTGCGCGATGAGCAAGCGCTGTGGAATCTGACGAACAGTGAAACGCAGTTTATTGTTGCGGTTGAGTTCGAGCAAAGTCAGCACCGCGACATGTGGCTGAAATCCCTGGCCATGCATAACTGCCGTTCTGTGTCAGTGATCCCGACGCTTCGCGGTGTGCCGCTTTACGGCACCGACATGGCCTACATCTTCAGCCATGAAGTCATGATTCTGCGTGTTCAGAATAACCTGGCAAAACGTACCTCACGTTTCCTGAAACGCACCTTCGATATTTTCGGTGCACTGTCGATCATCCTGATGCTGCTACCGGCTCTGCTGGTGCTGGGCTTCCTGGTCGGACGCGACGGTGGGCCGCCAATTTATGGTCACGAGCGCGTAGGTTTAAACGGTCGTAAGTTCAAATGCCTCAAGTTCCGTTCGATGGTGATTAACTCGAAGGAAGTGCTGGAGGAAGTCTTACGCACGGACCCGATTGCCCGCGCTGAATGGGACAAAGATTTCAAACTCAAGAACGATCCACGTATTACTAAAGTCGGGCACTTTATTCGTAAAACCAGCCTTGATGAACTGCCGCAGTTGTGGAACGTCGTGCGTGGCGATATGAGCCTGGTCGGACCGCGTCCGGTGATTGAAGATGAACTGGCTCGCTATGCTGGCGATGTCGATTACTACCTGATGGCCAAACCGGGCATGACAGGCTTGTGGCAGGTCAGTGGGCGCAACGATGTAGATTATGAAACGCGAGTCTATTTCGACTCATGGTATGTAAAAAACTGGTCTCTGTGGAACGACATTGCGATTTTGTTCAAAACCGTTGGTGTCGTACTTAAACGTGATGGTGCTTACTAGCCGCAGAAAAAAACTCTGTCAGCCATGCTCTGATAGCAGCCTTTTTCAGGTGCCCGGCTGGCAGGTTTTTCTAAAAAAAAGCGGTACGGCATTGATAAACAGAAATGTTCTGCTTTGCTTTAATCCGTCACGGGTAAAGCGCGTTATTGGTAAAAGACAGGAGCTAAGAATAATGAACGACATGTTCAGGGCCTGATTCAGGATAGTTTACATTTTTCGAGCGCTTACACAGCGGCGTATTCGCCTCTATCAAACATTAACTGATAGCGAAGATCTAAATGATTACAATGAAAATGAAAATGATACCTGTTCTGGTATCTGCCACGTTTATGGCCGGCTGTACCGTCGTGCCGGGGCAAAATTTGTCCACTTCGGGAAAAGATGTCATTGAGCAGCAGGACAACAATTTTGACATCGACAAATACGTTAACGTTTACCCGTTAACACCAACGCTGGTGGAGAGAATGCGTCCCAAGCCCCTGGTGGCACAGGCTAATCCATCACTCCAGACCGAGATTCAGAACTACGAATACCGCATCGGCATTGGTGACGTGCTCACCATCACCGTGTGGGATCACCCTGAGCTCACCACCCCCGCAGGTCAGTACCGCAGCGCCAGCGACACCGGTAACTGGGTACATTCAGATGGCACGATTTTCTATCCTTACATTGGCAGAGTCCGTGTAGCTGGCCGTACCGTTGGTGAGGTGCGTGATGAAGTCGCGCGTCGTCTGGCGCAGTACATCGAAAGCCCTCAGGTCGATGTCAGCATCGCCTCGTTCAAGTCACAGAAAACCTATGTGACCGGCGCCGTGACCACTTCAGGCCAGCAGCCCATTACCAACGTCCCGCTCACTGTCCTGGATGCGATTAACGCCGCAGGTGGCTTAGCGGCGGATGCAGACTGGCGTAATGTCATTCTGACTCACAACGGTCGTGAGCAGCGCGTCTCGCTGCAGGCATTGATGCAGAACGGCGATCTGAGCCAAAACCATCTGCTTTATCCGGGTGACATTCTGTATGTGCCGCGCAATGACGATCTGAAAGTCTTTGTGATGGGTGAAGTGAAACAGCAGGCAACCCTGAAAATGGATCGCAGTGGCATGACGCTGGCGGAAGCACTGGGTAACGCGGCGGGCATGGATCAAACCACCTCTGACGCGACCGGTGTGTTTGTTATCCGACCGACTCGCGGCACTGACCGCAGCAAAATTGCCAACATCTATCAGTTAAACACCAAAGATGCGGCGTCCATGGTCATGGGTACCGAATTCCAACTTGAACCTTACGATATCGTCTACGTAACCTCGACGCCGCTGACGCGTTGGAACCGTGTGATATCGCAGTTGATACCAACCATCGCCGGTGTTAACGATGCGACTCAGGCCGCACAGCGCATCCGCAACTGGTCGAACTAAGGTTTAGCCATGATTAAGTCCGTGTTAGTCGTCTGCGTAGGCAACATCTGCCGCTCTCCCACAGGAGAGCGCCTGTTCAAACGTGCGCTGCCGCACCTTCCTGTGGCATCTGCCGGACTCGGCGCGCTGGTCGGTCATGCGGCGGATAAAACCGCGACTGAGGTGGCGGCCGAAAAAGGGTTATCCCTGGACGGTCATGAGGCCCAGCAGTTAACGGCCAGCCTGTGCCGGGAGTATGACCTGATTCTGGTGATGGAAAAACGCCATATTGAACAGGTTAACCGCATCGATCCGGCTGCACGCGGCAAAACGATGCTGCTTGGGCACTGGCTCAATCAGAAGGAAATAGCGGATCCGTACAGAAAAAGCCGTGAGGCCTTTGAAGAGGTTTACGGGTTACTGGAACACGCCACTCAGAAATGGGTCAGCGTACTAAGCCGATAGTTGGGATTATCCATGAATATAAAAAACAAAGTCATGACCGCGCCACGCGAGGAATCGAATGGGTGGGATTTGGCGCATCTTGTGGGACAGCTTATTGATCACCGCTGGGTCATCGTCGCTGTTACCGCTTTTTTCATGCTGGTGGCAACGCTTTACACGCTGTTTGCGACGCCCATTTACAGCGCCGACGCCATGGTTCAGGTTGAGCAGAAGAATAGCAGCACCGTCCTGAATGAACTGCAGTCAATCATGCCCACGACGCCGGCCTCAGATACCGAAATCCAGATCCTTGAATCACGTATGGTGCTGGGGAAAACCGTTCAGGACCTCGGCCTGGATGCGATGGTTTCGCAGAACTACTTTCCGGTCATCGGTAAAGGCTTGTCGCGTCTGATGGGCAACAAGCCCGGACAGGTCGCGGTATCCCGTCTTGAAATCCCGCGCACTATTGAAAAACGCAGTGTTGAACTGGAGGTTACGGGTAAAGACAGCTATACCGTTTCGGCTGATGGCGATGAGCTGTTCAAAGGTAAAGTGGGGCAGTTTGAAAAACACGGCGACGTGAGCATGCTGGTCAGCGATATCAATGCGGAGCCTGGCACCACGTTTACCGTCACCAAACTCAACGATCTGCAGGCAATTAACAGCATCCTGTCTAACCTGACTGTTGCGGACAAAGGGAAAGATACCGGCGTACTGGGACTGCAGTATGTGGGTGAAGATCAGGAGCAGATCAGCAAAGTTCTGAACCAGATCGTCAATAACTACCTGTTACAGAACGTGCAGCGTAAATCCGAACAGGCCGAGAAAAGCCTGGAGTTCCTGAAACAGCAACTGCCGGAAGTTCGCGGCAAACTGGATCAGGCCGAAGACAAACTCAACACCTACCGTCGCGAGAATGAGTCCGTTGACCTGTCGCTCGAAGCAAAATCGGCACTGGATTCTTCCGTCAGTGTTCAGAGCCAGCTTAACGAGCTGACCTTCCGTGAAGCTGAAGTTTCACAGTTGTTCACCAAGGATCACCCAACCTACCGGGCGCTGTTGGAAAAGCGTAAAACGCTGGAAGACGAGCAGACGCAGCTGAACAAGAAAATTGCGCAGATGCCTAAAACCCAGCAGGAAATTCTGCGTCTGACCCGCGATGTGCAGTCAGGACAGGAAATCTACATGCAACTGCTGAATCGTCAGCAAGAGCTGAGCATCAGTAAAGCCAGTACCGTGGGTGATGTACGTATTATCGATCAGGCCGCGACCGCTAATTCACCGGTTGCGCCGAAAAAGCTGCTGATTATTGCCGCCAGCCTGATTCTGGGTCTGATGGTGTCCGTGGGCGTGGTACTGCTGAAGGCGCTGCTGCATCACGGTATCGAGAACCCAGAGCAGCTGGAAGAGCTGGGCATGAACGTTTATGCCAGCGTCCCGCTTTCCGAGTGGCAACGTAAGAAAGATACCGAAGCACTGGCACGTCGCGGTCACAAGGTGAAAACCGATCCGCATGAGACGTTGTTAGCGCTGGGTAACCCAACCGATCTGTCTATCGAAGCGATTCGTAGCCTGCGTACCAGCCTGCACTTCGCGATGATGGAAGCGAAAAACAACATTCTGATGATTACCGGTGCCAGCCCAGGAATTGGTAAAACCTTTATCTGCGTTAACCTCGCCACTCTGGTTGCGAAAGCAGGGCAGAAGGTGTTGTTTATCGATGGTGATATGCGCCGTGGTTACACCCACGAACTGTTGGGTGCGGAAAATAAATCCGGTCTCTCTAACGTGCTGTCAGGCAAAACTGAATTTACGCCAGCGATGATTCAGCAAGGACCATACGGTTTTGACTTCCTGCCGCGCGGTCAGGTTCCACCGAATCCGTCGGAGCTGTTGATGCACCGCCGCATGGGTGAACTGCTGGAGTGGGCAAGTAAAAATTACGACATAGTCCTGATTGATACGCCACCGATTCTGGCCGTAACGGATGCCTCCATTATCGGTAAGCTGGCCGGTACCTCGCTGATGGTGGCGCGCTTTGAAACCAACACCACGAAAGAAGTGGATGTCAGCTTCAAACGCTTTGCCCAGAACGGTATCGAAATTAAAGGGATTATCCTTAACGCCGTGGTACGAAAAGCGGCTAACTCGTACGGTTATGGCTATGACTACTACGACTACGAGTACGGTAAACCGACGAAAAGCTAAGAGCTGAAAGAAAAGGGGCGGGTTTGACCGCCCCTTTTGATCGCAGGCTCAGGATGACGACACATAACGATTTGCACAGGTGATTCTGGATACAACGCACAATAAGCGACGATCTAACGTCAATCATCAGAATTCATCATCAACACGCTTTTGTCTGTCGCCATGTCGGCGCAGACCCGCTGAGATATCAACCCGGACGGTAATCAGCACAGGCCGCTGTTGGCATGAGAACTTGTGGATTTAAGGAATCACACCATGGCTCCATATTGGTATATATCAGGGTTTTTGCTGCTGATTTCGCTGTTTGAAATCCTGGTGAAAAAAGACGAACGCACAAATTATATTTTGACCTGGCTGCTGTGCTTTGCGGCCATTATTCTGATCGTGTTCGGTGGTATTCGTGGGCTTGGCACCGGCATGGATGACTACCAGTACCGCAGTTTCTTCGAAGATTTTATCCGGCGCATCCAGATCAACGGCTTTTTCGAGACCGTTGCGTTTTTCCGCTACGAACCGCTGATTTTTGCGATGGCGTGGGTAACCAGCTTAGTTTCGCACAATGCCAGCGTGTTCCTGTTTGTCTTCTGCGCCATCGCGGTATCGATAAACGCTTATTTTTTCAAAAAGATGTCACCTTACCCGGTGCTGGCGCTGGCGCTGTATTCGGCGCACATCTTTATCAATAAAGACATTAACCAGATACGTTTTGGCTTAAGTTCCGCTCTGTTCCTTGGCGTACTGTGGACGATATACCTGAAGCGTTACTGGTGGGCCTTTGCCTTTTTTATTCTGTCATTTATGAGCCACAACACCGCCGTGATGGTGGTGACGCTGGTGCCATTCCTGTTTATTCGTGACTGGCGCTGGTGGCCGGTGATTATCATCGGTTTCAGCCTGCCGCTCTCGGTGGTGGGGGGATCAAGCTTTATTGCCCTGATTGCCGGTCATCTTGGATCGCTGGGGGAAAGGGCATCGGGTTATAACAACGATCCCTCCTATGCAATGGATGGCAGCATCCTGTCAGTGTCGAACCTGAAGAACATCATGCTGGTGTTTATCTTCTTCTATTTCATGCTGAGCAATGAGCTGAAACGCGAAAACTATGCGCAGTATCGCCTGAACTACCTGCTGATTTTAAGCTTTGCTATCGGCGGGGCGATCCGTATCTTCCTGTACAACTTCCCGTCAGGTTCGCGTCTTTCTAACTATCTGCAACAGGTTGAACCCATCATCCTGACCTCACTGATCTATCAAGCCAGGCGAGTATGGAAGCCGGCGCTGTTTGGCATGCTGTTTTTCTTCCTGCTCTATTACCTCTACTACAACACCATTTCAACCAAGCAAGCGGTTGTTGGGTATGAAGTGGCCCAGGAGTTTTGGCTGATTCGGTAACGGACCCGGCGATCCGCGCCGCGTGAACGGCTTCACTCAGCGCGGCGGTCGCCTGAAATATCACAGGTTTTTCTTCGACGTTTGTCGATTGAATTGTTTATTTTTGAATACTTTTATGAGGTGCTGGCAATGAAGGACATTCGTTTCTCCATCGTAATTCCGGCTTATAACGCGTCAGAATCGATTGTCACGACGCTGGATTGCGTTAAAGCACAAACGTATCGTCATTTCGAGGTCATCATCGTGGATGACAAATCCGCCGATGCTGCCGCGCTGGCCGACGTGGTGCGCAGTGAGCGCTATCAGGATCTGGACATCAATCTGGTGTTATCTGAGGTGAAACTCAACGGTGCTGGTGCTCGTAATAAAGGCATCGAGCTGGCAACGGGTGACTACATTAGTTTTCTGGATGCCGACGATGAATGGCATGCGGACAAGCTGCAGCAGGTCAGCGAGAAAATTGCTGAGCTTGAGGCACAAGGCAAACAGAACACCATTATTTTCAGTCAGGTGAACATCTATCAGGACGGTGAGTTCCTGAAAGTCATGCCCATGCAGCCGCCCGCCGAAAATGAAACTGTGGCGGAATACCTGTTTGGCTGTTATGGCTTTATTCAAACCAGCACCATTGTGCTGAAGCGTGAAGATGCCGCTAAAATTCAGTTCGACGCGCGGTTTATCCGCCATCAGGATTATGATTTCTGCATCCGTGCCGATCGCATGGGTTACCGGTTTGAAATGATCGCTTTCCCGCTGGCTAACTATCATCTGGTCACGAAGTTTGGCTCTAAACACAAAGGTGAATCGGTCAAGTACTCCCTGTTTTGGCTGGAGACGATGAAACCGCACCTTACCGCACGTGATATTCACACCTACAAAGCATTCAAGCTGCCCCTGCGCTACAAAATGGACGGCAACTCGTTGATGGCGAGCGTCAGTTTTGCACGCTACTTCTTGCTGACCAATAAAGACAACCGCACTTACTTCCTGAACCGCGTGAAAGACAAGTTAAAAGCGCGTTTAGGCGGCGAAAAGGCGCTCTCCTGATTCCATTGAATGTCGTGACGTTTTAACGCTGCCGGACAGGCTCCTGGTGGCTCCGTCTATTTTATTTATTCAGGTATGAAAATGAATAATCACTCTGGTACCGTTGGCATTGTTATGCCTATGTATAATGCTCGCCAGACGGTATTACGCGCCGTGCAGTCCGTTATCAATCAAACCTATCAGGACTGGCACCTGTATCTGATCAACGATAAATCCACCGATGATTCACTCGAGTGGGTGAGAGAACAGTGTCAGGACCCGCGTATTACCATTCTTGATAACGCGGTCAACATGGGCGCCGCAGAAACCCGCAATGTCGGATTGCGTGCCGCGACAGAAGAGATCATCGCCTTTCTTGACAGCGATGACGAATGGCACAGCGATAAGCTGCGTCAGCAGATGCAGGCTATTGCCGATGGCGATAATCTGGTCATTACGGAATATCACTACAAAACGCGCAAAGCCGACCACGATATCCGCTACGCAAAGCCTTATCTGCAACAGGACAACTTCGTGAAAAAACAGTATCGGGTGTGCTTCTCATCCGTCTGTTTTCGCCGTCCGCCGGGTGGCATTTTGTTTGAACGCAAAGGCCATGAAGACTTTCTTTTCCTCTACGAACTGTTTAACCGTTATAAACAGGCCCGCATAATTCAGAGCATTCTGGTGAATTATTACGAACTGGGTGATTCCCTGTCGCGTAATAAAAATAAAGCCGCCAAATGGCACCTCGAACTATTAAGAATTATCTATAAAAACAATCCGTTAAAAATCTATTACTATTACGCCTGGTATATGGTGAATGGTGTGCTGTTTAGCCTGAAACACCGCTAAGCCGATCGGCAGGATTGTGTATAAATTTGAGGTGGATAACGTTTAATGAAAAAAATTGTCCTGGTGATCAAAGACGCTTACTCGTATGCGGGCACCGAAAATATCTGTAATTTTATGTCGGAATGTCTCGGCGATGAGCACGACGTCACCATCTACTCGCTAGAGGGGCACGGTGAACCCTTTTACCCTTTTGAGAAGGTCAAACAGATCGTCAGCTTTGAAGGGGAAAGCAATCCCATCAAGCGTGCCGTTGCCCGTATCCAGCAGGAAGGCTTCGACACCGTATTTTTAATCAGCATGGGTCGCCTGAGCGTGATGTTTGCCTTCTGGAACCTGATGACGCTGAAAAAGAAGCGTTTCAAAGCCTATGCCTGCGAGCACATCGCCATTAACTCCTTCAGTAAACCCATTAAATTCCTCAAGTTCCTGCTACTGCGCTACTACGATCGCGTCATCGTGCTGACGGATAAAGATCATCAGGTGTTTCAGCGCTGGCACATTCCCAGTCAGGCCATTCCTAACCCGGTAGTGTACAAATCCTGGCATCGCACCACGCGCCATCGTCAGGCGCTGGCCGTGGGCCGTCTGGACAATCAAAAGGGATTTGACCTGTTACTGGATATCTGGCGCGACTTTACGAGAGCCCATCCTGACTGGACGCTGGTCATTGCCGGCGATGGAGAATTACGTCAGCAGTTGCACGATCAGGCGGCGGTACTGGGCATCACTTCCAGCGTGAATTTTGTCGGTAAAGTCACCAACATCAATGATTACTATCGCGACAGTGATATGGCGCTGATGACCTCGCGCTACGAAGGTTTGCCGCTGGTGCTGCTGGAAGCAAAATCCTGGTCACTGCCGGTCGTCGCCTATGACTGTCCAACCGGCCCGCAGGAGATCATTAACCACGGTGAAGACGGTTTCCTGGTGCCAATGAACAAGAAAAGCGAATTCCTGGCGCGGATGGAACAGCTGGCCAGCGATGATGCGCTGTTCTACGCCATGAGCGAAAAAACCCAACAAACCGCGCTGAAATTTGACGGCAAGCAAATTAAACAAAGCTGGCTGGCACTGGTGTAACGGGCTGGAGAAGCTCACTTTTGATGTGCCTCATGGGACACCTTTTATGGCTGAGTTTATAGCCTTCATGACGACGGGATTTATTGCATGAAAAGAAGAGAAGTCTTGCAAACCGCAGCCTCCGCCCTTGTAGGGGCGCTCTCCGTGAGCACCTTTTCCAGTTACGCCGCTAAAAGTAATGGCCTGGCGCTAAAGTCGGTTGATGCCACCGCGATTCCTAAAGGCGATGTACCCATTCTGACACCTGAAAATGTCTATGCGATGCCGCCGCAGTTTTGGCAAAACTTTCAGGGAAAACTGTGGATTGGTCAATCCGGCAGTGATGCCAGCAAACCGGGTAACCAGATACCGGTATTCCTGCGCGATGCAAAAGGTAATCTGGCACAAATCAGCCAGCCGATTACCCTGAACAAAGGCAATTTTGACCAGTTCGTTAAAGATAATGCGGCGCTGATAGCCAACCCCTCGCACTCGATGGCGCTGGAAGACAGCAACGGGCAGATGGTGTTTAACATTCCTGATGTCAGCCAGCCGGGCCAGGCGGCCTTCAGCCAGCGCCTGGCGCAGCCTGCGGGTTACCAGCTGATTGGCGAGATCCCCTCGGTAGACGATCTGCGCAAGACGCGACCGCTGTTTGAAGGGGCAAAAATCAAGCTGAAAAGCTGGCACGCCGGGCTTGAAGTGGGCGGCGGTGAGTTCGTCGGCAGCTTTCAGCCGGCGCAGGACGATCAGGGGGTGATTTTCAGCGGCGACGGATTTCACTGGCGTCGCGTGGTCGATGACTTCAACCGTCTGTCGCTGTTTGATTTTGGCGCTATCGCTGACGGCAAAACCGACAGTGCGCCCGCGATTAAAGCCATGTACCAGTGGTCGCAACAGAGCGATCAGCCCATCTGTGTGCAGTTCCCTGCCGGTACCTTCTTTGTGTCCGGCTGTGATTTCGGCGAAGAACAGCGCCGCTTCTTCCGTATCTCCGGGGCGATGGTTAACTTCGGTTATTTCCCGGCGACCACCATCGTTTCAGATGGTAAATCCCCGTTTGTGTTCGAAGTCAGCGCCCGCTGGGTGGAAATCTCTAACCTGATTTTCAACGGCAATACGGATTCCAGTCCCAATAAACAGGGCCTGTTCCGTAATACCTGTCCGGGCGGCCAGTTTTTCCGTGGCGCGTGCCTGCGCTTCAACCAGGTCGGCGGCACCGCGCTCAGCCTGCTGGATACACTGGATTGTAAGATTGACCAGTGGTACGCCTCGGCCTGTACCGGTGATGTGATCCAGGCGGGCTGGTCCGGTCAGAAGAAGGGCAACTGGGATCACAGCACGGCCATCGAGTTGTCTAACTTTAACGCTCAGCACTGTAAGGGCGGCAAAGTCCTCAATCTGCCGCGCTGCAGCCAGTCGCTGATTCATAACGGCTGGATAGAGCACTGCGACAATCCGGGTGATATCTCAAACGGTCAGTGGATTATTGACGCCCTCAGCCTTGAGGATTGTAAAAATCCGCTGATCGCCTGGCATTCCCGCCTGAATACGCGTCAGACCAACCTGCAATCCGGCAGCTGGATTGATAATTCAGAGCAGGGCGACCGCTGGTTAAGCGCCTGGGAGATGGGATCAACCCGCGTTGAATCCTATGGCGTCGCCATTGATGGCAGCCTGAAATACAACTACCTCACCTCGCGCTGGTTGTTGGAAAACAACAGTAATCAGGCCGTGTGGTTCGAACTGGCTAATCTTTATTCCCCGACCGTCGGTGATTCGTGGGAAATCGAACTCTTTGGTCAGTCGCAGTTCAATAACGGCACGGATGGTGAACCGCTGATGAACCTGATCAGTGGTAAAAACACCGGCGGCCGGGCGGTGATTCATATTCAGCGTAAGAAAGACCATGCCGAAGCCAGCTGGTCAGCGGAAGGCAGTAGCCCGGTGCTGGATGTGCGTTACGTCGCCAAAACCGATACCGACACCCAGGTTTTCGTCAAACTCGCCGGGTGGACGCCATCTGCCGCCGTGATGATCAAGAGCACAGCGAAAGATCGTTTTGTGACCGGCCGTTGTGCGCGGGTCGATGCCAAAATGGCGAAGGCCACGCCGGACAGCAGCAGCCATGCTGCCCCACAGCGTTTCAGCCTGCACAATGGCAAAGCGGGCGTGGGCGCGAATGAGCAGGGGGATTTATTGCTGGCCTCCCGCGCGTTGTCTGATGACAAGGTGGATACCAGCAAACCTGAAGGATTCGTGTCTGTCGTTATTAACGGTAAGCAGGTCGCTTTACCGTATTTTGCTATCAAATCGTCATGAGAGAGGGCTGCCTGATGGCAGCCAACACCAACAGCATCTGGGACGTTGGTGAACTGAAATAACTTGCTGTTTTTAATCGTATTCATTTTGCCCGTTTCGGAACTGGGCGGTTGGTAGAATTAGAAAAAATTATTCGGAGTTTTTATGAAGATTTTATTGGTGGGTAACCATACCTGTGGGAATCGTGGGGATGGCGCGATTCTACGTGGACTGATTGATTCAATTCAGGCCGCGCGCAACGATGTAGATATTGATGTTATAAGCCGTTATCCAACCAGCTCCGGTTATCTGCTTCAGCAACATATTCAGCAGGATAAGCTCTTCCTGCACAATAACTCCTCGGGTAAAGGCCTGATTGGCTCCGTGAAACGCAAAGTCGCTAACCGACTGATGCCGAATATCATGATGGCGCACCTGGGCAAAGGCGGGCCGTATAAATCCTTTTCCGTTCCGCCGCACCTTAAAGCTTTTACGGAAAGTCTGGCGCAGTACGATGCGGTGATTCAGGTTGGCGGATCGTTTTTCGTCGATCTCTACGGTGTTACCCAGTTTGACCATGCGCTCTGCGCGCTACTGGCGAAAAAACCGCTTTATCTCATCGGTCACTCAGTCGGCCCCTTCCAGAACGCCCGCACTAATCAACTGGCCAATTTTGTCTTTGACCGGGTTGATCAACTTATTTTGCGTGAGTCTGTCAGCCTGGACCTGATGAAGCGCGACGGCGTGACCAGCTCGAAAGTGGTGCCCGGCGTGGATACCGCATTCCTGGTTCGCGCCCGCCACGTTGACAATCCCAGCCACAGCCTGCAGCACTGGCAAAGCGTCATCCGTACCCGTAAAACCATTGCGATTACGGTCCGCGAACTGGCCCCGTTTGATAAGCGTCTCGGCGTGACGCAGCAAGAGTATGAAGCCGCATTCGGTCGGGTGATCAATGCGATGATCGCCAGCGGTTACCAGGTCGTGGCGTTATCAACCTGCACGGGCATCGACAGCTATGCAAAAGATGACCGTATGGTGGCGCTGACTTTACGCGACCATGTCCAGCAGCCTGAGCATTATCACGTTGTCATGGATGAGTTTAACGACCTTGAGCTGGGAGTGCTTCTCAGCGAGTGTCATTTGACCATTGGAACCCGTCTGCACTCAGCCATCATCTCAATGAACTTTGGCACACCTGCGGTCGCTATCAACTATGAACACAAATCCATGGGCGTCATGAATCAGTTAGGTCTGCCGCAAATGGCGACCGATGTGCAGAGCCTGATGGACGGTTCGCTGATTGATAAGGTTCAGGCTATCCTGGCCGACTACGACACCATCAAGCAAAACGTCGACATCGCCGTGGCGCGCGAAAGGGAAGTCGGTAACAGAATCACGGAAGAGATTCTAAACGTAATAGGATAATGTGATGAAACTGACTTTTTTCACTATGCGTTTCCCGGTTGCCTCAGAAACCTTTGTTCTCAACCAGGTCACTCACTTTATTGATGCCGGTTACGACGTCGAGATTATCTCGGTGTTTCCGGGGGACTTAGTGAACCGGCACGGCGCGTTTGACGAATATGGCCTGGCGGCAAAAACCCATTATCTGCTGCCAGAAGAGAAAATTTCCCTGGCCGATAAGCTGGGGCAACGCCTGAAACTGGTTCTGCCGAAAATCACCAAAGTCTCGTTACTCCGTTCGCTGAACGTGCGCCGCTATGGCGCACAGTCCAGTAAACTGCTGCTGCCTGCGATTGTCGCCAACGCGCGCCAGACCTACGTCGCCGATGTCTTTCTGGTGCATTTCGGCTACGCCGGTGCGCTGGCAAACAAGCTGCGTGAACTGGGTATCCTGAAAGGTAAACAGGCAACGGTGTTTCACGGAGCGGATATCTCCCGTCGTCACATCCTGGACGAGCACAAGCAGGATTACCGCAATCTGTTCCAGCAGAGCGAACTGATGCTGCCTATCAGCCATCTGTGGCAAAACAAGCTGATTGCAATGGGTTGTCCGCCAGAGAAGATCCATGTTACCCGCATGGGCATCGAACCGGAAAAATTCAATTTCCAGCCACGTGATGCCTTTCACAAGCCGTTGCGCATTGTGTCCGTCGCTCGCCTGACCGAAAAGAAAGGGTTGGACGTGGCCGTTAAAGCCAGCGCCATTCTCAAACAGCGCGGCGGGCAGTTCCAGTACACCATCATCGGTAATGGCGACCAGGATCAGATGATGCGCGACTTCATCGCGCACGAAAAGATGGACGACTGCGTCACCATGTCGGGCTTTAAACCTCAGGAAGAGATCCGCAAGGCACTCAATGAAGCCGATATCTTTCTGTTGCCTTCGAAAACAGCCGCAGATGGCGATATGGAAGGGATTCCGGTGGCCCTGATGGAAGCGATGGCGGTGGGGCTGCCGGTGGTCTCCACCTTCCACAGCGGGATTCCAGAGTTAATCGAACATAACGTTTCGGGCTGGTTGGTGAAGGAAGATGATGCCGAAGCGCTGGCCGACACGCTGCTGAAGTTATCTCAAGGCGAAGTGGACGTTGCGCCGGTTGTCGCGGCCGCCAGACAAAAAGTTGAAACCGAGTTTAATCAGCACATCGCGTATCGCGAGCTGGCACAGATTCTGGAGCAAATGGTTTGAGTGGAATAAAGTCACAGGCGATGTGGTTGTTTGGCAGCACCTGTTTTTCAGCCGTATTACAGGTCGCCCAACTGAGTATTCTCGCCCGGAAACTCGAAACCCATGAACTGGGGCTGTTGGCGATCATCAACGCGATTCTGGCGGTAGCAGGCGTGCTGCAGGACATGGGCATGAGCAGTTATCTGGTCCATCGCCAGAACATTACCCGGCGCGAACAGAGCACCATCTACTGGGTGAACGTCTCGCTCAGCTTGTGTACCGGCCTTGTTATGCTGTTGATTGCCTGGCCTGTTTCCTGGTTCTATCATCTGCCGGAACTGGTGGGGCTGATTATGCTGACCAGCCTTAACTTCCTGGTACTGGGGCATCTTTCGCAATATCAGGCGCACTACATTAAAACCAAACGGATGGTGTCGCTGGCGAAGATTGAAATGGGCACCAAGTTGTTTGCGTTTCTGTGCGTCGTGGCGATGCTGGAGTTTACCTCGCTGACGGTGGCTGCGGCGATCCTTGGCCTGTTCATCAACGCCTTCACCCGCATTCTGTGCATGATTGCGCTGGGTGAGAAGTCCTGGCGTCCTACATGGGAATTCGACAAGCAAACCTTCTTGAGTGCGATACGTTACGGCATCTATCAGCTGGGTTCACAGACCATTAACCAGCTCCGCACCCAGGCCGATGCGCTGGTGGTCGGTAAAGTGATGGGGGCCGAGATGCTCGGCATCTATTCACTGGCAAAAGAGCTGGTGCTGCAGCCGCTGAAGTTGGTGTCGCCGGTCATTAACCGCCTGGCACTGCCGCGTTTTGCCGAGAAGCAGCAGGACCCGGAGCAATTAAAGAAGCTGTTCCTGAAAGGCACATTGATGATAATGCTCTTCAGCAGCGCCATGTACCTGGCTATCGGTATTCTGTCTCCGGTCATTGTACGCGTGCTCTATGGTGCATCTCATGAACAGGTTTATCACCTGATCCCGCTGATGCTGCTGTTTGGTATGTTGCGTCCAATGGGCGGACTGACCGGGGCGATTTCCCAGGCGAATGGCCGCACTAACGTGGAGTTCTACTGGAACATCGTTGCCAGCCTGGTGGTCATGGCCGTGCTTGCCACCACCTTCATCTGGCCAAACGTGCTCTATGTCGCGCTGACGTTGTCGATCTCACAGGTGCTGATTTCCGCCCTGGCGCATCCATTCTTCATCAAGCCGGTGATAGGTATCCGCTTTATCCCTTATGCCCGACAGTGGGTATCTGTGTCGGTGCTGTTTGTGGGACTCATGCTGCTGGTTAATCACTTCGATCTTTTCGTGATGCCAGAATGGTTTGAACAGTGGCTGTAAGCCAATAACAACGGGCGACCTCAGGTCGCCCGTTTCTTTTTACGGCTGGTATTAAAAACACCTGAGTAAATTCTGATAACACGTCTCAGGCTCGCCTTTACGGATTGTGTTTACTCCGCATCTTTCGGGGTTCAGGCATCGTAAAAACCCGAATTTGTAAGATTTCACAGCGAGTTAGTGTTGCCTTTTCAGATAAAGATTATACTTCCTTTTCCGGTCCATCCGGCATAATTGACGTATGTCTTCACTTCATTAGATGGAATAACTATGACCAAGCTTAAAGCAGTAATCCCGGTTGCGGGTCTCGGTATGCATATGCTTCCGGCGACTAAAGCCATTCCGAAAGAGATGCTGCCTGTAGTGGACAAGCCAATGATTCAATACATCATTGATGAGTGTGTTGCGGCAGGTATCAAAGAGATTGTGCTGGTCACCCATGCGTCAAAAAATGCGGTAGAAAATCACTTTGACACCACCTATGAGCTTGAAGCTCTGCTCGAAGCACGCGTTAAGCGCCAACTGCTGAGTGAAGTCCAGTCAATTTGCCCACCAGGCGTGACCATCATGAACGTGCGCCAGGCGCAGCCATTGGGCCTGGGCCATTCCGTCCTCTGCGCACGTCCTATGATTGGCGACAATCCTTTTGTTGTTGTCCTGCCGGATGTGCTGTTAGACGATTCCACCGCTGACCATTTACGCTATAATCTCGCGGCAATGGTTGCACGTTTTGAAGAGACAGGTAACAGCCAGGTCCTGGCAAAACACCTTACCGACTACGATCTGTCTGAGTATTCCGTTATCACTACGGAGCAGCCGCTGGAAAACCCAGGCGATGTCAGCACCATTACCAACTACGTTGAGAAACCAGAGCATCCGGATGAGTTAAACTCGGATCTGGCAGCGGTAGGCCGTTACGTGCTTTCTGCGGATATCTGGGCTGAACTGGAACGTACCGAACCGGGTGCATGGGGCCGTATTCAGCTGACGGATGCCATTGCCAGCCTGAGTAAGAAGAAAACGGTGGATGTGTCACTGATGACAGGACACAGTTTCGACTGCGGACGTAAAATGGGTTACATGCAGGCATTTGTTTCTTATGGTTTGCGTAGCAATGCGCAAGGTCGCGAGTTCCGCGAAGCCATCAAGAAAATTCTGGCGAAGTAATCACATATTATTCGCTGCGGCTGACGCGGCAGAAAGGGAGAAAAGATGGCTATTTTGGTAACGGGAGGGGCAGGTTATATCGGCTCCCACACAGTGCTGGCACTGCTTGAGCGCGGTGATGATGTGGTGGTACTGGATAATCTGTGCAACGCCTCGCGTGAGGCCATCAATCGGGTTGAAAAACTTGCCGGTAAGAAAGCCACCTTCATCGAAGGTGATGTTCTTGACCGCGCCTGCCTGCGTGACCTGTTCGCTTCAAACAGTATCTCTGCCGTGATTCACTTTGCCGCGTTAAAAGCGGTAGGGGAGTCAACGCGTATGCCGCTGGAATACTACGAAAACAACGTCGCCGGCACGGTAGTTCTGCTGGAAGAGATGCGCAATGCCGGCGTCTGGAACTTTATTTTCAGCTCTTCCGCCACCGTTTACGGTGCCAATGCGCCCGTACCTTACGTGGAAACCACACCGATTGGAGGTACCACGAGTCCGTATGGTACCTCCAAACTGATGGTTGAATTTATCATTCGTGATTTCGCCAAAGCTGAACCTCATTTCAAAACCATTGCACTGCGCTACTTTAACCCGGTCGGCGCGCATGAGTCGGGTGAGATTGGCGAAGACCCAACGGGTATTCCTAATAACCTGCTGCCCTATATTGCCCAGGTCGCTATCGGTCGGCTGGACAAGTTAGGCGTTTTCGGCGGTGACTATGACACGCCAGACGGCACCTGTCTGCGTGACTATATTCACGTTGTTGACCTGGCGGAAGGCCACCTGAAAGCGCTGGACCATCTTGGCAAGATCGAGGGTTATAAAGCCTATAACCTCGGTGGTGGGAAAGGTTTCTCCGTGTTGGAAATGATCAAGGCGTTTGAGAAAGCCTCAGGCAAACCGATTCCGTTTGAAATCAAGCCACGTCGTGATGGTGATTTGCCTGCGTTCTGGGCGGATGCCTCGCTGGCAAACCAGGAACTGGACTGGCGCGTTTCGCGTGGTATCGATGCGATGATGCGCGATACGTGGAACTGGCAGTCGAAGAATCCGGATGGGTTTCGCTAATCCCGTCACGTTGAGCGTATAAAAAACCCCCACGTTGTTTAATGACTACATAGCATTAGAACAACGTGGGGGTTTTTTCTTTCAGGCAGTTAATTTTTTTACATTAGCCAGCAAATGAAACTGGTTCATTAGAAAAAAATCAGAACATCAAGTTTTTGTTTTTTTAATGAATAAAATCAAGGGAATATGGCCGTTATACTTAACCTACTGTGCGAATGGATATAGAGCTTTGTAGATTAAATGAGCAAGTTTGTGATTTTGCAGCCGGGTTAATTACAAAATTGTCAAAAAGTGGCTTTTTAAACCTTGTTTCGAGACCCGTATAGTACGAGAATCGTAAGGTTTTTTATCGATTAGGCTGGGTTCTCAAAAATATTAGCCCGGCAATACAACGCCATTTTGTAATGCAGTCTATGCTTAACGATGGCTAAAACTACGTTCACGCAAGTGGTTGCGATAGCCAGGGGCGGTAGCGTGGTTAAAATATGACAACTCAGCAGTGGTGCATACATGCAAGAGATCGTTTGTGTTTTTCTAAGTGCATTTGCGTTGCTATTCATAGCGCGCAAAGTGGCTCGCAAAGTCGGGCTGGTTGATAAGCCCAACGACAGAAAACAGCATAAAGGACACATTCCACTGGTTGGTGGCGTTTCGGTCTACTTATCATTATGGATACTGTATATCATGCAGCCGGGTTGGTTACCTGACTTCACCATTTATATGTTCTGCGCTACTGTGCTTTTAGCCGTAGGCGTACTTGACGATCGTTTCGATCTGCCCGTAATGCCGCGCATAATGATTCAGGCACTAATGGCTTGCATCATGATGTGGAATGGATACTACCTCTACTCGCTAGGTAATGTTCTCTTTGGTTTTCAGTTAGTTTTAGGGATCTTTGGTTATGCTGTCACACTATTCGCTGTTATAGGTGCGATTAACGCGTTTAACATGGTTGACGGAATCGATGGGCTATTGGGTGCATTATCATGTGTGACCTTTGGCGCATTAGGCATTGTGTTTGAACTCGGTGGTAACAAGCATCTGGCGCTGTGGTGTACCTGCCTCATGGCCGCTTGTCTGCCTTACATATTGTTAAACCTCGGTATTCCATGGGGTAAAAAGTTTAAAGTCTTCATGGGCGATGCAGGAAGTACGCTAATCGGTTTCACAGTGATTTGGCTACTGATGTTGGCCACTCAGGGAACGGAGCCGGTGATGCGACCCGTTACCGCATTGTGGCTTATTGCCGTACCTCTGATGGACATGGTTCGGGTGATGACAGCACGCATTCGTCGTGGTTCAAGCCCATTTAAACCCGATCGTGAACATCTACATCATCTCCTTATGCGAGGTGGCTTAACCGGGCGTGGGACACTCGTTGTTATGGTTGCATGTGCCGCGGTGCTTGCAGCAACAGGCATTGGCTTTGATGCTTTTGGCCTCAGTGATTGTTGGCAACTGATCTTTTTCATTGGCATCTTTTTTACATTCAACGCCATCATTTATAAGTCAGCGCGTTTCCATAGGGTTAATCAAATTACTCTGACAAATCAGAATGATAACAATGTATTTGCAGATAAATATTGATGCGTGTTTTATAAATATTTCAAATGTAATAACGATTTTTTTTGTGGTTTGAAGTTTATCTTCATGTGAAAATTTAACGGCATTTTGAATTAGATGTTAGATGTTTAAAAATCTTTTCAGAATGTAGTACTAAAAATAATATTCTGGATAGCGAACGTGAAAATTTTAGTTACCGGTGGTGCGGGATTTATTGGGTCTGCTGTAGTTAGGCATATTATCAAAAATACTCAAGATACTGTGGTTAATGTTGATAAACTGACGTATGCAGGCAATCTTGAATCTCTAAAAGAAATCGATGGCCATCAACGCTATGCTTTTGAAAAAGCGGATATATGCAATGCAAGTGAGATGGCGAGTATTCTTCAGCGTCACCAACCTGATGCCATCATGCATCTGGCAGCTGAAAGTCACGTAGACCGTTCAATTACAGGTCCTGCGGCGTTCATTGAAACGAATATCGTAGGGACATACACGTTACTTGAGGCAACCAGACAATACTGGCTTCAACTTGATAGTGTTAAAAAAGAAAAATTTAGATTTCATCATATCTCAACGGATGAGGTTTATGGTGATTTGCCACATCCTGACGAGGTTGAGTTTGGGTCTGAATTGCCACTTTTCACTGAAGATACTGCCTATGCGCCGAGCAGTCCCTATTCTGCGTCAAAAGCATCGAGTGATCATCTGGTCAGAGCCTGGTCACGTACGTATGGGCTACCGGTAATCATAACGAATTGTTCGAATAACTATGGCCCATATCATTTTCCAGAAAAACTCATCCCGTTAGTCATTCTCAATGCGGTTGATGGTAAGCCGTTGCCGGTTTATGGCAAAGGCGATCAAATCCGCGATTGGTTATATGTAGAAGATCATGCCAGAGCACTTGTCGTCGTGGTTAAAATGGGCAAAGCGGGTGAGACATATAACATTGGTGGTCACAACGAGAAGAAAAATCTCGATGTAGTGCATACTATTTGCGATTTACTGGATGAAATCTGTCCTAAAGATGTTTCTTATCGTGAACAAATTACTTATGTAAAAGATCGCCCAGGCCACGATCGCCGCTATGCGATTGATTCAAGCAAAATAGCGCGTGAACTGGGATGGAAGCCATTAGAGACATTTGAGAGCGGGATTCGTAAAACAGTAAAATGGTATTTAGCTAACACACAGTGGGTAAGCAATATTAAAAGTGGTGCTTACAAAAGCTGGATTGAAGAGAATTACGGAGATCGTCAGTAATGGATATCCTGTTGTTAGGGAAATCGGGGCAGGTAGGTTGGGAACTTCAGCGTGCTCTGGCTCCTTTGGGAAATGTAATTGCGCTGGACAGACACTCCAAAGAATATTGTGGCGATTTAAGTAAGCCCGAAGAATTAATAAAAACAATTCGCCATATCAAACCTGGTATCATCGTCAATGCCGCAGCTTACACAGCAGTAGATAAAGCTGAGTCTGAACCTGAACAAGCTTATTTGATTAATGCTCACTGCGTTGAAATGATTGCAAAAGAAGCTCAGAAAATTAATGCCTGGGTTGTCCATTACTCTACTGATTATGTATTTTCAGGAACAGGCGACAGCGCATGGTCTGAATCCGATGTTACCAGCCCAATAAATACTTACGGTGCAAGTAAACTTGCGGGTGAGCATGCCTTAAGTACCTATTCAACTAACTATCTGATTTTTCGAACCAGTTGGGTCTATGCAGCGAAAGGAAACAACTTTGCAAAAACTATGCTGAAGTTGGCCATGCAAAGAAACGAACTTTCTGTAATAGACGATCAGTTTGGTGCACCTACTGGGTCGGAACTGCTGGCTGATTGTACTGCTCATGCTCTTAGAATGGCATTGAGTCAGCCTGACGTCGCAGGCATCTATCATCTGACTGCAAGTGGTACGACGTCCTGGTATGAATATGCATCATTGATATTTGATGAGGCACGAAAAACAGGTGTTGTGCTGTCTCTGGAAAAACTCAATGCTGTAGCAACCAGCGCTTATCCCACTCCAGCTCGACGACCTAATAATTCCCGGTTAAACAATACCCGTTTCCAGGAGGTGTTTGGGTTAAGGTTACCTGAATGGCAGTTAGGTGTTAAGCGTATGCTAAGTGAAGTTTTTGCAGCTATTCCGTAACAATAATCAATTGATTGCCTGATTTCAGGCTGATTGTGCTTAAAGAGATAAATGAATGGCAAAGCGTAAAGGAATTATTCTTGCAGGTGGATCTGGAACACGCCTCTATCCCGTTACAATGGCCGTCAGTAAACAATTACTGCCTATATACGATAAACCCATGATCTATTATCCGCTATCAACATTAATGCTGGCGGGTATTCGTGACATCTTAATTATCAGTACTCCCCAAGATACTCCACGTTTTGAGCAACTTTTAGGTGACGGAAGTCAATGGGGACTGAATCTTGAATACAAGGTTCAACAAAGCCCAGATGGACTTGCTCAGGCTTTTATTATTGGTGAAGAATTTATAGGCAATGATAATTGTGCATTAGTTTTAGGCGACAATATTTTTTACGGTCATGACTTGCCAAAATTAATGGAAACGGCAATAGAAAAAGAAAGCGGAGCGACTGTATTTGCTTATCACGTCAACGATCCTGAGCGTTACGGCGTTGCTGAATTTGATAAAGACGGGAAAGCCATTAGCCTTGAAGAGAAACCAGTTAACCCAAAAAGCAATTACGCTGTAACAGGTCTCTATTTTTATGACAATCGTGTAGTGGATATGGCAAAAAAACTCAAACCATCATCTCGCGGTGAGTTAGAAATTACGGATATTAATCGTCTTTATCTCAAGCAAGGTGATTTATCTGTAGCAATGATGGGGAGAGGCTTTGCCTGGCTTGATACGGGAACACATCAGAGTTTGATTGAAGCGAGTAATTTTATACAGACAATTGAAGAACGTCAGGGATTAAAAATTTCATGCCCTGAGGAAATTGCATACAGGAAAGGTTTCATTGATCGCGAGCAGGTTGCAAAACTTGCAAAACCACTTGAAAAAAATCAATACGGCCAATATCTGATGAGAATGATAAAACAGTAATAATTGATTTTTTATCCAGTATTATCATCTTAAATAAAAATCAGCCTTTAAGAAATTTATCATACAGATTGAAAATATGAATATCCTAAAAACAGATATTAATGATGTAATGATTATTGAACCAAAAGTATTTGGTGATGATCGCGGGTTTTTCTTTGAAAGCTTTAATAAAAAAGTTTTTGAGGAGGCAGTCGGCTACGAAGTAAACTTCGTTCAAGATAATCATTCTAAATCAAAGAAGAATGTTTTACGCGGGCTTCATTTCCAGAAATCACCCATGTCACAGGGTAAGTTAGTTCGCTGTGTTAAGGGTGAAGTTTATGATGTTGCAGTAGATATCAGACCGGACTCAGTTTCTTTTGGTAAGTGGATAGGTGTTTATCTCTCAGCTGAAAATAAAAAACAATTATGGATTCCAGAGGGTTTTGCCCATGGATTTTATACGTTAACTGAAGAGGTGGAATTTGTTTATAAAGCAACAGACTATTATTCTCCAGAAAACGAAAGATGCATAAAATGGGATGATAAAGATTTGAATATTACCTGGCCTCTTATGGATAATGTCATGCCTGAGTTATCAGTAAAAGATGAGAAAGGAAGTTCTTTTAAATCAAATTTTACTAATTTCATATCTGTATAATACAATGAGTTTAATAAAAAACAGCATATTTAATCTGTCAGGGTTCATAATACCGACTATTGTAGCTATTCCGAGTTTGGGTATTTTAGCACGTACGCTTGGAACTGAGCTTTTTGGAATTTTTACGTTAGCATTTGCTGTAGTAGGCTATGCAAGCATATTTGATGCAGGGCTAACACGTGCGGTTATAAGAGAAATATCTTTATACAGACATGATGACGATGAGCAAGTTAAAATAATATCAACAGCATCAGTTTCTGTTTTGGCATTAGGATGTATAGCAGGAGTAATACTTTACTTTATCACTTCTTATGTCCCGGGTTTTTTGAATGTGTCAACAGTCAATGTGAGTGACGTTCAATCGTCATTTAAAGTGCTGGCGCTAACGATACCCGTTTTTTTATTGAATCAAATATGGTTAGCTTATCTGGAAGGGCACGAAAGGTTCGCTGTAATTAATATACAGCGCGCACTAAGTAGCTCCTCCATAGCAGCAATACCTGCGATTTTAGTGTTGCTGCATAATAGTCTTTATTATGCAATTTTAGGGTTACTGGTAGGTCGGGTTATTTCACTGATAATGAGTTTCTACTTTAGCCGTGAAATTATTCTCAGAGACTTTAAATTAAGTAAAGAAACTTATCTTCGGCTATTGAAGTTCGGTGGATGGATTACAATAAGCAATGTTATATCACCTGTCATGGTCTATTTTGACCGGTTTGTGATATCGCATCTGCTCGGTGCAAACAAAATAGCATATTATACAGCGCCTTCAGAAGCCGTCTCTCGTCTCTTAAATATTCCTACAGCACTTTCCAGAGCGCTTTTTCCTAAACTAAGTGCGGGCAACGTTGACAGAAAAAAACTTGAAAAATTGAGTTATTTATTAATGGCAGCATGTTGTTTGCCCATCCTTATCATCGGCATTCCATTTGCCGAAAAGATACTGGTTGCCTGGATGGGAAATGATTATGCCGGAGAACCTGCAAAAATATTAAAGATCCTTTTAATTGGTTTTTTATTTAATGCGATGGCACAAATTCCATTTTCGAAAATACAAGCTATTGGCAAGGCACACATTACAGCAAGTCTTCATATGTTAGAGTTAGTACCTTATTTGCTAATGCTTTATTATTTAACTATTAATTATGCATTGACAGGGACTGCAATAGCATGGAGTGTGAGGGTGATAGTAGATTTTTTCGCTTTATTTTATCTTTCAAGGAAATTAGATGCAGAACGTTGACATAGCAATGGCAACCTATAACGGTGAAAGGTTTATAGCTGAGCAACTATTGTCTATACAAAAACAAACCTATCCTTACTGGACCTTGTATATCAGTGACGATGCATCTACCGATAACACGATTAAAATTATAAAAGATTTTGCATCTACTGATTCTAGAATAAAATTAATTAATACAGAAAGACAAGGCGGTGTAGTCAACAATTTCAACAAAGCTTTACTGGCTACCGATGCAGAGTATGTGTTGCTTTCAGATCAGGATGACTATTGGCCTGAGCAGCGGATCAATAATTTATTAGCAGCAATGATGGAAAAGCCTCAGGATAATGTCGCAATGGTGTTCAGCGATCTTACTTTGGTGGATGAGAATTTAAATATTGTATCTGAAAGTTTTTACAAATCGAGATCTATAAATCCTACAGAAAATATTAACTGTAATACGCTGATTTGGAAATGCAGTGTGTACGGTTGTTCCGTAATAGTTAATAGAAAACTGCTTAAAAAATGCTTGCCTATGCCCGAAGGAATTACAATGCATGATAACTGGCTGGCGCTTAACGCTGCGACAGAGAGTGGACTATATTTCTACAATCATCAGACTATTTTATACCGTCAACATAGCAATAACGTTGTAGGTGGGGCAGGTAAAACATTATGGGCAAAGATAACTACGCTTCCTCTAACAATTAAGAAAGTAATAAATTACAGAAAAAAAATAACGCGCCTCATCTCAGCAGCGAAAAACATTGAAGGAAATGAATCTCTTCATCCTGTTTGTACTTCGTGGTTATCTGACGTTTTTTTTGCTTTTAAATATATTATGCCCGCAGTTTTATTTGAGAACAGGAAAGGATTTGCCTTGACTATGTTCTTAGCTTTTGTGGTAAGCAGATGATTTATTTTATATATTTTTCTATAACTCTTCTCATATCCTTATTGAGACACAGGAAAAGTGAAAGAGTTACGTGCCTAATCATCACTTTATTGGTTTTTTGCTTTTCTTATCCAGCAGGAAATGACTGGATAGGTTATTTTCAAAATTATGATTGTTTGCAAAACAATTATTGTGACAACAACGCTCCGCAATTCGAACCTGGGTTCAATCTTATAGTCTATGTATTCGGAAGCTTAGGGTTTCTAGGCTATAATATAGTAATTGCCATATTTAATATCTATTGCCTTGATAAGTTTTCAAAACAATTCGAAAATAAAGCATTTATATATTTTTCAATGCTCAGTTTTATGTATTGGATGCTTTATCTCGAAGCAGTAAGACAATCGATAGCAATTTCATTATTATTATTAGCAATACCTTTCCTTTTCAGAAGGAAAATAATAGTTTATGTACTATTGATTTTGTTAGCCAGTACCGTACACACAACAGCCATTGTATGTTTGCTCTTTATTTTCCCAATAATTTCGCCAAGACTTTCAAGATTAAGTTCTTTATCGACACTGCTATTTTCATTAGCATTTCTATTTATTCCTTTTATTATTTTAAATATCGTTTTTTCACTGTTACAACCAGGTTCACTTGTGTATGAAAAATTAAACTTTTATCTCACCTCTGAAGCTTATCGCCCTCAACTTTCAGCTGGTGTGGGTACGGTATTTGATTTCATACTAATAGTACTACTCTTTTTATGCTATAAGCAGATAAAACGCAAAGATGAATGGCTTACTAATCAGCGCCTAAATTTAGTTTTACCAGGTATTATACTTTATATAAGTTTTGCAATAATTATTGGAAAAATGATGCCTGTTATGACAAGAATAGGATGGTATGGGCTGCCATTTGTCATAATAATGCTCAATACGAAAATTTCAGATTCCATTTATTTCGATAAAATTAAAAGCACAGCGTCTTTTCCTGTTACCAAATTAATGATTTATCTTTTTCTGATCGCGCAAGCTGCTCGCCCAATGCTTTATGAGCATTCACGATATGGAATAATGAATCAGGAAACTATCTTCCAGGCAGCTAACTACCTTAATGATGAAGGGCTTTATATTAAAGCGCAAAAAAAATGCGCAGTTTTACATGAGATGGGGCTTGAATTCCTGTGTTCAATATAATGGTTAACATGTGGAATAACTGATTAAGGCAACGTAATGATTTTTATTGATGGAATTATCTATTCTCTACAAAACTCGGGTGGAATATCTGTTTATTTTGATGAGTATTTGAAATATCTGAAGAAAAATAAAATTGAAAACGAACTGATTATTTATCCTAATAATAATCCCTATGCCAGCGAATTCAATGTAAACCGAACTCCGCGGATGAGTCTCAGCATAGAAAGATATATTGACGTAAGCATTTCACCTGAAACAAAAGATGATATTTTCCATTCTAGTTATTATCGACTCCCCGTAAACAAAAAAAATGTAAAAATAATCACGACTGTGCATGACTTCACATATGAAGTTTTCCCAAAGGGACTCAAAACAATAGTTCATCATTGGCAAAAAAAACGTGCAATACTCAATAGTGATGGGATTATTTGTATTTCTGAATCAACGCGAAAAGATATGCTTAAATACATCCCTGAAGCACGGTATATTCCTACAAAAGTAATATACAATGGCGTTAGCGATTTTACTCCTTTAGAGAAAACTTCAAGCAACGATAAATATGTGGTTTTTGTAGGAGCAAGAAATGGTTATAAAAATTTCACTTCTTGTGTAAAAGCACTTCAAAAGCATGAGGATATTAAACTTGTAGTAGTGGGTGGCGGCAAGTTTAACCCTGAAGAAATGACATTGTTAAATGAATATATTCCAGGTCGCTTTAATCATGCAGGATTTGTTAGTGAGGAAGAACTCAACTTACTTTACTCAAATGCCTATTGCCTTATTTATCCATCCTTGTATGAAGGCTTTGGAATCCCTGTCATAGAGGCAATGCGTTCTGGGTGTCCTGTTATAGCGTCGAACTCTTCTTCTGTAAAAGAAATCGCTACTGGCTCAGCAATTCTGTTAGATAAAATCACCGAAGACGATATCAGTCATGCGTTGCTACAACTCGGTGATAACGTAATAAGAGAAAAATTAATCTCATCTGGATTAGTTAATTCTGCTAAATTTTCCTGGACAAAAATGGCTCAGGAAACATTGAATTTTTATGATGAAATAAGAGATATAAAATGAAAAAAGCATTAATTACAGGCGTAACGGGTCAGGACGGATCTTATCTTGCAGATTTTTTGCTGGAAAAAGGATATGAAGTCCATGGAATAATTCGACGCACATCATCGTTTAATACTGAACGAATTGATAATGCTTTGAGTAAAAATCGTAATATGTACCTTCACTATGGTGATTTAACTGATTCTTCAAACTTAATAAGATTAATGAAAGATATCAGTCCTGATGAGGTCTATAATCTTGGCGCAATGTCCCATGTTGCAGTTTCATTTGAATCGCCGGAATATACTGCAGATGTAGATGCGATTGGTACTCTTCGTTTGCTTGAAGCTATTCGTATTTGCGGCCTTGAGAAAAAAACAAGATTTTACCAGGCTTCTACTTCGGAATTATACGGTCAGGTAAGAGAAATTCCGCAAAAGGAAACCACACCTTTCCACCCTAGATCGCCCTACGCCGTTGCTAAAATGTATGCCTACTGGATCACTGTTAATTATCGTGAATCCTATGGTATGTACGCTTGTAATGGTATTCTTTTTAATCACGAATCTCCACGTCGTGGTGAAACATTTGTTACCCGTAAAATTACTCGAACACTGGCTAATATCGCGCAGGGGCTGGAGAAGCAGTTAGAGTTAGGGAATATGGATTCATTACGTGATTGGGGCCATGCAAAAGATTATGTACGCATGCAATGGATGATGCTGCAGCAAAATCAGGCTGACGATTTCGTTATCGCAACAGGTAAACAAATTTCAGTCCGTGAATTTGTAAGAATGTCAGCACGTGAGCTTGGCATTGAGCTGGCGTTCACGGGTACCGGTGTTGATGAAATTGCTACGGTAACGTCTGTTTCAGGTGATAATGCGCCTGAAGTAAAAGTCGGCGATGTTATTGTTAAAGTTAATCCCCGTTATTTCCGTCCTGCGGAAGTAGAAACGCTTCTCGGTGATCCATCGAAAGCGAAGGAGCTACTTGGCTGGGAACCTTTAATTACTGTAGAAGAAATGTGTGCAGAAATGGTAGGACACGATTTAGATAACGCGAAACAACATGCATTATTAAAAAGTCATGGCTTCAACGTTTCAATTTCTGTGGAAAGTTAATTATGATTAAAAAAGTATTTATTGCAGGTCATCGCGGGATGGTAGGCTCCGCAATTCTACGCCAACTATCCAGGCGAACAGATATCGAAATTATTACAAAAACAAAAGAAGAGTTAAATTTACTTTCAAAAAATGATGTAGAAGAATTTTTCCAGTCTTCTGATATTGATGAGGTTTATCTCGCTGCTGCAAAAGTTGGTGGGATTCATGCTAATAATCATTTTCCAGCTGACTTTATTTATGAGAACATGCTGATTGAATGCAATGTCATCCATGCAGCGCATCTTGCCAATATACCTAAATTACTTTTTTTAGGTTCAAGTTGCATCTATCCAAAATTTGCCGAACAGCCAATTAAAGAATCTGCTCTTCTTACTGGCGAGCTTGAACAAACTAACGAGCCTTATGCTATTGCTAAGATAGCAGGTATTAAATTGTGTGAATCTTACAACAGGCAATTTGGGCGAGACTATCGAAGCGTAATGCCAACTAATTTGTATGGTGAAAATGATAATTTTCATCCTGAGAATTCCCATGTTGTTCCTGCTTTGATGCGTCGCTTCCATGAGGCCATGCTTAATGACGATTCAGAAGTAATTGTATGGGGAAGTGGTAACCCTATGCGAGAATTTTTGTATGTGGATGATATGGCGGAAGCTTCGGTTTTTGTAATGGAGCTGAATAATGCTACTTACGCAAACAATACTGCACCTATGCTTTCACATATAAACGTAGGAACGGGTATTGATTGCTCTATAAGAGAATTGGCGCAAACAATTGCTGAAGTAGTTGGTTACAAGGGCGAAATAAAATTTGACAGTTCAAAGCCTGACGGGACGCCAAGGAAATTACTCGATGTACAGCGCCTGAAAGATATGGGTTGGTCCTACTCTACCGATCTTAATGTTGGACTTAAAAAAACATATAATTGGTTTTTAGAGAATCAAAATTCTTTTAGGAAGTGAAATGGTACACCGACTAAGCAAAGATTTATTTGAGTCTGTTATCGCTAATGCGCCTTTAATTTCTATTGATCTTATTGTTGAAAATTCTAAAGGTGAAGTTTTACTAGGATATAGAAATAATAAACCTGCACAAAACTATTGGTTTGTACCGGGTGGCAGGATATTTAAATCGGAAACAATCCCTAATGCCTTTAAACGGATCGCGTATGATGAGTTAAATCTTAACTTAGATATTGATCTTGCTACCTTTAAAGGTGTTTATGAACATCATTATGACGATTCATTCGTCAGTGACGATGTTAAAACGCATTATGTTGTTCTCGCTTACGCTATATTTAATGTATCTGATTCAGAAAGTATGCCTGACATACAGCATGCGAAATTTAAATGGTTCAGCAAAGAAGAACTTTTAGTTTCTGATTCCGTTCACACCTATACTAAAAACTATTTTCAAGAAAGGCATTGATCTTATGTCAGTAAAATTGTTACCTGTTATTATGGCTGGAGGTTCGGGTAGTCGTTTATGGCCATTATCGAGAACATTATATCCTAAGCAATTCCTTGCACTTACCTCTGATGCAACCATGCTGCAGGAAACGATTAAGCGTGTTGAATCTTTGCCTCATCTTTCACCGTATTTAATATGTAACGAATCGCACAGGTTTATTGTCGCTGAGCAACTCCGGCAACATAATATAAAACATGGAGGGATTTTCCTGGAGCCTGTGGGGCGAAATACAGCACCTGCAATAACTTTAGCGGCATTACAGGCAGTTAAGAACTTAGACGATCCTGTTATGTTAGTACTGGCTGCAGATCACGTAATTAAGGATGAACAAGCATTCTTAACCGCAGTTGAAAATGCTATTCCTCTTGCTGAGTCTGGTAAGCTGGTTACATTTGGTATTGTACCTGACCGCCCTGAAACGGGATATGGCTATATCAAGCAGGGCGCTAATGTAAATGATTACTCCTTTAAAGTAGATTCTTTCGTAGAAAAACCGAATCTTGAAACTGCTCAAGAGTACTTATCCTCTGGAAAGTATTATTGGAATAGCGGGATGTTTTTATTTCGCGCCTCTGTGTTCTTAAAAGAAATAAGAAAGTTTCATAAAGAAATTTTAGAACACTGTGAAAAAGCCTTACTTGGTCAACATACCGATCTTGATTTTATACGTTTAGATGACACCGCATTCAAAAATTGCCCAGATGAATCGGTTGACTACGCTGTGATGGAAAAAACCCAGGACGCTGTCCTGGTTCCAATGAATGCAGCATGGAGTGATGTAGGTTCATGGTCTGCTTTGTGGGAAATAAACACTAAAGACAAAAATGACAATGCTATCAGAGGTGATGTCGTTACTTCAGATACATCCAATAGTTATATATACTCTCAAAATAAACTTGTTGCCACTGTTGGAATTGATAATTTAGTCGTTGTCGAAACTAAAGATGCAGTATTAATTGCACATAAAGATAAAGTGCAGGGCGTTAAAGATATTGTTCAACAGTTAAAAATTGATGACCGTTGTGAACATCTTCAGCACCGTGAGGTATTCAGACCATGGGGTTCACATGATACTATAAGTGAAGGTGCCCGTTTTCATGTTAAGAAATTGACTATAAAACAGGGGCAGCGCACTGCAACTCAGATACATCATCATCGTGCTGAACACTGGATTGTTGTATCTGGTACTGCAAGAGTATATAAAGGCGAGCAAAGTTACCTAATTACAGAAAACGAATCTATATATATACCTATAGGTGAAGCGCACGCTATCGAAAACCCTGGTGTTCTTCCTCTTGAGATCATTGAAGTCCGTACAGGAACATACTTGTCTGAAGACGATGTCATCCGTATTGGTGATGACGGGACAGGATATTAAGAATGAAAGTTTCTATAATTACAGCAACTTATAATAGTGAAAAAACAATCAAAGATACTGTCTTATCATTAGAGTCTCAAGATTATGATGACATCGAGTTTATTATTATTGATGGCGGATCTAAGGATAACACACTCGCTGTTGCACAAGAACACAGTTCACGGATTTCTAAAATAATTAGCGAGCCGGACAAAGGTATTTATGATGCTTTAAATAAAGGCATCCTTCATTCAACAGGTGATATTGTAGGTTTTCTTCACTCGGATGATGTTTTTTCATATCCTTCCGCGGTGTCGGATATTGTAAATAGTTTTAGTAATAATAATGTTGATGCTGTTTATTCTGACCTTAATTATGTTTCTCAAAAGAACATGAATAAAGTGGTTCGTAAATGGCATAGTGGTGTCTTCGATATTAGAAAACTTAAGTTTGGATGGATGCCCCCGCATCCCACTTTTTACATGAAAAAGAAAAAATATGATGAGTGGGGCGCATTTGATATTTCATACAGAATCTCAGCAGATTATGATTCCTTGCTGCGATATTTATATGTTCACAAAGCCTCAGTATTTTATCTCCCAAAAGTTCTGATTTCGATGAGGGTGGGCGGAGAAAGCAATCGATCACTCAGTAATATTATTAAGAAATCCAAAGAAGATATTGATGTTATCAAAAAAAATGGCTTGTTTTGGCCAGTTGTTCTGATATGTAAAAATCTTTCTAAACTTCCTCAATTCATCAAGTAATGATATGAAAAAATTAACTTGTTTTAAAGAATATGATATTCGTGGGAAACTTGGCGACGAACTTAATAATGATATTGCTTATAAAATAGGCCGCGCTTTCGGCCAATTTTTACAACCTAAAACAGTGGTTGTAGGTGGCGATGTAAGACTTACAAGTGAAGAGCTTAAACTTGCTCTTGCTCAGGGCCTCCAGGATTCGGGGGTTAATGTACTAGATCTGGGTATGGTTGGTACTGAAGAAATTTACTTTGCCACATTTCACTTAGGCTGCGATGGCGGTATTGAAGTAACGGCGAGCCATAATCCTATAAATTATAATGGTATGAAGCTTGTCCGGGCAGGCGCAAAGCCCGTTAGTGGTGACACCGGCTTGAGAGAGATTCAGTCCCTTGCTGAGTCCGCTATTTTTAGTCCTGTTGAGAGTAGCGTTAAAGGGACTTATTCGAAAATATCAACCCTTAACGAATATGTTTCTCATATCATAAGTAGTATCAATCTCAAGAACTTAAAACCCCTGAAGTTGGTCGTCAATAGCGGTAACGGTGTAGCTGGGCATGTCATTGATGCTATCGAAAAAAGATTCGTAGAAAATAATGTACCTGTCGAAATAGTAAAAATTCACCATAATGCCGACGGCCATTTCCCTAATGGTATTCCCAATCCGCTCTTGCCCGAATGTCGTGAAGATACGCAAAAAGCGGTTATAGAGCATAACGCCGATTTTGGGATAGCCTTTGATGGTGATTTCGATCGCTGCTTTTTCTTCGATGAAAAAGGAAGATTTATTGAAGGTTATTACATCGTTGGATTACTTGCTGAAGCTTTCCTCAAGAAAAATCCTGGCGAAAAAGTAATCTATGATCCTCGGTTGACATGGAACACTATTGACATTGTTACCTCAGTCGGGGGGCAGGCGATCATGTCTAAGACAGGCCATGCATTCATTAAAGAACGCATGCGCAAAGAAGATGCGATTTATGGTGGAGAGATGAGCGCGCATCACTATTTCAAAGATTTTGCTTATTGTGATAGTGGAATGATACCCTGGTTGTTGATCGCTGAACTGGTTAGTCTTAAAAACGTGTCTTTAGGTGAACTGGTTTCAGAAAGGATCGCCGCCTATCCTTCATCTGGTGAAATAAATATAAAATTAGCTGATCCTGACGCATCGATCGAGCGTGTGCTCGAGCACTACAAAGATATTGCAGAAAGTAAAGACTTTACTGATGGAATTAGTCTTGATTTTGGAACATGGCGTTTTAATTTGAGAAGATCGAATACGGAGCCTGTGGTGCGTTTGAATGTAGAATCACGAGGCAATATTCAATTGATGCAATCTAAAACATCTGAAGTATTGGACCTTTTAAATTCGTCCAATTAAACCTAAAGTCAAAAATGTCTTTTAGTTTAGTTGCGTTTAGTACAACTGTAAATTTTAAGTTTTCATGGTTTAACGATATATGCTGAAACCATCAATTACTTCCCTCATCTCGTTATCATGGGATAACATGTCAACACATTAAAAGCAGTCGTGTACTGCTGATTTCACATCAAGACAGGAGTAGATATGTCTAAGCAACAAATCGGTGTTGTAGGTATGGCAGTAATGGGACGCAACTTGGCACTTAATATTGAGAGCCGCGGCTACACCGTTTCTGTCTTTAACCGCTCACGTGAGAAGACTGATGAAGTGATTGCTGAGAATCCAGGCAAGAAGCTTGCGCCGTTCTACACCGTTGAAGAGTTTGTTGATTCACTGGAAAAACCGCGTCGTATCCTTCTGATGGTACAAGCCGGTGAAGCAACAGATAAAACGATTGCTTCTCTGACTCCACACCTTGATAAGGGCGATATCCTGATCGATGGGGGGAATACTTTCTATAAAGATACCATCCGTCGCAATAAAGAGCTTTCAGATCAGGGTTTCAACTTCATCGGTACTGGTGTTTCTGGCGGCGAAGAGGGTGCACTGAAAGGCCCTTCAATCATGCCTGGTGGCCAGAAAGAAGCGTATGAGCTGGTTGCGCCTATTCTTGATAAGATTGCTGCACGTGCGGAGGACGGAGAGGCTTGCGTCTCTTATATCGGTCCGGACGGTGCTGGTCATTACGTTAAGATGGTTCATAACGGTATCGAATACGGCGATATGCAGCTGATTGCCGAAGCCTATGCTCTGCTGAAAGGGGCGCTCGGCCTGAACAATGAAGAACTGGCTGAAACCTTTACTGAGTGGAATAACGGTGAACTGAGCAGTTATCTGATCGATATCACCAAGGACATTTTCACTAAGAAAGATGAAGAAGGTCACTACCTGGTCGATGTGATTCTTGATGAAGCAGCCAACAAAGGTACGGGTAAATGGACCAGCCAGAGTTCGCTGGATCTCGGTGAGCCGCTGTCGCTGATTACCGAATCTGTGTTTGCGCGCTATCTTTCTTCACTGAAGACTCAGCGTGTCGCTGCTTCAAAAGTTCTGAGCGGTCCTCAGGCTAACGCTTTTACCGGCGATAAAGCTGAATTCATTGAAAAAGTCCGTCGCGCTCTGTACCTGGGTAAAATCGTTTCTTATGCACAGGGCTTCTCACAGCTACGTGCAGCATCAGACGAGAACAACTGGGATCTGCAGTATGGTGAAATCGCGAAGATTTTCCGTGCTGGCTGTATTATCCGTGCGCAATTCCTGCAGAAAATTACGGATGCGTATGCAGAGAATGCAGGCATTGCTAACCTGCTGCTGGCGCCATACTTCAAAGATATTGCTGACCAGTACCAACAAGCGCTGCGTGATGTTGTGGCTTATGCCGTACAAAATGGTATTCCAACACCGACTTTCTCAGCCGCTATTGCCTACTACGATAGCTATCGTTCAGAGGTTCTGCCTGCTAATCTGATTCAGGCTCAACGTGATTATTTTGGTGCGCACACCTATAAGCGCATCGATAAAGATGGCGTTTTCCATACTGAATGGTTAGATTGATTTATAACGAAACCTCCCTTCTGGGAGGTTTCGTTTTTTAGTTCGCCTTTTTGCATATAACGCGATTGGAAACAGTCTATCCCGAGTTGAATTTTTATGAATGAAAATATTTCCACTAAAGGTAAAGGATCTGCAGCCCATGAAAATAATTCTGTTTCAAGCAATGAGCTTGACTTAATAGATGTTGTTTTTCAGCTGTGGCAAGGTAAGAAATTTATTGTCATTGGGATGATGACGGCGCTTATTATAGCAATAATATATGTGAGTGTGGTTAAGGAAAAATGGACATCGCAAGCTACAGTAACTTTACCCGCTGCAGGGCAGGTTGCTAACTACAATGCTGCTTTAGCTATTGTATATGCAGATACACCACAAGATAAACCTTCATTAAGTGGGTTACAAAATCAACTGTTTGGCCGATTCAGCGCTTCTCTAAATGCCTTGTCAGGCGCACTTGCCAACCTTGAAGAGCCTTTGTCGTTACGAGTAGAGCCCATCAAAGGAAGAGATGATGCACTCAATATCTCATTTGTTGGAAGCACGGCTAAAGAAGCACAATCACAACTTTCAAAATATATTGATAATGTTAATGCTGATGTTGTGAGAGATTATGGTGATGATATTAAGCGTAACCTTGGAGTGAAAACAAGGGAACTGACAAATACGCTCGATACCTATACTCAGGTTGCCATTAATCAAAAAGAGCACCGACTTGATGTAATCAAGCAGGCTCTCAAAGTTGCTCAGGCATCCAACGTCGATAAGCTGCAAGTCAATCAGGCAGAATTTCTCTCTGATGATACCTTATATTTACTGGGTACTGATGCACTGAATGCTATGGTGACAAACGAGAATTCTAAACCTCTTGATTATAGCAAAGAGTATTATGAAGCTCAGCGCGCTTTGCTGGCTGTGACGCATCTAAAAGTCGAGGTTGAAAACCTCCAATCCTATCGATACATTTCTCAAGCGGATCTTCCATTTAGGCGAGACAGTCCTAAAAAGGGCCTTATATTATTTCTTGCTATAATAGGCGGTGCAATTATTGGAGCATTGTTTGTTATTACACGTAATGCTTTTTACAGTTACAAGCAAAAATAATAAAGGCGATTGACGCATCTAAGAAATCTAAAATGATAGGTTGATATTGTAATTGTTAGAAAAAGCTCATTGTAAAATGAGCTTTTTTTTATTTTGATGGTATCAGGATTAAAAGATCTTTCGTAAAATCTGTGAGTAGGTGGTAAATCACCTCCACATCCTGAACATTTATTAAAAATTGTAGTTTTTACCTTATTGAACCAACAAATCCCCACTCCTCACCGACTTCTCTCCCGCCAACCTCAACACCAACATCCCTGCAGTGGCAAATCTGGCCCAGTGACGGGCATAAAGTATCCCACCGAACTCCGCCACCAGTGGTGTGATATGGTCCGTTACCGGATCGACAATCTCCGCGACCACTTCACCTGGCCTGATAAGCGCACCCAGAGGTTTACGATGCAGAATCAGTCCCGACACCGGCGAGTGAACATATTCGCAACCCGCAAGCGGAGTAGGGGGATTTTTCAGCGCAGGCGACAGGGCGGATGTCCCTTCGATATGACGTTGTTTAATAATGCTGCTTTCATCAATGCTCGTTGCCACACCCGGAGCGCCGAGTCCGGTACCGCTCTCGTCAACGCCTACTACATCTTCGCCGCCGCTGGCGACCGACACCAGCTCATCACCGCCGATAACCGGTGCCGCGACTTCGACAGAAACGGCAGCCTCACTGGCGGTAATGTAGCCTGACTCCTGTAGCGCGCTGATAATCGCATCGGCATCCTGCTCCGCCTGCTCTGGTGACACGTCGCGCACGCCCCGAAGTTCAAGCGTCACAGGTAACAAGCCCTGCGGCATCGGAAACTGTTCGCCAAAGCGGTCAGCCAGCGTCAGCCAGGGTTCACAACAGGCTTCATCGAATGGCTCTCCACCAGAAATTTGAGCCAGCAGTTGAACTTCACTGCCTAACCAGCGTGCCAGCGGTTCAACCTCCGGCCACGCATGAGGCGTGGTATACAGATGCGGCAGGGCTTCCCAGTCGCAATGCAGGTCGATCATTAAATCAGCCTGGCTGGCCATGCGCATCAGCGTGAAACGCTGTGCTTCAAGCTCCGTTTTGGGCACGGTATCACGGTAGTGGCGATCGATCGCATCGCGAATCAGCCGCTTGTTCTGGGTTTCGTTTGGCGTCAGGACAGTGGCCAGTTCATTAGCCAGCGAGGCGCCAAGCGACGGAAACTTACGGTTAAAGTCTTGACCGGTCTGGGTATGAAATCGCCCTAAATGAGTGCCATGCCAGTGCTGGCTGAGCGCCAGAGGATTAGAAACCGGGATCAGCGTAAACGACGCTTTCAACCGCCCGGCGGACTCCAGGGTTTGCAGACGCTGTTTCAAAAACCACGCGACAGCCATGCCGGGTATTTCATCCCCATGCAAGGCTGCCTGGATATAAACCTGTCGCGTAGGGTCATCGCCAAAATGAAAACTGATGATTTCACGCTGGGTGCCGAGAGAGGCGCTTAACAAGGGGTGATGTTGTTGGTACATACCGTGTTAATGTCCTTTTGTCGGTTCAGGGCAGCAAGCGCTGCCCATAAAGTCATTGAGTATAGCCCTGCAGAGGCCGAAGGGCGAAAATGCCCTTCATGACCTTACTTTTGAATGGAAATGTCGGTCGAGAAATAGTGCTTCTGAATCTTATCAAAGGTGCCGTTTTTCTTGATTTCATCAAAGGCATTATCCAGCGCCGTTTTTAGCTCGGTGTCATCTTTGCGCAGGCCAATAGCCGTGCCTGGACCGATAATGGGGTCCTGAACAATCGGGCCTGCGAGTGCAAAATCTTTGCCCTGCGGCTGTTTCAGAAAACCATTGGCGGCCTGCGCGGCATCGGTAAAGACCGCGTCAAGGCGTCCGGCCACTAAATCGCTTTCCACCTGGGCCTGATCGCCGTAAGGCACTACGGTGACGCCATGCGGCTGCCATTTTGCGCGGGCATAACGTTCCTGCACCGTGCCCTGTTCTACACCAACCGTTTTCCCTTTGAGCGACTCTGGCGTCGGTAACAGGCCAGAACCTTTGCGTGCGATAAGCTGAGTGTGGGTATCGTAAAGCGGCTGGGTAAAGTCGATTTGCTTCAAACGCTCTTCTGTAATGCCCATGTCAGACAGGATGGCATCGAATTTACGGGCTTTGAGTGCCGGGATCATGCCGTCGAACTGACTTTCCACCCACACGCACTTCGCCTGCATCTGTGCACACAGGGCGTTGCCTAAGTCGATATCGAACCCCACCAGTTTGCCCTGCGGGGTTTTTGATTCGAAAGGCGGATAGGTGGGATCGACAGCGAAGCGGACCTGTTCGATTTTTGCCTGTGCGCCGAACGCACAACCGGCAAGCACGGCCAGTGCCAGCGCAGCGCGCAGGCGGGTTTTGAGGGTTTTCGTTGCCATAGTTAAGATCTTCTGTTGTCGTAATGTTGTATTACGCAGAGTACCTTTCGACCGGGGTGATGGCAATTAGAGGATGATTTTCACAGTGTTAGCCCCACAAAGTGCACGGTAATCCTGGGTGTTCAGGATCACTGAGTGGTCCAGCACGCCCGCATTAAACGCAATCTCATCGTAACGTTCAAACAGCAGCGGATCGACAATCAGCAGTAAATCGGGATGAAAGCTGAATGGCGGAATAGCGCCAAATACACAGCCGGTAAGGCTGTCCACTTCCGCCGGTGAGGCGAGTGAGGCTCGGCGTCCGCCCACTGCCGCAGCCACTTTGGACAGGTCCGCCTGCTGGTCGGCCGGCAACACCGCCAGCACATGCTGTTTAACCCCATTGCCTTTGACATGGCACACCAGCGCCTTTGCACCCTGACCGACATCGGTGCCGCGGAGTTGTGCGACGGCTTCACATTTGCCGCTGGGCTGATGGGCGACCAGCCGGTAACGTGCCTGATGTTGATCGAGCAACGCGATCAATTTTTCATGGGTACTGAGCATCGGCTTTTCCGTTTTAATAAAAAAGGCGCCACCGCGCCTTTTTGTAACGCTGCTGCCCGCCTGACGGAGGAGCAGCAGAGAGGACAATCTACTTATGACGGGCGCGCAGATTACTGATAATCGTGCTGAAGTCTAACGCCTGGTCCTGCAGGAGTACCAGCAGGTGATAGATCAGATCCGAGGCTTCATTGGTCAGCTCTTCACGATCGTTCACCGTCGCCGCCAGTGCGGTTTCTACACCTTCTTCACCGACTTTCTGTGCAATGCGCTTGGTGCCGCTGGCATAGAGTTTCGCGGTGTAAGAGCTGTCCGGATCGGCGCTTTTACGTGATGCCAGCAGTTGTTCCAGCTGATAGAGGAACGTCCAGTCAGGGGCAGCAGGCGAGAAGCAGCTGGACGTACCAAGATGACAGGTTGGGCCAATCGGGTTCGCCAGCACCAGCAACGTGTCGTTGTCACAGTCCGGCGTAATGCTGACGACCTGCAAAAAGTGACCAGAAGTTTCACCTTTGGTCCACAGCCGGTTTTTGGTACGTGAAAAAAACGTCACGTTACCGTCCTGCAGGGTTTTCTTCAGCGCATCCTGGTTCATATAACCGTGCATCAGAACTTCGCCAGATACGCTGTGCTGGACGATAACGGGCATCATGCCTTGGGTCTTTTCCCAGTCTAACCGGGACAACTGTTGTTCAGTTAACACGCGCGAATCTCCACACCGTTGTCGATCAGAAAGCGTTTCAGCTCGCCGATATTAATAATCTGTTTGTGAAACACCGATGCCGCAAGGGCACCGTCAACGTTGGCCTGTTCAAAGGCCTCAAGGAAGTGGGCCATGGTACCTGCGCCACCGGAGGCGATAAGCGGCACCTTGCACACTTCACGCATTGTCTTTAGCTGTATCAGGTCATAGCCATTGCGCACGCCGTCCTGATTCATCATGTTCAGCACAATCTCACCTGCGCCAAGCTTCTGCACTTCCTGCACCCAGTCGCGCGTTTCCCACTGGGTGACGCGCGTCCGGGATTCATCGCCCGTGTACTGATTAACATGATATTTGCCGCTGGCATCATCAAACCAGGTATCAATGCCCACTACGATGCACTGCACGCCAAAGCGGTCGGCCAGCCGGGTGATCAAGGAAGGATCGGCCAGGGCAGGGGAGTTGATGGAGATTTTATCCGCACCAAACTCCAGAATCCGGGCCGCATCTTCCGGGGTTTTAATCCCGCCCGCCACGCAGAAAGGAATATCGATAACCTCAGCGACGCGCGAAACCCAGCTTTTATCCACCACACGGTCATCCGATGAGGCGGTGATATCATAAAATACCAGTTCGTCGGCCCCTTCTTCCGCATAGCGCTGCGCCAGCGGCACGATATCACCGATAATTTCATGATTACGAAACTGAACGCCTTTCACCACCTGACCGTCACGCACATCAAGACAGGGAATTATCCGTTTTGCCAGCATGCTATTGCCTCCGAAACCGTAAATTTACCTTCCAGCAGCGCACGCCCGACAATCACGCCCTGAACGCCACTGCCGCGTAAGGCGGCAATATCACTGAGTTCACCAATACCGCCCGACGACTGAAACGCAATCTGCGGAAAGCGCGCGGTCACTTCTTTATAGAGTTCCACATTCGAGCCGCTGAGCGTACCGTCGCGGGAAATATCCGTGCAGAGGACATGCCTGAGGCCAACGGGCTGGAACTGTTCGATCACCTCTTCCAGCGTCACACCGGCCGCTTCCTGCCAGCCGCTGATGGCGATGTCTTTACGGTTCGCCGCATCAATACGGACGTCCAGCGCCAGCACGATGGCCTCGGGGCCAAATTCCTGAAACCAGGCTTTGACGTCCTCGGGCTGTTTCACGGCGGTTGAACCGACAACGACCCGGCTGGCGCCCGCATCCAGCAACGCTTTTACGTCATCCCGGGTACGAATACCACCGCCAACCTGCACGATCGCATTTACGCCGTTGAGCAGGTTTTTCAGTAAGGCAATCTGGCGTTTAGCCGGGTCTTTGGCACCGGTCAGGTCAACAAGGTGCAATACCGTTGCGCCCTGGCCTGCGTAGTCCTGCAAACGGGGCAGGGGATCGCTGCCGTAATCACGCTGTTGCGCATAATCACCCTGATGCAGGCGCACGACCTTGCCATCGATTAAATCTAATGCGGGGATAATCATTACATCTCCAGGAAGTTTTTCAGCAACTGTGCGCCCACTTTGCCAGAGCGTTCCGGGTGGAACTGCACGCCAAAGAAATTATCTTTCTGCACTGCGGCGGTAAAGGCCTGACCATAGTGGCACTGGGCAATGGTGCTGGCGTTTACCGGCATGGCATAGCTGTGGACGAAGTAGAAATAGCTGCCTTCATCGATGCCGCGAAACAGATGATTTCCGGCCTGCGAGGTAATCTGGTTCCAGCCCATGTGCGGCAGCGGCAACCCCTGAGTATCCATCAGCGAAACCGGCTGGTCGATAATGCCCAGCGTCGGCACGCCGCCGTTCTCTTCGCTGTGGCTGCCCAGCAGTTGCATCCCCAGACAAATACCTAAGACCGGTTGCGTACAGGCTTTGACCAGCTCAATAAGCTCGCGCTCTTCTAACTGATTCATGGCGGCCTGGGCCGTACCTACGCCCGGCAGAAACAGCTTATCGGCGCGCAGCACCACGTCAGGATGGCGGCTGACCTCTGGCGCGTAGCCCAGACGTTCAACGGCCCACTTTACCGATGACAGGTTGGCACAGCCCGTATCCAGGATCACCACGTTCATTAGAGCACTCCTTTCGAGCTCGGCAGGGTATTTCCTTCCACGCGAATGGCCTGACGCAGCGTACGGCCAAAGGCTTTGAACAAGCTTTCCACACGGTGGTGGTCGTTTTTACCTTTCGTCTTCAGGTGCAGGGTGCTCATCATGGCGTAGGACAGCGAACGGAAGAAATGTTCCACCATCTCCGTGCTGAGATCGCCCACGCGCTGGTAGCTGAATTCGGCTTTGAATTCGATATGCGGACGACCGGAAATATCCAGCGCGCAGCGCGCCAGGCATTCGTCCATTGGCAGCACAAAGCCAAACCGACCAATGCCGCGCTTATCGCCCAGGGCTTTCAGCAGTGCTTCACCCAGTGCCAGACCGGTATCTTCAACCGTGTGGTGATCGTCAATGTACAGGTCGCCTTTTACTTCGATGTTCATGCGAAAGCCGCCGTGTACGGCAATCTGATCCAGCATGTGGTCAAAGAACCCCACACCGGTATTGATCTTGCTACCGCCTTCACGGTCCAGCCAGACCTCGACGCGCACCTGGGTTTCTTTGGTGTTGCGCTGTACCAGTGCATAGCGATCGCGTTGTGTCAGCTGTTGCTGAATGGCTTTCCAGTCCTGACCTTCTGTGCCGTAGCGAATGCCCTGAATGCCCATGTTCTCGGCCAGCTGAATATCGGTCTGACGATCGCCAATCACATAGCTTTGCGCGATGTCGAGTGCGCCCTCTGCCAGCCAGGCTTCCACCATTTTGGTTTTTGGCTTGCGGCAGTCGCAGTGATCGTCTGGCTTATGTGGGCAGATCAAAATGTCGCTAAAGCTAATGCCCTGCGAGTTCAGGATCTGCATCATCAGATTGTGCGGGCCATCAAAATCGGCCTGAGGAAAACTGTCCGTGCCCAGACCGTCCTGATTGGTGATCATCACCAGCTGATAGCCTGCGTCCTGAAGCGCCAGCAGCGCGGGCACCACATCCGGCTCAAATGCCAGCTTATCCATGCGATCCACCTGAAAATCCTGCGGAGGTTCAGAGATAATCGTGCCATCGCGGTCAATAAAAAGGGTCTTCTGACTCATGCTTACTCCAGAGATAAGGCTTGCAGCGCGGCGATCAGGCGTTCGCACTCTGTTCGGGTTCCCACAGAGATACGCAGACAGCCTGCAAGGCCGGGATTCTTGTTTTGGTCACGCAAAATAATGCCCTGATCCCACAAGGTTTTAAAGACCCGCGGCGAGTCAGTAAAGCGCACCAAAATATAGTTGGTTTCGCTGGGAAAAACCTGCTCTACGGCGCGAATCTGTGGTAACTGCTCAAACAGCCAGCGGCGATTGGCATTCAGCTCTTCCACGTGCTGGCGCATCAGGGCAACGCCTTCCTCGTTCAGGGCCTGGCCCGCGACGTCGGCGACCGGTGTGGCAAGCGGATAGGGCGCAATCACTTTCATGAGCAAATCGATGACCGGCTTATTCGCCAGGGTAAAGCCACAGCGCAGGCCAGCCAGCGCAAAAGCTTTCGATAAGGTACGCAGAATCACCAGGTGCGGATAATCCTTTAACCAGCCCGCGAGCGTCGCCTGGGGGCAAAACTCAATATAGGCTTCGTCCGCGACGACCAGCGCTTTTCCGGCGGTCATCGCCAGCAACTGACGGATATCGTCCTGATCAATCAGATTACCGGTGGGGTTATTCGGGCTGCACATGTAGACCACTTTCACACCGTCGAGTTGTTCGGCAATCGCGGGCAGGTTCAACTGCCAGTCTTTCAGCGCCGGAACGGTACGGTATTCAATACCGATGGTTTCGGCACTGACGCTGTACATGCCATAGGTCGGTGGGCAGAAAAGAATGGCATCTTTCCCCGGCTCACAAAATGCACGCATCAGCAGTTCAATGCCTTCATCTGCACCACGGCTAACCAGCACCTGCTCTGGCGTGAGACCGGCATAGGCCGCATAACGCGTGATCACCTGTTTCGGCTGGCATTCCGGGTAGCGATTCAGGGTTTGCTGCGACAGCTCAAAGGGCACCGGCAGCGGGAACTCGTTAGCGTTCAGCCAGACATCACCATTGCCGCCCAGGCGTCGGGCCGACTGATAGGGCGTCAGTGCCCGCACGTTAGCCCGTGCCAGCTGTTCAATATCCTGACTCATGCTTGCTCCTTGAGTGCGGCAACGCGCAACGTAACGGCATTTTTATGGGCATGCAGCTGCTCAGCCGCCGCCAGGGTTTCGATGGTCGCTGCCAGGTTCAGGAAGCCCTGCGGTGTCAGTTCCTGCACGGTCATGCGTTTCTGAAAGTCGGCCAGGCCCAGGCTGGAGCAGGTGGCGGTGTAGCCATAGGTGGGCAGCACGTGGTTAGTACCGGATGCATAGTCACCCGCCGATTCCGGCGACCAGTCTCCCAGAAAAACCGAACCGGCGCTGGTGATGTGTTCGACCAGATCCCGTGGCGCGCGGGTTTGCAGAATCAGATGCTCCGGGCCATATCGGTTGGAAATGTCGAGGCACTGTTGCATATCCTGGGCCACGATCAGACGGCTGCTTTCCAGCGCCTGCCGGGCAGTCGCGGCGCGTGGCAACTGGGCCAGCTGTTCTTCAACCGCGTCGGCGACGCGCTCAGCCAGCGCCTGGGAAGGCGTCAGCAGAATCACCTGCGAATCGGGGCCGTGTTCCGCCTGTGACAGCAGGTCAGAGGCAACGAAAGCCGGCGTCGCACCTTCATCGGCAATCACCAGCACTTCCGACGGACCGGCGGGCATATCAATCGCCGCGCCATCAAGACGCTGGCTCACCTGACGTTTGGCCTCGGTCACCCAGGCATTGCCCGGGCCGAAAATTTTGTCCACCTTAGGAATGCTTTCCGTGCCAAAGGCCAGGGCGGCAATCGCCTGTGAACCACCAACCTGAAACACCTCTTCCACCCCGCAGAGCTGCGCTGCGTAGAGAATTTCATCCGCAATGGGCGGAGGCGAACACAGCACGACGCGACCGCAACCGGCAATGCGTGCAGGCGTCGCCAACATCAACACGGTAGAGAATAGCGGGGCAGAACCGCCAGGAATATACAAACCGACGGATTGTACCGGGCGCGTCATTTGCTGACAGCGCACGCCGGGCTGCGTTTCCACATCCACCGGCGGTAAGATCTGCGCCCGGTGAAAGGTTTCAATATTGCCAATGGCTACTGCCATCGCCTGCTTCAGTTCGTCACCAAGGCGATCGCTGGCGGCCTGAATCTGCTGCGGTGTGACGCGCAGCGTTTTTACGTCGACCTTGTCAAAGCGCGCGCTGAATTCACGTAATGCCGCGTCACCCTCGTCTTTCACCCTGACCAACACATCGCGCACAATCTGACTGATGCTGTCAGATGAGGAGAGTGCGGGGCGCGCCAGCAGCGCCTGTTGCTCCTCGCGGCTGCACGCTTGCCAATTCACGGGCGTCATGATTTTGCTCATCGCTTACTCCAGCATTTTTTCGATTGGCAACACCAGAATAGAACTGGCACCCAGCGCTTTGAGTTTTTCCATGGTTTCCCAGAACAGCGTCTCGCTGCTCACCATGTGCATCGCCACGCGGCTGACATCGCCCGCCAGCGGCAGGACAGTCGGGCGTTCGGCACCCGGCAACAGGCTGATCACGTCTTCCAGACGCTCGCTTGGCGCGTGTAACATGATGTATTTCGATTCACGCGCTTTGATCACGCCCTGAATGCGGGTCATCATTTTATCGATCAGCTCCTGCTTGGCGGCTGGCATCTCGCCGTCGCGCTGAATCAGCACGGCTTTTGAGCGATAAATGACTTCTACTTCGCGCAGGCCGTTCGCTTCCAGCGTCGCGCCGGTGGAGACCAGGTCGCAGATCGCGTCGGCCAGACCGGCACGCGGTGCCACTTCTACCGAGCCGTTTAATAAACAGGATTTAAAGTTGACGCCTTGCTTGTCGAGATACTGTTTTAACAGGTGAGGATAGGAGGTGGCGATACGGGCATTGTTCAGGCCCTGCGGGCCGCTGTACGCGTCGTCAACCGGCATGGCCAGTGACAGGCGGCAACCGCCAAAATCCAGACGACGCAGCGTGAAATAACGCGGGTCTTCGCCCTGCGCGCGGCGGTTCAGCATCTCTTCTTCCAGCACGTTCTCGCCGATAATGCCCAGATCCACTACGCCGTCCATTACCAGTCCCGGAATATCGTCATCGCGCACCCGCAGGATATCAATAGGCATATTTTCCGCAAAGGCGATCAGACGCTGTTGCTGAAGATTAATTTTGATACCACAGCGTGCCAGCAGCTCGCGTGAATCATCGCTTAATCGACCTGATTTCTGCATAGCTATGCGTAAACGGCTATTGTCTAACATCGTTCCTGTCCCCTTGATTGACCTGTCCTGAATGATTGATTTGCGTCAGCCCATAAAAAAACCCCCGGAAGACGATCTTCCGGGGGTTCTCTTGCGTTCGCACCACTGGAAGATCCTAGACGTCTTCCAGCACACATCGCCTGAAAGACTAGTCAGGGTGATGGTGGTGATGATGGTTGAACTGAACGCGTGTCATAAAATTCTCGATAATGAAAAGTTATTCATTTGTGTGGAATTAACCTAACGAAGATAGTTGAAATTGGCAACTCTTTTTTAATGTTGTTATTCGCAAAGCGCCGAAACACTTTGAACTGGTTTGCAACTCAGCGGAGGCTTAAGATGAGAACATCTTGAAGTCTGCAGCAGGAGACAAAATGAAAAAGGTCGCAATAGTAGGACTGGGCTGGCTGGGCATGCCGTTAGCTACGGCGTTAACCGCCAGAGGCTGGCAGGTCACCGGCAGTAAAACCACGCCGGATGGCGTTGAGGCGGCCCGTCGCTGCGGTATCGACGCGTTTCAACTGGAACTGACGCCCGACCTTATCTGCGATGCGGAAGATCTGGACGTGCTGTTCGACGTTGACGCGCTGGTCGTCACCTTGCCCGCCAGCCGCACGGCAGAGGGCGGGGACGCTTACGTACAGGCGGTGCAAAACGTGGTAGACACGGCGCTGGCCCGTAACGTACCGCGTATTATCTTTACCAGCTCGACATCCGTCTATGGCGGCAGCTCAGGCATCAAAACCGAAAAAAGCGCCTTGCAACCGGAAACCACGGCGGGCAAAACGCTGGTGGAACTGGAAAACTGGCTGCATGATTTACCTGGCACCAGCGTGGATATTCTGCGTCTGGCAGGGCTGGTGGGGCCAAAGCGTCATCCGGGACGTTTCCTGGCCGGTAAGCTGGCGCTGCCCAACGGTTCACATGGTGTCAATTTGGTTCACCTTGATGATGTGGTTGAGGCCATCCTGTTGCTGTTACAAACGCCTAAAGGCGGGCGCACGTTCAACCTGTGCTCTCTGAAACATCCGTCTCGTGCGCAGTTCTACCCCGGCGTCTCACGCCAGTTGGGCATGACGCCACCGACCTTTGCGCCTGAAGCCGGTGACGACAGCGGTAAGCTAATAGACGGTTCGCGGATTTGTCACGAGCTGGGTTTTGAGTACCGCTACGATGACCCGCAAAAAATGCCTCTGGAATAAGCCCGGTTTTCCCCTCGCCGGGCAATGAATGTATGAACCGGCTGTCAGACGCCGAGCCTGTCGCGCAGCGCATACCAGGCTGCGCCCATTGCCGTCAGCGGCACTTTAAACCGCCGTCCGCCAGGGAAGGGCAGATGAGGCAGTCTGGCGAAAGCGTCAAAGCGTTCCGCATCACCGCGCAGCACTTCGCTGATCAGTTTGCCGGAGAGATGCGTTGCGGTGACGCCATGACCGCTGTCGCCCTGCATAAAATAGACATTGTTTTCCAGCCGACCAAACTGCGGCATACGTGACATCGTCAGCAGAAAATTGCCGCTCCAGGCGAAATCGAGTTTCACGTTATGTAACTGCGGAAAGGTGCGCAGCATCTTAGGGCGGATTATTTTCTCTACGTCGGCGGGTTCCCGCGCGCCGTAAATCACCCCGCCGCCGTAGAGCAGGCGGTTGTCAGCGCTCAGGCGAAAATAATCCAGCAGATAATTACAGTCCTCTACCGAATAATTATTGGGTAACAGCGCCAGGGCCTGATCGCGGGACAGCGGTTCGGTGGCAATAATCTGCGAGCCGCAGGGCATACTTTTTCGGCTCAGGCGCGGCTCCAGTTCGGAAGGTAAATAGGCATTACCCGCAAAAACCAGGAAGGTGGCGCTGACTTCCCCCTGAGCGGTTTTCACCCGATTAGGTGAGCCATAGTTGACGCTTAACGCGGCGGACTGCTCATAAATGCGCCCGCCGTGACGGCGAATCGCTTCGGCTTCGCCCAGTGCCAGGTTGAGGGGATGCAAATGTGCCCCACGTTTATCGAGCAAACCGCCGACATAGCGTTCACTTGCCACTTCGCGCCGAATCCCACGTTCATCCAGCAGTTCAAGCTCATGATTACCATAGCGCGCCCATGCTGCTTTTTGTTTTGCCAGGTGCGCCATCTGACGGGCATTAAAGGCAGCAAAAATCCCGCCAGGCCGATAGTCGCAGGCAATCGCGTAACGATCGATGCGGTCACGGATGATATCACCGCCTTCAAACATCATGCTGCCCAGCATTTTCGCGGTATCGTTGCCGTAACGTTGCTCAATCACATCCACATCACGGCTGTAAGAGTTGACCGCCTGGCCGCCGTTACGGCCGCTGGCACCAAAGCCGACCCGTGACGCTTCAAGCAGGACCACATCGTAGCCGGCCTCGGTTAAAAACAGCCCGGCGGATAATCCGGTAAACCCCGCGCCAATGATGCAAACGTCACACTGAACGCTCTCCTGCAATACCGGCCAGGGCGCATGTGGATTCCTTGTCGCAGTGTAGTAATTTTCCACATAATTCATATCAAGCTCCTTGGCTGTCGACCCGGGTTAAAAATTAGCGGGCGTATGGGCGCTGACGATGCGACAAGGCACATCGGCAGGGTTGGTAAAACTGTGTGGCAGGCCCGTATCGATGACATAACTCTCACCGGCAGAGAGGTGAAATTGCTGACCGTTTATCTCCAGTACAATCTGGCCTTCCAGCAGCGTGCCGGTTTCTTCACCCGCGTGACGTAACTTTTCCCCGGTACTGGCACCGGGTTGATACGTCTCAAGCAGCATGCCCAGGGCTCGTCGGGTGGTGCCGTTATCAATCAGCTTCAGTGAAACGCCCTGGCTGCCGATCTCCAGCAGATCCCCAGCGCGCACTACCACTTTTGGCCCATCCTGCCCCTTCGGCTCAGAGAAAAACTCCGACAGCGACAGGCCATAGACCTTTAACAGCTTTTGCAGCGTACTGACCGCCGGGCTGACCTTGTCCTGTTCAATGGTGCTGATCGCGCTGTGGGTGAGACCAGCCAGTTCAGCAACGCGCCGTTGGGATAAGCCCATCGCCTGGCGAATCTGCGACAGGCGTCGCCCGGGAGCCTGGGTCGCATCGCTCATTGTTGCTTTTCCCGTTTGTAGAGATGCGCGGCCTGAATAAAGCCGTTAAACAGTTGAAAGGAAGGCGTCGCGGGTTTCAATTGCCATTCTGGATGCCACTGCACGGCCAGCGCGAAAGGATGTCTGGCCAGGCTTATGGCCTCAATCAGTCCGTCCGGCGATCGGGCTTCAATGCGCAGCTGAGGCCCGGCTTCACGAATGCCTTGATGATGCACCGAGTTTACGCTTAACGGCGCAGTACCCAGCAGCGCGGCCAGTAATCCGCCGGGTTCAATATTGACGTCGTGAGCGGGTGCGTACTGCTGGGGGAGCGGGGCGGCATCATCATCGTGATGGCGCTGAAACTGGGGATGCTGATTAAGGTGACGATAAAGTGCACCGCCGTTAGCCACCACCAGCTCCTGCATGCCGCGGCAAATGCCAAATAACGGCAGCTGTTTACCCACGGCGTGCGTAATCAGGTTAAAGGCCAGACGATCCCGTCCTGCATCTGCGTCCGGTTCCTCGCCTTCTTCACCATACAGCCAGGGTTCAAGGTTGCTTGGGCTGCCGGTCAGTAAGATGCCGTCCAGTGCAGCCATAGCGTTTTCTAATAGATGCGGGGCAGCCATAAGCTGATGAGGCAGAGCGAGCGGCGCGCCACCGGCGATAACGACAGCATCAAGATATTTATTATGCACCGACTGGACAGGATGGCCCTGATGATGAGTCTGGCACATCACTACGCCAATCAACGGCTTGTCAAAAATAATGCCCATGCTTCCCCCTCAACAGCTGTTCAAAATATTTGACGAAAAGGGCATAACTGACGGTTAAGTGTGCAATATTTTGTCAATCTAGCAACCCATCGCTGAATCTTCAAACAGATTTGTTACATTTGCACACTTTTTGTGTTAGCGCTATGTTAGAGGTGTGGCCGTTTTTTTGAGCATTACGCACTCCCATTTTGTGGTTAAAGGCGGATGAAATCATGACTAACCTGGTAGAAGTAGAAGACTTCACGTTGCACAGTGAAGAGAGACGAACCAGCGCGTTCCAGCAAGAGGTGAAAAACTGGCTGGAGCGCCACCCTGAAACGCAGTACGTTGATATTTTACTGAATGATTTAAATGGTGTTTTTCGTGGTAAGCGCATCCCGGTTTCCGCGTTAGCGAAGCTGGAGAAAGGCTGCTACTTCCCCGCTTCTGTGTTTGCCATGGATATTCTTGGCAACACCGTTGAAGACGCCGGGCTGGGACAGTCTCTCGGCGAGCCCGATAATCTTTGCCTCCCCATTCCGGATACGCTCGTTCCCTCTGCCGCCGATCCGCAACACATTGCACAACTGCTGTTAACCATGTGCAACCAAGATGGCACTCCCTTTGACGTTGAACCCCGAAATGTCCTGAACCGGCTGTGGCAACAGCTGCGTAACCGAGGGCTTTTTCCGGTGGTAGCGGTAGAGCTGGAGTTCTATCTGGTCGATAAAAAGCGCGATGCCGAAGGCTTTATTCAGCCGCCCTGTGCGCCGGGCAGCGACGAGCGCAATATGCAGAGCCAGGTCTATTCTCTGGACAACCTTGATCACTTCTCCGATGTACTACGGGATATCGACACGCTGGCCCGCCTGCAGGGGATTCCAGCCGACGGCGCGCTGGCAGAAGCCTCGCCTGGGCAGTTTGAAATCAACCTGCACCATACACGGGACGTACTGAGCGCCTGCGACCACGCCATTCAGCTTAAGCGCCTGATTCGTCAGGTGGCTGAAAATCACGGCATGACGGCGACCTTCATGGCGAAGCCCTATGAGGACTATGCAGGCAGTGGCATGCACGTGCATATCAGTATGCTGGATGCGGCCGACCATAATGCCTTTGCCTGCGACGACGGCAGCGACTCACCGCTGCTGAAGCGCACCCTGGCCGGCATGATTGATTTAATGCCGGCTTCCATGGCGCTACTGGCACCAAACGTGAATGCCTACCGCCGTTTTGTACCGGAAGCCTATGTGCCGTTACAGGCATCCTGGGGCCATAACAACCGCACGGTTGCGCTGCGCATCCCCTGTGGCGATATAGAAAGTCGTCGTATTGAGTATCGGGTTGCCGGGGCGGATGCGAATCCGTATCTGGTGATGTCAGCGATTTTAGCCGGGATGTTGCACGGTCTTGATACGCCGCTCTCCTTACCGCAGCCGGTAAAAGGTAATGGTCATGAGGCGGAAGGGCTGGCATTACCGATACGGCAAAGTGATGCCCTTTATGAATTTGAAAACAGCAACCCTTTACAAAAGTTACTGGGTGAGAAGTTTGCCAAAGTGTGGTTTAGCTGTAAAAATTATGAACTAATGCAGTTCGAAAGGTTAATCACTTCCACGGAAATTGATTGGATGTTAAAGAACGCCTGATTAATATTTTGCATTCTATGCGACAACGTCTTGAAATAATGCGTTGGGTTGGGGCAAAATACGCCCCCTGCAAATTCAGAACATAACCGACGCTCACCGCGCCGGTTATTTTTTTGCACGTTATCACAGAGTGAATTTTCGCTGACACAACCGAGGCCGGGCGCGTACCCGGATAGATAAACACTGAAAACACGCATTGGCGTGAGATAGAGGATGTAAAGATGGGGATGTTTAATACTCTACCGGCTCAGGCTGGTACACGTTTTCGTGACGACTACGGCGCCGCGCTTGCCGCAAACCTTACTCCCTGTCGCTTAATGCGCAGTATCCTTGTGAGTCAACCCAGTCAGGTTGCTGCGCAAGGAGGACTGAAGCATGTCGCTTAATACCTCTGCTGCACCACAACGTGCTCAACTGAAAAAAACGCTGACGTTACTGCCGGTCGTCATGATGGGCTTAGCCTACATGCAGCCGATGACCCTGTTTGATACCTTTGGGATTGTCTCGGGTCTGACCGACGGTCACGTTGCCACCGCTTATGCTTTCGCCCTGATTGCGATTCTGTTCACTGCCGTGAGTTACGGTAAGCTGGTACGCCGCTTCCCATCTGCGGGCTCCGCTTATACCTACGCTCAAAAGGCAATCAGTCCGCATGTCGGCTTTATGGTGGGCTGGTCATCGCTGCTGGACTATCTGTTCATGCCGATGATTAACATCCTGCTGGCAAAAAACTATTTTGAAACCCTGGTGCCAGGTATCCCGTCGTGGATTTTCGTGGTGCTGTTGGTCGGCTTTATGACGCTGTCCAACCTTAAGGGCATCAAAACCGTTGCCAACTTCAACAGCGTGATTGTGATTTTGCAGGTTGTGGTGATGGTCGGGATTACGGCCATGGTGATTTACGGTGTGGCGCACGGTGAAGGCGCGGGAACCGTGGTCAGCAGCAAGCCGTTCTGGTCGGAGAACGCCCATGTGGTGCCGATGATTACGGGGGCGACCATTCTGTGTTTCTCGTTCCTGGGCTTTGACGGCATCAGCTCGCTGTCGGAAGAAACCAAAGATGCAGAACGGACCATTCCGCGTGCGATTTTCCTGACCGCGCTGATTGGTGGCCTGATGTTTATCGTGGCGTCCTACTTCCTGCAGCTGTACTTCCCGGACATCTCGCGCTTTAAAGAGCCGGACTCCTCACAGCCTGAAATCATGCTGTACGTGGCGGGTAAAGCGTTGCAGGTCGGTATCCTGGTCTTCTCTGTGGTCACGGTACTGGCTTCCGGTATGGCGGCACACGCGGGTGTTTCACGTCTGATGTATGTAATGGGCCGTGATGGTGTCTTCCCGGAGCGTTTCTTCGGTTATATCCATCCAAAATGGCGCACGCCGTCCCTGAACGTGATTCTGGTCGGTGCCGTGGCGCTGATGGCGATTAACTTTGACCTGGTCACCGCCACCGCGCTGATTAACTTTGGTGCGCTGGTGGCCTTTACCTTCGTGAACCTGTCGGTGATCGCGCAGTACTGGGTACGTGAAAAACGTAACAAAACCCTTAACGATCACTTCCAGTATCTGGTTCTGCCGATGCTGGGCGCGCTGACCGTGGGTGCGCTGTGGGTAAACCTGGAGCAAAGCTCAATGGTGCTGGGCCTGATCTGGGCTGCCATTGGTATTATTTATCTGGCGTTTGTGACCCGCAGTTTCCGCAATCCTGTTCCGCAGTTTAGCGAAGAAGTGTAAGACCCTGGCCCTGTTCTGTTCCCGATGACGGGAGCAGAGCAGGGCAGCATCCATTCAGTTTTCCCGCGCGATCACCAATTCCCAGCTCCCCGTACTCAACGCTTCACGTCCCGTCGCATTCAGCTGACTGTCGGTAATAATGACATCGAACGTCTCCAGCGGTAAGGCCAGCCAGGTGGCGATTTTGTCGTATTTAGAGCTGTCACTGAGCAGCACGCGTTTGCTGCTGACGTCACATACCGCCTGCTTCACCGCCACTTTATCTTCGTCCGGCGTAAACAATCCACGCAGTCCCCAGCTTGAGGTGGAAACAAACGCAATATCGATTGCCAACTGGCGCAGGCTGCGCGCTGCCGCATCGCCAATGCAGGAGCGATTATCGCGACATACTGTGCCGCCGGTATGAATGACCCGGCAACGACTTGTCTCCATCAGCAAATTGGTCACCATAAAATCATTGGTCACCACTAACAAATCGTCCCGCTCGGCGATTTCCCGTGCCAGTGCCAGCGTGGTGGTGCCGGCATCCAGATAAATACAGCTGTTTCGCGGAATATGCTGGGCCGCCAGTCGTCCTATCGCCTTCTTCTGATCATTGAACAGGGCCGTCTTGGTCAGATGCGAGGGTTCACTGGCCAGCCGGTTAGCGGAACGCACGCCACCCGACACGGACAGCACCGCGCCTTGCTCTTCCAGCTTTTGCACATCGCGGCGAATGGTCATATGTGACACGCCAAACCGCTCCGTGAGCTCGGCAATGCTCATGACGCCGCGCTCTGCCACCAGAGCCAGGATCTGTTGATGACGCTCAACGGGGATCATAACTACCTCGATTTATCATTTTTTCACATTGTAGAGCATCGGCTCACGAAGACACACGGAAATTTTAACGCGGTTTCCCCCGCTGAACCGGCTGTTAAAGGCAGTGAACAGTCGGGGCCGGCGCATTTCCAGTGTGAATAAATGTTTAATATCGATCCTTTTGCGTTAATTTATGTGAATTAAGGCACGTTTTTGTGCGCACTTTATTGGCACTATCAACAACAGAAATCAAAAATTCACTTAATTTAACAAGGGAGGCCACCGATGCCAGTTTCACAAGTCTGTGTCATAGGCTTAGGTTCAATGGGAATGGGCGCGGCGCAGTCGTGTATCCGGGCAGGGCTGTCAACGTGGGGCGTCGATCTGAATCCGCTGGCGCTGGAGACACTGCGTCAGGCTGGCGCGCGCGATGCGCAGACCTCAGCGCACGCGTTTGCTGAGCAGCTTGATGCCGTGCTGCTGCTGGTGGTCAACGCGAAGCAGGTTAACGCCATCCTGTTTGGCGAAGAGGGACTGGCTGCCAGGCTTCGACCCGGCACGGTGGTCATGGTCTCCTCAACCCTGTCCGCGCAGGATGCAAAGCAAATCGAACAAGGGCTGGCTGACCATCAACTGCTGATGCTGGACGCGCCGGTGTCAGGCGGTGCGGCCAAAGCCGCGACAGGCGACATGACCGTCATGGCGTCAGGCAGCGATGCGGCGTTTGCGGCGTTGCAGCCGGTGCTGGACGCGGTGGCGGCGAAGGTTTACCGCGTCGGGAGCGAAATCGGTCAGGGTTCCACGGTCAAGATCATTCATCAGCTTCTGGCTGGCGTGCATATTGCCGTCGGGGCCGAAGCGATGGCGCTGGCCGCCCGCGCCGGGATTCCCCTGGATACGATGTATGAGGTGGTCACCAATGCCGCAGGGAATTCATGGATGTTTGAAAACCGCATGCGCCACGTTGTTGACGGCGATTACCGCCCAACCTCAGCGGTCGACATCTTTGTGAAAGACCTGAATCTGGTCGCCGATACTGCGCAAGCCCTGCATTTCCCGCTGCCGCTGGCGTCCACCGCACTCACTATGTTCACCGAAGCCAGCAATGCCGGTTTTGGGCGCGAGGATGACAGCGCGGTCATTAAAATCTTCAGCGGGATTACGCTGCCGCAGCGCCAGGAGAAAGCATGATACGTTTAGGTGTGATTGCCGATGACTTTACCGGCGCAACCGACATTGCCAGCTTTCTGGTGCAAAACGGCCTGTCCACGATTCAGTTTAACGGCATCCCTCAGGAGGACGCGCCGTCTGATGCGCAGGCCATTGTGATCAGCCTTAAGTCACGTTCCTGTCCGGCTGATCAGGCGGTGACACAGTCGCTCAACGCGCTGCGCTGGCTGCAACAGCAAGGCTGTGAACGTTTTTATTTCAAATACTGTTCCACCTTCGACAGCACGCGCGGCGGCAATATTGGCCCGGTCACCGATGCGCTGCTGGCTGAGCTGAATGAGACGCAAACGGTAATCTGTCCGGCCCTGCCGGTGAACGGTCGCACCGTCTATCAGGGCTATCTGTTTGTCGGTGAACAGCTGCTGTCCGACTCCGGCATGCGTCATCATCCGGTCACGCCAATGACTGACAGCAATCTGCTACGGCTGATGGAAAGTCAGAGTACGGGAACAGCCGGTCTCATTTCTGCCGCCACCGTGGATCAGGGGGCCATGGCGATAAAGCAGCAGCTGGATCAACTGCGCGAGCAGGGCGTTAACTATGTGGTGATTGATACGCTCAGTGAGCAGCATCTGTTAGCACAGGGCCAGGCGCTGCAGGACAGGCGGCTGGTTACCGGTGGCTCCGGGCTGGCGATTGGCCTGGCACGTCAGTGGTCAGGCGACAGCGGCGATAAACGTCAGGCGCAGCGTGCCGGTTATCCCCAGGGTGAGCGGGCCGTCGTGCTGTCCGGCTCCTGTTCACAGATGACTCATCGCCAGGTCACGGCCTATCAACAGCAGGCACCAGCCCAGGCGATCAGCGTCGAGCGTTGTCTCAGTGATGAACATTACGCACAGGTGCTTTGTGACTGGGTTGCAGAAAATAGCGATGGACCGCTGGCCCCGATGTTATTTGCCACCGCCGAGGCCCAACAGCTGCAGTCGATCCAACAGCAATATGGCGCGCAGCGCAGTAGTGAAGCGGTAGAGCAGCTGTTTGCGCAGGTGGCCCGGGAACTGCAATCCCGCGGCTGGCAGCGTTTTATTGTCGCGGGCGGCGAAACCTCGGGCGTGGTCGCCCAAAGCCTGGGCGTCACCGCGTTTCATATTGGCCCGGTGATCTCGCCGGGTGTTCCCTGGGTCAGAGATATACAGCAGCCGCTGTCGCTGGCGCTCAAATCCGGTAATTTTGGCGACGAGCACTTTTTCCGTCGCGCGCAAACGGAGTTTCCCCATGACTGAACAACAGGCCCGTGAAGAGATGGTCAAACTCGGTGCGTCGTTCTTCCAGCGCGGTTATGCCACCGGGTCAGCCGGCAACCTTTCCCTGCTGCTGGACGACGGCAATCTGCTGGCAACACCCACCGGTTCCTGCCTGGGAGCGCTGGATGCCAGCCTTCTGTCAACGGTCACGTTACAGGGAGAATGGCTTGGCGGGGATAAACCCTCAAAAGAAATCGCCTTTCACCGGGCGCTCTACCTGAACAATCCGGACTGCCAGGCGGTCGTTCATCTGCACAGCCACTATCTGACCGCGCTGTCGTGCCTGCAAAATCTGGACAGCCAGAACTGCATCCGCCCGTTCACGCCCTACGTGGTGATGCGGGTGGGCGATGTGCCGGTTGTGCCTTACTACAAACCCGGTGACGTGCGACTGGCGGAAGATCTGGCACAGCTGGCACCGCGCTATCGTGCGTTTTTGCTGGCTAACCATGGCCCGGTCGTGATGGGTAAATCTCTGCAGGAAGCCGCGGACAATACCGAAGAACTGGAAGAGACCGCGCGCCTGATCTTTACTCTGGGCGATCGGGCCATCCGCTATCTCAGCGCTGACGACGTCGCCGAACTCAGGAGCCGATAATGCCAAAGTTTGCAGCCAACCTGTCTACCCAGTTCAATGAGGTGCCGTTCCTGCAGCGCTTTGCCGCCGCCGCACAGGCCGGATTTGAGGCGGTGGAGTTTCTGTTCCCTTATGATTATTCGGCTGAGCAGCTAAAACCGCTGCTGGATGACAACGGCCTAAAGCTGGTGCTGTTCAATACGGCACCGGGCAACGTTGCGGCTGGCGAATGGGGCGTCAGCGCTATCCCTGGCCGGGAAGCGGAGGCACGGGCCGATATCGACAGCGCGCTGGCCTACGCGCTGGCGCTTGACTGCCCCCAGGTGCATATCATGGCGGCCACCGTACCGCCGGGTGCGGATCGCCAGCAGTACGTTGACACCTTTGTCAGCAATATGCGTTACGCCGCAGAACGCTTCGCACCCCATAACATCAGGCTATTAATCGAAGCGTTAAATCCCACGACGAAACCGCGCTATCTGTATGCCAGCCAGTATCAGACGCTGGAGATGGTCGACCTGATCGACCGTCCCAACGTGTTTACTCAGCTTGATCTGTTCCATGCCCAGATCGTGGACGGCAACCTCAGCCATCTGATTCGCCATTACGCGGGACGTTACCGCCACGTGCAGATTGCCGCGGCCCCCGACCGCCACGAACCGGACGAAGGGGAGATCAACTATCCCTGGCTGTTCCGCTTACTGGATGAAGTGGGATATGACGGCTGGATCGGCTGTGAGTATATCCCGCGCGGGGACACCGTTCAGGGGCTGAACTGGTTCTCGCCCTGGGCAAAAAACCGCTAAGGAATTGATAAACATCACACCGGTGTGTCAGCACCGGTGCAGTTCTGGTCGTCTTTTATACGCACCAGCATCAGGTTGAGCTGTAACCAAAAATCCTAAAAAAGATAATTTACTCTGAGGTTTACCATGACGACTGCGTTGCTGTTAGCCATCGCGACCGCCAGCATTGTGATTCTGCTGCTGCTGGTCATTAAAGCCAAAGTGCACCCCTTTGTCGCGCTACTGATTGTCAGCCTGCTGGTGGCGATAGCGACCGGTATCCCGGCTGAAAAAATCATGGAGACGATTATCAGCGGCATGGGCGGGCTGCTGGGCCATATCACCATTATTATTGTGCTGGGTGCCATGCTCGGGGCCATTATCGAAGCCTCCGGCGGAGCGGAGTCGCTGGCCCAGCGCTTCAGTAAAGCCCTGGGCCTGAAACGGACCGTTGCCGCCCTGACGATGGCGGCGTTTATTCTGGGCATCCCGGTCTTTTTTGAAGTGGGCTTTATTATCGTTATCCCGTTGATCTACGGCTTTACCAAAGTGGCACGGGTTTCTCCCTTAAAGTTTGGCCTGCCGATGGCCGGGGTGATGTTAACGGTGCATGTGGCATTGCCCACCCATCCGGGTGCGGCGGCGGCGGCAGCGATTTTGCACACCGATATGGGCTGGCTGATGCTGCTGGGGATTCTTATCTCTGTTCCGGTTGGTATTTTAGGGTATTACGTCGCCCGGGTGATGAATCGCCGTCAGTATCATCTGTCAGTCGAGGTGCTGGAACAGTTACAGATGGCGAAGCCTGAAGGTGCCATAAAGAAAAATGAGCCGGCCCCACCGGGCGCATTGACCATCTGTGGCCTGATCGTGATTCCCATTGTTTTAATTGTTCTGGGCACGTTGTCGCACTCACTGCTGGCGCCAGACAGCCTGCTGGGGAAAGTGATGACGGTCATTGGCACGCCGCCTGTTGCGCTGTTGATTGCATTAGGGCTGGCTGCCTGGCTACTGGGCATCCGCCGTGGCTGGAGCAAAGATAAGCTGGAAGACCTGACCGGACGGGCGATTCCGGGATCGGCCAGCGTGATTCTGGTTGCGGGCGCAGGGGGCGCTTTTGGTAAGGTGCTGGTTGAGTCTGGCGTAGGTAAAGCGCTGGCCCTGGCGCTGGAAACACTGCACCTGCCGTTAATCCCTGCCGCCTTTATTCTGTCACTGGCGTTGCGCGCCTCTCAGGGATCGGCCACCGTCGCGATTCTCACCACCAGTGGCTTACTGACGCAGGCCGTCGGCGGCATTGATGATGTGCATCGGGTGCTGGTGACGCTGGCAATTTGTTTCGGTGGGCTTGGGCTGTCTCACGTTAACGATGCGGGCTTCTGGGTGGTGACCCGCTATCTGGGCCTGTCGGTGGCGGATGGGTTAAAAACCTGGACGGTACTGACAACCCTGATGGGGCTGTGCGGTTTTGCTCTGATCTGGGCGCTGTGGTGGGTGATCTGATGCGTAGGCCGGGAAAGGCGATTAGCTTTCCCCGGCCAGTCTGAGCGTCAGGACACCAGTTCCTGCGCATAGCGATACAGCGCTTTCAACTGTGCCACTTTTTCCTGGTCGCTTTCATGCAGGCTGGCCAGGGATTCCAGCTCCATCAGGAAGGACTGCACTTTCTCCGGGTTCAGCACCTCGCGTCGATGCTGCAGCCAGCGCTGCTGCTCGGCATCATCCAGGGTGCCCGGAAAATTACGCGCCCGGTAACGAAACAGCAGCTTAGCCACGCGTGGGCTGTCAAACGTCAGGTCCAGCGCGGGCAGATTCGCCGGTGCTGTCTGGCGAATAATGTTCATGCCCGCCCGATCGGCATCGCTAAAGAAACCATCATAGAGCTGGGTGTCGACATCATCCGACGGCGTGAAGGGGTCCGCATCGGCAAAGATCGCCACCAGTTTTTCACGCACCTCAGGATGTTGTCGCAGCGTCGCCAGGTTATCCAGGCTGAACTGACGATCGATACCCAAACGCTCGGCATCTTCTGGTCGCAGGGTATTCGCCGGTGCCAGCACGGGACACTTATTGATATGTACCAGCTTAACGGGAACGGCTGCCAGATCGCCGAGATCGCTTTTGCGCGTATACAGACGCGCGCGCAGGCTGTCGGCATCCAGCGCCAGTAGCGGCGTGATGTCCCCGGCCAGATCCACCACGATGAGCGCATTACGGTTGTCGGGATGCCAGGCGAGCGGCACCACCCAACTGGTATTGCCGCGTGCCGCGCCAAACATACCGGAAACGTGCACCAGCGGTTTCATTTGGGGGATGTCGACCAGCTGAATGAGTTTGTTTTTGTTGCGATGCGTAAACAAAAACTCAAACAGTTTGGGCTGTTTCTCTTTAACCAGTTTTGCCATGGCAAGTGTGGCGTACACATCTGACATCGCATCATGGGCGTTTTCATGGGCCACGCCGTTGGCTTTGGTCAGGTGCTCCAGCCGGAAGCTGGGAAAGCCGTCTTCATTTTCTGGCCAGTTAATGCCTTCGGGCCGCAGCGCATAGCAGGCGCGCATCACGTCCAGTAAATCCCAACGGGAGTTACCGTTCTGCCAGCTCCAGCCATAGGGATCGTAGAAGTTGCGGTAAAAAATATTCCGCGTCACCTCATCGTCAAAACGTACGTTGTTGTAGCCCACCACGCAGGTTTGCTCTGTGGTGAACAGGGCATGAATACGGGCGGCAAACTCGGCCTCGCTCACGCCTCGTGAGGCGGCAATTTGCGGCGTAATGCCGGTGATCATCACCGCTTCGGGCTGGGGCAGGTAATCATCCGGAGGACGGCAATAGAACACCTCTGGCTCGCCAATCGGATTGAAGTTGCTGTCGGTACGTAAACCGGCAAACTGCGCCGGACGATCCAGGGATGGACTGGTGCCGAAGGTTTCGTAATCGTGGAACAAGAAAGTTAATTCAGAGGCGGGCACGTCGCTGTCCTGTCTGCAAAAAATCAATGTTCAGGATAGTCTTCTGCGCGCTTCAGCACAACCGTGCAGGACAATGCTGCGTAACGGCGCGCAGCAGTTCATATTTTTTTTCAATTTATTTAAACCTTATTAAGGCTTTTGCCGTAAAACGTCCGGCTGTTCCCGTCTGTTTTATTTGCGCAACTAAGGATGAAGTGTTGAAAAGGCGTCTGTTAATTACCGTAACTGTTTTTTGGGCTTCGCTGGCACAGGCCGACGATATGCCGTTTCCCGTGACGCCACCGGCGATTGATGCCGCGTCATGGGTGCTGATGGATGCCACCACGGGGCAGGTTCTTACCGCGGGCAATCCCGACGAGCGCCGCAATCCTGCCAGTCTGACCAAACTGATGACCGGCTATGTGGTCGATCGCGCGATCGATCAAAAGAAAATTACCCGCGACGATATGGTCACCGTGGGTAAAGATGCCTGGGCTGCGGGCAATCCGGTCTTCAAAGGTTCCTCGCTGATGTTTCTTAAGCCAGGCGATAAGCTGACTGTGCGCGACCTGAGCCGTGGCGTCATCATCGACTCAGGCAATGACGCCTGCGTGGCGCTGGCCGACTACGTCGCCGGGAGCCAGGACAATTTTGTTAAGCTGATGAATCACTACGTTGAGAAACTGGGCCTGGCAAATACCCATTTCGAAACCGTCCACGGTCTGGATGCACCAGGACAATTCTCCAGCGCGCGGGACATGGCAAAACTGTCCCGCGCCATTATCAGCGGCGAGCCAGATTTCTATGCCATGTACCGTGAGAAAACCCTGTCCTGGAATGGCATCACCCAGAACAACCGTAATGGCCTGCTGTGGGATAACAACCTGCACGTCGATGGTCTGAAAACGGGCCATACCGAAACGGCCGGGTTCAACATTGTGGCTTCGAATGTGGTCGGCCAGCACCGTCTGATTGCCGTGATCATGGGCGGTAAAAGTGCCAAAGGGCGCGAAGAGCAGGCCCGCAAGCTGCTGGTCTGGGGACAGAATACCTTCGACACGGTGCAACTGTTCCATGCCGGTAAGAAAATTGGCAGCGAGCATGTCTGGTATGGTAATCCGCACCAGGTGGAAGTGGGCACGGCAGAGGACGTCTATCTGTCGCTACCGCGCAGTGAAATCCCGAACGTCAAAGCCAAATACGTCATTCAGCGTACCGATCTGGAAGCGCCGCTGAAAGCCAATGAAAACATTGGGGAAATCCAGGTGATGGACAAAGATAAGCAGATTGCCAGTTATCCACTGGTGGCGCTCAGCGCTGTAAACGAAGCGGGCATAGTTAGCCGCCTGTCTGACTATCTGAAACGTAAGTTTTAATCTCACGCAACGCGCACCTGCCTGTCGGGCAGGTGCCGGGCGATCGCCTGCCTCAGGACCGTCTGGCCACCTGAGCGGTTAATTTTGCTGATTTACGGTCACGGGTCGGAGATAATGACCCATTGCTTCAGGCATTCACCAAAATATTGACGGCGCGCCAGGACTGACAGGGCGCATCGCGTAGAATCACCTTTTTACCAGCGGACAGCCACCTTGCGCTCTGATAAGCCCATCTCAAATCTGGAATTCTGGTTGTATCGTCATTACCGCAGCGTGCACGGTCTGCGCATCGCGGTCGCGTTTCTCTTTGCTTTTTTATTTGTCCGCATCACTGAAATCCCCGAAGGCACCTGGCCACTGATTACGCTGGTGGTCGTCATGGGGCCGATTTCGACGTGGGGCAATGTGTTTCCCCGCGCCATTCAGCGCATTGGTGGCACGATTGCCGGTTCCATTTCGGGATTAATCGCGCTAAAGCTGGAGATCATTTCGCTGCCGGGTATGCTGGCATGGTGCGGGCTGATTATGTTTATCAGCGGCTATCTGACCCTGGGAAAACATCCCTATATGGCGTTGTTGATTGGCATCACGCTCTGCGTAGTGGTAGGCGCGCCGGTGGGGGATTTCACCGTTGCCATGTGGCGCGGTGGCGATGTGATTTTAGGCTCGCTGCTGGCGCTGATATTTACCGCCGTCTGGGCGCAACGCGCGTATATTCACTGGCGTATCCAACTTTCGGATACGCTGGGCGAGATGGCAAAAATCTATCATGCGGGGTTTTCGGCCAACCTGGTGGACAAGCCGCGACTGAACAAGCCGTTTGGTAAACTGCTCACCAGCGTGATCAAAATGCGGGCTTTGCTGGAGCCGTCCAGTAAGGAAACGCGCATTCCCCGTTCGGTGTTTGAAGCGATTCAGACCATTAACCGTAATATGGTGTACACCATTGAGATGCAAATTAATGCCTGGTGGGCATCGCGGGAAAGCCATCTGATTATGCTGAACGCCCCGGCACTGCGTCGTACCCAGCAGATGACGGAAAACGCGTTACGCACCTTATCGGTGATGGCGGTGAAGGGGGAAACCTATGACATTATTGCTGCCAACCATGAGTTAACAGAAATCGTCAAAGAACTTAAGCAGTTGATCGCCGACGGCAGCGACCGTCTGGAGGAAACGCCGATTTATGGCTATGTCTGGCTGAGTCTGGAGCTGGCGAAGCAGCTGGAGCGCATGACCGATTTGATGCGTCTGGCGCTGCGTAAATAATCACCTCAGACAATGACTTAATGCGAAACCCGGTTTTTTTGCGCTAAGATAAGAGCCAGTCCGAATTTAGCTGTGAGAATTGCCCATAAGGCTGGCTAGCCGCTAAGCTGATCGTTTTGACTCTCTCCCTGCTTTAGCAGGCTTAAAGAAAGGTGCCATCATGGAAAATGCCAAGCAATCATTTCAGGACGTACTTGAGTTTGTGCGTACGTTTCGCCGCAAGAACAAACTGCAGCGTGAAATTGTCGATAATGAGAAGAAAATTCGTGACAACCAAAAGCGTGTGCTGCTGCTGGATAACCTGAGCGAATACATTAAACCCGGCATGAGCGTTGAGGCGATTCAGGAAATCATCGCCAGCATGCGTGCTGACTATGAAGATCGCGTTGATGAATACATCATCAAAAATGCTGACCTGTCTAAAGAGCGCCGTGAGCTGTCTAAAAAGCTCAAGACGCTGGGCGTGGGTGAGACAAAAGCGCCGTAATGGCGCGCCGGTAGCGCAGAACGTCCGTTACCGATATCACCGGCCCGCTGCAACCCTCAAGGTTGGGCGGGCTTTTTTGCGCCCGCATGGCGGGCTAAAACGCTTAACCCGAAAGCTTACGCGCAATCTGCTGCAGCTGACGGGCCAGATCGGATAAGTCCAGGTCCTGACTGGCGGGTACGGCGGTGGTTTCCCGTATCACCAGAACCGGCTCCAGTATGCGGGACGTCACCGCCTCACCGCGCAGTTCGGCCAGCACCCGATCAACGCTGTGGGTGCCAAGTTGTTGAAGGTCCTGACGCACGGTGGTGAGCGGGGGCTGATACCAGGCACTTTCCGCCGTGTCATCGTACCCCACAATGGAAATATCGGCCGGGATCGCCACGCCGTGCTGATGCAGCGCCCGCATTGCGCCCAACGCCATCTCGTCATTCGCCACTAACAGCGCCTGGGGCAGGGCATCGGGTAGCTGCGTCAGCATGGCCAGATAGCCCGATTTTGCGCTCCAGTCGCCGCGCAGTACGCAGCAGGGGGAGAGCTGATGATCGGCCAGTACCTGACGCCAGACGGCTTCGCGCTGACGCGCCGATATCGAGCGCACAGGGCCATTGAGCAGGCCGATTTGCCGGTGTCCAAGGGCAATCAGATGCGCCACGGCGGCTCGTGCCCCTTGTTCGTTTGAATACTGGCAGTGAGAGACAACAGCATGCGGATCGGCATCCAGAAACAGTACGGGTTTTTTGCCACACATCGCGCGGATTTTTTCTGCCTCAGCCGCCTCTAAAGGGATATTAATCAGCACCGCATCAACACGTTGGGCCATCAGTTCATTCACCGTGGCTTCGGGGTTGTCTTCACTGTCCATGGCGATAACCAGGTGGTATCCGGCTCTGGCGGCGCGCTGCTGTATGGCCGAGGCAATTTGCGCCGGTGCCATCAGGGCCAGATTGCTGGTGGCCAGCCCCAGGGTGCGGGTGGCTTTTCCCGCCAGCTGCTGCGCGACCCGGTTGGGAACATAGTTAAGTTGTTGCATCGCCGCTTCAACTTTTTCTCGGGTGCGGGGGGAGACCTGCTCAGACCGGTTAAGTACACGAGAAACAGTTTGATAGGAAACGCCAGCCAGTTGGGCAACATCATCAAGGGTCACAGAGCGGGACGTCATTATTCCTCCATAAGATGAGGCAGCGAGTGTAACAAAATTCCGTTACCCGCGCGTCCTGCAACGGCGCGGCTGCTTTCTCATCACTTCCGTGTTTAACGGTTCTGTTGATAGATTTGCAGGTTAACGTTCACCGCATTCAACAGCGGCACCGTAAGACTGTGACGGTTGGCGCGCAACAGCAGGTCGCCAATGATGGTCTCTGCTTCAATCGCGAAACCCTGGGTCAAATCACGATACATTGAAGACGTCATCGGCGTGGCCGGATTGTTCAGCCACTGATAAATTTTGGCGGTAACGGCAGGGCGGGGGTGATAACCCTCGGCGCAAATAACCTGAAGCACCTCAGCGTAAATGCCCTGAAGCAGCATCTCGCCGCCTTCAGCGTTCAGCACCTGTTGCGTGTTACCTCGCGCCAGGCAGCAGACCGCGCCTAACGTGCTTAACAGCAGCCATTTTTCCCACAGTTCACTGATAATATCCTCGGTAAAAAACGTCTCTACCGCACAGGTGCGTAGCGCCGCATCCAGTTGCTGAAGCCGTGCGTCGTTATGGCCATCCAGCGCACCGTAATAGAGCTGATGCAGTGGCGTGAGCTGCACCACGTGGCCCTGTTCGTTAAGCGTGGCGTTAATTTTGCACAGGCCGCCCACCACCTTGTCTGCGCCAAAATGGGCAATCAGGGTATCGAAATGCCGCATACCGTTGAGAATCGGCATAATCAGGGTTTCTGGCCCGACCGCGTTATTCATATCGCGCAACGCCTGCTCAAGGCCGGTACTTTTAACGGTCAGAATGATCAGGTCAAACGGGCTGTTCAGCGCAGGAGCAGTGACTAACTGCGGTTGCAGGACTTCGCGTCCGGATGGGGTTTGCAGCACCAGGCCGGTTTCTTGTAATTGACTGAGACGGCGCTCACGCACAAGAAAGGTCACATCCTGCCCGGCCTGTACCAGCCGTGCGCCAAAATATCCGCCGGTTGCTCCGGCACCCACCATTAAAATGCGCATCCGATATCCTTGTATGAAAAGCGTCTGCCCTAACACAGCGCCGCAATTTCTGTTATGCGTCAAAATCCAACGCGCTCGCAAGTAATATTACAACCTGAACGCCAACAGGATAGGGACTGGCAGGCTAACCTTATGTCAAAATTCTTGAACGTAGCGCTTAAGGATATTCACTATCAGTGATGGACAAGCTGGCGTACCCTTTGTGCATTACGGTTTATAACGCGAAAGCAACCGTCTTTCGTCAGGAGACGTCACAGATGAAAAATATTGGTTTTCTCTCATTCGGCCACTGGACACCTTCGTCTCAGTCAGCCACCCGTTCGGCTCAGGACGTATTGCTGCAGTCTATCGATCTTGCCGTGGCGGCAGAAGAACTGGGCGCCGACGGCGCGTATTTTCGTGTGCATCACTTTGCCCGTCAGCTCAGCTCGCCGTTTCCGCTGCTGGCAGCCGTCGGCGCGCGCACCAAAAAAATTGAAATAGGCACCGGCGTTATCGATATGCGCTATGAGAATCCGCTTTATATGGTGGAAGACGCGAGTGCGGCCGATCTGATTTCTAACGGTCGCCTGCAACTGGGACTGAGCCGCGGTTCACCAGAACAGGTTATTGATGGCTGGCGCTACTTTGGCTATGCACCGCAGGAAGGCGAGACGGATGCCGACATGGGCCGTCGTCACACCGAGGTGTTCCTGGATGCGCTGCGTGGCGAAGGTTTTGCCAAACCCAATCCACAGCCGATGTTTCCGAACCCACCCGGCCTGCTGCGCCTGGAGCCGCTGTCTGAAGGCTTGCGCGATCGCATCTGGTGGGGTTCCGGCTCCAACGCTACGTCCGTATGGGCGGCGAAGATGGGCATGAACCTGCAAAGCTCGACGCTGAAAGATGATGAAACCGGCGAGCCGTTCCACATCCAGCAAGCTAAACAGATTCGCGCCTATCGTGAAGCCTGGAAAGCGGCAGGGCACCAGCGTGAGCCACGGGTTTCCGTCAGCCGCAGTATTTTTGCACTGGTAAATGATATGGACCGGGCTTACTTTGGCCGCAGTGGACAGGATCAGGATTCAGTGGGTTTTCTGGATGAGAAAACCCGCGCCATTTTCGGCCGCAGCTATTCCGCCGAACCGGAAAAACTGATCAAGCTGTTGGCAGAGGACGAAGCAATAGCTGAAGCCGATACTTTGCTGCTGACCGTGCCGAATCAGCTGGGCGTGGATTACAATGCGCATGTCATAGAATCGATTCTGAAGTATGTGGCTCCGGAGCTGGGCTGGCGTTAAGCCCTGATTGATTCCAGCCGATTGATAACCCCACGCAGCACTGGTTGCGTGGGGTTTTTTTATTCAATAATAACCCCACTTCGACAGCCCTCGCGCCCCCAACATCCTGCCGATTAGGTCAATGGCAGTGCCGCGTTTTGGTTAAAACTATTACCTCTTGAAACGATAACCTTTCGATAATATTTGCTTTCAGATTTATCCCAATAAATTAGCGTGCGTTGTAAATTAATTGACATGAAGTCATGTTAATTTTATTAATGTATCAAGATCTTCAAAAGGATACCTCTATTTTAGATATCCTGACATATTCATCTTCACTGCGTAAAACACGCAGGCGTCTTTTTATTTCTTGTTCGCACGCTACGACAGTCATTGCATGCTGCTTTATATTTTTTAATATCAAATGGCACTAAATTCTGTCGAAACCTACTGAACATAACGGATTGCAACGCCCGTTTTATCCTCATCACAACGTAATCGGAAAAAATTAATGGCGATCGATATTTATTTGAAAGTTGAAGGTACCACAGGAGAATCCCAGGACAGTAACCATAAAGGATGGACCGACGTGCTGTCATTTGACTGGGGGGCTTCACAACCCGGCAATATGGCGGTGGGAGGCGGTGGCGGCGCAGGGAAAGTGAATTTCAACGATCTGCGTGTTAAAGCGCTAATCGATAAATCCACGCCTGCTATCCTTAAATACTGTTCCAGCGGAAAGCATGTTTCAAAAGTTGAACTGTCCGTCTGTAAAGCCGGTGGAAGCCAGGTCGAGTATTCCAAAATCGTATTAGAAGATGTTCTGGTTACCGCGACCAATTTCAACGGCATCGGGCAAAGTGACACTATTGTGGTTGACTACGCTTTTCAGGCATCCAAAGTTTCAACCAGCTATTGGGAACAAAGCGCAAGCGGCACCAAAGGCGCGGAAACCAAAGCCGGTTGGGATATTAAACAAAATAAAGAGAGCTGAGTGAATCTGCCCTGAAATATAAAGGTGAAAAATGGCTATTGATATATTTTTAAAAATAGATGGAATCGAAGGCGAATCGCAAAATGCGAATCATAAAAAATGGATTGATGTCCTGTCATTTAACTGGGGAGCGCAGCAGCCAGGCAATATGGCTGTTGGCGGCGGCGGTGGAGCAGGGAAAGTTAATTATCATGATCTAAGCGTTGAGGCATTGATCGATAAAGCCACGCCTGCTTTAGTGAAATATTGCGCCACCGGTAAACATCTGCCAAAAGTTCAACTGTCTGTCTGTAAAGCGGGCGGACAGGAAGTGGAGTATACCCGTATCACGCTGGAAGATGTATTGGTGACACAGACTGACTTTACCGGAGTCGGTCACGCCTCCACGCTGGGGATGCAATACGCATTTCAGGCCAGCAAAGTGGCACTGGAATACTGGGAGCAGGCTTCTCAGGGAAGTAAAGCAGCCTCGGTGCAGATGGGCTGGGATATTAAACAAAATAAAGAAAGCTAATCACTTCGTCAGGCGGCATCAAACAGAGAGGGCGTTATGGCATTTCCCAAAGTTAACCTTATTGAGGGCCTTACTACGGACCCTGGTTCTAACCCTGCGGGTTCCGCTAATTTTCTGACAAAAGAGGTGCTTGAAGAAGCCCTGATTTTAGTCAGATCGTTTGAGCCAAAAGAAATCGCCCAGCTCAGTAAAACGGAAACAAGCCAGATTGCCTATGCGATGTCGAATTATAAAGATGAAAATAACCGCCGCTTCAAAAGCTGGAATGAAGAGTCTGCGTCGCATAGAAAACCGGGCGGGGAGATTCGTCGCCTGGATAATCGTATTGCGGGCGTAAAAGTACAGCAGGCGAGTATGATTGTGACAGGTGCTGTAGCCAGCTCTACCGGCGCGACAGGTATGGCCTTATGGTCAGCCTTAAATGGTCTGGGAAGTATTATTGGGCGTGGTTCTCTTCCTGTTATTGCGTCCATCGCTTCGAGTGTAGGCGGCTATTTCGTCACAAAAAGAACGTTTGCTGTTAACCAGATGGCTGCACATATCAAAACGCTGGCTGATACATTCAATTCAACACACGAAGCCTTTGAAGAGTTTAAAGTGGAAGCTGAACGTAAACGTGCCAATTTTAAACCTGATACGGAAATGCGCATACCACTCAGCTTTGAGCAAACCGTAGCCTCTCATAACGCGATGACACCGGACCTGGCGCAGGATATGGCGACTATCCTGCAGCAGTTTATTCACAATGAATATAAGCGTGTCGAGCTGTATGGCACCAGCAACCCGTTTGTGAAAGTTTTTTTCAGAAACCAGTCACCGCTAAGTCTGTCACGCACGCAGTACAGTACTCTTATCAACTTAAAATTCCCATAATCCGATATTTTTCCTAATAAAATGACAGGCTGTACAGCGCCCTGAGGTGAATTTCTCAGGGTCGGCCGCTGCTTGTTTGGCGGACCTGCGGTTCCGATTACCCCTCATATGCAACGACCATGAATACCGGTGTCGAGTCCGGCCTCCAGGTTACACCGTCTGCGCCAGGGCAAAATCGACCCAGCCCAGTGGGAGTTGAGGCGTTTTTCCGCTAACCAGTTTGCCCACTCGCTCAGGCACAGTGCCGGGGCGAAGAGTCAGACGCAGGCCTTCCATCGCGTGTAACGTGTCGATGGGCAAACCAAAAAACCGCCGCGCTGTGGGGAAGGGATTTTTACATCCTTACGTCAATCAGAAATTCACTGCTCATGGCACTGCGTCGTTAAGCACTGTCCTTACAGCGCGCACTGGCACGATCGCTGGGGTTATTAAAGCACAGGACGGCGGCAGGGGATCGTGCAGAAAGGGGGCTATTTTTAGCGTTATGCGAGGAGGCTTCCAGAGTCTGGCTTGTTGGCAGGCGTCAAAAACGCTATCGTTTACGGGCACTTGCAAAACCCAGTGACGGGACGTCTGCAGCGAAAACTTTCCCGGCGATATCATGCGAGCCTGCGTCTTTTAAACCTCGTCAGCTTTGCTACGCATCATTATCACGTGGGCTGTGTGAGAGCACACTAAGGTGCGCGGTAAGGACGCAGTAAGTTATGAGGTACGCGGGTTTAGTATAAGCAGACGTTCACAATGCGGTCAGCCCATCACCGTTGAAACGGGCACCTCTTATCATGGAATCATCCTCTTAACCAGGAGCTTGCAAATGACTATGAACTTAAGACCTTCTGATGCTGCACCTGTCTCAGTATCTTTTAAAACCCAGCGTCGATACAAAGTCGGCTATGTGCCTAATTTTGGCGATACCAGCACACCTGCGCTAAATATAAGTGGTAAATGGCTGCGTGAAGTCGGATTTGAAACCGGCACGCGGGTGACGGCAGAAATTAGCCTGGGATGTATTGTGCTGCGGATCGATAAGTCATAAAGGGGAAGCGTCAGGCCAAAAAACGCCTTAAGGACGATCTTCATCTTTTGCCGCACGCAGGTAGCAACGCCTGGTTAAATATAAAAGCCCTGCGCGCCAGCCCGGTTAGCATCCAGCACGACTTGCCGTCTTCTTCTACCTGACGTCCGTCAGCGCTGGTGGGTAAAATAAAAAAACAAAAAGCCCGCTCGGGTTTCCCTGAGCGGGCTCTTAAAATTTGGCTCCTCTGACTGGACTCGAACCAGTGACATACGGATTAACAGTCCGCCGTTCTACCGACTGAACTACAGAGGAATCGTTTGAACGGGGCGCATATTATCGACGTCCCGCAGGCTTGTCAAAGCTCTTTTTCACAAAACTGTCTAATTGCTGAAATACTCGCCAACTCCCGCGGTTCAGCCGTTCCGCTCTGCTTTGTGACCGCCAAAAATGGCCGCAAACTGCACCTTTTATTCAATAAACAGAATCTCTGTTCCATTTCTTAACGACTCTGAAAGGCCTGGTTGCACGAATGTTCTTTAGGTTCGTCACAGTTATTTCATTTTTAGTTTGAAATACCCTTAAATGGAATTTAAATTTCATTTAATCCTTTCTCTGTCAGCCCGGAGTCAAAATGAATAAAGTCAGAATCGGCATGATCGGTAGCGGTTATATCGGTCGCTGCCATGCGATCGCCTATGCCCAGGCACCGGCGGTGTTTGCGTTAAAAGGGGAGATCGTGCGTGAGATGCTGGCAGAGGTTAATCCCGAACTGGCGGCAAAGCAGGCCGCCACCTTTGGCTTTTCCCGCTCCACGGGTGACTGGCATGCGCTGGTATGCGACCCGAATATTGACGTCGTAGACATCTGCGCGCCCAATTTCCTGCACAAAGAGATGGCGCTGGCTGCCATTGCCAACGGCAAGCACGTTTATTCTGAAAAGCCGCTGTCTCTGACGGTGGCCGATGCGCAGGAGATGGTAGAGGCGGCCAATGCGGCAGGGGTTAAAACCCTGGTGGGCTTCAATTACATGAAGAATCCCACCAGCCAGCTGGCAAAAGAAATCATTGCGCGGGGCGAAATCGGTGAGGTGGTGCATTTTTATGGCACCCATAATGAAGACTACCTGGCGAAGCCGGAAACGCCGCTCGACTGGCACTGCCAGAAAGCGCTGGCCGGGTTAGGTGCACTGGGGGATCTGGCCGCGCACATCGTCAATATGGCGCACTATCTCGTAGGCAACATTGCTGAAGTCAGTGGGGATATGATGACGGTGATTAAAACCCGCCCGGACCCAAAAGACCTGAGCCGTCAGTTGCCGGTAGAAAACGAAGACCAGGCCAGTGCCTTGCTGCGCTTTCACAATGGCGCGCACGGCGTAATTGAAACCTCGCGCATCGCCTGCGGCGCCAAGATGGGGCTGACCTATGTCGTGACCGGCACCAAAGGCACGCTGCGTTATACCCAGGAGCGCATGGCGGAACTTGAGCTCTATATTCATGATGAACCGGCAGGGCGGCAGGGCTTCAAAACGCTGCTAACCGGGCCTGCGCATCCGGACTATGCTAACTTCTGCGTTTCGGCAGGCCATGGCATCGGCTTTAACGATCAGAAAACGGTAGAAATTCGCGATTTGATTAATGGTATCGCTGCGGGCGACCGCATGTGGCCAGATTTTGCAGAAGGATTGCAGGTGCAGAAGGTGCTGGAGGCGATAGCCCTGTCGGCAGCAGAAAGACGCTGGAAGGCGGTATAGGTCTTAGTTACATCATACTTATGGCTGCACAACATAAAGTCGGCCCCGAGCATCATGTCGGGGCCGGTCAACGTTGATCAGGCTGACGCTTTATCCCACCACAGCTTGTCCATCGCATAGTAGCGATCGCGCTGACTGACAGGCTGAGACAGATCGCGCTGCCACGGCTTATCCAGAATGTAATGCAGGTTCTTGACGTCGTCACATTCCCACAGTTTGTCATGCTGGAAACGCAGCGTTTTCAGGGCGTTGTAAACATAAGAGAGCGGCATCCACTGGCCTTTAAAGGCCTCGTTCAGCAAATCCTGCTCGGAAAAGGTGTACTCGCTCAGGTCATCGATAGCCGCAATGCGGGCTTCCAGTTTTTCAAACACGCCGTTATCGGGCTTCAGTACCAGAAAGCCGCCGTTGAGGTAGTCATCCAGATGCGCGGGTGGCGATTCCTCACGTTCCTGCCAGGTATAGTGACAGAATTCGGGTTGCCAGTTGTCAGGATAGGCGTCGATCTGGTTGGGATTGCAGCGGCAGGCATGACAGGCAGCAAGAAAGTTGTCACCGAGATCCAGTGAGAACAGTTCATCCATGTTCTGTAAGACCAGCATATCGGCATCCAGAAACACGACCCGCTGATAATCGGTCAACTGCCATGCACGCAGTTTGGTCCAGACTTCCCCGAAGCGTTCAGACGCATAGTGCGCGTTCAGATCGCTGTGCGGATAAAGTCCGTCAACACGATGGATCACACAGCCTTCATCTTCCAGTGCGGCGCAGTCTTGTGCATCAATGGCATCGGTTGCCATGACCACCAGTGGCCAGCGCGTTTTACTTTGCATCAGTGAACGGTGCAGCGCTTTCACGCCCACCAGATAATCCGGTTGCGTCAGTAAGGTTACCCAGGCAAACATATCATCCCTTATCGGTTTCATTAAACAGTGCGGTGGTGTAGTCGTTGCTAAGGCGGCTTTGCGGATCGCGCTGCTCCCGTAGGGCGCGGAAGGCTCCCCAGTGGGGATAGAGATCCTGCCAACGGTACAGCGAGGCATCATAATATTTGCCCCAGTGAGGACGACCGCCTTCTTCTGCCAGCAGTTTCTCCACCTCAGTTAAAAAGTGCAGGCCCGCTTCAGAAAGGGAACCGTCATCGGCGTAATACACCACAAAGCCAAAGAAGCAGGTGGGTTGGTCGAAGGCTGGGCTCAGCCAGGCCGATGAGGCACCGGTACAGCGCAGGATAATTGGATAGTGCATGTGCGGGCGATTTTCGGCATACCAGCGTTTAATCTTGCGGATAACCGCCGGTGTTTTTTCCAGCGGCACGCCGATCTCTACGTTGATCTGCGGCACGGCAATGCCGCGACAGAACAGCTGATAGATATCGCCGGTGACATCGGTAAAATCCCGAAAACGTGTCACGGTGCGGAACTGTTTGCCGCCTTTACCGTGAATCTGCGTGTCGCGATGCATATGTTCCAGCGTCTGATCGATGGTGTCGTTCAGGCTGTCATCACCTTCATCAGCGTGCTCCACGACTTCACGGCCATTCTTCTCATAATGCTGGATCTCGTCTTCACTGGCCTGATGCGCATTCCACACGTGCATCAGGTTGTCATCCACAAACCACCAGGCTTTGCTGAGTTCGTATTCGTCATTCCAGCGCAGCAAATCACTTTCCAGGTTATCTGCGGGAACCGCATTTTTATGGCAGGTGAAAATACGAAAAGGCTGGGTGCGCAAGGTGACCTCAGTGACGATGCCAAGCACGCCAAGGGAAACCTGCGCAGCAGCAAAATCCGCATCACCACGTGACAGCTCACGAACTGAACCGTCGCTCAGCACCATGCGGATGTGCTCAGCTTCATCGGCAATCGAACTCTGTTGCAGGCCCTGACCGTGGGTGCCGGTCGCCATTGCGCCCGCCAGCGTCTGTACGGAAATGACGCCGGGCGAAGAGGCGAGCATGCGATCCATGTCGGTCAAGGTGCTGTAGATGTCTTCCAGCGGTGTGGCAGCCGCGAAGGTCACGCTGTTCTCGTCGCTGCGGACAAGGCCGGTCAGCGCACTGAGATCCAGCAGCAACTCGTCCGGGTGCACGGACAACATTCTGCCAGGGGAATAGGTTTTGCCGGTCACGCGTACCTTGCCACTGGATTCACGCAATAACTGCTGAAGCGCGGCTTCATCAGCGGGGTGTTTTACCTGCTGACGCGTCCCAATTTGTGCATTTTGCGCCCAGTTCCAGACAGCATCATCGTGCGGATCAACGTGGGTCTGGCGTAGCGGATAAAGGTTGGCGTCTCTGCTCAAACTGCAGTCCTTAGTTAAGTGATATTAAAAATACCTCTTAAGCATAGACTATTGCTTTTTACGCCCGGGATGCTGGCCGCTAGCGACAGATATAACGCAGGGTGGCCGTGACCGCTAACTGGCGGTTACGACGGATAATGTCCGCTTCATCTTTGTCGGGGCTGAACAGAGTATTAAACGTGAACCGGTTCGATACCTGATGCACGCAGATACTGCTGATAAGGCGATGTACATCCAGCGTCTCGACTTCCTGAATAAACAGCCCCTGCTGCTGTCCCCGACTGAGGATGTCATCCAGCAGATCCAGCGCACTACGGTTCAGCTGGCCCAGGCGGGCTGACTGCGCGATATAGCGACCGCGGGACAGGTTTTCCATGCAGATCAGCCGAATAAAGTCTGGATGAGAAACATGGTAATCAAAACTGGCCTCAACCAGTTTGGTTATGGCCTGCTCAGGTTGCATTGCCGCCAGATTCAGGCCGGTTTCGTGTTCCCGGATCTGCTGATAAACCTGTTCCAGCACATCGATATAGAGCTGCTCTTTATTGCCAAAATGGTAAACCACCATGCGTTTGGTGGTCTGGGCATTCTCGGCAATCTGCTCCAGGCGAGCACCCTGCATACCAAATTCGGCAAAGGTTTTCAGTGCACCAGCCAGAATGCGTTTTTTAAGCCCTTCGGGATCGTTTTTGCGTTTCGTAGTGTCCGACATAGTGCTCAACGGGTTGCCTGATAACGAGAAAGTAAGAGGCTGATACTACCACAGCGAAACAATACTGTTGCGCCGACAGGGGAAAATCCCCCGGCCAATCAGGATTAATCAGTCTGTTCTGAGGTGCGTTCTCGATAAGGCAGCGGCACCTTTTCCCCTCTGACGTTATTGCTGCATTACAGCGTTTTTACGATCATACCGATGGCGGCCAGCAGCATAATCACGCCTACCACTTTGTACATTATCTGCAGCGATTGCGGGCTGGTCAGAAAAACCCGGATTTTCATCGCCGCCAATATAAACATTGCGCCGACAGCCAGTAATACCGCGGCGGTAACGGGCACCAGCACTGTCCCCCAAAATTTCAGTGAGATCGTCTCCAGGGAAATCACCAGCGGCAGTATTGCCAGATAAAAAGCAATCGTTTTGGGGTTACCCAGCGTAATACTCAGACCGGACAGCCAGGCTGAAGCCAGTTGCTGACGCGTCACTTTCTGGTCGATGTTGATTGCATGGGGTTGATAAGACCAAAACTGCCAGGCCAGAAAACCCAAATAAAGTGCAGCCGCCCAGTTAATCAGGGTAAAGAGAGCGGTATAGGTATGCGCGACCACGCCAAGGCCAAAAACGGCAAGGGTGAGATAAAACAGATCGCCCATTATCACGCCCGCCAGGGCGGCTAAGCCGGCCAGTGAACCGCCATTTAAGCTGCGCGCGACAATCGCCGTCATGCCCGGGCCAGGAATCGCGGCGGCCAGGCCAAGCGCCAAAACATAAGGCAGTAATTCTGCATTGGCAGGCATAGCATTTCCTTTCTTTAGATGACATGTATGCGTCTGTTCACGAGTCCTGTAGCCCTGACAGCACGCTCGCTCAGAGGCGAAGTAAAATGCCCTTATCCGCCTTACTTCGTTGCGTTTCATCCTGTCTGTAATGCATTCACCTCTCGCACCGCACACAACACAGGGTGAATACAGTATGCCGGAGCTGACCAGAAATGGGTTGTCTGAATCACGTCGATATGCCTTACTCTTTGCAAGAATTTACCTGTTTTATGCCTTAATCGGAAAGGAACTGACCTCTATGGCACTCGACAAGACAGAAATAAAAATTTTAAGCGTATTGCAGGGCGATGCGCGCATCACCAATCAGGAACTGGCCGATAAAATTGGCCTGTCCGCCTCACCGTGCTGGCGCAAAGTTCGCAAACTGGAAGAACAGGGCGTGATACAGGGCTATCGGGCGGTACTGGATCGAAAAAAAACCGGCTCTGGGGTAATGGTGTTTATTCGGGTGGTCATTGACTGTCACAGCGAAGCTGAAGCGGAAAAGTTTGAGCAGCAGGTGACCGCACTGGAGGACGTTGTGGCCTGCTACAGCATAGGCGGCGACGCTGACTTTCTGTTGCAGGTGGTGGCAACCGACCTCGACTCGTACGCCGATTTCGCCATGTCTGTCGTGCGCAGGCTGCCGCGTATCAAAGAGATGCAAAGCATGTTTGTCTTAAAGGAAATTAAACCTTTAACGACCTACCCGATTAAAAGCACATAATGAAACCATGGCTCTGGTAAATCCAGGTTCTGTTATCGCCTGGCCATCATACTCCGTATGGTGGCTCTATCCTGATGTCACGCCGATACGTTCCCGGCTTGCTCAACGGCCAAAAGCTCATGTAGTTTTAAAGCGGCCGGCCAATTTTTTTTGTACCTTTGATGTAGTTAAGGTTGTGATATTGGCCATTTGAATAAATCACAATGAACTTCCTCTGACCGACATAGGCTCCGTAACTGTTTTTAGCGTTAACCATGCCGGGAATGATCCAACCGAACATCAATTCTTCTTTATCTTCGGGAACATTCATGATCCATGAATATCCTCTATAGGGCTGGAAAAAACGATAATGGGCGCTATAGGGATCTTTTAGATGATAATAAAACGTATCTTTGACTAGCGTTTTATAGTTATTAGGCAGCGTGCCATAATTAGCGAACTGCACCTGTAACGGATCGGGTTCATGAGACCGTGCTACACATCCAGTTAGCAATACTGTTAAGGCAAAATAAAGAAAGCGCGTACTCATCAACTGCCTCTCAGTGGGGGGCATATTATAAATTTTTTATCAGCCAGAACACTAGCATCCCGATTGATTACCGATCTATAAACCATTGATAAACGAATTTTTTATTGATCAGTGCCCGTCTGGAAAGGGAAATGTATGGACGTTGCCCGTCGCGTGAAGGCAATCATGATCGATGTGTAAACAGTGAGGCCATCTGAAAGTGTTGCCTGCCAACATCAATCGGGTTTCAAGGTGCGTTAGCGATACCCCGCAAAAAGCCCGCTCAGGTTTCCCTGAGCGGGCTTCTCTAAATCTTGCTCCTCTCACCAGGATCGCCTTTGCCATTAACTGGCTGAATGACAAGCGAAACCGAAAAATGGCGGTTGTCAGGACCACCAGCACCCGTCACATTCGCCTTGTTTTCTCTCAACTGTTTAACACGGTACATTATTTTCATGAAAGTATTTGCATGTGATTTATATTTATTAATGCTTTTTTTTCACGAAAACAGTTTATTCAGATGTCTGAAAGGGCAACGTTAAAATATTTTGTATATCATTCGTAGTAAGTCACTATCCGTTGCCCACTCAGTTCATGGACACTAACCTTCATATCATAAAGTTGGCCGAGACGTTCAGCTCTAATAACCTGGTCAGGAGAACCCTCACAATATATTTTGCCTGCGGACATCGCAATAATGTGATCTGAATAGTACGAAGCAAAGTTGATATCATGAAGCACTAATACGACGGTTTTACCCAGATCGTCTGCTGCTCTTCGAAGAATCTTCATTGTAGCAGTAGCATGCTTGAGGTCTAAACTGTTCAGGGGTTCATCGAGTAACAGGTAATCGGTGTCCTGACACAGGACCATTGCAATAAAGGCGCGCTGGCGCTGTCCACCTGAAAGCTCGTCAAGGAAACAATCGCGCAACGATGTTATGTCCAGATACTCAAGTGCATGCTCAATATGCTCTCGATCATCTTGGGTGAAACGTCCTTTCGAGTGCGGGTAGCGGCCAAAAGCTACCAGGTCACTGACGGTCAGGCGCACGCTGGTATGGTTATCCTGGCGTAGAATTGCCAGACGTTGTGCAAGTATGTTCGTGGGCGTGTTAACGACATTCATCTCGTCAACCGTCACTGTTCCACTGGTTGCTGGCAATAACCTGCTAATGAGCATCATAAGTGTGGATTTACCTGCACCATTAGGACCGATGATGGATGTCAGTCCGCCTTTAGGTATACTCACTGAGACGTTGTCCACAGTCGTAATTGTGCCGTACCGTTTAGTGAGTGCGTGCGTTTTTATCATCGCGCCTTCTGCATGATTAATATAATGAAAGTAATACCGCCGAAGAACTCAATTATAATGCTCAGGCCGGTATTAAAGCCAAATAGCCTCTCCAGAACAAACTGCCCGCAGACCAGACACGTCATCGCGATCAGCACAGAGGCCGGTAGCATCAGAGCATGCCGCGCATTCCCGACAAAACGATAAGTTAGATTGGCTACCAGCAGGCCGAAGAAAGTAACCGGCCCAACCAATGCCGTAGAGACCGATACGAGGATGGCAATCATCATCAGGATGGCTCTAACCGTTCGTTTGTAATCAATGCCTAAATTGATCGCGGTGTCTCGCCCTAGCACCAACACATCAAAGCTGTGCCGCATTCTCCAGCCTATCAGCGAGACGCTAAGGACAAGTATTGCTGCTATGAATAGCAGGCTGGCGTCGATAAGATTGAAGCTTGCAAAGAGGCGGTCCTGCAGGACGGCGAATTCCCCCGGATTGATAACACGCTGCAGGAAATTTGACAGACTTCGCAGTAGCCCACCGAAAACGAGACCGGCCATCGCCAGAAACATCAGGTCTCTGCGCCCCCCGGCGAAGAGTCTGCTATAGAGCAGGGTTGCTGAACCGATCATGACGAATGTCTCGACTGCAAAACGTAGAAATGGGTTGATGGTAGCGTCGTGGACATAGCCTATGGTGAATGCCACTAAGGTCTGAATAAATACGTACAGTGCATCGAAACCCATGACGGATGGCGTCAGAATACGATTCTGGGTTATGGTCTGGAATAGCACAGTAGAGACGGCTATCGAATAACCAACTAACAAAAGCCCTGCGAGCTTTTGTGCACGAAGAGGTAGCACAAAAGACCAATGTCCTCCTGCACCGACTGTCATGAAAGCCACTGATAAGAGTAATGTCAGTGTAGCGAGCAAAATGATTACTATAACGGGTCTTATCTCTTGAGATTCAATCAAATCGTGCAGCTCCCCTTTTGAGGATGAAAAGGAAAATCACACTGCCAGCAATCCCTATGATGGGGCCCACTGGGATCTCGAAGGGTTGGTTTACGGAGCGACCTAGAATGTCGCAACTCAGTACGAAACCGGCGCCGAGAGTGGCGGTCCAGGGTACTGACCTGCGCAAATTATCGCCTATCATCATGCTGATGATATTTGGCACGACAAGACCGACAAAGGGAATTGCACCTACCGTCGCGACCACTGCAGCCGTTACGATTGAAACGATGACCAGCCCGGTAATGAGTGTCAGCCGATAGTTCAGGCCCAGGTTATTTGCGAAATTCTGTCCAAGTCCTGCCACAGTGAACCTGTCGGCTGCAATGTAAGCGAGGACGGCTGCGCCAAATGAGATCCACAGTAGTTCATAGCGGCCGCGCAGAACCGATGAAAAGTCCCCAGTAGACCAGGCTACGAGGGACTGAATAAGGTCGAAGCGGTAGGCAAGAAATGTCGCCATTGCATTGATTACGCCGCCGAGCATCAGGCCGACGAGCGGAACCATTAATGGCGAGCGCATGGGCGACAGTCGCAGGATGACAAGGAACAGCAGTGTTCCCAGAAGGGCGGTACAACATGCCACAAGCATGCGCGCGAGCACAGGCAGCCCGGGGGCCAGTAGCGCAGCCAGCAATAACCCAAGAGTGGCGGACTCAATCGTACCTGCTGTGCCAGGCTCCACGAATCGGTTTCGCGAAAGCATTTGCATGATCAGGCCAGCAACAGCCATGGAACTTCCAGCGAGGAGCAATGCAAGGGTCCTCGGAATGCGGCTAGCCAGCAGAATGCTTATAGTCGATGTCGTATTGCCTGCAAAAAGCGATACAGGCGAAGTTGTCGTCGCACCGATAAAGAGGCTAATAAGGGAAAGCAATCCGATAACGCTCAGTGCGATCAAAAGTCCTTTCACTGACGATTTGTCAACGTGCGCTGGAGACGTCATTTTGTCTTCGTTATTGCCAGGGAAACTTCATCAGCCATTGACTGAAGCGCAGTGAGTCCGTCGCCAACAATATACCATGCGACAGGATCAAGGTAGACAACGTGACCAGCCTTCCAGGCTTTAGTTTGACGCACCAGTTCATTATCCAGCAGCTGTTGGGCTGATGCTCCTTTTTCCCCTATGGCCGCGTCACGATCAATCACATAAAGCCAGTCAGGATTCGTTTCGAGAATGAACTCAGAGGATATCACCTGGCCGTGAGGGCCATCATCCAGTTTGCGCGTCACGGGTTGCACGCCAAAGTCGTTATAAAGTGTACCAAACCAAGAGTTTGGGCCGAGCGCCGCGATGCGTCCACCGCTGGTCATCACCAGCAGTCCTGTCCCCATTTTCGACGTTTGTGCTCGAAGTGCCTCTACTGTTGCACGTAGCTTGCTGGTACGACGGTCAACCTCGGCTTGCTTCCCAAATATTTCTCCAAGAAGCTGCGCATGCGATATGGCGCTGTCAACCCGGTGTTGAAAGTCAGGACTAAGGTCGATGGTAGGGGCGAGCTTTGCTAATTGGGTGTACTTGGGTGATGAACGTCCCCCCACGATGATCAGGTCAGGGGACAGCGCATTAAGTGCTTCGTAATCGGGCTCGAAAAGTGAACCAACCTTCCGGTAACGGCTTTCCCCAAATTTAGCGAGATAAGGGGGATAGTTGAGTGTGGGAACGCCAGCAACATCAACCCCTATCGTGGAAAGGGTATCTAGTGCAGCGATATCAAGTACAGCCACAACCCTGGGCTTGACCGGTACGCTGGTTATCCCCTGAGTATGATGAACGGTTATCGCTTCGGCTTGCAGCATGCTCGAAAAAAGAGCAAAGAATGTCAGTGAGATTATAGCCAGCGCATACTTCATGCCCACTACCACACTCGATGGGCGCGGATAATAACAGTTTGATATGAGTACAAGGACAGTCTGCCTGTTGAACATGCTGAATTTCCGTAATTGTCGGCGTCAACGCGCTGCACATCATGTCCATTGCATTGAACATCATAATAATGGGTTCGATATCGCCACAAGTTGTTAATTAGGGATATGACGGTTGCGCATACGATCAAAATAGACATGATCGCTAAAAATGATATGGATTTAAAGGTAAAGTGTCATTGCGCAATATAGCCAATCTGTTAACCAATTCAGCCAAAATTAATCGGATAATCTTTCTCACCAGGCGTGTTTTTTATCTATTTTAATAGCGGTCTCATGTGGGTGCTAAGTTATTAATAACGGGTGGCGGACTTTAATGCCAATTAATATCACGCTGGTTTTGTGAGCTAATCCCCAATAGTTTAATTTTTCAAAACTAAGATAATTTTGTGAGTATTTTTTTCAATGTTATTTAAACTGGAGCGATTTTATAAAAAAGAGAAGGGTGATTAACATGCAAAGAAAAATGAAAGCAATGGTTTATCACGGGAAAAATGATATTCGTGTTGAGGAAAGGGTTCGTCCAACGGTTATGGAAGCTACTGATGCCATTATTAAACTAACCAAAACGACAATCTGCGGGACTGACCCTGGTATATGGGAAGGAAAAAAACCGGAGACTGGCAAGCAGACGGACGGAGTGGTTCTGTGACCATGTTCTGTTGCGCTTGTGCCAGCTCAATGCAATGTGCTTAAACGTTTTTTCCGGTGAGCGGGCAGCTTTCCTGGCGATACGTTGCTGTGCTGGATTGATATTCTGCGCCAGCACCTTGCGTATGCCATCACGTTGCTGCCGGGCATAAGCCAGAGAAACATCGGGATAGGCACCTAAGCCGAGGCGGGATTCTTTACCATTGATACGATATTTGAGACACCAGAGACGTGAACCGGCTGGATTGACGAAAAGGGACAGGCCATGAGAATCGGAAACTTTGTAAGGTTTAGCGGATGGTTTTACGCTGCGGATTGTCGTGTCGTTCAGGGACGTAGAGTGGTTACGCCATTATCGAACTGAAATGACCCCAAATCAGACCACCAATCTTTCCCGATGCGGAGGGGAAAATGAAAATGCATCGGAAAGACTTTTCACGCTAACCTGTTGAATTTTAATCGTATAAAGATTCGGGAAGATGCATGAAAACATACATCTGGCTCCTCTGACTGGACTCGAACCAGTGACATACGGATTAACAGTCCGCCGTTCTACCGACTGAACTACAGAGGAATCGTGCTACAGGGCGCATACTAATGGAGTCAGGATGCTGAGTCAAAGCGGTTTTACCGGCTTCTGAACCCTTTGCTGAAGGTTTCAACAGCCTGGTTATTTCGCCCGCAATAGTCCCTTTGTAAGGTTCCATTTAAGCATTCGTTCAATCGCCTTTCAGATACATGACCTGGCCCTTAACGGATGAGGGCAGGGCGTTGGTGCGCGCGGTGATATTCGCGCCGCTTGTGCCGTGATAAGCAGCAGCTATGGTTAAAAGGGTGCATAACCTTATCACGGAGAGGCGAATGAACGAGCAACTGAAAGCGCAGATAGCCGCAAGGCTGGCGGTAACGGCCGGACAACGACAGCAGACACGCACAGCGCTCAGCCAGGGCCAGCAGGCGGAGCCGGATCAACGACGCGCGCAACGCTATGCGTTTCAGCAACGCGCCCGCCAGAGTGTCATCATCGGCACGAACGATCTGCTACCGGTATCTTTTTTGCAGCAAGGATTGCGCGCGGCCAAAGCCGTGGCGCTGGTCAGAGAAGATGGCGTGCCGAAAGGCAGTGGATTTCTCACCCACGGCAACCTCTTTGTGACTAACCATCATCTGCTGTCTGACCCCGCGGCATCAGGCCGTATTACACTTCAGTTCGGCTACCGTCAGGGCGAGGCGGACGAGCTTATTCAGGGGCGTCTTTATAGCGTAGATGCAGAACGCTTTTGGCTTACCAGTCCGACGGACGCCTTTGACTGCACGCTAGTCGCGCTGGGAGAAGCGCTTAACGACAGCGCTGAGAATCCGTTGCCGCTGGCGCTTAACGATCGCAACGATAAACATGCACTGGGCATCAGCCTTAATCTGATCCATCACCCGGCTGGTGCGCCACAGCAAATTACGCTGCGCAATAATGCGCTGTTAGCCCGTCACGAACAGTTTCTACACTACGAGGCCGACAGCGAAGGCGGCTCGTCGGGTGCGCCGGTATTCAACGATGGCTGGCAACTGGTGGCACTCCATCATGGCGGTGTTGAAGATAACGGGAAATGGGTTAACGAAGGTATACGCATCAGCGCGCTCACTGACTGGCTGAAAGGCGAACTGCCGACGCTGCCTGCTGACCGGCAGGCAATCCTGATGCAGGCACTCAAGGCTGAACCCGCACCGGACTACGCGCTTCCAGGTGCCGCCGCGCCGGACGAAAATTATCGTAACCGCGACGGTTTTCAGGCGGACTTTCTGGCTGATACCCACATCGATATGGCCGCGATTATCGCCCCGCGTTCCGGTGAAGTCGCGCCCCTGCGTGACGGGCGCAACGGCGCTGAGGCAAGGCTGGATTACGAACACTTTTCCCTGCTGATGAATGCTGAACGCAAGCTGGCATTTTTCACCGCCACCAATATTGATGGCGCGCGCTATATCAACATTGACCGTGGCAGCGGGCAGCCTTCTCTGCTCCCCGAAGGCGATCGCTGGTCTGAAGACAGCCGCATCGACAGCCGCTACGTTACCGGGCAGTCGTTCTATAGTGCGTTCAGCCGCTGGTTCGACCGCGGTCATCTTACTCGCCGCAGCGATCCCACCTGGGGCACGGCGGCCGAGGCGGTGCGCGCCAACAAAGATACGTTTCATTTTACCAACTGCTCACCGCAGCATTTTCGCTTTAACCAGAGCGTACAGTACTGGCAAGGCGTCGAGCGCTATATCCTGGAATATGGCGTGCTCAAGACCAAACAGCAGATTAGCGTGCTGACCGGACCGATACTTAACGATCAACATCGGCAATATGGAGAGTTACAGGTGCCGCTGATGTTCTGGAAAGTGGTTCTGCGCATCGGGCCACAGGGCAAACCGCAGGCGACCGCCTTGCTGGTCAGTCAGGATAAGTTGCTGGATGAGCCGCGCCGCGTGTTGCCTTCCTTGCAGCCGGAAGCGGTGCCGCAGGTGGACGAATACCGTGTCTCTGTCCGCTCGCTGGAAACGCTGGCCGGGCTTGATTTCAGTGCTTTCCGCGACTGGGACAGCTGGCAGCCAGATGCCAGTCTGCTGGCCGAGCCTGTGCAGGCCAAACTGATTATGACGTGGGCAGAGGTGTTGTAATCGCGAAGGAAAGGTTGCGCGTCAGGCTGACTATGACATCGCCATGACGCGTTAAGCTTTCTCGTGAAATGCGCAATGACGGGCTGTGTGACCTGCAGATTATTGATGGTCATCCTTTACACCCCAATAAGGTTTTTTGGTCGTCACCGCCCTTCAGAACACGGTTGGCTTTGAAACGGATGAGGCATTCCCAAGGCTATTGAAGGCTGTGCAGCCCGTCTGCACCCTGATATTCCACCCGGTTCTTTCATCATCAATTGCCATGTGGCGCGACCAGCTCACCCGTTCTGATTTTTCAGGCGATTGAAAAGGCCAGTGACAGGCACACCACCCGTATTTTCTCTGTCGCGTACCTTGCGTCGGTCCTGGCACCAGGCAGCCTTCTTCATTCAGTAAAATGGCGTAGCCGTAATGCACGCCTGCCCGGCCTCTCAATTCTGTTTCAGCGCTATTTTTCGTTTCGGCACTATCTCCTCCAGAAGCGGCGCAGGCTCAATTCCCAGCAGCCGTGCCACATGGACGAACTCGATCACATCTAATCGCCGCTCACCACTTTCAATCTTAGCGATAAAGGATTGGGGTTTATTGAGCGCATCCGCCAGCCGCTGCTGGGTAATGCCTTTCGCTACTCTTGCATCACGTAATGCTTTAACAACGCGTTGATATTCTTCTGTATAGATAGTCGACATCGTTTTATCTCGATCTTTATCCCAAAATGGGATTATACGATGCGTTTGCATAACGCGGAGTGAGCAGGATGGAAAATCAGGACTGGCATCCGGCAGATATCATCGCGGGAATAAAGAAACAAGAGACAGCGCTGTCGCGCAAGGCGGGTTTGGCCTTATCCACATTGGCCAATGCACTCACGCGGCCCTGGCCGAAAGGGGAAAGCCTTATTGCGGCTGCGTTAGGGGTTAAACCGGAAAAGATTTGGCGATCGCGCTATTCCCATGCAGCCGTCTTACCGGGCGACGCCACAAACGCTAACCCCCAGCAAGCAAAAAGCCCGCTCAGGTTTCCCTGAGCGGGCTTTTCAAAATCTGGCTCCTCTGACTGGACTCGAACCAGTGACATACGGATTAACAGTCCGCCGTTCTACCGACTGAACTACAGAGGAATTGTTGGAACGGGGCGAATAGTAGCGGCGTCAGTTCGGGATGTCAAAGCACTCTTTCATCGTTTGCGTTCAAGTGCTCGTAAAAGCAGCGCTTTGGCGAATATCAGACACATTCGCTTGCTTTTCAAACTGCTAACAGGATCTCACTTTAAACCCATTTCTCAGTAGATGTTAGACGCATGTCAAAGTTTTGTTATTTGACGATATCAAAACACTTGTTTCAGTGCTTTTATGATAAAAATTTCAAAAACAAAATATATGGAATAAATAAACTGTTCGGCGCGGGAAAGTGGGATGGACGTGCCAGCGTAAAGAGGGTGTCTCATCCTTATTTAGTAAAATCATGTAGATAAGAAAAGTAATGGTGGATTGAAAAAAAGCATTAACGGAGTTGCCTTACCTCAAATTTTCCATAAAAACGCCAGCGAAGCGGCTCGAATGTAAAAAATATTTTTCATTCAAAGCGTTATTCGCTAGCAAGTTAACAAATAAGAAGGGTCCCTATGAACATCAAAAAAACGATTGTTGCCTCACTGTTAGCCTGCATGTTGCCCGCCGCTGCGATGGCGAAAGATATTTCCGTGGGTGTTTCTATGGCGGTATTTGATGACAACTTTCTGACGATTGTGCGTAACGCCGTACAAAATGAGATGAAAAAAGATGGCGTAAAAGGCCAGATCGAAGATGCCAAAGGCGATGTGGCCCAGCAGCTCCAGCAAGTACAGAACTTTATTGGACAGGGCGTCGACGCCATTATTGTTAACCCAGTCGACACTGACGCCGTAAAACCGATTATCGATCAGGCGTCCAAGGCCGGTGTGGCATTGGTATTCGTAAACCGTAAACCGCAGGCCCAGTTAGGCGACAAAATGGCTTTTGTAGGCTCCGACTCTGAACTGGCGGGCCGTTTGCAGATGGAAGCCCTGGCGAAGGCCATGAACGGTAAGGGCAATGTTGCCATCTTATTAGGTGATCTGGCTAACGAATCAACCCGCGAACGCACCAAAGGTGTGGAAGCCGTAGTGGCGAAATACCCGAATATTAAAGTGGTGCAAAAGCAGACGGCGAAATTCAGCCGTAACGATGCGGTAGATGTCGTGAGCAACTGGATGACCGCTGGCGATGATATCAATGCCATCGCGTCAAACAACGATGAAATGGCGATTGGTGCCATTCAGGCATTAGGCAAGAACGATAAACACATTCTGGTAGCAGGCGTGGATGGCACACCGGATGCGTTGCAGATGATCAAGAACGGCAAGATGGTGGCCAGCGTATTCCAGGATGCAAAAGGGCAGGGTGAAGGCGCTGTTCAGACCGCCATCAAGCTGGCAAACGGTGAAAAAGTGCAGAAGATTGTCGATATCCCGTTCCAGCTGATCACCAAAGACAACTACACCAAATACACCACTATGAACCAAAAATAAACGTCTGAACCCGTAGTACGGAGGTGATGTATGACCGCTTTTGCGCTTGAAGCCGAAGGCATCAGCAAGTTCTTTCCGGGTGTGAAGGCACTGGATAATGTGTCGCTGCGCGTACGTTCCGGAACGGTACATGCTTTGATGGGTGAAAATGGCGCGGGCAAATCCACTTTAATGAAGTGCCTGATCGGGATTTACCGTCCCGATCAGGGCACCATCAAGATTAAAGGGGAGCCAGTGCAATTCAGGGACACGATGGATGCGTTACGGTCCGGTGTTTCAATGATCCATCAGGAACTGAATCTGGTGCCGCACATGACCGTGGCTGAAAATATCTGGCTTGGACGGGAGCCGGTTAAATTTGGCTTTGTCGACCATGCCCAGTTGAATAAAGAAACCCAGGCGCTGCTTAACCGGCTAAATATCAAACTGAAAGCCGACCGCATGGTAGGCGAACTGAGCATTGCCTCACAGCAGATGGTGGAAATTGCCAAAGCGGTGTCCTGGAATGCCGACATTGTCATTATGGACGAACCCACCTCTGCGCTGACGGAAACCGAAGTCGCACATTTATTTACCATCATTCGCGATCTGCGCGAGCAGGGTAAAGCCATCGTTTATATCAGTCACAAAATGGATGAGATCTTTGCCATCACGGATGAGATTAGTGTGTTTCGTGACGGCAGTTGGGTAGGCAGTGACAGTACCAGTGCGTTCACGCGCCAGTCTCTGATTACCAAAATGGTCGGGCGTGAGCTGACACAGCTTTTCCCGAAATTCAATAATGCCATCGGGGAAGAGGTGCTGACCGTTCGTCATCTGAGCTGCAAAGACCGCTTTACCGACATCAGTTTCGGTGTGCGCCGGGGAGAAATTCTCGGTGTGGCAGGCCTGGTCGGTGCCGGGCGCAGCGAAGTGATGGAAAGCCTGTTTGGCATGGCGCATTTTGACAGCGGCGAAATTCTGATTGACGGCATCCCGGCGAATATTGACTCACCCTCGGTCGCAATCGAAAAGGGCATGGCGTTTTTGACCGAGGATCGTAAAAAGTCAGGATTGTTTTTGGTGTTATCGGTGCTGGAGAACATGAGCATTGTCAATATGCCGGAATACAGCGGTAAAAGCGGCTTTGTCAGCCATGTCAAAATGGCTCAGGACTGCATGGATCAAATCCGCCGTCTGAATATCAAAACCCCTACCATGGATCAAATCATCAATAACCTGAGCGGCGGCAATCAGCAGAAAGTCTTGATCGCCCGTTGGCTGCTGGCCCAACCGAAAATCCTGATCCTGGATGAGCCAACGCGAGGAATCGATGTGGGGGCAAAAGCCGAAATTTATCGTTTGATTAGTGAGCTTGCCAACCGTGGAGTCGCCATCATTATGGTGTCCTCAGAGCTGCCGGAGATTCTGGGCATGAGTGATCGCATCATGGTGATGCATGGTGGGCGCATTACCGGCATCCTCGATAAAGAAGAGGCCGATCAGGAAACTATTTTGTCGTTAGCATCCGAATGAGGCGCGAAACCACGATGAGTAATATGAAAGCCACGGCCGCTCAGGCTTCTCAGCAACAACCCTCTTTCCTGGCAAACCTGCGTCACAAGGTTCCAAAGGATACCGGCATCTTTGTGGTGATGGTGGGGATTGCCTTAATTTTTGAAATTTTTGGCTGGTATGTTCGCGATCAGTCGTTCCTGATGAACACGAACCGCCTGATTTTAATCGTATTACAGGTCGCTATCATCGGCATCATCGCCGTCGGCGTAACCCAGGTGATCATTACGACCGGTATCGATCTCTCTTCCGGTTCGGTGATTGCGTTGACTGCGGTGGTGGCTGCCAGCCTGGCGCAAACCTCAGAAACGCTGACGCCGATGTTTCCATCCCTGGTGAATATGCCTGCGGCCGTGCCGATTGCTGCCGGCATTGGCGTTGGTTTACTGTGCGGTTTGATCAATGGCGTCTTAATTACCCGTACCGGTATCCCGCCGTTTATTGCCACCTTGGGTATGATGGTCTCCGCGCGCGGTCTGGCGCAGTATTACACCCAGGGCAACCCCATCAGTTTTCTGTCCGATGGATTCACCTCTATTGGTCAGGGAGCCATGCCGGTGGTGATTTTCCTGGTTGTGGCGCTGGTGTTTCACGTTGCGCTGAAACATACCCGTTACGGCAAATATGTTTATGCCATCGGCGGCAATATGACTTCGGCCAAAGTGTCCGGCATTAACGTCAATAAATACCTGATCATCGTTTACACCATCGCAGGGGCGCTGTCAGGCCTGGCGGGTGTGGTGCTGGCGGCACGCGTCAGCAGCGGCCAGTCAAGCATGGGCGTGGGCTACGAACTGGATGCGATTGCCGCAGCGGTCATCGGCGGCAGCAGCCTGATGGGCGGCGTGGGTCGTATTACCGGCACGCTGATTGGTGCGGTGATTCTTGGTCTGATTAAAAGCGGATTCACCTTTGTTGGGGTGGATGCGTATATCCAGGACATCATCAAAGGCATCATCATCGTCGCCGCAGTTACCATCGATATGCGACGCAATCGCGCCAAACGCTAATACGCTGCCGCCTTTGCGCCGTAGCGGCGTTGGCTCCAGGCGCTTATCCCAGTCACATAGTTAACTATGCTCCTGGGCCTAAGCGCCTGGCGCCGCCTTGCTACAACACAAATGCGTTTGCGTATTCGCGCTTTGCTGGCTGAGGTGAATAAAAGACAGCAAAACTAAAAAGCTTTTTACCGAAATCCCGTGGGGGTTTTCTCTGGTGCCAGAGGATATCTGCCTTGCTACAACACAAATGCGTTTGAGTATTCGCCTTTCTGACTTTTTAAAAAAACGTGAGTATATTTAGCGTTATAGGTGGGAAGACGTTTCGAATCGATCAACCACTCAGGCAATAACGTGTTTCTCCTCAGCCAACAGTCTTAGACTTTCACGCAGCAACGCAGCAACGCAGCAACGCCTCTCTCTTTCTGCTTTTTCTCCTGCATAACCGGGCCGGGCGCTGGCACGTCGATAACCTTTGCTGGCACAGGGCCGACGCTGCACGCTGGTTTGACATATTGCGCACTGTTGCGGTGCAGCTCACCTCGCGTCGCCGCCTGAATGCGGCGGCGCTCCCAGACTTACCTCTTTGGAGGTACAGATAAACGCTGTTTATTCTGATGCTTAGCAATTATTTCCCGACATGTTTCGCGATCTGAATAAACCTGGTCTGCATATTGCAATTCCCTCTTATGCAAGCTGGTTGACAGAGACCAGCCAGATACCTTGACGTAGCAACGGAGGCAAGATGAATTTAAGACGGCTGAAATATTTTGTGAAAATCGTCGATATCGGTAGCCTGACGCGGGCAGCCGAAGTGCTGCATATTGCTCAGCCTGCATTGAGCCAGCAGGTTGCTACGCTTGAAGGTGAGTTGGAACAGCAGCTTCTCAACCGCACCAAGCGCGGCGTTACGCCGACGGAAGCCGGGAAATTACTCTACAGCCATGCGCGCGTTATTCTGCGGCAGTGCGAACTGGCACAGTCAGCGGTGATGAATGCGGGTGAGGTGGTCAACGGGCAGGTGTCGATTGGCCTGGCACCGGGAACAGCGGCCTCAGCCTTAACTATGCCGCTGCTGCAAACCGTACGGGAACAGTATCCCGATATCATGGTTTATCTGCATGAAAACAGCAGCAGTGCGCTAAACGAAAACATCATCAACGGTCAGTTGGATATGGCCGTGCTGTATGACCGTGCGCCGACGGCAGGCATTAACAGCGTGCCGTTGCTGAAAGAAGATCTGTATCTGGTGGGCACCACGGCCTGTCCGGGGACTAACGTGGATCTGGCCGACGTGGCGCAGATGAGCCTGTTTCTGCCACGCGACTACAGCGCTGTGCGCCAGCGGGTCGATGAGGCGTTTTCACTGCGTCGCCTGAGTGCGCGCATTATTGGCGAAATAGAGTCGCTTTCTACCCTCACCGCCGCCATATCAAGCGGAATGGGTGTGACCGTGTTGCCGGAGTCGGCTGCCCGGGCGCTGGTAGGATCAACCCAGGCGTGGATGGCGCGCATTACCAGTCCGACCATCAGCCTGCCGTTGTCGCTGAACCTGTCACACCGTTTGCCTTTATCGCCGCCTGCGCAGGCCGTTAAAAATATCCTGCTGTCGCTGCTTAACAAGCCGCTGACGGAAAAACGCGAACTCACGCTGGTCAGCTAACGCTCATCCTTGTTGATCTGTCTGTAAAGCAGGGCGCGGAGACATCGCGCCACTGCCCTTTCTCTGGCTGTCCTCCCTGATGTGATTCATTCTCTCCTGCTGCGTGTCATATGCTTTAAATGCATAAATAAAACTTTTTTAGTATTTCCTGTTATCGATAATCCTTTTTACCCTCTGATTATCAGATTGTGTAAAGAGAGGTAAAGGGTGTGAATTTCCAGCAACTTAAAATTATTCGCGAAGCCGCGCGGCGGGAGTTCAACCTGACAGAGGTGGCAAGCACCCTGTTTACGTCACAATCGGGCGTCAGTCGCCATATCCGCGATCTGGAAGATGAGCTTGGCGTCGAAATTTTTATCCGGCGCGGCAAGCGACTGCTCGGTATGACAGAGCCGGGTAAGGCGTTGTTAACCATCGCTGAGCGAATTCTGGACGAAGCCGGTAAAGTCCGTCGTCTGGCGGACGTCTTCACCAATGAATCCAGCGGTATTCTTTCCATCGCAACCACCCATACTCAGGCCCGATACAGTCTGCCGCCGGTTATCAAGGCGTTCCGCCAGCTTTATCCCAATGTCCGGCTTGAACTCAACCAGGGATCGCCGCAGGAAATCGTAAATATGCTGCTGGCAGGAGAGGTGGATGTCGGCATTGCCAGTGAAATGCTGGTGAACAACGGCAGTCTGGCGGCGTTTCCATGGTTCAGCTGGCATCATGCTTTGCTGGTACCGCACGATCATGACCTCGTTCAGCAGCAACCGGTATCACTGAATGCGCTGAGCCACCATCCTCTTATTACCTATCGTCAGGGCATTACCGGACGCTCGCGCGTGGACAGAGCCTTTCAGGGTGCAGGTTTAAAACCGGACATCGTGCTCAGCGCCCAGGATTCCGATGTGGTGAAAACCTATGTCAAACTTGGTCTCGGAGTTGGTATCCTGGCCGATCAGGCCTGTGAAACCGAGCCGGGCGGAGAGCTGGTCAGGCTGGATGCCACGCACCTGTTTGACGCCAACACGGTATGGCTGGGCCTGAAACGGGGACAGCTACAGCGCAACTACGTCTGGCAATTTCTTGAGCTGTGCAACGCCAACCTGTCGCTTGAAGAGATCAAAAAGCAGGCGCTTTCATCAGCAGGTGATGATGAACCGGTGATCGATTTTCAGATTTAACGCTCGGGCACATCGGGCTGCATATCGTGACGGCATAAAATTTTTTTTCTGCCGTAAATCCTCTCAGCGAACGCTTTCTGGCTGGCAATAACAACATCCTGCGCTTCCCCCCACCCGATAAAGTGGAAAGATCTGAACAAAGGGGGATGGGATGTCACGTATACAACTACACGATCACACGCTGCTGCGCCAACAGGCGCTGTTCGCGGGCCAATGGCAGAATGGCTATCAGGGCGAAACCTTGCCGGTTATCGACCCGGCCACCGGCGACACGCTGGCCACCATTCCGGCGCTGGGCCGTGAGGAAACCGAGGCGGCAATTAACCACGCGGAGTCGGTGCGTCATGAATGGGCAAAAACGCCTAATGCCACGCGTGCCGGGCTGCTGGAGAAGTGGTACCAGCTTATTATCGATAACGCGGACGATCTTGCCATCATCATGACGGCCGAGCAGGGCAAGCCGCTGGCGGAAGCGAAAGGCGAAGTGCTGTACGGTGCCAGTTTCGTCAAATGGTTTGCCGAAGAGGCACGTCGCATTTATGGCGATACCATTCCTGCTCCCACCTCAGACCGCAGAATTATCGTGTTGAAACAGCCGGTCGGTGTGGCGGCAGCGATCACACCCTGGAACTTCCCTATCGCCATGATTACCCGCAAGGTGGCTCCGGCGCTGGCGGCGGGTTGCCCCATTATCGTTAAACCCTCCGACCTGACGCCGCTCTCCGCGCTGGCGCTGGCGGTACTGGCCGAGCGCGCTGGCTTTCCGTCCGGTGTCTTGCAGGTGGTCACCGGTATGCCGACGGAAATTGGTGCCGCGCTGACCGAAAGCCGCCTTGTCCGTAAGATCTCCTTTACCGGTTCAACTCGCGTGGGTCAGTTACTCATGAAGCAGTGCGCTGACAGCATAAAACGGCTGAGTCTGGAGCTGGGGGGAAATGCGCCGTTAATCGTTTTCGATGACGCCGACATTGAGATTGCGGTGGCGGGCGTAATGACCAGCAAGTTCCGTAACGCCGGGCAAACCTGCGTCTGCGCCAACCGGATTCTGGTTCAGCGCAACATCTATGACCGCTTTTCCGCCCGTCTGCTGGAGGCCGTTGCTACCCTGAAGGTGGGTGACGGATTTGCAGCCGGAAGCACCATCGGGCCGCTAATCAATACCGGGGCGGTCGAAAAGGTGAATGCGCACATCGACGATGCCTTACAAAAAGGGGCGACGCTGTTAACAGGCGGCATCAGCAATGGAACGGGCACCTGGGTTCAGCCTACCGTGCTCGGTCAGGTCACGCGTGAGATGCGTATTGCCCAGGAAGAAACCTTTGGCCCCGTGGCGCCGCTGTTTATCTTCGACGATGAAGAGCAGGCACTGGCGATGGCAAATGACACACCTTATGGACTGGGCGCTTACTTCTTTACCGAGAATATTCGTCGTGCCTGGCGGGTAGCGGAAGCGCTGGAATTTGGCATGGTCGGTTTTAATACGGGCGTAATCTCTTTAGAAGTCGCTCCTTTTGGTGGGGTAAAATTATCCGGTATTGGTCGTGAAGGTTCACGTTACGGAATTGATGAATATCTGGAGCAAAAAACTTTCCATCTCGGCAGCCTGTAATTTAAAACGGTATTCATAAATGTACGCGCCAGCATAAGCACTCTGCTGGCGCTTTTTTTTGTGCGCCAGATCTAAGTTTTCCTTCCATTCTCCTTTTTAGTGCAAGTTTCATGCGCAATGCACCAAAGCAATGCGGCTTTTTTGTGAGGTAAATCATCTGTTTAAGGCTTCGGCAATTCCGCAATAAATCCGTCATTAATACGGCAGAAAAATTTTTTTGCGTGGTTTTAAACGCATTTTAATTTTCTTAACGGCTGGCATACTTTCTGCATTACCTAATTAATATTTCAGAAAAGCATTGCCGAAATTTAACCAAACCAGTGTGTGACGGCTGTAACAAATAAGGATTCTTCCATGTTGAGTTTCGACCCGGAAAGCGTGCAACTCCCGTTGGGCCATTATATCGGCGGGAAACATGTGCAAACACAAGGCGAATCTTTTGCCGTCAAACGCCCCTCAGATGGTCACGTCTTTGCCACTCTGCATGAAGCGCAGGCCGAGGACGTTGACTATGCCGTCATGACGGCCCATCAGGCATTAAAAACCAGCGGCTGGTCAGGCTGCGCACCCCGTGAACGCGGTCGGATAATGCGTCGCTGGGCCGATTTAATTGAGCAGGATCGGCTGCTGGCCCAGCTTGAAGCGCTGGGCTCGACGCGTCCGATTGCTGACGTAATACAGCATGAAATTCCTTTCACTGCCGAAGCCATCCGTTTCTATGCCGAATGCGCGGACAAATACAGCGGTGACCTGTTCCCCACCCGTGAAAACAGCCTGGGGATGTTGATTGCTGAACCCTATGGGGTGATCGGTGCCATTACACCCTGGAATTTTCCGTTGTCGATGGCCTCGTGGAAGTGCGGACCGGCGCTGGCTGCGGGGAATGCCGTGGTACTCAAGCCATCAGAACTGACGCCGCTTTCTACCGTACGCATGGCAGAACTGGCGGTCCAGGCCGGTTTGCCCGCCGGTATCCTCAATATTGTACAGGGCAGTGGGGCCGTAACGGGCAGTGCGCTCGTCAGGCATCCTCTGGTCCGTAAGGTCTCCTTTACCGGCTCAACCCTGACCGGCGCGCGCATTATGAGCGATGCGGCGCAGTTCGGCATGAAACCGGTGACGTTGGAGCTGGGCGGAAAAAGTCCACAACTGGTCTTTGATGATGCGGGTGATATCGAGGTGCTGGCGCAGCGTATTCTGCGCGGTTTTACCGCCAATGGCGGTCAGGCCTGCGTAGCGGGTACGCGCTTAATCGTGCAGCGCGGCATTGCCGATGCGCTCACGGCGCGACTGATGACGTTGTGCCGTGAGGTTAAACCCGGCGTCACCTGGCAGGAAACCAGTCGTTATGCGCCGCTGATTGATGCACGCCAGGGCAATAAAGTGCGTTCGGTGATTGAAGAAGCCAAAGCCCTGGGCGCAGAAGTGCTGGTGGGCGGCGAACGCTTTGCGGATACCGATGAGGGCTGGTTCTGGCAGCCCACGCTGTTAAGCCAGGTTAAACCTGACAACCCGGCGGTTCAGCAGGAAATTTTTGGTCCGGTGCTGACGATTCAGACCTTCGATGAGGAAGAGCAGGGGCTGGCACTGGCGGCACATGACACGTATGGCCTGTGCGCGGGCGTGCATACGCTGAGTTTGCCACGAGCGATGCGGGCGATACGCGCGATTGAAGCCGGTACCGTCTGGGTCAACCGCTACGGTCGCTCTGGCGATTTTATTATCCCTACCGGCGGCTTTCTGGGATCGGGTATTGGCAAAGATTTGGGTCGCCAGGCCTTCCAGGCCTGCCAGCGCCAGAAAAGTGTACTTATCGATTTTTAAGCACCACACCTGACAATAACGAGGTTAATTCAATGGCACTGTTTAAACCCAAATTCATCACATTTGATTGTTACGGCACGCTGATTTTTTTTGACATGGCCGGTGCGGCTAAACGCTGTTTCGCCGATCGTGTCGACGCAGAAGCGCTGGACGCCTTTGTGACTGATTTTTCCAGCTACCGTCTGGACGAAGTCATGGGTGCATGGAAACCCTATTACGATGTCGTCAGCAATGCTATTCAGCGCACCTGCAAAAAGTGGGGCGTGAAATGGCAACAGGCAGACAGCGATTTTATTTACGCTGACTGCGCCACCTGGGGCCCGCATCCTGATGTGCCCGCTGGCTTAGCCAAAGTGGCAAAAGAATTCCCGCTGGTGCTGTTGACTAACTCGATGAATGACCTGATTCCTCATCATATTCCTCGCCTGGGCGCACCGATCCATATGACGATCACGGCGGAAGAGGCCGGTGCCTACAAACCGCATATGAAAGGTTTTGAATACATGCTGGAAAAACTGGACTGCCGTCCGGACGAGATCCTGCATGTGTCATCCAGTTTCCGTTATGACCTGATGACCGCCCACGACCTCGGCATTAAGCATAAGGTCTGGGTCAACCGCGGCCATGAACCGGCTAATCCGTATTATCAATACACCGAAGTTAAAGACATTGGCGGCCTGCCTGGCGTCGTCGGTCTTTGAGGACATCGACATGAAACTGGAATCGTACTGGCAAGCCACCGCCCCGTCGTTCAGCGCTGCCGCGCAGGGGCCGTTGCCGTCACAGGCGGATGTGGTGGTGATAGGCGCTGGCTTTACCGGTGTGTCTGCGGCGCTGACGCTGGCGCGAAACGGTATCAATGTTGTGGTGCTGGATAGCGGAGAGGTGATGAGTCAGGCCTCGTCGCGCAACGGCGGTCACTGCAATACCGGCGTGGCGCAAAACTTTGCCTCGCTGGTTGCCAGCCAGGGACTTGAACAGGCCAGTCGCTTCTATCGGGCGTTTGATGATGCGGTTACCTATGTTGAGCAGTTAGTGAAGGACGAGCAGATTCACTGCGATTTTCGGTGGTGCGGCAAACTCAAGCTGGCCAGTAAAGCCTCGCATTTTGCCGGACTGCAGGACGCCTTCACGTTGATGCGGCGCACGGTGGACCCCGATATCCAGTTACTGAGTAAAGATGACGTTCAGCGTGAGATCGGCAGTAGCGATTTTCACGGTGGATTGCTGCAACAGCGCGGCGGTCAGATGCACATGGGCAAGTTTGGTGTGGGCCTGGCCGAAGCCGCGGCACGCAGCGGCGCAAAAATTTATCCCCACCATCACGTCACCCAACTGGAACGCCTTGACGGCTATCGCCATCGGGTGGTGACCAGCAAGGGTGAAATCCAGGCAGACAAAGTACTGATGGCAACGGGCTGCTCCAGTGAAGGTCCGTTTCCGTGGTTCCAGCGTCGTATCGTGCCGGTAGGCAGCTTTATCGTTGTCACTGAGCCGCTGGATGATGGGCTAATCCGTACCTTGCTGCCTGAGGATCGTAACTACGTTACCTCCATGAATATTGGTAACTACTTCCGCACCACGGCGGACCGCCGTCTGGTCTTTGGTGGCCGTGCGCGCTTTGCCATCAGTAATCCGACCTCGGACTCACGCAGCGGCGAGATATTGCATGCTGCAATGGCGAAGATGTTTCCGAAGCTGGCTAACACCCAAATTGATTACTGCTGGGGTGGCATGGTGGATATGACGGCCGATCGCCTGCCGCACGCCGGCGAACAGGACGGCATATTTTATTCGCTGGGTTACAGCGGTCATGGCACCCAGATGTCGGTATGGATGGGCCGCGTGATGGCCGATCTGTTAAGTGAGAAAGTCCGGGACAACCCCTGGCAGCGTCAGACATGGCCTGCACTGCCGGGCTATCACGGAAAACCGTGGTTTTTGCCCCTTGCCGGGCTCTACTACAAAGCAAAGGATCGCCTTTCGTAAATTCACATTGTTTTTCAGGCCGTTGCGGGGCTGTTGTGTTCGCCGAGAGCGACCAACAGCCCGTCGCGGATGGGCAATGCAGCATGCGCCGTCTGAATAACGCAGGGAATTTTCCATGTTCGCTCGAACACGTAATGAGGTGTACAGATGAGTAAAATTGATAATAAAGAATCTGACGTAACCAATCCTGCTCTGACGCGGATGATCACTGAAGGCACATTGTCCCGTCGCAGTTTAATGAAGCTACTCTCCGCCGGTGCGGTGATGAGCACGGGACTGATTGGCTTCCCCGGCATGGCGCTGGCGGAAAGCAAACCCGTACAGGGCGGGAAACTGCGTGTCGGGATGTCTAACGCGTCTGCAACCGATACGCTGGACCCGGCAAAAGGCAGTAACAGCGCCGACTACACGCGCCAGTTTATGTTTTACAGCTGTCTGACCGAGGTCGACAAGGCGATGTCCGTTAAGCCCGGCCTGGCAGAGTCGGTTGATTCTGACGACGGCATCACCTGGAGCATTAAACTGCGCAAAGGTGTTACCTTCCACGACGGTAAACCTTTTACCGCGAAGGATGTGATTTTCTCGCTTAATCGTCATAAAGATCCTGCCGTTGCCTCCAGCGCATTCAAGCTTGCTGAACAGTTCAAGACCATCACTGCCGTCAACGATAATGAAGTGCAGCTTGTTCTCGTGGCACCTAACTTTGATCTTCCCTATATGCTGACCACGTCTCCCTTCCTGATTGTTCAGGATGGCACCAAAGATTTCAGCAAAGGGATCGGCACTGGCCCCTTCGTATGCAAGAGCTTTACGCCTGGCGTGAATACCGTGGGCACCAAAAACCCGAACTACTTTAAACCGGGCCTGCCGCATCTGGACGAAGTGGAGCTGCTTGGCGTTACCGATCAGGCTGCCCGCGTCAACGCCCTGCTGTCGGGTGATATCCAGGTGGCCTCGGGCCTGAAAGCCTCAGACAGTATGCGCATTGGTCATACGACGGATCACGCGGTGCTTGAAACCAAGGGCGGCATGTATACCAACCTGATCATCCGTACCGATATCAAACCCGGCAGCAACCCGGATTTCGTGCTGGCGATGAAATACCTGCAGCCCAGAGAAATCATCGTGAAAACGGTGCTGCAGGGCTTTGGCGATGTCAGTAATGACACGCCGGTTCCGCCGTGGCATCCGCTGTTTAACGCCGATCTTAAACCGCGTCCGCTCGATCCTGAAAAAGCCAAGTTTTACATCAACAAAGCGGGCATGACCGGACAGTCGATAGAGATTATTACCACACCGCCGCTGGAAGGCGCGACGGAAGGGGCGCAGCTCATCCAGCAGGTCGGGCGCAACGCAGGGCTTAACGTTAACGTGCGGCGCGTGCCGTATGAAGGCTACTGGGGAACACACTGGACGAAAGATCCGGTCGGCTACGGCTCGATCAACCCGCGCCCAACGCTGGATATGCTGTTCTCCCAGTTCTACCTGTCAAGCTCCTCCACGAACGAGAGCGGCTGGAAAAATCCCCAGTTTGACCAGTTGGTGATTGCGGCACGCGGTGAACGTGATAAAGCCAAACGCAAGCAGATGTACGGTGATATGCAAACCCTGATCTATGACCACTGCGGCACGCTCATCCCGGCATTTATCAGTTCAATGGATGGCTACAGCAAGAAGGTTAACGGCCTTGAGGCCTGGCCATCGGGCATGCTAATGGGCTATCGCTTCCATGAGTTTGCCTGGCTTTCAGCCTGATAATCGTCTGACGAAGGAGTTCGCCGATGAACCGATACATGATGTTCCTGATTGCCCGGCGCATTGGCGCCGGCATCCTGACCTTGCTTATCGTCTCGGCGGTGGTATTTTTTATCACCAGCCTGCTGCCGGGCGATGCGGCGCAAATGATCCTGGGGCAAAACGCCACGCCAGAAACGGTAGCGGCCTTGCGCCAGCAGCTCGGTTTAGATCAGCCGCTGCTGGTGCGCTATTTCACCTGGCTTGGCGGCATGCTGACGGGAAATTTTGGCACCTCATTTGCAAGTCATCTGCCGGTCGCACAGCTGGTGGCGCAGCGTCTTCCCGCCACCTTTGAACTCGCTGCTACTACCACAGCGATTTGTGTGCCGCTCGCACTGATTATTGGTATCGCGGCGGCCATGAATCGTGGCTCCAAACTCGATCGTGCGTTGGTGATTGGCACGATGGCGACGGTGGCCGTACCGGAATTTCTGGTGGCCACGATTGCGGTGCTGATTTTTGCCGTGAAGCTGCACTGGGTTTCTGCGATGTCGCTGGGCAGTCCCAGTATGGACTTCGCCAGCTACATCAAAGCCTATGCGTTGCCGGTGATGACGTTATGCTGCGGACTGGTCGCGCAAATGGCACGTATGACCCGCGCGGCCATTATTAACCAGCTCGACAGCCCTTATCTTGAAATGGCCTTGCTCAAAGGGGTTTCCCCCATGCGGGCGGTGTTACGCCATGCCTTACCGAATGCCGTCGGCCCCATTGCTAACGCGATTTCCCTCAGTCTTTCTTACCTGTTTGGTGGGGTCATTATTATCGAAACCATCTTCAGCTATCCGGGTCTGGCCAGCCAGATGGTCGACGCGGTCAGTAATCGCGATCTGCCGGTGGTACAGCTCTGCGTAATGCTGTTTGCCAGCTGTTATCTTGTGCTGCTGCTGGCGGCGGATATTGTCACTATCGCCTTTAACCCGAAATGGAGGAGCTGATGAAAATATTGCTTCCGTGGCGTATTTTTCAGTCACTGTCTTTATCGGGCCGCCTGGGCCTGGTGGTGACCTTGTTCTGGTTGATCATCGCCATCTTCGGCACCTGGTGGGCCCCCCACAATCTTGACGACATTGGGGTCGGGCCATTAATGGGCGGATTGACGCATGAAAACCTGCTGGGTACCGATTACCTCGGGCGGGATATGCTCAGCCGCATTATGTACGGTGCGAAGTTTTCCCTGGGGCTGGCGCTGGGCGCTGCCATGCTGGCCAGCCTGATTGGCACCATGCTGGCGTTGTTAGCGGCGGTAACCGGACGCTGGCTGGAAGAGCTGCTGGGCCGTATCAACGACGCGATGCTGGTGTTGCCAGGCAAAATACTGGCGCTGATGATTGTGGCGGTGTTCGGGTCCTCGCTGCCGATGCTGCTGATCACGGCGGTGTTTACCTACTGGCCGGGTGCGTTTCGTATCGCCTTTGCCCTCGCCAGCAACTTACGCAACATGGACTATGTCCGCGCCTCTCGCCTGCGGGGAGAAAGCCGCTGGTACATCGCCATCCACGATATTCTGCCCAACATGGTGCATCCGGTCCTGGCGGATTTTGGTCTGCGCTTTGTGTATATCGTTTTACTGCTGAGTGGATTGAGCTTCCTGGGGCTGGGCGTTCAGCCACCTTATGCCGACTGGGGAACATTAGTGCGTGAAAATATTCAGGGGTTGTTTGACGGCTCACCGGCGGTGTTGATGCCTGCGGTAGCGATTGCCAGCCTGACCATCGCGGTCAACCTGTTTATTGACAGCTTGCAAAGCATGCGTCCGTTGACGCTGGCAAAGGAGGGGGCATGAACGTGACACAACATACGGCAATGCCTGTGATTTCTGTCGAGAACCTGCGCGTGACGGCTCATACCGACAATGGGGATGAACTGGATATCGTCTCCGATATCCGCTTCACGGTGCAAAAAGGCGAAGTGCTGGCGCTGATTGGCGAATCCGGCTCGGGTAAAACCACCATTGCGATGGCGCTGATGGGCTATGCGCGCCACGGTTGCAAGATCGCCGAGGGCAATATTCATGTGGCGGGCACCAACATCATGGATCTCACGCCCGCGCAGTTGCGCGTGTTTCGCGGCAATAAAGTGTCCTATATTGCCCAGAGTGCCGCCGCCTCTTTTAACCCCGGAATGAAAATCATCGACCAGGTTATCGAACCGGTCGTGATTCACGGCACCATGACGCGCAAGGCGGCGAAGGTCAAAGCGCTGGCGCTGTTCCGTGAGCTGGCTTTACCCAACCCGGATACGATTGGCGATCGCTTCCCCCATCAGGTCTCAGGCGGGCAGTTACAGCGTTTAATGACGGCGATGGCCCTGATTAGCGATCCCGAGGTGGTCATTCTTGATGAACCCACCACGGCGTTAGACGTGACGACCCAGGTTGAAGTGCTAAAAGCCTTCCGTCGGGTGGTGAAACAACGCGGCGTAACGGCGATTTATGTCAGCCATGACCTGGCCGTGGTGGCACAAATGGCCGACCGGATTCTGGTTCTGCTGCAAGGCAAAATTGCCGAATACGGCACAACGGCGCATTTGATTGGTGCACCCCAGGCGGACTATACGCGCCTGCTGATGGATGCCGCTCAGCAAAAAGAGCGGCCCAGCAACTGGTGTCAGGCAAAGGCGAATGAACTGCCGTTGCTTGAAGTGCGTGACCTGTCAGCCGGTTACGGTCCAAAGGGCAGTGATGGATTGCCCAAAGTCCGCATTCTGGAAAATATTAATCTCACGCTGTGGAAAGGTCAGGCCATTGGCATTATCGGGGAATCCGGCTCGGGTAAAACCACCCTGGCGCATGCCATTGCCGGTCTCAATCCTGCCTGCCAGGGACATGTTCTGTTTAACGGCCACTCTGTTGCGGGCCAGATGCAAAAACGCAGCGACAATGAGCTGCGACGTATTCAGTACGTTTTCCAGATGGCGGATACAGCCCTCAATCCGGCCCATAGCGTGGAACGCATTTTAACGCGTCCGCTGACGCTGTTTCATGGTCTGAGCGGCATCGCTCGCCAGCAGCGACTCTATCAACTGCTTGATCTGGTTAAGCTGCCGCGCACCGTGCTGTCCCGCCGCCCCTGGTCACTGTCAGGTGGGCAAAAACAGCGTGTTAACCTGGCCCGTGCACTGGCGGCTGAACCGGATGTGATTTTATGTGATGAAGTCACGTCGGCGCTGGATACCGTGGTAGCTTCCGCCGTGCTGGATCTGATCAGCGAACTGCGCCGCGAGCTGGGCCTGTCGGTAATGTTTATCAGCCACGATATGCACGCCGTGCGCGCGGTATGTGATGAGATCGTCGTGATGCGAAATGGCAGCATCGTCACCCAGCTGGCGCGCAGCAATTATGACCAGCCTACCAGTGAACTCTATTTCGAACGCCTGAAACGTGCGGTTCCTGAGCTGCGTCAGGGCTGGCTGGATGAGCATGAAGAGATTCTGAAAGCTGAGTAACAGGCTGTTATGCCGTCGACCACGTTCGACAGACAGACAGTATCCAGGCGCCGGGCGCGATGAGCGTCATGGCACCGGCAAACAAACAGATTAAGAGGTGGCTACGCCATGCCCGCACCGATTCGTTACGTACAGGACAGCAGTGATTTCCCGGCGTCCGCCGATGTGGTGGTGATTGGTGCCGGTATTGCGGGGGCCGCCGCCACCTGGGAACTGGCAAAAAAAGGATTGAAGGTGGTGCTGATCGAGAAGGGGCTGGTCGGCGCCGAGCAGTCGAGCCGCAACTGGGGCTGGTGCCGTCAGCAGAATCGTGACGAGCGCGAACTGCCGCTGGTGATTGAAGCCTTACGCGGCTGGGAAGAACTTAGTATTGAAACCGGGGAAGAGCTGGGCTTTCGTCGCAGCGGTCTGGTCTATGCTACCCGCAATGAAGCAGATATTGCGGCCTGGGATAAGTGGGGCCAGATGGCCAAACAGTACGGCGTGCGCAGCGATATCCTGAATGCTCAGCAGGCGAAAGCCATGACGCCAGGCAGTACCACAAACTGGCTGGGCGGCGTTTCCGCCCCGGCGGATGGTGCGGCTGAACCTAAACTGGCTGCACCGGGCATTGTGACTGGCGCGCAAAAAAAAGGCGCGCTGGTTTTCCAGCAGTGCGCAGTGCGCGGGCTGGATATTTCAGCCGGGCGCGTCAGCGGAGTCATAACGGAACGCGGCCTGATCAAAACCACCCGGGTGATCTGTGCGGCGGGCGCCTGGACCTCGATGTTTTGCCGTCGGCACGGTATTGATTTGCCGCTGGGGAACGTCATTGGCACCGCCTTCCGTACCTACCCGATTGAGCAGGCTATCGCCGTCCCTTTTTATACCGAAAGCTTTGCCTGTCGACCGCAGATGGATGGCAGCTATACCGTTTCCGTATCGGGCCGCGGGCGGCTTGAACCCGGTGCGCAGGGGATTCGTTACCTGCGACAGTTTTATCCCACGTTTAAAAGTCGGCGTAAAAATCTTACCCTGAATCTGGGGGTGAAGCCGTTCTTTAATGGCCCTGAGGCGATGGGCCGCTGGGATCTGGATGCGATTTCACCCTTCGAGCGGATGCGTATTCTGGACCCCGCTGCCGATGCCTGGGTCGTGGAAAGCGGACTTGCGGCAATGCGGCGTGAATTTCCTGCGCTGGCAAACCTGAAAGTCGCCCAGGCCTGGGGTGGGATGATTGACAGTACGCCGGACGCGATTCCGGTCATTTCAACGGTGGCAAAACTGCCAGGCCTGGTGTTGTCGGCAGGATTCAGTGCCCACGGTTTTGGGATTGGGCCCGGTGCGGGCCGCCTGGCGGCTCAACTGGCGACAGACTCCACGCCGGTGGTCGATCCCACGCCTTATCGCTACAGCCGTTTTATCGACGGCAGCGGACTTGATGCACCCGGCATGATGTAAGGAAAGCAAAATGACAGTTGATATTCGTACCATGACGACCGAAGACATTCCCCAGGTTTACGCGATGAGCCAGGCGCTGAACTGGCCGCACCGCCATGAAGACTGGGCTATCGGCATGCAGCTCGGCGAAGGCGTGGTCATTGAAGAGCAGGGCGAAGTAATAGGCAGTGCGATTCTCTGGCGCTGGGGCGACAAGGCCGCGACCATCGGTCTGGTGATTGTCGCAAATCAGCACCAGGGGCGCGGGCTGGGCAAGCAGTTGATGCTGGCCTTATTAGAGAAAGTGCCCGGTTATAACGTCCGTCTGCACGCGACGGAGATGGGTAAGGGCCTGTATGAAAAACTCGGCTTTGTTACCTGCGGTAAGATCTTACAGTACCAAACGCCTGCCCTGAACGCGTTACCCAGAGTGGAGATTCCGGCTGGATTGACGCTGCGCAGCGCCACTCTTGACGATCGGGATGCGCTGGTGCAGATGGAGCAGGCCGCGCACGGGCTTTTCCGCCCGGCGCTGGTGGAACATCTGATTACCGACAATCAGACCATTATCTTGCAGGATGACCAGCAAACCCCTCAGGGTTATGCCAGCCTGCGGCGCTTTGGTCGTGGCTGGGTCATTGGACCCGTTATTGCACAGGATTTTCCGGTTGCCCAGGCGCTAACCGCCGCGCTGATGCAGAGCCTGAAGGGCGAATATCTGCGCATGGATACGGATGCCGCGCTGCCGCTGGCCGCCTGGCTGGAGAGCCTGGGCCTGACAAAGGTTGACTCGCCGATCACGATGGTGCGCGGTGACGTCTGGGTGCCACAAGGCATGCAGGCATTTGGGCTGATGACGCAGGCAATGGCCTGATGCACATCGTTTATAAATCGGAGCCACAGCGCGGCCTGCACTGGCAGCGTTGGCTGGCTGAGCACGCGCCCGATATTCATTTACACCTCTGGCCGGAGACCGGCGATGCCGATCAGGTTGATGCGCTGGTCGCCTGGCTGCCGCCCGATAACCTTGCAGACCGTTTTCCCAATCTGAAAATCCTGTTTTCCGTAGGGGCCGGAGCGGAACAGTTTGATCTGTCCACGCTGCCGTCACATATCCCGCTGGTCAGAACGATTGAACCCGGCCTGACGCAGGGCATGGTGGAGTACATCACCTTTGCGGTGTTGGGATTACATCGTGATATGCCACGCTATTTTCAGCAGCAACGGCATCAGCAATGGCAGGCGCATCTGGCTATTCCCGCCAGTCAGCGCCGCGTCGGGATCATGGGACTGGGCGAACTGGGCCGCGCGGCACTGGCACAGCTTCAGGCGATGGGATTTGACTGCGGCGGCTGGAGCCGTACGCCGCATCTTATTCCGGACGTGCCGTGCTGGCATGGTGACGATCAGCTGCCCGACTTTCTCGCCCGCAGCGATATTCTGGTGTGCCTGCTACCGCTGACGCCCAGTACTCAGGGGCGACTGAATGCCGGGCTGTTCAGCCAACTGCCAACAGGTGCTGCACTGGTGCAGGCCGGGCGCGGTCCTCAGCTTAATCATCAGGATCTGCTGGATGCGCTCGACAGCGGCCAGTTACGGGCGGTGGTGATTGATGTGACCGACCCTGAACCTCTGCCCTCCGATCATGCATTCTGGACGCATCCCGCAATCTGGCTCACGCCGCACATCGCCAGCCAGACGCAAAATGACAGCGCGATCAGCGCACTGCTGGCTAATCTGCGTCGCTTTCAGCGTGGTGAACCGCTGCACGGCGTCGTTGATCGTTCACGAGGATATTGATATGGACCATTTAGTGGCGTTGCGCCGCGATCTACACCGTAATCCTGAACTGGGTTTCCATGAACAGCGAACCAGCGATATTGTCGCGCGTTTTCTACAGGAGTTAGGCATTGAGGTGCATCGGGAAATTGGCAAAACGGGCGTAGTGGGCGTGCTGAAGAAAGGCAACGGCTCACGCATGATTGGGCTGCGGGCCGACATGGATGCGCTTCCCATGCAGGACAAAGGCGAGGTGCCCTGGACCAGTCTGGTAGCGAACCACAGTCATGCCTGTGGCCACGACGGTCACACCACCATGCTGCTGGGCGCGGCGGAAAAACTGGCGCGTGAGGTTGAGTTCAGCGGCACGGTCTGCTTTATCTTTCAGCCGGCAGAAGAGGGCCTGGCAGGCGCGAAGGCCATGATTGACGACGGTCTGTTTCAGCGCTTCCCCTGTGATGCGGTGTTTGCCCTGCATAACTGGCCTGAATTACCCCTGGGTGAAATTCAGACCCGGCCCGGTGCCATTATGGCCGCGGCAGACCGGTTTGATATCACTGTCAAAGGCGCGGGCGGTCATGCCGCACAGCCGCATCTTACGCACGATACGTTATTAGCCGTCAGTGAACTGGTGGTGCAGTTAAACACGCTGGTTTCCCGGGCGCTCGATCCCTGCGAACCGGCTTTGCTGACGGTGACGCGAATGCAAGGCGGTTTTTCCCACAATATGATCCCTGCGGAAGCCAACATCACCGGTACGGTGCGCACTTTTAACCCGGCAGCGCAGGACATTATTGAATCCCGGCTGCGGCAGATGGCGGAACACATTACGGCGGCGCACGGGTTACAGGCCGAGGTGAACTATTTGCGTTATTACCCGGCCACCATCAACAATGAATCTGAGGCGACTCAGGCCCTGGCGGCCTTGCAGGCGGCGGGCATGACAACCCAACTGGCGCGCCAGCCTGCACTCACCTCGGAAGATTTTGCCTTTATGTTACAGGCAAAGCCCGGTGCCTATGTATGGATAGGATCGGCCCCCAGCAAGCCGCTTCATCATGCCGCCTATGACTTTAACGACGCGCTGATACCGCATGGCATCCAGGCGTTGATTACCCTGGCCTGCCACGGGCTGGGAACAACATTTACTCGCTGAAACCCGTGGGATTTTGACACGAAATGCCGCTGCTGACGGAATTACGGCAGCGTTATTGCCCCACAGATTGCGATACTTAAGCCAATCGAACACGACGTGGATGAGGTATAAAAATGCAGAATGTCCTGGCAGAGCAGCAAACCTATGCGGACAACAGCCAGTTGCTGGATGTCCGAGATCATAATGTGCCGCGCGGCATTGTTACCGCTCATCCGCTGGTGATTGAGCGAGCCAAAGGCAGTGAAGTGTGGGATGTAGAAGGCAATCGCTATCTGGATTTTGTCGGCGGCATTGGCGTGCTTAACGTGGGCCACAACCATCCGGCTGTGGTTAACGCTGTAACCCGCCAGCTGGGCCTGGTATCGCACGCCTGTTTTCAGGTGGTGGCCTATCCGGGATATATCGAACTGGCGCAGCGCCTGAATAAGCTGGTAGGCGGGGACGAACACTATAAGAGCGTGTTTTTCACCAGCGGTGCAGAAGCGGTGGAGAATGCGGTTAAAATTGCCCGTTCTTATACGCAACGACCGGGCATCATCGCCTTTGACGGCGCCTTCCACGGACGTACTTTACTTGGCGTCACCTTGACGGGGATGTCCGCGCCTTACAAACAAAACTTTGGCCCTTTCCCTGGCGATGTTTATCGTCTGCCGTTCCCGAACCCGTTGCACGGCGTCACGGAAGCGGACTGCCTGAAAGCGCTGGACCAACTGTTTGCGGTGCAGATTCTGCCGGAGCGCGTGGCTGCGATTATCATTGAGCCAGTGCAGGGCGATGGCGGCTTCCTGCCCGCCGGGCCGGCATTTATGCAGGCGCTGCGTCGCATCACGACTCAACACGGTATTATGCTGATCTGTGATGAAATCCAGACCGGCTTTGGTCGTACGGGCAGCATGTTTGCCTTCCAGCAACTCGGCATTAAGCCTGATATGGTGACGATGGCGAAAAGTCTGGCGGGGGGCCTGCCGATTTCCGGTGTGGTGGGCAAAGCCGAAGTGATGGACGGCCCGGCACCGGGCGGACTGGGCGGCACCTATGGCGGTAATGCGCTGGCCTGTGCAGCGGCACTGGCGGTGCTTGACGTGTTTGAGCAAGAAAACCTGCTGGCGCGTTCCTGTCAGTTGGGTGAGCAGTTGAATCAACGTTTGCGTCAGCTTGCAGATAAATATGCCTGCATCGGTGACGTGCGCGGCGTGGGCTTTATGCAGGCAGTAGAAATTCTGGATGTGGACACCCACAAACCCGACAGCGCGCTGACGCAAAAGATCCTCGACAGCGCCTGTCAGGAAGGGCTGCTGCTGATTAAATGCGGTTTACACCGTAATACGATTCGCTTCCTTGCACCGTTAGTGACCACCGATTCGCAACTTGAAGAGGCACTGCATATTTTTGATATTGCCCTGGCGCGTGCGACCGGACGCTTAGGATAGCCGCTCTCCCTCATTGAACAGGCAACAGCCCGGTATCGCGGCCAGCGGGGCCGCCGCCGGGTTCAACGCTGGCGCAATTTTTGCAAAGCGTGACAGACCGGGGTTTTTTTGTGTTACAAAAAAGTAGCGTACTTGTTATTTTAAAGTGGCGTATTTTAAGTATCTATTAAAGTGCGCTTTACGCTTGTGTACACAGAGTCGCTCTGGGTAGTAGCGAACATCCAGTACAGCTGTAAACAATGAGGGGTGCTATGAACGGCTTAATGAAACTCGATCGCATCGATATCAATATTCTGGTGCAACTACAAAAAGATGGCCGTATCAGCAACGTTAATCTCGCCGATGCAGTAGGACTTTCCCCGAGTCCTTGCCTGCAACGGGTTAAACGGCTTGAGCAGGCCGGTTTTATTACCGGCTATGAAGCACACGTCAATCTCACCAAAATTACCGACTCCGTCACGGTGTTTACCGAAGTGACGCTGAACGGACACCGGCGCGAAGACTTTATGAAGTTTGAAGCCGCCATGCGTGACGTTGACGAACTCATGGAATGTCATTTAATTACCGGGGGTTACGATTACCTGTTGCGCTTTATTACCCGCAGCATTGAGCATTATCAGGATGTGATTGAGAAGATGCTGGATGCGCAAATTGGCATCGATAAGTACTTCAGCTATATCGTGATTAAATCACCCGTGATGAAAAGCAGTGTGCCGTTACGCTCACTGATCAGTAAACATAACCCGATGGAGTTCGGCGTGTAATTTTCGGCCCGGCGCGCAAAAGCCTGGCAAGCCCATTCTCTGCGCGCCTTGCCACCCGTACTCAGGATCAGAGCAGTTTAATACTGATTCGCGTCGCGGAGCTGACAGGCTGAGCCTGATAGCCCTCGACAATAATGCGACCAAAGTGGGCTGCATTTGAGCCGGCCTCAATCAACGGAATCAGCGTGCCTGCTTTGGGGTGATAACCCTTCACAAACTTTACTAACAGCGTACCGCCTGCGACCAATGGCCCCTTCACGTTGAGACGACCTCCGCCCTGACCATCGATATCCAGTTCAAGAGTTGCCTGAGGCCGCGCCGAATATTGTTTAACGCGCACCGGGCTGGCCGCAGCAATACGCACGCTGCCAGCGTTGCCCACATAAACTTCACCCACGCCCAGGGCGCTGGCTGAACCGGCCTCCAGCACGCCACCTTCAATTTCAGTGCCGCCGCTGTAGCGATTTGCACCCAGTAGCCGCAGCGTACCTGAACCCTGTAAGGTCAGTTTTCCCTGGCCGCCAATCGCATTCCGCCAGCTGTCGGCCTGATTAAAACCGCCTTTCTCAGCATCCATCATCACCTGCACATTCCCGGTAAACTGACCATATCCGTCGGCGGCCGCCACGATATTCAGACGTCCCCAACCTTCGGCATCATCCAGGATCGGATAGCCTGATGACAGCGCGGTGGTTTTTAAGACCACGCGGCGCTGCATGGCACTCAGATAGGGAAAACGGGTTTCCAGTAGAATCTCGGCACCTTTGGGCACCACCGCTGGACGATGGCGGGACGCGATGGGGGCAAAGCCAAACGTCATGCGCCGAAGGGCACTGGCACGGTTAAGGGTAGGATCGGCGAAGCGGTCGGCATTGAGCGGCGCGGCGTGAGCGTATTGCAGAAAGGTGTTGGGTTGTGTACCGGTGCGTTGCCATAATGCCTGATGCGCCTGTTTGTACGCGCGTTGTGCATCTTCATGATATGCCGTCAGATTCGCGGTGGTAACGGCCAGCGCGAACATGCGTCCGCCCATAACATCCAAAGGCGAATGCATCCCGGCGACGATCCGGCTTTCGCCCAATTCCATCCCGCGGCTGACCATCTCCTGGTAGCGCTCCGGCACCAGCCACGCCATGGTCAGGGCATCTCTGACCGCCTCCGCTGTGTGTCCGCTGATAAATCCGCCATCGGTAGCGGGCGTAGGGCTTTCTGCGGGCACAAGGGCAGGCACCACCGCCACCTCTGAACGCCAGCGGTAGGGACGGGCGTATTTATAGAAACGTTTTGCCGGTTCCGTAGAGGCGTTGTTACCCATTTCATTGAGAAAATCCACCACCTCACCGAAGTCGCGATTGCCGTCATGGCTGCCCGTGCCGGTGTTGTTTCCCTGGTCGTTATACAGCACCGTCGTGGCATCTGCGGGAATCTGCGTGATGGTGGTGACCTGCTGAGCGGCACTGCGCCACGCCGCGGTCAGCGGACCCAGGCCGTCCGTGACGCTATAGCCTTTGGCTCGACGATCGTCAAAGTAGGCCGCCTCGGCCTGGGCTGCCGTACGCTGGCGGGTCGCCGTAACCACATACTGAACATTCGCCGCCAGTACCTGATGATTAAGTATCGTGCCGCAGACGGGGGCCTTACCGGGCAGGCCAGTGCAATCAGAGGGCGTAATCGCCGCAAAACCATCACGGGCCGGTGCCGAAATCCCCGCATCGACCTTGAGCGTACGCGGACGCCACAGGGCCAGAAAGCCGGACACCACGCGCACGCCGGCATTCGTCTCCAGCGTGGCAAAGCGCGCATCCCCGCGTTGGTTGGTGGCGATGCTGTCAACAAAAGCCGGCACCTTTGCCGCAGGCGCGCTATCGGTAAATCCGGGGTCGGCGGGCGGTGCAGGCAGCGCGGCCGATGTCTGTGCGCTGCTCACAACAGGCGCCGCAATCATGCCTGAAAAAAGCGCCAGAAAAGTGCCAAAACGGATAACAGCAGACATGATAAAAGCCTTCGACAAGAATAATGGGCGACTATTTTGGTCGCCAGGCGTGAAGGGCGCATGACAACGCAGTGACATTCTGATGTGCTTTTCGCTTTCCAGATGAGATTCAAAAGTTTCCCATTTATCGTGCATCACCGCCCCATCAGCGTGCCAGAAACCGCCGCACCGCAACGGGTAAGGTGCCGCGTCTTATCATAAGTATTCGATCTTGTATCCCAGCCCGTATCCAGACGGACATCCGCGCGTGACAACGCGGGAGGGACGATTCCTGGCATGCTTCATGCACTTCTTATCGGGTTAAAAATACCGGTAAGACAACATGCGTGGAAAAGGGTTAACAGCCCGGTAAGGCGGCAGTACACCACCACGCAATGCAATGACAGTCGCCAGCGCGACGGCACCTGTACCGTCATAAAGATGGCGAGCACAGGATGAAAGTCAGTGCCCCAGCGCGCCTGTCCGTGGATTCACCTTAACCAGGAATTTTTGCCATGAAAAAACAGGCTTCCCCAACGTTAGAGCAGGAGTTTGAGCACGAACCCGTGCCGCTGTCGCATCGCCATCCGACCCGCTCGGTTTCTGCGGTCTGGTTTGGTTTCCCCATGATCCTCACCAATGCGCTGTTTGGCGGCATCATTACCTGGCACCTTGGCTTCTGGCCTGCGTTGCTGGCGATTGTGATGGGCAATCTGGTGCTGTTTGCCTATGTCGGCGCACTAAGCTGGTTTGCGGGCAATACCGGGATGAATTTTGCCCTGCAGGCGAAAAGGACCTTCGGCAGCAAAGGCTATATCCTCGTGTCCGGCTTTCTGTCGACCGTGGTTATCGGCTGGTACGCCTTCCAGACGGGATTGACCGGGACGGTGATTCATCAGACCTTTGGCTGGAATGCCCTGTCGGTGACGGCATTTGCCATGGTGCTGTTTACGGCCGTGACCTTTCTGGGCGTGCGTGCTCTGTCCGTGCTGGGCATGATTGCTGCGCCAATGTTTGTGATTTTAGGGTTTGTCGCGCTGTATTTCGTCGGGCAGACACATGATTTTTCCAGCATGTTTCACTGGAAGGGCAGCCCCACGGTGGCGGGAGCCATGAGCATGGGCACGGCGGTCACCATGGTGGTGGCGGGGTTTGCCGATTCCGGCACCATGACTGCCGATTTCACCCGCTGGTCGAAGAGTGGCCGTGCTGCGGTCATCGCCGCCTTTTCCGCGTTCCCGGTCGCAAACCTGATCGCCTATCTGTTTGGCGTGATTATTGTCTCGGTCGGCGCGGCGGTGGACCCGCTGACCAACGGCGGCAATTTCCTGCCCATGTTGATGGGGCAGGGTGAGATTTTAACCGTGGTGGCTTTCCTGTTTGTGTTCATCAATCTTGGCTCGGTGTGTACGCACTGTCTTTATAACGGTGCGGTAGGCTTCAGCCATCTTTTTAACAGCAAGATGCGCCGCTGGACGCTGATTCTCGGTGCCATCGGCGGCCTGCTGGCGCTGGCGGGCGTTTGGACCTATTTCCTGGCATGGCTGAGCCTGCTGGGCGTGGTGGTGCCACCGTTTGGTGCGGTCATGATTGTTGATCTGATTTTTATGGCGAAGCTGAGTGAACAGCGCCCGGCGCAACGGTTTCACGGTGCCGCTTTTGCGGCCTGGGCGCTGGGAAGCCTGTGCGCGGTCATCGCGCATCTGGCCTTTCCCCAGTTTGGCGAAGCGGTCATCGGCCTGGTGACGGCGGCACTGAGCTATACCCTGATTATCAAATTACGTTCCCCGACGCCGCGAATGGAGAAGAACAATGCCTGAGTACAGTGTGAATTCCACCCCCTATGCCTGGCCGTTTGATGGCCATTTTAGTGCCGCTGATACGGCGCTACTCGTCATCGATATGCAGATCGATTTTTGTGGCGCGGGCGGCTACGTTGACACCATGGGCTACGATATTAGCCTTACGCGCGCGCCTGTCGAACCGCTTAAGGTGTTGCTGGCCCGCATGCGTGCGCTGCATTTTCCCGTCATTCACACCCGGGAAGGGCATCGCCCGGATCTCAGCGATCTGCCTGCCAATAAACGCTGGCGGTCGGGCAGGATGAATGCAGAAATTGGCAGCCCAGGACCGTGCGGTCGTATCCTGGTGCGCGGTGAGCCGGGCTGGGAGATTATCCCGGAACTGGCACCGCTGCCGGGCGAAGTGATCATCGATAAGCCCGGTAAAGGCTCTTTCTATGCAACAGACCTTGAGCTGGTGTTACGCAGTCGCGGTATCCGCAATTTGATTATTACCGGTATTACAACGGATGTGTGTGTGCATACCACCTTGCGTGAGGCCAACGATCGCGGGTATGAGTGCCTGGTCTTATCCGACTGCTGTGCCGCCACTGAGCGACATCATCATGAAGCCGCCCTGAGCATGATTCATATGCAGGGCGGTATCTTTGGCGCGGTCGCCACCTCGGCGGCACTGCTGGATAGCCTGGGCCAGCCCTGAAGGACCCACCTGCCAGCCTGTTGCCCTGTACGCGACAGGCTGGCGCGAATTCATGTTTACGTCACCGTCTCGTCACCTCGCTGTCATCTGATCCCGTCAGTCTGTTTCCATCCCGCAGCACCTTCGCTGCGAAATCCCTCTACTGATGTGAGGATTTAATTGTGATGGAGTTATCCAGACATCCGACCACTGTGTATCAGGCTGTCGCAGCGCAACTGGAGCAGGCTGTTCAGGAACGCTACCGCAGTGGTGACTATTTACCCTCCGAGCAGCAACTGGCCGATCACTATGCGGTAAACCGCCATACGCTGCGTCGGGCGGTCGACGAGCTGGTCAATAAAGGCCTGCTGCAACGCCGCCACGGTGTTGGAATTTTGGTGTTGATGCGCCCCTACGACTATCCGCTGCATGCCCAGGCCCGCTTCAGCCAAAACCTGATGGAGCAGGGCAGCGATCCTACCAGTGAACGTCTGCTGGCGGTGCTGCGCCCGGCCAGTGCTGATGTGGCCGCGGCACTTGGGGTGAGCGAAGGCAATGACGTGATCCACCTGCGTACTCTGCGCCGAGTAAATGGTCTGCCGGTCTGTCTGATCAATCACTTTCTTGCCGATCTCAGCTGGTGGCCGCAGCTGCAACGCTTCAACAGCGGTTCACTCCATGACTTTCTGCAGCACCATACCGGCAAGCAGCTGGTGCGCAGCCAGACGCGTATCAGCACCCGCCGGGCGCAGGCCAAAGAGTGTAAACAGTTGGAAATCGCGCTGCATTCCCCGCTGTTGTGCGTGCGTACCCTGAATAAAACCACCGATGGCGCGATGGCGGAATACTCCGTCAGCCTGACCCGTGGCGACATGATCGAACTGACTCTGGAGCACTAATGAAACAGCAAACGGCCCGCCAGCACTGGCTTTCGGTGTTGGCCCACAGCAGTGCAGCCGAGCTTGACGCGCACTGGCAGCCGCTCAACCTCAAGCCTGAATTTACCCTGATCCGTCCGGCTGAAATTGGCCTGACGCGCCTGCAGGCCCGCATGGGCGCTACCGGCAAGCGTTTTGTGGTCGGTGATGCCACCGTGACGCGCGCAGTCGTGCGGCTTAACGATGGCACCCTGGGTTACAGCTACCTGCTCGGGCGGGATAAAGCCCATGCCGAACGTTGTGCCCTGATGGATGCCCTGTTGCAGCAGACAGAAACCGGTGAACTGCTGCAGGAAAAAATTATTACCCCGCTGGCGGCCTCACGTGAAGAGCAGCGTCAGCTGCGCGCACGTGAAATTGCCAGCAGCAAAGTGGACTTCTTTACGCTGGTACGCGGAGACAATGAATGACTTTACTGGCAAGTTTTAATCATCCGGTTGCGGATGCGCAGCACGCCTTTCGCCGCATTCTGAAAGCCATGAGCGAGCCGGGCGTGATGGTTTCCCTACCGCTGCAACAGGGCTGGGGCGCACTTTCGCCTGCCGCCACCGCCGTGCTGCTGACGTTGGTCGATCAGGAAAGCCCGCTATGGCTGGACCCGCAGGTGGATAATCAACAGCTGCGCGACAACCTGCGTTTTCATACCGGCGCTCCTGTTACCGACAGCAACGATGCGGCCTTTGCATTAAGCCACGCCGATGCCCAACCCAATCCAGGCGACTTCGCCGCGGGTGACAACCTGGCACCGGAAAAAAGCACCACGCTGATTATTGAGGTGCCCTCGCTAAACGGTGGTCTGGCGCTGCGATTGTCGGGGCCAGGGCTGCGTGAAGCCCGCGCCATTGCGCCACAGCTGCCAGAAAGCGTGCTCGAATACCTGCGCGCCCGGCCCCATCCGTTTCCTCAGGGCGTTGACCTGATTTTCACCTGTGGCGAAGCGATGATGGCGGTGCCACGCACAACAAATGTTGAGGTGTGCTCATGTACGTAGCGGTGAAAGGGGGCGAAAAAGCCATTGCGAATGCCCACCATCTGCAGGCCAACTTGCGCCGGGGCGATCGCGCCGTAGCGGAGCTCTCCTGCGATCAGATTGCACAGCAGCTTGGGCTGGCGGTGGATCGCGTGATGACGGAAGGCGGGATTTACGATCCCTTGCTGGCGGCGTTAGCGATTAAACAGGCCAGCGGTGACCTGGTAGAGGCGATTTTCCTGCTGCGTGCTTATCGCACGACCTTACCGCGTCTGGCACAAAGCACGCCGTTAGCCACCAGCAGCATGCGGATTGAGCGGCGTATCTCGGCTGTGTATAAGGACTTACCCGGCGGTCAGGTTTTAGGCCCGACCTACGACTACAGCCACCGCCTGCTGGATTTTACCCTGATGGCTAACGGGGAAACGCCGCTTCCGCCGCGAAGCGAGCAGGCACTGCCTGAGCACTGTCCGCATATGTTCAGCATGATGAGCGACGAAGGCTTAGCACAGAGTGAAAGCGACGACGACAGCGAACCGACGGATATCACCCGCGAGCCAATGGGGTTTCCCGCTTCGCGCGCCGCGCGGCTGCAACAGTTGGTACGCGGTGATGAAGGCTTTTTGCTCTCTCTGGGCTACTCCACCCAGCGTGGCTATGGGCGAACCCATCCCTTTGCCGGTGAAATCCGCACCGGCTATGTCAGCGTCAGCGTTTGCCCGGAAGAGCTGGGATTTGAACTGGAAATTGGCGAAATGCTGCTGACCGAGTGTGAAATGGTCAACGGATTTACCCACGACGGTGAAAGCGCGCCGCACTTCACGCGCGGCTATGGCCTGGTATTTGGTCGGGCAGAGCGAAAAGCCATGTCCATGGCGCTGGTGGATCGCGCGTTACAGACCCGCGAGCACAATGAACGTATCACCAGTCCGGCTCAGGATGAGGAGTTTGTGCTGTCCCATGCGGATAACGTCGAAGCCGCGGGATTTGTTTCCCACTTAAAACTGCCGCACTACGTCGATTTCCAGGCCGAACTGGAACTGCTGAAACGTCTGCGCCAGGACTATCAGGAGCAGCAAAATGGCTGAGCTCAGCGGCTATAACAACGGTTACCTCGACGAACAAACCAAACGCACGATTCGCCGTGCCATCTTAAAAGCCGTCGCGATTCCGGGCTATCAGGTGCCGTTTGCCGGACGTGAAATGCCCATGCCTTACGGCTGGGGCACGGGCGGGATTCAAATCACCGCCAGCGTGATTGGTGATAAAGATGTGCTGAAAGTCATCGACCAGGGCGCAGACGATACCACCAACGCCGTTTCTATTCGCCGTTTCTTCCAACGGGTCAGTGGGGCCGCCACCACCGAACGCACGGTCGATGCCACCCTGATCCAGACGCGCCACCGTATTCCCGAAACGCCGCTGGAGGAAGATCAGATTCTGATTTTCCAGGTGCCGATTCCTGAGCCGCTGCGTTTTATTGAGCCGCGCGAAACGGAAACCCGCACCATGCATGCCCTGGAAGAGTACGGCATCATGCAGGTCAAACTGTATGAAGATATCGCCCGCTTCGGTCATATCGCCACCACCTATGCCTATCCGGTGAAGGTCAACGATCGCTATGTGATGGACCCGTCGCCGATTCCCAAATTTGATAACCCGAAAATGCACATGATGCCGGCGCTGCAGCTGTTTGGTGCCGGACGCGAGAAGCGCATCTATGCCTTGCCGCCCTATACCAAAGTCGAAAGCCTCGACTTCGACGATCATCCCTTCACCGTGCAGCAGTGGGACGAACCCTGTGCGCTGTGCGGATCGCGTCACAGCTACCTGGATGAGGTGGTGATGGACGATCAGGGAACGCGAATGTTTGTGTGCTCAGATACCGATTTTTGCCACCAGCAGCAGGAACAACAACATGCACAGTGAACAACCGCTGCTCGCGGTCAATAACCTCACCCACCTTTATGCACCGGGAAAAGGCTTCGAGGAGGTCAGCTTTGATCTCTATCCGGGCGAGGTGCTGGGGATTGTGGGGGAGTCGGGTTCCGGCAAAACCACCTTGCTGCGTAGCCTGTCTGCCCGGCTGGTGCCGCAGGCGGGCGAGATTCATTACCTGCAGCGCGATCTCTATCAGATGAGTGAAAGCGACCGTCGCCGGTTACTGCGTACCGAATGGGGCGTGGTACACCAGCATCCGCTGGAAGGATTACGTCCTCAGGTCACGGCGGGCGGCAATATCGGTGAGCGTCTGATGGCTGTCGGCCACCGTCACTATGGTGATATCCGCGCAGAAGCCAGCCACTGGCTACAGGCGGTAGAAATCGCGGCTAACCGTATCGATGATCTTCCCACCACCTTCTCCGGGGGCATGCAGCAGCGTCTGCAAATCGCCTGCAATTTAGTGACCCAGCCGAAACTGGTGTTTATGGATGAACCGACAGGTGGGCTGGACGTCTCGGTGCAGGCGCGGCTGCTGGACCTGCTGCGTACCCTGGTACGTGAACTGAATCTGGCGGTGATCATCGTGACGCACGATCTGGGCGTGGCGCGCCTGCTGGCTCATCGGCTGCTGGTCATGAAGCAGGGCCGGGTGGTGGAAAGTGGGTTAACCGACCGCGTACTGGATGATCCGCATCATCCTTATACACAACTGCTGGTTTCATCGGTGCTTAACTAAATGGCGACAGCGACAATGAAGACGCAACTGCGCGTGGAAAATTTGTGCAAAACCTTTGTCCTGCACAATCAGAACGGTGCGGCACTGCCGGTATTGCAGGATGCCAGCCTCGATGTCAGTGAGGGGGAATGCGTGGTACTGCATGGGCATTCTGGCAGCGGTAAATCCACGCTGCTGCGTGCCCTGTATGGCAACTATCAGGCCAACAGCGGCAGTATTTGGGTACAGCATCAGGGCGAATGGGTGGATATGGCGCAGGCGCCAGCCCGCCAGATTATCGCGATTCGCCGCGATACCATCGGCTGGGTCAGTCAGTTTCTGCGCGTTATTCCCCGCGTACCAACGCTGGAAATCGTCATGCAGCCCTTGCTGGAGCGCGGCGCTGAACGCGGCTTCTGTGAAGCACGCGCCAAAGACCTGCTGACCCGGCTTAACGTACCGGAACGTCTCTGGGCCCTTGCGCCCTCGACCTTCTCCGGTGGGGAGCAGCAACGCGTCAATATCGCCCGGGGTTTTATCGCCGATTATCCGGTGCTGCTGTTGGATGAACCGACGGCGTCGCTCGACAGCGTTAACAGCGCGGCGGTGGTAAGCCTGATCGAACAGGCGCGTGAGCGCGGTGCGGCGATTGTGGGGATTTTTCATGATGAAGCGGTGCGGGAACGTGTGGCGGACCGCCTGCACGTGATTCAGCCCTTCACGACAGGGGCAGAAGCATGATCATCAATAATGTAAAGCTGGTGCTGGAAAATGAAGTCGTAGCGGGATCGCTGGAGTTTCGTGAAGATCGTATTACCAACTTTAGCGAAACGACCAGCCAGCTTGCCAGCGCGCTGGATGGCGAAGGCGCGTATCTGTTGCCCGGCCTGGTGGAGCTGCACACGGACAACCTGGATAAGTTTTTCACCCCGCGTCCTAAAGTCGACTGGCCGGCACACTCGGCCATGAGCAGCCATGACGCGCTGATGGTGGCCAGCGGCATCACCACGGTGCTGGATGCTATCGGCGTGGGCGATGTGCGCGATGGCGGTCACCGGCTGGACAACCTCAGCAAAATGATTGGGGCTATTCGCGACAGTAATCGCAAGGGGCTAAACCGCGCCGAGCATTTATTACATCTGCGCTGCGAGCTGCCGCACCACACAACGCTGCCGCTGTTTGAGGCGCTGATCTCGTCACCGGAGCTGTCGCTGGTGTCGTTGATGGACCATTCACCGGGACAGCGCCAGTACGCATCGCTGGAAAAGTACCGCGAGTACTATCAGGGAAAATATCAGCTTAATGATGAGCAGATGGATGAGTTTGAGCGCGATCAGCTGGCGCTGGCCAAAGCCTGGTCACAGCCTAACCGTCTGGCGATTGCCGCGCTGTGCCGTGAGCATGGCATCGCGATTGCCAGTCACGATGACGCCACCGAAGCGCACGTGGAAGAGTCACACGGCGTGGGCAGCGCGATAGCCGAGTTTCCCACCACGCTGGAGGCGGCGAAGGCGTCCCGCTACCGCAATATGCAGGTGTTGATGGGCGCGCCGAATATCGTGCGGGGCGGCTCGCACTCCGGCAACGTTGGCGCCTGGGAGCTGGCGTCACACGGGATGTTGGATATCCTGTCATCGGACTATTATCCCGGCAGCCTGCTGGATGCGGCGTTCCGCCTGGCGGCAGATGAGCGTAACGCGCTGTCTCTGCCGCAAACTATCGCGTTGGTGACCTGTAATCCGGCCCGGGCGCTGGGGCTGGAAGATCGTGGCGTAATTACTGAAGGCTGCCGCGCCGATCTGGTGCTGGCGCATACCCAACATGGTCATCCCCATATTCGCCATGTGTGGAGTAAAGGTCGGCAGGTGTACTGATGGCCCGGTTTATCTGGCTAACCGGTCCCTCCGGCTCAGGGAAAGACAGCCTGCTGGACCTGCTGCGCGAGGCACCGCCTGATAGCCTGCTGATTGCGCACCGCTACATTACGCGCCCCCACGATGTGGGGGGAGAAAACCATGTTGCCCTGACGGAAGCGGAGTTTATCCGGCGCGAGGCGCTGGGTTTATTTGCCGTTAGCTGGCAGGCCCACGGTTTTCGCTACGGCATCGGGCGTGAAATTGATAGCTGGCTTGAATGCGGGCAAAACGTGCTGGTAAACGGGTCCCGGCAGCATCTGGAACAGGTGCGCGCGCGTTACGGCGCGCAGCTGTTACCCTTGTGCATTGAGGTTTCCCCGTCGGTGCTGGCCGCGCGTTTACGGCAGCGCGGACGCGAAAATGAAGAGGCGATCGCCCAACGCCTGGCTCGCGCTGCGCAGCATCAACCAGAGGGCTGTTTACGGCTGAATAACGATGGCGCGCTGGCGGATACCGTACAACAGTTACGCCAGCTGCTGGCGCTGTCGCCATGAAACTGACCTTTCTCGGTACCGGCGGCGTGACGGGAGCACCGGTGTTCGGTTGTGACTGTCACGCCTGCTTACGCGCCCGCCAGCAGCCACGTTATAAACGTGCGCCCTGTAGCGCCCTGATTGAAGCCGGTCAGGCGCGTATTTTACTGGACGCGGGCTTGCCCCTGCTGGCCGAACGTTTCCAGCCGGGTGACATTAACCGGATTTTGCTGACTCACTATCATATGGACCACGTGCAGGGATTATTCACCCTGCGCTGGGGCGAAGGCAACGCCATTCCCGTCTGGGGGCCGCCGGATGAGAAGGGCTGTGACGATCTGTTCAAACATCCCGGACTGCTGGATTTCCGTCCATCCCTCACCCCTTTTGTGGCGGAGTCGTTCGGTGCGTTGCGGGTGACGGCACTGCCGCTGCAGCACTCCCGGCTGACGCACGGCTATCTGTTTGACTGGTATGGATCGCGTCTGGCCTGGCTGTGCGATACCTGCGGTCTGCCGCCCGATACAGCGGATTTTCTGCGCGGACAGACGCTGGATCACCTGGTGCTGGACTGTAACGATCCGCCCGGACAGGGTGGGCGCAATCATAACGATCTCACCGCAGCGCTGAAAATCATCGATGAACTGAAACCCCATCAGGCCTGGCTGATTCATTTGAGTCATCACATGGACAACTGGCTGGCAGAGCACGCCTTGCCTGCTCAGGTGCGCGCGGCTTACGACGGTTTGTCGTTGTCTCTCGGTGCCGATTTGCCTGTCACAGTTTAATCATCTAACCGTAATACAGCCTTCATCCCCCATGTTCTTAATATAGCGGTCTCTCGTCAGATTCCTGCGGCGTGAGCAACAGACGCAAGATAATGACGCACGCCAACCAGCACCGACCAGCGATATAACGTCAACTCTGGATTCGGGGGGCGGGCGTACAGAACGTAAACTGTAACAGCGGAGTACATCATGGCACAGGCACTGCTTAAAACTGTGGTCGATAACGTCACGTCATTGACCCATTCAGGCGGGCAAAAAGTGTTGTCTGTTCAGGGATTGAGCAAAGCATACGCTAACAATAAGGTGCTCGATAACGTCAGTTTCGATTTGCATGCGGGCGAATTAGTGGCGGTAATAGGTCGCTCTGGCGCAGGCAAATCGACGCTGCTGCATATGCTCAATGGCACCATTTCCGCCTCACAGGGCGCGATTATCAGTCTGCACCACGGCGAGGCCGATCGGAATGTGGTGAATCTCAGCAGTCGGCAGATGCGTGAATGGCGCACCCAGTGCGGCATGATTTTTCAGGATTTTTGCCTGGTGCCCCGTCTTGATGTGCTGACCAACGTATTGCTTGGCCGCCTCAGCCAGACGTCCACGCTGAAATCCTTTTTCAAAGTCTTCTCTGACGCCGATCGCGCCCGCGCCATTCAACTGCTTGAGTGGATGAATATGCTGCCGCAGGCGTTGCAGCGCGCCGAGAACCTCTCCGGCGGTCAAATGCAACGCGTGGCGATTTGCCGTGCACTGATGCAGAACCCAAAAATTCTGTTGGCGGATGAACCTGTCGCGTCGCTGGACCCTAAAAATACCACCCGCATTATGGATGTGTTGCGTCAGGTCAGCGGTCAGGGCATCAGCGTGATGGTGAACCTGCACTCGATTGAGCTGGTAAAAAGTTACTGCACGCGCGTCATTGGTATTCAGCGCGGTGTGGTGTTGTTTGACGGTCATCCTTCTGAACTCACCGACGGCCTGCTGCATCAGCTGTACGGTGACGAACTGAACCAGATCCACTAACTATCACAGCAAGAGAACAATGCTAATGAAAATGAGATCTTTCGCTTTATTGACTACAGCACTGCTTACCTTTGGCGTTAATGCAGCGGACGCACCGAAAGAACTGAATCTGGGTATCCTGGGCGGTCAGAACGCGACGCAGCAGATTGGTGATAACCAGTGTGTTAAATCGTTCTTCGATAAAGAGCTGAACGTGGATACCAAAATCCGCAACTCTTCGGACTATTCAGGCGTGATCCAGGGGCTGCTGGGCGGCAAAGTGGATCTGGTATTGAGCATGTCTCCCTCCTCGTACGCGTCCGTCTACATTCAGGACCCCAAGGCCGTTGATTTAGTGGGTATCGTTGTGGATGACAAAGATCAGTCTCGCGGTTACCACTCCGTGGTGATTGTGAAAGCCGACAGCCCCTACAAGAAGCTGGAAGATCTGAAAGGCAAATCCTTTGGTATGGCCGATCCGGATTCAACCTCGGGCTTCCTCGTGCCAAACCAGGCCTTTAAGAAGATGTTTGGTGGCACGATTGATAATAAATACAACAACTTCTTTTCAAGCGTGACCTTCTCCGGCGGTCATGAGCAGGACATTCTGGGCGTGCTGAATAATCAGTTTGACGGCGCGGTGACCTGGACATCCATGGTCGGTGATTACAACACCGGTTACACATCGGGTGCGTTTGGCCGACTGATCCGTATGGACCATCCCGATCTGATGAAGCAGATTCGCATCATCTGGCAATCGCCGTTGATTCCTAACGGTCCAATTCTGGTGAGCAATAAACTGCCAGCAGACTTTAAAGAGAAAGTGGTTGCGGCAATTAAAAAGCTGGATAAAACCGATCACGCCTGTTTCGTTAAAGCCGTGGGCGGCGCGCAGCACATTGGCAAAACCTCTGTTGCTGACTTTCAGAACATCATTGATATGAAACGCGAGCTGATGAAAGGCGCGCGCGGCTAACGGCAGGGCAGTGAGCTTTCCGTCCTCGTGCCGCCTCCAGCAAGGCAGGTGGCACGAGACAGCCGACGGGCTTGTCTGCACGTCAACCTTTCCAGGATGGCTTTGTCACACCTCAATCTGAGACATCTCCCGTGACCGACTTCGAACGTTATTATCAACGTATCCGCCGCCAACAGAAGCGTGACTCGCTCATCTGGTCTTTGGTATTGGTGGTGCTCTATCTGGCGGCGGCCAATATGTCAGAGTTCAGTCTCGTGACCATCTGGCAATCGTTGCCGCACTTTTTCGATTACATCCGCGAAATTATCCCCGTTTTGCATCTGCCGCTGCTGTTTGCCGATGGCAAGACGGAAGGGTCGCTGGCCTACTGGGGCTATCGTCTGAACATTCAGCTCCCGCTGATTTGGGAAACCTTACAGCTGGCGCTGGCCTCCACACTGATTGCGGTTGTCATTGCAGGCGTACTGGCATTTTTTGCCGCCGACAACACGCAAACGCCCGCCAGCCTGCGCATCGGAATTCGTGCCTTTGTGGCGTTTTTACGCACGATGCCTGAACTGGCGTGGGCGGTGATGTTTGTCATGGCGTTTGGGATTGGCGCGATTCCCGGTTTTCTGGCGCTGGCTTTACATACCATCGGCAGCCTGACCAAGCTGTTTTATGAATCGATTGAATCAGCATCGGATAAGCCGGTACGCGGACTTGCCGCCTGCGGTGCCAGCAAGCTACAGCGTATGCGCTTTGCATTCTGGCCCCAGGTCAAACCTACCTTTCTTTCCTACAGTTTTATGCGGCTGGAAGTGAATTTCCGTTCGTCGACCATTCTTGGGCTGGTCGGGGCAGGCGGAATCGGTCAGGAGTTAATGACCAACATCAAACTGGATCGCTTTGATCAGGTCAGCATGACGCTGTTGTTGATTCTGATTGTGGTGTCGCTACTGGATACGGTTTCTGGCCGCCTGCGCCGCCGTGTGGTGGAGGAATAAATATGGTTACGTTGGCCCCTGATATCATGGCGATGAAGCAGCAGCATCCTGAACTCTTTGCCGCGCAAAACCGCTATCTGCGGCGTCTGGCTATGCTGGCACTGGCGCTGATGCTCTATTACGTCTTTTTCTTTATGGTGTACGGTATTGAATGGGGCCGCCTGCTGATGGGCTGTCAGCAACTGGGGCGCTATTTCCTGCGCATGTTTGTCTGGCAGGACTTTGCCAACTGGCCCTTTGGCTACTATTTCTCTCAGGTAGGGATTACGCTGGCGATCGTATTTGCCGGTACGCTTACCGCCACCTTGCTGGCGCTGCCATTATCCTTTCTGGCTGCACGTAATGTGATGCATGACCGGGCAGCCCGGCCCATTGCTTTCCTGATGCGTCGTCTGTTCGACATGCTGCGCGGGATTGATATGGCCATCTGGGGCCTGATCTTTGTGCGTGCGGTCGGCATGGGGCCACTGGCCGGTGTACTGGCCATTATCCTGCAGGACGTGGGACTCTTGGGTAAGCTCTATTCAGAAGGGCACGAAGCGGTAGAGCGTTCACCCAGCCGGGGGCTGGGCGCACTGGGCGCGAACAGCTTACAGAAGCACCGTTTTGGTATCTTCACCCAGTCTTTTCCGCAGTTCCTGGCGCTCAGCCTTTATCAGATCGAGTCGAATACCCGCTCAGCGGCGGTCCTCGGCTTTGTCGGCGCGGGCGGTGTCGGCCTGGTTTATGCTGAAAATATGCGCCTGTGGAACTGGGATGTGGTGATGTTCCTGACGTTGATTCTGGTGGTGGTGGTGATGATCATGGATACGATCTCAAGCCATCTGCGTAAGCGCTATATCATTGGGAAAGCGGTGCCGTTGTGGCAGCCGGGCGGGCACGATTAAGACGCGCGCTTCGCTGCCAGGCGCGCTGAAGCGCCTGTACCAGTTGCGCCTCCTGCCAGGGTTTTGCCAGCCGCTCACACAGCGGCAGCGTGACCGGCTGGTGGCGCAGGTCCTGACCGCTGATCAGTAACGTTGCCAGTTTCGGCCAGGTTTGCTGGGCCTGACGAATGACCTCGGCACCGTTTATCTCCCCCGGCAACATTAAATCACTGATGAGCAAATCGATATCCGGCGTCTGATGCAGAAGTGCCAGCGCCTCTTCACCGGTCGCGCACTCCAGCGTCAGATAACCCAACTGATGCAGGTGCTCACACAGGGTTTGCCGCACCGCCGGTTCATCATCCAGCACCAGCACCAGACGGTCATCGGCGGCATCGGGCTGAGCCGGAGCCGGCACGATGGGACGTGCCGCCGCGACATCAGGCGCACGCGGCAGCAACAGCCGTACCGTTGTGCCCTGGCCGGGCGCGGTTTCCAGCTCTACCTGTCCACCCGACTGGCGGACAAAACCGTAGACCATCGACAGCCCCAGCCCGCTTCCGGTTCCGGTGGTCTTGGTGGTAAAGAAGGGCTCAAAGACCTGGGCGCGCACGTCATCCGCCATCCCACAACCGTGATCGATCACCTCAATCGTCACCCGATCACGTTTTTCACCCTGTTCGCTTCGCCGCTGATTCCAGATGCGCAGGCGAATCTCGCCACTCTGTCCACCCATGGCATCTCTGGCATTGACCACCAGATTCATCACCGCATTCTCTAACTGGCTGGCATCTATCCAGGCTGGCCAGCCGGGCCGCTGTGCATCGATAATCAAATGCTGACCTGGCAGCAGCGAGTGCTGCAGTAGCCCCTGTAGATTCTCTATCAACGACACGACGGAAACCGCATGGGGATTCAGGGTTTGTTTGCGCGAAAACGCCAACAGCCGCTGGGTCAGGAGTGCCGCTCTGTCCGCCGCCTGGCGTGCCCGTTCAATCCGGCTGGCAACAGGGCCGGGCGCAAGCTGCCCTTCGGTTAACGCCAGGCTGCCGATGATGACGGCCAGCAAATTATTAAAATCATGCGCGATGCCGCCGGTCAGTTGGCCCACCGCTTTCATTTTCTGGCTGTGCACCAGCGCTTCTTCCAGCACCTTGCGCGAGGTGCGTTCCAGCACGGTATTCACCATTCCGCGCCGCGGCACGGGGCTAAAGCGCAGTTCCAGCGTCCGTCCGTCTGCCAGCCTGACTTCCTGGGGTTCCGCTAAATCGTGCAACTGCACATCAAGCTGCTCCAGCAATTGCTGATAGTGCATGCCGCGATGCAAATCCCGCGGGGCGATGCCCAGCAGTTGCGGATACTGCGCATTCCATACCACTAATTCCCCGCTGTTATCAAAGAGGGCAAAACCATCGCGCATCGCCAGGAAGGTGGACTCAAGCTGGGTGCTTTTCTCTTTTAACAGTCGTGAGGTATGCGCCAGAGAGGCGGTATTGCGGGCAAAAACGTTAAACGCGCGCGCCAGCTCACCCAGTTCATCCCGACGCTGCAATCCTGGTACGCTGACGTTCTGCTCTCCTTGCGCCAGCCGGGTCATCGCCCCCGCAATGGCGGTCAGGCTGGAGCCAAGGTTGCGGTAAATGTAGTAGCCGGTATACACGGTAATCGCCAGCGCCAGCAGCGCAGAGAGCATGATAAATCCGCTCACCGAATCGAGTTGGTGATGTGTCGCAATATTGCGTCTTTCTGTTTGCTGCGCCACCTGCTGTACGTAAGCAGTAATGTCGTCATTCAGCGCGGCCACCAGCGCTTTGATACGGTAGGTGGCGTAGGCGATGGCCAGATCGCTCTGTTCCAGATCCGCCGACAGCGGCGTCAGGCTTTGCAGGGCCTGCACCAGTTGCTGCACGTTGTCACCCAGCGTTCCTTGCGCCGTGACGCTGTGCCATGTGTTCATGACCTGCTGCAGCTGTTCAATCACCGCGGCTGACGAAGGGGTACGGATAGCGATATCCAGCAGCCTGCCGGTCTGCTGTCGCAGCTCCCTGTCGGGTGCGCCTGCGGTCTGCCGCAGTGCCAGGTCGTTAATGCGTTCAAGCAGGAGTTGCGACTGCCATAAACCGCTTAACAACATATTGCGCTGCAGATGGCGCTCATGGCCGGTGCGTAACAGCAGACTGACCGACTGTTCAAGCATCAGGCTGCGCGCCCGGAGGCGAGCCACGCGCTCAGGCTCACGTGCGGCCAGCGGTGTGTTGGCCAGCAAAAAGAGCGAATGCTGCAAAGCCTGCTGATTCTGCTGTAATCGTCGCGATTCACTTTGATATTCAAGCGCACCGACCACCTGGGATAAGCGCACTGCCGTAATGGCGACGTTCGCGGTATCCCGCGCCAGGGCAAGGCTGCCGTTCATATCGGCCAGGGTTTGCGCCTGGGCCTGTTCCTGGATGGTGCCCGCATGACGAAAGCTGGTTACTGCCACCACGCTGACCATTAATGTGACGCATACCACCAACAAATGAGACAGCAACAGGCGACCGCGCGCCCCGACTTGCCACGGTGAACTGCGTTGCATAAAGACTCTCCGACCGTGCGACGATGAGCCGAGTATAGGAGCGAGCACAAGGCGGAATATGACAAATATGAATGACCTCTGACATTTTCCATTTATCTGGCCCTGCTTAACTCGCTGCTATTCATAACCAGCAGGAGCGGGTAGATGACAGCAAAGCCGATACTCGAAATGCGCGAGATCACCCGACGCTTTGGTAATTTTTACGCGTTAAAAGGGGTGGATCTCACCGTGTATCCCGGTGAGGTGCATGCGCTCATGGGCGAAAATGGCGCGGGTAAAAGCACCCTGATGAAGATACTGGCGGGTGCCTATACGGCCAGCAGTGGCGAGGTGTTAATTGATGGCAAGCCCTGGCAGTTGAAAGGGCCCAAAGAGGCATTAGCTGCTGGCATCACGCTGATCTATCAGGAAATCAACCTGGCCCCCAATCTTACCGTGGCCGAAAACATCTTTCTCGGCAGTGAAATTACCCGGGCAGGCATGGTGAAACGCCACCAGATGGCGGACGAGGCGCAACAGGTGATCAACCGGTTGGGCGCACAGTTCAGCGCCACTGACAAAGTCAGCCGCTTGAGTATTGCCGAGCAGCAGCAGGTTGAAATTGCGCGCGCTTTGCACCGTAACAGCCGGATTCTGGTGATGGATGAGCCTACCGCCGCCCTGTCGAATCGTGAAACCGAACAACTGTTTGCCCTCATCAAACGTCTGCGCAGCGAAGGTATGGCGATTATTTATATCAGCCACCGCATGGCTGAAGTCTATGAACTGTCAGATCGGGTCAGCGTGCTGCGCGACGGGCAGTACGTGGGCAGCCTGACGCGTGACAACCTCAATGCCAGTGAGCTGGTGCGCATGATGGTGGGGCGTCCACTCAGTGACCTGTTTAACAAAGACCGCACGATTCCGCGCGGTGCCGTTCGCCTGGCGATCAACCACCTGTCCGACGGCGGCAAAGTCCATCCCTGTAGCCTGGAGGTTCGTGCGGGTGAAATCGTCGGCCTGGCCGGACTGGTGGGGGCCGGACGCAGTGAACTGGCACAGCTGATCTTTGGTGTGCACCGGCTTAAACAGGGTGAGATCTGGATCGATGGTCAGAAGGTGGTGATTCACTCCCCGCGTGAGGCGATTGCGCACGGCATTGGTTTTCTTACCGAGAACCGTAAAGAGCAGGGGCTGTTTCTGGAGATGGCCGCGCAGGAAAACATCGTGATGGCTACCCTGGAGCGTGATGCCAGCTACGGCATGCTTAACCGTCGCAAATCCCGAAAAATCGCCAGTGAGGCCATTTCGTCTCTCAATATTCGTGTGCCCCATGCGCTGGTACGCGCTGGCGGTTTATCAGGGGGCAATCAGCAAAAGCTGTTGATCTCTCGCTGGATAGCCATCGGTCCCCGCATTCTGATTCTGGACGAGCCGACGCGCGGCGTCGATGTCGGCGCGAAAAGCGAAATTTACCGCATGATGCAGGACATGGCGCGGCAGGGCGTGGCCATTCTCATGATCTCCAGTGAATTACCGGAGGTCGTCGGCATGAGCGACCGGGTCTATGTGATGCATGAAGGGGCCATCGCCGGCGAGCTGGCAGGCGACCGGATCAGTCAGGAAAACATCATGACGCTGGCAACCGGTGCGCACAGCGCATCACCGCTTGAAGTATGAGGATAAAACAATGACACAAACGGCACCTGTTAACCCACCGACGATCAAGCGCGCTCTGATGGGCGACATCATGCAGACGGTGGGCATTTTACCGATTTTGATTTTAATCGTCGCGGTCTTCGGTTTTGTTACCCCTAACTTCTTTACCGAAGCCAATTTACTGAACATTACGCGCCAGGCTTCTATCAATATTGTGCTGGCGGCAGGAATGACCTTTGTCATTCTGACGGGCGGTATCGATTTGTCCGTGGGATCGATGCTGGGCACCACGGCGGTGGTGGCGCTACTGACCTCGCTGGACCCGATGCTGGCGTCACTGACGATCCCAATGGCGCTGGGAGCCGGGCTGGTCATGGGATTGTTTAACGGCATTCTGGTGGCCTGGGCCGGACTGCCGCCGTTTATCGTCACGCTCGGCACCTATACCGCTCTGCGCGGCGCGGCCTATCTGCTGGCCAACGGCACCACGGTCATTAATTCCGATATTAATTTTGAGTGGATAGGCAACGGCTATCTTGGGCCGGTGCCGTGGCTCATCGTCATCGCTTTTGCCGTCATCGCCATCTGCTGGTTTATTTTGCGCCGCACCACGCTGGGGGTGCATATCTACGCGGTGGGCGGCAACATCCAGGCGGCCCGACTGACGGGCATCAAAGTGGGCATGGTGCTGGTATTTGTCTACGGCATGAGCGGGTTGCTGTCCGGGCTGGGCGGTCTGATGAGTGCGTCGCGTCTTTACAGCGCCAACGGCAACCTTGGCGTGGGCTATGAGCTGGACGCCATCGCAGCGGTCATTTTAGGCGGCACCAGTTTCGTCGGTGGCATCGGCACCATTACCGGTACGCTGATTGGGGCGCTGATTATCGCCACGCTGAACAACGGCATGACATTAATGGGCGTTTCCTATTTCTGGCAGTTGGTGATTAAAGGCGCGGTGATCATTATTGCCGTGCTGATCGACAAATATCGAACTCGTCATCATGTGGGCTGACAGGCCACATGCGCAGAGCAAACAAAGCGCCATTCAGCAGTTGGCAGATAAATAACAGCAGGAGAAGATCTATGCGTTTTAATCCGATTGTAACTGGGCTGCTGGCGGCAACGCTGTTCAGCGCCGGTGTGGCTCAGGCAAAAGAACTGAAATCTATTGGTGTAACCGTAGGCGATCTGGCTAACCCATTCTTTGTGCAGATCACTAAAGGTGCAGAGATGAAGGCGCGTCAGCTGGCCGGCGACAACGTTAAGGTCACGCTGGTCTCGAGCGGCTACGATCTCGGACAGCAGGTCGGTCAGATTGACAACTTTATTGCTGCCAAAGTGGACATGATTATCCTGAATGCCGCCGATTCAAAAGGGATTGCTCCCGCCGTTAAGCGCGCACGTGACGCCGGTATTGTCGTGGTCGCGGTGGACGTTGCCGCAGATGGTGCTAACGCCACCATCACGTCCGATAACACCCAGGCCGGTGAAATGGCCTGTAAATACATCGCCGATCGCCTGAAAGAGAAAGGCAACGTGGTGATTATTAACGGACCGCCTGTTTCGGCAGTACAGAACCGCGTCGAAGGCTGCATGACCGAGCTGAAACGCCATCCGGACATCAAGCTGCTTTCCTCTAACCAGAACGCCAAAGGCAGCCGTGAAGGCGGACTGGAAGTGATGACCGGCCTGCTGTCGGCAAATCCAAAAATCGATGCGGTGTTTGCCATTAACGATCCTACCGCTATCGGCGCAGACTTAGCTGCAAAACAGGCGCAGCGCAAAGAGTTCTTTATTGTCGGCGTGGATGGTTCGCCGGACGGCGAGGAAGCGCTGAAGCGTAAAAACTCGCTGTTTGCCGCCACGCCAGCACAGGACCCGCAGGTGATGGCAGCCAAAGCCGTTGAGATCGGTTACGACATTCTTCAGGGCAAACCGGCCCCGGATAAACCGGTACTGATCCCGGTGAAGTTAATCGATCGTAATAACGTCAGCAGCTACAAGGGCTGGACAGTGAAATAAACCGGCGCGCGGCACCTCAGGGTGCCGCTTTAACGGGAGAGCTGAGGATGCAACGCTCCGAAGTGAATGTGTTTTTGCAAAACACGCGAGACTTTTTTACGCGTCAGGATGTCCATCTGCCGCCCTGGGCGGATTACGATATCCGTCAGTGGCGTCAGCAGCAGTGTGATATGGATGAAATTGTGGCGTTACGTCTGGGCTGGGACCTCACCAGCTTTGGCGCCGATGATTTTCTGCAAACCGGCCTGACGCTCTTCACCCTGCGCAATGGCTCACCGGGCGGAAAGCCCTGGCACAAACCCTATGCTGAAAAAGTGATGCATGTGCGTGAAGGGCAGGTGACGCCGATGCATTACCATCCACGAAAAATGGAAGACATTATTAATCGCGGTGGCGGCAATCTGATCGTCGAGCTTTACAACCGTGAAGGCAATGAAAAAGCGAGCACGCCGGTCACGGTGTCGCTGGATGGCATCAGGCAAACCCATGCTGCAGGGTCACAGCTCCGGCTGTCACCTGGCGAAAGCGTCACTCTGATAGCCGGTGTCTGGCACAGTTTCTGGGGCGAAAACGGCTTTGGCGATGTGCTGGTCGGGGAAGTCTCGATGCCTAACGATGACGATAACGACAACGTGTTTCTGACGCCGCTGGCACGCTTTAACGCCCTCGACGAGGATCAGGAGCCGCACCGGCTGCTCTGCAACGACTATTCCCATTGGCTCAATCTGAGGAGTGAATAATGGCATTGATCTCTCTGGCACAAGGGCTGGCTCATGCACAGCAAAATGGGTACGCACTGGGCGCGTTTAATGTTCTGGACAGCCATTTCCTGCGCGCGCTGTTTGCGGCTGCCGGGCAGCAACGCTCACCTTTTATTATCAACATTGCAGAAGTGCATTTTAAATACGTCACCCTCGACCAGATCGTTGAGGCGATAAAGTTTGAAGCCGCGAAGCACGCTATTCCGGTAGTGCTCAATCTGGATCACGGTTTGCACTTCGAAGCGGTGATGCAGGCCATCCGCCTGGGCTTTACCTCGGTAATGTTCGACGGTTCGACCCTGAGTTATGACGAGAACATTCGCCAGACCCGCGAGGTTGTCAGGGCGGCACATGCCGTGGGCGTGTCGGTTGAAGCGGAGCTGGGTGCGGTAGGGGGAGATGAAGGTGGCGCGCTCTTTGGGGAGGCCGATAGCGAAAAATTCACCGATCCGCGCCTGGCCGCCGAATTTGTCCGCGAAACCGGCATCGATACGCTGGCGGTTGCCATTGGGAATGCCCACGGCAAATACAAAGGCGAACCCAAACTTGATTTTGACCGGCTGGCCGCCATCCGTCAGCAAACCGGCGTGCCGCTGGTGCTGCACGGCGGATCGGGCATCAGCGATGCGGATTTCCGCCGGGCTATCTCGCTCGGTATTCATAAAATTAACTTTTATACCGGCATGTCCCAGGCGGCACTCGACGCGGTAGAGCGCAGTCTGGCATCACGCAATACGCGTTATGACGAGTTTGCTGAACTGCTCATGGCGGTAGAAAAAGCCATTTGTGAGACGGTCATGCAGCAAATGAAGATTTTCGGCAGCGTAGGGCAGGCATAGATGAGCGCGCGGCGCGGCATTCTGGCCGCTGGCGTGATGCTGGTGGATTATGTCCACCGCATTAGTCACTGGCCGGAGCAGGGCTGGCTGGCGGAGGTGCAGCATAGCGAAAAGGCGGCAGGTGGTGCGCCGCTTAACGTCCTGCTTACCCTGTCGCGCATGCACTGTCAGCTTCCGCTGGTGGCGATCGGCCTGTTAGGGAATGACGCCGACGGTGACTATCTGCTGACCATCATGCAGGAGGCGCAGATCGATCATCGCTGGGTGCAGCGCACCAGTCATAAGCCCACCGCGATGACGCAGGTGATGACGGCACCGGATGGGCAGCGAACGTTTTTCTTTTCACCCGGCGCGAACGCCCTGCTGGACAGGCCCCATTTTGCGGCCGTTGATGACGCACAGCGCATCTTCCATTTAGGCTATTTACTGCTGCTTGAAACGCTGGATGGCGCAGACAGCGAATTTGGTACGCGCAGCGCCCGTTTACTGGCCCAGATGCAGCAGCGTGGCTATTTTACCTCTCTGGATTTAGCCTCACGCGTGGGTGATTATCGTCCCCAGGTGCTGCCCGCACTACGCTGGCTGGATTATCTGATCATTAACGAACTGGAAGCACAGGCGCTGTCAGGTATTGTGTTGCGTGACAGTCAGGGGATTCAGCCACCGGCGGCTTTTGCAAACGCCGCACAGTGGCTGGCCGGGCAGGGCGTGCGCCAGCGCGTGGTCATTCATGCGCCGGAAGGTGCATGGGGTCAGGAGGTGGGCGGCGAGGGCATCTGGCAGCCAGCATGGCAACTGGCACCGGACGACATTGTTGGCAGTGTAGGAGCCGGCGATGCGTTTTGCGCGGGGGTGCTGTTTGCCAGCCATCAGGGCGATGACATGCTGTCGACGCTGCAACTGGCTCACACCTGTGCCTGCTTTAACTTACGCGCGGCGAATGCCATCGATGGCATTCGTCCACTGACCGAGATGCGGCAGTGGATGGCTCAGGCCGTTTGCGTCGAGAGCCGCAGACCTTCAGGTTTCACCACGTCCGCTGAAAAAACATAACCCAGCCCGCGAATCGTGCGGATCAGGCCGGGTTGATGCGGGTTCACTTCGATTTTACGGCGCAGCCGCATAATCAGAACATCGATAGTACGGTCAAACACATCCATGCTTTCGCTATGAGTGAGTTCCAGTAACTGATCGCGCGTCAGGACCTTGCGCGCATGTCGTACCATGGCGCGCAGCAAGGTGTATTCACCCTGGGTTAAGGTCACGGTTTCACGCTGCGGATTCAGTAACTGGCAGCGCGCCTCATCAAGCAGCCAGCCATTAAAACGCCATCCTTCATGGTCACCTTCCGGCGTCACGACGCGCCCGCTACGCCTGAGTGCAGCGCGCGCCCGCGCAACGACGACGCGGGGGTTGAAGGGCTTGGCGATATAATCATCCGCTCCCATCTCCAGGCCCACCACCATCTCCGCTTCCGATCCCATCCCGGTCAGCATAATCACCAGAATGTCCGGCCGCTGACGCTGCAACTGCTGCAGAACCAGCAATCCATTGGTGTCGGGCAACATCATGTCCAGCATCACCAGTGAAATTTCCGGGCGTTCGCGCACCATCGCGAGGGCATCTTTTCCCTGATGACAGCGATAAACCAACAAACCATGTTCACTGAGTGCGTCCTGCAACAGATCGCAGACAGCATGATCGTCATCCACCACCAGAATTGCTGGCTTCATCGTGTGACCTCAATGTTACTGAAGGGTTAAATGCGAGTGTACACATTCCAATACTGTCTGCAGGTTGATGCTGCTGAAACGTGACCAGCGTCGCCTGGCAAGGTGCTAAACCGTGCGTAAGCGCAGAATTTCCCGGAGAGTGAACCGTGCAGGAAAACGATTGCGCTGTTAGGGGGCAATGCACCATAATCGCGCCCTGATTCGGTTCAGAATTATCTTAAGGCTCGCTTGCGCTCACCCAGGTAATCGATTGCGTGCCAGGCTGGCACAGCAATTGCTTAAGCCTTTGCAATTGCTCACGTGACTAAGGAAAGCGAAAACAGTATTTCGGGTGGCCGGGCTGGCATGCGACAGCACTGGCGATCCCTCAGTATCACAACAAACAGCATGACCATAACTTTGGCAAGAGAGCGCGCACCTAAGTGACGTCTCTATCATCGAGAGATAATGATGTTAGAAAAACTATTTAAATTAAAAGCGCACAACACAACCGTACGCACTGAAATCATCGCAGGGATTACCACCTTCCTGGCGATGGCCTACATTCTGTTTGTTAACCCCAGTATTCTGGGCGCAACCGGCATGGATAAAGGTGCCGTTTTTGTCGCGACCTGTCTGGCAGCTGCGATTGGTTCTGTATTAATGGGGCTGATTGCCAACTACCCGATTGCGCTGGCACCGGGGATGGGGCTGAATGCCTTTTTCACTTATGCCGTTGTCTTGCACATGGGCTATAGCTGGCAGATTGCGTTAGGTGCGGTGTTCCTGTCCGCCGTGATCTTCTTTGCCTTATCCATATTTAAGATTCGCGAATGGATTATTAACAGCATCCCGCTGCCGCTGCGCGCAGGTATTGCCGCCGGGATCGGGCTTTTCCTGGCGATTATCGCGCTGGAAGGTGCCGGAATCGTGGTGGATAACCCGGCCACGCTGGTGGGGATTGGCGATCTGACCAAGCCGGGACCGCTGCTGGCGATGTTAGGTTTTATCATCATCGTCGTCCTGGAAGCGCGTCGCGTCACAGGGGCCGTATTAATTGGCATTTTGCTCATTACCTTTATTTCCATGGGGATAGGCCTGACCAAATTTGGTGGTGTGTTTTCTGCACCGCCTTCAATCGCGCCAACCTTTATGCAGTTGGACATTGCCGGAGCCTTTAACGTCGGCTTAATTAGCGTGATTTTTGCTTTCTTGTTTGTCGATGTGTTTGATAACACCGGCACACTGCTGGGCGTGACCAAACGTGCCGGGCTGGCTGACGAGCAGGGCAACGTGCCTAAGATGGGGCGCGCGCTGGTTGCAGACAGTGCTGCCGCGCTGTTTGGTTCTCTGCTGGGGACATCTACCACTACCAGCTATGTCGAGTCTGCCGCTGGCGTCAGCGCAGGCGGACGTACCGGTCTGACGGCTGTGGTGGTTGCCGTTCTTTTCCTGCTTGCGCTGTTCTTTTCTCCCCTCGCGTCAAGCGTACCGGTTTATGCCACCGCACCGGCGTTACTGTTTGTCGCTGTTTTGATGACGTCCGGGTTGGCTGAAATTGACTGGAAAGATATCACGACTGCCGCCCCTGTGACGGTAACCGCACTGACGATGCCGCTGACGTATTCTATTGCCAACGGTATCGCGTTTGGCTTTATCACCTGGACCGTGGTTAAGTTACTCAGCGGGCGCACCAAAGAGATTAATGTTGCACTGATTATTCTTTCTATCTTATTTGTCATTAAACTTGGCTGGCTGAGTGCCTAATTAATCAGACCGTTACAGTATATTGAATATGCTGTAACGGTTTTAATGCGGCATGCCAAATTAACGGGTGACGGTTATTCACGGTTATCTTCAATCCTTGTGCGCTCCCTTCCAGATCCTCTCTGAACTACCTTTTCTTCACGCCGCTGTCCTTTTATCCTTTGATTAAACATTGCGAATAAAGGAACGAGTTGACTCTCTTTTTATTTTTCCTTTTTATTCAATCAGGTAATGTTTATTGCGCGAGACTTTGCTTCAATAACAGTGAAGCAGGTTGGAACTTACATTAATGGATTGAGTTAATCCGCCTGTCAGGAAAAAATAATGGGCAATCTGTATGGAAAACGGAATCGCGGTAATCCGCATTTGACCCTCAGTCATCGCTGGACAGGAGGCAGAAAAATGGAAAATTTTGAGATGCGCTTTGAGCGACTTGAAGCCGACAATCATCAAATAAAAATCGATCTGGCGCTTTTTAGTGGGCGCGCCATGGCGTTTGCGACTAAAGACGATCTTGAGCGTCTGCGCTCGGAGCAGACTGTGTTTCATGTTGAAATACGTCAGCGATTTACTCAACTGGAAGATAAAGTTGAACATTTTAGCATCAGGTTTGCCGATGTTGACGGCAGGCTGGTCAGCATTGAGAGCAAACTGACTGAAATCGATGGCATATTATTCAACTTTGCTAATCGATTTAATCTTATCGATATCCAGTTCAGCGTGATAAATGCGAAGTTTGATGATGTTTACAAAAAATTCGACGTTATTGATGTGAGATTTAACGGTATTGAAGCACGTCTTGACGGCATTGATTTCAGGCTTAATGGCATTGATATCAGACTTGATGGCATCGACAGACGACTTGATGCCATGGATCATCGATTCGACAAGATTGACGAAAGATTCGATAAACTGGATTTAAAATTTGAAAGCCTGAATAACCGGCTTATCTGGACGTTAATGGTCCCGGCTATCCTTGCTGTATTTGCCTGGTTCATCAATACTGCCGTATTAAACGCGGCCTGAATCAGCATAACGTATTCAATGTAGAGACGGCATTAATGTGAAATGCATTCACACTTAATACCGTCTTTTTCATCTTTTATCGTTTAACGGAACGGTGGTTCGTTAAACGTGCGTAACTTACGTGAATGCAGCTTATCACCTTCAGCCCGCAATAATTCCACGGCACGAATACCAATCTGCAGATGTTCTGAAATCGCACCATCGTAGAAGCGGTTTGCCTGACCGGGCAGCTTGATCTCGCCATGCAGCGGCTTATCTGAAACACAGAGTAATGTGCCATAAGGCACCCGGAAGCGATAACCCTGCGCGGCAATCGTCGCACTTTCCATATCGACGGCGACGGCACGGCTGAGGTTAAAACGCAGGGCAGAAGCCGAATAGCGCAGTTCCCAGTTGCGATCGTCAGTCGTTACAACGGTTCCGGTGCGCAGGCGTTCTTTGACCTCTTCGCCCGGCATACCGCTGACCGATTTGGTTGCGTCATACAACGCCCGCTGAACCTCAGCGATGCTTGGAATCGGGATATCGGGTGGCAACACGCTGTCAAGCACATGGTCATCACGCAGATAAGCGTGCGCCAGCACATAGTCACCGATACGCTGGCTTTCACGCAGGCCACCACAGTGCCCAATCATCAGCCAGGCATGGGGACGAATAACGGCCAGATGATCGCAGATGGTTTTGGCATTGGACGGACCGACGCCGATATTAATCAGGGTAATGCCCCGGCGGTTGGGTGAGGTCAGGTGCCAGGCGGGCATCTGATGCTTCTTCCACGCTAAATCAGACAGCATCGCTTCGTTGTCTTCCGTACTGGCTGTCAGAACGACATCACCTGCGCAGACAAGACTGTCAAAAGGCGTCGAAGGATCGCGAACCTGCTCAATGGCCCAGCGAACGAATTCGTCTACATAGCGCGTGTAGTTGGTGAACAGTACAAACGGCTGAAAATGCTCAACGGCGGTGCCGGTATAATGGCGCAGGCGGGCGAGTGAAAAGTCAGTGCGCAGCGCATCGAAGTGAGAAAGAGGGAAGGTGGCATCGGCATGAAATAAACCGTCTGCCGTTTCATCACCAATCTGCGACAGCTCGGTGGTGGGAAAATGGCGGGCAATACCGGCGCTCATGGTGCGGTCCAGCGACAGGTCAGAACCGTCAATGACGTAAGGATAAGGGATTTCCTGACGCGAAGGACCGACGTCGATTTCTACCTCATACTCTTTTTCCAGCATAGCAAGCTGCTCAGAAATGTAATGGCGCAGCAAAGCCGGGCGCGTAATCGTAGTGCTGTAACTGCCTGTGTGAGTAAAACGTCCCCAGGCGCGGGTACGATTCTGCTGAGGGCCATCGCCCTGCCATGTAATACGTAATTCAGGATAAACAAACAGACCTTGCGACCGGGCAACGGGATCAGGTAACGATCCTTCTTCCGTGTAGGCTTTTATCGACGCGCGCAGGGCATTCACTGCATCGTCATACATCTGCTCAAGCGTATCAAGCGCCTGCTCGCGTGTAAGATTTTTCCGTTGGGCGGGCATAACTTCTCCTTTCACATGCTTACGACAATTTCCTTCAGCTTAGCGGGTTTAACGAAGGATTTGGTGAAGAATCTATGATCGCGCGCATTTTACTGCTGCGAGTTATAGGCGAGGCTTAACGCTGGCGCGATGGGGTAAGTGAAAATGCAGATAAACCCGACCATTACATCAGGTTATCCGCACAGAAAAGGCATTCTTCCAGGGATTATTGCGTGCCGGATGCGACAACGCGGCGATTTAAATGGGTGGGAGGCAGAGATAAAAAAAGTGTGTAACCATGATTTAACAGGAATGCAAAACGTTTTGCATATTTGCCCGCAGGCTACCATCATTAGAGTTATTCCCCCGACTTCTTCATATTTGGTACTCCTTTGCAAAATCCCGGCGTAGCAGTGGTGCAGGCGATTAAGCGCACGGCGTGGTATCCCAAACGTCGTTCCTACCGCACGCTGTACTGGCGTGAAATTTCGCCGCTTGCAGTTCCTATCTTTTTCGAAAACGCCTGTGTGCTGTTAATGGGTGTGTTGAGTACTTTCCTGGTCAGTTGGCTGGGTAAAGAGGCGATGGCAGGCGTGGGCCTGGCTGACAGTTTTAACATGGTCATCATCTCCTTTTTTGCCGCCATCGATCTCGGTACCACCGTGGTCGTCGCTTTCAGCCTTGCAAGGCGCAACGGCAAGCGGGCCCGCGCCGCCACGCGCCAGTCTCTGGCCATGATGACGATTTTGGCGCTGGTGCTGGTCATTGCTATCGAATTCTGGGGCCACCTGATCATTGATGCTATTGCGGGCGCTGCCGAACCAAAAGTTAAAGCTTTAGCACTGAGCTATCTCCAGGTTTCCGCATGGAGCTATCCGGCAGCGGCAATCACGCTAATCGGCAGTGGCGCGCTGCGTGGGGCAGGGAATACCAAGATCCCGATGCTGATTAATGGCGGGATGAATATCCTCAATATCATGATCAGTAGCGTACTCATTTATGGCTGCTTTTCATGGGATGGACTGGGGTTTGTCGGCGCTGGATTAGGGTTAACCATTACCCGCTACATCGGCGCTTTCGCCATTATTTATGTGCTAATGATTGGATTTAATGCTTCGCTAAAAATCACGCTTTCCAGTTATTTTCGTCGCTGGAACAGCAGCATCTTATATGAAGTACTGAGCATAGGCGTGCCTGCCAGTATCGAATCCGTGCTGTTTAACGGCGGTAAATTGCTGACTCAGGTTTTTGTCGCAGGCATGGGCACCAATGAAATTGCCGGTAATTTTATCGCCTTCTCTGTCGCTTCATTGATTAACCTGCCGGGTAACTCTCTGGGTTCAGCGTCAACCATCATCACCGGAAGGCGGCTGGGCAAATACCAGGTGTTTCAGGCTGAACGGCAGGCAAAGCATGTCTTTTGGCTGGCCACGCTCTGTCTGTCATGTATTGCTGCGCTTACCGTACCGCTGGCAGGTTTACTGGCCCGTTTCTACACCAGCGATCCCGACGTCATCAATGTGACTAAACACCTCATCTGGCTGAATGCCTTGTTCATGCCAATATGGGCCGCCTCGTGGGTTCTTCCCGCCGGTCTCAAGGGCGCGCGTGATGCCCGTTACACAATGTATGTCTCCATGTTCAGCATGTGGTGTGCCAGAGTTGTTGTGGGCTACCTGTTGGGCATTGAACTGGGGATGGGCGTGACTGGCGTCTGGCTTGGCATGTTCCTCGACTGGATGGTGAGAGGGCTCTTTTTCTGGAGACGATTCAACAGCGGTAAGTGGTTGAACAATTACCGTAAGATGATTGCCAAAGCCCAGCAGTCGTGATTTCTGCGCACACCGCGCTGGCTAACGCTGGTCTGTGTTGGCGTTCAGCGTAACGCTTGCGGCTTCCTGTTTTCGTCCGTCCAGACGTCACTTCCCGCATCCATACTTTCATTTAAAATCGGCCCTCAGGCGTTATCCCTGCGGGCCTGGCTGGTCTGTAACAACTGACGCGATGCCGTTTAATTTCCCATAACAGTTGCAGAAAGACGCTATTAATTGTTCAGGTTATTAAGATAATTCTTAAATTAATATAAGTCCTTGTTTTTAACTCATTGAATTTAAATAAATTAAATGAATTAGGATTTATTACTTATGGGTAAAATTTGACTTAATTACGATTTAATACTTAAAAACGCTTCCCCGGCGCGCCCATTATCCTGCTTTCCAGACATAATTTCTTCATTAAGCATTCGTTATGCTAATGTTTACAGGCTTAAGCGGAGCGGGAGGCAGCCCGAATTCGCGGTTTTTAGCCATTTTGATGGCAATATTCTCAGGCCAGGATGAAGTTTGCGTTAACCATAAATATTAGTTTTATTACTGATTAGGATGTGTCTGAGCTATGTTGAAATTTTGCAGGCATTATGTAAAGCTGTGTAAGATGTTAATAAAAGGAAAAGAACTTTACACAGGCGAGCAGGATGTTCAGGCTCGTGCGGTAGCTATGGTGCTGCAGTTTAATTTGTAAGCCATTGATTTATTGCTATTTGTGTGAGATCGACTGGAAGTTAAGCAGGATGTTGCCATTCTCCCCACACTTATAACGATTAATCAGCCTTGCAAAACTTAACGATTCAGCAATATGAATTGTTTGCGCGTAAGAGTTAACCAGGCTGTCTTAATGACGTTTGCGTTTAGGAATTTGTCAGTTTGCTGAATGTTTAATCTTACATTTAGCCGTCTTGTTCCGGTCATCAGGTTTTTATGAGCAGTTTCTACACTGTTCAATCTCATCGAATATAAATTTTACACTCAATAAATTATCTTATTCAGGCAAATTGTTTTGTTAATCAGGATGTTGGCTCCAAATGGCGGCCAGCATACCTCGTATGACGACATGGTTTGCTTAACACCGGCCAATGGCCACTTTTTGGGTATTAATGGAACTAAATATGAAGAAAATGGTGAACTTTCGAATTGCATTAAGCCTGATGTTCGTTTTTGCTGTTGCAGGCTGTAAAACACCGCCAAAAATGACGGATGACACAATGGTGACCAGCACGGTTGATGGCACCACCTTGATGCATCGTCATGCCATTGCTGCACCCGCTCAGTTTTCTGCCTTGAATGAAACCTATCGCGCCTTGTATCCGGCGTCCGTCATGACGCGCCCGGATTTCAGCGGCAAAGTGGTTGAAACCCTAAAAACCGGTGAAAGCTATACCGTTGTCGGCCAGGTTGAAAATAACTGGCTGGCATTGGGTGAAGACGCGCAGGCCGAAGCCGCACCCGCACCCGCACCCGCGCCAGCTGCCGATGCAAAAGCAGCTGATAACAAAGGTGCCGCTGCTCAGGCCCCAACCAGCGCTGTAAAAGTCATTGGCTATGTGCCGTTCCGTGCCGTGGTGAAAAGCGATATGTACGATCAAACCGTTAAAGCTGACCAGCCAAAGCGTCGTGTGCGTGCCGCTGCCAGGAAAAAGACCTGTGTGTCAGTCGATGGCAACAGTCAGGCGTGCCAGAACAAAAATAACGGTACCTGGATCATCAACTAAGTCAGGGGCAGGGAGGGACAGAAATGGCACATACCTATTTACGCGCTGGTCTGAAAATATGGCTCTGGCCCTTCCTGCTACTCTTGCTGACGGCATGCAGTAGCAGTAAGCCTGATATCGCGCGCTACAACCTGAATTTTCAGGCGCATCCACAAATCAATGGTGGCGCGCCGTTGAAAGTCCGGGTGATGTTACTGACGTCGGATGCGGAGTTTATGTCCGCTGACTTTTTCACCTTACAGAATCAACCTGCTACCGCGCTGGGAAATACGCTGCTTAACAACCAGCAGTTTTTCCTGATGTCCGGTCAGCTCACTAAAACGCTGAGTGCCAAAAGTCTTCCTGAAGCACGTTTCATCGGCATCATGGCGGAATATCAAAAGCTGGATGGCAAAGTGTGGCGGCTGGCGTTGCCTTTTCCTGACAGCGACAGCAGTTCGTTCTGGCAGTTCTGGAAGAGCAATGATGGCGAGTTAAACGCCAACATTATCGTAGACGATGCCGGCATGCGTCCCGTTAAGCAATAAAACCGTCTTCAAAGGATGATTATGAACAGAGCCGAAAAGGTTGTTTGGGCGGAAGGGATGTTTTTACGTCCCCACCATTTTCAGCAGGCAGAAAACTTTCTGCAAAACGCACTGCGTGAATGGGGCCAGTCGCAACGTCCTTACGTTTGGGGATTTTTCGATCTCGAATTTGATGAAGCTCTGTTACGGCAGGGTAAACTGGCGCTCAGTGCTGCCAGCGGATGCTTGCCAGATGGTACCTTTTTTTCCTTCAGCCAGCCGCAACACGGGCCTGCACCGCTGGATGTGCCGGGCAATATAGACCGCGCTAAAGTGGTCCTGGCGATTCCTGCTCGCCGTAACGGACGTGAAGCCGTGACCTTTCAGGATTCACCGGATTCGCTGGCGCGCTATCTGGCCTGGGAAGCGGAAGTTGAAGATGATAATGCGCAGGCTGTCGGGACGGCCACCGTCCAGTTTGGCAAGCTGCGCCTGCGTTTGATGCTGGAGCAGGATCTGACCGCAGAATGGACAGCGATGGGCGTTGCCCAGATCGTTGAAAAACGCAGTGACAACCACATTCGTTTAGACAATGACTACATTCCCCCCACACTTACCCTTGCTGGCAGTCGTCCGCTACAGAGCATGATGACCGACCTGCACGGCATGATTCAGCAGCGTAGCCAGCAGTTAAGCCAACGTGCACCCGGCACAGGCCGTTTTAACAGCGCAGATATGGTGGATTTTATGCTGCTGGCGCTGCTCAATCGCCAGTTAGGCCTGCATGCGCATCTGCAACACCTGCCGCTATTGCATCCCGAAACCCTCTACAGCCACTGGCTGCAGCTGGCTGCTGAGCTGGCAACGTGGACGGAGGCTCGCACGCCAGATGCTTTTCCCCTCTACGACCATGATGACCTGCAGGGCTGTTTCTCGCGCCTCACGCTGTTGTTGCGCCAGGGGCTGTCACAGGTCATGGAAGAGAGCGCTATCCAGTTACCGCTGACCCAACGCTCACACGGCCTGAATGTCGCAACCGTGCCGGATAACAGCATGGTGCGCGAGTTTGGCTTTGTGCTGGCAGTGAAAGCCAGTGTGCCAGCGGAAGCCCTGAAAACGCATTTCCCGGCGCAAATGAAGGTCGCTCCGGTCACGAAAATTCGCGACCTCGTGCAGTTGCAGTTGCCTGGCCTTGCCCTGAAAGCCATGCCGGGCGCGCCGCCGCAGATCCCATGGCATGCAGGTTACAGCTATTTTGAGTTGGATAAGAACAGCGAGCTGTGGCAGGAGATGGAACGATCGGGTGCCTTCGCGCTGCACCTTGCCGGTGATTTTCCGGGCCTGAACATGGAGTTCTGGGCCATTCGCAGTCAGTCAGAATAATTCAAACTGAGCAGGCATGATGCAGGAACAAAATAAACCGAACAGTGATGCATTTCAGCAGGATCTTAGCCATCAGAATATTTTGGTGGCAGCCGCTAATCCGCTGATTAACGCGATTCCACAGATTCGTCACTCCGTGTCGCATGACGATCCCGCACGTCTACGTCAACAGCTTATCGACCAGATCCGCCGTTTCGAGCTGGCGTGCCAGCAGTCCGGCCTGAGTTATGAGGTGATCGTAGGCGCACGTTATTGTTTGTGTACTGCACTTGATGAAGCTGCAGCACTGACGCCCTGGGGAAGCCGTGGCGTGTGGACCAGTAATGGCTTGCTGGTGACCTTCCACAATGAAACCTGGGGCGGTGAAAAGTTTTTCCAGTTGCTGGCGAAGCTTTCGCAAAATCCGCGTCAGCACATCCTGTTACTGGAGCTGATCTATTTCTGCTTACTGCTTGGTTTTGAAGGGCGCTATCGGGTTTTAGATAATGGCCGTTCTCAACTGGACACCATTAAACAGCGTCTGTTGCAGATGATTCGAAGCGTCAGGGGCAGCTTTGCCGCTGCGTTATCGCCGCATCCGACTGACCAGCCAGTGTTGCGCAAACTGTGGCGACCGATGATTCCGCTGTGGGCCTGCGCGGCGCTGGCCGGTCTGGCTGCCTGCCTGTTCTATATTGTGCTGAACTGGCGTCTGGGGGATTACACCTCGCCAGTCCTGGCAAAAATTTATCAGACGACGCTGCCAGAAGTGCAGATCCGCAATCCGGCACCGCCGCCGCCGCCGTCCCTGAATCTGAAGTCCTTCCTCAAGCCTGAAATCGACGAAGGCCTGGTTGCCGTGCGCGACGAGGCAGATCAAAGCGTGGTGACGCTGAAAGGGGATGGCCTGTTCGCATCCGGCTCGACAGAGATTCGCGGACGTTATGACGCCGTCATCCAGCGTATTGCTGAAGCCATGAATAATGTCAGTGGGAAAATTCTGGTGGTGGGCTACAGCGATAACGTTCCGATTCGCAGTGCACGATTCGCGTCCAACTATGAGCTGTCACTGGCGCGAGCCCAGTCCGTGCAGACCGTGTTGCAAAAACAGTTGGCTAAACCATCACGCGTTAAAGCGGAAGGGCGTGGCGAAACGCATCCGTTGGTGCCGAATAACAGTGCAGAAAACCGCGCACGTAATCGTCGTGTCGAGATTACATTGCAGGTCGCACCTGATACGACGCAAGCTGAACTCAACGGCCTGGCGAGAGGGAACTAATCCATGCTGAACGTACTATTTGCGGTACTGACCAGCCGTCTGGCCTGGGGTTTTGTCGGTATTACCGCGTTATCATTTATTATCTGGGTTATCGGCCCGGTGTTCTCAATTGTGGATTCTCGCCCGCTGGAGTCTGAACAGAACCGCATGATCAGCATTGCGCTGCTCTACGTCGTCTGGGGCCTCAGTCAGGCGATTCCGCGCGTTTACAACTACTGGCTGAACCGGAAACTGATGTCCAGCCTGGAGAGTAATAAGTCGGATGCGCCGGAAGAAGACCGCAAGCGTCTGACCAGTGAAGATCAGGTGCTGGCGACTCGTTTCTCTGAAGCCACAGAGATGCTTAAAAAAGCACACTTTCAGCGTCAGAGCAGTAAAGGTGCGCCTTTCTGGGCACAGCGCTTCAGTCATCAATATCTCTATCAACTGCCGTGGTACATGATTATCGGCGCACCGGGTGCCGGTAAAACGACGGCCCTGGTGAATTCCGGGTTGCAGTTCCCACTGGCGGATAAGTTTGGTAAGGCCGCACTGCGCGGGATTGGTGGTACGCGTAACTGCGACTGGTGGTTTACTAACGAAGCCGTGTTGCTTGATACAGCAGGACGTTATACCACTCAGGAAAGCCAGCAGGAGCGGGATGCCGGTGAATGGCATCAGTTCCTTGAACTCCTGCGTAAATACCGTGGACGCCAGCCGGTTAACGGCGTCATCGTGACCTTGAGTGTGGCGGATCTGTTATCCCAGTCACCTGAGGCCATGCGTAATCAGGCGGTGGCGTTGCGCCAGCGACTGATGGAGTTGCATGACCAACTCGGTATCCGTTTCCCGGTGTATGTTCTGGTTACCAAAACCGACCTGTTAAAAGGCTTCCGCAGCTATTTTTCCAGCCTGGACAAGGCACAGCGCGAGCAGATTTGGGGCTTTACCTTCCCTTGGGCAAAAGCATCAACGGCAGACTTTGAACTCAGCAGCCAGTTTCAGCAGGAATATTCGCTGCTGCAACAGCGACTGGATGCGGGACTTGCTGATGTCCTGTTGGCGGAAAGTGATGCTCAGGCTCGTGCCGAAAGCTACCTGTTTCCACAGGAATTTGCCGCGCTTCGCCCACAGTTGGCCGAAGCGTTGGATATCCTGTTTGCACGTTCCGATTTTGAAACCCAGTTTGCGCCGCGCGGTATCTACTTCGCCAGCGGTACGCAGGAAGGATTACCCTTTGACCGCGTGATGGGTGAACTGACCCGCGCGCTGCATCTGCCGGGCCAACAGCAAGGGGAATCTGGCAGTTGGGACAAGGTCGATAAAGACGCACCGATTCCGCAAAACAAAGGCCAGAGCTTTTTCCTTAAGGGCGTGCTGGAAAATGTCATCTTCCAGGAGTCCGGTCTGGCCGGCAGTAACCGCTGGTGGGAATTACGTAACCGGGTGGGCTTGTGGTCTGGCTATGTTGCGTTACTGGTCATTGTACTGATTGCGGGTGCACTGTGGTTGGTGAGTTATAACAAAAACAAAACCTACCTGCAGGAGATGGCCGCGAAAAGCCCACAGGTTGAGCAACTGGGCGACAAGCTGCAAAAAGAGGTGAATGGCAACCTGTTTGTGTTGGTGCCTTATCTCAACACGCTGCTGCACCTTCCTGAAAGTGAATCCTTTTCTCTGGATCATCCCCCGCTTACGCGCCGGATGGGCCTGTACCGCGGAACGGAAGTCAGTGATGCCACCCAGGCCTTGTATGACCGGGCGCTGAAGCAGTTGCTGATGCCACAGGTTGCACAGAACATTACCCGCTGGCTGCGCAATGACACCGGGAGTGATGCCGACTACAGCTATGAAGCGCTCAAGGCTTATCAGATGCTGTACCAGCCAAAACACTACGACGGTAAATTTCTCCAGGCATGGATGATGTTAAACATTTCTCGCGAATTGCCGCAGGACGTGACCCAGGCAGAAGTGAAGCAACTGGCGTGGCATCTGCAGCAGCTCCTGGAGACGCAGATTCAGTCCTCGCCGTATGCGAAGGATGATGCGCTGGTAAAGCGCGAGCAGGCGCTGATTAGTCAGATGCCGCTGTCACAGCGCGTTTACGGACGCCTGAAACGCCTGCTGGAACGCGATGGCTCACTGTCACCGGTTACCCTGTCAGCCCTGGGCGGGCCACAAAGTGAACTGGTGTTTTCACGTAAAAGCGGTAAGTCAGTCAACGACGGCGTGTCCGGGCTCTTTACGCCAGACGGTTACTGGAACCATGTTGATAAACAGATCGCGCCGGTGACGGATGCGCTCTACAAGGATGATACCTGGGTGCTGGGTGCCGAGACAGCCCATGAAGACAGCAAACAAACCGACCTTGCGGTGCGCCAGCTGTATATTCAGGACTACATCCGTCAGTGGGAGCAGTTTCTCAGCGACATTCAGCTCAACAGTAATGCCGATCTGACGCAGCGTATTAATACGGCACGCCTGCTGTCAGGCAATCATTCACCGTTGCGCCAGTTGGTGATTAACCTGAGCAAACAGCTCACGCTGACCCGCGCACAGCCTGAAGACAAGAACGCAAAAGACCCGTCTGCATCTTCAGATAACAGTGCGACCCGAACGCTACAGGCGCTGTTTACTTCGCCACGTACCAACGGTGAACAGGCAGCCGTGCAGCAAACGCCTGAGCAAGCGGTCACCGCGCATTTTGCGCCGATTATTGAACTCGCACAGCCCTTGCAGCAAGGCAGCAAAGTGCTGGCCGTCGATGATTTCCTGAAGCAGATTGACGATCTTTATCGCTACCTGACTGCCGTGCAGGATGCCGCCAATAGCGGTATGCCACCGCCGTCTGGTGATGCGATAAGCCGTCTGCAGGCCAGCGCCGGACGCTTGCCTGGCTCGCTGCAAAATATGGTGTCCGGTATGGCTGTCGGCGCCAGCAGCGATGCACAACGTCGCGATATGGATAATGTCCGTAAACGCATCACCATGGAGGTGGGCAGTTTCTGCCGTCAGGCTATCGCAGGTCGTTACCCGTTGGTGCGTAATGGACGAAGCGAAGTCACACCGGATGACCTGGCGCGCATGTTTGCCCCGGGCACCGGACTGATGGACAGTTTTTTCCGTGACAATCTGGCCAGCAAAGTGGATACCACGCGTGCCGCATGGCGTTTCACGCCCGGCATTGACGGTAAAACGTTACCCGGCGGCGAAGCCTTACTGCGTCCTTTCCAGCAGGCGCAGTCGATTCGTGATGCCTTCTTTGCCAATGGCGCTACCACGCCATCCTTCCGCGTGACATTGCGTACGGTGAAGATGGATAACGATATCCTGAATATGACATTGGACGTGGATGGACAGATTTTACGCTATAGTCATGGACCACAGGCTGTGCAGTTAGTGAGCTGGCCCGGTCCGGGCGGGACAAGTCAGGTACGTATGCAACTGGGTCTGACGAATGGCACCACCTCGACGCTGACCACCAGCGGCCCATGGGCGCTTAATCGCTTCTTTGACCGCGCGCGGGTAACGTCGGTAGGTGGGCTGACTCGCGAAGCCAGCTTCAGTGTGGATGGTCATAATGTGACGCTGTCATTCACACCTGGCAGCATTCGTAATCCTTTCCAGCTACCCGCATTTAGCTGTCCCTGAAACAGGATCTGACTATGACCCATTACGCAGCACCTGGCTGGTACGGTAAACTGCCCAGTTCGGGTGATTTTGTGAAACGACGCTTTCCCGATACCTTGCAGCGCCAGTGGTCTAACTGGTTTCAGGTGGGATTGCATCACTGGCAAACCAGTGCTGAAGGCGAAAATGCCCCCTCACGGGCTTTTCTTAAAGCGCCGGTGTGGAACTTTGTGGTGCCGCCCATGCTCGGCACACAACTGATCCAAATGGGTTGTCTGACGGCCGCACGTGACAGCGTGGGACGCCATTATCCCCTCTGCGCCTTACGTTATTTTACGCCGACCGAATGGATGCCTTCATTACTGGCACGCACGGGCGACTGGTATCACCAGATGGGGAATACCTTGTTGCGCGCGGTGCAGGATGGCGGAACACCCGAGCAGTTCGACCAGGCGCTGTTGAGTATTCCACTGCCTCAGCCTCAGCAGGACGAGGAGTCATCGGATATTCTGGCGGTTATCGGCAGCGGAGAACAAGATTCAACACTGAGCTGGCATTTGCCGTCACAAAGCTTTGATCCCCAGTTCCAGACCAGTTTCTGGTGGACGAATCAGAGCGATGGCTTCCCGCTTTATACCCATGTCCACAGTGGAAACTTAACGGCGCAGTTATTTTCACTGTTGTTTGATCCGGCGGGCGGTGCAAAGCCGGGACGAAATGGACTTTATCCTCCTATGTTTGAATCCTGAGGCGAAGCGGATGAGTATTGATATTGACACCTTGCTGATACCGGTAAGCCACGATAATCCGTGCGGTGAAAACCTGGAGTACGATGCGGATTTTCAGGCGATGGAACAGGCCAGTGTGGGGAAAGGCGAACAGCAGTTCGGTAACACTATTATCCCGGCTGAACCCGCCGACTGGAATAAAGTGGAAAAGCTGGCGCTGGAGCTACTGACCCGCAGCAAAGATTTACGCGTCATGCTGACGCTGACACATGCCTGGACGCGCCTCAAAGGGCTGCCAGGTTATGCCCAAGGGCTACAATTGATTGAGCAGGCCATGCTGCAGTACTGGGAGCCGCTCTGGCCCCGCCTCGAAGAAGATGGCGAGCATGATCCTTTTTATCGCATCAATGCGCTCGCGGTGCTGGGCGATCAGTCGGCACTGACCGGCGCGGTGCGTCAGTCATGGCTCATGCGCTATGCGTCCGACGGTATTACACTGCGTGATGCCTCAGCCCTGTGTGACGGCAGCAAAACAGAGGTGGCCGACTACCCAGGTGGGCTGCCACGTCTCAATGACGAACTGGCGCGCGGCGAACAACCGGGCATTGCGGCAATCCAGAACATTGCCGAGCGTTTGCAGAATATTCGCCGCATTGTGGTGGAAAAACTGGATGAAACGGCCTTACCGGATATGAGTCAGCTGCAGCGCAGCATTGCGATGCTGAATGAGCGCTGCCAGGCCACGGATATCGAATCATTACATTCACTGGCGGCTGCGGTGCAGTCAGCACCGGAAACCGAGCGTCAGGCCAGTCCTGCCGCCCCGCGTGCCGCGACTGACTGGCGCAGTGCTCAACTGAATTCTCGGGCAGAAGCCCAACTTATGCTGGAAAAAGTCAAACAGTACTTCAGCCAGCATGAGCCGAGTCATCCGGCGCCGCTGATGATAGACAGGGTACAACGCCTGATCGAACTGGATTTTTTGGACATCATTCGCGATCTCGCGCCCGATGGTGTACATCAGTTAGAGAACATTTTTGGACGCCGCGACTAAGCTAACAGTCAAGCCTTTACGCAGCGAGACCTGCGCGCCTCCTGCGAGCCTATACCCGCGCATTATTTATGGAGAGAACCATGCCAACAATGAAGTCCAGTGGGCAGAAATTTATCGCCCGCAATCGCGCGCCCCGCGTTCAGATTGAATATGACGTGGAAGTTTATGGTGCCGAACGCAAAATTCAGTTGCCATTCATCATGGGTGTCCTGGCCGATTTAGCCGGTAAACCGCTGGAGCCGCAGGCCAGCGTTGACGATCGTAAATTCATGGAAATCGACATCGACAATTTCGATGAGCGTATGAAAGCCATGAAGCCACGCGCCGCATTCCAGGTAGACAACACGCTGAACGGCGACGGCAAACTCAACATCGATCTGACCTTTGAAAGCATGGACGATTTTTCTCCAGATGCCATTGCCCGCAAAGTAGACCCGTTGAACAGTCTGCTGGAAGCACGCACCCAGCTCTCGAATCTGCTGACCTATATGGACGGCAAAAACGGGGCTGAAGAGCTTATCGGTAAGATTTTACAGGACCCATCACTGATGCAGGCGCTGTCACACGTGCCTAAGCAGCCCGATGCCCCTGAAGGTAAGGAGGAGCAGTAATGAACCAGACTTCTCAACAACCGCAATCGCAGGGCGGCGCCAGCTTTAGCCAGGATGAATTCAGTGCGTTACTGAACAAAGAATTCCGTCCTAAAAGCGATCAGGCGCGTGAAGCGGTAGAAAGCGCGGTAAAAACGCTGGCACAGCAGGCGCTGGAAAACACCGTTACGATGTCCAGCGATGCCTACCGCACGATTCAGGCGCTGATCGCTGAAATTGACGAAAAGCTGTCTCAGCAGGTAAACAAGATTATTCACCACGATGACTTTCAGAAGCTGGAAAGCGCCTGGCGCGGTCTGAGCTACCTGGTGAACAACACTGAAACTGATGAAATGCTCAAGATTCGCTTTATGAGTATTTCTAAGCAGGAACTGAGCCGCACGCTGAAACGTTATAAAGGCGTGGGCTGGGATCAGAGCCCGCTGTTTAAGAAAATCTACGAGCAGGAATATGGCCAGTTTGGTGGTGAACCCTTTGGCTGCCTGGTTGGCGATTACTATTTCGATCACAGCCCGCAGGATGTCGAGCTGTTGGGCGAGATGGCACGTATCGGTGCTGCGGCCCACTGTCCGTTTATCACCGGTACGGCCCCAAGCGTTATGCAGATGGAATCCTGGCAGGAACTGGCTAATCCACGCGATCTGACCAAAATCTTCCAGAACACCGAATATGCTGCATGGCGCAGCCTGCGTGAGTCGGAAGATGCGCGCTATCTGGGCCTGGTGATGCCGCGTTTCCTGTCTCGTCTGCCTTACGGTATCCGCACCAATCCGGTTGACAGCTTTGATTTTGAAGAGCAGACCGACGGTTCCGATCACGGCAACTACAGCTGGACTAACGCAGCCTATGCGATGGCGGCTAACATCAACCGTTCATTTAAAGAGTATGGCTGGTGCACATCGATTCGTGGCGTAGAGTCGGGCGGGGCAGTGGAAGATCTGCCGTGCCACACTTTCCCAAGCGATGACGGCGGTGTGGACATGAAGTGTCCAACGGAAATCGCCATCAGCGATCGCCGTGAAGCCGAGCTGGCAAAAAATGGCTTTATGCCATTAGTTCACCGTAAAAACTCCGACTTTGCGGCCTTTATTGGTGCGCAGTCGCTGCAAAAGCCAGCGGAATACCATGATGCTGATGCCACCGCCAACGCCCGTCTGGCCGCGCGCCTGCCTTATCTGTTCGCCTGCTGCCGTTTCGCTCACTACCTGAAGTGTATTGTGCGTGACAAAATTGGTTCTTTCCGCGAGCGTGACGAAATGGAACGCTGGCTGAACGACTGGGTGATGAACTATGTCGATGGTGACCCGGCTAACTCTTCTCAGGAAACCAAATCACGCAAGCCACTGGCTGCTGCAGAGGTAAATGTGGAAGAACAGGAAGATAACCCAGGCTATTACGCTGCGAAATTCTTCCTGCGCCCGCATTACCAGCTGGAAGGATTGACCGTATCACTGCGTCTGGTATCAAAACTGCCCTCGCTGAAGTCGAACGAAAACTAATCGTTAAAACATGAGGCACGCCCTGCGGGGTGTGCTCTTTTTGTCATAACGCACTGTACTGCTGCATGAAGGCAAGCTGTTTAGTAAAAATGGCTGGCTTACGTTTTACCCCACATTTTAGCAATATCGCTTGGGACGAAGCGGAATAAACCTTTTCCGAAAATGGTGTTTGTCGCGAAGAGTGTCGCGCTTTCTTCGTGCATTAGTCAGTATAATGTTCCGCCTGCCTTTACGTTATAAATAACGGCGGTGTGAGCACAACGGATGAAATAATTATTACAACCAGTTTGTCGGTGTTCAGGCTTATTTCAGCAGCGTAATCTGGATGAAACAGAGTGCACAACATAATGGTTTCACTCTATAAGTGTCGTTGCCTTTTGCACAAAGACCTTAATTTGAAATACCCATACAGCAAAAAAATCTCCTGCTATTGCGGTTAATTGTGGTGGGATCTTTCGGGATGCCTGTAGCAACACCCGAAGTCGAGGCAAAAGTAAAATATGGACTGTTTTATTCAGCCCCATGCTTTTCTCTTTGCCATATAGATGCTTTTTCGAAAGCGACAACTTTTTCCATAACGAAGAGTAAATATTATGGCTATTGATATGTTCATGAAAGTAGAAGGTGTTACCGGTGAATCAAAAGATTCAAACCACTCTGGCTGGACTGATATCACTTCCTTTTCATGGGGAGCGTCTCAGCCCGGCAATATGAGTGTTGGCGGAGGTGGTGGTGCAGGTAAAGTCAATTTCAACGACCTGCATGTTAATGCGCTTGTTGACAAATCAACCACAGCAATCCTGAAGCATTGCGCAAGCGGTAAGCACCTCACCAAAGTTGAATTATCTGTTTGTAAAGCAGGTGGTCAGCAAGTTGAGTATACGCGTATCACACTAGATGATGTCCTGGTAACCTCAGTACAGTATACCGGTGCTGATAATGGCGACACCGTGGGTGTGACTTATGCTTTCCAGGCATCTAAAGTGAAACAGCAATACTGGGAGCAGACTTCTGCTGGCGGTAAAGGTGCTGAAAGTAGCGCTGGCTGGAACATTAAAGAAAATAAAGAAGCGTAATATAGATAAGGCCTCTTTTAAAAGAGGCCTTTACTGCTCCTTCTAATCACTCTTTCGGAAATGAGGCTCGCATATGGCAAGGATCAGTGCAGCTGTTGGGATTGGACAAAGGAATCTCTATGCTGACGTCGTTACTATTCAAACATTATTGAACAAAAACAGTGTTGTAACGACGCCTTCAAATAAGTTGAATGTTGATGGCATTATTGGCCCCGGTACAATTAATAGAATAAAAGAATTTCAGGATAAAGTTGTGCATATGAAAGATCCGGATGGGATTATTTCTCCTAATGGAATAACTATGCGTAATCTTATCGTCCATTCTTCATTTCACACAAATACGAACCGCTCCACTCGCGCTGTAGTATTTAGTAATGAACAATTAACACAGGCTGCAAAAGAGCTTGGATGTGAAATAGCTGCTATAAAATCTGTCGTTTTGACTGAGACACCTCGTGGCGCTTTTGATGAAAACGGACGCCCGACAATACTATACGAAAGACATTATTTCCATCGCTTAACTAATGGTAAGTATGATAGTGACCCTGAAATTTCTAACAAAAACTCTGGTGGTTACGGTAAATTTAGCGCTCAATATGGCAAGCTTAACAAAGCAATAGCGCTTGATAAGAATGCTGCATTACAATCTGCATCTTGGGGTGCTTTTCAGATTATGGGCGAGAATTATCGTGCTGCAGGCTTTGGAAGTGTTAACGATTTTGTAAAATCAATGGAAACAGTTCAGGGGCAATTAGACGCCTTCGTTAATTTCATCAAAAACACCCCGAATTTACTTCCTGCTCTTCAAAACAAGCAATGGAGCACATTCGCCAGAACCTATAATGGCCCTAAGTACAGACAAAACGACTATGATAATAAACTGGCTAATAATTATCAGATTGCTTTAAAAGGTTGATGGAGAAATTATGCGTTATTTACTGATTGTCTTAACAATGCTGGCATCATGCAATGCGGTTGCAAAAACATATCTCCATCCAATAAAAAGTGCAGTATTTCAGAAGGATTTGTTTAAAAAGTCTACCGATAAAATGATAAGCGGTGGTTCCCCGGTTGATGGACAAAGTTTTGCTTTGATTAGCGATAATAAAACAATTGGTAGTTTTATTTCTGGTCATGGATTTAACGCTCAGGATAATAATGTGTGTTTTATCGGGTGGTCAAAGAAAGAACCACTCATAAGTGAAGTTATCCCTACTATAGGTTTTGACAATTGGGAAGCCGAGACCTGTGCTTCAACCAAGTCGGTTGGTATCATCTCTAAAGATAATGACACTTCGACAAAAATTGCTGTGATTTATGAAGCTTCTTCTCCAAATGCTTCGTCTGATGAATCAATTATTTTTTCAGTTGATAACAAAAGTGGTGATATTACCCTTGATCAGGGACTTACGGAAAAAATTGGTGCGTCTGGAGCTAAAGATATCAAAGAGTTGAAAACGCTTTATTTGAAATCTAAGTAATAAAAATAAGCCGATGGTATCATGTATAAATACCATCGGCTTTCGTTGGTCGTGTTATTTCATGATGTTAAATCTGGTGGTTGTTAAAAAATTTATTGATCTTACAGGATTAACTAAGTTCAATTAAAATATTTTTTTCATTTTTTCATTTTTTCATTTTTTCATTTTTTCATTTTTAGCTGAGCTTTAAATCTTATTTTTTAAGTAACCTTCCTTTACACCTATATCCCGCCTTTCTCCCCGAGAGACGCGCGATATAGATGTCGAACAGCTAACCGCAGGAATCCGTGATGCGCTTTACGATAATAACCGCTAAACCCGGCCATGAACCGCCGCATACAAGTTTTGATTTTCTTCCTCCCGGCGGCACAATTGGTCGAGGCGTGGATAATAATCTGGTACTGCCTGACGACGACCGCACTATTTCCCGCCTGCAGGCTATCGTGCACATCACTGCTGAGGGTGAATGCCGCCTGACTAACCGTGGCAATGTCACGCGCGTGCTGCTGAATGACATCCCGCTTGAACGGGGACGCCAGGTGGAGTTGCAGGATGGGGACGTTCTCGGCATTGACGACTATCGCCTGCTGGTAAACGATCTCAATGGCGAGCAGCAACCGCAACAGCCACCGTTAGCGGCAGCGCCAAAGCCGCAGGCTGTGCCCAATGCGGCCCCTGTTCAGGCTTCGGCCGCCCCGACCGCTGCCAGTACGGCAGCGATTCCAAGCGAGATCTGGGACAGCCTTGCCAAAGAGTTTTCGATTTCTGACGACTTATCGAAGCGTAAAAGCCCGGCGCCAGAAATGCCTGAAGCGAATCCATTAACTTCTACTGCTGCGAACCGTAATCCCGAAGATCCGCTGGCGCAGTTGATCAGCGATAAACCCCTGGATATCGGTCAGCAACCTAAAACAAGCAGCCTGTTTGATGAAGAAGATGCGCTGTTTGCTCAGGAAAGCATTTTTGATGACCGCACACCCAGTACCTTGTCGGCAAAACAAAACGCGCAAGGGCAGCCAAAAATAGAGGAAATGTCCACCGACGTGGACCCGTTAAATCTGTTTGGCAGCCAGGCCACGCCGGACCCGCGCCATCATGACGATCCCCTGGGATTAATGATGAGCGGTGCGGTGCCGCTGGCCCAGCCTGATGTGGTGCTTTCTTCACCTGAGGCTGCGCCCTTGCAGCAGAAAGAGAGCCATCAGTCTGCACCCTTGCAGCAGAAAGAGCCCCATCAAGCGTCGCCATTACAGCAGAAAGAAAATCACCAGCCGATGCCAGATATCCTTGATACGGCACCGGTTGAGTTGGCCGATTTAAGCAGTTCGCCATTGTTTGATCACACGGAAACGCAGGTCACTCACGATCCCGCTTTCGATCCTCAACCGGAGCCTGTCCAGCCTGAAGGTGCACAGAGTCCGATTGATTATGGCGGCATTACCTTACCCACACCGCAGGCGGTGCAGCGCACGCCTTCACCGACGCCAAAAGGGCGGTTGCGTATCGATCCGGTTGCCTCTCACAACAATAGCGGTGGGGCAGAGCAGAGCAGTACCAGCAGCAGTGGCGATGCCTTAAAAGGTGAGTTGCTGGATGCGTTACTGGAAGGTATGGGTTTACAGGACCTGCAACCGACGCCGCAGTTCGACCGTGAGCAGATGCGGCAGTTCGGCCAGATGCTCAGCATGTTCTCGCAGGGAACGGTGGCACTGCTTTCTTCACGGTCAATTTTAAAGCGCGGTGTGAAAGCCGACATGACCGTGATCCTGGATGATGCCAACAACCCGTTCAAGCTCCTGCCGTCGGGTAAGACGGTCCTGATGCAGATGTTTGGTAGCCGTATGCCTGGCTTTATGCCACCACGTCAGGCTGTGCGTGACGCGCTGATCGATCTGCAGGCGCATCAGTTAGGCATGATTGCCGGTATTCGCGCCATCATTGCTTCCATGCTGCAATCCTTCAATCCCGATCAACTTGAAGACGAAGCACGCCAGGCGGGTTCTGTGTCGCGCCTTGGTCTGCCGGGTAGCCGTAAAGCCGCGTTGTGGGAGCATTTTGTCCAGCGCTATGGCGAAACCGCCGGTGAAATTGAAGATGACTTCCATACCTTGTTTGGCGAAGCCTTCTTGCACGCGTACGACATGGAAGTAAATCAGTATAAAGACTCACAAACCCACACGGATGACGCATGAATATCTCTACTGCTTCCACGTCGAATCAGGGCGATCGCGCCAGCAATCAGGATCAAACCGGTGAGAGCATCGGTGAACGTTCAGCCTGCTTTGTGGTGTGTGATGGTGTAGCAGGGTTTCCGGGCGGTGATGTGGCAGCAAAAATTGCACGCAGTAGCCTGATGGAAGCCTTCGATGGGAATGCGCATCTGGATGCGCAAACCATCCGCGATTACGTGAATTATGCCAATGGCGCGATTCGGCAACAGCAAAAAGCAAACAGTCAGCACAGCCGGATGGGGACAACGCTGGTCAGTTTGTTTATCGACAGAGACTATGAACTGGCTTACTGGGCGCATGCAGGTGACAGTCGCCTGTACCTGTTTCGTCGGGGCTATCTCTATCACGTCACCACCGACCACAGCCTGATCCAGCAAATGAAAGATGCCGGGCACCAGACGGAAGGCATTAACAGTAACCTGCTCTATTTTGCGTTAGGCATGGGCGATGAACAGCGGGATGCCAGCTACAGCGATGTGGTGCCTATTGAAGACGGGGATGCTTTCTTGCTGTGCACGGATGGTTTCTGGCATGGCGTCACGCTCGAACAAATGCAGCAGTCATTGCATATGGTGAATACGCCAGAAGAGTGGCTGACCCTGATGCAACAAATTATCAAAAACAGCCAACCGCAGGGTGGTCAGCAGGACAACTTCAGCGCTATGGCTGTGTGGGTAGGTTCACCAGAAGACACCACCTTATTGCACTCGCTGTCTGATGCGGCGCAGTTTTTCCCTCTTCGAGATTGAGAACGCCAACATGAAATATGGATTAGTGGGCCTGACTGCATTGCTGTTGAGTACACATGCCTTTGCAGAGAACTATCGCATTGTGCAGTCGCCAACTCAGAAACTGGATGTCTGGATTGATGATGTAAAAGATAACCAGCTTTCGAGCTGGTGTAAGAGCACGGTCAATCTGCGCATTGTGACGCACGGTGACAAAGAGGCGTCGGTGCTGAATGATTTTCTGCCGCGTGTCGCCGGGTTAATGGCGTCACAATGTAAACCGTTACAGCAGTTGCACTGGCAATTAACCGATACTGACGGCGGCGCGCTGTCTGCGGGTACGGCGGCAAAAAACCAACAGTGGAAACCTGTGGTCACGCCGCCAGCCGCGGTGCAACCGGTTCAGTCTGCGCAGCAGCCGCCCGTACAGCAGCCGCCCGTACAGCAGGCGCCCGTGCAGCAGCCCGTCACCCAGACCGCACCTGCCACCCCAGTGGTACTGAACTCGCCGGCGGCAGATACAACGCCATGGCTTCAGTTCAGCTTGCTGGATGGTTGCCATTTCCGCACCTGGTGGTATCAGCCCGCTCAGTCCAGTGCGCTCTTTGTTCCCGCTAAGCAGGGCGTAACCTGTGGTAAAGATGGCTGGTTAAGCGGACACAGCACGCTAACGCAAATGGGTAAGGACGCGTCTAAATCGGTTTCTGTGAGTTTTCTTCAGGGTTTCCCGGTGTCGGGCCTGAATAATAAGCAGCCGGTTGATGAGCTGACCATCACCACCGTCAACAGTGAGCGCATGGTCCTCAGTGATGAAAAATCACCGGACAGCTGGTTGGTGTTGCCGTTCAATCAACAGTTCAATGGTTGGCAGGCGGTAAATCAGGTTGTCGTTGAGATGCCCGCCAGTGAAGCCGCAGACGAAAACGCCTTGCGTGCCCGCCTGCAGGAAGTCCGTAAAATCTGGTCACCCTGGTTAAGCAGCCCTGCATCAATCAAAGTGCAGTTGGTGGAAAAACTGCATCCGGAACTTAAAGATCCGGCCGCAGCCGTCTATCGCACCATCAACTAAGGCATAAGGAGTTTGAATGGACTCATTACAACAGCGACTGGCTAGCGCTTCTCTGGCTGAAAACCTCTCCAGCATCACTGCGCAAATTCAGGCCAATCCCGCGGATGTCGATTTACGCGCGGCTTTTGTACAGCTGCTGTGCCTTGCCGGTAACTGGAGCCGGGCACAGACGCAGTTAAAATCCTGGCTGGCCATGCTGCCGCAGGCACAGCCGACCGTGACCCTGCTACAACAGGCCATCGAGGGCGAACAGCTACGTGCAGCGGTTTTACGCGGTGACGCTGAGCCGCAACTGCCGGGCAGCGCCTGGCCGTGGTGCGAAGTCTTACTGGCCGCGCTGAAAGCAGACATTGCAGGCGACAAGGCCGCCGGTACGGCACTGCGTGCTCAGGCGCTGGAAAGTGCAGAGGCCAGTGCCGGCACCGCCACGACTCAGGAAGGGGAAAGCCAGTTTGCCTGGATAATGGACGGTGACAGCCGCTTTGGACCGGTCTGTGAAGCCATCGCTAATGGACGTTATTACTGGATTCCGTTCGCTGCCATTCGTGAAATGGAGTTTCAGGCACCGGCGAGCGTCACGGATCTGGTCTGGCGTCACACCCGACTGCAGCTGGTGGATGGCAGTGAACAGATCTGCCAGATTCCGGTACGTTATCCTTTACAGGACAAGGCAGACGAACGTTTCCTGCGCGCCAGCGTCACCGAGTGGCAGGCTTCAGACAGCGAAGACGGTCAGTTTATCGGACACGGGCAAAAGATGTGGCTCAGTGATGACGCTGACTATCCTGTACTGACACTGCAACAGCTTATTTTCAACGAAACTGAGTTAGCTCATGAGTCGTAATGACAATTCGTCCGGAGACGGCTATTCGCAGCTGCATGGCGGTTATCGTGCGCGCAAAAATCGCGACACGCTAACGGCGCGCGACAAACTTCAGTCCTCCTTGCTGGATCGACTGACGGATGACGCGCCAGACAAAACCAACGAGTCCGGCAACAGTTCCATTATTACTCACAGTACGCTGCGGCGTAATGTTCTGCGCGATCTCCAGTGGTTATTCAACACCATTAATAACGAGGCGCAGCACGATCTCACCGGTTTGACTGAGGTACAGCGTTCTGTCCTGAACTTTGGCGTGGCGCCGCTGGCGGGACAAAATATTTCGGATATTGAATGGCAGGATATGCAACGCAAAATGACCGATGCCATTCTGCATTTTGAGCCACGTATTTTACCCCAGGGCTTGCAGGTCCGCTGTGTAAGCGACCTGACCTCCCTGAGTCTGCACAACGTGTTATCGATTGAGATTAAAGGCCGGTTATGGTGCGTGCCGTACCCGCTGGAGTTTCTGTTCCGCACTCAGGTTGATTTAGAGAGCGGCCATTTTGAACTACAGGATGCAGGTTAATCATGGACAGCAAGCTGCTCGATTACTACAACCGTGAACTGGCCTATCTGCGCGAGATGGGCGCGGAGTTTGCTGCCCAGTATCCCAAGGTCGCCGGGCGGCTTGGCATGCGCGGTATTGACGTTGCCGATCCTTATGTCGAAAGGTTGATGGAAGGCTTTGCCTTTCTGACGTCGCGCGTGCAGTTAAAGATGGATGCCGAGTTTCCACGGTTTTCCCAGCGGATGCTGGAAATGGTGGCACCGGGCTATCTTTCACCGACACCCTCAATGGCGATAGCACAGCTCACACCGGACAGCCGTAAAGGTGATATCAGCAACGGTTTCTTAGTGCCGCGCGGCACGATGATGGAAAGCCAGAACCTGAAAAAAACCGGGGTTACCTGTAGCTACACCACCGCACACGATGTCATGCTCCAGCCCCTGCGTATCAGCGATGTGTCGTTAGGCGGCGTGCCGGCAGACATCCCTTTAGGCGAACTGAAAGCGGTCGGATCGACAGCAGCTTCCAGCGCACTCCGTATCCGCATCACCTGCGAAGGCATTTCCTCGCTGAGCCAGATGAGCCTGGATGACATCATGTTCTTCCTGAGCGGACCCGATATTCAGGCGCTGAAACTGATGGAGCTGCTGATGCAGCACCGTGTTGGCATCATCCTGCAGTCCGTGGAAGCAAAACCGCAACGTCAGTTTTTGCCCGATGATGCCCTGCAACAGGAAGGCTTCGCACCCGAACAGGCATTGTTACCGGACGATCTGCGCAATTTCGACGGTTATCGCCTGTTGCAGGAATATTTCGCCTTTCCGGCTCGTTTCCAGTTTGTCAGTCTGCGCCAGCTGGCGCCTTTCCTGCGCCGCTGCGACACCACACAGTCTTTCGATATCGTCATCTTGCTGGATAAAGCCGATGCGGCACTGGAAAGCGTGGTAGACAGCGCGCACCTTGCCCTGCACTGCACACCGGTCATTAACCTGTTCCCCAAAACGGCCGAACGGCTTAAGGTCAGTGACAGCCAGCATGAATACCATCTGGTGGTCGATAACATTCGCCCGCTGGACTACGAGATACATTCGGTGAAGCGCTTATTTGCCTCAGTGGAAGGGCAGCGCGAGGAGCAGATCTTCCGGCCATTCTGGAGCACGTTCAGCCATGATGGCGGAGATTATGGCGCTTACTTCTCACTGCGTCGTGAGCAGCGCACATTATCTGAGCACGCCATGCGTTATGGCACTCGCACAGGCTATATCGGTTCTGAAGTGTTTCTCTCGTTGGTCGATCAAAACCATACGCCATGGAACAGTGACATCCGCTATTTGTCGGCTGAAGTCATGTGTACCAGCCGTGATCTGCCGTTGATGCTGTTGCAGCAGGAGCAGGGAAACTTTGTTATGCCGGACTCCATCCCGGTCGGGCAGCTTAAATTGTGCAAAGGCCCGACACCGCCGCGCCCGGCGCTGGCCGAAGGGCTGTCAGCATGGCGACTGGTTAGCCACCTGCAGATGAACTATCTGAGCCTGATGGACAGCAGTGATGGCGAAGGCGCGGCTGCACTGCGCCAGATGCTGAGTTTATATGCCAGCCTGGCGGAAACGCCGTTAACCCGGCAGATTGACGGTATACGTCACTGCAACCTCAAAGCCGTTCACCGCCGGGTGCCTGAACCGGGGCCGGTGGTGTTTGCGCGCGGCGTCAGTATTGCGCTTGAAGTCGATGAGCAGGCGTTTTCAGGTGCCAGCCCGTGGCTGTTTGGCAGCGTGCTGGAGCGGGTCTTTTCTCGCCTTGTCGCGCTAAACAGCTTTACCGAATTCACCCTGAGCAGCCAACAGCGCGGCGAAGTGGGCTACTGGCCACCGCGCATGGGTAAAAAGGCCCTGCTATGAGTGAGACGGCGCACGTTATTCCTTTACAGCGGGCCGTTCGCCTGCCTGATGGCTTTTGGCAGGCGGTCATGGCCGCGCCCTGGCGCTATGACCTGTTTCAGCTGTTACGCAAGCTGGATGCTCAGAGTGGGCAGCGTTATGCCTTAGGTAAAGCGCCACTGCCCAAATTTGAAGCCGTGCGTATTGGACAAAAGCCATCCCTGGCCTTTGCACCGTCGACTGTGTCACAGGTTAAAGCCCGTGAGCAGGACGAACGCTACGACGTCTCCATTTACAGCTTTGGGTTGTTTGGTCCTAACGGCCCTTTGCCCACGCACCTGACGGAATATGTACGCGGACGCATCGATCACCATCAGGATCACAGCCTGAGCGCCTTCGCCGATCTGTTTCACCATCGTGCCACGCTACTGTTTTACCGGGCCTGGGCGAATTCACAGCCCACCAGTTCTCTGGATCGCCGCGACGATCGCCGCTTCCAGGATTATCTGGCCTGCGTGGCGGGCATTGGTTTACCTGCTCAGCAGCAGGCCAGTTCGCTGAGTTTGCATGCCCGTCTTATGCTGTCAGGCCATCTCAGTCGCCATGGTCACGATGCGGAAGGACTGGTTCGCATTCTGCGTCATTACTTTGCCGTGCCGGTTATGCTGCAACAGAACGTGCCGCAGTGGTTATCACTGGACAGCCGCGATCAGGCCCGGCTGTCTGCCGGACGCCATATGCCGCGCCTTGGCGAATCTGCCTTTCTCGGTGTGGCTGTGCGTGATGTGCAACATCGTTTTCGTCTGCGTATCGGCCCACTCAGCGCCGAGCAATATGAACGCTTTTTACCCCACGCACAGGGCTCGCGAGAAGTGTGTGACTGGGTACGTCACTATCTGGGCATTGAGATGCAGTGGGATCTCAGCCTGATTCTGGCGGCCGAAGCCGTTAAGGGAATCACCCTTGGCGGTACGGCCCGGCTGGGCTACACCAGTTGGCTTGGACAGCAACCGCAGCCCGTTGATCGTGAAGATTTTGCCTTTGAGGTTGAGGCGATGCCGTCATAGCCCAACCGCTTTCCCCGATAGTTAGCCCGCTTCTTTCAATAAAGAGAACCGATATGTCAGAGATCAGCCGTGCCGTGCTATTCGGCAAACTGGATACGCTGTTATTTACCTCGCTTGAGAGTGCGACCGCCTTTTGTAAACTGCGTGGCAATCCCTACGTCGAGTTGGTGCACTGGCTGCATCAGCTTATGCAGCAGCAGGATGGCGATCTTCAGCAGGTGATTAAGCATTTTTCACTGGATGAAAACGCGCTGACGCGGGATATCGTCGCTGCACTGGACCGCCTGCCGCGCGGCGCTGGGGCAGTATCCGATCTCGCAGAACACATCGATAGCGCCGTTGAGCGCGCCTGGGTTTATGCCTCACTGAAGTACGGTGCCACCCGCATTCGTGGCGGTCATCTGCTGATTGGAATGTTAAAAACCTTTACGCTTGCCAGCGTTCTGAAGGGCATTTCAGCGCAGTTTTCACGCGTGAATGCCGATGCCTTGCTGGAGCAGTTTGATACCTTGCTGGCTAACAGCAAGGAAGTTCAGCAGGCGCTGGTGCAGCCAGCCGGTGAGGCCGCCGCGCCCCCTGCGGCGGGCGACAGCACCTTAGCGCAGTATGCGCAAGACCTGACCGCCCGTGCGCGTGACGGAAAAATCGATCCGGTCGCGGGCCGCGATGAAGAGATCCGCCAGATGGTGGATATCCTGATGCGCCGTCGCCAGAACAACCCCTTGCTGACTGGCGAAGCCGGTGTTGGTAAAACGGCGGTGGTGGAAGGCCTGGCGCTGCGCATTGCCGCCGGCGATGTCCCTGCACCGCTGCGCGACGTACAGTTGTGGCTGCTGGATATTGGTATGTTGCAGGCCGGTGCCGGAATGAAAGGCGAGTTCGAAGCGCGTTTACAGGCCCTGATTAATGAAGTGCAGTCCAGCCCGACGCCGATTGTGTTGTTTATCGATGAAATTCACACGTTGGTCGGGGCAGGTGGTCAGCAGGGCACAGGCGATGCCGCCAACCTGTTAAAACCGGCGCTGGCACGTGGCCAGTTGCGCACCATCGGCGCGACGACCTGGGCAGAATACAAAAAATACATCGAAAAAGATCCGGCGCTGACCCGACGTTTTCAGACCGTGCAGGTGCAGGAGCCGGATGAAGCGAAAGCGATCCTGATGCTGCGCAGCACCGTCAGCGCGCTGGAAAAACACCATAAGATACTGTTGCTGGATGAGGCGGTGAGCGCCGCCGTGAAGCTGTCTCACCGTTATATTCCCGCTCGCCAGCTACCGGATAAAGCCGTAGCGTTACTGGATACCGCCTGTGCGCGCGTTGCCGTCAGCCAGGGGGCACAGCCTGCCGCGCTGGAAGATTGCCTGCACCGTCTGGCTGCGTTGGAAATCGAAGCGGAAATCGCCGAACGCGAAACCAAAGTGGGGCTGGGTGATGAAACGCGTCAGGCCAGTATTGCCGCACAGCGCACTGCACTGGAAGCGGAGCGCGATGCGCTGGACGCGCGCTGGCAGCAGGAGCGTGAATTAGTCGAACAGCTGATTGCCCTGCGCGCACGTTGCGTCACGGAAGGGGAAACCTCCCTGCGTGAGCAGCTCGACGAGACCCGACAGAAACTGCACGCGGTGCAGGGTGAAGCGCCGTTACTGTTTGCCGCCGTTGACGCCAGCGTGGTTGCTGCGGTGGTCTCTGACTGGACCGGTATCCCGCTGGGCCGTATGGTGAAAAATGAAATTGACGCCGTGCTTAACCTGGCGGACACGCTGAACCAGCGCGTTATCGGTCAGCGGCATGGCCTGGATCTGATTGCCAAACGCGTACGTACCTCGCGCGCCCGCCTGGACAATCCCAATAAACCTGTCGGTGTCTTTATGCTCTGTGGTCCGTCGGGCGTGGGGAAAACCGAGACCGCGCTGGCGCTGGCTGAGTCACTCTACGGTGGTGAGCAAAACATCATCACCATCAATATGAGCGAATTCCAGGAAGCGCACACCGTTTCAACCCTGAAAGGCGCACCTCCGGGTTATGTCGGTTATGGTGAAGGTGGGGTGCTGACGGAGGCCGTTCGTCGTCGTCCTTACAGCGTCGTGTTGCTGGATGAGATTGAGAAAGCGCATCCAGACGTGCATGAGCTGTTCTTCCAGGTGTTCGATAAGGGCTGGATGGAAGACGGTGAAGGCCGCCATATCGATTTCCGCAATACCATTATCATCCTTACCTCTAACGTAGGAACGCAACTGATCAGTGCGCTCTGTGCCGACCCGGAACTGATGCCCGATCCTGATGCGCTCAGCACCGCCCTGCGTAAACCCTTACTTGAGGTGTTCCCGCCTGCACTGTTAGGCCGTTTGCTGGTGGTGCCTTACTATCCATTAAGCGATGAGATGCTGGCAGAGATTGTTAAGCTGCAACTAGGGCGCATTGTCCGTCGTCTGGAAGAGAACCACGGTATTGAAGCCATTATTGACGATTCGGTGGTCAGCCAGATCGTGCAGCGTTGTACGGAAGTCGAGTCTGGCGGTCGCATGGTCGATGCCATCCTGACAAATACCCTGTTGCCGCAGATGAGCCAGATACTGCTCAGCGCCCATGCCCGTGATGAACGTTATCGTCGCGTGCGGGTCAGCTGTGATCAGGGCGAGTTTGTTTGCCAGTTTGCTGTCTAAAGCCGTTTGTTATCAGAGAGCTTTCGAATATGTCGGAAAATGATAATCACCAGAATGTACCCAATGCACTTCCGATTGGTTACCGGTTCAATGAATTTGAAATAAAAGATGTCATCGGTGGCGGCGGTTTCGGCATTGTCTATCGTGCCTGGGACCACCAGCTGGAGCGCGATATCGCCATTAAAGAGTTTATGCCTGCGTCGCTGGCCGTGCGCAGCGATGACCTGAACCTGGTATTGCGAAGTGAACGCTTCAGTAAAACCTTCCATGCGGGCCTGAACAGCTTTATTCAGGAAGCGCGTCTGCTGGCCCGTTTTAATCATCCCAACCTGCTACACGTTCTGCGCTTTTGGGTGCAAAACGACACGGCCTATATGGGCACGGTGTTCTACAGTGGCACGACGCTGTCTAACATGCGTGAACGAAATCCTCATCTGATTGATGAAAACTGGATTCGTCGCCTGCTGCCACCGCTGTTGGGTGCCATCAAGACGATCCATGATGCGGGCTATCTGCATCGTGATATCTCGCTGGATAATATTCAAATCCAGAGCAACGGTGAGCCGGTATTACTGGACTTTGGTTCGGCACGTAAAACCATCGGTAATCTTTCTGATGAAAGTGAAACCATGCTGCGTCCGGGTTATGCGCCCATAGAACAATACAGCGATAACGATGAAAGCGAGCAGGGCGCGTGGACCGATATTTACGCCCTGGGCGCTGTACTGCACACATTAATCACTGGCGCACCGCCGCCCGTCAGTGTGGTGCGCAGTATTGAAGATAACTATCAACCTCTGGTGCAACGTGCGCCGGCTGGTTACAGCCAGACCTTGCTGGCCGCAGTTGATCGCGCGCTGGCGCTGAAACCGGAAGATCGTCCGCAGAGCATTGACGCTTTCGCGGCTTCAATGGTGCTGCCAGAAAAAGCACCTGAACCGCTGCCTGAAGTTAAGTACAGCGGGCCGGGCACCATGCTGGTACCGGTTCAGGAAGAGCAAGAGGATGAGGCAGCGGCTGCACCTGCTACGCCGCTGAAAAAACTGATGCGTAACCGCTTTGCACTGCCTGGCCTGGTCGCGGCGGGCGTGTTGGTGGGGGTTTGCGTCGGTCTGATGATGGCGAGTGGCGATAAAGAGGCTGCTGAGCCTGCGACCGTTGCGCAGACAGAGACCGCGCCAGCAACGCCGGTGGCCTCTCAGCCTCCGGTCGAACAACCGGCAGCAACGCCAGCGCAAACCCAGACCGCACAGGCCGAACCGGAAAAACCGCAGGAACCGGTTGCGCCACCGCCTGAACCCGTGGCGCAGGTTTATATTAAGCTCCAGCCTGGCGAGCGTGTTGAGGTGAATGGTAAACCGCAGGCGGTTGTTCCGGCAGCCAACGGTTTTGCGGCACTGCAGCTGGCACCCGGCAATTACACGTTTTCTGTGACAGGCCAGCGTGGCGAACGCGAACAAACGTTGACCATTAATCAGGAAGGCGTTTGGTTACTTGATCCCCATAGTTAACAGGTATGTCTATGTCCTCACGTATAACTGTACAACTTCCCGCGGAAGGGCTGCTGTTCCGCCGTCTGAGCGGCAGTGAAGCGCTGTCCCAGTCGTTTGTGCTGGAGACGGAACTGCTCTCCACCGACGCGCGCATTGATCGCAAGTCGCTGCTGGGCAAGCCGGTCACGTTCACGCTGCCGACGGACGGCCTGATGAGCGCGGTGAACCCGCGCTACATCAACGGCAAAATCACCCGGATAGGCGTGCGCAGCGAGGAGCTGGGCGGCGTGCGTTATGCGGTGTACGGGCTGACGGTGGAGTCGGATCTGTGGCCGATGAAGCGCGACCGCAACCTGCGCATCTTCCAGAGCCAGACGGTGCCGCAGATTGTGCAGACGCTGCTGAAGGAGTACGGGGTAAACGTGGAGACGCGGCTGGCGGGAAGCTACCGGGTGTGGGAATACTGCGTGCAGTATCAGGAGAGCAGCTTCGACTTTATCAGCCGGCTGATGGAGCTGGAGGGGATGTACTACTTCTTCCGTCACGAGGCGGACAAGCACACGCTGGTGCTGTGCGACGCGCCGGACCAGCATCAGGCGTTCCCGGGCTACGAAACGATAGCCTACCACGTGACGCCGTCGGGCGGCAGCGTGACGGAAGAGGGCGTGAGCCAGTGGGCGCTGTCGGAAAGCGTGACGCCGGGGATGTACAGCACGGACGACTACGACTTCCGCAAGCCGAACGCGTGGATGCTGCAGGCGCGGCAGAACCCGGTGTCGCCGACCCCGGGTTCGGTGGACGTGTACGACTGGCCGGGTCGCTTCGTGGAGCACGGTCACGGCGAATACTACGCGCGCATCCGCCAGGAGGTGTGGCAGGTGGAGCACCACATGGTGAGCGGGAGCGGCACGGCGACGGGCATCGCGCCGGGGTACACTTTTTCGCTGCTGAACGCGCCGCACTTCAGCGACAACGGCAAATACCTGGTGACGTCGGCGCACTACGACTTTGAAGAGAACAGCTACGCCAGCGGCGACGTGGGCGCCACGCGGCACAACATCGACTTCACGGTGCTGCCGGCGGCGGTGACGTACCGTGCGAAGCCGGACACGCCGTGGCCGAAGACGCACGGCCCGCAGACGGCGAAGGTGGTGGGGCCGAAAGGCGAGAGCATCTGGACGGACAAATACGGCCGGGTGAAGGTGAAGTT
>NZ_NTMH01000010.1 GCF_002307475.1 Pantoea allii | reverse complement strand
AACTTCACCTTCACCCGGCCGTATTTGTCCGTCCAGATGCTCTCGCCTTTCGGCCCCACCACCTTCGCCGTCTGCGGGCCGTGCGTCTTCGGCCACGGCGTGTCCGGCTTCGCACGGTACGTCACCGCCGCCGGCAGCACCGTGAAGTCGATGTTGTGCCGCGTGGCGCCCACGTCGCCGCTGGCGTAGCTGTTCTCTTCAAAGTCGTAGTGCGCCGACGTCACCAGGTATTTGCCGTTGTCGCTGAAGTGCGGCGCGTTCAGCAGCGAAAAAGTGTACCCCGGCGCGATGCCCGTCGCCGTGCCGCTCCCGCTCACCATGTGGTGCTCCACCTGCCACACCTCCTGGCGGATGCGCGCGTAGTATTCGCCGTGACCGTGCTCCACGAAGCGACCCGGCCAGTCGTACACGTCCACCGAACCCGGGGTCGGCGACACCGGGTTCTGCCGCGCCTGCAGCATCCACGCGTTCGGCTTGCGGAAGTCGTAGTCGTCCGTGCTGTACATCCCCGGCGTCACGCTTTCCGACAGCGCCCACTGGCTCACGCCCTCTTCCGTCACGCTGCCGCCCGACGGCGTCACGTGGTAGGCTATCGTTTCGTAGCCCGGGAACGCCTGATGCTGGTCCGGCGCGTCGCACAGCACCAGCGTGTGCTTGTCCGCCTCGTGACGGAAGAAGTAGTACATCCCCTCCAGCTCCATCAGCCGGCTGATAAAGTCGAAGCTGCTCTCCTGATACTGCACGCAGTATTCCCACACCCGGTAGCTTCCCGCCAGCCGCGTCTCCACGTTTACCCCGTACTCCTTCAGCAGCGTCTGCACAATCTGCGGCACCGTCTGGCTCTGGAAGATGCGCAGGTTGCGGTCGCGCTTCATCGGCCACAGATCCGACTCCACCGTCAGCCCGTACACCGCATAACGCACGCCGCCCAACTCCTCGCTGCGCACGCCTATCTGAGTAATTTTGCCGTTGATGTAACGCGGATTCACCGCACTCATCAGGCCGTCCGTCGGCAGCGTAAACGTGACCGGCTTGCCCAGCAGCGACTGGCGGTCAATGCGCGCGTCGGTGGAGAGCAGCTCCGCTTGCAGCACGAACGACTGGGACAGCGCTTCGCTGCCGCTCAGACGTCGGAACAGCAGTCCTTGTGCGGGTAACTGGACTGTAATGCGTGAAAACATAAAATTCATCCCTGTCAGAAAAGGGTTGGTAAAAAGGGGTACGCGTTAAGGCGCAAGCATCAATACTTTGAACTGGCTGGGAACAATACGCATACCAATCGCATTCGTTGAATTTTGCAGACTCATGCTCGTCAACCGCGTTGCCGGCGTGCCTTTCAATAACACCGTGAATGAACCGGTAAGATGACGCGAGGGTCCCATGACCGTTCCCGATGCCACACCGGTTGCGACGCCTGGGTTATCACCGTTAGTAAGTGGCGTTACGGTTGCCATATTATGCGCAGGCATTCCCATAAATAGTATATTTAGCGCATTTGGGATTGCCGTTGGCCCCAACGCGATATCTGGATAGGGAACAGGCACCGGTGCGGGCGTCGGCGTCAGGCACACATCCGGGAAAGCCAGATCCACACCAAAAAGCTGACAATTTGCAAACATGTTTACTCCTTAACCCATATGAATCTGTTCGGAATCCACTTTGGTTATCGCTTTCGAGGTGATTACCGTATTGTGAGCATGCAAACGTGCGTAATCTTCCGCTTTCATATCAAGTTGCCCAGCACGAACTTGTTCGGTGTTGTGTGTGGTACGCAGCAGGTTATGGCTAATCTGGGTGATGGTCTGCCACACGGATTCTGCCCGTTTTCCAACGATGCGTGAAAGACTGATCCATGCCGACAGCTTGTCACCACTGTAATTCATCTCGTTGATATGGCAATCACCCTGTTCAGCGCTAACGCGCAGAGCAGCACTGCTTAAACTCAGCTCACCCACACTGTTGATATGCAAATCGCCAGGTATGCTGAGTTCCGCCTTTTGCGGATCGGCACGCTCCAGCACAGCCAGTAGCCAGATCTCATTTTCGACACTGGTGATTAATACTGTGTCACCGGTTTGCGGCACAATCACGCAACTTGCAGCACGGCGACAATGCCAGCCTCGACCTTCACACTCAACAGTCAGGCTGCCATCCGCGAAGCTGTGCGTGACAACGCCAGCCGCCTGCACTGGAGGTAAAATGGCTTTTGCCAGCGTATGATTGACACTATTCATTGCTTGATCTCCTCAACTGCGGCTCTGGCGCTGTGCGCTCCATGCTTCAGCTGCCAGTAATTCTTCATCAAATTCAATAATGCCCTGACGACCAGAGAATTGCGCATTCTCCTGGCGCGCCCGATGCATGCGCGTTCGGGAAAAGGTAGCACCGCGTAAATCTGCCATGCATATATCTGCGCCGGTAAAATCGCTGTACGTCAAATCGCAACGAATGAACAACGCCTGAGCGGCCTTTACCTGCTGCAGGATGCTTTGGAAAAAACGGCTGCCCGTAAAATCTGTATGCTCCATGATTGCACCGACAAAAATAGCCTGATCGAAAAGGCTCCCTTTGCACTGTGCTCCAGTGAGGTCTGCTTCCATGAACAGTGCCTGGCTGGCGTTCACCTGATTAAGCTGAGCGGCTTTAAGCGAAGCGCCTTTAAAATTACATTGTGAAAGTTGAGCACCATTGAACTGTGCTTCATCAAGCGCGCAGTCCATGAACTGGCAGCCAATAAAACGTTGCTGTGCATAATTCTTTTCACGTTGATCGCACTTAAAAAATACCGTGCGTTCAAATGCACCTGCGCTCATGACGGTCTGACGTAAATCAATACCGTAAAAAGTCGTGAGCAAACTTTTACAGCCATTGAAGCGGCACTCATTCAGCGGTGATTCAAAAAACAGACTGCGGTCAAGCTCCACCTGGGTGAAATCGCTGTGGTTAAGCGGACATTTCATAAACTGCGTGGTAAACAAACGACTGTGCGTAAAATCGCTACCCGTGAGTTCACACTCGTTAAACATAGTTTCGTTAAGACGCGTTTCTCTGACAGTCAATCCAGACATTTCGCACTGGTTAAATACCGTCCGATCAAGCTTCGCATTACCCAGGTCGGATTGAGACAGCTGGCATTCGGTGAAAACGGCTTCCTGAAGATTGGCACCCGTAAAGTTGGATCGGGTCAGTGAAACATTTTGGAATATACCACCTGAAAGATCGCATCCGCGTAAATCCAGTTCATCCAGTTTCACATCACTGATCAGATGGCCTTGTTTGATTCGCTGCTGTAAATCAGTGGCGCTAAGCGTGGTCATACAATTTCTCCATCACGCTTCGGTAACGTTTTAATTCGTTTGGTCCAGGCGCCATCGATCTGAGTGGTGTTGCTGGTAAATGCCTGGGAAAGATCGGCACGAAACAGATTAGCGCCTGGGAAACGAGCACCACCCAACTGACTTTTTTGCAGTATCGCCCCCATCAGATTGGCATCAGTGAAGTTTGCTTCCCGAAAATCGGTGCGCACAAACAGGCTATCTGCCAGGTTCGCACGCTGGAAATTCGCACACTGGCAGACAGCCTCACTCAGGTCACTGTTCTCTAGTTTCGCCAGGGTAAAATCTGCACCATTGAGTGGAGTCTGGCGCAGATTACTTTGTCGCAGCGTGGCGTGGGTAAAATCTGCGCCATTGAGGGAACTCCCGGAAGCGACCGCGCAGGTCAACCAGGTTGATCCGCTGAAACTGGCCCCATCTGCCTGGGTTTCAACCCATGAGCAGCTATCTAATTCAGCGCGGTTAAATATGGCTTGTGCAAGCGTGGATTTTAAAAACGTCGTTTTGCTGAGCTTCGCCTCTGTAAAGTCGAGGCCTGGAAGGCTGAGTTCCATAAACACGCAAGACGCCATAATAGCGCGCTGAAAATGGCATTGGGTAAACCAGGTTTCCCGGAACAACAATTCACTGAAAGTCGCTTCATTAAACGTACACTCATCGAAGAGCGTTTCTTGCAACTGCGTATCTTTAAAGTGTGCGCCGGAGAAATCACTTTGACAGCACTGTGCCAGGGCGAAACTCGCGTTTTCAAAATTACAACCGCGCAGGGATGCATGATGCAGTTCGGTTCGCGCCAGCATCGCACTCTGAAAATTGGCACCGTCCAGTTGGCAGTGACTTAAATCGGCGCATTCCAGCAGCGTCTTACTAAAGTCGGCTCCCCGAAGATCCATACCAGAAAAGTCAGCGCCGGTAAGATCCATACCGCTAAAGTTGCCGCCCTGTGCCAGCGTTCGTTCCGCGCGTTGACGAATTATCAGTGCCAGATCGCCTTTCAGACGCAGCGCTGGTGGCTGGCTTTTAACAGACATGAGATACATTTGATGGAGAGCATCACGCATCTGTGCCAGCGTCTTCTCACTCAGGCTATCCTTGTTGCGCTGCAGCATTTCTTGCATACGGAACAGTGTTTCCGGACCGCGTGGCTGATGCTCGTCACTTTCGCTTTGCGGATAACGGGCCTCTATCTCGCGCTTACGTTGCTCTGCCCGCGCTTTCATCTCGTCGGCCTGGCGGTTCATCTTTTCGATAAATTCCGGCAAGTCTTCCAGTTTGGGTAGCCCGGGTTCATCGGGTTCGTTAAGCAAGTCACCCACATCCCCGCCGGATGCCTCAATACGCGCACGATGCTGCTCTCGGAGATGTTTTGCCCGCGTTTGCATGTTATCCCGCATCGGACTGGGGGTTTGCTCGACCTGATTATCAATCCAGGGCCCGATGGTCTCATCAGGGATAAGATCTTTTTCGCGAAATGAAAACAGCGCGCCGTTTTCTTTATCCAGGCGTTGTGTGAGCACCTTATGATAGTGATTAACTGAGCGTGGTGCCCCCCGTTTTTCCAACGCGGGCATCAACTGCAAGACATCAGCCGCGTCATCTTCATTGATGCGCGTGTTCCCTTGCCATAACAGAACCATTTGCTCCAGATGAGGAAAGAACCATACCGTGGTTGCGCGCAGTGCAATTTCCTCAAACAGTGTTTCATCTTCGCGCTGACGATTAATAAAGCAGCGTGCCTGCCAGGGAGGAAGTTTGCCCTCCTGCATCGGCTTTTGCGGATGCATATTCCAGATTCGCCAGGCAGCTTGCTCAGGTAAGGTATCGCGATCTGCCCACCATTGATCAGGACTGGCAGCATTAAAGACTTTCCAGTCGATATCGCGCGCAAAACCGGGAAAATCATTTTGTAACCAGCTGGAATCGTATTTTTTTCCCATACGACTAAAACGTCGTGGCCAGCTAATATCCAGCGGACCAAACCCCGCAGGCTCTGGCTTTTGTTTAGGCTGCGTAAGACGTCCGCTCATCGCTTCGATGTTAGGTAAGCGGACGAACTCATGGCCCTGATGCACCTCGGGGTGAATGCCAATTCCATAAGGATTCTCATCATGGCCTTCACCGCCAAAAGCGCGACTCCAGTCAAGCCGCATCTGTTCAAAGGGCTGCGGCGCTGTAATGTTATTTCCAACCCAGTAGCGATCGCCAAATACCGCCAGCGACTTGCTTAGCGTATCGACTTCAATCTTTGCCGCGCAGGCGGTTTTATCGCTTTGATGATGCGTGTAGGCATGGCCCGTCGCCAGAAACTCAGCACACACTTTCGGGATGGCCAAATCAAGGACGCCGCCACTGGTCTGTAACTCGCTGGCAGCCAGTTGCCAAAGCTCCATTTCCGGGCGGAGCTTCGGGTTATCACTCATATCGGCTAACGCCAGCACGGTGACGCCAAGATGGTTTTTACCCTGCCAGCGAAAAGGACGATTAAGTACGCTCAGGCGGAGAGGTTTAATAATTTTCATGCCTGGGTTTCCTTTGTGGACAATGAATAGCGTTAATTCTGCACATGATACTGAATTAAAAAATTACATATATTCATTAGCGCCTTATTAAAAAGCCAAGAAGAGAAATCATGAAATTACTTTTATTTAACTTAGAAACCCATATAAAATTCATCGATTTTTATCTAGCCAGCACTTTATAGCCGAAATATATAAAAACAGCAAACCATGCTCTTGAACTTCACTTATGCAATCATCTTTATTTATAAAAAAATCTTTACCGCATCATTAAAAGAACGTGAAGATACTTTTATAAATCTCCATTCGAAATCAACAATCAAAAGCAATACTTATCACAGCGGCCTTTCCCGATGAATGATCCTGCAATTTCACTTCTAAATTTAAACCTTCCCTGATTTTATGTTCATCCTTCCCATTTACTAACCCTGCCGCTATATATTCTCTTTCATCCAAATCATTTTTATGGAAGTTAAAAAGGTAAAAAAACTCATCGCCATACTTCGCTTCCGTTTTGGACCACGCGCATAACCTGGTCGTTAGAACCTCACCGTGCCATCTATCCCGAGAAACCCAATTTTTAATAGCTTCTATTTCTTTCTTTTGAGGCTTTATAACTGAAAAAGCCACTATCGCAGCCGTTAAGGATACAATGACACCAATAATGAGAGGAGGATCAATAAAAAAATGCATTATCGTTCCAGAATGAGGGGTTTATCATATAAAGCAATACGTTGCGGATTTTTGGGATCATATTTTATTGTTGTCCCATTCCCTGGTTTGAAGCGCTCAATTTCTTCAAAAGTTAAATCTTTCAAAATACTGGCTTCGACCACTTGATTTTGTACAGTTTTAAATTTGAAAGTCATCTTATATATAGGTTTGTTACCACCCCACATTGTAGTCTGCTGTGCAGAAACTATATCAGCATTGACAGCAATACCTTTTTTTAAAACCTCACCTTGAACAAAACCATCTTTTATAAGTGGAAAGAAGTGATTGCTAAAATTTCGGACAATGGCAAACAAAACAACAGCAGAAATTACAAGAGAGAAATAAAACCACTTGTTGGTTAAAAAATCCATTACAAACCTCTTGATTAAAGAAATAAGGTAAGTGCTTTAGAACTCCAGTGTAGCGCACCAGAACTTATCACTGACCCAATTTGGTTGAGTGACATAGCGCTATTCTTCGCTTCAAAAGTTTTGTGGCTCATAGATATCACGTTATGCGCTATCGAAGTATGTTTTGCATCAAGTGCGACGGCGGTAATACTTTCAGAACCCCCTGTCAGACTAAAACTATTACCCGTAATAGCTTCTTTGTGACCTGCAATTGTATAACTCGATTTAGGTGCCTGAATATCGACCTGAGTGTCGCTATTCAGTGTAATATTCATAGGACTCTTGATGAGAATCGTCCCACCATTAACGTGCTGTTCCCAATTTCCTGAATCGACATTAATCAAAACGCCATTGTTGATTGTCTGCTTTAACCCACTATCAATCGTTTCATCCACCGCCCCGGTTACATGATGGGTTTTATTACCTATAACCTTGTAATCTTCATTACCATTAATTTCTTTTTGACTTCCACCATTTATTTTAATGTCTTCCCCGCCACTGCTTACCTCTAACTTCCGTCCTTTTTGGATGTAAGTATTTTCCCCTCCATTGAAAAAATTACTAACCGCATTTGTTACCGTTGTATTCCATACATCTTCGTAATTTAGCGTTACGCTTCCCGTGACATTGTCCTGCTGTTTCTTTTTAATTATTGTTGTACGATTACCATCAATATTCACGGTCTTATCATTCTCTACCGAAATATTCATGTCTTTCTCAGCATGCATATTCAGCAGTTCACCGCCCGGCTTATCTTCAAAGAACAGATAACTGGCATTGGCCTGATGTCCGTCTTTACTCCGTGTCATAAAGCCCATTCGGGTTGCATCGCCGGGCAATTCCCATGGCGGCATGCTGGCTTCGTTATAAACACGTCCAGTAATAATTGGCCGATCCGGATCGCCGTTAATAAAGTCCACGACGACCTCATCGCCCACACGTGGGATCTGCACCCCGCCGAAGCCCTGGCCCGCCCAGGCGCTTGACACCCGCACCCAGCACGAACTCGTGTCGTCCCCTTTCGCCAGACGGTCCCAGTGGAACTTCACCTTCACCCGGCCGTATTTGTCCGTCCAGATGCTCTCGCCTTTCGGCCCCACCACCTTCGCCGTCTGCGGGCCGTGCGTCTTCGGCCACGGCGTGTCCGGCTTCGCACGGTACGTCACCGCCGCCGGCAGCACCGTGAAGTCGATGTTGTGCCGCGTGGCGCCCACGTCGCCGCTGGCGTAGCTGTTCTCTTCAAAGTCGTAGTGCGCCGACGTCACCAGGTATTTGCCGTTGTCGCTGAAGTGCGGCGCGTTCAGCAGCGAAAAAGTGTACCCCGGCGCGATGCCCGTCGCCGTGCCGCTCCCGCTCACCATGTGGTGCTCCACCTGCCACACCTCCTGGCGGATGCGCGCGTAGTATTCGCCGTGACCGTGCTCCACGAAGCGACCCGGCCAGTCGTACACGTCCACCGAACCCGGGGTCGGCGACACCGGGTTCTGCCGCGCCTGCAGCATCCACGCGTTCGGCTTGCGGAAGTCGTAGTCGTCCGTGCTGTACATCCCCGGCGTCACGCTTTCCGACAGCGCCCACTGGCTCACGCCCTCTTCCGTCACGCTGCCGCCCGACGGCGTCACGTGGTAGGCTATCGTTTCGTAGCCCGGGAACGCCTGATGCTGGTCCGGCGCGTCGCACAGCACCAGCGTGTGCTTGTCCGCCTCGTGACGGAAGAAGTAGTACATCCCCTCCAGCTCCATCAGCCGGCTGATAAAGTCGAAGCTGCTCTCCTGATACTGCACGCAGTATTCCCACACCCGGTAGCTTCCCGCCAGCCGCGTCTCCACGTTTACCCCGTACTCCTTCAGCAGCGTCTGCACAATCTGCGGCACCGTCTGGCTCTGGAAGATGCGCAGGTTGCGGTCGCGCTTCATCGGCCACAGATCCGACTCCACCGTCAGCCCGTACACCGCATAACGCACGCCGCCCA
>NZ_NTMH01000009.1 GCF_002307475.1 Pantoea allii | reverse complement strand
TCGCTTCAGATGCCAGAAAAGCATCACAGCTTATTGCTGTTCATTTTTTCATTTTCGTCAGGCTTCCCTGTCTTCAGTTCTGATTACGCATGTTAATAACAGGTGAAGCCGGTCTTTGGGAAAAATATACGCCCTCACAGGCGGGGGGTTCCGGAGGCATCCGGCGCGCTGAGGAAAGAACGGAGGCTAGGACGGCGCGGCAGGGACGCCGCGACGAGGACGGCTGCGCCACGGAGGGCGCATCCGGACGGTCCGTCAGGCCGCAGTGAGTGACGAAGGGACAGCGACGGCTGCCGGACGCCGGGATTGTTAAGGGGCTGGCGCGAGCCCCTTAACCCGACCGTCTGCACGGACAGGCTGAAACTCCCCGACGCCTGGCGGGCGGAACATGCTCAGTGCAAAACCGTATCCCCACTACCTTGCAGGCAGAACACACCCGAAAAAAACGACATCGCCCCGCCCACAGGCAACCCCGCATCAACTAAAGAATAAGCCCGCACAGGCGGGGGTTTGCTGGAGGCATCCGGTGCGCTGAGGAGAGAACGGAGGCCAGGACGGCGCGGCAGGGATGCCGCGACGAGGACGGCTGCGCCACGGAGGGCGCATCCGGACGGTCCGTCAGGCCGCAGTGAGTGACGAAGGGACAGCGACGGCTGCCGGACGCCG
>NZ_NTMH01000008.1 GCF_002307475.1 Pantoea allii | reverse complement strand
CCCTGCGATGACGTGAAGGTCACGACCAGTTGTTACACCTACGGCAGTCCGTCCTACCCGATAAAAGAGCCCCTCAGGATGAAGGAGCCCAAAGTATGTCCGAAATAACGGTAACCGATTTAGCCTGGGTACCACCGCCGTTTCCGGCCCAGGGGCGCCTGCCGACGCAGGCCCTGCAAGTTGGTCAGAATTGCCATCAGCAGAACAGCGCCGAGCGGCTCTACCGCCAGGAACTGTGTCTGGCGGCCGGGCGACGTGTCGAGCCGCCTTGCTGCAAGACGCTGCATATCAGTCTGTTTTTCGACGGTACGGGTAATAACCTGAACAATGACCTGCTGCTGTCTGACCCGAAGCATCCGACCAATATCGCGCGGTTGTTTCGCGCCACTATCGGAGATGGTACAGCAGGTGGCGTATCTGATACGAGCAGGATGCCGCTGGATTCGGCAAGCGACAGCGGCGGCAAATACTTCAAATTTTATATTCCCGGTGTGGGCACTCCGTTCCCGGAAGTGAACGACCCGGATTATTCCACTATGGGGCTGGTGGGTGCAACCAAGGGTGAGGAGCGTATTAACTGGGCGCTGCTGCGTATTATTGATGTGCTAATGCGCATAAGTAAGGACCCGGAAAACAACAGCATAAAACTGTCCGAGGGTGCCAGCCGTAAGTCCATAGAAAAAATGGGTACCAGCTGGAACCGGCTGTGGTCTGGCGGAAGCCACAACCGTTATGAAGAGTTCAGCCGTTTACTGAATGAGTTAGCCCCGCAACTGAAACCACTGCTCACGCAGCCGGAGCCGGGTAAGCCTAAGGTGTTAGGCATCAAACTGTATGTTTATGGTTTTTCCCGCGGTGCCGCCGCTGCGCGTACGTTTGTTCGCTGGCTGAGCGAACTGCTTCCCCCACCAAAAGCGGAAGACGAAAAACCCCCACAGTGCCTGCAGATTGGTGAGATGCAGTTGCCTGTCAGCGTGGAGTTTCTCGGGCTGCTGGATACCGTGGCCTCCGTTGGGATAGCGCACGTTGTGCCGATAGCCGAGGGGCATATGTCCTGGGCGGACGGCACGATGGAGCTGCCGGACGATAAAACCTATGGCGGTTTGATAAAAAAATGCGTGCATCTGGTGTCCGGGCATGAGCAGCGTCTCTGCTTTCCGCTGGACTCGGTGCGCCGGGGTGACGGCAAGTATCCTTCCTGTGCCACCGAAGTGGTTTACCCGGGGATGCACTCGGATATTGGCGGTGGGTATCCGCCAGGGGATCAGGGGAAAGCGAATGCTGAGCATGATAGCTATTTGCTGTCGCAAATAGTGTTGCATGACCTGTATTCAAACGCTTTTTCTTCTGGTGCTCCACTGAAAGTCAATAAATCTAGTTTACCGGAGAGTTTAGGAAAGGACAGTTGGCGCGCTCTTGATGCTGAGCAAGTTAGAGATTTTGTCGTCGCACCGGAATTGATATCAAGATTTAACGCCTGGCGCGAACTCACCCTGAACCTGACCACACCAGAAAAAATCACGCCTGAAGAGGCCTCCCAATACGAACCACCGCGCGCCAGCGGCAGTCTGGAAACCGTCGTTGAAAACCAGATTGCGTGGATCACCGCCTGGCGTATCGAGCGCTATGCCAGAGGTTCGATGCTGAAAACGCCATTCTACCAGCGCGCCACCAATACCGAAGCGCTGCCCGCCGCGCGCAAGGCGGCAGAAGAAGCACGGGATGAAAAGCAGCGAAAGGTGCTTGAAAAGCGTCAGGATCAGTTAGCAAAACAGTCTGCCGACAGGATGGATGAGCTTGTGCTCTATCCGGGCATCAAGGATTTTGACCCGGATATGGCGCAGACCCAGTTGTTTGAAGCGGCGAAGGAGTTTGGTAAGGATTACCACGACGGTTACCGTATCCCGGAGAACCTGGCGCAGGCGGTGCTGGATACCGTGCTCCAGCCGATGATTTTCGTGCTCAATACCGATGATGAACCCCGGGAATACCGGCGAATGAAGGCTGACGGAGACGCGCGGGTGTCAGTCCTGTTTCCTGCCGCCGGTGAGGCCAGTAATGCCGGACAGCCAGCCGGGCTGGTCAGGGCCTTATTCGACGATCAGGTGCACGACTCGCGTGCCTGGTTTATGCACGCTGCGCTGGGTTCTCGCGAGATGTGGGGCGGCTACTTCCGCTACCGGATGATTTATTTCAGCGACAAATGTAATAAGTCCCTGTCACCGCTGGTGATCGCCGGAGATCTTATCGGGTTTGCCACCCTGACCACAGGTGTTGTGCTGAGCTTCAGACAAAAGACCCTGACCGGAAAGCTGGCAGGGCTGGCCGCGACAGGCGCCGTACGAACGCTGCAGGTTGAAGTGCTGGATCAGATCACAGGTGAACCCGTGCCGGAACTGCCGGGCGGGGAACAGCAGCGGGCATTTACCCGGGAGCCGGGCGTAGTGGTTGCACAGCGAAAAGCGCTTGTGGCTGAACAACAGCTGGCGCGGGCGCAGGCTGCGATCCCGGCCAGCTGGCTTGAGCAGGT
>NZ_NTMH01000007.1 GCF_002307475.1 Pantoea allii | reverse complement strand
CCCTGCGATGACGTGAAGGTCACGACCAGTTGTTACACCTACGGCAGTCCGTCCTACCCGATAAAAGAGCCCCTCAGGATGAAGGAGCCCAAAGTATGTCCGAAATAACGGTAACCGATTTAGCCTGGGTACCACCGCCGTTTCCGGCCCAGGGGCGCCTGCCGACGCAGGCCCTGCAAGTTGGTCAGAATTGCCATCAGCAGAACAGCGCCGAGCGGCTCTACCGCCAGGAACTGTGTCTGGCGGCCGGGCGACGTGTCGAGCCGCCTTGCTGCAAGACGCTGCATATCAGTCTGTTTTTCGACGGTACGGGTAATAACCTGAACAATGACCTGCTGCTGTCTGACCCGAAGCATCCGACCAATATCGCGCGGTTGTTTCGCGCCACTATCGGAGATGGTACAGCAGGTGGCGTATCTGATACGAGCAGGATGCCGCTGGATTCGGCAAGCGACAGCGGCGGCAAATACTTCAAATTTTATATTCCCGGTGTGGGCACTCCGTTCCCGGAAGTGAACGACCCGGATTATTCCACTATGGGGCTGGTGGGTGCAACCAAGGGTGAGGAGCGTATTAACTGGGCGCTGCTGCGTATTATTGATGTGCTAATGCGCATAAGTAAGGACCCGGAAAACAACAGCATAAAACTGTCCGAGGGTGCCAGCCGTAAGTCCATAGAAAAAATGGGTACCAGCTGGAACCGGCTGTGGTCTGGCGGAAGCCACAACCGTTATGAAGAGTTCAGCCGTTTACTGAATGAGTTAGCCCCGCAACTGAAACCACTGCTCACGCAGCCGGAGCCGGGTAAGCCTAAGGTGTTAGGCATCAAACTGTATGTTTATGGTTTTTCCCGCGGTGCCGCCGCTGCGCGTACGTTTGTTCGCTGGCTGAGCGAACTGCTTCCCCCACCAAAAGCGGAAGACGAAAAACCCCCACAGTGCCTGCAGATTGGTGAGATGCAGTTGCCTGTCAGCGTGGAGTTTCTCGGGCTGCTGGATACCGTGGCCTCCGTTGGGATAGCGCACGTTGTGCCGATAGCCGAGGGGCATATGTCCTGGGCGGACGGCACGATGGAGCTGCCGGACGATAAAACCTATGGCGGTTTGATAAAAAAATGCGTGCATCTGGTGTCCGGGCATGAGCAGCGTCTCTGCTTCCCACTGGATTCGGTGCGTCGGGGTAACGGCAAATACCCGCCCTATGCCACTGAGGTAGTTTACCCGGGGATGCACTCGGATCTGGGTGGCGGTTATCCTCCAGGGGATCAAGGAAAAGGCAACGATGAATTTGATCGATTTTTGTTATCGCAGATCTCGCTTCATGACATGTATGCCAATGCATTTCAAGCAGGTGCTCCATTAAAGGTTCCAGAACCATCTCTTCCAGAAGATATGAAAAATGCTAGCTGGAGGGCTATGGAACCAACAGTGCAATTGGAGTTTGCTGTTTCACCTGAACTTATCAAACGCTTCAACGCCTGGCGCGAACTCACTCTGAACCTGACCACACCAGAAAAAATCACGCCTGAAGAGGCCTCCCAATACGAACCACCGCGCGCCAGCGGCAGTCTGGAAACCGTCGTTGAAAACCAGATTGCGTGGATCACCGCCTGGCGTATCGAGCGCTATGCCAGAGGTTCGATGCTGAAAACGCCATTCTACCAGCGCGCCACCAATACCGAAGCGCTGCCCGCCGCGCGCAAGGCGGCAGAAGAAGCACGGGATGAAAAGCAGCGAAAGGTGCTTGAAAAGCGTCAGGATCAGTTAGCAAAACAGTCTGCCGACAGGATGGATGAGCTTGTGCTCTATCCGGGCATCAAGGATTTTGACCCGGATATGGCGCAGACCCAGTTGTTTGAAGCGGCGAAGGAGTTTGGTAAGGATTACCACGACGGTTACCGTATCCCGGAGAACCTGGCGCAGGCGGTGCTGGATACCGTGCTCCAGCCGATGATTTTCGTGCTCAATACCGATGATGAACCCCGGGAATACCGGCGAATGAAGGCTGACGGAGACGCGCGGGTGTCAGTCCTGTTTCCTGCCGCCGGTGAGGCCAGTAATGCCGGACAGCCAGCCGGGCTGGTCAGGGCCTTATTCGACGATCAGGTGCACGACTCGCGTGCCTGGTTTATGCACGCTGCGCTGGGTTCTCGCGAGATGTGGGGCGGCTACTTCCGCTACCGGATGATTTATTTCAGCGACAAATGTAATAAGTCCCTGTCACCGCTGGTGATCGCCGGAGATCTTATCGGGTTTGCCACCCTGACCACAGGTGTTGTGCTGAGCTTCAGACAAAAGACCCTGACCGGAAAGCTGGCAGGGCTGGCCGCGACAGGCGCCGTACGAACGCTGCAGGTTGAAGTGCTGGATCAGATCACAGGTGAACCCGTGCCGGAACTGCCGGGCGGGGAACAGCAGCGGGCATTTACCCGGGAGCCGGGCGTAGTGGTTGCACAGCGAAAAGCGCTTGTGGCTGAACAACAGCTGGCGCGGGCGCAGGCTGCGATCCCGGCCAGCTGGCTTGAGCAGGT
>NZ_NTMH01000006.1 GCF_002307475.1 Pantoea allii | reverse complement strand
GCCATCACCGCACTGTCGACACTGAATATCTGATCCGGCAGCGTGAACCCCCGCAGTTCCAGCAGCGCCAGCGGACCTTTTCCGAGTTGTGAGCGCAGCACCCACTGCAGGGTTCGGCCATCCGGCGCGCTGAAGCTCATCATCCACTGGCTTCGGTCAAGCTGCTCGCGTTTCCCCTTCTCCAGCCAGCGAATCAGCCCCCAGGTTCCGCTGTAGTCCCCGAACAGGCGCGCTCCGGCATTGACCGTGCTCCAGGTCAGCATCGTCCCCGGTCTGTAGGTGTCGCCCGGCCAGCGAAAGCGCTGCCAGTCGGCCATCTGGTTAAAGTAGTGCAGCTTTTGTCCGTCAATGGTCAGCTGAGTTTCCACCACCTGCGGCACAGGACGCGCCTGCAGCTCAAAGCTGATGCCCTGGCTGCCATCGGTGAACAGAATGTCCGACAGCTGGCTCAGCTGATTAATCGCCCGCAGGAAGGCCGGGTTAACGCTCAGCCCCTGGCTGTTGACCCTGTCAGTTATCCACTGACTGCCCTCTTTGTGCAGCACGCCACTGAGTTCCGTGTTCAGGAAGCGCTCAATGCGCCCGCTGTCCCTGCGCACAAACTCCGCCAGCATCGGCAGAGAGGCGTCACTTTTGCTGGCGACAAACGGGAAACGTCCGTCGAAGGCGGTGTGCCAGTTTGCCACCACGGAGCGGCGCCACTTGTCATTCAGGCTGGCTGCCAACGGCTGAAGTACGGTTTCCCAGGCCCGGGTCAGCGGCTGCACAAACATCGTGTTGCCGAAGCCGCTCCACGCCTCGCCCAGGCTTGCCGACATCAGGCTGCCGTACTGCCGGGTGTCGGTGAGGTCGACGCTTTTGCCCCGGAATACGGTCTGCGCCAGGGTCTGCATCATCGCCTGCGGGTCAGAAGCACCGGCCACCTGCTGCAGGCGCAGACGCACGCGGGTGATGCGGGTCAGATACGTCTGCAGGCTCAGCGAATTGTCAGCCGACATCACATGGCTGCCTTTGTTTTTCCCCATAAGCTGAAGCAGCGGGCCAAAGGTTTCACCGAGCGGCCCCTGTGGGCCGGAAGCGGACGGGTCAGTCGCGGGGTTGTCTTTCCCGCCTACGAGGTCTTTAGCCGATTTGATGAGGGCGTCCGGGAGGCCTTCGCTTTGCTGGCCGGTCTGCCCCTGCCAGGCGAGGGTATTCATCAGGGCAATCAGCGGCGACTGACGGACATCACTCATCAGCGTCAGCTGGTCGGTAACGTCCGCAATGTTGCTGGCCGGATTCCAGTGCAGGCTGTTGAGGAAGCTCAGCCAGCTGCCGGCAAAGTCGCTGAAGTAACGCTGCGTCAGACGCGCCTTCAGGGCTTCCGGCGACAGGTCTGCGGAGACGGCACTGCGGCTGTCGCTCAGCACCCAGTCGATTTCATCCCGGCGCGAACGTGCGGCATTTTCGACAGCCTGCTGAATGCCCCCTTCCCAGGCCTGGCGGGTGAACATGCCCGGCACCACTTCCCCGGTGGTGAACAGTCGCCGCGCATCGGTACCGCCGGTCATGTCTTCCAGAGAGACATCGGCGAAGTGACGACGCACGGATTTGAGCATGTTTTCATACAGGGTGCTTTCGGCGTTACGCCGTCCGATTTGCTGTAACAGTACCTGGCGGCTCTGGCTGACCAGCTGCGCATCCGGCGTGATTTTCCACTGTGGCTGTTCAGGCAGTCCGCTGATGTGGAAGGCCCACAGGTCCGGCGACAGGCTCTGCCACAGGGCGGCTGAAATGCCCTGCCGCGCCGGCTGCACGGCCTTCATGGTCCGGGCGTAGAACGCGCCGTCGGCTTTATCAGGACGGGCCATCATCAGCCAGGCTTTCAGCTGGTCATAGCCCGGCTTCGCCAGCGCTGCCCGCTGGTCACTGTCGGGGGCGGCGTTCACCAGCGCGCTGAGCTTCTGCATCAGGGCGGCGTTTGCCGGGTCGCGTATCAGGCGGTTGTTCGCCACGCCGTACCAGGGCAGCATCGCGCTGAGCAGCTGCGGGTTGTGGTCCAGACCGAAGCGCTGATACCAGGGGGCGCCCTCCTGGATGCGGTGCTGCAGGCGGCCGGCCGCGTTACGCAGCGTATGCAGGGCCGTCAGCTGGTCATCCGACACGGAAGGATGCTCCACCAGGGCATGCGCCTGCTGCGCAACGGAGATAATCTGCTGGCGGTTGACGGCAAACGACAGCAGCAGCCCCGCTCCCCAGGCACCCATGATGGCCATCAGCGTCCCGCCGGTCGCCTGTTCCCACGGCACAGCGACACGCCGGCCGCGTACGCGGGTACAGTCGTCCACAATGCCCTGCCAGGTCACCGGCAGGGTCAGGGCATGGCGTTGTGATTCAGGGCGGTATTTTTCTGTCATGGCAGCGTCAGGAGATTTAACTGCCCCGGACACATCAACGGGGGTATCCCGCGGCAGGCTGAACATCAGGCCGCGCAGCGGCACGCGCTGCTGAGAGGCAGCCAGCCATGGCACCAGTTGCTGAGCCCAGCGGGCGATACCGCCCTCTCTGAGGTGCCGGCCCAGGCGCAGCAGGAAGTCGTGGCTGTTGTTCTCCGCGACCTGGCTTATCCCCTGCGCCCGCAGGGCCGGCAGCATCCGCTCAAGCTGGCGGACGATATCATCTTCGCTGGCGCGCAGTGGGAACGTTGCCCCGACCGCCTGCTCAGGGCGCGTGGCCTGAGGCCAGTCGCTGCTGCACAACTGCCACAGCCAGACCGGGGCGGAGTAGCGCAGCCGTTCGCTGATTTTCTCCAGCCCGCGAAGGTCGTTGTCGCTGATGTGTGGCGTCAGGTTAAGCGACGCAGGCATGACGCGGACAATCCCGTCCAGCGGGCGTCCGCGACGCAGCCTGCGCAGCGCGGTGTATTTTTCCTTATCGGGTTCAGCCGTGAGGCTGCCGCCGTAGATCAGCACGGTACGGTTGCCTTCCAGCCACTGGTTTTTCTGCAGGCCGGGAACCAGCTGTTCGATTGCGGCCTCGTCGCCGGTGATTAACAGCAGGCGGACTTTATGGCGCCAGAAGAGGTTATAGCGTGTACGAAGATATGTCTTCAGCTGTCCATAAGCCCTTTCACCACCGGTAACTTTTGCGGGTTTACGCTTGCAGGATGCTGGCGGGCGAACCTTGTCCTTAACCAGTAACCGTAAAGCCATAAACCCCAGTACCAGTAGGCTGAGCGCAATGCCCCAGACGATAAAGCCAGAAACAATAAGCGGGCGCAGCATTTCCCATTCCGTTGAACGTTCGGTCGCCCATAGCCACCATGCCAGTCCACCCAGCAGTACCAGTAGGGTGGTCATAGCAATACAGACCGTTGCCGTGGCTGCCACAGAGATGGCAGCAGGTTTATTGGTGTTGTCCATCAGGTTTTACAATTCCAGTTGCGAGGGTATTCATCGGGTCGCGGGCAATCCAGCCGCACGGCTGTTGGTGGTGGGAGGCATAGATTGCCGCCAGCGATAAAACGATCAAAGCGTCCATCTCGCCGATATCCCCCCAGTTGACGTCCTGCAAATGCTGGCTGACATCCCAGCCACTGCTCGCCAGCGCCTCGGTGCCGGGCAGGGAAAACAACGTACAGGCTTCTGGAGGATCTTTCATTTCACTTTGTTCCAGTGAACGGGCGAGAACTGTGAGCAAAACATCACCTTGCTCCGGCGAAAAAGTTTCACCACGCGTCAACTGTACCGGGCCATTACGTCCGGCCAGCCACAGTACGGCAGATTCTCCGGCGGGACGCGCTATACCTTGCTGCGCCGCGATCACCTGACACCCGGCTATAAGTATCGTGTCCTCGGGTTTGGCTTCAGCAAGATCTCTCGCTATCTCTGCAAGAGTGGCTTCCCCATGCCAGGGTTCAGGCCGTGCTGGCAGTGCGATTTCCGGGAAAACCATCGACATCTTTTCGCGAAATGCCTGCCAGGTGATATCAGTACCCTGCCAGTAACAACGCAGCGGAGGAGAGAGTTTTTGTTCAGTTCGCTGCTTTTGCCACGCAATAACCAGCAGTTCCGCAAGCCGTTTTTCGCGCGTGACAGCATCTGTGGCCGAAATTTGTGGCAATCTCAATGCACTGCCGCCCTCCTCTTTTTTTTCCTCCGGTGGGCGTTGTTCACGATTAAGTACACGCAGCCAGTCAATTGGGCGCGTACCCGCTGGCCCCAGCAATACGACTTCTTTTAACCAGAACGGCTGACGATGCTGCGCCCACCACTGCTGCTGTTCATATTCCACCAACTGATAGTAGAGAGCAGCGTTATGCATGCTGACACGATAGTACAACAACCGCACAAGCCAGCCTGTGCCCGCCAGCAGCAGTGCCACAAGTATACTGGTGGCAACAAGCGAACTTTTGCCTTGGGCTGATGGCAATAGCGCCCCGGCGCCGCCGCAGAACAGCACCAGCAGTGCCATGGCCGACAGCCACCTGGCTGCACCGGGCGGACGTGCCGTTTTGTACGCCGGATAATCAGGTTCGGGCCTCATTGTTCAATACCGCAGTCAGGAAATGAGCTGACCAGCGTACAGCCGCAGGTACAGCGGTGGCCATGCAGCGCTACCGGCTGTCCATCAACCGTGGTCAATGCGCTACCTTCAGCAATGGTGGTCACACCGTGTTTGTTACAGCGAACCGGGTCCCCCTTACAGGCAAACCCCTTACCAAAACACTGGTAATGCCCGCCTAATACCTTGCCACCATATTCCCTCAGGCTGTCTCCTTTCCGGATGACTTTACTCATCAGTTCTCCTTTCCTTATTCTGTCTCAGGCAGTTGCCATCAGTACCTGCTCAAGCCAGCTGGCCGGGATCGCAGCCTGCGCCCGCGCCAGCTGTTGTTCAGCCACAAGCGCTTTTCGCTGTGCAACCACTACGCCCGGCTCCCGGGTAAATGCCCGCTGCTGTTCCCCGCCCGGCAGTTCCGGCACGGGTTCACCTGTGATCTGATCCAGCACTTCAACCTGCAGCGTTCGTACGGCGCCTGTCGCGGCCAGCCCTGCCAGCTTTCCGGTCAGGGTCTTTTGTCTGAAGCTCAGCACAACACCTGTGGTCAGGGTGGCAAACCCGATAAGATCTCCGGCGATCACCAGCGGTGACAGGGACTTATTACATTTGTCGCTGAAATAAATCATCCGGTAGCGGAAGTAGCCGCCCCACATCTCGCGAGAACCCAGCGCAGCGTGCATAAACCAGGCACGCGAGTCGTGCACCTGATCGTCGAATAAGGCCCTGACCAGCCCGGCTGGCTGTCCGGCATTACTGGCCTCACCGGCGGCAGGAAACAGGACTGACACCCGCGCGTCTCCGTCAGCCTTCATTCGCCGGTATTCCCGGGGTTCATCATCGGTATTGAGCACGAAAATCATCGGCTGGAGCACGGTATCCAGCACCGCCTGCGCCAGGTTCTCCGGGATACGGTAACCGTCGTGGTAATCCTTACCAAACTCCTTCGCCGCTTCAAACAACTGGGTCTGCGCCATATCCGGGTCAAAATCCTTGATGCCCGGATAGAGCACAAGCTCATCCATCCTGTCGGCAGACTGTTTTGCTAACTGATCCTGACGCTTTTCAAGCACCTTTCGCTGCTTTTCATCCCGTGCTTCTTCTGCCGCCTTGCGCGCGGCGGGCAGCGCTTCGGTATTGGTGGCGCGCTGGTAGAATGGCGTTTTCAGCATCGAACCTCTGGCATAGCGCTCGATACGCCAGGCGGTGATCCACGCAATCTGGTTTTCAACGACGGTTTCCAGACTGCCGCTGGCGCGCGGTGGTTCGTATTGGGAGGCCTCTTCAGGCGTGATTTTTTCTGGTGTGGTCAGGTTCAG
>NZ_NTMH01000005.1 GCF_002307475.1 Pantoea allii | reverse complement strand
TGGGCGGCGTGCGTTATGCGGTGTACGGGCTGACGGTGGAGTCGGATCTGTGGCCGATGAAGCGCGACCGCAACCTGCGCATCTTCCAGAGCCAGACGGTGCCGCAGATTGTGCAGACGCTGCTGAAGGAGTACGGGGTAAACGTGGAGACGCGGCTGGCGGGAAGCTACCGGGTGTGGGAATACTGCGTGCAGTATCAGGAGAGCAGCTTCGACTTTATCAGCCGGCTGATGGAGCTGGAGGGGATGTACTACTTCTTCCGTCACGAGGCGGACAAGCACACGCTGGTGCTGTGCGACGCGCCGGACCAGCATCAGGCGTTCCCGGGCTACGAAACGATAGCCTACCACGTGACGCCGTCGGGCGGCAGCGTGACGGAAGAGGGCGTGAGCCAGTGGGCGCTGTCGGAAAGCGTGACGCCGGGGATGTACAGCACGGACGACTACGACTTCCGCAAGCCGAACGCGTGGATGCTGCAGGCGCGGCAGAACCCGGTGTCGCCGACCCCGGGTTCGGTGGACGTGTACGACTGGCCGGGTCGCTTCGTGGAGCACGGTCACGGCGAATACTACGCGCGCATCCGCCAGGAGGTGTGGCAGGTGGAGCACCACATGGTGAGCGGGAGCGGCACGGCGACGGGCATCGCGCCGGGGTACACTTTTTCGCTGCTGAACGCGCCGCACTTCAGCGACAACGGCAAATACCTGGTGACGTCGGCGCACTACGACTTTGAAGAGAACAGCTACGCCAGCGGCGACGTGGGCGCCACGCGGCACAACATCGACTTCACGGTGCTGCCGGCGGCGGTGACGTACCGTGCGAAGCCGGACACGCCGTGGCCGAAGACGCACGGCCCGCAGACGGCGAAGGTGGTGGGGCCGAAAGGCGAGAGCATCTGGACGGACAAATACGGCCGGGTGAAGGTGAAGTTTCACTGGGACCGTCTGGCGAAGGGAGACGACACGAGTTCGTGCTGGGTGCGGGTGTCAAGCGCCTGGGCGGGCCAGGGCTTCGGCGGGGTGCAGATCCCGCGCGTCAACGATGAGGTCGTCGTGGACTTCATCAACGGCGATCCAGACCGTCCGTTGATCATTGGCCGTGTTTATAACGAAGCCAGTATGCCGCCATGGGCACTACCGGCTGCCGCCACACAAATGGGCTTTCTGAGTCGCTCGAAAGACGGCACTGCGGATACCGCGAACGCATTACGCTTTGAGGATAAGGCGGGCGAGGAGCATTTGTGGATCCAGGCGCAGAAGAACATGGATACCAATGTCAAAAATGATGAAACGCATAGTGTGGGTGGGGAACGGAGCCACTATGTAGCGAAAAGCGAGCTGCATCGTGTCGAAGTCAATCAGATTCAGGCTGTTAAAGGCGATACCGAAATTCTGACCGGTAAAGGTAAAGTTGATGCCGTAGTCGAAAAGTATATTCTGGCGTCGGGCACTCAGCTACGTCTTGTGTCGGGTGAAAGTGCCATCGAACTGAACGCCAATGGCACTATCAATCTGATCGGCAAAGATTTCAATTTCTTCGTGGAGAAGGACGGCAATATTACCACGGGTGGAAAACTGAATCTGAACACCGAAGGGGCGCAACCGGGAACCTCTGCGCCAGGAGCGGGGCATAAAGGCGATATCAGCGCGGCTGTTCAGGAGAAATTTACGCCGGGAAAGCCTGAAAGGGCAGGTGCGCTGGCAAGCGCACCTGCTGACGCTTCAAACAATGTAGCTAATCCGTCTGGCGTTCAAACCCCATCTTTTAGCGGTTATGGCAAAGATGTCGACAATTTGGTTGAGAAATCACCTACCATGAAACAGGATATCACCACGCTGAAAAAGCGTGGATGGGTGTTTAAAGAAGGTGAGGCCGGTAAGGGGACTTCAGCGGATCGTCAGGGCCGTATCATTACCGTCGATAAAAGCCAGATGAATAATGCCGCTAACGTCGTACAGTCGCTGTCACATGAGAGTGGACATGCTCTTTATAAACCCAATATTGATCTGAGTTCTAAGAATAGTTACCTGAACAGTACACTCAGTGATGAAGGCGCTGCCACACTAAATAATATTCGTGTACAGCGTGAAATCATTGCCCATCAGGGCGGAGACATTGGTATAGCAGGCAACGCTGCGAACCAAAAGGATTACAATGGTATCTTCGACTCTCTGCAAAAAGGGGACATCACTGAGAGTGACGCGAGGATGAAGATCGGGCGTATATTCGGAAAGGGTGAAAAAACCTCCACGACCAATGAGTTATACGAAGATTATTATGGAGGTTGGTATGATAAAAATTACCCGGCGAAGTAAACTAGCAATAATGTTACTGGCAGGTTTTTTTTTAATAAACGGATTAGTGGAAGCAAAAATGCAAGCAAATGATATATGGAGCTTTGTCGCGCAAATGCGTTCCAACGTAAAAAGTTTGTCTGTACAAAATATCCACAATGCCCCACTGGCGTTCACATTACAAAGTCAGAATGAATATATCAATTTTTACCGGGCTGATCAGGTCAGGCTTAAAGATAATTTGTTGATCAATGATATTGAGTTACGTCTGAGTAAAACCTCTGACGGCATGGCACCTTTTTTTAGTTTTTCGCCACAAGGTAAATGCATCACACTGAATGAAATCAAAAAACACTATCAGGCGATCCGGTTAACGGATTACCCACGTGGTCAGTCTGAACATGAGCTTACCAGCTATACATCATCCCCTGATACGAACGGGCAGGTTATCACCTTTTCATTCACGGTTAAAAATCCGGACTGCCTGAGTAGAGTGATTATTACTACGGAAGAGTAAAGGAGTTGCTTAAAAACAATGATGTTCTGGTACAAAGCTCGGCAGTAATTGTTGTCTTTTTATGCGATGATCTGGCTCGAATAATCCTCTCTCATTAGAAAATATATGACGTTAAACAGGTTGTTTTTGACACTGGCGTTTTTATTCACGCCTGTTTTAAGTCTGGCAAATACTCTGTCGACAGAGACGGTGCCCCCACTGAGCGATAACGATTTCTCTGTCCTGCTAAACGACTATGCCTTCACGCCTGGCGACGCATGGAGCAATCAAAGCTTCATACGCGCAGGCAAAGCCCTGAGTTCAGTTGTGGCCGGAGAAGTGGTCATCAATGAGCAGCGCTACAACTATTACCAACACAGCTATGACGGCTTTGAGTTATTCAGCGCGACTGCGGTTGGGAACGACAGCCATGCAATTCTGGCAGAGATCCTATTGGACGGTGCCAGCGTGCCGACGGCTCGAAATATCATCGTCGGCGATAGCATGGAACAGGTTCAGAAAGCCTATGGACCCGGAAAAGAAGACAACAGTGATAATCAGCACTGGCTTATCTATAAGATGGGTGAGAAGCAGTTGATGTTCGAAATTGACCAGCAAAAAGTCAGTCACATCATGTTGAATACCACCATGAGTGCAGAGCAACATGAAGTCAGCACTGATCAGGCTATCGCCTTAGCGACGAAAGCGATTCATACTTATCACCTCACCGCGCTTGATGATCAATGTCTGAGATACGACCTGGATGACACCAGTGAGAAGGCGTTCTACATCATTACGGTTCGTGAAGATAACCACGACGTCAGTTGCGGCGGGGACCCGGATATTTCTCCCCGGCTTTTTGATATCAAAGTTGCTCGTGATAACACACAGATACTCACAAATGCCGATAACGCTGATGGCGATTATCGTAGC
>NZ_NTMH01000001.1 GCF_002307475.1 Pantoea allii | reverse complement strand
GGTGTTGTTCAGGTTGCTGATGGTGGACTCAAAACGGTTCTGAGACGCACCCAGCAGGCTGCGCTGGTTATCAACCGCTTTAATCGCTTTATCGATGTCAGCCAGAGGCGTAGTACCGGATGCGGCACCAGTAGCACCACCGGTGACAGCACCTTTCAGTACGTCGAAACCGATTGCTGAGGTAGTACGCGCGTTGCCGTTAACGGTATCGCCAGTGCCCATAGCACGGGTGTTCTGAGTGGTACCGGTAGAGGCGTTACCTGCTGCTGCCAGGTCAAAGCTGTCACTTGAGCTGATGGCAATACCGATAGTCTCGCCGTCTTTTGAACCAACCTGGAAGTTATATGTTGTGCTCGCAGCACCGGTGTTCAGGACTTTAATGCCGTTGAAATCGGTCTGTTTGGTGACGCGGTCGATTTCCTGCATACGCTGGTTAACTTCAGCCTGAATCGAGTCGATATCAGACGCTGAGTTAGAGCTGTTCTGCGCCTGAACGGTCAGGTCACGTACACGCTGCAGGTTGTTGTTGACTTCTGACAGGGCGCCTTCAGCGGTCTGTGACAGAGAGATACCGTCGTTGGCGTTACGTGCCGCAACGGTCAGACCGTTGATGTTAGAGGTGAAGCGGTTAGCAATGGCTTCGCCAGCGGCATCGTCTTTAGCGCTGTTGATACGCAGGCCGGAAGACAGGCGCTCAATCGCAGTTCCCAGTGATGACTGAGATTTGCTCAGGTTGTTCTGGGTAACCAGAGACAGGGTGTTAGTGTTAATCACTGCCATGATATTTTTCCTTTAAAAATTGAGCCAGATTAAGGCGTCTGAATTCGGTTTGCTCACCGACAACCTGATTATCGTCAGCACCTACTCAACCTTTAGAAAAAAAACACAGTAATTTTCAGATGGGCAAATCCATGAAGACAATTAAAGAAAGGCTGCTTATCCCGCCATCGATTTTGTAAAAAACAGGCTAATCTTTTACCACTCGCTGCCGATACTCATTCTACTTAGCGTAAACCTCGTAAAGGATAAACTATGGCAAGTGTAAGTTCACTCGGTGCTGGTACGAGTCTCGACCTCAATACTCTGTACACGAGTCTGGAAACAGCTGAACAAACTAAACTGACGCCAATTACTCAACAGCAGTCATCTTATAACGCTCAGCTAACCGCCTGGGGCGTGGTAAAAACCGGTCTTGCGAAAGTGCAAACCGCTGCTGCGGCCTTGCAGAATGCGTCCGCTATCGCTGCAACCAAAGTGACCAGTACTAATACGGCATTTACCGCCACGCTTGCCAGTAAAGCCTCTGCCGGTAACTACTCGATTGAAGTAAGTCAGTTGGCCTCTTCTCAGTCACTGCTGTCTAAATCAGCAACCAGTAAAGATACCGATCTGGGTGACCAGAGCATGGCATCACGCACCATTACTATCTCTCAGTCTGGTCAGAAAACGCCGCTAAGCGTTACGTTGACGAAAGACCAGACCAGCCTGTCTGATATCCGCGATGCGATCAACAAACAACAAGGTAGCGTTAACGCGAGTATTATTAAAGCTGATGACAATACCTATTATTTGTCCCTGACCGCGCGTGATAGTGGAACGGCGAATGCGATGACGGTCAGTACCAATGACAGTACCCTGTCTCAGTACATTAACTACAGCCAGGGCGGTAGCAGCAATGCTATGACCGAACAGGTTGCCGCGAAGGATGCTCAGTTAAAGATTAACGGTGTGTCCATCACCCGTAGCAGCAATACCATTACTGATGCTCCTGAAGGCGTGACGCTTAATCTCAGTAAAACAACTGCGACGGGATCACCTGAAACCCTCACTGTTGCCACCGATAATCAACCGATGACGGCAGCGATACAGGCTTATGTCGATGCTTATAATTCGCTTCAGACTACCATTGGTAATCAGACGAAATATACTGCTGTCAAAGCTGGCACAGCTCAGGACTCCGGTAATGGTGATTTATTAGGTGATAACACCTTGCGCAATATTCAGACCAGTTTGCGTAGCCAACTTTCATCGCCTCAGTCCAGCGGAAACCTCACAACACTGGCTCAGCTCGGTATTACGCAGGATGTGAATGGCAAACTGACCGTCGACAGCACTAAATTGAGTAATGCGTTAACGAATCAGCCTTCCGATGTGTTGAACTTCTTGACAGGCGACGGTAAAACGACAGGTTTTGCAACGCAGGCTAACAACACTCTGACGCAGATGCTCTCAAGTAGTGGTCAGGTACAAAATGCCACTAACGGGATTAATACCTCCCTGAAGCAGCTTTCAGACCGTTACACTGAAGTGAATGATCAGATCACCGCTACGATGGCAAGGTACAAAACTCAGTTTACCAATCTGAGCACCCTGGTTTCTTCCATGACGCAGACGGGTAACTATCTGACCCAGCAGTTCGCCAAATTATAACAGGAGTGGTAAGCATGTACGCTAAGTCCGGTATTCAGGCCTATGCGCAAGTCGGTGTGGAAAGCGCGGTATTAAGCGCCAGCCCACACCAACTGGTCGTGATGCTATTTGATGGTGCCCTAAGCGCCATGAAAAAAGCCGCTATTTTAATTGAACAAGGCGATATCCCGGGTAAAGGAAACGCCTTATCAAAAGCCATTAATATCATTACCAATGGTTTGCGCGCAGGTCTGAATCATGAGGTGGGTGGTGAAATTTCTGCCAACCTCGATAACCTGTATGAGTATATGACTCGCCGTCTGTTACAGGCCAATCTCAATAATGATGTTGAGGCGATTACTGAAGTCGAAGGTTTACTGAATAACATCGCGGATGCCTGGAAACAGATCGGTCCTAACTATCAGCCACAGCAGGATACGTTTTAATGAGTAATCCACTCGAGCTGCTAAAAGGGTATCAGCAATTGCTCACGCTCAGTAATGCTATGCTGGAGCACGCCAGACAAGGGCAATGGGATGAGCTGTTGAGTTGCGAATCAACTTACATTAGCAGCGTCGAGCGTGTAGCGCGTGATAACGATGCCGACATTCTTTCCGCACTACAGCGGGCACAAATTCGCCCGGTACTTGAGCAAATTCTGCGTAACGAAACCACGCTGAAAACCTTGTTGGGCGAGCGGATGCATGAATTGCGCTCGCTGGTGACGACCTCAACGCAACAACAAAATGTCATGACCTCTTACGGCAATATGGCGGGCAATATTCTTTACCCAAAAAGCCAATAAAAAGCCGACTTTCGCGGGTGGAAACTATATTTTTAGTTCACCCGCGTAATTTCTTCACTCTTATCCCATACTTCCAGTTCTCTCTCCTTTGACTGGAAGCACGTCATGCAGAACCCAACCTTATTGCAGTTTTTCCACTGGTACTATCCCGATGGCAGCAAGCTGTGGCCGGAAGTAGCCGATAAAGCTGCCCTGCTTAACGACATGGGCATCAACATGGTATGGCTCCCTCCTTGTTATAAAGGCGAATCAGGTGGCTATTCGGTGGGTTATGACAGCTATGATCTGTTTGATTTAGGCGAGTTCGATCAAAAAGGCAGTCAAGCCACGAAATATGGTGATAAACAGCAATTGCTGGATGCGGTTAACGCGTTACGCAGTCACGATATTGGTGTGTTACTTGATGTCGTGCTTAACCATAAAATGGGGGCAGATGAGAAAGAACAGATTCGGGTCAATCGTGTTAATCCCGATAATCGTGATGAAATCTATCCAGAAGTCGTGGAGTGCGAAGCCTGGACACGCTTTAATTTTCCGGTACGAGCAGGACAATACTCAAAATTTGTCTGGGACTACAAGTGTTTCAGCGGCGTAGATCATATCGAAAACCCGGATGAAAACGGCGTATTTAAAATCATCAATGATTACACTGCAGAAGGCTGGAACGATCAGGTAGATAATGAGTTAGGTAATTTCGATTACCTGATGGGTGCCAATATCGATTTTCGCAATAATGCCGTCAGAGAAGAACTTAAATACTGGGCGCGCTGGGTTATGGAGCAGGTGCCCTGCACCGGATTCCGGCTGGATGCGGTGAAGCATATTCCGGCGTGGTTTTATAAAGAGTGGATCGATCATATTCAGGACGTCGCCAGCGATCCATTGTTTATCGTGGCGGAATACTGGTCTTTTGAAACCGATAAACTGCAGGAATATATTCACCAGGTTGACGGCAAAACCATGCTGTTTGATGCTCCCTTACATATGAATTTCCATGAGGCATCTAAAGCCGGCAGCGCCTATGACATGAGCAAAATCTTTGATAATTCGCTGGTTCTGGCCGATCCCTGGCATGCCGTGACTATCGTTGCTAACCACGATACGCAACCCTTACAGTCTCTTGAAGCCCCAGTCGAGTCCTGGTTTAAACCGCTCGCTTACGCGCTCATTCTGTTACGGGAGCAAGGGGTGCCAACCGTCTTTTATCCCGACCTGTTCGGTGCCAGCTATCAGGATGAAGGCGGTGACGGCGAAGTCCATCAGGTTGATATGCCGGTTATTCCTGAGCTGGAAAATCTTATTCGTGCCCGTCAGCTATTCGGCTGGGGAGCACAGACCGATTATTTTGATCATCCAAACTGTGTGGCATTTAGCCGCAGTGGCACGGCTGAAAACCCTGGCTGCGTCGTCATCATGTCCAACGGTGACGCGGGAGAAAAACATATTTCGATGGGGGAAGGCTATGCAGGGAAAGTCTGGCGTGATTATCTGGGACACAAGTCAGAAACCCTTACCACTGATGACAACGGCAGTGCGTTGTTTAGCTGTAACGGTGGCAGCGTGAGCGTGTGGGTAGTTAGCGAGTAGCTCTGTTTTCGACGGTCTTCCTGACCGTCGAATTTTACTGAATAGTTACTAAGCCCAAATTTAGATAGCAAAACATGACATGTTTACAGGCTAGATATGACTAATCTATGGCAAATTTAGGGCAGGATAATAGTCAGTCAGCGTGGCTGTTCATTGTGATAATTTGCAGAAAGGTAATAAAATGCTTGAGCTTGCAGACTTAAAGGTTTTTTTTGAAGAACCCGAAATCAAGAATCTGATCGACCATACCTGGGACAGAGTTGGCGAATCGCTCGCTCAGGCACAATCACAGTTGCCTGCCGAATTAGCAATGCCACGTAAGGAACTCTCCTTTCATACCCAGGTAAAATGTCTCGGGTACCTTTGCTGGTTGTTGCAACATAATAATGTGGAAGGCGATATTATTGAAATTGGCGTCTGGAAAGGAAAATCCACGTCTTTTATGAACGAGATTTGCCAGCACAAGCGCAGAATAATTAGCATTGACCCGATGGAATTGCCAAATCAGGAAAATGAGCTGCGTTTTTATCATCAACGTCTTTTCCCGGAGGTCACGTTGGTTCGTGGCTATTCTGAGGTCAGTATTGAACGAGTGCGGGCATTAAATCCAAGAACGGTACTGCTTCATATTGATGGAGGTCATGAAGGCCGCCATGTTTTACTCGATTTCCTGCTTTATTCTCCCACCGTGATTAAAGGCGGGTTTGTTGTATTTGACGACTACCGCGATCATCAGTATTCACCGCAGGTCGGGCCGGCGGTTGATCTGCTGCGGGCTGGCGGCTATTTTAATGATTTTGATGTCATTGGCAGTCTGCCAGGATTTGAAAATAGCTATCTATTGCAAAAGCGCTAATCACGCTATTGATACGTCTCATTAAAAACGGCCCACAGGGCCGTTTTTACCATCATTTCGCCAGATGAGGACGCATGCTCTCAGGCTCGATATTCTGGATAACCGCAACGCCGGGCTGCTTTGCCACTTCAGCAATGGCGTTTTGACAATCAAGAGTCGGTCGCTCGACCTTACGCATTGTGAGGCCGTCGTATTCCAGCTCCCCATCATCTACATCCAGAGTCATCACCCGCATCTGACGCGTAACGTTGACGTAATCCCCGTTCAGCAGTGTCAGTTTACCTGGTTTCGCAATCACCCGCTGCCACTGGCGACAATCCAGCGTACTGCCATCGGCATGGATAATGAGGCTGGCCATTGCCTTGTCACTGATCAGATCGCTTTGTGGCCCTACCGTCTGCCAGTTACCTTGTAAATTTGCCGGAGCAGGCGTTTGCACCGCACTCTCATAACTATTGATTTGCGCGCAACCACTCAGTGCCAGTGTGGCAATCAGCATCCAGTTTTTCATCTTTGATCCCTACAATCCGGTTGATGGCGGCTACGTTATAATTTTTACGGTAAGGTGCGCAAGCTATCTGAATACGGTCCTCGAGATAAAGCAGTATTTTCCTGGGTATCAGGCGCTGGCGAACGGGGTTTATCCACGCCATCTGGATAATGGACGCCGTCTTGCCCTGCCCCGGCTATGCCTGACAAGCCTGATGTAACAGGCTACACTGTGCCGCTGCAATAGATATCAGGAAACCTGCAATGAAAACTCCAGAAGCGTATTACGCTCAGGCGCGAACCCTGTTCTTCACTGCCCATGCTGACTTCCAGGCGGCATTAGACGAGCTGACGGAAAGCGATGCACGCGCCGCCAACATGTCGTTGCGAGAATTACGCGAATGGCATGCTGAGCGCATCTACGCCGCTTTTTTACGTCAAAAGAATCTCGATGGCATTATTTTCTCAATCCAGCTCGCGGAACCAGATAAAGCCGTTGCCGCCGAGGCGATAGAGGCGTACCTCAGATCGCATGCGGAATCACTGGGAATGAGCTGGGAAGAGTTCTGTATTAAGAATGAACTGTAGTGACTCAGCCCTTTGCAGGCGAGAAGGCAAAACGCGTGATGCGAACGACAGAGTAACAAAGTGAGCACGCGCTTGCCGATCATCATATTGACCGGCTTCGCTGGCGACAGACCACAGACTTATCGCCAGCGAAGCCGTTACTCTTCCTCTGCCATTTTACCTCTTACTTCAACATATTTGGCGACGGCCAGCAGCCGGTTGATGTGAGTCAGTAGCAAATCGATGTCCGACTGCATGAACTCAGAGGATGAACGTGAAGCCGTTACTATCGCATCCTGAACCGTTTCTGAAATGGTTAACGCGTTGTCTTGTTTCGCCTGGACTAATAAAGCTGCAACCAACAACGACTGCGCTTCGATCTGCGCAGTCAGTTCCTTTGCGTCGACATCCATTTTTGCTAGTTTGAGCAGAATATCTATAACCAATTGTCGCATTGCACTTCTCCTGGTGAGTGAGCGCACATATTGTTGTGAACGCCATCAGAGTAAACCAGATGAAAGTGCTTTTCTACGCAGCTCAGAAAAAACGAATTAACCCGAACATCAGCTTGATACTGTTTTTATTTACAGTAAAATGGCAAAGCGATTTTGCCCTTAAGGGATTGTTAACATGTTTGTAGAGTTAATTTACGATAAACGTAATGTTGCGGGCTTACCAGGCGCGCGTGAAATGATCTTAGAAGAGTTAGAAAAACGCGTACATCGTGTCTTTCCTGATATCGAGGTTAAGGTCAAACCCATGGAACGTAATGCGATTGAAACCGATCTCAGCAAAAACGAGAAGGCGACGATAGCGCGTCTGGTGGAAGAGATGTTTGATGAGGCAGAGTTTTGGTTGGTGGCTGATTAATCCCTTAATCGCCACCACATCAGTTAGCGGGAGGTAACTTAACTCTCCTGCTCACTGTGGTTAATTTCAATTTCGATATCCTGAATCGCCTTCTCCAGATCTTCCAGCAACGTACCCTGCTTGTTGAGCAGCGCATCAATGCGGGCTGCATTGCCCTCATCTTTGTATTCACCGGCATCAAAAGCTAACCAATGGGCAGAAAGTGTCTCGGTATTGGTCTGTGCGTAGTGACGCATTTCTTTCAGCTGTGATGCCACGTCACGCAGGTAATCTGTTTTGCTTTTGGTTTCGATTGAATCAGTCATGCTGTCTTTCCTTTTGGTGGTTTATCCAATGAAAATATCGCCTGGAGATTTAAAGATAGGACAATATAGCGATATTGCATTAGGAATAATCGGAAGTGGCTGCAGAGCCTGGTGAGCGAAGTCTGAGTAAGCAGGTCAAACGCTTAGCGTCAGTGTTTAAGCGTAGTCGCAATAGCGCAACAATGCTGGCTAATGCACAGCAGCATTCATCCGTGTCACGGCGGTTTTCCACGAAATTGTTTTGCTGGTCTACACTAAACAGAGTGAAGAAAGGAGCAAACAATGCATAAACATCAGAGTAACGAACAACGTAAACATGAAGGTGATGTCAGTAAAGGATTACCCGAAGCTGCGCCGAATGCGGGTAATGCGTACGAGGAAGACGATCATCCTGCTACCGATGCGCCGAAAGATCATGGCGAAGTCCCAAGAAAAAATGATGACAGCCAGGATGATAAAAAAGATCCATACAAGGCATCCTAGACTATAACACCCTGCCCCTATAAACGGGGCAATCATACTTATTTTTATACAGTAGCTAGTGCAGGAAGCATGCCTTGATGAAATATTATTCTTATCTCGCAATATAAAAACACAATATTTCAAAAAGTCAATTAATTTTAAAACAAAAACTTTACACAAGCTATCCTAGCTAGCCACAAAAAAATTAATAAAAAATCATCAATTCAAAAAAACTAATTGCGATCAATAAATATAAAAAAATTTACAGCGAATGTTTTTTATGCAGGCATAAAAAATGCAATAATTTGCTTCCCCAACACCTTTGAATTAATTAAGAAAAATGACATATTTTTTATTGACATCATTAATTTTATCAACATTTTTATCTAATAGATTTATAATTTGCAAAACAGTTATCACTTGCATAATATTGTTGCTTTTTTGTTTCTGGTCTGTTTGCAATATGTTTACAGGAAATGGCATAACAGATGCCGTTTTTTATCATTTATTCAATAGTACTCGTGGAACATCCCTTGACGACTTATACCCTAAGTTAAAGCTGGCAATACCATTCCTCATTACATCGTCAATCCTGATTGGTTATTGTGTCTTATGTAAAAAAAATAAAATCAAAAAAATAAATATAGAAAAAACGAACTATTTTTTCGTTTGTTCACTTCTCATAATACTCACGATGCCATTTTCAAGAAACATATCAGCTTCAATATTACATATTATAAAGCCTCAAGGGAATGCAGACCGCGTCTCGGCGGAATATAAAACTTTAAATTCCAGCTTAAATAAAAAATATAACTATGTTTTTATATATGCTGAAAGCCTTGAAAAAACATTTGAAAAACTAAACGAAACAAATTATTTACCTGAATTATCGAAAATCGCAAACGACTATGCTCAATTTACTAACATAATACAACCAACAAATGGCGGCTTTGGTTGGACGATGGCTGGAATGGTCAATACACAATGTGGCGTACCATTAGTAATGGCGCAAGGGAACACCGGCGGCAACGCGGCCCATTTTTTACCCAAGGCTAATTGTGTTGCTTCATGGCTTAAAAAAATTGGTTACCGGACTCACTTTATCAGAGGCAGTAATAAAGAGTTTGCTGGTGCGGATAAATTTTTTTCACAACATGGATGGAGTCGTCAAGACGATTTGAATTTTTTCATTGAAAATAAAATTGCTAAATCTGATCAAATCAGTGGATGGGGTGTCCAGGATGATGTCTTGTTAGACTATGCATGGGATAAGTACCTTAATTTATCTAATACTAAACAACCCTTTTTATTGTCTCTCCTTACTGTTGGCACCCATGCACCTGATGGTAAAACCTTAGCAACCTGTGAAAATAAAATCATAAAAGAACAAAAAATTAAGATGTTATCCGCAGTGAGATGTTCAGACTATCTTATTTCTAATTTCATTAATAAGTTAATCAATAGTTATTATTTTGATAATACAATTATAGTTTTAGTTTCCGATCACTTAATGATGCGTAACAGTGCCAGCCAACTTCTTGATGCCAACTCTAGCGAGCGTAGAAACAATTTTATTATTATCAAAAAAGGGTTGAATAATTATAAGAATGATAACCCTGGCTCTTTAATTGATGTTTGGCCAACCGTCCTTGATATTTCAGGAAAAAAAGATAACTCACTCGGCTTTGGTGTGAGCCTGCTTTCAAACAATGAAAGCTCTTTTTACAAAAACTTATCTATAGATAACGCCTATGATTATATAAAATTTTCTTCTAAATTATGGAACACCCCCTCATTAAAAGAAGGTTTATCAAAATCTGGAGATCGTATTCAGATCGGAAAGCAGGCTTATTCTCTACCTGTTTTTGCTGAGCTATCAAATGAAAATCTTGGTTCAGTTTGGTTTGAAGGGTTCGCAAAAAACGTAATTCAATATACGTCTAAAGGCAAATCGTTTTTTTACGCAAATCTATGTAAAAACATTGGCATTGATAGTGAAATGATCTGTGCATACCATGTAACTCCAAAAAAAATCACAAAAATGTTAGTAACACCAATGGGTTTGAAATCCGTCTACGAAAAAGATGCAACGAGTATTTTATACAAAGAGCATATTGCAGGTATTTCTTCAGGACCTTACTTCATCGATAGTGGGATTTCTTCAACCGCGGGTAAACGTATGGCTACTCCTTTTGGTTTTTCTTTTCTGACCAAAAAGGATGATGGTTTTAACGTGACTTTAAACTTTGAAACTTGTCATAATCAATCTTTGGATAAAGATAAAATTAAGACCCTTCTGGCAGAAAATCACCATTTAATTTATACTTCTAATGATTCTATTAATTGTGGGGATGATAAAACAACCAATGAGCTTAGCTCGCTTTTGTCAGATAAAAATTTTACAAATCTTGCATTCCGCCAGCAGGTTACGGGAATTATCACTGGAGGTAAAAGCGTCTCTGTAAAAGGATTGCCTGATATGCCGCTTGATACATTCATCGATCTGCAACAAAACACCGTTCATCCTGTCTGCGAAGTCTTTCTTGACTGCCCCACCCCCAGTAGTTAAAAAGTATGAAAGGTGCAACAATTGTGTTGCACCTTATAATATTACTTTTCTCACATCACTTTTTTTCATACTATTTAACTGAAAGAGTCATACATCCCTTAGGATAAAATCAATGTCCTGACACCCCCCTGCTATTTTTATGAAAATTACATAAACCTTAACCAGTTTATTCTCATGAGCAGGATAGTATCTTTTTGATAGTATTGAAGACTCTTGACTCATGCGAGTTATTAATGGCGGAAAAATCCGTTTTTATCATTGAAAAAGCATCCTTCCGACAACTTTCTTCAATTGCATTGGCAAAGTGAGATGAACGTGATAAACGTCTATACAACCAACATCGAGGCCAACAGTTGAGTAAATAATAAGTTCAGACATTCACTGGACCCTTCCCTTTTGGTTGGTCATATTACTCAGGAAAGCTTTTTTATCGTCTGAACCTCAAAAAATTCACACTTCTGGATGTGCCCACAGAAAAGCCGACCGCTGGTTCCCCTCTGTGCATGGATAAATATTTACGGGTACTACCGGGGTTATTAAGAGAAGCAGTTGCTTTACACGTAGGTGGCTACGTTTTTCTTGTAGCGATCTCTGCCCCGGCTGATAGCAGTCCGGTGCATCTGCATATCCTTAAAATTAATGATATTAAGATTCCTTAATAATGTTACGCCATAGACCACATCATGCCCAGGCAAGAGGGCGGGTTGATATTCATCGACGTCGTAAAACTACCTGACGACTATGCACAATTAAACTTGCTGATAACTGTTCTGAGAATATTGTAAAAAGACTGAATTATTGCGGATTTGAGCAAGTCTATCATTATGGATGTTATGCGGTACGGAACACTAATGAGTAACGCCACAGTAAGGTTATCTGACAAACAGTGCTTCAGGAATACGCAAAAGAAACCTACTGCGTCAGCAGGGTGAGGGCTGATGTAAGAATGAAGCCTCTACAGGCTGATAACGATTATGAGAATAAGGTTTTGTAACTGGCAGATTTTTGATAACAGAAGTTATGAGGACGTTTTTCAGTCTGTGGCTATGTGTTTACTCAGGCACACGATTGTCTGTCGTTACTGATGGCGGTTAGATATTCGGAGTCAACGTGAGGAAAAACAGTCTAAACCAGGTTGTCTTGCATCCAGCTGGGCCTGAGCATCTAATAAATTTTATACCATAAACCCGCTTTCTTTCTTTTGCGTGAAAATGAACGATCTTGAGCTACATCCGTTCTTCGTCAAAGTGGCTTCTCAATCATTCATTTTTTTAAAATACGTTAGCCTTCTACACCTGCATGTTCATGATGTCAGTATAAGCCGACACCAGCTTGTTCCTGACCTGAATGCCCATCTGCATAGAAATTGATGATTTTTGCAGATCGACCATCACATCATTGAGCGCGATACCTGGCTTACCCATTTCAAAATCCTGGGCCTGGGTACGTGCTGTCGTCTGGGTTTCACTGATTTTGTCGAGTGCGGCCTTCATGGTCGCGCCAAAGTCGATATGGCTGGTGACGTCGTTGCTTTTGTTGTTGGCCTGAAGCGACGTCATCTGTAGCTGCTGTAAAACACCGTCGATTGCCTGAATTGACATAGCTGTTACCTCATTGAAAAGAGATGAAGATTTTTGATGAGGAGAGAAGTTAACATATTGTCAATAAGACAAAGCCCCTAAATGACACTAAAAACCGTGGCTTATTCACCCATCGAATTTTGCGTTTCATCAAATAATGCCAGGCATTGAAGTGGAAATTTTATTTAAGCAGGTCAGGGAGTCTGTTTTGCCAACACAACTAACCCGGTCAATTACGTCAGGCAGGAATCGGTCATGAATGCGAGTGCAGCCGCCACACAAGATCAAGATAAGAAAGGCTTCGGTGACCTTCTCGCTCGCCTGCGTGCTAATCCACGTATACCTTTAATCGTTGCCGCCGCCGCTGCCATTGCAGTGGTGTTTGCGTTAGTCCTCTGGGCCAAGACACCTAACTACAGCGTGTTATTCAGCAATCTCTCTAATGAGGATGGCGGTGCCATTGTCACGCAGTTGACGCAGATGAATGTACCTTATCGCTTTGCCGATAACGGTGGCGCATTGATGGTCCCTGATGACAAGGTGCATGAACTGCGTCTGCGTCTGGCACAGCAAGGTCTGCCGCAGGGTGGCAACGTTGGCTTTGAACTGCTGGATAAAGAGAAGTTCGGTATCAGCCAGTTCAGCGAGCAGGTGAACTATCAGCGCGCACTGGAAGGTGAGCTGGCGCGTACCATCGAATCACTGGGCCCGGTTAAAAGCGCTCGCGTGCACCTCGCGATGCCTAAACCTACCCTGTTCGTGCGTGAGCAAAAAGCCCCTTCTGCTTCGGTAACCTTAATGTTGCAGCCGGGTCGCGCCCTGGATGAAGGCCAGATTCAGGCCATTACCCACATGGTTTCCAGCAGCGTGGCCGGTTTACCACCGGGCAACGTCACCGTGGTGGATCAAAGTGGTCACCTGTTAACGCGTTCTGATGCAGTTGGCCGTGACCTGAATGATGCACAACTTAAATATGCTGCCGAAGTTGAAACCCGTTATCAGCAACGTATCGAAGCGATCCTGAATCCGATTCTGGGCCAGGGCAACGTGCATGCACAGGTCACCGCGCAGATTAACTTTGATACCCGCGAACAGACTGACGAGAAATATCAGCCAAATGGCGATCCGAAAAACGCGTCTATCCGCTCACAGCAGACCAGTACCAGCGATCAGTCTGGCAGCCCATATCCTGGCGGCGTGCCTGGCGCGCTGTCGAATCAGCCAGCGCCAGCCAACACCGCGCCGGTGAATGCACCTAATACCAACGCGGCTAACGGTCAGAATGCCAATGGCCAGAATGCAAATGGTCAGAATACGAACGCGAATGGTCAACGGACCAGCACTGCGGCCGCCAGCAGCGTGCCCACCAACTCTCGCCGCGATGACACGGTGAACTATGAGCTGGACCGCACCATTCGCCATACCAAGATGAATGTGGGCGATGTGCAGCGCCTGTCCGTCGCCGTGGTAGTGAACTATCGCGAAGACGATAAAGGCAAAGCGCTGGCACTGAATGATCAGCAGCTGAAGCAGATTGAAGACCTGACACGTGAAGCCATGGGTTATTCACAACAACGTGGCGACAGCGTCAATGTTGTGAACTCGCAGTTCAATACCACCGAACCAACGGTCAGTGAACTGCCCTTCTGGCAACAGCAGACGTTCTTTGACCAGTTGATGAACGCAGGTAAATGGCTGTTGGTTGCGCTGATTGCCTTCATCCTGTATCGCAAAATGGTGCGTCCACACGTACTGCGTAAGAAAGAAGCTGAGAAAGTGGCAGCAGAAGCGCTGGCCGCACGTGCCACACAGCAGAACGATCAGGAAGCGTACAGTGTCCAGCTCAGCAAAGATGAAATGGACCAGGAACGGAAAACTAATAACCGCATGAGCGCTGAAGTCATGAGCCAGCGTATCCGCGACATGTCTGAAAACGATCCGCGCGTTGTTGCGCTGGTTATTCGCGAATGGATGAGTAACGAACTATGAGTCTGACCGGTACTGAAAAAAGCGCCATTCTGATGATGACCATTGGCGAAGAACGCGCTGCGGAAGTGTTCAAGCATCTGAACCAACGTGAGGTTCAGCACCTGAGTGCGGCCATGGCCAGCATGCGTCAGGTGTCGCACAAGCAACTAACAGAAGTGCTGCGTGAGTTCGAATCTGATGCCGAGCAGTTCGCGGCGCTGAGCCTGAACTCTAACGATTACCTGCGTTCCGTCCTGACCCGAGCGCTGGGTGAAGAGCGTGCATCCAGCCTGCTGGAAGATATCCTTGAAACCCGCGATACCACCAGTGGGATGGAAACGCTTAACTTCATGGAACCGCAGGCGGCTGCCGATCTTATCCGCGACGAACATCCGCAGATTATCGCCACCATTCTGGTGCACCTCAAACGTGGCCAGGCGGCAGATATCCTGGCGCTGTTTGATGAGCGCCTGCGTCACGACGTCATGCTGCGTATTGCGACCTTCGGTGGCGTACAGCCAGCCGCGCTGGCAGAACTGACCGAAGTCCTGAACAGCCTGCTCGATGGTACCAACCTCAAGCGTGCGAAGATGGGCGGCGTAAGAACAGCGGCCGAAATTATCAACCTGATGAAAACTCAGCAGGAAGAAGCGGTCATCGAAGCGGTACGCGACTTCGACGGCGAGCTGGCACAGAAAATTATCGACGAGATGTTCCTGTTCGAAAACCTGGTGGAAGTGGACGATCGCAGCATCCAGCGCCTGTTGCAGGAAGTGGAGTCCGAGCAGTTGTTGATCGCACTGAAAGGTGCCGAGCAGCCACTGCGCGAGAAGTTCCTCAAAAACATGTCAGCACGTGCGGCAGATATCCTGCGCGACGATCTCGCCAACCGTGGTCCGGTGCGTATGTCTGCGGTCGAGAACGAACAGAAAGCAATCCTGTTGGTGGTTCGCCGCCTGGCAGAGTCCGGCGAGATGGTAATCGGTGGTGGCGAGGAAACCTATGTCTGATGCATTTTCCGCCCGTCCATGGCAGCTGTGGCAGCCGGTAGAGCTGGGTCGTACTGAAGAACCTGCCATGGTGACGGCTGAGCCAACAGACGTTGAGGTCTTCGAATCTGAAGAAGATGAGCAACAACAACAGTTTGAACATATGCAGCAGCAGCTGCGTAAAGAAGCCCATGGACAAGGCTATAGCGAAGGCCACCTGCAGGGATTTGCTGAAGGGCAGAAGACCGGTTACGACGCAGGCTTTCAGCAAGGTCTGGCCGATGCACAGCAGCAGCAGGCGCCGTTGCAGGCCCGTATGCAGCAGTTGGTGACTGAGTTTCAGAACACGCTGGAATCACTGGACAGCGTGATTGCAGCCCGCCTGATGCAACTGGCGCTTGAAGCCGCCCGTTCGGTGATCGGTCAGGCGACGACGGTGGATGGTAGTGCCCTGCTTCGTCAGATTCAGGGCCTGCTTCAGCAGGAACCTATGTTCAGCGGTAAACCTCAGCTGCGCGTGCATCCGGATGATTTACTGAGAATTGAGCAGACGTTAGGGCCCACGCTTGATCTGCACGGCTGGCGTTTACTGGCGGATAATACGTTGCATCCCGGCGGCTGTAAGCTCAGCGCCGAAGATGGCGATCTTGACGCCAGCGTAGCCACTCGCTGGCAGGAACTGTGCCGCCTTGCTGCACCGGGAGAGTTTTAATGACCACACGTCTGAACCGCTGGCTTGGCTCGCTTGATGCTTTTGAGAGTCGTATTGCGCAGGTCCAACCCATTCGTCGTTATGGACGTCTGACCCGTGCCACCGGCCTGGTGCTGGAGGCAACCGGCCTGCAGTTGCCCCTCGGTTCGACCTGTGTGATTGAACGTAACGACGGTAAAACCATTAGCGAAATTGAAAGTGAAGTGGTCGGCTTTAACGGTCAGAAGCTGCTGATGATGCCGCTGGAAGAAGTGGACGGCATTCTGCCTGGCGCTCGCGTTTATGCCCGCGCCACGGGTGAACACCCACAGGCAGGCAAACAGCTTCTGCTTGGCCCACAACTGCTGGGCCGCGTACTTGACGGCAGCGGACGTCCTCTTGATGGCCTGCCGTCACCGGAAACGGGCTACCGCGCGGCCTTAAATACGCCGCCGTTTAACCCCTTACAGCGTACGCCCATCACTGACGTACTGGATACCGGCGTGCGTGCTATCAATGCCCTGCTTACCGTCGGCCGTGGTCAACGTATGGGGCTGTTTGCGGGTTCAGGCGTCGGTAAGAGCGTGCTGCTTGGCATGATGGCGCGCTATACCCAGGCCGACGTGATTGTCGTGGGATTAATCGGTGAACGTGGTCGTGAAGTTAAAGACTTTATCGAAAATATTTTAGGTGCTGAAGGCCGTGCCCGTTCCGTGGTAATTGCCGCGCCGGCCGATGTGTCGCCGCTGTTACGTCTTCAGGGTGCCGCCTATGCCACACGAATTGCAGAAGACTTTCGCGATCGCGGTAAACATGTCCTGTTGATCATGGACTCCCTGACGCGCTATGCGATGGCGCAGCGTGAGATTGCCCTGGCGATCGGTGAGCCACCGGCCACCAAAGGCTATCCACCGTCCGTGTTTGCCAAGCTCCCGGCACTGGTTGAACGCGCCGGTAACGGCATCGATGGCGGCGGTTCCATTACCGCCTTTTACACCGTACTGACCGAAGGCGACGACCAGCAGGACCCGATTGCCGACTCTGCTCGCGCGATACTCGACGGGCACATCGTGTTGTCACGCCGTCTCGCTGAAGCCGGGCACTATCCGGCCATTGATATTGAAGCGTCAATCAGCCGTGCCATGACATCACTGATTGATGAGAACCAGTATGCACGCGTACGCCAGTTCAAGCAGTTGCTCTCGAGTTTCCAGCGCAACCGTGACCTGGTCAGCGTCGGCGCCTATGCCGCAGGCAGCGATCCCATGCTGGATAAAGCCATTCAGCTTTACCCGCAGATGGAAGCCTTCCTGCAACAAGGCATTTTTGAACGCAGTGAGTACGACGATGCCTGCCTGCACTTGCACGCCTTGTTCGGCTAAGCCGCGCGTTTAATACGAGGACATCCTAATGAAAACAGCTAATGCCATTGACACACTGCGTGACCTGGCGGAACAGGATCTGGAACGCGCTGCCGTTTTGTTAGGCGATATGCGCCGTGGTCAGCAGGCGGCTAACGAGCAGCTCACCATGCTGCTTGATTATCAGGATGAATACCGCAACAAGCTGAACAGCGACATGTCCAGCGGTATTGCCAGCAATCGCTGGACCAACTATCACCAGTTTATCCAGACGCTGGAAAAAGCGATTGACCAACATCGCAGTCAGTTACAGCACTGGAATCAACGACTGGAGCAGGCGCTGGTTAACTGGCGTGAAAAACAGCAGCGCCTGAATGCCTACCAAACGCTGATTACCCGGGCAGAGGAAAATGCATTACGACAAGAAAACCGTCTCGATCAGAAACGGATGGATGAATTTGCCCAACGGGCTTCACAGAGGAAAGGCGAATGATTACGTTGCCAAACACCGCGTTGACGACCAAAGCCATCGGCACCGCTGAAACATCAGGTACTACAGATTTGCTCGCCAGTGGTGGAGAAGCTCTGCCACAGGACTTTATTACCGCCCTGGGAAACCAGTTGCTTTCCCTCGCTAAACTGCACGGTAAAACCCCGCTGGCTACCGATAAAAATGTTACCGCTGACACTGAGGGTAAAACGGCCACGTCATTGAATGCCCTGCTCTCTTCGCTGGAAACACCCACGGCGCTCAGTGCCTTGTTTAAACCGGAAAATATTAAAGCCGGTACAAAATCAGCCGATGATAAGGATGAGTTAACTGGCGCTGTCCTTAATAACAGCGACATGCAGAATATTCAGGCGCTGTTTGCCATGTTACCGGCAACGGGTCTGCAGCAGGCGGTCAAAGAGAGCGTGGCAAGCCGTGACGCCGATAGCCTTCGGGAAGCTCCACGCTCAGCATTGTCAGCCCTGACCCAGGCTGTTAATACGGCACTGACCGGTGATGACAAAGAAACGAAGAACACTAAGGTGCAGGACGGAAACCTGGCGAGCAAAGTTAGCCAGACCAATCTGCCCGCTAGCGGCATAGCCTCCGCGGCAAGTAATAACCCCGCGGCTGCGCCTGCGACACTGACCACTGACGGCAGCTTTCAGCAAATACTCAGCAGCGTTACGAAGCAGGATGACCGCCCGTTAACGGCAACGGCCAGTGATAATCAGGCCATTATTAGTGCGCCCCTGAGCAGCGCCAGCAGTTTACTGCAGTCGCCTGGCGCAGCAGCGCCAATGAACTCACCGTCGACCCCGATGCTCAATGCGCATCTGGGCAGTAATGAATGGCAGCAGGCGCTGAGTCAGCAAATTGTGATGTTTAGTCGCAACGGTCAGCAGAACGCAGAGCTGCGTTTGCATCCTGAAGATTTGGGTGCGATTCAGATCAGCCTGAAACTGAATAACGATCAGGCACAGTTAAGTATGGTTTCCAGTCATAGCCATGTCAGAGCCGCGCTGGAAGCCGCGCTTCCCCAGTTGCGTAGTGCACTGGCTGAAAGCGGTATTAACCTGGGTGAGAGTCAGGTAAGCAGTGAGAGTTTTTCGCAGGGACAAGGCTTCCAGCAGCAACAGGAGGCGCGTCGCGACGGACAGCACGGCAGCTTCTCCCTTACTCAGGATAGTGATAACGACATTACGCCCATTGCCGTACCGCAGTCTCTTCAGGCCCGGTTAACCGGCAAGGGCGCAGTCGACACATTTGCCTGACAGCGACAAACGCTGAAGGTAAGCGTAAAACCCGTGTCTTTTCTTGCCATTGTTTGACTTAAGACACGCGATAATCTGTTCAGGCGAGCCGAGAGGCTTGCCCATAATTCACAGGAAGTTACTGCAAAAATGTCTGATAACGCGAAAGCCAAAGGCCGCAAACGAAAACTCTTAATACCAGTGTTACTGATCGTAACGCTGGCCGCTTGCAGCGTGGCAGGCTATGCAGTCTGGCGAATAATGAATAAACACGAGGGTGATAAGCCGGAGGTCGCGAAAGTTGAACCGCCTCCCGCCCCGGTCTTTTTTGCACTTGATACATTTACGGTTAACCTGGTCAATCCCGACAACGACCCAGACCGCGTTCTGTACGTAGGCTTTACGCTACGTCTGCCGGATGAAGAAACACGTCGTCGGATGAGTGACTACCTGCCTGAGGTTCGCAGTCGTCTGTTACTGCTGCTGTCTCGTCAGAACGCAGCTGCGCTGGCGACGGAGCAAGGAAAGCAAGCGCTTGTTGAGCAAATCAAACAGGCGCTGGCACCACCACTGGTAAAAGGTCAACCTCCGCAGGCTGTAGACGACGTACTGTTTACCGCCTTCATTTTGAGGTGAATCAATGGGCGACAGCATTCTCTCCCAGGCTGAAATTGACGCGCTACTTAACGGCGACAGCGGCAGTGCGGAAGAAGAAAAGAAACAAAACGGACCTGAGGGCGATATTCGTCCTTATGATCCGAATACCCAGCGTCGCGTGGTGCGCGAGCGTCTGCAGGCGCTGGAAATTATTAACGAGCGTTTTGCCCGTAGTTTCCGTATGGCGCTGTTTAACCTGCTACGCCGTAGCCCGGATATCAGCGTAGGCGCGATTAAGATTCAGCCTTACCATGAGTTTGCCCGCAATCTGCCGGTGCCAACCAACCTGAATCTGATCCACCTTAAACCGTTACGCGGTACGGCACTGGTGGTGTTTTCGCCGAGCCTGGTCTTTATTGCAGTTGATAACCTTTTTGGCGGTGATGGTCGTTTTCCTACTAAAGTAGAAGGACGTGAGTTTACCCATACTGAGCAACGTGTCATCCGCCGCATGCTGAAGCTGGCGCTGGACGGCTACAGCGATGCGTGGAAAGCCATTTACCCACTGGATGTCGAGTACGTGCGTTCGGAAATGCAGGTGAAGTTCACCAACATCACCACATCGCCTAACGATATCGTTGTGAATACGCCATTCCAGGTCGAGATCGGCAACCTTGTCGGTGAGTTCAACATCTGTATTCCGTTTTCGATGATTGAACCTCTGCGTGAGTTGCTGGTGAATCCGCCACTGGAAAACTCGCGTTCAGAAGACACACACTGGCGCGACAATCTGGTGAAGCAGGTTCAGCACTCCGAACTGGAACTGATTGCCCATTTTGCTGAAACATCATTGCGTCTGTCGCGCGTTTTACAGCTGAAGCCTGGTGATGTTCTGCCGATTGAAAAGCCAGAGCGCATTATTGCCCATGTGGACGGTGTGCCTGTTTTAACCAGCCAGTATGGCACGCTCAACGGCCAGTACGCCCTGCGTGTTGAACATTTGATTAACCCGATTTTGAATTCGCTTAACGAGGAACAGCCCCATGACTGACAGCAAGAAACCGTCCGATGACACCATCTCTGCGGACGATCTGTGGGCTGAAGCAATGAATGAGCAGGTTGGCTCTGGTGCCAGCGCTTCACAGAGTGACGACGTATTCAAAACGTTTGAAAGCAGTAATGCATCAGGTTCGTTGCAGGACATTGACCTGATCATGGATATCCCGGTGAAGCTCACCGTCGAGCTTGGCCGCACAAAAATGACGATTAAAGAACTCCTGCGTCTGACTCAGGGTTCCGTTGTCTCACTGGATGGTCTTGCAGGTGAACCTCTGGACATCCTGATTAATGGCTATTTGATTGCTCAGGGCGAAGTCGTCGTTGTGAACGATAAGTATGGCGTGCGCATCACAGATATTATTACGCCGTCAGAACGTATGCGTCGCCTGAGCCGTTAAGATGAATAACCAGAATCACACGCTACAACCTGCTACGCCTCCGGCGCAGCCGATTTCGGCAGGTTCAGTACTGACTCAAGTCAGTGGCGTATTAGTCGTCATTATATTGTTGATTCTGGCCTGTGCCTGGCTGGCTCGCCGCATGGGGTTTGCGCCTAAAAAAGTGGGCAGCCGTGAGCTTAATCTTACGGCCAGTGTGCAGGTTGGTCAGCGCGAGCGCGTCGTGATTGTGGATACACCTGATGCGCGCCTGGTGCTTGGCGTCACTGCTCAGCAGATTACTCACCTGCATACGTTGCCACCGGCCTCACCCGACATGAACACACCGGAAAAGCCAGCACCGCAGGATTTCCGTCAGCTGTTACAAAATCTGGTTAAACGTCCCGGAAAAAATCCATGATGCGTCGACTGCTTCCTCTTCTGCCGCTGCTGTTGCTGGCACCGGTCGCCCATGCCCAACTGCCGGGCCTGGTTAGTCAGCCATTAGCCAATGGTGGCCAAAGTTGGTCACTGCCGGTGCAAACGCTGGTTTTTATTACCTCGTTAACGTTTCTTCCGGCCATTCTGTTAATGATGACAAGCTTTACCCGCATCATTATCGTTTTCGGCCTGCTGCGTAGTGCCCTGGGGACGCCTTCCGCGCCACCTAACCAGGTATTACTTGGCCTGACGCTCTTTTTAACTTTTTTTATTATGGCCCCGACGTTCGATAAAATTTATCAGGATGCCTACCTGCCTTTTAGTCAGGATAAAATCAATATGGATGTGGCGATTGAAAAAGGGTCGCAGCCGCTGCGTGAGTTTATGCTGCGTCAAACCCGTGAGGCCGACTTAGCGTTATTTGCCCGCCTCGCTAATACAGCACCCATTGCTGGGCCCGAAGCCGTGCCGATGCGCATTTTGCTGCCTGCTTATGTCACCAGCGAATTAAAAACCGCTTTCCAAATTGGCTTTACGGTATTTATTCCTTTCTTAATTATCGACCTGGTCGTTGCCAGTGTATTAATGGCGTTAGGTATGATGATGGTTCCCCCGGCAACCATTGCTCTGCCTTTTAAATTAATGTTGTTTGTTCTGGTGGACGGCTGGCAATTGCTGGTGGGATCGCTGGCACAAAGTTTCTATTCCTGATCTCATCCGTTGCACGGGAGAAATACATGACACCTGAATCGGTAATGGCTATGGGACAGGAAGCGATGCGCGTTGCGCTGCTCCTGGCTGCCCCCATGCTACTGGCCGCGCTGGTTAGCGGTTTACTGGTGAGCCTGCTGCAAGCGGCTACCCAGATCAATGAACAAACGCTGTCTTTTATTCCAAAAATTATTGCAGTGGCAACCACTGGCATCATTGCCGGCCCGTGGATGTTAAACGTGTTGCTGGATTACATCCGCACCGTCTTTTCTAACCTGCCTTATATCATCGGCTGATGATTACTCTCGATAGTAGCCAACTTGTTCACTGGGTCAGTCAGTTTTTCTGGCCGCTGGTGCGCATTTTGGCCCTACTGTCGACCGCTCCGGTGCTCAGTGAACGATCGGTGAGCAAACGGGTAAGAATTGGTCTTGCGGCCATGATTACCTGGATACTGATCCCCAATTTGCCCCCGGTAAACGTGACCCTGTTTTCACCGGCGGGCTTCATGTTGCTGATTCAGCAGATGCTCATTGGTATTGCCATTGGTTTTACCATGCAGTTTGCCTTTGCCGCCGTTCGTACCGCCGGTGAGTTGATTGGCTTGCAGATGGGCCTGTCGTTTGCCACCTTCTTCGATCCCGCCAGCCGACTGAACATGCCCGTCCTTGCTCGCTTCCTCGACATGCTGGCGATGCTTTTATTTTTGACGTTCAATGGCCACCTGTGGCTTATTTCGCTGCTGTCGGACAGTTTTCATACGTTGCCCATTGGTGGCGAACCGCTGCACGCTAATGCTTTTATGGCACTGGCAAAATCGGCCAGCATGATTTTCCTTAACGGCATGATGTTAGCGCTACCCTTGATCGTTTTACTCCTCACGCTAAACATGGTCCTGGGTTTGTTAAACCGCCTTTCACCACAGTTATCAATCTTCGCGATTGGCTTCCCGATTACCTTATCAGTGGGCATCCTGACCATCAGCCTGCTAATGCCTCTCCTTGCGCCCTTCTGTGAGCACCTGTTCGGCGAAATATTTGATCTGCTGGCCCTGTTCCTGACAGAACTGTCCCCCGCCTGAACATTAAGTATCTAACTATTTATCACTTTTGATACTTAAGAAACCCATAACTATCAGAGCATTTTTCAAACCACATTTTTCAGAAATCAACTAAGGATAATCTGATAAGCGTGCGGAAAGTCTTAAAATTATTCTTATTAAACCGCGCTTCGCGTATTTTAGTCAGGCGGTTAACAGAGTCATCGACAGGGTTGTTTTGGTGATAAATTCGGCAATACATTGAATTTATTCAAGAAAAATTTTTATGTGATTTTTCTTGTCAGAAAATGTTTTTTCCGGCATTGTCAAATCGCTTATCGACATCACACTTTCGTGAAATAAATGTTTTTAAGACTTGTCCTATCAGAAAACTCTGGGTTTTCGGCGATAGTGACAGCGCTCCCAAAAAACGGTATTTCGCTCAGTGCGGCTTTATATCAACAAATCAGGTTGATACAGGCTCATGTGTGAGGTCAGAGCAATACAAAATTTTTGCAGAACGGGTCAGGGAAGAAGACTTTTATGGGCCATTGCCTGTTGCCTCGCTGCATCAGCACAATAAAAAAAAGCGCTTTGAAATCTTCTCGTACCGCAACGCGTAATTCATCGTTGATTTAAACGGATAACAAATTGGTGAGGGTCGCTAACATGCCAACGATTATTATGGATTCCTGCAACTACACACGCCTGGGATTATCAGATTATATGTCGTCGAAAGGAGTGAAAAAGAAAAATATCACTTCCGTCTCCGACATTGAGCAATTACAGCAAAGATGTGAGCAGTTAAAACCAGGTGTTGTTTTTATTAATGAAGATTGCTTCATTCATGAAACCGACTCCAGCGAACGTATTCGCAGTGTTATTAATCAGCATCCTGAGACACTGTTTTTTATATTTATGGCCATCAGCAATATTCATTTTGAAGAATATTTGTATGTCCGTAAAAATTTAATTATCACCTCAAAAGCCATCAAGCCTTCGACGCTGGATTCACTTTTGAGTACCTATTTGCAAAAGAAACTCAATATGTCACCGCGTATTTCTTCGGGTCTCGATGTCCACCCGCTTACGCTAAGTCAGACGGAGTCCAATATGCTGAAAATGTGGATGTCAGGTCATGACACCATCCAGATATCAGATAAAATGCAAATTAAAGCGAAAACCGTTTCGTCCCATAAAGGCAATATCAAGCGGAAAATTAAAACGCATAACAAACAGGTGATTTATCACGTGGTGCGTTTAACCGATAACGTGACGTCCGGCATCTATGTCAACGTAAGGTAGTACCTCCCGTCTTCAGGAACTGGCCCACAAGGCCGGTTTTTTTTTGGATTAGCGATCCAGATCTCATTTTCAAGCGTAAACCTTTCCGTTCTTTTGCCGATGTTTTGTTCAACAGAACAACCTCCTAAGAGAGCAAGGAAATGAACACGACGCTGGTTAATGAAGGACATCACAAACTCAGTATTTGGCAAAATATCCGCCTGGTTCCTCTGTTTAGTTTGATATTTGGCGGTATCTTGTTTCTGTTCGCGCTCTGTATCGCGATATCAAGCTATTTCCTTATCCTTAGTAATCAATCACTAAAAGACGCAACCGACGAAATTCAGGTACGTAATGGGCTGGTCGACAGTTCCTCTCATATGCGTTCTGCGCGGTTAAATATTATCCAGGCCGGTGCCGCAGCACGTATTGGCGAAATGGATGAGTTCAACGCCAACCTGGCGGCAACCGATGATCGTATCAAACAGGCTTCAGAAGGTCTTAAAATCTATCTGAATCGTAAAAGTAAAACCCCTGAAGGCACCAAGGTGGACGAGCAGTTACAGGCTCTGTTCAAAGAGTATGTGACTAAGGGCCTGATGCCGATGATCGACGCCGGAAAACAGGGCAGTTTTGAAAGTATCATTGCTCAGGAAACCGATACGACGCGCAAACTGGATAACGCCTATAAAGCCGTGTTGATGCAAGCGATTAAACTTCGTGATGTGCGCTCCGCGCAGATCAACGAGCAGGCTGCCGAGCAGTCTCGCATTGGCTTTATCGCTATGGGTTCCGCATTTATTGCTGCCCTTCTACTGGTGTTGCTGACCTTTGTGTTTTTACGTCGGGTGGTCATTAATCCACTGCACAGTTCAGTGGCGCATATAGAACGTATCGCGCAAGGGGATTTAACGGCACCTTCCGTCCCGCACGGTCGTAACGAGATTGGTTTGTTGCTGGACAACCTGCAACACATGCAGCAGTCGTTAATCAAAACGGTAGGCACGGTTCGTGAAGGTGCGATTGCGATTTATCAGGGATCAAGTGAAATTACGGCTGGCAACACCGACCTTTCTTCTCGTACAGAGCAACAGGCTGCCGCACTCGAACAAACCGCAGCCAGCATGGAACAGCTAACGGCCACGGTAAAACAGAATGCTGATAATGCGCACCATGCAAGCCAGCTGGCCGCTGATGCATCAGGCAAGGCACGTAGTGGCGGTGATATGGTGAACGGCGTGGTGAAAACCATGAACGACATCTCCGGCAGTTCGAAGAAAATTGCCGAGATCACCAACGTGATCAACAGCATTGCCTTCCAGACCAATATTCTGGCGCTTAACGCCGCGGTTGAGGCTGCGCGTGCAGGTGAACAGGGACGCGGGTTTGCGGTCGTCGCCAGTGAAGTACGCAACCTTGCCCAGCGCAGTGCGCAGGCTGCAAAAGAAATCGAATCGCTAATCGCAGAATCCGTGAAATTGGTCAGCAGTGGTTCACAGCAGGTGGGTGAAGCCGGCAGCACCATGGGCGAGATCGTAGAAGCGGTCCGTCGGGTGACCGATATTATGTCGGAAATTGCCGCGGCCTCCGATGAACAAAGCCGGGGTATTCAGCAGGTCAGCCAGGCCGTGACTGAGATGGATAACGTTACACAGCAAAACGCCTCGCTGGTTGAAGAAGCCTCTGCAGCAGCGTCCTCACTGGAAGATCAAGCGGGTAAGTTAACGAAAGCGGTCGCCGCGTTCCGTTTACAGGATACGCCGGTAGCGAAGTCAACTTATCAACCGGATACAGCCCCAAAAGTTTCCGCGCCAACGTTACGTCCAGCCGCGGTCACTCACGGCAACGAGAACTGGGAAACGTTTTAAAAAACGCTGAAGCTTTAGCCACACTGCCAGACATTATCTGACTGGCAGGCAGACAAGTAAGAAAAAAATCGCCCTCTGCGTATCACTATGCAGAGGGCAATTTTTTTACCGGTTACGCGCAGGCGTCAGGCGGAAGGATAGGGTTCGACGAAAACGCCATCCTGATGGCTGCTCTCGTTAAAAAACCAGATACCCTGCGGGTAATCTTCCAACGCGACCAGAAACATTGTGCCTTCACTAAAAGGCTCTACGGCAAGAATTGTGCCGGTTCGCCGTGGCCCACCATCCGTTTTAACACTGACGCGATCGTCTACCTTCATTTACGACTCTCCTGATATTTTCCTGCTGAACAGTTTAATCGAAGAGCGCCCGTAATGCAGGCGTTAGCGACGTGCGATAACCCAGACAGCGTGGATGATACCCGGGATGTATCCGCATAGCGTCAGTAAGATATTGAGCCAGAACGCGCCTGCAAAACCCACCTGCATAAAAACACCGAGTGGGGGGAGTAAGATCGCGATAAGAATTCGAAGTAAGTCCATAACCATTCCTTTAGGTATTGATAAAAAACGTTTTGTTATCAAATATAGCCCCTTTTTGCCAGGTTACAGCAAAAGTCAGGTAAATCTGAGTAATGCGTTTTTTCATTTTCCTGACATTTCCCTGCGAGACGTTTAACAGGCAGAACAGATAAGCTTCATTTCGTTGCTTTCCTCCCCAGGAAATACAACACCCAAAGTAACAAGGATTATTTGCCCGCGCAGCGCGGGCTTTTTTTTAACTTCCCTGCCCCCGCATTTTCCGCTAAGTTGTATATTTATTGCTCACACTGACCGCTGGAGGCATGCCATGACGCTTCCCCACTTACCCGATCAGAACGACAGAGACAGAGAAATGGACGCGCTGCTTAAGGCGATACAGCCTGAAAGCACTGGCGATCTTCAGGATTACTTTTCTCAACAAAAGCATTCATCCTCGCTCGCGGATGATCATCGTGCCGGGCTGTGCCGTGAACCCGCCGAGCAATGTGAGATGGATATTCAGGATTGCCGTTATGGCGAGATAAGCCGATAGACGACAAGCCGCGCGCCTGTCGCCATAGCGCACACAAAAAAATACCCGGCGCGAGCCAGGTAAGTAGTCAATTCGTTACATCAGGGAAGTCATAGTGCTCTTCGAGACTACGCTTCCCATAAGCCATAACAAGCCTTTTCCATGCGTGTTTTACTCACCTCATTGCCGTCCGCGCGGTCAAACCCACTTCTCTGTCTTGTTAATTCAGCAATAATCGATGCACGATATGACGGAACCGGCTTTTCCCCTCTTCCGGTTTTAGGAATCCTCCTGATTATAAAGCTTCCACTGCGCAAATCAAAGCCTGCTGTAGACTCAACTACACTAAAACGTAATGACTACGCTGTAGTGTCAAACCAGAGTGAAGGAAATCAGGATGCCCAATTTGAATGAATCGCTGATGATAGTGACCGACCTCGATGGATCGCTGCTTGACCACCACGATTACAACTGGGATGCCGCCGCAGAGTGGCTCGACAGGCTGAGGCAGCACGCTGTCCCCTTAATTATTTGCTCCAGTAAAACGGCGGCTGAAATCCTGCCCCTGCAACGCAAACTCGGCGTTGTGGGCGCGCCTTTTATTGCTGAGAACGGTGCGGTGCTCTACCTCGACGACAGCAAAAGCGTTCGTATCCCGGACGATAAAATGAACTATAAGTCGATTTGTCGGGTTCTGGCCACGTTACAGCAGCAGTTCCGCTTTACCGGCTTTCATGACTTTAGCGATGTCGATGTGTCATCCATGACCGGCCTGAGTGAGGCGGATGCCGCCCTCGCCCGCCAACGTGATGCATCCGAGGTGATCGTCTGGCGGGATACCGATGAGGCGTTCAATCGTTTTCGCGCAGCACTTGCTGACTATCATCTTTCCCTGACCCAGGGCGGTCGTTTCTGGCATGTGATGCCCGCCAGAAGCGGTAAAGGTGAAGCCTTACGCTGGTTGCTGTCGCACCAGACAGACCAGCCGTATATCACTGTCGGCCTGGGCGATGGGCCAAATGATGCCCCGATGCTGGATGCGGTCGATTATGCCGTGGTGATAAAGGGCTACAGCAAGACGCCCGTCACTCTGCAACGCGCGGATAATGACCGCGTTTTCCATTCGACACATCATGGCCCGGAAGGCTGGCGTGAAGGTCTGGACCATTTTTTGACTCAGCCATGAAAAGCTGTTGTTCCTCTGGCAACCCCATAAGGATGATGCAATGAGTGATTTTTTTCAGAATGGCGTAATTACTAACTTTCACAATCTTACGCACCGCAGCGTTGAGTCACTGGAAAAGGAAATGGTGCGCTTTGCCCGTAAGCGCAAAATGGGATTGATCCTGCCATCGCTGTTTTCCGAACTGGAAGGCCCGGCATTGACGAAAATCGTGGATGAGCTGGCTAAGGTGCCCTATCTCGATGAAATTGTCATCGGGCTGGACAGGGCTGACCGCGATCAGTTTCTTCATGCCCGCGAGTTTTTTTCCCGACTGCCACAGCGTCACCGTATCCTGTGGAATGATGGCCCGAGGCTCAAAGCCATTGACGCGGAACTCGACAAAGAGGGCTTATCGCCCACCAATCCGGGCAAGGGCCGTAACGTATGGTTTTGTACCGGCTATACGCTGGCGTCGGACCGCACCAGCTGTGTCGCACTGCACGACTGCGATATCGTCACCTACGAACGCGGCATGCTGGCGCGCCTGCTCTACCCGCTGGCGAACCCGGCTTTCCAGTATGAGTTCTGTAAAGGGTTTTACGCACGGGTTGCCGATGGCAAGCTGAACGGCCGCGTAGGTCGCCTGTTGGTGGGCCCGCTGCTGCGCTCATTGCAAAAAGTCTACGGTCACTCCGAATACCTTGATTATCTGTCCAGCTTTCGCTACCCGCTCTCCGGCGAATTTGCGATGCGGACACACGTGCTTAATGGCATCAAAATTCCGGGTGACTGGGGACTGGAAATCGGCGTGCTCTCGGAAATTTACCGTAACTACACCACACGCCAGTCGTGCCAGGTGGAGATTGCGGATAACTATGACCACAAACATCAGCCGCTGGCGGAAGATGATGGCACCGGCGGCCTGAAGCGCATGAGCAACGATATTGTTCAGTCACTGCTGCGCAAGCTGGCGACCATGGGCGTGCCGTTAACCAGTGACTCCTTCCGGGTGCTTAAAGCGACCTATTACCGTAATGCGCTGGATATGATGGAAATCTATAATCACGAAGCGGCCATGAACGGTTTGAAATTCGATCAGCACGTTGAGGAAGCCGCCGTCGAAATGTTTACGCAGTCGATTCTTGACGCCGGACAGTCATTTATTGAGCGCCCAAATGATAAACCCTTTATCCCCAGTTGGAGTCGGGTCCAGTCGGCTTTTCCGGATATTCTGCAGCGTATTTATAAAGCGGTAGAAGAGGATAACGACGGCAACGTCTGATGCTGCGCGCGCCTTGTGATAACGGCGTGTAAGCCAGGTAGCATAAAATCGGCCAGGCCAGTGAGCAATCACAGGCCTGGACGGCAGAAATCAGGACGTAAACTGGGGCTGCGATTCGCTGGAATGACTAAGCTCATCACTGCGAAAAGCTTCATTCCTGACCGCATAACCATCATACCATCGACATTCCACCATGCCGCTGGCATGTCCGGTCACCACCATCGTTTGCCCGCCTTCCTTATGCTGTACTTCATCACTGATTGCAAAAACCATGTTGCGCCCTCTTTGAGAATTGGCTGTCATTGAAACCATTTCTTTATAGCACGGTAAAAGAGTTGCTGCTGTTAAGACGCGCATAAAAATGGCTAATTCAGAATAACGTAGAAGGATATAGCGGAAATAAATAAAGCGGATAAGGCATTATCCGCTTCGGGGGTTGAGTAGATTAGATTTTGCAGCCTTCGCAATCGGCGTCGTCAATCAGGTCTTCTGGCACTTCTGCCGCCTTTTTTTCTGCCTTCGCTTCGGCCTGCTCTAACTGAGCATCAATATCAAATTCAAACATGTCGTCGCTCATAGTTTTCTCCCCAGAACGCGTTAAAGAATGCGCTTTTATACCGATGACTCACGCAGTTTGGCAATAAGGTTAACCACTAACAGCACGATTGACCCAATGATAAAACCAATCACTAAGTTTGCGCCGTTACTGAGCAGGCTTGAAACCAGCGCACTGAACGGTGCAATCGCATTTTCAATCAGATGATGTAATGGGGTCAGGCCATGGACAATAATGCCGCCACCGACCAGGAACATCGCCAGCGTGCCGACCACGGTCAGAATCTTCATCAACCAGGGGGCAGCGGCCAGTAATACCGCACCCAGCGCCTGCGCCACGCGTGAGGATTTTTCACGCAGCCAGAACCCCAAATCATCAATTTTAACAATGCCGGCCACAATGCCATAGACGCCAATCGTGACCAGAATCGCGATACCTGCCAGGATCACGACCTGATTCAGTAACGGAGCTTCGGAGACGATGCCTAAGGTGATGGCGACGATTTCGGCTGACAGAATAAAATCGGTTCGCACAGCGCCTTTGATCTTTTTCTTTTCGAAATCGCGCGGATCTTGTTTGGACAACTTATCCAGACGTGCCTGACGCGCCTCTGGCGAGTTTTCTTGTTTATCATGCTGTAGGCTGTGCAGCACTTTCTCCACGCCTTCATAGCAGAGGTACGCCCCGCCAATCATCAACAATGGCGTAATCAGCCAGGGCGCAAACGCGGAGATAATTAGCGCCAATGGCACTAATATCAGTTTGTTCAGGAAGGAGCCTTTGGCAACGCCCCACACGACCGGCAACTCGCGGTTGGCTTTCACACCGCTCACCTGCTGTGCATTCAGTGACAGATCGTCACCGAGTACGCCTGCCGTTTTCTTTGCGGCGACTTTTCCCATTACCGAGATATCATCCAGCAGCGTGGCGATATCATCAAGTAGCGTTAATAAACTGGTTCCTGCCAAAATATTTCCCTTATTCGGTCATCAGCAACGGTTTCTGCCTGCATCAGCCGTAACACATCATCCTCGACGATGTGCATGGCAATGCGGTGTTCACCGTGGTGCCTGTTCCGGTTCGTTATGTTGACAACACGGGCATCGTTCAATTTCTGTCACGGTCATATCAGCGATGCCCTCACAATCCCATTCGACACGCACTGCTTGTCCGGACGGACCCGCCATATGCAGATATTTACTGACCGGGCTTTCCGTCATCCCGGTAATCTCTTCCGTGGCCACCAGCGTTTCCCCAGCATAGATTCTGGCGGTGGCTTTGGTGTTCACCATGCGCTCATCACGAATCTGATAAAGGCGTTTAACCGTCAGTTTTATGCTGCTCATTTTGGGCTCCCGGTCACGGAAAAGCGTCTATCTAACCTTTTACGCGACGGATTAGCAAGGCTGGCTCATTCACTCTCGCGGTAATGATGAATGCCCTGGTGATCAATCTCGGCGCTGTCACTCATCGCCAGCAGCCACTCTTCCAGGCGTTCAAGCAGCGCCTCATCGTCCAGTTTGACTTTACCGCGTAGTGCACATTCCCAGATGATCAGTACCTTCCAGCCATTTTCCCGTAACTGCCGGACGTAACGCTGGTCGCGCTCCACATTGCTGTTAATTTTGCCCGTCCAGAATTCGGTGCGCGTGGCGGGCACTTTAAATAAATAACAGTGATGGCGATGCCAGAAGCAGCCATGAACAAAGATAATGGCCTGATGCGACGTCACGACAAAATCGGGCCGGCCCGGTAGATTTTTGTCCTGTACCCGGTAGGTGAATCCACGATCTTTGAGCAACAAGGCTATCCGCTGCTCGATGGCTGTGTCCTGCTGACGAATGGCGCGCATATTTTTACTGCGCGTTTCGCTGGAGTGAACGTCGACCATAGCACCTCCTTAATAGCGACTTATTCAACTTTAGTCGCCGTCCTGAAAAGTGAAAGCCAGCACCATCAAAGTGGGGCAAATATTTAGCTTGATGTCCACGCGTTCCGTGACGACGCGGGCAACAATTGTCTCTTTTTTGAAGCCCGCGCACACGGAAACACCGTCTAACCCCGTGCCTGCGGATTTCCTCATTGGGCAAGGAGTGTTAGCATAGGCGCTTCACTGTTAAGGATATTTGCATGCACGCCGTCGCACCCGCTGAACCTCTTCTCCCTGCTGCTCTGCATTCCGATGAACTGAACATGTTACACCAGGTGCTGTCGATCTATTCCGTCCGGGATGTGGTCGAACGTTTGCATCAGGCAGGCTTTTCGCACTGGACGCCGCCGCTGCTGAACAGTATTCGTCAGGGCAAGCGCGCGTTGCCCTCTCTGGCCTCTGCGGAACGATCACTGTTACAGGCGTTATTGCCTTCACGACCGGCGCATTATGATTCACCCGATTTCCGCTTTATCGATCTGTTTGCCGGCATCGGCGGCATTCGACGTGGGTTTGAACGTATCGGCGGTAAATGCGTATTTACCAGTGAATGGAATAAAGAGGCGATTCGTACTTATCGGGCCAATCACTACAGCGATCCGCAGGAACACCATTTTAATACGGATATCCGCCAGGTGACCCAGCCCGCCGGGCTCACGGACGAACAGGCGATTTATCAGTCAATTGATGCGGCAATTCCCGATCATCAGGTTCTGTTGGCCGGCTTTCCTTGTCAGCCTTTTTCCCTGGCCGGGGTCAGCAAGAAAAATGCACTGGGCCGGGCGCATGGGTTTGAATGTCAGGCTCAGGGCACGCTGTTTTTTGATGTTGCACGCATTCTGGCGGCCAAGAAGCCGCCGTTCTTCGTCCTGGAGAACGTGAAGAATCTCAAGAGCCATGATAAAGGCCGGACCTTTGCGATCATTATGGAAACGCTGAATGAGCTGGGATACGACGTGGCGGATGCAGATGCCACGTCCCCCGATCCTAAAGTGATTGATGCACGCTATTTTCTGCCACAGCACCGTGAACGTATCGTTCTGGTTGGCATCCGGCGGGATATTGCCGGTTCAGAACAGTTTACGCTGCGCGATATCCGCAAATTTTTTCCTGCACAAGTCCCCAGCTTACAAAGTTTGCTGGAGCCTCAGCCTGACGAAAAATACATTTTGTCGCCTGTATTATGGCGTTATCTCTATGACTACGCCAAAAAGCACAAGGCACTGGGGAACGGCTTCGGCTTTGGCCTCAACGATCCGCAAAATCAACAGTGCTGTGTGCGAACCCTGTCAGCCCGCTACTATAAAGATGGCTCGGAAATTTTAATCGATCGCGGTTGGGATCGGGAAAAAGGCGAAGCCGACTTTCTTGATGCCCGTAATATGGCACGACGTCCGCGTCGTTTAACGCCACGGGAATGCGCGCGATTAATGGGGTTTGATACCGCAGACAGTCAACCGTTCCGTATACCGGTGTCCGACACCCAGGCCTACAAACAATTTGGTAACTCCGTAGTAGTGCCGGTATTTGCCGCCGTCGCACAGCTACTTTCACCGTATATCCGCGATTTAAAAGCCTGACTCACACTGAAAGTTGCGCTTAGGCGCAACGATTCCTCTCTTTTCCTGCTACCCGGTGGGATTGTCACAACATCGTCACGCAAGCCCAGAATACTGCTGCTTTTTCACTTGATGGGTAGAATGATGTCACCTCTCACTTTATTGTCGCTGCGCGTTCTGAAGCAACGCCCCAGGTTTATACTTCCCGCCATCCCCACCTGGCTGACCAGCCTGCGCGGGAATTTTATGCTCTTTGTGGTGCTGTTCTGTTTATTGCAGTCCATCGGTATTGTTCTGCTTACCGCTCAGGTCAGCCATACCCAAGTCAACCTGACCCAGGCCAGCGCCATGCGTGACCGGCTGGCTTTGCTGGATCGTGCGCGCGTTGAGCTGCTGACAGCCAGCGATAACAGCCATCGCGCCGGCCTTTATCTGATGGAAGATCAGAAAAGCGGTTCCGTTGACAGCTGGAAAAGCCTGGCGGAGACCGCTAAATCGTCTTTGCTGCATGCGGAACAGCTTTTTGCCGACTATCACGCGGCGCCTGGCGGCGAACTTCAGCAGGGATTTGTGTTGCTGACCCAGGGATTAGAAGAACAGTTGAAAGGTCTGGAGGCGAACAACATCGATGCCTTTTTTATGGTACCGATGCAGGCCTATCAGCAGCAGTTTAATAGCGCATGGTTTAACGAAATCACCCAGACCAATAAGCAACTCACTGCCGTAAACAGCCTGACGCTGCAAACGCTGACTGAAAGCCGCAACCTGTCGCTGATGGTAACCGCGCTGCTGTTTACGCTGCTGCTCACCGGCGGCGTACTGTTGCTGCGAGGTGTGATCATCCCATTACGCCTGGCCAGCCGTCAGTTACAGGATATCGCAACCGGGGACTTGATTAGCTGCCCGGTTCCGCCCCGTTTGCAGTCGCTGGAAACCGCTAAACTGTTCAATGCGGTGGCGGAGATGCGCCAGGGGCTGCGCGCCATTGTGGTAGAAATCAATACCATTGCAGCAAGTGTGGCAGACGGAACGCGTGAAATGCAGCACACCAATGAACAGGTGAGTGAGCAATATACAGCGCAAAACAGCAGCTTTAGCCATATTTCACAGCGTTTACACCGCGTGTCTGAAGAAGTTGAAAACAGTACCCTGTTTTCACAGCAGGCCTCCGAGCAGGCCCATTTCGCCGATGACCTGATGCAGCAGTGTACGCTTCAGGTGGATGAAATGGAGGTTCAGATGCGCCACATTGTAGATTCCTCAGGGGAAATTGCCGGTATCGTTGAGATGCTGGATGGTCTGTCGTTGCAAACGCGTTTGCTGGCGCTCAACGCCGCGATTGAATCCGCCCATGCGGGGGTTTATGGACGCAGTTTTGGCGTGGTCGCGAAAGAGATGGGAAATCTGTCCAATAAGAGTGGCGAATCTGCTCAACAAATTAATGGTCTGGTAAATAATACGCAGCTGCACATTTCAGAGGGCTTCAATAAGGTGAAATCGCTGGAAGCGCTGTTTAACCAGATCAGCGCATCAGTCAGCGCCGTCGTGGCGCAGCTGAAAGAGCTACAGGAAAACGCCACGGCACAAAGTCGACGCGTCACAGGCATTGCCGCAGAGGTGGTGGCGCTGGATAAACAACTTCAGACGAATGAAGGGCTCAGCGCCCGACAGGGCCGCACGGTTGATACCTTACAACAACAGGCTGCACGCCTGGCCGAAAGCGTCCAGCAGTTCCGTATCACGCTGTAGCCGTAAAGATTGAGCCGTAAAAAAGCCGCCTGTACTAAAGGCGGCTTTTATTTATTGTCTTAACGGCATTCACGTCGGATTTTTGTTATTTCTTTTTCTTGCTCTGCTTCTTAAGCAGCGTACGGAGCTGCTTAATTTCGCTTGAGTTTAATGCATCCGAGGCTTCTTCCTCTGTGTTCTGGCTGTCAATGATGGGCTGAGAAGGCGCATTCAGGCTCGCCTGAAGCCGTTGCACGATTTCCTGGCTCATTGACACCTGATTTTCGAGCGCCAGCTGTTTGATATGTTCTTTCAATGCAGGATCAATTTTAATCGTTAAATTAACAGTTTCGGTCATTTCATCACTCCTTTTTGTTATTACTCCCACGCTACCGGATGACTGTATCGATTCCTATACTGTCATAAAAATTTAATATTCAACGTGTAAGGGACTAAAATCGCGAAGCACCGACTCATCCAGGCCCACTAAATTGCCTTGCAGCTCCGCACACAGCTTGGCCATGTAGCCTACCAGGAAGTCAGCATTGTGTTCTGCCAGCATGCGCCCCGCTTCGGTTTGCATGGTTTCTGGCAACCGCAGTAACTTGGTCTGGAAGTGATCCAGCGTCCACTTTACATCATTGAGTTCCCGATCTTTACCAAGCGGGTCCGCACTGTTAAATAAGGGGCGATTCATCGTACCTGCCGTGTAAAACACCCGCGCAAGGCCGATTGCACCAAGCGATTCCAGCCTGTCGGCATCCTGCACAATTTTCGCCTCCAGGGTTTTTGGCGTAATGGCCGCGCTGAAGCTGTGTGCCTGAACGGCATGCATTACCTGCTCGATCAGTTCCTCAGGAAAATCGATGAAGTCCTGCTGTAAAATGCGCTGTGTTTCGCTGGCGGCATAGGTGGATGCCTTATGACGCTCAGGATGATTTTTCGGTAAATTCACCACATCGTGGAAATAACACGCGGTCAGGACCACCAGCGGATCGGCCTGGGTGCCGGTCATAATATGCTGAGCGCTCATCCACACGCGGCGTAAATGTGCAATATCATGCGCGCCATCATCATGAATCCAGTTGTTTTCAAACCAGGTTTCATAGCGAGCCTGCCAAAGAGTGAGTGACATAGTCTCTTTCCTGTCGGGGTTGAAGTGCGTCCTGATTGACGACGATTTAAGCGCTTACGGCCTACCATCATAGCGAATAGCTAATGACATTTTCTTTACACAGCGGACGTTAATCACCTTTTGAACCTTTAAATTTTTAAAGAAAATGAGACGCTGATCATTTTTATAGCATTTTGACGTAATTAAAACGGCCATTTGCTGCTTTTTCAGCCTTGACTGATTTAATTACAGGCAGGTTAATTAGTTTAATAAATGTAATGATTTCTGAAAGGCATTTTATCGAAGAGGCACAAAAAACATGACATAACCCGAATCGCACTTATCAATAAAATCGGCGAAAGTGACAGACAGATAAATCTGAAAAGGTTCCTATTTTTGCCGATATAACGTACTGTATTCTCACTATCAGATGTCCCGGAACGCGCATTAACACCCGCGTTGTTGATTTTTTATCCGCCCCCCTTTTTCGGGGCAAAAATCACCAATGCTCAGATGGCTATAAGACAGCAAATTGTTAAGGGTAATGATTTATAGTTTTTATGATATTGCCACCATTTAGATGCCCTTGTTGTTTTAGCAGTAACCGGGTTCTACTAATAAAAAGAGGTAATCCATGAAAGAGCGGCCGATTCTTTTTTCCGAACAGCGGGTTCGTGCCCTGTTAGTTGGCCAACAAACGCAAACCCGGCGCATAATGAAAACGCAGGCTTTCGGTCCGGGGCAGGATCACCATGAAGGGGTTCATGCTTTTGATGTTCAGGCGAACCACCTGCATGGCGATAAAATGATGACAATGAACGACATTCGTTATCACTGCCCTTATGGCATGCCGGGCGACCTACTCTGGGTGCGCGAAACCTGGCGTGGCCCGATTGTGCCAGAAAGTGCGCTGGCGGATTATGAACGCGATCCCGTGCCTTTCCGTTCGCCAGAATTTTGCCAGTACCGGGCGGACAGCAATGAACTGGGGCAGCATACCTTGGGTGGACCGGACGCCGAGCAGTTTGGCTGGCAAACGGCGATACATATGCCGCGCTGGGCCAGCCGTATAAATCTGCTCATCACGGATGTGCGTGCGGAGCAAATCCAGGACATCAGCGAAGATGACATCATGGCGGAAGGCGTTCAAACCGATTCGCACTTTCTGAATAATTTTTTCACCATGAACGTCAATTCAGAAATGCCAAAAGAAGCCTATCGCAAGGCCTGGCAAAAGCAGTACGGCGCAACCAGCTGGCAGGTAAACCCGTGGGTGTGGGTGATCGAGTTTCAGCGCGCCGAACGTGAGTAAACTTAGCCTGCGCTTTGCGGGCTGAATCACAGACAATTTTCTTGCTAACAGGTTGAATATAACGTCTTCATTCCTGAAGCCCGACAATGCCAGCATGAGGTTCTGATGCTGGCATTTTCCTGTCCGGTCTCTCAGGATTCTGCGACAGCTGGACTCAGTGCGGGACTTACGATGTTCAAATGGCCATGGAAAACACATAGCGACACTGCCGTGATCGAATTGCCCTGGCAGGCCGGTCTGGCACAGCCGATTTTTACCCTACTCCGTCCCGATGAACAGCAATGGTTGATTGAACTGGGGCAACGCTTTCTGCAGCAAAAGAAACTGGTTCCGCTTGAAGGCTGTCAGCTTGATGCGCACCGCACCGTCCGTATCGCTCTGCTGTTCTGCCTGCCGGTGCTGAAACTGGGGCTTGACTGGCTGGATGGCTTCCATGAAGTGCTCATCTATCCTGAACCCTTTAATGTGGAAGATCAGTGGCAGGATGAAACGGGTCTTGTCCATCATGCGCCTGCTGTCCATGCCGGGCAGAGCTGGACCCAGGGCCCTGTTATCCTTAACTGGCTCGATATTCAGGATTCCTTCGACCTGTCAGGCTATAACCTGGTCATTCATGAAGTGGCACACAAGCTGGATGCCCGCGGAAGCGGCTACACCAGCGGTGTCCCGTTGATCCCGCTCCGTGACGTCGCCCAGTGGGAAAAAGACTTGCGTGAGGCGATGGCGGACATCGAAAATGAGGTTGATTTAGTCGGTGAACAGGCGGCCAGTATCGATCCTTATGCCGCCAGCGATCCCGCAGAATGTTTCGCAGTGCTCTCCGAGTATTTCTTTACCGCCCCTGCCCTGTTAACGGAACGTTTTCCGGCGATGTATGCACATCTTCAGCAATTTTATCAGCAGGACCCGCTAAGCAGAATGCAGGCCGGGGAAGGCTGATCTGCTTACTTCGCGAACGCTTTGCATTAAAGCTAGCCAGTTGAATGCTAACCGCTTTTTTGCTGTTGACACACCAGAGCGACCTCGCTAATATGCGCCTCGTTCACACGATTCCTCTGTAGTTCAGTCGGTAGAACGGCGGACTGTTAATCCGTATGTCACTGGTTCGAGTCCAGTCAGAGGAGCCACATTCTTGTTTTCATGCGTCTTCACGAATCTTTATACGATTTTGATTCAACAAGTTAGCGTGAAAATCCTTCCCGATGCACTTTCATTTCCCCCTCCGCATCGGGCAAGATGGGTAGTCTTATTGGGTCTCATTTCAGTTCGATTATAGCGTGACCACTCTACGTCTCTGAACGGCACGACCATCCGCAGCCTAAACTCATCCGCTCAACCTTTCAAAGTATCCTATTCTCATGGCCTGTCCCTTTTAATCAATCCAGGCAGTTCACGTCTCTGGTATCTCAACTATCGGATCAATGTGGCGAATCCCGGCCTGGCTCAGGGGCTATCATCAGCGCCACCACCACGCCCTGATTACAGGCTTCCTGGATCGACCCATGCAGCGCGATGGATTATGCCGCATCAATCGCTACCACTTTCCCGCCTTAAAAGATCAGGTTTTGCAGCTGTCCTGCTGCTGCGCGGCGTTATCGGCGTTGACCCGGTTGGTTTTTGCCACTAACCCCTGCCTGATGCCGTCTTCTGCTGCCAGGTTCCAGACAGTCATCATCTGCTGGCACCAGGTATTTCCGGCAAACGAGCGGCTGAGTGCGATCGTGGTATCCGCCGGACTGGTACCCGCAAAGGCAGAAGCAGAGAGAGCCGAAAGCAGTGACAACGCGGCGATATAACGGTTCTTAGGGTTCATTAGATGAACGTTTTTAATGTTATATCGGGTACGCGTTTACGGGTGCAGGCAGAGCCCACACCGGTTTTCACCGGTGCGGTATGCCCGTTACTTCAGGGTTTCTGGGTTGATAACGTAAGGTTTCAGGGCGTCTTTCTCTCCTTTCAGATAATTAAGGATGTTGTTGATGCAACGCTCGGTGACCAGCCTTTCAGCCATGCGGTCCATACCGGAAACGTGTGGTGAAAGCAGAACATTGTCGAACTGGCGTAGCGGTGAGCTGGCCGGTAACGGTTCCACTTCGTAGACGTCCAGCCCCACGCCGCCCAAATGACCGCTTTTCAGCGCCTCAACCAGTGCTTCTTCATTAATCAGCGGGCCGCGAGAGGTATTCACCAGGATCGCGCCGGGTTTCATCATCGCCAGGGTACCAGCGTTAATGGTATGGCGGCTTTCCGGGGTGGACGGCGCATGCACCGAGACCATATCCGCGTTACGCAGCAGGGTTTCCAAATCGACCCGCTCGGCGTTCACACTGGCCAGCAGTTCGTCGCTGGCCCACGGATCACACACCAGGATGCGCATCTCCGCCGCATGGCAGCGGCGCGCCATGGCATAGCCGATGCGGCCCAGGCCGATCACGCCCGCGGTACGCCCCCAAAGACCGGGGTGGAAGCCGTCAAAGAACCACTCGCCGCGCTTGACCATTGCATCTCGCTGCGGCAGACGACAGGCCAGAGTCAGCGCCATCGCATAGGCGAATTCAGCCACGCTTTCGTGGTTGGCACCAAACGCCATCGCAATCGGCACGCCGGCAGCGGTAGCCGCTGGGACGTTTACCTTGTCGTAGCCAACCCCCCAGCGGGCAACGATTTTCAGATTAGGGGCCTGAGCGAAGACGTTTTCGGTATAGGGTTCGCCCCCGGCAATGGTCGCCACCACGTTCTGCTGAAGTTTGCTAATCAGTTCCTGCTCATTGGGCAACCTGAAGGTTTCATTTACCTCAACGTCATAGCCAGCCTGTCGCAGCGGATCGAAGACAGGATCGCTGTTTTTAAACTGCTCGGTGAATACTACGATTTTTTCAGGTGTTGTTGCGTTCATAATTCTTTCCTTTGATTTCTGATGTTTTTTTCTCTTCCGAAGGCAGTAAAACGAACAGGGCGACGGCAATCACGGCGGCAATTGCCAGCGCGTAAAGGCCGGCAGCCGGCGTCTGGAAGTAGATTTCAGCCCAGGTACGCAGGTTCGGTGCAACGAAGCCCCCTACCGCGCCGCAACTGTTGATCAGGGCGAAACTTGCCGCCGCCGCCGCACCACCATAGTAGCGGGTAGGCCAGGTCCAGAAGATGGGCTGGGCGGTCATAATCCCCATCGTGACGAAGCTGAGTGCGACAATGGCTAACAGCGGGGAAGCATGGGCGGAAACGATCAGACCAAACGCAATGCAGCACAGCGAGATGGCCCCAAACAGGCGAGCTCGGCCCAGACGGGCAGCCAGCCCAGGCCAGGTGGCTCCGGCAACCAACGCGCATAACCAAGGAATCGCGGTCACCAGGCCGACCATCAGACCAATCTTTACGCCCAGCAGCGCGGCAACCTGGGTAGGCAGATAAAATGCGACGCCCAATCCGGTAATTTGGATCAGGAAGTAGATGGCGGCAAAGTGCAGCAGTACCGGGCTTTTAATCGCGTCGATAAAGCGGGTATGTCCGGCGCGAGCCTTGTCGGCTTTCTCTTCGTCGAGCGCGGCAGTCAGCACCTGTTTCTCTTCCGCAGTCAGCCAACTCACCTCCTTCGGTGAATTACGCAGGAAGAACCACAGAACCACGCCCAACACACTCGCTGCCAGGCCTTCTACCGCAAACATAATCTGCCAGCCTTCCCAGCCGCCAAAGCCGTGCAGATCCAGCAACAGACCGGAAATCGGACCGCCAATAATCAGCGCAATCGGAGAACCAAAATAGAAGATCCCCATGATGTGGGCCCTAAAACGCGAAGGGAACCACTGGGCGATAAAATAGATCGCCGTAGGGAAGAATCCGGCTTCAACAATACCCAGCAGCACGCGCAGAAAATAAAAGGTCTGCTCGTTCCAGGCAAAGGATACTGCCGCGGAAACCAGTCCCCAGGTGACCATAATCCTTACCAGCCAGGCGCGGGGGCCAACGCGGTGCATCAGCAGGTTGCTGGGTAATTCAAACAGCGCGTAGGAGAGGAAGAAGATCCCGGCACCAAAGGCAAAGGCCGCATCGGAAATACCGGTAGACGCCTGATAGGCCGATTTGGCAAAGCTGACGTTCACCCGGTCAAGGTATGACATCAGATACATCACTATCAGGCAGGGAATAATCCGCCATTTTGCTTTATTTACCGCACGGACTAATACGCTATCGTTTATGGCTTGCTTACGCATTGAATGCACCTTCATTTTGGGCGCCAGAGAGAGGCATAGCCTCTGGTGCTGGTTCAGGGTGGATAAATCAGCTGATTTTATTGTTATAGAATTCTGTTCCGCTGCGGATCTGGTCGAGAATCACTCCCAGCCCCCAAAATTTTTCCAGCACATTTTCTTTGTTTACCCGGCAGGCTTCGCTCTCGAAGGTGCCCAGGCGCTGATGGTAGATTTTGGCATTCTTCGGATAGCCCAGCGTTTCCGACACGGCAGCAAGAGACAGGAATGTCGCCAGCTCATTGGCCAGAACCGGATCTTTCGCGTGGTGGTGATAAAGCCAGACGTACAGCTCTGGATGGAAATTGGTAAATACCCCGCTGAAACCTTTTGAACCGGCCTGCATGGCGGGCCAGGCAATAGCGGCGTTGGCGTTAATGATATTCAGCCGCGTACCTTCGGCCAGCGCCACGCGGCGTTTTACCGTGTCCAGATCGCAGCTTACGTCCTTCAGCACCGTGAAACGTCCGCTGCGGGCGCACCATGAGAACTCATCATCCGTCAGAAGGCGGCGATAAGGTGCCGGGCACTCGTAGAGCCCCAGCGGCAGGCTCTCCGGAAGCGCGTCCAGCAGGGTTTGCAGAGTGGCGTAGAACACCTCGCTGCCCTGGTTCTTCGGATCGAGATGGTTGGTTACCAGCACTAACGCATCGGCACCGGTAGAGGCCATCGCCAGCAGCTCTTTGCGCTGATCGTCGATATCATCACTGATATGCCCGGAAACAATCACCGGCACGCGGCCTGCGGTTTTCTCCACAACGAAGCGTCCCAGCTTTACGCGCTCTTCCAGCGTTAAAAATTGCATTTCGCTGGACTGACATACTGCGAACAACGCATCAACGCCCTTCTGCAGGTACCACTCAATCAGGCGCTCCAGGCCAGGCCAGTCGATTTCGTTCTGCGCGTTAAATGGGGTCAGCATGACGGGTACAACACCGTTAATCTCTTTCATTTTTTTCCTTACAGCCACAGTGTGGTCAGAAAACAATTAAACTTTGCTTTTCAGTCTGTTAAGCGCCTGCTGGCGCTCCGGCATATTTGATGCGCCTTCGCGCTCAACGGCCAGCGAGGCAAAGGCAGAGGCAAAGGTTGCCGCCTGCATCAGCGGCTGACCGTCGGCAATTGAAGCAGCCAGCGCGCCGTTAAAGGCATCTCCGGCACCTGTGGTATCAATACTCACGGCGGGGAAAGCGGGAATGTGCTGGAACTGCTGATTCTCATACAGCAGCGCGCCGCGGGACCCCATCGTGATAATGATGCAACGAGCCCCCAGTTCGGCGATGGCAGTGGCAGCACGACGGGCGCTCTCCAGATTGGTGACCTCGATTCCGGAAAGCAGCGACGCTTCCGTTTCATTAGGCGTAATAACATCCATATATTCCAGCGCTGGAATAATATCGGAGGAATAAGGTGCAGGGTTCATAATGACTTTTACGCCCAGCGCTTTTGCCAACTTCATGGCATTCAGCGTGGCGAAAAAATTATTTTCCAGTTGTAGCAACAGAACGCTGGCATCTTCCAGCTCTTCTTTCAGTTCCGCGATTTCTTTTTCACTGATTGTTTTATTTGCACCGGAATAGATGGCGATCATGTTTTCGCCATTCTCCTGTGAAACATAAATAATTGCACTGCCTGTTGGTTCTTCTTCTGACTGATAAAGTTTAAAAGAATAAATTTCAGAGGAAGAGAGATGCTCCATAGCAAACTGGCTGAACTGATCTTTCCCTACTTTAGAAACAAAATGCACTTTCGCCCCGGCACGGCTTGCTGCCTGCGCCTGGTTTGCGCCCTTCCCGCCCGGCCCAAGCGAGCTACCCAGCGCCATCAGCGACTCTCCGCCTTTCGGAAATCGAGCCACTTTCGCCACGATATCTACGTTAAAAGAGCCGAGAATACAGACTTTATTTTTCATATTATCCACTGAACCTTTCTCATATTTCCTCTGCTTGATATTTTTCAATAAAACTTCAAAATCATTGTCAGTTTCGGAAATTAATTTTGATTGCAGGCTCTTACGAATAATAATAGCGCCACCATGACAGCGTTGAATATATCCCTGCTGTGCCAGCATTCGCAGATCACTGCGTATGGTTTCTTTCGTTACGCTAAAATACTGAGCCAGATGCTTTACCGTTGCACTATTATGTTTATCCAGAAAATTAAGGACATTGATCCTCCTCTCGTCCATAAACATATTCACCCCCCGTTGCTGACTGAAGCATAGGGTAGGCGCATTGGCTAAAAAGTGATGAACATCCTGGAACAATCAAAAAAACAAAAACAAACAAAAACCAAACAATAAAGAAACAACGTAACCCTCGGTTAGTTATAGCGTTAATCCTTATTCGCGGCGCGGCATGTGAGAACGCGCTAAGGGAAGTCAGTCCCGATTGTGTGGTCTGACAAGGCTCTTTCCGTTCGGAGTTACGCGTTGTTCTGGCAGGCGGGTGCAGAGAGATGACGGGTTCATCAGAACAGACTGTCGCGTGATCCCACGCTTTTTATCTGCTCAATAAACAGCACGCGGAATAGGTTGGCGTGGTCAGAATAACATCACCTGACCACGTTACGGAAAGAACGGCGACATCGGGTATCACCGTGAATCATGCCATTGCCGCCTGCTGACCGGCATCTGGACATCTTGCCTGATGTTTACTTCGCGCCGTCAACCAGCTGTCGCAACATCTCAATATGAACGGGTTTATCATTGAGCGCCGGTATGTAAGTAAACGACGTTCCCCCCGCATGCATGAAGATTTCCCTGTTCTGCTCATCCAGTTCTTCCAGCGTTTCTAAACAGTCTGCTGCAAAACCCGGGCTGATTACATGCAGGCTTTTGATGCCTTCATTCGGCAGATTTTTAATCGTCTCATCGGTAAAAGGCGTTAACCACGGCTCTCGGCCGAATCGGGACTGGAACGTCATAATGATCTTCAGCGATGGCATATTGAGGGCGTCAGTGAGTAACTGGGTCGTTAACTCACAGCGTTGCTGGTATTTATCACCCTCACTGGAAAACCTGACCGGTATTCCGTGATACGAAACCAACAATGCATCCGGCACACCGTTCGCCTCAAAAGACTCAAGCACCGAGGTTTTTAATCCCTCAATGTAGGCCGGATGATCGGCATAGTCATTGACGAAATTGATGGCTGGTGTGTAGCGGTTCTTCATTTTTTGCAGGTGACGGCTCACGCTATCCCAGACAGATGAAACCGTTGAAGATGAAAACTGCGGGTACATAGGGATAACAATGATTTTCTCGACGCCTTTTGCAAGAAGTCGGTCAATTGCCCCCCCGATACTCGGTTCACCATAACTCATCCCCAGCTCGACGGGCATCCCCGTCGTCTCTTGAAGCAGGCGGGCCTGACGGACGCTGTAAACCATCAAGGGCGAGCCCTCATCCATCCAGATAGAGGCGTACAGTTTCGCCACTCGCTTTGCACGCAATGGGATAATCACCCCATGCAGGATCGGGCACCAAATGATTCTGGGTAAATCAACCACCCTGTAGTCGTGCAAAAATTTCGATAAAAATGTTTTAACCGCAGCAGGCGTGGGTTCTTTTGGTGTTCCAAGGTTAACAATTAAAACACCCTGTTTATTCGTCATTAGCTGGGACCTCTGAAAACCCATGGAAAAAAAGTGCCTGAATAATGTAACACACTCAAGGACATCATCACCTCCGTCTGCACCGCTTGCGCGCATTGAGGCGAAACGGAGGTTTATATATTTACGCATCCCGGTTGATGGGCAACGGCCGTTCAACCCTGAGTTAACTGACTACGCGCTTTGTTGCCGTCGCGTTGACCGGCGTTCAGCACAGGCCGCCAAAAAACGTCTCCGCCAGCACCTGGCGTAGGCTGTCCGGTCTTAAAAAAAACCAATCTGCCAGTGACACGTTGAGGCGCCAGTGTGACGTTAAAACCGTCATGCGCAGCGACAGACCCTTTGCTGATTGTTGACCGGGTTTTACTTACTCAGTCAAAACATAAAACATCAGGTTGTATCTTATCATCGCCCTGTCGACAAAAGACCAATAGCTCTGATAAGTCACCTTTTCATTTCACACCTGCTCGCTTTTTGTCCCCCTGCCTGACGAAAAGACAGCCGCTCAATCATCACATTCATACCGGGTTTGATATCACATCTTGTCGACATTTCGATTTATCAAAGTGAATATTGAGCGTGCTAATATTTAGGAATCTATGTTAACAGTGCTCTGGCAGGCGCATCTCCAGCCACATCTGGCGACCGCTTCACGCCATTCAGCGGAATTCACCTGCCGGAGCCTGGATAAAGTAAAACCAGATCGCAGTCATGAATCAGGCTGGTACCACCACTTTCGCCATCAGGCGTTTTCGGGACGGAAATAATTATGCGTACAGGGGTTTCTTCAGGCGAAGCATCGTTGCTGCAACACCGGTCATTTGTGGCGTTCTGGCTGGCCCGAACCTGTTCTTCATTTGGTTTTCAGATGTTTTCCGTGGCCGTCAGCTGGCAAATCTATGCGATTACCCACAGCGCCATGGCGTTAGGCATGATTGGCCTGATGCAGTTTCTGCCTTCGGTACTTTTGGCTTTGCCTGCAGGTCATTTGGCCGATCAATTTGACCGTCGTCGTATCGTCGTCATTGGGCAACTGATTGAGTGGGCCGCGCTGCTCGGCCTGGTGGCACTAACGTTACTGCACTGGGCAGATCAAATTGAAATTTGGGGGTTAGTCTTCCTGATCTCCCTTGCTAAAGCGCTGGAATGGCCTGCCATTACCTCTATGCTGCCTGCGTTGGTCCCGCCGCCGATTCTGGCGCGCGCGATGGCGGCCAGTTCCGTCGGCGGTCAGGCCGCGGTGATTGTCGGACCGACACTGGGCGGACTGCTTTATGTGGCGGGTCCCGAAGTCGTTTACGGGGTTTCCGCCCTCTTCTATTTGTTGTCGCTGATCTTAATAAGCCGCTTACGTTACGAACGCCCTCCTCAGGTGCGCGTGCCGATGAATCTGTCAAACATGTTTATGGGCGTACGCTTTATCCGCGAACGTAAAGATGTGCTCGGCGTGATATCGCTCGACCTGTTCGCTGTGCTACTGGGCGGCGCAACGGCACTGCTCCCTATCTTCGCCCAGGATATTCTGCACACCGGGCCATGGGGCCTTGGCCTGTTACGCGGTGCGCCATCGGTAGGAGCGCTGTTAGTCGGCGTCTGGCTGAGTCGCCACAAGCTGGAAAAGCACGTCGGCATGATTATGTTCGGCTCCGTTGCCGGCTTTGGCCTGGCAACGCTGCTGTTTGCCCTTTCGACTCAACTGTGGCTCTCACTGCTGGCGCTGGCGGCGCTGGGTGGTTTTGATATGGTGAGCATGGTGATTCGCGGCGCGCTGGTTCAACTGGATACACCCGATACGATGCGCGGTCGCGTCAATGCGGTTAACGCCATCTTTATCAATACCTCAAACCAGTTGGGTGAGTTTGAGTCGGGGCTGTTAGCGGCTTGGATGGGCGCGGTGCCTGCCGCCGTCATTGGCGGCGTCGGGACGCTGGTGGTGGTCGGGCTATGGATGACGCTGTTTCCGAATCTGCGGAAAAGGCAGAAGCTTGAGAATGAAACGGTGGAGTGATTGGAGGATGGGGTGTAAGCACCAAGCCGAACGCCAAACTTTTCATTGGCAGAGTTTGGCTTGAGCACTGAATGTACTGCAAGCAATTTGAAACTTAATCAATCCAATATGGAAATTTATTTGTGCCTCAGATAGTAAGGTGTTTTAAAGGCACTTTATGCATATTGAATGATCTACAGAGCTCTAATTACAGTTCTTATACTTCCATTTTTAAAGAGCATAGATTTGAGTATAATAAAATTCATTATTTCAACTAAAAATTTTAGAAAAACCATAAAAAATACCATCAAAAAAACATAAGATATAAAAAATCATCTAAAAAACTAACAACACAGAGTTACCAATAATAAAAATGATAAATAAAATGTAAAATCTCATCTATTTTTACATTAACCTTTTTATAAACCGACTGATAATAAATAAAAATGACAAAATTAATTATTTTTTAACTTAAAGAGTCTAAATAAAAAATCATTGGGGATGACAAGTCCCGCTCAGCTTAAGCCAAGCGGCACTATTAGGAATGAGTAAAGATCTGAACAAAAAAAGCAGATCATTTAAACAACGCCAACGCATTGTGGAATTAATCTTTATTCACCCAACCACCCTTTTGGCAGCCTTTCCATATTCTTTATCATCAACCAGACTTTTAATAACATCAAACGCTTCAGGGATATCTTTATTATCTTTCAATAAATCAAAGGCCGCACTTTTAAAAAGGATGTAACTATCTCCTTTTATTAACTTGGAAGCAAAAATTATTTCATCTTTCCCTATATCAAGAAGAGACAAAGTATTTATGCAATTAACGATCAAACTATCATCTTCAGTTTCATCAGACTTAATAATGCTAATTAGTGATTTTCTTATAAAATAGTCATCATAATCACCTTTATACAAACCCAAAACTTTAACCGCCTCAATTCTTATATCATCATCGTCATCATTTTCTACCACCTTTAGAAAAAACTCGGCTAATTCCAAATCAAGCTTCTGATCAAATTCACGTAAGAATTCAAACTGCGACTCTCTGCTTAGGTTACTGTATTCATTAATGATTTCTTGAGTTTTTTTCATTTACAACCCTATTTGATTATCAGTCTTGAGCTAAGTTTAGTCACATCATCAGGTAAATCTAAGATTTGATGTGCAATTTGAGATGCATTACCGCCTATGATTGAGTTTTCACGAGACAGACCGATTCTGCTTACATCTGTAGGTAAACCTCCAGTCCGCATATCTGGTTCATGCAGCCACACATTTCCATCGCCAGCTGAACCTAATGCTTTAACATGGTTTCGCCCTTCTCTCTCCAGGGCTGCATTGTAGTTATTGATTCGTCTTTTTAAACCTGACATCCCTTCAGCCTTAATTATTTTATTAAAGGCCCTGGTTTGTCCTCGCATTTGTCTCCGCAACTCACGTATGTTACTAACTTTATTAGGTTTTAATCTATGATTATACGTAATTGTCGCACATTTAAGTCCTAAGGGGTCAATCCATCCAAGAGGATTCGATACGTAAGCATAAGGATTATCTCCCCCCGCTAGCCCTATCGGGTCCTGACTAATATACCCTGCAATCTCCGGATCATAGTACCGATAGCGGTTATAGTGCAAACCCGTCTCGGCATCAAAATACTGGCCCTGAAAACGCAGTGGGTTTTCAATCCTGTCAGCAAATACCTGGCCTTTTTCACCCCAGGCACCGGTTTTTTCTGCCCAGACAATCTCGCCACTCACAGACGTCAACCTGACAGGTGCGCCATTGGGATCGCAGTGATAGTGCCAGCTTTGCTTGCTGTCGCCCTGCTGCGTCAGCAAAGCCAACGGACGAAACGTGCCGGGATAATACACATACTCCCGCATCGTACCGAACAGCGCCGCCTGAGCTTTTTGTCGCTTAAGGCGACTGCCGGTATCGAAGATACTCAGCGCCGCTAAGGATGCGTGCGTGCGGGTGACCGTCTCGCCCGCCAGCGCATCATCCTGCCAGTAGAACCAGCGGGTTTCGCTGTCGGTTTGTTTGAACACCCGGCGGCCAAGCCCGTCGTAGCCATAGTGTACCTGGCTGCTGCCTTTACGTACCGCGATCAGTTGTCGATTCTCATCCCAGAGAAAATCTTCTTTTTCGTCCTGTTCGCTCGTCGTCTCTGTCATTCGACGGCGCTGGCGCAGCTCGCCCGCGCGGTCAAAGACATAACGTACGCCCTGATGCACGCCTTCACGAAACCAGCCTTCCGCGCTGTCGTTGACCTCACGGGTTTGCGTTTGCAACGGGTTACCCGTTGCATCCTGCACAAACTTTCGCAGTGCGCCGTCCGGGGCGATATGGGCCGTCAGCCTGCCAACAGGATCGTAACGGTAGCGATCGCAGCCCCACTGGCTGTCCTCGTGCGCGGTGATATTTCCGCTTTTGTCATAGACAACGCCGCTGGCGAACAGCGGTAAATCGTTTTGCAGCACCTGTTGTGAGGTGAGCCGTCCCTGATGGTCGTAACGCAAGGTGCGCGTAAGCGCCTCAGACAGCTGTTCATGGATACAGCGCCCCGCGGCATCGTAGTCAAACGTGATCGGCGTATCGCCATTCAGTTGCACCGTGCGTAAACGTGCGTACGCATCGTACCCGTAAACCACCCGGTGGCCGCTGTCGCTTTCACGCACGCTCAGGCGTCCCTGTGAGTCGTACTGATAGCGCAACTGAAAGCCGTCCTGATCGTCTGTCAGTAACCGTCCCGCGTCATCGTAGCGCCAGCTGAGTCGTCGCCAGGGGTTCTGGCAGAGCACCAGCCGCCCGCAGGGATCGTAGTGAAAGGTCGCCTGCAAGGTATCACCGCTGCGCCGTTCACTCAGTCGTCCGGCCTTATCGTAGCCATAGTGCACTTCACGTCCAAGCGGATCGCGACGTGCGATCAGGCGGCTGCCCTTATCCCAGCTGTACTGCGTTTTCTGTCCCCAATAATCCTGCTCTGCGATCACGCGTCCGAGCCCATCGCGCTCCATCTGCCAGCGTTGACCAGATTGATTGATCACAGCCAGCAGGCGATCCTCAGGATCGTATTCATAACCCAGTCGTGCGCCATCAGGGGTTTCACAGGCGGTAAGCATGCCGGTACCGTTATAGTGGAAACGCGTGGTCTGTCCCACTTCATCGGTAAAGGCGACCGGTTCATCTTCACGGTCATAGTCTATCCGGACATCGCCGCCCGTCGGGTCGACCGTAGCGATGAGGCGATCTTTGGCATCCCAGTAAAAGCGGGTCACGCTGTGACCGGCATCGGTCCGTTCGAGGAGATTGCCGCGCACGTTGTGCCTGAAATGCGTGGTGCCCGCTCCCGCCACGCTGACCGCCAGCAGGAAGCCAAAGCGGTCATAGCGATAATCGGTTTGCGGTGAGCCTGGCTCATTGGCCTGGGTAAGTTGCCCCAAACGATCGAACTGATACGTTGCCGTTATGCCACCCGGATCGACACTGGCAATCAGATTGCCGCTACTGTCGTAGTCGGCGTGCCAGACCGCGCCTTTCTGGTCGGTCATCGTCAGCGGCAGGCCGTCATCGTTGTAAACGGCCTGCACCATACTGCCATCGGGTAAATGCTCGGCCACCATGCGCCCCTGCGCATCGTAATCCCACCGGTGAACGCTGCCGTCTGGTTCAATCACTTCCACCGTTCGGCCAACGTCGTCGTAACGAAACACCGTATTGCCGCCACAGGGATCGATTTCAGCGATCGGCAGGCCATTATCATCAAAGGTGATACGTGAGAGATGGCCCAGTGAATCGGTTACCTCAACCTCATTGAGCAACGGTTCGTAAGCAAAGTGATAATCCCAAACGCCGCCGTCGCCCCAGGCATGAATAACGCGCCAGTCTTCATTGTACTGGTAGTGAAACCCCTGACCGTTCCGATCAAAGTGGCTGACAAGATAATGGTGTTGATAGTCAAAACGTCGGGGATGCGACAGCGCATCAATTTCGGCGCTCAGTTGGCCATTCGCGTGGTATTCATAGCGCGTGAGTGGTGTGATTTCACCGTCAAGTGCATTGTGCAGGCGCAGCGTACTCAGGCGGCCTTTATCGTGGGTGACAAGAATTTCTCGTCCGGTCAGCCCTTCAATACTGAATTCACGGAGCAGCGTCAGTGCTCCCTCGTGCCAGTCGAAGGCCCAGCCATTGCCGTGACGGTCGGATAACTGCTGTATCGGTAGCTCTCCATCGGCACCGGTGAAATGCCACAGACTGCCCCCTTCCTGTTCGACGCACCAGGTCATCCTGCCCTTCGCGCTGTCCCGCCACAGACGGCTGCCATCCGGCAAGCCCATTACCGCATGTTCACGCCCGTCCGCCTGCGGGAGCGTGGCAAACAGTGTCATCCCATCTGGCTGGGTAAAAAACGCGATACCTTCTTCAGTCAGGATTTCGAGCCGCGTGTCGGCAGGCGTCAACCAGCCATAACCGCAAAGCCCTGCAGTATCAACATCGGCCGAGGAATAGGTCCGGTTCCAGGCCAGCGGCAAGCGGCCTGACAACATAAAATCCTGCTGTTCGAGGCTGACGCTGCCATCGCGGATATCAACGGGTTCGGCGCGCAGTACACGGCATTTGAGAAAACCGGGCTCCATGTTGCGAAACAATTTGCGCCTGTGCTGGGCAAAGCGCTTCATGAAATTTTGCCACTTCACCGACTTCCTGAACGTCTTGAGCCCTTTACCCAGACCGCTTAATCCGGCGCGCATCAATAACGCCATCAGGTTGATGGTCGGCGGGCCCCCCACGATCACGTTGTTAGGAATGGCAAGATTAAAGGTCAGTGGCAATGTCAGGGAAAGCGGCTTTGGCTTGGTGGCGCGTTTGAGGCGGAACGGCGGGATCATGCCGATGATGTTACAGCTCAGCACCGGCATACCGATGCGTGAAAAGGGTTCGCCGTCGACTGAGACGGTTTTACTGCCCATGAACAGCTCGTCTTCAATCTGCGGACCGCCCGGCATACGCAGTGGCGGCACCCAGGCGCCGCCAACCGGAATATGTACCGACATTCCGCCCGTTCCGGCGCTGGCGCGTTTGATGCTGTTGACATGTACCGTAGTGCCAATCAATGGCAGATAGTCGAACACATCAAACACAATGCCAATATGTGGCGTCGGTAACGGCCAGGGATAGGTATGAATATCCAGTCCTAGCTGCGGATCAAAGTGCGCGCCGGAATGCATGGGTTATGCCTCAGAAGATGGCACGCAGCAGCGCGCGTAAAAAGGTTCGGACCTCGGTCGCCAGACCGCTGTCGGAAAGGCTCAGGAACAGCAGTGCGAGTACCGTTACGACGACGATAAGAATGATGCGATTTTTCATACTGCGTTGCTCCCTGCATTTTCAGGTGATGATGGATTTGCACTTCCCCACGCTGGCAGGCTTTGCCATTCGCCTGGAGGTGCATCAAAAGGATGGGCGATATCCGGCAGGCCGTTCCACTGGGGATGCAACTGCTCCCGTGCCAGTTGGATAACGCGACGAAAACTGTCGTCACCGTTACGAATAAGCGTTTCTCTTTCCTCGCGGATCAACAGGAAGGTGGCCTCAAGCTGCAGTTGCAGACGGCTTTCTGTTTTCCTCACCGATTCGGTGTTGGGTGGGCAAAGTAAGCCCGCTTCTGCCTGCTGGATCAGCCGCTGTTTATCATTCTGCCAGCGCGTGGCACAGGCTTCGATGGCCTCAGTACGGCGCTTATCGTGCATGCGCAACAAATCCTGGAAAACCAGCGGCAGTGTGGTTTCCCCGCGCTCCGCCAGCGGGATGCCGCCTGCCGCCTGCACGGCTTTGCCGTACGCTTCCATCGCGGCGGCATGATGACCTGACAGCCACAGACAAAACCCCGACATGCGCCAGCCTTCAAGGGAAAAAACCGGATGCGGAATCGCCTGGGCTTCCAGCGCGGCCTGGCGATAGGCTTTTGCGGCCTGCAAATAGGCTTTGTTGGCGAACCATGCTCCGGCTTCACCAAAGGTACTTTGGGTACGAAGCTGGCCTTTTACAGCGGGATCGTCGATGGCGCTTGAGACGTTTTGCGCCTCACGGTAATGTCCGACCGCTTTGCTGTGGTCTTTGCCTTTAAGCCAGCCGCCTGCAATCAGGTTGTGCAACATCGCCTGCTGATCGTGCCAGCCGCGCCGCTGCGCGACGGCCAGAGCCAGGTTACCCCGGCCAGCCACCTGGGCGGCGCTGCCTTTCTCCAGCAGCAACATCGCATCCGCCAGGTAACGACGCAGCAGCAAACGATCGGAATCGGTATCACTTTGCTGCTGGGCGGTCTGATGCATCACCTTCATGCCGTCGACATCATCGACAATCAGTTGTACGTGTTCAGGATGGGCCTCGTACAGCGGCTGCCACAGGGGCTGCTCGGTGGTATCGATCAGCAGCAAACGCGGTGCGGGCTCGGCGTCCTGCCGCCAGCTTTCGAACCAGCGCATCAGGGCGCGCTCGTCGCTGACAGCGGCGGGTTTTAGCACCAGCATCAGATAACGTAAATCGTCGGGAAAATGACGGGCGAAGTCCTGCAACAACAGCCGTAACTGCGCCGCGGAATAGCAGGGTTGTAGCGCATCGCTGTTCCAGTCGGCCACATCGGGCGTGGCTTCGTAGTGCTCAATAAACTCCCGTGCCAGCGCCTCGCTGTAGCCATAGCCTGTTTCAAAGGCGGTCGTCAGGCTCAGAAACAGGTCAGGGACTGAACGTCCTTCAGGATGCTGTTGCAGGGCAAGAAAGGCGTCAAGAAGCGACTCGCCTGAAGCCGGTACGCGCCAGATAAACAGACGCGCGTCACGGTTCTCACTGGCGGTGAGCCAGCTCAGCTCCAGCTCACTCATCACACGTTCGGTTGGGTTCTTTGCAGCACTCATGTCACATCCCTGTCAGGCATTCAGCTCAATTTTTTTACCATTCACCATCACGCCTGCGGCATTAATGGTAATGGTCGATCCGCCAGCAGTGATTTGCACGCTGCCATTACTGATTAAAATCCCGCTCTCGCCCACATTAATATGGAACGTGTCTGTTGCGCTGTCCGCAACGCTGCCCTGGGTAAAGCGCGTATCACCGCCGGTAATACTCAGCGTGCGGCCTGCGCCGATCGTCACGTCTTGCTTTTGCGCAATCGTGCGCACCTCATTGCTGTTCACGGTGACGTGGCGATTGCCCGTCACGTCGAGCGTCTGATTTCCTGTGACCTGCACTGCGCGGTTTTGCTGCACGCTGACCTTTTCATTGCCCTGAACCGTGCGGGTTCGGTCCTGAATCACCGTCAGCGTTTGTTTCCCTTCCACCGTGCCGGTGTTGTTACTTTTCACCGTCGTCGTGTGATTGCCGGTAATGGTTTCATCGCGATTTTGATCCACGCTCAGGGTTTCGTTGCCCTTTACCGTTTCTGTGCGATTTTGCTGGATCGTCGTGGTTTCATTGCCGTTGATCGTTTTACTGCGATCCTGGCCGACAGTTACGGTCTCGTTGCCGTCTACCGTGCGCGTGCGGTTCTGTTTGATATGACTGGTTTCGTCTTTGCCTACGGTTTTGGTCCGGTTGCTGCCGACATCATGGGTTTCGTCGTTTTCAACTTCGGTGTCCATGTTGCGTTCGGCGTGCAGCCACAGCTGCTCCTGACCCGGTTTATCCTCAAAACGCAGCGCATTGGCATTGTCTGGCGAGCCGTCTTTAGAGCGGCTCATAAAGCCCATTTGGGTCGCCGCAGCCGGCAGCGCCCATGGCGGCATGCTGGCTTCGTTATAGACGCGCCCGGTAATAATCGGACGGTCAGGGTCACCATTGATAAAGTCGACCACCACCTCATCGCCCACGCGCGGAATCTGAACGCCACCGAACCCCTGGCCCGCCCAGGCGCTTGACACGCGCACCCAGCAGGAACTCGTATCATCCCCTTTTGCCAGCCGATCCCAGTGAAACTTCACTTTTACCCGACCGTAGCGGTCGGTCCAGATGCTTTCGCCCTTCGGTCCGACCACCTTCGCCGTCTGGGGCCCGCCGGTGCGCGGCCAGGGCGTTTTCTGCTCTGGACGAAACACCACGCTTGCCGGAATCACCGAGAAGGTCGTGCGATGGATGGTTGCGCTGTCGGGGCCGCTGGCGTAGCGATTCTCTTCGAATTCGTACTCCGCACCGGTAACCAGGTACTCTCCGGCATCGCTGAAGAAAGCGGCATTGGTGAGTTGAAAGGTGCAGCCCGGCACAATGCCCATGGCGGTGGCGGTGCCCTGAGTTTGCTGATGCTCCACCTGCCAGCGCTCCTGACGGATGCGTGCATAAAACTCGCCGTGGCCGTGTTCAACAAAACGGCCCGGCCAGTCATAGACATCGATGGTGCCAGGAGAGGGTGACTGCGGGTTTTGTCGCGCCTGGAAAAGCCAGGCGTTGGGCTTACGGAAATCGTAGTCGTCCAGGCTGTACAACCCCGGCGTTACGCTGTCCGTCAATGCCCACTGGCTGATGCCCTCTTCGCTGGTTGTGCCGCCCGAGGGCGTTTGATGGTAGGGAATAAATTCGTAGCCGCTAAAGGGCTTGTATTGTGCAACGGCATCGGTGAGCACGATCGTGTGCTTGTCAGCCTCATGGCGAACGTGCCAGGCGATGCCTTCCAGCTCCATCAGGCGGCTGATGAAATTAAAACTGCTTTCCTGATACTGGACGCAGTAATCCCAGTTGCGGTAACTGCCTGTCAGGTTATTTTCCACATTAACCTGATACTCGCCGAATAACGTCTGCACAATCTGTGGAACCGTCTGTTCCTGAAAAATGCGCAGGTTGCGATCACGTTTCATCGGCCACAGGTCGGGCTCAAGCGTGAGCTGATAAACCGCATAGCGCGTACCGGATAACTCCACCGCGCTGACGGCAACCCGGGTGATCTTGCCGTTGAGATAGCGCGGGCGCGCCAGGGTTTGCGTTGGGATAATCAGGGTGGCGGATTTGCCCAGCAGCGCGCTCCGTTCGATGCGCGCATCCGTGCCCAATACCTGCAAATTCAGCGTAAAGGATTCGGACAGCGCCTCTCGTCCGGAGAGCTTCCAGAACAGCAGGTCTTCAACAGGTAACTGAACAGTAATACGATTAAGCATAAACCAGACCCTAACGTCAGACGAAAGCCACGCCGGGCTTCGTTGGTGCGTTTGTCGTTGTAGCGTAGAAATAGCCTGATGAACAGTTAAAGTAAATAAGACAATGTCCAATATGTTACTTAGATACTAAGAAGTGTGAGAGGCTATTACATTCGCGGCAGAAGCTTGCATTTCCTGGGGTGAGCCGCAAAAACCAGGCGTTGCAAAGGGAAAAAGACCGGGTGAGCGGCGCAGGAATGCGCGCGGATAGTGAAATAATACTACTTAGTGACAAGTTGTTAGCATTCGTGCTTTCTGGGCTGTGCTGGCCTCGCTCAGCGTCATGCACGCGAAGCACGGGTCAGCAGCAGAATCACAAAAACACCACCGATGCCTGCCGTAATAATCCCGATCGGCAACTCCTGGGGTGCCAGCAGCGTACGGCTGGCGATATCGCCAGCGCACAGCAAAACCGCGCCGCCCAGGCCACACAGCGGCAACAACAGACGGTGTTTTACCCCGGCAACAGAGCGACACAGATGCGGCACCATCAGGCCGACAAAACCGATCACCCCGGTCAGGGCCACCAGCATTGAGGTCGTCAGTGCACAGCAGAGAAAAGTTTCGATGCGCACACGACTGACGTTAATCCCCAACGAGAGAGCCGTTTGCTCCCCCGCAAGCAGGCCGTCCAGAGAACGGTGTCGTAGCAGAACAAAGCCACTCAGCAGTGCCACGCCGGTGAGCGCAACGGGCAGATTTTGCCAACTGGCCAGCCCCAAACCGCCCAGCGACCAGAACATGACCGAACTGGCCGCCCGCTGATCGCCAGAGAAAATAAAATAGCTGGTGAGCGCGCCAAACAAAAAAGAGACAGCCAGCCCACAGATGATCAGGTGCTCTGCGCTACGCCGTTTTTTAAAATGGAACAGCAACATAACCGCCGCCGCAGAACAAAGCCCGCCCGCAAAGGCCGCAACCGGCAAAGTCAGTTCACCCAACCTGTCACCGAAACGGGTGATGACCAGCACCGCCCCTGCCGAGGCGCCGGAAGAAAGACCAAAGAGAAAGGGATCGGCCAGATCGTTGCGGGTGGTGGTTTGCAGCAGTGCCCCGACCATTGCCAGTCCGGCACCGGTTAACGCCGCCAGCAAGGTGCGCGGCAGCCGGAGGTCAATCACGATACGGTTGACCATTTCAGACGGGGGCGCAGGGAGTAGCGCCAGCGCGCCCAACACCTGCTTTAATGATAACGCGACCGTGCCTGTAGCAATGCTGATGAGCAGGAGCCCTGCCAGCAGAAGGACGCAACCGCACATGACCCATGCATAACGGTGAGACACCGCACTCACGGCGCGGTCCCGGAATACAGGGCATGCGCCAGTTTTTCTACGGCTGTGATATTGGCGGGCCCTGGCGTCAGCTCGGCATACTGCAGCTTCAGATAACGATGATGTTGTACGGCTGGCGTGAGTTTCATCAGCGGATGATGTTCCAGGAAACGCCGCAGCGCATCTGCCCCGCCGCCGGTCTGATAATCCAGCAGAATAATAAAATCAGGTTCCGTTGCAGCCACGCTTTCCCATGATGTGGTGCCCCAGCTGATATCCAGACCGCCCATCGCATTGGTCGCGCCAGCGGCTGCAATAATGGCCGTTGGCATGGCATATTTTCCACTGGTAAACGGCTTATCCTCGCCGGAGTCATAAACAAACACCTTTACGGGCCGGGCCGTGCTGGGCCGTTGAGGAATCTGTCTGAGGCGTTGCTTCCAGCCCTCCACCAGGGCCTGCGCCTCGGCCTGTTTGCCGAAGATTTTACCTAACGTCAGCTCATCGTTATAAAGCAGATCCATGCTGGCCTGATGCTTGTCTTTTTGGGTAAAAACACAGCTTTCACTCAATACCAGTGTCTTAATGCCGTACTGGCTTAACGACGCAGGCGTCACGTCGCCCCCCACTTTCATGCCGTAATTCCAGCCGGCAAAAAAGAAGTCGGGATTTACCGCCAGCAGCGTTTCAAGAGACGGATATTTAGGTGCCAGCTCAGGAATGGCTCCCATCGCCTGCTTAAATTCAGGCGTCATTTTGTACCAGCCGCTGATGCCCGTCAGCCCGACGATACGATCCTGCACATGAAGCGCAAAAGCCATTTCCGACATATTGAGGTCGTTAATCACGGCCCGTTTTGGTGGTGAATTAAACGTGACCGGCTGGCCGCAGCTCTGAATAGTGACAGGGAAATCGGCGGCAAGAGCGTGCCCGACAGGAATGCTCATCAGCCCGGCGGCAAGACAGAGCGTTAACAATGTTTCAGGCACAGTCTGGCACCTCGAAAATGCGTAAATGTTTTCCGTTAGCGGGATGCGGTACGGTAAAACTGTTTAACCCGAACACCGGCCGGAGATAACGGGATGACAAGGCTCGGGCTGGCGTATCAAAGACCACCTGCTCGCCCTGAGACAGAATCAGCACGCGGTCTGCAAAGCCGTCAATCAGTGACAGATCGTGCAACACCGCAACGGCCGTGATGCCTTTGTTTTTGATTAACGTCAGCAGCGCATGTCGTCCCAGGGGATCAAGGTGATTGGTCGGCTCATCCAGCAATATCAGCTGTGGCTTTTGGGCCAGAACGCGCGCCAGCATGGCTCTTTGCCGTTCTCCCCCCGATAGCGCATGTAACGAACGTCGCCGTAACCCCAGCAGCCCCGTTTCCGCTATCGCCTCGCTGACAATGCGCTGGTTTACAGAATGCGGACAGGTGCGGGCATGAGGAAGGCGTCCAAGTGCAACGTAATCTTCAACCGACAACCGCAGATCAGGCACGTCGTTCTGCGCCATAACGGCAACACATGTGGCTAAGTCCTGTCGGGTAAATGTTTTCAGGCAGCGCCCGTTGAGTGCAATCTCGTCCTGCTGTAGCGCCAGCTCGCGGCTTATCGCCCGCAGCAATGAGGTTTTACCACTGCCGTTCGGCCCGATAATGGCCAGGCGCTCCCCTGCCCGGAGGCTGAAGGTAATGTCATTGAGCAGGCAACCGCCATCGGGTTTGTACAGCGCCCCAATCTTCACCCGCAGTATCGACTCAGTAGGACGTAACGTCTCAGGCCGCATCATGTTAACCCATTCGTTATTTGTTATGTTATAACATAACTATTGGGTTTTGAAAAAACAAGCATTCTGGCGAAATGAAAAAAGGTGCCGACTGAGCGGCACCAAAAGATGGGGATAACGAACGACAGAACAGACTATTTAAATCGGTTTTGAAACAGGCTGGCGGTAATGGCTAACATGCCAGCGCCCAGAGAGCTATGTAGCATCAATGTATTCAACATAACCTATCTCCTCGATTTCACTGTAGGGACAAGCGGTTAAACCGCCTCAGCCAGCTTTTCCTCGTTGGCCTCTTTCTCAATCAAGCGCATCAGCAACGATACCCGGCGATCGGTTCGCTCTGGGGTATCCGGTGGCAGGTTATAACGCAGGGTGTAGAGCTTGCCCTTCTCGTTGTAAAAATCCACCACCAGCACAGGCAGAATTCCGCCTGGCACTTTATTGTAATTCACCGACAAGCGGGTCCTGCCCAGCTGCAGTTTGGCAGCCATGAAGGTCTCGCCGACCAGTTTTGGATACAGGCTACGATCTTCGGGCACGCTGATGACTCTCATAACAGCCTCCTGATTATCCGCTTGATAACATAGTGCGGAGAGCGCTGTTCACGCTCCCCGCCGTCGGGTCAAACTGCCATTAAGCCTGATGTTCAATTGCCTCGGAAGTGCGGTGTTCAATCGGAATGCGGCGAGGTTTCTCGCTTTCTGGCACCTCATGATGCAAACCGACCCGCAGCAATCCGTCCTGCAGCCGGGCAGTGGTCACTTTCATATGTTCGGGCACGCTGTAGCTCAGACGGAAGTCTGAACGACTGATGCCCCGATGCAACCAGCCGCTGTTCTGACCTTCTTTGTCCGCCTCGTTATCCGTCACCTCCTCTTTCTGGCCGGTAACCGTCAGGCGACCGCCCGCCACCTCGATCTCCAGCTCGCTTTCTTTCCAGCCGGGTACGCTGACGGTGAGCTCATAGTGCTCATTGTCAGTTTGTCTGAGGTCATAAGAGGGTGAAACCGACACGGGCGCATCACCGGTCAACTGGCTGAAAAGCCGATCGATACGGTTAAACCGGTCAGAGAATGCGGAATCCGCGACAGAAGGAAATACAGGGAAATTACGTAATGCCATAGTGATAACCTCCTGAATTAATGGTTCATTCAAAAGCTCATCTGCGTGGGGACCTTCCCCGTTGCTCAGAGAAATTTATAGGATCGTTTCGGGGAATTTCAAGAGGATGAAAAAATTTTTTTAAGGTGACTGTCACCTGTTCTGTGACAGATGTCACGGCCAGCAGGACCGCTCTCTGTATGACGCGTCAGAGCCAGTACAGAGAGCATCAGCCGGTGATCAGAAGTGATATTTGAACCTGACTCGGGTGCCGTAACGATCTTTATTTCCGCTATGGTTATCGGCATGAACCTGAGACCAGTAAGCGCCCAGATAGATATCGAAATTTTGCATATTCATTACATTGCGAAAACGGTACGAGGAATGCACGGTGTGAATGTCATACTTCCCTAAAATGAAGTCGCTCAGGCTGGCTGTAGGGAGATGCTGCAGCGTAAATTCTTTAACATCGTTGCGCGCATAGATATAGCCGAGTTGAATATCACGCCATAAGCCATTCAGACCCGCACTGAAGTTTTGCTCTTTCTTCGCGTCCATATACGCCGTGCTTAGATTGATGACTGCGCCATTATCCGGGTTGGCGCGCTGGCCATTCCAGCTTAGCGTTGCACCGTAACCGTTGCGCCCGGACTGATCCTGAAACTGACCATTTTGGTCCGTATAACCATACGCATTGCTCACCACATTGCTTTCCATGGCGACCGCCGCCGTTACATCGTTACCGTTCCAGGCGATAACCGGACGCAGATAGATCACATTCTTTTTATGCTCAAGCGTATTGCCATGGTATTCACCATTTTGAAACAATTTGGTTCCGTCATTCGCCATGGTATTTAATTCAAAATAAAAACGCCCCATTGTTTTGCTCAGCTGGATGGCACCCGCAGATCCTCGGCCACGCGCCTCTTTCATCATGTAGATATAGCCATAGCCATCTTCATAGAGATCGTTAGCGGTGTTGCCGGAATACTCGATAAGCGTGTCCTGGTTAAGCGGGAACATATCAAAGGCTTCGTAACGACCCACTTTCACCTTCCAGTCTTTTTCCTGACCGAAGAAAAAGGCGGCATCGTCTAACTCAAGCCCGCCTGACAGGTCAGCCAGCGGTTGCACGCTAAAGCCTGCAAAGGATTTATCCGCCATGCTACGGTAACCATCCAGCCCGATTAGAATTCGGCCATTGATATCCCAGCGTTCCGCCTCTCCTGCCTTCCAGTTTTTATCAGCACTGGTTTTTAATGAGGTAATCTGGCCCGTTCTGCTTGCACCGTCGAGATTGAACTCAACATCGCCATAGAGTGTAAGCGCACCTTGTTCTGTATCAAATGTCATCGCGGAAAAGGATGCTGAAGAGACAAAAACCAACCCCCAGAAATAATGACGGTATTTCATAGCCAACTCCTTATGCTAAATAACCCTGAGTGAATAAAACCTTTAAGGGAAGTATTTTTTTGAGGTCGTAATAAATTCGTTATAGTTATTACACTGACTGATCTTTTCGATAATATCGTCGTGCAGAATATTGGTGAGGAAATCATATATCAACATACTGTCAATGAAGTGGTCTTCACTGATGGCCAACATGAAAACCAGTTTTACCCGTTTGCCGGTATCCCATTCAATGCCATCGGGAAAAATGGCAACGGAGACCAGGGTACTTAACGCAATGGGCGCTAAAGGATGAGGAATGGCGATTTTGTCATCCAGCAGCGTGGATGCACGCATTTCCCGATCTAATACAGACGCCAGGAAATGATCATTCACCCGCGCCTGCGCGTTTAATCTGTCGCAAAGAAAGGTGATTAACGATGACTTAGTATAATCCCCCGCATTGAGGACAAAAAAGTTGTCAGCTGAGAAATAATTAAGCATCGCATTAACAGGTTGTGTTTCAGACACCAGATAATATTTTATATTCTCAAGCTGCCATCTTTCCGGAAACGGTGGCAATAGAATAATACGTTTATTCTTTTCAACGATATTGACCAGACTGATAACAATATCTTCTTCAACGTGAGACATCAGACTATATTGCTCAACGGAGATCTGCCTGACGATGTGCAAACCCGGATACAGGCTCATGATTTTTTGACAGACAACCCGCGTCGATGCCATTCCCTGATCGCTGACCACCAGCGCCCGCATCCCTTGACCACTCTGATGGCAGATACTTTCTTCCAGAATCGCACCAATATGCATCACCAGATAACCGATTTCATCGGCACTGATGGTAGCCGTGAAAAACTGATCTAATTCGCTGAATGCACTGAGCGTTAATTCATACATTAACGGATAGTGGCACTTTATTTGTTCGAGTAGCGGGTTAACAATCGTAATCGCGTTGTTGACGCGAACGCGCATGGCTCTGATATGGCTTAACAGCGTAGCCTGTGACAGCGCGTCGTAATTCACGTTAATAAACCACGATGTACTCACGTAGCTCAAAAAGTGATTCATGATTGTGCGTTCAACAGAATACGCCTCAGGGACCCAATCGTGGCTGGAGGTGGTGGTACAAAAGGCAATAAGGTTCATGGCCGTGAAATCTATTTCACTTTGCGGAAACGGCACGGCTGGGTTAATCCATAATGACTGAAGTAAGGCTTCAGCAAGCATCTTCCAACCAGGCCCGGCATCACAAAATTCAAAATCCAGTAGCCATTTCCCTCGCGCCATTCTCTCCTGGGCAATAGCGATGATCAGACTTAAAAAATGCAGGTTCGCGTCGCTTATTTCGAGCTTTTTATCGCTAAGAAAGCGACTTAACACGTTTCTACAGTCTGGATAAGCCCTGACCAGGTCGGTATTATTACCGCCGTCAGTGGCCTGCGTGAGCCGCAGTTGGTGGTCGTATATACAGCGCCGAAAGGCAATTTCGCTGCCTTTAAGCTTAAAGATGTCATCGCCCTCCGACACGATACGCAATTGATAGAGAGAAACGTGACGCTTCAGCAAAGCCATATCATTTCTGAGACTGTAAATACTGATAAACCATTCGGCTTCCAGCTCAGCAAGCATCACGCCCTGCTCATCAGACAGCAGTGCCTCCAGCATGGCCGCGCGACGCTCCGCACCCGAACGTGTTTCTTTCCAGGGTTGTTGGCACTGATGCAGTAACAGATGCAAGGCATCGGGATCGCTAATCTGTAAAGAGAAGCCCTTTTTGCGCGTATAGATAAGACGGTTACCAGACTGCCTGACAATATCGCCCACTTCTTTGAGGTCAGTACGGATGGTCCTTGTCGACACCTTCATCTCTTTTGCCAGAGCGGACTGGGTGATATCGCCCTGCGCGAGTGTCATGAAGATGTCCCTGACCCGTTTGCTGGTGAACAGTCTCATGGTTATATCCGTTTAATCTGCACCGTCTGCACATCATTTGGCCTGAGCATCAGGCGCGTCGGCATGGGCGTCACCTCATCCAGCATCACGAAGTGTGCATTCGGGAGTGATGGAATGACGACGTCGGTTTCGAGATGGGGATTATAAAATCTGACAATGATTCCGCTGTGGTCTTCCGCACATTTCACCGCACTGACCAGCGCATCCCTGAACGTCGCGGGCAGATTCAGCGCACTGTAGGTTTCGGGATAATCGCGTTTCTCATCATTCCAACAAAAACGCAGTCGTCCGTTCAGGAAGTCGCTGTCCTGATAAACGGGAAACTCGGTCAGCCAGGTTTTCGACACGCGGGCATGTTGGGCCTCATCGAATGTGCCGCGGTAAGTTCGCCAGCCAAACGCAAATGACAAGGTTTTCAACAGCTGGGCATCAGGCGTTTCTACGATACTTTCACCGGACGCGCGGCCCGGCCGATAAAGCAGATTTTCTTTACCCATAAAGCCAAACGTGCGGAACAGCGTCAGCGAGAGCGTATTGAAATCATCCCCTACGATTTCGTATTCACGAACGCCATTGGTGTGCAGCGTAAAGCCGTGCTGCTCGTCATGCACATTGACATAGCTTTGCATCGGTTCAATCGAGATCGGCTTTTCCTGCCAGCGTTCTTCTTCCCACAGGTGAAGCGCATTAGTTAACTGCACAGGCCGGGTTACGACGCCGAACAATTGATCGGCACATGACACGTTGGCACAGATATCCGTGGCAAAGTGCACACAAAGGCGGTGGCTCAGGCCATTATTATCGACATCCAGGGTAAACCGGATGAGATCGTCGTCCTGTAACCTGATGTTTACGGACAAATTGAGCGTTGCAGATGTCACTCTTGCCGCCCTTTCGGTCAGATCACCCGGCACCTTAAGGGCATACGTAAGCAACAGACTTTGGCTGATCGCACTTTTCTGACTTTGCACTGCCGTCATGCTGTTTTCGGAGGTAATGATCCAGTCAGCACGCGGCGGGGAATAATTATAAGAATCGCCATCGTCACCATTTTCCACAAACAGCATCTGCCGCTTATAGCCTTTCCCACTCAGCTTATCGGTAATCGTCAGCAAGCCATTTGCTTCTACCTGGATGTGGTAATAGTCATTTTCGATACTGGTCTGGTTGCTGGTATCAGGCTTAGTGGCCCCGTCTTCAGCAAAATCCATATACCAACGGCAATAGCCCAGCGCGGGTAAGCCAGGACTTTTGGCGGTGAGTCGCGTGCGATAGACTTTTTCGGGTTTGTGCCAGGGCTTGCCCGGATCTAAACGGATACTCTGGTTAAGTACATACTGAGTGAGGTCCTGCTGCTGCTCAATAACGCAGGGAATAGCCTCACCGTTGTTGTCACGTAAGGTAAAAGGCAACCCGGGCAACCAGGCCTCGAAAGTTATTTGCGGAGCTACCTGCCACGGCAGAGGATTAAACACGGTAAAGGTAAAATCATGATGGCGCGGAATGCGCTCTGTGATAAGCCTTGTATGTAACTCCAGTAAATTCTGCGCCAGCCCTTTTGCTTCTTTATAGCGGAAGAAGACATCCTGATTGGTATCATCGCTGTTACATCCGCCGATGCTGTCATGCGCCGCGTTATAAAACATGCGTTTCCAGATGTCGGCAACAATATGCTTTGGATAAGCATGCCCAAGGCTCTGGCTGATGGCCAGTATGGGCTCAAGCGTGTTAACCAGCAGCGCTTCAGTCTCATTGTTGAGTAGCTTCAGGTCAGCACGGCAGGAAAAGATCGTTTTATGTACCCGTGAATGTTTGGCTTCGGTGAGTTCACCTTCTAATGTCCGCGCGTCGGTGCCCACATCCTGCTCCAGCGCCTTGATAAATGTCAGCGGGTTGCTGATTTGATAATGGCGGCTATCATCACGGGCATTAAACTGCTCGACTAATTCTGGCAAGTTGCGGCGCACGGGAGCCTGGTCGAAGCCATGAGGAAACAGCAGGTGCTGGCGATGACTGCGCGCTTCTATAGCCGCCATCTTCTCATCAAGAAAGGCTTTCATGGTTTCAGGCGTTTCATCCAGCAGGCCACCATAGTGGTATCCCCATGGCATTTGCAGGGCAAAAACCCGGTCACCATTATCACCCTGCCAGAAAAATTCTGTTTCGTGCAGCGTATTATCGGCGATGCCGCGCCAGAACAAGGCGTGATTGATACCGAACTGGCGATAGAGTTGCGGCATATTGCCGCCCTGCCCAAAGCAGTCAGGGACATAGCCCAGCTTCATTACGTTGCCATGGCGTTGAGCCACTTCCATACCGTAAAACAAATTCCTGACAACAGACTCCTGATGAATCACCAACTGATCTGTTTGGGTAAACCAGGGGCCGGTCAGCAAACGCTCATCGGCGATCAGTTTCGTGAGTCTGGCTCGATCCTCAGGAGCCCACTGAAGATAGCTTTCGATAAGTGAACTTTGCGCATCAAGTAAATAACAGGGAAAGTCTGGATTACCCTCCAGCACCTGGATAAGGTTTTTGATATGGTTAAACAAATAAATACGCGAACGTGATGAGGTAAAATACCACTCCTGGTCCCAGTGAGTATGCGTATAGAGATGAACCATGCGTTTCTTCATGTTATTAACCTTACTAAAATAAATTTTTAGTCAAATTTAATTTCAATATCATTGGAGGCGTTATTGATATTTTCGTTGATGATTTCCGACTCATTAAAATTCACTAAGAAATTTGCACCTATGGCTATAATCAGAGTCCCGACCAATGCACCGAGAAAGTAAGCCCATGCATTCCCCACGGTAAAGCCACCATACAATCCACCCAGTGGCGGCATAATGGGATAGGCTTTAAACAGCGCCACGGTCATTGAACCCATGGCCCCTGCCAGTATGTTTAACGGAATTAATCGCGCCGGATTTTTTAAGGTAAATGGAATCGCCCCTTCCGAAATACCTAAAATGCCCATAATGACCGAGCCATTTCCGGCTTCTTTTAAAGTCTCACTGAAATTACCGGGACGGAGGAATCGTGCAGCGGCGTAGCCTAAGGGGGGAATAATAATGGCGACATTCACTAAAATGGCCGGTAAATACACGCCACTCATAAACAGCACATTTGCCGTTCCCCATGCGGCTTTATTTACCGGCCCCCCCAGGTCAAAACAGATCATCCCACCCAGTACCGCAGCCAGCACCACCGTATTGGTGCCGTCTTCGGTCATACGCTGGACCCAGGCCATCAGCGAACTGTTAAGCCAGGACAGGACATCGCCCAGCAGCAACAGCATCACCACAACCTGCAGCCCAACAGTAATAAACGGCAAGATGATAAGGGGCACGGACGAGGCGGCAGAACCAGTGATGCGGATCTTCCGGGATACCCATTCCGCGGAGTAGCCTGCCAGCAAGCCGCCCAGTACGGCGCCCAAAAAACCTGAGCCGGTGACAGAGGCAATCAGACCCGCCGCAAAACCCGGAGCCAGACCTTTTTTACCTGCAATGGAATAGGCGACATAGGCACCTAAGACATAATTCATTAAGCCAATAATTTTAAATCCGATATCCTGGGCAAGATACAGCCATTTCTCCAGGCCGCTACTGTGAGCGAAGCTGTCCAGATTAGGTTCGCCAAGCAGGATACCGATAATTTTGGCCACCGCGACCACTAACGATCCGGCAATAATGACAGGCAGCGCAAAAGAGATACCGGTCATTAAATGGTTTTTGATATTGACCATAGTTTTTTTCATTTTGTCACCAATATCACGGGTTACGGCGCGCCTCGACAGCCGCCACGCATTTTGTAATGACCTCGGCTGCATGTCCGACGCACTGGCTGATTTTCACCCTGATTACGGTCTTACCGGCGAAGCGCTCTTCTTCTTCAATCGAGCGATCGGCGGCAATCAACACAAAGTCCGCTTCAGCAATATGTTCCGGGGTTAATTTATCGATCATCCCCATCGCCCCTTGCTGTTCGATATGCACCTGATGTCCCAACTTGCGCCCCGCTTTTTCCAGCGATTTCGCTGCCATCGGTGTATGCGCTAAGCCAGCAATACAGGACGTGACGCCTACAATATTCATGCTTCCTCCTTAAACTGGATTCGTTGCATCATAAACTGATGCAGGGCATCCTTATTTTCGATCGTAAACAACGCTTGCCTGAAATCGTCATCGACAATCTGACTTGCGAGCGCGTTGATGATTTTTAGATGCAGAATACTGGCACCCGATTTTGGCACCAACAGTGCGAAGATTATTTTGATGGGTTCTCCATCCAGACTTTGCCATTCAATTGCGTCATTCAGACGAATAAAAATCACGCCGGCCTTTATTACGTTTTCCGTTTTGGCATGAGGCATGGCGATTTGGCTCTCAAAGCCTGTGGAATATTCCTGTTCCCGCAGCCAGAGGTCGGTTTTTATTTCCTCCACGCTCATCGCCCATCCCTGAGCAACCGCATGTGAAGCGATAAAATCGAATACTTCGTCTTTACTGGTAAATGCTTTATTTAAGAATATGCTTTCGCGATCAATAAGCATGGTTTCCCTCTTGCCGGATTGTTCCGTACCTTGATGAAAAGCCTAACGGAAACCTAAGGTATGTAAACACAAGCGGTTTCCGCTAAGGTGCGGAAGATGTCTGCGGCAGAGCGGGCCAGAAATGGGAGGCAGGTCTAAATAAAAAAACGTTATGAGCGTCAGATCACTTGATTTGATAAGGGAAGGTTTAACAGAAGTAAGTAAGGCCGGAATCTATTTAGGGTGACAGGAAGGGATATATTTGGAGATGTGTGGTGGATTTTAGAAGACGGGAGACAGCGTTATCGTGTTGAGTGTGATTCAACGCGAGGATAAAAAAGGGGATGTGGGCGGAATGGGGGAATGAGTTGGTCTGCAAAGAGGATACCACAGACCAACCTGCGGGCTATTTCATGCGACGCTGCCGGGCAACGCTGGCGAGGCGTTGTGTCCGGCAGTAAATGGCAAACAGGATGAAAGCCTGCCCGTTAAGTATCCAGCGAGCACCAGCCAAAGCAACCAATGCCAGAAGCAGCCACAGTCCCGAGTGGCTACCCTTAACAATGCTGTAAATCAATAGTAAAACGGTCGATATAAGCAACATCGCACAGACGTAAGCCAGCCCCGCCACACCGGCTGTTTGGCCTCGCGCAAGCAGGTAACTGGCCGTGAGTATCGCGCCAATAATGACGATTGAGGGAACAAAAAAACTCAACGCATGTACTTGTGGGCTGAGCGGAGGTAACGCGTGCAGAAATGTCAGCAAATTAAATGCAAAGGCGACCAGCAACAGCATCAGAACTATTGCAACCGGGAAGCCGTTTTGCCTGGGAAGCGACCCGGAAGGCTGTGTAAAATAACGTTCAAGCTCTGGAGTGGAACGGGCTAGTATGGACTTATCCTGTCGTGCGATTACCTGATCTATTTCGCGACCATGTTGCAGTAATTCAGCGATATTACGCCCGACAAGCCATGATAAAAATTGCATTAAAATACCGCCAACGATTGAATGGTTCCCACAATATAGCGCCCGGTGCGTGGCACGTTACCGGGAGCAGCAATGATACCACTGACAGCACTGCCTGCCACAGCCGCTGCGCTCGTCACGACCTGCGCGAGTTGCTTAACAAGTTCTCTTTGCACTGGCTCAACAGGGAAACGCTTTGGGTAAAGTCCTGGATTGTAAAACCAGGTTGTTATCTTTCTGTTATAACGTAATTTCCTGACCCACTCCATGCTATTTCTTTATAAGACATATTGATTTTATTCTTTTCTTTTAAGTAATCCATGATCTGAGATGGTGCCCATCCCTGTCCATATGAAAATAAAGCATCGATTTCGATCAGCTTTGTAATCGCTATAATTTGTTCACTTTCGTTTTCAAAGCTAACGCAGTGAGATTTTCCTTTTTCCAGAAAGCCACGCGTTGAAAAACAAGATATGTCCTGGCCGCAACCTACCGATTCAAACACCACTTTCTTATCATCTAATATAGTTACAATTATGGCGTTTAACATATCAATCCTTAATGCTTTTTATATTTAATTGTTGCCGTCTGTTTCAATTTCAACTGAAGCAACTTTGTTTTAAATTGCGTAATAAGGCTTATCCATTCCGCATAGGAAACATTTTTAACATAGTAATCACCTAACCATCTTGGATGACAGCGTGAAAGTAAACTTTCAATAGCTGAGAACCTCACAGGATATATTTCGTTTAATGTGAGTACATTACTCATTAGATTATTAATTTCTTCGGCTTCATTAGCGTAAGAGGATGACATCAAGATATCATATATTTTTTGACTCAACCCTTCTAAACCCATAGTAATCCTGTTGACCGTTAATATATGGCTGACCGCAGTGACCACTTTCCATCTAACTCATCAATTCCATTACAACTCTAGCGTAATGCCAACCTCAAACCATCGGCACTCTGCTTAAAAAATTAATATCTTATAATCAAAAAGTACTAAAAGCTGCATAACTATAAGATTTAATTATTTTATAAATTCTTATAAGATATAAAAACACCAAGCCTTATTTATGATTTAATTTCTTTCTATTTTGAGTGAGTAGCATGATTTCATATGCATCTTGTGCACTTTGTTGAGCTTTGAATGCCTCTTCTGGACTCACTTTACATTTAACATCTTTATTAACAACCCCACCCTCATCGTAATTTATATAGTACTCCTCATTCTGTTGAGTAATAAACATACCAAAACCACTGAAAATAACTTTTTCCATAACTTTATCCAAATTTTAAATTTTAACAATTATTTTCTTAACTACTTGATTAGGATTAATGGTTGCTTCTGAACTCATGACCAATAATAAACTAACACAGCACACATTTCAGCCTGTCAGATTCTATATCATTTAATTTATTACTTCTTAAGAATTATGTTTTTTCAAGCATTTTATCAATTCATTTTTAAATTAGCCCCCATCAAAATTGAAGCTATACCCCTCCTTCTCTGGATTGGGTAGCAATAATAACTTCATAGGCATCACGTTCACTTCTTTGAGCTTTCAGTGCTTCAACAAAAGTAATTTTTGATTCTTTTTCAAACATAGCAACTGTGCCATCGTCATATCGAACGTAGTAATCATCATTTCTTTTTATTATGTCTATACCATAACCTGTAAAAATGAGCTCAGTCACAGAAAACTCCTTATTGAAGTTACTTTTAATTATGCTTATAGTAGCAACCTGAAGTCCAGCTATAGTATCACGACTGATATTTTTTAGTGCGTCGTTTTATAAATGCAATTATTTATTAATTAAAAAGTATTTTTTAAACCTCAGTATTATAAGAGACTTATAGTTCATCATTAATTTTAACAACCACGCCGCAATTCAATCAATTTCATACACTTAATGAATTTAGCCATGAATTCATTAAGCTTCAACTCATTATGTCACTCTATTGAAGTCAACATGGCAATTCGATTAAGTACTCTTTAAGTCTTTTTAACAACACATCATCATTAAGGCAATCAATTGGTCGAATATTTTCCAACATTGCTATTTTTCTTTCACTCCATTCAAGACCACCTTTTAGACCAATCTTACCATTTACTACTATAGCTATATCGCTCATACCATTCATTTTTCGTGCTAAAGCCTTCACATCCTCATCTGGGTAGGCCCCACTAAATGAATCAACTAAATTCCTCCACGCGTCATCTCCAATATAATCCGATTCTATTCCCATTACCGCCTCAAATGATATTAAATTCCTGCCTGTTGAATTACGAATTGACGGAGCGCGAAAACCTTCAATCAGAAAGATCTCTTGTTTAGTGGAAGTGAAAGAAAGAACTAATCTACTACCAAATTTTACATTTCCATTTTCTTTATTAATATTAATTTTAGCTCATCCATGGGGGATGAACTTTTAACATATACAAAACTATGTTTACTTAAAAACAAGATACACATCTGCTTCTTATGGACCTCAGTCTTCATCTGATTTTCTTAATAAGACATCTTGTCAAAATCTGACTTATCAATCCATCCCAGCTCATTCCGCGTCTACTGATAAAGGTTAGCCTGCAGGTTGTTTAGTTGACCTTATCCACCAAGCTTTCCACTAAAAAGCCATAAAATTAAAAGACAAATGCCTCATTGCAAAATAACACTCTTGATTCAGAATCAAGAGCACTCTTTATTGAGGGCATTATTGTCAAATACTCCTACAAGATAGGACTCATAACGAGCAGGCTGTAACTCCTTATAAGTAAAAACAACTAAAACATCATGCAGTTCATTTGAACATTTTGTTTCAAAAAATCTTAATTGGCTATTTTTATATCGATACTCTTGGGTTTCATTTCCAGTCAACTTCAACCCTTTAATACTGCTGACTACAGCTTTCATTTTCTTTTCTTCATACATATCTAAATCCGTTGAATTGTGCAATCCATAATAAACCATGCCATCACAGTACGGACACGAAATCAGCTTATCATTCATCAAGAAAGCATTTTCTAAACCATCGTGAATTAATATCTTCTTTTTCTGATAATTAATTAATTTCATACTTTTAGTAAATAGCCATTCTCGATTAGTTTATCAATTATTGAAGGGGTTTCATGTTGAGTTTCGTAGCTTGGTTAACCTAGAAAACACAGATAAGTGAAACATAGTTCTGAATTTCCTGCAGATAGGTCAGCATAGATAAAACGCCCTACACATTGAGGTTAAAAAATAAACTCTCTGACTTACACATTCATCAATAGAGAGTTTTTTACTTTTAAAGCGGAATGCGTTTTTTAAAAGAAAGATATAAAATAATAATTTTTTATTTTTTCCTCGGTACCTTTATTATTTTGTCACTTAAAGAAATTATCACTTCACAAGCATCCCGTTGACTTTTTTGAACTTTTTCAGCTTCCTCTTCGTTAATTTCAGCTTCAAGGTATTCGGGAACAAGCTCACCGGAGTCGAGCAAAGCAAAGATTTTCCCATCTCTATCTACAAGAGTTATGCCGTAATCACAAAATATTTTAATATCCACTTTCAAAGCCTATTAAAGAGCACGCCTTTGCCTTTACCGGCAGACCGTTAACCCGAAGATCCCGATGCGGACTTTTTCCCCGCGCACGCTACCGATCTGACATGACCTTCTCTAAAAACGCAGCGAACCCTGGCAGGCACTTCAGCGGATGAGCGCGGTGATGGCCTGACAGAAGGTTAAAGTAAAAAAACGGAAGGTTCGTTAAGATTGCTTCCGGATTAAACCTCGAAAACATTAACCAATCAACTTGATGATATCATTCTTAATATCAAAAGCTAATTTTACTATCTCACCATTGTATTTTTCTGCATCCGACAACACCTTATTTATATGAAATTTAATTTTCATAAGGGCCTCACCAGATGTGGCGCTGTAATCAATAGCATCTGTAATATCCTTAGCAATATTCGCGCTATTGACCGACTGTTTCTCCAACTTGCCAGCTAGTATTTTTGAACGAGAATAAATGTCATTTTTCATAATTAAAAGAGATTAAAGTTCTGAATATCAACAGCATCCGGCGGAACCACTACTTCGATCCCACCCCCCAAGTTTTCTCCAACCCCCGGAGCAGGCCTCGTGACAAATTCAGCCCCAGGTTTTAAACGTGCAGTCATCAAGAAATTACTTCTGTCCACATTTTCCTGTGGGATTCCATATCTATTCGCATAGCCCGGCGAATGGGGATGTTCTAAAGCCCAGAATTGTGCACCTACTGTTTCACTACGCCCGGTCGTACCAACACGATATAACGTTGCCCCGTTTTCTACTTGTGATCTGGCTGCCAAAGCCTCAGGAGCGGTTGATTGAGTTGCTGGTCCGTATGGGGTTTCTACATCTTTATGCGTTGAACATCTACTCAGCCCCAGCGGGTCAATCCAGCTTAACGGATCCGGCGCATATGCATAAGTATTTAAACCACCCGCCAGCCCTATCGGGTCCTGTTGGGTAAACCGGCCACTGTCCGGATCATAATAACGGAACAGATTGTAGTGCAGTCCGGTTTCACGGTCCAGATACTGGCCCTGCATACGCAGGTTCTGATTGTAGCCCGGAACGCGCTGATTAGACTCGCGCAGAAGTTTGCCCCATGGGCTGTTCACACCTTCCCAGGCTTTTTGCCCTTCACCGTCAGTCAGCAACTCCGGCATTCCATTGGCCGCATTATGGAACCAGTAAATCTCCGGGCTTTCCACGCCATCAATACGGGCCAGCGGCTCATAGCTCTGGCTGTCGCTGTACACATAGGTAAGCGGAATGTCGTCGTGGATCTCCTGCAGCAGACGATAGCCTTCCCACACAAAGCGCGTTGTGACGGCCCTGTCAGACGGCCTGCCCTGTAACAGTTGCTGGCTGGTTTTACTGATGCGTCGCCCCAGCGGATCGTAGCGAAAACTCACCTTAGCGCGTGGCTTATTGCGGTCCCGCGGTTCGCTGATGACGTCCGTCAGGCGGTGCTCACCATCGTAACGGTAGCGCCAGCGGGTCTGGCCGTCATCCTTCTCGGTGGTACGGCCATGGATATCGTACTGCCAGCGGATACCGTTCAGCTCGGTGACGCGGTTATGCATGATGTGGGAAGCAGTATGGCGATCCAGCGGGTTGCCTGCACCATCCCAGCGCCACTGCTCATTACCTGGCTGTGCGCCTTCCTGAGACAGCAGCCGACCGGCGTTATCATAGTTCCATAATGTCTGGCTGAACGGGTTATCGTCGCGCTCTTCACGGATCAGGTTGTTGCCGTAATCGAAGTCCCGCCGACGGGACCAGACGCGCGGCGCAGGGCGCTGTGCTTCCCCTTTGAAAACGTCACGGCGGCGCAGCCTGCCCAACCGGTCATACTCACTGCGCGTGGTCAGGCCGCCCTGCGTGCGGCTGAGTTCCCGATGCAATGTGTCACGGGTAAACTCGGTGACCGGCAAGTTGTCCAGCGCGATGCTCAGTAAATGGCCACTGCCATAGTAAAGCTGTTTCAGGTTACGGCCATCCGGCAGGGTTAAGGCCGTGCAGTTGCCCAGCGCGTCGTAATCCCAGGCCAGTGCGCCCTGCTCCCCCTGCTCACCTACGATGCGGCCCAGCGCATCATACGTAAACGTAATCTCCTGCTCAGCCTGCTGGCTCCACGCGGTGTCAGACAGCGGCAGATGCTGCGACACTTTACCCAGTTGACCACCACCGCTGTAGTGATAGCGCGTCTGGCTTTCCGGTGTGGTCCGCGCCAGCAGTTGCCCTGCACGGCTCCAGTGGTAACGATGGGTAATGGACTGAGGATGTCCGGCGGCAAAGGTGCGTGATACCGTGCGGCCCGCGGCGTCATAATCGTATTTCGTGGCAACGCCATCCAGCCCAACCTGGGCCAGCAACAGGGAATCTGCACCCCACTCGAACTGATACTGCTCGCCGTTCTCGTTTTGCAGCGCCGTCAACCGGCCGCGGCTGTCCCAGCTGCGCTGAACCGTCTCACCCTGGGCATTACGGTTGGCGATTAAGCGTCCGACATTATCGTAGCGGAATTCACTACGTTTACCATCGGCTGACTCATGGGCCAGTGGCAGGCCGTTGTCGCTCCAGCGCAACCGCTCTTCCCAGCCCTCTGCCCGCTCCAGCAGAACAGGACGGCCCGCTGCATCATAGTGATACCGGGTTTCTTCACCATCCGGCGCAGTCACACAGCTGAGCCAGCCAAGGGGATGATAGCGGTAGCGCGTCGTCAGCCCTGAACAGTCTGTTTCACGGATGACCTGGCCGGCATCATTGAATTCGCGACGATAGCTGTTACCCGCCGCGTCAGTTTCTTCGACAACAAGCCCAAACTCATCCCGTTTATAGAAGGTACTCTGCCCGAGCGCATTGACCACGCGCTCAAGGCCATGATGGGGATCGTAATAGTATTTCGTTGTGGCACCGTCTGCCCCTGCGACGACCGTCGGCAGAGAGCGGTGTGACAGCCATTGCACCGCCTGCACACCGCCATCCGCATCTTTCTCTTCAACGCGGTTGCCCAGATCGTCATAGGTGAAGCTCACCGCGTTGCCCAGCGGATCGATACGACGCGTCAGGAGTTCGTTTTCATCCCACTCATAGCGCCACTTCTCGCCGCGCTCATCAATAAAACAGGTGATGAGGCCTGCGGCATTCCAGTGGTGTTCGCGCTGTTGACCGTCATAGGTGGAGACGCGCGTGATAGCGGCCTCTAAGTCGTAATGCATATGGCAGCCGTCGCCGGTATTGGTGCGGTTTTCAACGACGCGCCAGTGATCCAGTTTCTGCCAGCGATATTCGCTTTCCAGCCCGCCGGGCAGTTGATGCCAGACCATTAACCCGTCATCGTTGTAACGGAAGCGACGCGAGACAACGCCTGCGGCATCGGTGACGCTGGCAAGCTGGCCCTGTTCATTGTAGGTCCAGTGGGCTAATGGCCAGTGCTGATCACCATCAAAATGGCTGGCTGATGTCGGACGCCGTGTGTGCAGCCTGTCGTCGTAATGCAGGGTGACGTCAATAGCCAGCGGCGCGTCATGAATACGCACCAGGCGAGCCTGCTCATCCCAGCCCATCTCCAGCGCATTGCCGTACTCGTCGCTCAGAGAAGCCAGCCGCAGCACTTGCGGATCAGCGGCCGTGCGTCTGTACAGACGCCATACCGCACCGTCGTCGTCGGCAATGGCGATATCACCCAGTTCGTTGCGCCGTACCATCAGCCCTTCGCTGATGCTGTAGAGCACCTCTTTTTCACCGGGAACCGCAAAGCTCAGCTCGCGCCCGTTGTCATCAAACCAGGTCGCCTGATTGCCATCCAGCGTTAAATAGCTGTCAAACACCGTCGCCCAGCCAGAACCAAATAATCCGCTGCGCTGTGTCAGGCTGTTATAGCTACGTTGGAAACTAAGCGGGAAGCGGCCAGGCAGGGAGAAATCGCGCTCGGCATCATCATTAAGAACTTTGACGCCGGTGGAGGCATGAACCGGGAACAGCGAGGAGAAGGCGGCGTTAATCGCCATATCCGCCATCATCCCGCCCACGGCGCTCGCCAGCGCGCAGGGCATATTTTTCAGGATCTGGCTGGGGCGACCACGAATCAGGGAAAGGCCGATCATCATCACGGCCAGGCCTGGCACCTTGCCACTTTTAATCTCTCTTACAGTGACGGTTTCACCACCAATGATGACATTGGGGGAAACATCGTCACTCACCGTGGCATCACAGGTGGTTTTATCCTTTGCCCGCACCGCAGGCTGGCCATTGATAAAGACGCGTTTCGATCCCTGCGCCAGATATTGCGGTGCACTGTGCTTTTCACAGGCCACTTTGTCCTGCTCCAGCGGAGAGGTGCCAGCATCGGCGGAGGCGACCGTGGGTTGCCACATTGCACTGCCAAACTGCCCCACCGCAGAGAGCAGCATGCCGCCATAGTCTGCGAAACTCTTGGGCGATTGCGGTTCCGGTGGCGGCGTATCTCCAGGCGTAAGCATCCCGGCCGCGCGTGCAGCTAAAAGACCATTAACGTGAACATTCTCAGAGCCGCTAGCGATCACACCGGCTGGAGAAGGCGGGAATATCATGTCTCCCAGCCCATCGGCCGCTTTAGTGATGTCATCCGAAATGCCCGCAGCGTTCGCTAATACACCGCCAATAATGCCGCTGAGCAGACAGCTGGAACCAATGGCTGCCACGCCGGCCGCAGCCATTCCTGCACCCAGCAATGGTGCTGCTGCTGTTGCCGCCGCACCGACCGCAGCGCCGATCACGGCGTAGGCTGCGCCTTCAGCAACAATACTGGTGATATCAGCGAAAATACTGGAGTGAATGATCTCATCGCCCACGCGGGCCGCACGGTTATCCATAGCTTATGCTTTCCGTGGGTTGTTCAGACTCAAGCTTTGTTTGAAGGCACTCCAACGCTGTCCGTCTTCTTCATTGAAGGCGCGCATCGCGGAGAGGGTAAAAATCATTAAGATGTTGCTATCCGGAACCCGGGCCGCCAACTGTCGCTGCCACACGGCTTGTCCGTTACGATCGAAGGCGGTTTCAACTTCTACCGCACGCAAAGCGTTATCCGCGCCAGCCGTAACCCGAACAAACTCAGTCTGCTGAATGTGACCCATCTGGCTGCGCAACGTGTCCCACTGACGTTGAAACTCTTTTTCCGCATCGCTGTCCTCAGGAATCACACCCCGGCTCACCACTAATGCCAGTCCGCTGGCGTCATCCCGCAAAATATTCATGGTGGTGTCCTGCCAGGCAGCAGGAAACAGCGCAAAAGCGCCTTCATTAAACTGATAATTCATAGGGTGTCCGTTTTATTGATTGTTTGTGGCGGGTGG
>NZ_NTMH01000004.1 GCF_002307475.1 Pantoea allii | reverse complement strand
AAACCTCGGTTTGGGAGAGAAGTTTTCAGGCAGGCTTATTCGTACGATTGTTATGACCACATCTGGCAATTACACACCTGATCCGGAGGCAAAGAAAGTACGTTGCCAATTAGTCGGCGCGGGGGCTAGTGGAAGTAGTCCTGCAACAACAGATGCTTCTTCATATACCGCAGCTGGTGGGGGTGGTGGTGGCGGGGGGTTTGTGGAATTTGAAATTGATCTTATCGTTACAAAAATTACTAACTTACCCGTGACTATAGGATTGGGAGGTGCAAGCGTCACTGGTTCAGTAGGTATTATTGGAGGAACAACCTGGTTCGGAACCAAAATTTATGCATCGGGCGGAAGTACAGGTTCTATTTCCACACGTCCACAAGTTAATTACACCAATGCGGTTAATTCTCTTATGGTCATTCCAGGGGTTCCAGGGATTGGGGAATTCAACGAAACAGAATTGGGTTATAAGCTTTTGCGTAAAGCTAACGGTACTTATGGGGGCTGGGGTTACCTAGGAACACAAGGGCAACTTGGTGGATCAGGTGGTGCAAGTATGCTATCCGGAGAAGTATTCGCCGCGGGTAATAGAGGTTTTGGAAATAATGGGGCTGGTGCAGGTTATGGCGCTGGAGGCAGTGGGACATGTAACTTGTATAATGATCCTTATCCTGAAGTGCTTACTTACTCAGCCAAACCATCAGGCGCAGGTGCCAATGGCGTTGCAATCTTTTATGAGTACTCATAATGAATAAGCAATATGCAGTAATAAAAAATGGTGATTGTGTTGTTGAGAACACTATTGTAGCACCGGCTGATTATCAGATTAATGGTTTTTATTTAGTAGAGTTGAGTGAAAATAATCATGCCCAGCCAGGTGCATTTTACAACTCTGAAAGCGGAAGGTTTTATGGTGATAGAGATTACACGACGGACTATAAAAAATTCACAATAGGATAAGGTTATTTTTAATGATAACTATTTTAAACGGCATTTCGATAGGGATAAGATAAGTTATAGCGTTATTCTAAATTGATTTATTTAAATTATAGCACTTCGATCTTTGAAAAAACAGCCTGAAAAATTAGGCTAAAGGTAGCGTTTATCGCTACCTTTTTTTTCACAAGCGCTTAATTTTCAAACACTATTGAGGTTTTTTCGGCCAACTAATCTCAGGGGCTGTGGAAACATCCACGACCTTCACAGCAGATTTATATGCCATCCATGCTGAAAGCTTTGCTTTATCAGTATCGCTAATCTCTCCAAGCAATAATTCAATTCGCCAGTCAGATATCATTATTTCAACTTCACTCAAAAGTTCTCGACGAAATTTCTCAGCACTTGCTATATCTGCTTCGTGTTGGGCCACCAGATCCAAAATCCAGTTATCCCCGTCCCATTTATCATATTGTGAGCCTGGCTTTTTGGGCGTGGTACTTATTGGATAATCTCCCAAATTTTTTATAATAAATGGTTTTCCGTTTGTAATATCATAAACGGTTTCACCCCGATGATCGCTAACGTACTCCCAGGATAAAAGATCTTCAGTCCTGCAAACTGCCATTCCATCCTTATTTTTTAAAGGCGCATCGATACATGAATTGGCAGGAATGCCAACACCTAAAGCCAGACTTTCAATGCCGGATGAAAGGTATTCACGTGAGATCTCATCAAAATTATAAACTCTGACGTCCCCAGCCTTAACGGCTATAAAGTTTTTATCTAATTCAGCCTGGTTCATTATGCAGCCCTTACAATATAATTAAATGCGATATTTCTAGGGCGCATGGTTATCCATACAGAACCCTCTTTATTGTAAACTGAATTACTAGCTCCGCCACTAACGCCATTATCCTGAGCAGCACTGTTTGTAAGATCTAAATTATTGGGTGCCCGATAAATACCACCTGGTGATGCTACTGACTTAGTTACAAAGTCGGCACCAGAATAGGCCATACCGATATAAACGCCACTACTGTCAACATCACTCCCATTATAATCCATCATGCCTGTCCGAAGATAAGTCGAAATCTGGGCTGCTAACAACTCACGGTTAGAATCAATTCCCCGCCCATCATCCCATCCACGAATAAATTCCCCACGTAAATCCGGTAATTTTAGTGATGGATAGGCCCTTGCCAGAAGCGGGTACTGAGCAGAGGTAATAGCGGCACCATTACATTTTAACCAACCAGTTGGCGGGTTCGCTGACGGCCAGGGAACAGGTACGCCAACCGGCAAAGCGGAGCCTTCTCCCAAACCGAGGTTT